>MKUJ01000007.1:118148-145724 GCA_001897755.1 Afipia sp. 64-13
AAAATCCGCCCGCCGGCTTCACGCTGACGGAAGGCTCGCACTACAACAAGTATTTCCCGGGCCACTCCATCAAGATGCCGCCGCCGCTCTCCGACGGTCAGGTGACCTATGATGACGGCAGCCCGGCGACCGTGGACCAGTACGCCAAGGATATCTCCGCTTTCCTGATGTGGACCGCGGAGCCGCAACTCGAGGCCCGCAAGCGTCTCGGTTTCCAGGTGATGATCTTCCTGGTTCTGCTGAGCGGTCTGCTCTACTTCACCAAGAAGAAGATCTGGGCCGACGCGCACTGAGCGCATCGCGATCCGAATTGAAAAAGGGCTCCGGACGGAGCCCTTTTTTGTATCTGCAACGATGGTGCCGCGTCTGTGAAATCAGATCGAGCCGATATGAGGCTCAGTGGCTCAGTGCTTGTAAAGACCCATCAGAGTCGCCTTCGCCAGCGCCTTGAAATGAAGCTGGAAGCCGATCACTGCCGCCGAAGTGTCGGCGGTGGCGTCGAGCTTGTCGACGCCGACGGCGTGAACCGTGAAGATGTAGCGGTGCGGGTGATCGCCCTTGGGCGGGCAGGGGCCGCCGTAAGCCGCCGCGCCGTAGTCGGTGCGGGTCTGCAAGGCGCCGGCCGGCAGCTTGCCGCTTTTGGGATTCCCGGCGTCGAGCGCGAGTTCGGTAACCGAAGGCGGGATGTTCACCACCACCCAGTGCCAGAAGCCGCTGCCGGTCGGCGCGTCGGGATCGTAGCAGGTCACGGCGAAGCTCTTGGTCCCTGCCGGAGCGTTCGACCATTTCAGATGGGGCGAGCGGTTGCCGCCGGCGCAACCGAAGCCGAACTCGGCCGACAGGACGTGATCCTGCGCGAGATAGTCGCCGTCCTTGAAACTGTCGCTGGCCACCGCAAATGTCATCTTGTTCTCCGAAAGAAGGGGCTCGGGCAAATGTAGCCGGGCTGGGAGAGGGCGCAAGGGAGCCGTCCGGCCACAAGGCGCCCTTGACATCCTCCCCGGCGGGTGATGATTTGCCCGCCATGAACAGCGTATCCCGCATCGTCCGGTCGTGGTGGCGCACCTTCTAAAGGTGGCCGGTACGATTGCGCGTGGAATAATCGTCGAGGCCGTCATGCAGAACGGCCTTTTTTATTGTCCTGTGTGGCGTTTCCTCATCCAAATCTCTAAGAGGATCACATGAACAGGACGGTCTTTTCGCTCCCCCCGCATTTCGATTTCCGCACTGCGCGCGGGCTCGAGGTGTCGCGTGCGGTGACGCCTTTCACCGGCGGCGCGGCGCTCGATCAACTGATCGAGTTGCTCGACACCCGCCGCGGTGTGGTGCTGTCCTCCGGCACCACGGTGCCGGGGCGCTATGAGAGCTTCGACCTGGGTTTCGCCGATCCGCCGCTGCGGCTGGAGGCGACCGGCACCCGTTTCCTGATCGAGGCGCTGAATGCGCGCGGCAATGTGCTGATCGCCTTCCTCGGCGCGGTGCTGAGCGAGCCTTGCGTCACTGTCACCGAAAAGAGCGCGACGCGCCTGGCCGGCCATATCGTGCGGGGCGATGCGCCGGTGGACGAAGACCAGCGCACCCGCCGCGCCTCCATCATGTCGCTGGTGCGCGACATCATTGCGGCCATGAGCTATGCGGGCGATCCGATGCTCGGCCTGTTCGGCGCCTTCGCCTACGATCTGGTCTTCCAGATCGAGGACCTCAAGCAGAAGCGGGCGCGCGAGGCCGATCAGCGCGACATCGTGCTCTACATTCCCGACAGCATCCTGGTCTACGACCGCGCCACCGGACGCGGCGTCACCATCGATTACGAATTCACTTATCAGGGCCGGTCGACCAAAGGCCTCGACCGCGCGACCTTGCCGAGCGTCTACAACAAGATGCCGCGCGAGAGTTTCGCCGACCATGCGCCGGGCGTCTATCAGCAGACGGTGGAGCGGGCGCGCGCGGCGTTCGCGCGCGGCGATCTGTTCGAGGCGGTGCCGGGTCAATTGTTCGCCGAGCCGTGCGACCGCACGCCGGCCGAGGTGTTCCAGCGGCTGTGCAAGATCAACCCGTCGCCTTACGGCGCGCTGATCAATCTCGGCGACGGCGAGTTTCTGGTCGCCGCTTCGCCCGAGATGTTCGTGCGCTCCGACGGCAAACGGATCGAGACCTGTCCGATCTCCGGCACCATCGCGCGCGGTGCCGATGCCATCGGCGATGCCAAGCAGATCCAGGAGCTTCTGAACTCGCAGAAGGACGAGTTCGAGCTCAACATGTGCACCGACGTCGATCGCAACGACAAGGCGCGCATCTGCGTGCCGGGCTCGATCAAGGTGCTGGCGCGGCGGCAGATCGAAACCTATTCCAAGCTGTTCCACACCGTCGATCACGTCGAGGGCATGCTGCGTCCGGGCTTCGATGCCATCGACGGCTTTCTCACCCATTGCTGGGCGGTGACGGTGACCGGTGCGCCGAAATTGTGGGCGATGCAGTTCGTCGAGGACAATGAGCGGTCCTCGCGCCGCTGGTACGCCGGCGCGCTCGGCTTCCTCGGCTTCGACGGCGGCATCAACACCGGCCTCACCATCCGCACCATCCGCATGAAGGACGGTCTTGCCGAGGTGCGGGTTGGCGCCACGCTGCTGTTCGATTCCGATCCGGTCGCGGAAGAAAAGGAATGCCTGACCAAGGCGGCGGCGCTGTTCCAGGCGCTGCGCGGCGATCCGCCGAAGCCGCTGTCGACCTTCGCGCCCGACGCCACCGGCTCGGGCAAGAAGGTGCTGCTGATCGACCACGACGACTCGTTCGTCCACATGCTGGCGGATTATTTTCGTCAGGTCGGCGCCGAGGTCAGCGTCACGCGCCACACCCATGCGCTGGAGCGGCTGAAGAACGAGCGCTTCGATCTTCTGGTGCTGTCGCCCGGACCGGGGCGGCCGCAGGATTTCGGCATCTCGAATTTCATCGACACCGCGCTCGGCAAGCAGATGCCGGTGTTCGGCGTCTGTCTCGGCGTGCAGGCGATCGGCGAATATTTCGGCGGCACGCTCGGCCAGTTGAAGCAGCCGGCGCATGGCCGTCCGTCGCGGGTGCTGAACCGTGGCGGCACCTTGATGCGCAATTTGCCGAACGAGTTTGTGATCGGCCGCTATCACTCGCTGTTCGTCGCGCCGGATAGTATGCCGGACGTGTTGCGGGTCACCGCCAGCACCGAGGACGGCATTCCGATGACCATCGAGCACAAGGAATTGCCGGTCGGCGGCGTGCAATTCCATCCTGAATCGCTGATGTCGCTGGAAGGCGATGTCGGCCTGAAGATCGTCGAAAACGCATTCCGGCTGGGGCGGGAATGAAAAAGAGAAAGCACGTCATTGCGAGGTGCGATAGCGCCGAAGCAATCCAGTTCTTTTCTGCCTCAAGCTTCGCCTGGATTGCTTCGCTTCGCTCGCAATGACGGAATGAGAGATCATTTTGATGAACCTTGAAACCGATCTGAAGGCTGCGATCCGCACCATTCCGGACTATCCCAAGCCGGGCGTGATGTTTCGCGATATCACCACGCTGCTCGGCAATGCGCGGGCATTCCGCCGCGCGGTGGACGAGCTGGTGCAGCCCTGGGCCGGCTCGAAGATCGACAAGGTCGCGGGCATCGAAGCGCGCGGATTCATCCTCGGCGGCGCGGTGGCGCATCAGGTCTCGGCCGGCTTCGTGCCGATCCGCAAGAAGGGCAAGCTGCCGCACACCACGGTGCGGATCGCCTATTCGCTGGAATATGGTCTCGATGAAATGGAGATGCATGCGGACGCGATCCAGCCCGGCGAGCGTGTCGTCCTGATCGACGATCTGATCGCGACCGGCGGCACCGCGGAAGGCGCGGTCAAGCTGCTACGCCAGATCGGCGCCGAAGTGATCGCGGCGTGCTTCATCGTCGATCTGCCGGAGCTTGGCGGCGCCGCCAAGCTTCGCGCGATGGACGTTCCGGTGCGCACGCTGGCGACCTTCGAAGGCCACTGAGGCTAGATCGATCCGCCGGATTAGCCATGCAGCCGCAGGCCGATCTCCAGATCACGGAAGCTGAAATAATTCGCGCGCACCCATTGGTGCAGTTCGGATGAAGGGTCCTTCGAGGTGCGCAGATACTGCGTGAACGAGAAGCTCTTCCGCCCGATGATGCTTTTCAGGAATGGCGGCAGCGCGGCGATTTTCAAGGTGCGCGCACCGGCGAACGCCTCCGGCATCTCGCCGAACAGCACGTGCTCGTTATCGACCATGAACAGGTTCGAACCGGCAAAGTTGTCCTGCAGCATCTTCCAGCCCATCGCTGCCGGACGGGTCAGGTCGGGGACATACAGCACGATCGGCTCGACGCCGCGGCGGAACGCTTCCTTCATCAGGCCGATTTCCCCGACCACCTTGAAGAACTCATCGAAGGCGTGCAGCCCGAGGTCGATCACCTTGGCGACCCGGTCGTCGATGATCAAACGGTCCATCAGCGCCATCTGGTTGCGGGTGTCGGAGATCGACGCCGTTTCGGTCAGGCGCGGCAGATAGTCGAGCAGCGAGGGCTCGCGCAGGTTGATGTCGAAGGCTGTGACGAAGCCGTTCTGCAATAGCAGGAATTCGGACAACAGCCGCGCCAGCAGGGTCTTGCCGACGTCGGGACGCGGTGAGCAGATGATGTAAACCGGCGTGCGAAGCATCTTCGGCGGTCTATAGCGTTTTCGAGCGAACCCGGTCCGGGTTCGCGTGACGAAAACGCGCTAAAACAAAAACAGGAGCTTCGGATTTGATTTCATCAAAGCCGGCTCCAGGCATCAGATGCGAAAGCCGGCAATCACTGTTCGCCGGCGAGGCGGACCTTGTCCTTGTTGCCGACGATGTCGGTGAGCTTGATGCGATCGTACTCGCCCCAGACATTGCCGAGCCAGTGGCGCACATAGCCGCGCAGCACGAACGAGTAGTTCGCGGTCTCGTCGCGCTGGCCCTTGTTGGCGACGAATTTCAGGAATGGCACCGAGGAGACTTCGACCTGTTCGTAGGCCATCTCGTTGAGCTTGGGGATGGTGATCTCGGTCGCGTTCTTGATGCGGTGGAAATAGGAATCGTAGGTCGCCTGGTCCCACTCGAAGAAGCTGGTGTTGTTGATGAAGTTCTTCACCAGGAAGTAGCGCGCGCCGTCCATGAATTTCGCGGTCTCGGCGATCTCGTCGAGCGAGGCGATCGACGGGCCGAGGATGTGGAACACCGCGAAGGTGATCTGGCCCGAGCGGGCGGCGTCGAGAAAGCCGATGTCGCGCAGCGAGGCGAGGGTGGGCGAGAGCAGGCCCGCGCGAACGTCGATCACGGTGACGGTCGATTGATCGACGTTCAGGGTGTCGAAGATCTTCATCTGATCGGATGTCGAGGTGACGTCGACGATCTCGGTGATATCGGGATGGAACCGCTTCAGCGTGCCGCGCGGCGATTCGGTGTCGAAAGCGCGCGCCGGAATGTTGTTCGCGTTGAAATAGTCCAGAACGGTGCGTGACACGGTGGTCTTGCCGACACCGCCCTTGTCCGCGCCAACCACGATAACCGCCGGTTTCGCCATGAGATTTCCTTAACGCCCGCTGTGCCCCGGGGCCATTGCGCCCGAGGTCGTCGTAGAGCTTTTTGTCCGGGCAAGATCAGTCCGAAAACGGGTTCCCGCCCCGCCGGGATCGTGCCGTGGTCCGCTCGCCCGGAACATGGCAGAAACAGCGGATAATTCAATTCTTTACCCGCCGTTACGCACCGCTCAGGTCCTGAAATATGTGGGTTTGTCAGCGGCCCCAGGGCCAGCGGCGCGGCCCCCAGGGGCCGATCGGGTCGGCGGCCGCCGGCGGCTGTGAGGTCTGTGCGTCGCTCCACGGACCGGAAGGCGGGGTTTGCGGCGCGTCCATGTCGTCGTCGGCCGGAGCCGGGGCGGGCAGCGGCAGCGGGCCCGGATCGTGGCCGCCGGCATAGCGCACCAGCGCGGCGACCCGCGCATCGACGGAAGGATGGGTCGCGAACAGGTCGGCGAATCCCTGGCGCGGATTGTCGAGGCACATCTCCATCACCGCCGACGTCGCGCCCGGCAGTTCGCCGCGGCCTTCGATCTTGCGCAGCGCGGAGATCATCGCGTCGGGGTTCTTGGTGAGCTCGACCGAACCGGCGTCGGCGAGGAATTCGCGCGAGCGCGACAGCGCCAGCCGGACCACCAGCGACAGCATCCATGCCGCCGCGATCAGCAGCACCGCCAGCAGGAACACGGCCATCGCGGCGCCGCCGCCTCCGCCGCCCTTGCGGTCGCTGTCACGGCCCGCGCGCGTCGGCGAAACGCCGCTGAAATTCCACCCCGAATTGAAGAACAGGCGGAAGAACAGTTCGGCGAAGAAGCCGATCACGCCGGCGATGATCACCGCGACCACCATGAGCTGCACGTCGCCATTGCGGATGTGGGTCAGCTCGTGGCCGAGCACCGCCTCGACCTCGTGGTCGTCGAGCGCGGCGAGCAGGCCGGTGGTCACCGTGATGGCATATTGCCGCCGGTTGAGGCCGGAGGCGAAGGCGTTGAGCGCGCCGCTGTCGATGATCTTGAGCTTCGGCATCGCAATGCCGCGCGAGATGCACAGGTTCTCCAGCAGATTGTAGAGCCGCGGCTGCTCCTGCCGCGTCACGTCGTGGCCGCCGGTCACCGCGTCGATGATGGTCTGGTGAAAGAAATAGGCGATCGCGATCCAGATCGCCGTGCCGATGGTGGCGTAGGGCAGCGCCTGGACGAGATCGCGCAAGGCCAGCGCGACGTAGGTGTCGAACGACAGGCGGCTGTCGCTCATCACCTCGGCGAGCAGCGCGCCGGCGAACACCATCACGTAGATCAGAAAGAACAATCCGGCGAGCAGCAGGATCGAACGCGTCTTGTTCGATGCGATGTGCGTGTAGAGACCGTATGCAGCCATGGTGCGCGGCCTTGCCGGATTGCGATGTCAGCGGATCGGCGGACGGACGCTCAGAACTTGACCGAGGGCGCCTGCTCGAGCTGGCCGCGGCTCTCGCCGAGATCGAAGAAATCCTTGCGAGTGAAGCCGAACATGCCCGCGAACAGCGCCGCCGGCATCTGCTGGATGCCCGTGTTGTATTCCTGCACCGCGTTGTTGAAGAAGCGGCGGCTGGCGGCGATCTTGTTTTCGATGTCCGACAGCTCGCTCTGCAACTGCTGGAAGTTGGCGTTGGCCTTGAGATCGGGATAGGCCTCCGACAGCGCGATCAGGCGGCCGAGCGCGCCCGAGAGCTGGGCTTCGGCGGCGGAGACCTGCGCCGGTCCCTGCGCCGAGAGCGCGGCGTTGCGCGCCTTCACCACGTCGTCGAGCGTGCCGCGCTCGTGGGTGGCGTAGCCCTTCACCGTCTCGACCAGATTGGGAATGAGATCGTGGCGCTGCTTGAGCTGGACGTCGATGTCCGCGAACGCCTGATTGACCCGCTGGGACAGCGCCACGAGGCGGTTGTAGGCGGCGAAGGCGAAAAGCACGAGAACCACAATGATGCCAAGAACGATCCAGCCGGTCGACATGAAGGCAAACTCCCTGAGGACGAAAGCGCCACCCTAGCAGATATAGGTACTCTCTGCAGGCGGTGCAGGGTGACGCCGGTTGGTCTGTCCACGGGCCGAACGGGTTCAATCCGGACGCGAAAAAACCCGCCCCCTTGCGGAGGCGGGTCGCGGGGCTGCGCTGTGCTCGCAGATGGTCCGGTGGCGTCAGGGCTTGGCGATGTGCCAGGCGCCGTTCAGGAAGCCGTCGCCATTGGTGTCGCCGGCCTTGGCGTCGTTCTTGAACGTGTAGAGCGGCTTGCCCTTGTAGGCCCACATCTTGCTGCCGTCGTCGCGGGCGACCACGGTCCAGTCGCCGGAGGCCTTGGCGTCGGCAGTGGCCATCAGTGGCGGCCAGTTGACGGCGCACGGGCCATTGCAGGCGGACTTGCCGGCGGAATCCTTGTCGAAGGTGTAAAGGGTCATGCCCTTGGCGTCGACATAGGCCTTGCCCTTGGCGGTATCGGCCACCTTGGCGGGCGCCGCGGCCTGCGCGAACGCGGCCGCCGCGGTGAACAGTGTCAGCGCCGCGACCGCGGCGAACGTCTTGGACTTGGACATGCAGCTTTACTCCTGATGAAAACCGGGACGCGAACGCGTCTCACAGGAGAACTCCGGCGCGACGAGATTATTCCAGCCTATTCGCGCGGAGGCTCCGTCACCGCATCGCCCCAGTGCCATTTGCGGGCGGCGGCGTAACCGTTCTTGTCCCGGCGGGGGACGACCGCTGTCCTAATGCCGTCCGGCGTGCAAAGTTTCGCCGTCACCGCGATTTTTGTCAGCGCAGGCTGCGACAGAACGCGGGAGGGATGCCGCGCAGGCGGCGTGCGCGATAAACCGATATAGGAAAATCTTTCGTCCTCGAAGGGAAGGTCCGCGCCCTTGAGGTGTTTATGCGCCCGCGATCGCGCCAGACGCTGCGAGAAATGGCACCAGTCCGGCGGCGTCAGCGGACATGCACGATCGTGCGGACACGGCGCGATCACATGCGCGCCTTTGGCGATCAACGCATCGCGCAGCGCGACGATGCGGGCATAGCCGGCCGGCGTTCCGGGTTCGACCACCAGCAGCGCGCCGCGGGTTTTCTGCCAGAGCTTTTCGGCCAGCATGGCCCGGTCATGGTCGTTCAGTTCGTTGATGACGTAGCTGGCGATCACCAGATCCGCCTCCGGCGCGTCGTCGATGATCCGCAGCGCCTCGCCATGCCGATAGTTCAAGGACGCCAGCCGTGTGTCGCCGGCGGCAAGATCGATCGCCAGCGCGCGCAATGCGGCGTTGGCGTCGAGCAGAGTGAAGGTATTGAGGCCTGGGAAGGCGGTCGCCGCGGCCCAGCTTGCAGTGCCGGGTCCGCCACCGACATCGAGCAGGCTGCGCGGCGCGAAATCCGGGCACTGCTCGTGTAGAGCGTCGAGGCTGGCGGCGGTCGCGGCGAAAGTCGCCGGCATCCGCGCTAGCGCATAGGCCAGCGCATCGGCTTCGGTGCGGATCAGATGCGAATTGCCGCCGCCGCGATAGCTCTGCGAGATGGCGCTCGCCCGCCGCGCCGCGTCGTTGCGCGACAGGCCCTCGATCTTGCGGTCGAGCGCGGCTTTCAGTTCGGAGGGGAGAGCGAAGGAGGGCATGATGTTTCGAGGGTAGTCGGCCCGTCGAACTTTGTCATGGCCGGGCTTTGTCCCGGCCATCCACGTCCTGCCTGTAAAGTCTCAATAAGACGTGGATGCCCGCGACAAGCGCGGGCATGACGATGGAATGTGCTCAGGGGCTCGAGAGGGCTTCGAAGAAGCCATCACGCCACGTTCTGGTCGAGCACCTTCATCGCGCCGTCGAGGTCGACCGAGACGAGCTGCGAGACGCCGCGCTCGGCCATGGTGACGCCGAACAGCCGGTTCATCCGCGCCATCGTGATCGGATTGTGCGTGATGATGATGAAGCGGGTCTCGGTCGATCCGGTCATCTCGTGCAGCAGGTTGCAGAACCGCTCCACGTTGTGATCGTCGAGCGGCGCGTCGACTTCGTCCAGCACGCAGATCGGCGACGGGTTGGTGAGGAACACCGCGAAGATCAGCGCCAGCGCGGTCAGCGCCTGCTCGCCGCCGGAGAGCAGCGACAGCGTCTGCGGTTTCTTGCCCGGCGGCTTGGCGACGATCTCGAGGCCCGCTTCCAGCGGATCGTCGCTCTCGATCAGTTGCAGTTCGGCTTGGCCGCCACCGAACAGTTCGGTGAACAGCCGCTTGAAGTGGGTGTTGACGGTCTCGAACGAGGAGGTGAGGCGCTCGCGCGCTTCCTTATTCAGACTCTGGATGCCGGTGCGCAGCTTCTTGATCGCCTCGACGAGATCGTCGCGCTCGGTGGTGAGGCTGCCATGCTGGGCGTCGACCTCGCGCAGTTCTTCCTCGGCGCGCAAATTGACGGCGCCGAGCCGTTCGCGGTCGCGGCGCAATTTCTCCAGATCGGCTTCGACCTCGGCGACCGGCGGCGGCTCGCTCTCCGGCGTGATCTCGGCCATCGCGGCGACGCCTTGCGGCTCGACTTCGAGCATCTCGCGGATTTCGCGCTCGATATCCTCGAGTCGGCGTTTGGCGCCTTCCATCCGCTCCTCGGCGCGGGCGGTGGCCTCGCGCGCGGCGGACAGCGCTTCGAGCGAGGCGCGGGCGGCGCGGTCGGTTTCCGCCATCACGGTTTCCGCTGCGGCAAGCGCATCGGCAGCGGTGCGGCGGGCGGCTTCCGCCGCCTCGATCTCGCTGATCAGCGCGCGGCGCTTTTCGGCGAACATCGCCGGCGCGTCGTCGAGCGTGGCGCGCTCGGTCGTCACGTCGTTGATGCGGCTTTCGATGGTGGCAATCTGCGTGGCGCCATTTTCCTTGCGGGTCTGCCATTCGCCGCGTTCGGCTAGAATGGCCTGCACGCGGCGGTCGGCGAGCTCGGCCTCGCGCGCCAGCGCCTGCGCTTCGGCGCGGGCCTGCGCGGCGAGCTTGCGCCGCTCGTCCATGTCGGTGCGCGCGGTGGCGAGTTGCGCCTCGGTCTCCTGGCTGGCGGGAAGTTCGGAGACCGCTTGCAGCGCGCTCTCATGGGCGGCGTTCGCTTCCTCGCGGTCGGCGCTGAGGCGCGCCTGTGCTTCGGTCAATGCCGAGCGCCGCGAGGCATGGCGGTTGATCTCGCGCTCGGTGGCGGCATGGCGTTCGCGTGCGCCGTCGGCCTCGCGCTGCGCTGTGCGGGCGGCTTCGCGCGCCGCCGATTCCGCGGCGGATGCGGCTTTCTGCTCGGCGTCAGCGGTCTCGAGCGCCTGACGCTTCGTGCCGGCGTCAATGCGGGCCTGATCGAGTTCGGCCTCGATGTCCTTGAGGCGTGCGCGCTCGGCGAGACGGCGGGCCGCGCCGGTTGGCGCATGCGCCGCGGCGACGAAGCCGTCCCAGCGCCAGACGTCGCCTTCCAGCGACACCAGCCGCTGGCCGGTCTTGAGTTGCGCGATCAGCTCGGCGCCGCGTTCCTTGGCGACGACGCCGATCTGGGCGAGCCGGCGCGCCAGTTCCGGCGGCGCCTGCACATGGGCGGCGAGCGGCTCGACGCCTTCGGGCAAAGACGGATCGCCCTCGACCACGCCGAGATGCGACCAGCGCATCGGCGCCGACGGATCGACCGGCGCATCGAGATCGTCGCCGAGCACCGCGCCGATCGCTTTCTCATAGCCCTTGGTGACGCTGACGCCGTCGATAATCGGCGGCCACAGATTCTTGGTCTCGCCGTTGACCAGCTTGGCGATGGTCTTGGCTTCGGTCTCCAGCCGCTGCACGCGCTTGTCGGCTTCCACCACCGGCGTGCGCGAGGAGTCGAGTCTGGCTCGTGCAGCGATGTGTGCGGCCTCGGCTTCCTGCACGGTGGCGCCGGATTGCGCCAGCTTCTGCTGCGCGGCCTCCATCGCCTGCGCCAGTGCTTCGAGATCGCCGAGGCTGCCGGTCTCTGCATTGAGCCGCTCGACGTCGCGCTGGACGTTGGCGATATTCTGGTCGATGCGCGCCAGACGATCGCGATGGGTGCGCACATTGGCTTCGAACTGGGTGCGCTGCGCGGTCAGGCGGGCGAGTGCGGTGGTCAGTTCGGAGAAGGTGCGCTCGGCGGCGGCCAGCGTCGCCTCGGCCTCGGCGACGCGCTCCTCGGTGCCGCTGCGCTGTTCGACGCGCGACTTGATCTCTTCCTTGAGGCTCGCATCCTCGGCATCGAGCCGCTGCAAGGCGACATCGGCGTCCGACATCTGGCGTTGCTCGCGCTCGATATCGGCGGCGAACTGGGTGAGCCGGCGGTCGAGTTCGGCGACGCGCTCCTTGGCGCGCTGCTCCTCGCCTTCCAGCGCCTCGCGCGCATTGGTCAGGCGCTGCAATCCGGCGGCGGCGCGGGCTTCGTTCTCGCGCAGACCGGGCAGCTCGGAGGCGCGGATCGCCTGAATGCGCGCGGCTTCCGCCTGCTCGCGGGTGCGCTCGGCGAGATCGCGCACGGTGAGGTCGTGGGTCTTGCCGGCCTCGCCGACATCGGCATGCGCCTGCAGCCAGCGCAGATGATAGAGCAGCGCCTCGGCCTTGCGCACCTTGGCGGCGACTTCGCGGTAGCGGATCGCCTGCCGCGCCTGCCGCTTGAGGCCGTCCATCTGGCTCGACAACTGGCCGATCACGTCCTCGACGCGGGTGAGGTTGGTCTCCGCCGCCTTCAGCCGTAGCTCCGCCTCGTGGCGGCGGGCATGCAGGCCGGCGACGCCGGCGGCGTCTTCCAGCACGCGGCGGCGCTGGTCGGGACGCGCCTGGATGATCTCGCCGATCTTGCCCTGGTGGACCAGCGCGGGCGAGCGCGCGCCGGTGGCGGCGTCGGCGAACAGGATCTGCACGTCACGCGCACGGACATCCTTGCCGTTGATGCGATAGACCGAACCCGCCTCGCGCTCGATGCGGCGCGAGACTTCGAGCATTTCCTGATCGTTCACCGCCGACGGCGCCGAGCGGTCGGCATTGTCGATCGTCATCACCACTTCGGCGTGGTTGCGCGCGGGACGGTTGCCGGAGCCGGCGAAGATCACCGCATCCATGTCGGAGGCGCGCAGCGACTTGTAGGAGGTCTCGCCCATCGCCCAGCGCAGCGCTTCGACCAGATTGGATTTGCCGCAACCGTTCGGGCCGACCACGCCGGTCAGGCCGGGCTCGATCAGGAAGTCGGTCGGCTCGACGAACGATTTGAATCCATGAAGGCGAAGGCGCGTCAGTTTCATGCGATGGGTACTCGGTCGGCGGTCAAGCGTTCAAAACAAGGACACTGGCGACGCCATTGCTGATCCTACTAGCGGAGGTTGAGTCGCGGAACGCGCCTCATGGAGCCGGACAATGGCGAGGCCGGCAGGCGAGGGCAACGCCTCCGCACGGCTTTTCCCAAGGGAATTCCGGGGAATTCCGAAAGGAATTCAATGCGGATCAACCGGGCACCTGAACCCGCTGCGATGCAGCCTTGTGACGCGAGTCGTGTGGATAATTTATGTCGGGACATGCAAAACCGGCCGGCAGACGGCGGCACCGTCCCGGCAGGCTCCGAAATCGCGTGTGTTGTCAGGCCGTTGTCCGCGCTCGCGGCGGTCAGCTCTTGAGCAGCGGCGTGATCAGCTTCTCGAAGCCTTCGATCGAGGTTTCGCCCTTCACCAGGGTTCCGTTGACGAAGAAGCTCGGCGTCGAGTTCACCTTCAGCGTGTCGGACGCATATTGCCGGTCGGCGAGAATGCCTTTCTGCACCGTCTGATCGTCCTGCACGCAGGCCTTGATCATCTGCTCGGTGAAGCCGGCCTGCTTGCCGACGCGGTTGATGGTGGCGAACGGATCGCTGGCGAGTTCGTTCTGCTGTTTGAACAGAATGTCGATCAGCGCGAAGTACTTGGCCGAGTCGTCCTTGGCGACGCAGCGCGCCAGCGCCGAGGCAGCCAGCGCGGCCTGATCGAGCGGGAATTCGCGGAAGATGAACCGCACCTTGCCGGTGTCGATGTACTGCGCCTTCAGCTTCGGGAACACGTCGCGGGTGAAGGCGGCGCAATGCGGGCAGGTCATCGAGGCGTATTCGATGATGGTGACCGGCGCGTCCTTGTTGCCCATCGCCATGTCGCCCAGCGTGCTGGGCTTGGCGATCGCCTCCGGCGACTGCGCGTAAGCCTGCGTGAAGAGATCCCACGGCGAAATCCCGAGCGCGGCGGCCGCGCCGGTGAACAGGAGGGCTTGCGAGAAGGTGCGGCGGGTGATGATCACGGCAGGCTCCGGCGACTGAACGACAGGATGGCCGCGCGCGGCGCGGACCGGCCCTCTGGCTAGCTTGAAACCAGGGTTGTGGCAATGGCGGGGCATGGGCCCGGCCGCACGTTGCTGCGTCAATTTCCCTTGATCGTGACGGCGAGGCGCGCCAGCGCGGCGCGCAATTCCTCGTCTTCCACAATGGCGAGCTGTTCGGCCGCTTTGGCCACCTCGCGCGGATCGAGCGGCTTCGGCGCCTTGCGCACTGTCGGCCGCGACAGCGGCGCCTGCCGCAAAGCGAGGCGGCCGATCGCGTGCCAGCCGAGGAAGCGGTTGACCCGTTCCAGGATCACCGTGGAGGAATGCTGGATCTCCAGCGCCCGCGGTCCCTCGACCCGCAGCACCAGCGTGGCGGGCTCGTCCGGCTGGCCCTCGATCGGGCGCGGCCACTGGATCTTGAGCGGCTCGGCGAAGGCCGCGATGTCCTTGCCGACGATATCGGTCCAGCGCGTCACCAGTTCGCGGGAGGCGAAGCCCTGCCGCGCGAACACGTCGCTGAACACCTTGCCGAGCAGTACGGAGAGCGGTTTGGCGGAAATCGGGCCGGGTTTGGTCATGGGTTGTGGATGTGCATGTCGCCAAAGGCATGTGCCGGAAAACCGATAGGCAATTTCGCGGTCCATGTCCTACAAGAAGGCATGACCCTAGCAGGCGCCGTCGCACGGCGAAAGAAAGTCTCAGCGGACGATATGCCGGAACCGGCGGCGGATCGCGCCGCGCGCCTGCTGCAATGGTACGACCGTCATCGTCGCGTGCTGCCGTGGCGGGCGCTGCCGGGCGAGGACGCCGATCCCTATCGGGTGTGGCTGTCCGAGATCATGCTGCAGCAGACTACCGTGAAGGCGGTCGGACCTTACTTCACGAAATTCCTCGCGCGCTGGCCGGACGTCGCCGCGCTCGGCGCGGCCTCGCTCGACGACGTGCTGCGGATGTGGGCGGGGCTCGGTTACTATTCGCGGGCCCGCAACCTGCATGCCTGCGCCGTCACGGTGACGCGCGAACATGGTGGCATGTTTCCCGATACCGAGGGGGACTTGCGCGCGCTGCCCGGCATCGGGCCCTACACGGCGGCGGCGATCGCCGCGATCGCCTTCGACCGCCGCACCATGCCGGTCGATGGCAATATCGAGCGCGTGGTCTCGCGGCTGTTCGCGGTGGAGGAGCAGCTGCCGCAGTCTAAACCGGCCATTCAATCGCTCGCCGCGACCTTGCTCGGCCCCGCGCGCGCCGGAGACTCCGCGCAGGCGTTGATGGATCTCGGCGCCACGATCTGTACGCCGAAGAAGCCGGCCTGCGTGCTGTGTCCGCTCAACGACAATTGCGCGGCGCTGGGGCGCGGCGATCAGGAGACGTTCCCGCGCAAGGCGCCGAAGAAGACCGGAGCATTGCGGCGCGGTGCGGCCTTCGTCGTCACCCGCGGCAATGAACTGCTGGTGCGAACGCGCGAAGCGAAAGGGCTGCTCGGCGGCATGACCGAAGTGCCGACCAGCGACTGGCTGGCCGGACAGGAGGACGCTGCCGCCCGCAAGCAGGCGCCCTCGGTCGATTCCGGCGTGCGCTGGCATCGCAAGCTCGGCGTGGTGACGCATGTGTTCACGCATTTCCCGCTCGAGCTTGTGGTCTACACGGCGCGCGTGCCGCCGCGCACCAGGGCTCCTGCGGGAATGCGCTGGGTGAAGGTTGCAACGCTCGACGATGAAGCGTTGCCGAATGTGATGCGCAAGGTGGTTGCGCACGGCTTGGGAGAAAAATGAAGATGCTGAAATTTTATTACGGCCTCGGCACCTGCTCGCTGGCCTCGCACATCGCGCTCGAAGATGCCGGCCTCGACTACACGGCCGAACGGCTCGATCTCAAAGGCAACCAGCAGAACAGCCCGGACTATCTTGCGATCAATCCCAAGGGCCGCGTGCCGGCGCTGGTGACCGATCGCGGCATCCTCACCGAGACGCCCGCGATCCTCGCTTTCATCGCGCAGATCGCGCCGCAAGCCGATCTTGCGCCGCTGAATGATCCGTTCGCGTTCGCCGAGGTGCAGGCCTTCAACAGCTATGTCTGTTCGAGCATGCATGTCGCCCATGCGCACCGGATGCGCGGCCGCCGCTGGGCCACCGAGGAATCCTCGCTCGAGGACATGCGGCGCAAGGTGCCGGAGAATGTCCGCGCCGGTTTCGATCTCGTCGAAAACAAGCTCCTGCGCGGGCCGTGGGTGATGGGCGAGACCTACACCATCTGCGATCCGTATCTGTTCACGGTGGCGGACTGGGCGAAGGGCGACAGCGTCGATATCGCCGACTTCCCGAAAGTCGCCGAGCATCACCGCCGCATACAGGAGCGCGCGCCGGTGCAGAAGATGCTCGCGCTCTATAAAGCGTGAGACCCGGAGCACGGCTTTCCTGGCGATCCCGCCAAACAAAAACGGACGCCGCCGGCGTCCGTTTTTGTTCTTTTCATTAGAGATGAGCTCAGCCCGCCGTCATCTCGCGGCGGATTTCGGCGCGCAGTTCGTCGATCAGGCGCAGGCCCTTCTTGGTCTCGACATGCCAGAAGGTCCAGCCGTTGCAGGCTTCGGAGCCCTGCGCCAGTGCGCCCATGCGATGGATCGAGCCGACCTTGTCGCCGAGCATGATGGCGCCGTCGGCGCGCACCAGTGCACCATGCTTCTTCTTGGAATCCACCAGTTTTGTGCCGGGCAGGATCATGCCGCGCTCGATCAGTTCGGAGAACGGCACGCGCGGAGCCTCGCGCGCGGTGACGAACGGCGCCAGCGTGGCGCCCGGCAGCGGCAGGATCGAGGCGATGCGCTTCTCGGCGGCGGCGGCATAGGTCTTGTCGCGTTCGAAGCCGATATAGGAGCGGCCAAGACGCTTGGCGACCGCGCCGGTGGTGCCGGTGCCGTTGAACGGATCGATCACCAGATCGCCGGGCTTCGACGACGACAGCAGCACGCGCGCGAGCAGGCCCTCGGGCTTCTGGGTCGGATGCACCTTCTTGCCGTCGCGGCCCTTGAGGCGCTCCTCGCCGGTGCACAACGGAATCAGCCAGTCGGAGCGCGCCTGCACGTCCTCATTGGCGGCCTTCAAGGCTTCATAGTTGAAGGTGTACTTCGTCGATTCATCCCGCGCGGCCCAGATCATGGTCTCGTGCGCGTTGGTGAATCTGCGGCCGCGGAAGTTCGGCATCGGGTTGGACTTGCGCCAGACGATGTCGTTGAGAACCCAGAAGCCGAGGTCCTGCATGATCGCGCCGACGCGGAAGATGTTGTGATAGGAGCCGATCACCCAGATGGTCGCGGTCGGCTTCATGATGCGGCGGCAGGCCAGCAGCCAGGCGCGCGTGAAATCGTCATAGGCGGCGAACGACGAGAACTTGTCCCAGTCGTTGTTCACCGCATCGACATGGGATTCGTCGGGGCGTTTCAGTTCGCCCTTGAGTTGCAGATTGTAAGGTGGATCGGCGAACACCAGATCGACCGAGGCCGCCTGCAGTTTCGACATCTCGGCGACGCAATCGCCAACCACGATGCGGTGCGACGGCTCGGATTCGAATTGAGTGCGGGGCGCCTTTGCAGACGCCCCGCGACGCGACACAACCATGACTCAATACCTGACTCAGGCGACGCAGTCGGCGACGCGGGACTAACAAATCCGACTGGCATCACCATGAATGTCCAAGGTAAAAATCGGCTTAACCGCACGCGCGTTTTTGTATTTCGCATGTGGATGTTCGATATCGCATCATGATGCATGCCGATTTGCGCGATGCATTGCCTGGATTGCCTGTTCCGCTGCGCTTATTCTGTTGCGTGTGCGTCGGTGGTATTTCTCTTGCGGTTGTCCGGTGGTTGTCCGGCCTAGGCAAAATTTGCCGAGCGCGATAGCTTGCAACCAATTGAATGTTGCCGCTTTGACATCACATGATGTCATCGATCGGCCACTGACCGAGTGTGCCGTCCGGCCAAGGAGAGTCTGATGCGTTACGATGATTTCCGCCGCAGCGACAATATCGACGATCGCCGCGAGGATGGCGGCGGCGGCTTCGGCGGCGGCGGCGGCGGTTTCGGTTTTCCAATGGGCGGCGGAGGCGGTCTCGGCATCGGCACCGTCATCGTGCTCGGCCTGATCGGCTGGGCGGTCGGCATCGATCCGCGCATTCTGATCGGCGGCGCGGAAATCCTGTCCGGCGGCGGTCAGGCGCCGACCTATCAGACCGACCGCCGCAGCGCGCCGAGCAAGACCGGCGCCCCGACCGACGAGATGGGCAGCATGATCGCCGGCGTGCTCGGCGAGATTGACGACCGCTGGAGCGAAATCTTCCGCGAGAGCGGCCGCACCTATCAGGGGCCGCGCGTCGTGCTGTTCCGCAACGCCACCAATGGCGGCCGCTGCGGCATGGCGCAATCGGCGATGGGGCCGTTCTACTGCCCGCCCGACAAGCAGATCTTCATCGACACCGGATTCTTCCGCGAAATCGAAACCAAGTTCGGCGGCTGTCAGGGTAGCGCCTGCAAGTTCACCGCCGCCTACATCATCGCCCATGAGGCGGGTCACCATATCCAGAACCTGCTCGGCGTGCTGTCGCGCGCCACGGCGGCGCAGCAACAGGCCGGCAGCCGCGCCGAGGCCAACGCTATTCAGGTCAGGGTCGAGTTGCAGGCGGACTGCCTGTCCGGTGTCTGGGTCAATCGCGAGGCGACGAAGCGTCCGAACTTCATCGAGGCCGGCGATATCGACGGCGCGCTGCGAACCGCGACGGCGATCGGCGACGACACCTTGCAACGCAAGACGCAGGGCCGGGTGGTCCCGGATTCCTTCACTCATGGCTCGGCCGAACAGCGCAAGCGCTGGTTCATGACCGGCTATCAGCAGGGCACCGTCGCGGCCTGCAACACCTTCGGGGCCGACAGGCTGTAGGCCGAGAAACCCGACAAGCCCGGCCTTGTGCCGGGTCGCCGCCTTTTCCTAAGATGAACGGCGAGCATGGCCGCGTCCGGCCATGCTCCGTAACGGATCAAGCGATGCCGAGGATTGACGAGTCCAAGCCTTTTATTCCGCTCAATATCGCGGTGCTGACGATTTCGGACTCGCGCGCGCTGGCCGACGACAAATCCGGCGACGTGCTGGCCGATCGCCTCGTCGCGGCCGGTCATCGGCTGGCTGCACGCGACATCGTCACCGACGATGTGCCCGCGATTCAGGCGAAGGTGAGGGAATGGATCGCCGATCCCGGCGTCGATGCGATCATCACCACCGGCGGCACCGGCTTCACCGGGCGCGATGTCACGCCGGAAGCCATCGAGCCGCTGTTCGAGAAGCGCATGGACGGATTCTCGATCGCGTTTCACATGCTCAGCCACGCCAAGATCGGCGTCTCCACCATCCAGAGCCGCGCCACCGCGGGCGTCGCCGGCGCGACCTACATCTTCTGCCTGCCGGGCTCGCCCGGCGCCTGCAAGGATGGCTGGGACGGCATTCTCGCCCACCAGCTCGATTATCGCGCGCAGCCCTGCAATTTCGTCGAGATCATGCCGCGGCTGGACGAACACCTGAAGCGCGGCAAGGCGCGGGCGAAATAACGCGGCGCTTACGCCGGCGCGAAAATCCGGGTGCGCAGCATGATGCGTCCGGCGCGGCCGATCTTCGCCAGCAGTCTGGCTTCCGCATGCCGCGCGTCGCCGTAACCGCCGAGCCGCTCATAGTGCTCGCGCGCGATCAGCAATCCCTGTTCGGTCGAAGGACCGGCGATCAGCCGCGAGAGCCGCTGCAGGGTCTCGCCGACGCCGTTCCTGGTGTAAGGCGAGCGGGCGTAGCGGAACATGGCCGCGAGCGGCTTGCCGCGGGGCGGGATCGTCTCGATGAATTGCGCGGTCTCGTCGATCCAGCCGGCGTCGAGCACCGCGCCGGGATGCAGGAACATCAGCCACGGTGCGCGTGCGGCACGTACGCCGGCGGCCAGCGCCGCGGCCCGCGATCCTTCGTGCCTGATGAAATGGCAGCCGGCGACATCGGCGACATGGCGGGCCGCATCGCTTTGCGTGCGCTCCACCAGCACGACATCGCGCACCAGACCGGCGGCCGCGCCGGACACCAGAGCGCTCAGCGTGGCGACCACGGGCTGCTCGACGCCTTCGGTGGGAATGATGACGCTGATCATGAGCACGCAACGCTGGGAGAAAAGACTGCGGCATGCCTAGCACGTTACGCTCGCAAGGCCACGGTTTAGCATGCTGCAATTTGCGGCAGTTCGATGCGCGTCAAGGCAGGACGGCGATCCCGCTACAAGCGGGACCGCTGTTTGCTGAACGACCGCCTCAGTAGCGGCGCTCATAGTAGCCGCCGCCATAGGCCGGCCCGTCATAACGATTGTAGCTCGAGCCGAACTCCATGAACGGGCCGCCCCATGAGGCGCCCTCATCGGGGTAGGGATTGCGCACGCAGGTTCCGCCGACGCCGCGCGCCGAGGCCCGGCACTGCCGGAAGCTGTAGAATTCGCAGCTCTGGTAATTGCCAAGCTGTTCCTTGTCGGTGAGACAGACGGTGCCGGCGCTGGCCACCGTCGAGCCGATCGACGCGAAAGCCGCCGCCGCAAAGCCGGTGGCTGCCGCCGTCATCAAAATCTTCCGCATGTGGTTCTCCTCTGTCGAATGCAGGCCAACGCTGCGGCGCGGTGAAAGCTCCCTGTGGTTCGAAAATATTTGTTCTTGTTTTGTTCTTTAAGGCGGCTATGCTGGCTTCATGAGTCGCACACCCCATGCCCTCAAGCACCCGCCGGTAATGCCCCTCTCAGGGCCGGCGGGTGCGTCCCCGGATTTCGCCGAGATCGGCGTCGCGATCGACCGCGAGCGGCGGCGCGGCCGCGGCGCGCAGTCCAACGCCAGCGGCCGCTTCGAGGCCGAGGCGCGGGTCGCTTTCGACGACGGCTGGCAGAGTCTCGACGAACTGCCGCCGTTCAAGACCATTGTGGCGGTCGATACCGCGCGCAAGGTCATCACCCGCAACGACTCGCCCGACATCGGTTTCGACCGTTCGATCAATCCCTATCGCGGCTGCGAGCACGGCTGCGTCTATTGTTTCGCGCGGCCGACCCACGCCTATATGGGCCTGTCGCCCGGCCTCGATTTCGAGAGCCGGTTGTTCGTCAAGCCAGATGCGCCGCAACTGCTGGAAAAGGAACTGGCCGCGCCCGGCTACGAGCCGAAGGTGATCGCGATCGGCACCAACACCGATCCCTATCAGCCGATCGAACGCGAACACCAGATCATGCGCGGCATTCTCGAAGTGCTGGAGAAGGCTGGCCATCCGGTCGGCATCGTCACCAAATCGGCGCTGGTGCTGCGCGACATCGACATTCTCGCCCGGATGGCGAAGCGCAATCTCGCCAAGGTGGCGATCTCGGTGACGACGCTCGATCCCAGGCTCGCCCGTACCATGGAGCCGCGCGCATCGACGCCGCCGAAGCGGCTCGCGGCGCTGCGCCAACTCGCCGAGGCCGGCATTCCCACCGTGGTGATGACGGCCCCGCTCATTCCGGCGCTGAACGATACGGAGATGGAGCGCATTCTCGACGCCGCCGCCCATGCCGGCGTGAAGGAGGCGAATTATACCGTGTTGCGCCTGCCGCTGGAGGTGCGCGACCTGTTCCGCGAATGGCTGATGGCGAATTACCCGGACCGCTATCGTCATGTCATGACGCTGATCCGCGACATGCGCGGCGGCCGCGATTACGACTCGCAATGGGGCGCGCGGATGTCCGGCACCGGGCCGCTGGCCTGGATGATCGGCCGCAGGTTCGAGATGGCCTGCGAGCGGCTCGGCCTCAACAAGCGCCGGACCCGATTGACGACGACCCATTTCGTCCGGCCGAACAAAAGCGGCGAGCAGCTCGATCTGTTCTGACGGGCATGGCAATGAAACCGCCGCGGCCAGCCGGGCGGAATGAATAACGGGGATTAGCGGTTGCGTGCTCCGGCCGAAGGACGCAAGCATAACCGCATGAGTCGAGAGAAGCCCTCCGCGGTTCCGCGCGCGAAACAACCGGCCAAAGCGGCGGCTGCGAGAACGGCCGCTGCCGCGCCGAGCTTTCGCCGTGAGCGCGCGCTGATCAAGCGCGGCGTCTGGCCGGTCGCCGGGTGCGACGAGGTCGGGCGCGGGCCGCTGGCCGGGCCGGTGGTCGCCGCCGCCGTGATTCTCGATCCGGCGCGGATCCCCAAGGGCATCAACGATTCCAAGCGCCTCACCGCCGAGCGCCGCGAGGCGCTGTTCGAGGAGATCTGCGCCACCGCTCTGGTCTCGGTCGCGGCCGCGCCGCCTTCGCGGATCGATCGCGACAATATTCTGCGCGCCTCGCTGTGGGCGCTGGCACGGGCCGTCCGCGCGCTGCCGGAGGCGCCGAAACACGTGTTCGTGGATGGCCGCGACCGTATCGACGTGCCGTGCGATTGCGAGGCGGTGATCGGCGGCGACGGTCTCGTGCTGTCGGTCGCGGCGGCCTCGATTGTCGCCAAGGTCACGCGCGACCGCCTGATGTGCCGTCTGGCGCGGCAGCATCCCGGTTACGGCTTCGAGTCGCATATGGGTTATTCGGTGCCGGTGCATCTTGCCGCGCTCGACCGGCTCGGGCCGACCGTTCATCACCGCCGGTTTTTCGCGCCGGTCGCCGCCGCTCACGTCAAGCACGGCACCGGGCTCGAGCCCCAGCCCTCGCTGCGGCTCGAGCCGGTCGAGGTCATGGTCCAGGCCGAGGAGATCGTCGAGGCCGCGGCCCAAGTTGCCTGATCGGCCGGCGCGCTTTATCAAGCCCGCTCGGACGTTCCATCAAGCGCAGTTTCCGGCTCGCGGAAGAAGCGCCAGCCGGTCTTGCCGCGACATGCGCTTCACTTCCCTGATCGTCGAACTGGTTCGCGCCCGGCCCCGGCTGATCTTCTGGGTCGCCGTGCTGTTTCAGGCCGCGCTGTGGTTCATCCTGCCGGTGCTGCTCTATGCCAGCCCGCCCGGCGATCTCGCCACCGTTTTGGCGTTCGGCCGCGAATATCAGCTCGGCACCGATCTGGGGCCGCCGCTGGCGTTCTGGCTGGCCGACATCGTGTTCCGTCTCGCCTGCGGGCACATGTTCGGCGTTTATCTGCTGTCCCAGATCTGCTTTGCGGTGACGCTGTGGGCGGTGTTCACGCTGGGCCGCGCCATTGTCGGCGGCCAGCAGGCGGTGCTGGCGGCCTTGCTGACCGCAACCATTACGGCGTTCAGTTTTCCCGCCGTGGAATTCGGCCCCGCCGTGCTGGCCTGTCCGCTCTGGGCGCTGGTGCTGCTCCATGCCTGGCGGGTGATCGGGCAGCGGCAGCACGCGGCATGGTTCGCTTTGTCGATCGAGATCGGGCTGCTGTTCCTGACCACGCCGGTCGCGATCGTGCTGGTGCTGCTGCTGGCCGCCTTCGCGCTGGCGACGGCGCAGGGCCGCCGGACGCTGCGGTCGCTGAACCCGCTGTTCGAGGCGCTGGTGATCGGAATGCTGGCGCTGCCTTATCTCGTATGGCTGCTGCGCAGCGGCACGAGGCTGCCGCTGCCGGTCTGGGGCGATCCGCTCATGATGCTCGAAGGTTTCGGCACGCTGCTGGCGCATCTTGCGCTGGGGCTGGCCGGCATCGCCATTCTGGTCGTCGCCAACTGGAAGGGGTTCGATCGCAAGGCGAAGGCCGAGGATGCGCCGGTGATCTTCCGGCCGCCGGTGGAGCCGCTGGCGCGGCAGTTCGTCTGTACCTTCGCACTCGCGCCTGCGCTGGTTCTCAGTCTGGTGTCGGCGTGGCTCGGCCGCGATCATGTTCTCGGCGGCGAGGGTGTCGTGCTGCTCATGGTTGGCCCCGCCGTGGTCGTCGCGGCGGGCGACCTCATTCATTTGCGGCGGCAGGAAGTGCTGCGCACGATCTGGCTGCTGGCGATTCTCGCGCCCGTGCTGCTGGTGCTGGGGACCACTTTCATCCAGCCGTGGATCGGCAATGCCGAGGTCAGGACGCTGCTGCCGGCCTCCACCATGGGCCGTTTCTTCGGCGACAATTATCGTCTGCGCACCAACGCGCCGTTGCAGGCGGTGGCGGGCGATCCGCAGCTTGCCGCGCTGGTCGGCATCGGCGCGCCGACCCGGCCGCGCGTGTTCTTCGATGCCGCGCCCGAGCGCACGCCATGGCTGACGGCGGACAAGTTTGCCGAGACCGGCGGTCTGGTGGTGTGGCGCGCCACCGACACCGTGGGCGCGCCGCCACCTGAACTGGCCGCGCGGTTTCCGGGTCTGGTGCCGGAAGTGCCGCGCGTGTTCACGCCTCTGGTCAGCGGCCGGCAGGACGCGCTGCGGATCGGCTGGGGCGTGGTGCGGCCGAAGGGGATGGCGCAAGGCGGCAAGTAAAGCCGCCGCCCGCGCAGGTGCTGCCGCTTACAGGAAGACGCCGCCCGAGACCTCGATGCGCTGGCCGTTGATCCAGCGATTGTCCTCCGACAGCAGCGAAGCGATCATCGGGCCGATATCCTCCGGCAGTCCGGCGCGTCCCAGCGCGGTGCCGGACGCGACCTGACGGTTGGCCTCCGCGTTGTCGCGCACCCATCCGCCGCCGAAATCGGTCTCAATGGCGCCCGGCGCCACGGTGTTGACGGCGATGCCGCGCGGCCCAAGCTCCTTGGCGAGATAACGCGTCAGCACCTCGATGGCGCCTTTCATCGCGGCATAGGCCGACATGCCGGGCAGGCTGAAGCGGGCGAGCCCGCTCGACAGGTTCACGATGCGACCGCCATCGGCGATCATCGGCAGCAGCTTCTGGGTAAGGAAGAACACGCCCTTGAAATGGATGTTCATCAGGGTGTCGAATTCGGCCTCGGTGGTCTCGGCGAACGGCCGCGAGAAGCCGATGCCGGCATTGTTGACGAGATAGTCGAACTGCGCCGCGCACCGGATTTCGCGTAGCGCGTCTTTCAGTTGGGCGGCGAAGGCATCGAAGGTTGCGATCGCGCCGGTATCGAGCTGCAGCGCCGCGCCCTTGCGGCCGAGCTGTTCGATCGCGGCGACGGTGGCGTCGGCTTCCGCCCGGTTTGAATGGTAGGTGATCACGACATCGACGCCGCGCCGCGCCAGGCCGAGCGCGGTGGAGTGGCCAAGGCCGCGGCTGCCGCCGGTGACCAGCGCGATCTTCGGGCTTGCGGTTTCGCCGGTTTCGCTTGTCATCTGAATCTCCGTATGTCCGCTCGCGCGGTGGCGGCGCCGGAGCGCGGGGTGCCGGTCGTCTAGAATCCTGTTCGGGCGGTTCTGCGGCGGTGGAGCACGAGCAAAGCGACGCAAATCAATGCGACCGCCACCGGCGGGAAGATCAGCAGGTTGACCACCGCCCAGCCGTGGCTCGCCAGCACGTGGCCGGAGGCGAACGATGTCAGCGCCATCGTCCCGAACACCAGGAAGTCGTTGAACGCCTGCACCTTGTTGCGTTCCTGCGGCCGGTGGGTCTCGACCACCAGCGCGGATGCGCCGATGAAGCCGAAATTCCAGCCCAGTCCCATCACGATCAGCGCCGCCCAGAAATGCATCGGCGTGATGCCCGACAGTCCGATCGCGGCGGCGAGCGCTTCCAGTCCGAGACCGACCGCGACCATCGCCGGCGCGCCGAAGCGCACGATCAGCGCTCCGGTGAAGAAGCTCGGCCCGTACATCGCCACGATGTGCCACTGAATTCCGAAGTTCGACGCGCCGATCGGCAGGCCGCAGAACTTCATCGCCAGCGGCGCCGAGGTCATCATGAAATTCATCATGGTGTAGGAGACGGTGCCGCACACCACGGCGGCGATGAAGCGCGGCTGGCGCACCACCTCGAACAGCGGCCGGCCGCCGTGAAAATCGGTCGCGGGAGGCTTGGGGGCATGCACGCCGGAGAGCACGGCTATCGCCACCAGCGCGACGCCGGTCTGCACCACGAAACTCGCGGCGAACAGATAGGGCTGCCAGAAATCCATCGTCCACTGCACGAGCTGCGGACCGAGCAGTCCGGCGAAGATGCCGCCCGCCAGCACCAGCGAGATCGCCTTCGGCCGGTAGGCTGGGCTGGCGCCATCGGTGGCGGCGAAGCGATAGGACTGCGCCACCGCGCCGTAGGTGCCGCCGAAGAAGGTCGCGACGCAGAACAGCGTGAACGAGCCGTAGAAGATCGCGAGGCAGGCAAGCACGCCGCACAGCGCGCCGCAGCCCGCGCCGATCAGGAACGCGACGCGTCGGCCATAGAGCCGCGAGATCGCGCCGGTCGGCAGCGTGCCCACGGCCTGGCCCAGCACGTAGATCGAGATCGGCAGCGTGGCGAGCGCGACATCGGGCGCGAGCGTTGCGCCGACGATCGATCCGGTCGCGTAGATCACGGCGGTGTTGGCGCCGGTCATCGCCTGCGCGGCGGCAAGACGCCGGACATTGGCGCGGGCCTTGGTGTCGTCGGAAAAATCCGCGGCGGTGGCGCTGGTCATCAAATCCCCGAAATCCGGTCTCGGCGCCGGATATGCTCTCTTTATGCGCGAACCTGGAAGATTCTTCTACGCATGCCCGGCCATGCAGGCGGAATAGGGGGTATGCGCCGGCACCGAGCGGCGGGTGCCGCCGCAGTCGAACGCCCCGCGGGCTCAGGAGGCGAGCACCTTTTTGATGGCGCGCAGGTCCTGCCAGGTCAGGCGTTTGTAGATCGGCTGGCGCAGCAGATAGGCGGGGTGGAATGTCGGAATGGCGCGGATCGTGCGCGTGCCGGTGTGGTAATCGACCCAGCGGCCGCGGGTTTTCATGATGCCGTCCTTGAGTTCGAGCACCGCCTGTGACGATGGCTTGCCGAGACAGACCAGCACCTCGGGATCGACCAGTTCGATCTGCCGCCGGATGAACGGCAGGCACATCTGGGTCTCGTGCGGGGAGGGGTCGCGATTGCCCGGCGGACGCCAGGGAATGATGTTGGCGATATAGGCGCTGGTCCGGTCGAGCCCGATCGCCGCCAGCATGCGGTCGAGCAGCTTGCCGGAGCGGCCGACAAAGGGCAGGCCTTCGAGATCCTCGTCGCGGCCGGGCGCCTCGCCGACGAACATGATTTTGGCCTGCGGGTTGCCGTCGGCGAACACCATGCGCGTCGCGGTCGTCTTCAGCGCGCAGCCATCGAAGCTTTGCAGCAGCGCGCGCAGGTCTTCCAGCGTTTGCGCTTTGGGAGCCAGCGCGCGGGCCGATTCGATCGCGGCATCCGGTGCCGGTGCGACATCGCGCATGACGGCGGGAGCGGGCATGTTCGTCTGCGGCGGCAAGGAGCGGGGCGCGACGTCGCGCGGCGCGGGCAAGTCCTCCGCCGGTTCCGCGAGCCGATCGGCCGGCTCGTCCGACAACGCGCAATCGACGCCGGCCTCCAGATAGAAGGCCAGCAGATCATGGGCGGACGGGGTCGGTTCGGGCGTCATCGGGGCGCAATCTACAGCATTTTCGAGCGAGAGCGAGGCGGGCGCCGCCGCGTGCGAAGAAAACGCAACCGGACACAAAAGAGCGGGGACGGACCGCGAGGTGAAACATGCGTGCTCTTGTCTTGCCCCGCATCCGTGGAATGAGGGGATGCCATAACGTCATATCGCGGCGGCTTCGGCAGGGTTGTTCTTATCCGGGAAATCGGGAACAAGTCTTTAGAGTCATTCCGAGCTGGATAAGAGAGATCGC
>MKUJ01000008.1:0-250 GCA_001897755.1 Afipia sp. 64-13
CGCGAAAATCCGCGAAGATGCGCCGTTCGACAAGGTCTGCTACATCGGCTGCGGCGTCACCACCGGCATCGGCGCTGTCATCAACACCGCAAAGGTTGAACAAGGCGCCAAGGCCATCGTGTTCGGTCTCGGCGGCATCGGCCTCAACGTGCTGCAGGGCCTGCGGCTGGCGGGCGCCGACATGATCATCGGCGTCGATATCAACAACGACCGCAAGGCATGGGGCGAACGCTTCGGCATGACGCATTTC
>MKUJ01000008.1:271-1317 GCA_001897755.1 Afipia sp. 64-13
AAGGACCTCGTCCCCTATCTCGTCGACATGACGAAATCCGGCGCGGACCAGATCGGCGGCGCGGACTACACCTTCGACTGCACTGGCAACGTCACCGTGATGCGTCAGGCGCTGGAGGCGTGCCATCGCGGCTGGGGCCAGTCGATCGTGATCGGCGTCGCGCCGTCCGGCGCGGAAATCGCCACGCGTCCGTTCCAGCTTGTCACCGGCCGCGTCTGGAAGGGCACGGCGTTCGGCGGCGCGCGCGGCCGCACTGACGTGCCGAAGATCGTCGACTGGTACATGCAGGGCAAGATTCAGATCGACCCGATGATCACCCACGTGATGCCACTCAACGACATCAACATCGCGTTTGATCTGATGAAGCGTGGCGAGTCGATCCGCGGCGTGGTGACGTTCTAGGCCACTTGCGCCAGCAGCGAATGTTGATGCATGCGTGGTCGCCATCCCCACGATGGCGCGCGACGATGTGGTTCGCGCTGCAATGTCGTACCCGCGAAAGCCGGGACCATGACCGCTACACTTGCGAGAAGCAGAACGCGGTCATCCTGATGTGCGCACTTTTGCGCCTCGAAGGATGAGGGCGAGGTCCATATCGCCGCCGCGCATCCTTCGAGGCTCGCCGCAAACGCGGCTCGCACCTCAGGATGACGCGATATCTCGGGAAGCGCGACATCTTTTGGGGAGTCTGGATCCCCGCTTGCGCGGGGATGACCGGAGAGAGATTGTGCGGGAACGACCGCAGAGAGATCGCGCGATGTCTCCACTGTCATGGCCGGGCTTGTCCCGGCCATCCCGATATTCGAAGCGTGATGCCCAGTTCATCGGGATCACCGGGCCTTTGCCGGGCGCAGAGGCTTCGCCCGCAGGCGGAGCAAGCCCGATCGCGATCGTCATTGCGAGGAGCCATAGCGCGTCTTCGACGCGCTATGGCGACGAAGCAATCCATCTTCGCTTGTCGACATCCCATCCGGATTGCTTCGCTTCGCTCGCAACGACGAATACCGTCACCAGCGAGCAGCCGCTGCAACATTTCGTGATGGGGA
>MKUJ01000009.1:0-5653 GCA_001897755.1 Afipia sp. 64-13
GAAACCGTCGCCATTGATGGCCATATAGGTGGAAACCGCGGCGCTCTGCACGTCGCCCTGCACCGTGTTGGTCTCACGCGATGCGCTGGTGACGCTCCCGGCGAGCTGCTGGGTGACGCCGGTGTCGGGAATGAGATCGAGGAAGCTGGTGTCGATCCGCTTGAACGCCGTGGTCTGCGAGTTGGCGATGTTGCCGGAGATGTTTTCCAGCGCATACGACTGCGCACGCAAGCCTGCGACGGACGTTGTGAGAGCCCCAAAGATACCCATTACATAATCTCCAGCTTCAAATCGGGCGGCCTCCCATGGCCGCATCTCGAAGGCGGAGTCGCAAACCTTGTGCCAGAGTCGAAAGTGCTGGAAATACAACGCACTAAATAAAACGCCCCGGTACCAGGACCGGGGCGCAATTGCCTAGCGCGGCAAGAATTGCCGCAACGGTCAGGACGGCGCGGGGTTCGCCGGTTCGAACCTGAGGGCAAGGCCATCCATGCAGTAGCGCAGGCCGGTCGGCTTGGGCCCGTCCTCGAAAACGTGGCCGAGATGACCGCCGCAGCGGCGGCAGTGCACCTCGGTACGGGCGAATCCAAGAGTGCGATCGACGCTGGTGCCGATGGCGTCCGGCAGGTGGTCATAGAAGCTCGGCCAGCCGGTGCCGCTCTCGAACTTGGTGTCGGATGAATACAGCGGCAGGTCGCAACCGGCACAGGAGAAGATTCCCTTGCGGTGCTCGTTGTTGAGCGGGCTCGAATACGGCCGCTCGGTGCCGTGCTCGCGCAGGATGTAATATTGTTCGGGGGTGAGAGCGCGCTTCCACTCTTCCGGCGTCTTCTCGATCTCGAACTTGCCGGCGGCCTGAACCGGGCCTGAGAAGCCGAGCCATTTCCAGGCGGCGATCAGGCCCAGTCCCGCGACAGAAGAAAGAAGCATTCGACGATCCGGCATGACAGGCTCCGTGCGATCAGAACTCAAGGGTCGCAACAATGTACGCTGCGCCCCCGCCCGCCGTTACGCGGCCCCGTCCCGCGCCGCTCACGATTTCGCGACTGCCGTCAGAGCGCGGTCAGAGCGAATCCTGCCGCGAGGAGCGCTGTAACGCGGAGCTTCGTCGCATCATCTCCGCCGAGCGGACCTTGATCGCGGCAAGCCGCCGTGCACGGGCCATCTCGCGATCCCGCTCCCGCACCGCGGCCCGCTCCCGCAGCCGCGAGAATGTCCCCGCCAGCGCCGCCGTCTGGCGCGACAGGACATTGGCGGCATGGCCGACCGCGCGGCCGGCAGTCCCGCCGGTCCAGACCAGTTCGAACGGTGAAAACAGCCGCCAGCGGTCGTCCCGCTCCAGGATGGCCTTCGCGATCAGTTCGCCGGCAGCCGCCGTGGTGTTGAGGCCCTGCCGCCCGAACCCGCTGGCGACCCACAGTCCCGGCCGCAACTGGCCGATCTGCGGCATGCCGTGAACGGTCCGGCCGAACGCGGCGCTCCACACATTCTCGATTCCGACATCGGCAAGCTGCGGAAAAACGGTCCGGATCCGACGCCGGATCGCCTTGCCGAATTTCTCCGGATTGGCCTGCCATGTCGTCTCCGGGCTCGACCACATCAATCGGTTGTCGCCAACGATCCGGAAATGATCGATGCCGTTATCGTCGGACACCGAGCCTCTAAACCCGATCACCTCATCGAGCCGGTCGCCGAGCGGCGCCGTGAGCGCCGCATAACGCCAGACCGGCAGAAGCGTGCCGGCAAGACGCAGCGCCGGCGCACCGATGTGAAGATTGCCGGCAAGCACGACATGCGACGCGCGCAATCGCGCCGAGGGCGTCACGATCCGTTTGCGGATTCCGCCATGGTCGATGCTGACCACCGGCGTGTCTTCAAAGATGCGGACGCCGGCCTGCTCGGCCAGCCGCGCGAGACCATCGAGGTAGCACCGGGGATCGAGCTGAAACGCGCCCGGGAAATGAAGCGCATGGAAATAGCGGTCGGTCTTGAGCGTGTCGCGGACGCGCTCGACCTGCCAGCCTTCGACATCCGCGCCGAAATTCTCGCTCAGCGTCTGCAGCCGGCCGATCAATCGATCGCCGGCATCCACCGTCGAAACATCGAGCGCGCCACCCGCCCTCACCGTTTGCGGACAGGCTTCGACGGCTGTCGCGCGCACGTAGTCGGCGCCCTGTTGCGACAGCGCCCATAACTCGCTCGTATCCTCGACGCCGACCCGCGCGATCAGTTCCTCGACGGCAACGGCATAACCCGGCATCACCGCGCCGAGATTGTGACCGGACGCATTCCAGCCGACATGGCGGCCCTCGAGCACCACGACGCTGGTGCCGTTGCGCGCCAGTTCGCGCGCCACTGTGAGGCCCGCGAGCCCGGCCCCCACCACGCAGACCTCGGTGTCGGTATCGACTCCGAGACGGGGCCGATCGAGTTGCAACGCTTCGCCGGTCTCGGAGGGCGGTTCCGTGCCTGCTGGGGCCTGATCTGTCGCAGATGTGATCATGGGATTTTTCTTAGACGATCCCTATGATGCTTGTCACTTGCGTTGTGGTAGCTTCTGGGCGGCCGCGCGAGGGCCCACCCGTTCACAAGCATGCGAGGATACATGCGACGTCTGATTCTCCTGCGCCACGCCAAGACCGAACGAGACGCTCCCTCCGGAGAAGATCATGACCGCCGCCTCGACCAGCGCGGCGAGACCGACAGTCGGGACATGGCGGTCTGGCTGACCGCCAATGGATACCGCCCCGACCTCGCTTTGGTTTCGACCGCCGTGCGCGCGCGGCAAACCTGGGATCTGCTCGCGCCGCACATGCCGGATACCCGCGTCGACTATCGCAATGCGCTTTACAATGCCGATGCGCTGGATATCCAGCATCTCATTCGCGATCTGGAGACCGATCTGGCGGTGCTGATGGTGGTCGCGCATAATCCCGGCCTGCACGAACTGGCATGGCGGCTGATCGGCCATGGCGACCAGCGCGAGCGCGACGAACTCGCCCACAATCTTCCAACCGCCGGGACGGTGATCATCGATTTCTCCGGCCCCTGGCGCAAAATCGGCCCGCATAGCGGAACGCTGAAGGTTTTCGCCAGCCCGAAACGTCTGCGGCTGTTGTCGGACGCACGCGGCTAGGCCTCGCCTTGCCCCCGCACATCGCGCTATCCTACAAGCTCGGTCTTACAAGGCTCCGGATCAACCGGCGCAGCCCCGCCACCACCCTCAAGCCCACACGCGTCTCATGGCCGAAACGAGCTATTTTCCACGACATCTCATTCTGACCGGCGCAGCCATCTTCGGCATGCTGCTGGCCCTCGGGGTGCACATCCTCGGCCAGCGTTTCGGCCTTGATCTTGGAGCGCTGTGGGCCTCCGACAGCGGCCGCCTCATCCCGGCAACCGCCGCGGTCGCCTGGTGGCTGATCGCGGCCGTCGGCCTTATCGGCGGCTATATCACTGCCGCGCTCCTGCGCAGCGCCATATCGGGACATCTGCCGCGTCGCATGCGGCAGGCGCTGATCGCCGGCGGCCTGTTGCTGCTGGCCGCCGCCGGACAAGCTGCATCCGGCCCCAGCGCCATCCCGACCATTTCCGGCTTGCTGGCCGGAATAGCGGCGCTCGTGCTCGGCGCGCTGATGGCGTTTTGCGGCGCCTATTTCGCGCTGGAGCGCGCATAACAAGAAAGCCGCCCGGGCGGCGCCCGCGCGGCTTTCCGGTCTGCAATTGTTAGATCAGCTTGCGGCTTTCAGATTGATCTTCGACTCGGCAAGCTGCGTCAGCTTCTGGTCGGTCGCACGCTCCTCGTCCAGCGTCTTCTGCAGGAGCGAGGCGCAGTCGTTGCGGCCGAGCTGCTTGGCCCATGCCACCAGCGTGCCGTAGCGCGTCATCTCGTAATGCTCGACGGCCTGCGCCGCGTTGATCAAGGCCGCGTCGAGCACCTGCTTGTCCGCCACCTCGCCGGACACCTCGTCGGCTTCCTCGATGATGCCGTCGATCGCCGGGCAGTCGACCGCCTTCACCTCCGCCCCGTGCATCTTGAAGACCTGCTCAAGGCGCGCGACATGACCTTCGGTCTCCTTGAGATGCGTCAAAAAGCCCTGCTTGAGCTGGCTGCTGGTAGCCTTGTCGGCCATTTTCGGAAGTGCTTTCACAAGCTGCTTCTCGGCGTAATAGATATCCTGAAGTTGATGGACGAACAGATCGTTCAGTGTCTTGATGTCTTTTGTGAAGAGTCCCATCGCACCATTTCCTTCCGTTTCCCTGTCTGAAGGAACGGCGCCACATGTCCAAGCAACAGTGGCCGACCGTTCCTGTGGTGCCGGGGTAACCTGAAGCCGCTTCGCATGTTTCACGGCGCCGTAGAATTTTTTGACGGTAAAAATATCGGTTTTCGCGAATCCGCCCTGCAACCATTCCGAACGGAATGTCCGGCCAGCGGACATGACAAACCTGCAACACTCCGTCCCGAACACGTCATCCGGCGGTCACAAGCCATGCATGAATGTCGGACGTGAACGCAAAAATGACCTGTTTTTCCGTCATCCGATTTGCCATATGGACGATCAGCCGCTTGCGCTTCATGCACCCCAATCGGCTCAGGGTCGGGATCGCCGTGCCGGGAGGATGAATGCAAGGTCGTTGGAGCGCGCTGCGGCGCGTCTTTCATGAATGGATCGGATGGAAGCGGCTCGGCATCATTGCCAGCCTTGCCATCGTGACGATCGCGATCATGCATCTCGTCAACACCCTCAAGGGTGTCGACACCGGCATGGTCCTGACGGCGCTCGAGAACAAGTCGCACGGCCAGATCGCGCTGGCGGCGCTCTGCGTGCTCTGCGCGTTCTTCACTCTTACGTTCTATGACCTGTTCGCGCTGCGCACGATCGGCAAGATGCACGTTCCCTATCGGATCGCCGCGCTGTCGAGCTTTGCCAGTTATTCGATCGGCCACAATATCGGCGCCACGGTTTTCACCGGCGGCGCGATCCGCTTCCGCATCTATTCGGACTGGAATCTGTCGGCCATCGACGTCGCGAAAATCTGCTTCATCTCCGGCCTCACCTTCTGGCTCGGCAACACCTTCGTTCTCGGCATCGGCATGATCTGGCACCCGGCCGCCGCCAGCGCCATCGATCTTCTTCCCGAAAGCGTCAATCAACTGATCGGTCTCGGCATCCTCGCCGGAATCGCCGGCTACCTGACATGGATCGCGCTGGGGCGAAATCGCCGCGAACTCGGCAAGGACGGCTGGAAAGTGGTGCTGCCCGCCGCGCCGCTGACGCTACTGCAGATCCTGATCGGCGTGGTCGATCTCGGCTTCTGCGCGCTGGCGATGTATCTGCTGATCCCGGACCAGCCCTATATCGACTTCGTATCGATGTCGGTGGTTTTCATTCTGGCGACGCTGCTCGGCTTTGCCAGCCACGCGCCGGGAAGCCTCGGCGTCTTCGACGCCGCGATGCTGATCGGCCTCAAGGAACTGGGTCGCGAGGAATTGCTGGCATCGCTGCTGGTGTTCCGGATTCTCTATTTCCTCATCCCGTTCGCGCTCGCCATCACCGTGATGGGATCGCGCGAAGTCTGGCTGAGCGTGATCCTGCCCTGGCAGCGGCGCAAGGCCGGCGGGCTCAGTCCCGCGCGCGCCACCGTCTCG
>MKUJ01000009.1:5669-62589 GCA_001897755.1 Afipia sp. 64-13
ATCATGCCGGCCCGCGGGCCATTCCCGCCGCCCGGCCTGTTGCGCCCGATCTCGCCGCACCCAATTTTCGCCGTACCCTTGGGGTTCAAACGGACATGATCAGATTCCGGCACCTTGTCTTTTTTGCTTTATCCGTTGCGGCGCTTTCGGCCTTCTCTCCTGCATTCGCACAGGACGCCCCTGCGGCGAACGGCATGCAGATTTCCTGGGAGGTCCGCAACCGCTTTCGGCTTTTCCGCGAGGAGCGCGATTTCCTGCTCCACACCGAAGGCCTTGCCGGGCGCAGTATTCTGGCGACCGAACAAGCCCTCGAGCTGCAAAGCGACGGGCGAGGCTGGGCGCGAAACACGGTCGGCCGGTTGTGCATCGATCCGTCCGGGCGCGTGCAGGAGCCCTGCACCCGCGACAACGTCAAGGAAAGCTATCTGACGCCAGCCGATCATCCGGTCACCATCCGCCTCACCGGCACGATTCCGGTCGGCGCGATTTGCGCATGGACGGTCGATGACGGCGAAGGCCCGCCGCGACAGCTGACGCTCGATTGCAACGAGGTGATCAATCTGCGCGCGCGCTATGGCCGCGTCACCGCGGTCGGCGTCGACGTCGCGAGCGGCAGCGAAGCGCCGCAGCACCTGACCGAAAGCATCCAGGTCCGCGATATCTTCATCGCCGGCCTCGGCGACTCCATCGCCTCCGGCGAAGGCAATCCCGACCGCCCGGTCGCACTGGCCGATGTCGGGTTCTGCTTCCGCTCCTATCTCGGCGGCTCGACGGGCCAGTATTTCCGGCCGAGCCGCGCCAAATACAAGGGATCGCGCGCCTGCGAAGCACCCGACACTTCGGCGAACGCGCTGCTCGCGTGGCAGCGGCTCGGCGCGCAATGGTTCAACCCCGCCTGCCACCGCTCGCTCTACAGCTATCAGACCCAGGCCGCCCTCGCGCTCGCCATCCAGTACACCCATATCGCGGTCACCTATCTGCCGCTCGCCTGTTCGGGCGCGACGATCAACGAAGGCCTGCTTGGCTCGCTGCGCGCGCGCGAATGTCTCGTGACCAAGACCGGGATGAACTGCGAGGGCACGGTCGGCGCGCAGGTCGCCGAACTGCGCGAGGCGGTCTCCGCCGCGAAACGCCGCCAGCCGGGTCGTCAGCTCGATCTCATCCTGTTGTCAGTCGGCGCCAACGACATCAATTTCTCCGGCCTTGTTGCCGATGTCATCGTCGAAAACGGCACCGAGCGCGCGCTATTCCGGCGCACTGGCGTGCTGGGCTCGGTCGAGGATTCACGCGCATCCTTGACGCGCGACCTGCCGCAACGCTTCCGCCGCCTGCGCGAGGCGTTGAAGCCGCTGGTGGGCGGCGACCTCTCCCATGTGGTGTTCGTGTCGTATGGCAATCCGGCGCTGGTGAATGGCGGCGTGTGTCCCGGTGGACGGGCCGGGTTCGACATCCATCCCTCGTTCAACGCCGACCCGGAACGGCTCGGCGCCACCACCAGTTTCGTGCAGAACGAATTCCTGCCGATGATCCGGAATCTCGCACAATGCACCGGCGGCGTGCTGTGCAGCGGCGGCCGCGACATCATGACGTTCGTCGACCGTCATCAGGAAGCCTTCCAGAATCACGGCTTCTGCGCACGCGCGAGCAGCGATCCGCGGTTCGACCAGCAATGCTTCCTGACGAACGGCAACAGCTTCAAGGACGACATCGTGGAGGCCGCCAACAATCCGCTGACCTGCGGACAGGGCGCCAGCGACTTCCGCGCCTACCTGCCGCGCGCGCGCTGGATCCGCGACGCCAATGACAGCTACTTCACCGCGATGACCTATCCGCTGGCGGCGAAATCATCGACGCAGCCTTCCGACATCCACGACGCCACATGGGGCGTGCTGTCGGCGGTCTATGGCGGCGCCATCCATCCTACCGCCGAAGGTCACGCCGCGATGGCCGACGCCGCATTGCCGGCGATGGCCGCCGTGCTCGGACTCGGCGCGCCGGAAACCGAAATCGTCAGCGAGCCGATCGCACCGATCCCGTCCGGCTCCCGCTAGGGGCGCTCGGCTAGCCCAACATGACTAACGGTTTATTAAATTTGCTGCGACATACTGTCTCAGCGAAAGGAGAGAGGCATGACCTCTATTGCAGCGACTTCGTCAAACCACATCTCACCTCGCCAACGTCTTCAGAACGAATTGTTGTCCGAAGTGTCCTCCGGGACGGTCTCGTCCACGGATCAATCCGCCTTGTCCTCCGCACTCGACGATATCGACTCGTCGCTCGGCGCGGACCGATCGGCGGGCCAATCATCCGGCTCCCAGCCGGGCGATCTCAAGTCGAAGATCGACGATCTGATCTCTGGCGAAGTCAGCAGCGGAAAGCTGACCAGCGATCAGGCCACCGAGCTTCAGAACATTTTCAAGAATGCTTTCGCCAACGGCCCCGATGGCGCAGGCGGTCCGGGTGGTCCCGGCGGTCCTCCGCCCGGCCCTCCCCCAGGCGGCGACAGCCAGTCGTCGAACGCGACGGATTCGTCCGGGAGCAGCAACAGCACATCGCAGCTTTTGCAGGACTTCCTCAAAATGCTTCAGGACACACAATCGTCGAGCTATTCGGCGAGCGGCACGACAGCAACGTCGTCGCTGTCGTCCATGCTTCTCGACTATAGCGCCTGAGGAAGAACCGGCCTCCAGAACAGGGGCCGACTGTCCCGGCGCGCATCCCCCCATAAAGCCCGTCTGCCGTCCGGTCTCCCTCAAGAGACCGCCAGACCGTCAGTTGACGCCGAGCTTCTTCTGCAGGCTCGACGACGAGGTGGTGTACTGGAACACCAGACGCTTCTCCGGATAGACGTAGCGATGCGCCTTCTGGGCCATCAGCGCGCCTTCGTGGAAGCCGGACAGGATCAGCTTGAGCTTGCCGGGATAGGTGTTGATGTCGCCGATGGCGAAGATGCCGGGCACATCGGTCTCGAACGCCGACGTCTCCACCGGAATGAGATTGTTCTCGAGCTTCACGCCCCAGTCGGCGATCGGGCCGATCTTCATGGTCAGGCCGAAGAACGGCAGCATGGTGTTGCAATCGACCTTGAAGGTCGCGCCGTCACTGCCCTTGACCAGAGCGCCGGACAGCACGCCGTTGCTTCCCTCAAGGCCGGTGACCTGACCGATCTTCAAATCCATCTTGCCGGACGCGACCAGCTCGCGCATCTGCTCGACGCTGTGCGGCGCGGCGCGGAAATCGTCGCGACGATGCAGCAGCGTGACACGGCGCGCCAGCGGCTGCAGGTTGAGCGTCCAGTCCAGCGCGGAGTCGCCGCCGCCGACGATCAGCAGGTCCTTGTCGCGGAACTGCTCCATCTTGCGCACGGCATAGAAGACCGAGGTGCCTTCATAGGCTTCGATGCCCGGCACCGGCGGCCGCTTGGGCTGGAACGATCCGCCGCCCGCCGAAATGACGACCACTTTGGTCTCGAACACCTGGCCGGCGTCGGTGGTGACACGAAACAGAGGATCGCCGATCTTCTCGATGGATTGCACCATCTCGTTGAGATGAAAAGTCGGGTTGAACGGACGGATCTGCTCCATCAGCGCATCGGTGAGGCCCTGCCCCGTCACCATCGGAATGCCCGGAATGTCGTAGATCGGCTTTTCCGGATAGAGCTCCGCGCACTGGCCGCCCAGCTTGTCGAGAATATCGACAAGATGCACCTTCATATCGAGCAGACCCAGTTCAAAAACCGCAAACAGGCCGCACGGGCCCGCGCCAATGATCAGCACATCGGTCTTGATCGCTTCGCTCATGGAATATTCTTCGTCGTTAGGAGGGGGAAACGACAGAAACGTCGTCTTTCGGCGGCTTGTCTAGCCAAGGACGGTGACGGGGGAAAGTGATAAATTCCGCTCCGCAACAGGGCAACAAGTTATTGTTTATCTAGAGCTTTTTTAAAAACCGGCAGCACGGTGGGGGCTCAGGCTGCCTCTTGAGGGCTCAAAACGCGGTGTTTCGGGCCAAACGGCAAAGGCCAAGTGCGCCTCGGATACGCTTCAGGCCTGGCGCTCCGGCGTGGTCACCACCAGACCGTCCAGATCGTCGGTGACCTTGATCTGGCACGACAGGCGCGAATTGGGCCGCACGTCATAGCCGAAATCCAGCATGTCCTCTTCCATCGGGGTCGGAGCGCCGACCTTCTCCCGCCACGCTTCATCGACATACACGTGGCAGGTCGCGCAGGCGCAGGCGCCGCCGCATTCGGCCTCGATGCCCGGCACCGCATTACGAATGGCCGCTTCCATCACGGTCGCGCCGGCGTCGACATCGACAGTGCGCGTGGTGCCTGCGTGATCGATGAAATTGATTTTGACCATGATAGCTCGTGCTGCCGGACAGTGAATGTTGGCAGTCGTATACCGGCTTGGTCAGTCCCGCGCCAGTATTAAAGGCAGCGAAAATGGCCTGAAATCAGTGGTGAATCTCACCAAGAAGGATATCCACGGCATCGCGCGCATCGGCCACCGCATGGGTCAGTGCGCGCACCGCATCCGCGATGCCGGACTGCTGGCGCAACGCGCCCTCGAGCGCATGAGCGGCATCGCCAACCGCGAAGGCGCCGATGGCACGCGCCGAGCCTTTCAATGTATGCGCCAACTGGGTGGCGTCGGCCGGCAATGCGACGAGCCGGGCGAGCATCTGTCCGGACTGCGCCTTGAACATCGTCAGAACCTCGCGCTCCAGATCCCGCTCCCCCAGCGTCATGCGGCGCAGATGCGCGACATCGATGGGGAACTGATCCGGGGCCAGAGGCGGAGACGGCATCCAGGGAACCTGTGTGAGATACGGCAGCATCGACTTTCCCGCCTGATGGAAGCGTGTTCGTCGAAGCCAAGCACAATGATCGTTAACGAAACCTTTCGGGCGCTCGCCGCGATTTTGCCACGATTTGGCCACCTCGCCAACACGATGCGTCGGCTTCGGCCCGGTATCTGCCGGCGACTGCGTGGCCACGGCCTGCAGTCGTTAACGATGATTAAAATGTTCTTAACGCCAACCATTTCATTCGAACGATTGAGCCAATAGGATGTTCGCGGAAATAGGGGACAAGCCGGCATCGCGGCCATCATGAGCCGTAAAGTCACGGATCAGGGGCGTCGAGGCGTGGGCACACGCGCCATGCCGCCCTCCCCGAATGCGTAAACAAGGGCGTAGCGTTACATGGCGAAGAATCCGAAGGTCAAAGACCCAACCGAAGTTGCCCTCTCGGCGATCCAGGAAGCGCTCAACATCTCCGATACGTCCGGAAACGAAAGTCAGGCTGCCGAGCCCGGGCACCGTGACACACTGCGCGCGCCTGCCGAGGATTTCGGAGAGGTTCGTGCCCCGCGCGGCGCCGCCAATGACGATCGCGAGGCGATCGGCGCAATCCTGCAAGCCATCCAGAACGGCCGCCCCCGTCGCAGCGCCTATCTTGTCGCGGCGATTTTCTCGACCCTGTGGATCGCGGCAGCCGCCCTGCTCGGTTTTGCCTTCCTGCCGACGCTTGAGACCATGGTGGGCTCGAACGGCGGCGCGCTGGCGCTGGTCGGTCTCGCCTGCGCCTTCATCGCTCCCCTCGTACTGTTCTACTTCATGGCCAGCATCGCCTGGCGCGGACAGGACCTCAGCCTGATCGCGCAGTCGATGGCGCAAATGGCGGTGCGGTTCTCCGAACCCGAGCACGTCGCCAACGACGCGATCGTTACCGTCGGTCAGGCGATCCGCCGCGAAGTCGCCGCCATGGGCGACGGCGTGGAGCGCGCGATCGCCCGCGCCGGCGAACTCGAAATCCTCGTCACCAACGAAGTCGCCGCGCTGGAGCGCGCCTACAGCGACAACGAGGTGCGCATCCGGGCGCTGCTCCAGGACATCTCCGTGCAGCGCGACAACCTCGTCGGCCAGGCCGAGCAGGTCCGCAACGCCATTTCCGGCGTGCAGATCGACCTGCGCCAGGACATCGCCCTGATCAGCGACGCCATCGCGGCGCGTGTCGACGAAGTCGCTCTCAATATCACCCAGACCCTCGAAGATCGCAGCGAACATATCACCAGCGCGCTCAGCGCGTCCGGTGACAGCATGATTGTCGCCCTCGGCGAGCGCGGCGGCGACCTGCTCGACCGCCTCGAGGAGGCATCGAGCCAGACATCGCAGGCCATTCAGGAAGCCAGCGAGCGCCTGTCCACCAGCCTCGACTTCAAGACCGGCCACGTCCATGAGGAATTCGCCGATCTTGCCGAACGCGTCCACGAGATGCTGAACGAGCGCATCGAGCGCATCACCGCCGCCTTCGCTCAGAAGTCGACCGAAATCATCGACGGCATCGTCGACCGCACCGAAACAGTCCACGACTCGCTCAAGAACTCGGGCGACTCGCTGCTCAGCGAGATGGACCTGCGCGCGGCGGACCTCGTCACCCGGATCGACGAGGTCGGCAGCCGCCTTGCCGACCACATGCTGACCAGCGGCGAAAAGGCCAGCGAAGCGATGGACGTCACCGTCAATTCGCTGGTGGAGAAGGTCGTCAGCCAGACCGAGACCTCGCATGAGACCCTCACCGCGCAGATCAGCGCCTTCGAAGGGCTGATCCGCGAGCAAGGCACCGAACTTGCGGAGAAGTTCGCCCGCGACAGCGGCACCCTGGGCGCGCTGATCACGCGGCACGTCGCCGAATTCGACCGCACCGTGAAAACCTTCGGCGGCGAAATCGTCGAGCGCATGGGCCAGCACACCCAGAACATCGCCGACAATCTGAAAACCTATGTCGACACCTTCGACGGCCGCGTCACCGCCTATGGCGAACAGATTCACAGCGGCGTCGACCAGCGTCTCGCCGCGTTCCAGTCGGCCATCGACTCGCGCGTCACCTCGCTCGACGTCACACTCGACACCAAGATCAAGACGTTCGACGAGACCATCGAAGGCCACCTCAAGTCGCTGGGCCAGTCGTTCGAGGGCCGCGCCGCCGCGGTGACCGATTTGATCGACAGCCGCAGCACGGCCCTGAACAACACTATCGAAACCCGCTTCATGGAGATGCAGAAGGGCATCGAGACCCATGCGGGCTCCGTGGCGACCGATATCGAAGCGCGCGTCAGCCGCTTCGAGAATCTGCTCGACATCCGCGTCGACGCCGCCGCAAGCCGCCTCGAGGCAAGCAGCCAGCGGGCCAGCGAGACCCTGCTGACGCGCACCGATGAACTGACCCAGGGCATCAAGACCCGTGTCGAGGATTCGGAGCGGATGCTGACCACCCTCGTCTCCGAGACCACCGACGTGATCCAGAGCGGCGCACGTACCGCGCAGCAGTCGCTGCTCTCGCTGTCCGGCGAGGTCGGCGCCCACCTTCGCTCCATCGCGACCGACGTCGAGCGCGGCCTGCAGAACAGCGCCCGGGAGACCGAAACCGCTCTCATCCTCGCGTCCAACAATGCCGCGGCGCAGATCAAGTCGAACGCAGCCGAAATCGAGCGCACCATTGCCGCATCGACCGAGAGCTTCGGCAACGCGCTCGGCGGCAAGGTCGACGAGATCACCGGCGGCGTGCAGCAGCAGACCGACCGTCTCGTGCGGATCATCGACGAAAAGCGCTCGCCGCTGGTCGATGCCATTTCCGGCACCGGCGAACGGCTGGTCGCCGCCTTGGACGACAAGAGCAGCTATCTCGTCACCGTGTTTGCCGAGAAGGGCGAACTGCTCTCCTCCGCGCTCAGCGAGAAGAGCACCGAGCTCGCCAACACGCTCAGCGCACAGAGCGATCACCTGATCAATGCGCTGGATGGCCGTGGCAACCAGTTGGTGGTGGCTCTGACCGACAAGAGCGCCCAGATGGTGTCCACGATCAACGACAAGAGCACCCAGGCCGTCTCCGCGCTCAGCAACAAGAGCGCCGAAATGGTCGCCGCCCTCAGCGAACAGAGCGCGCAGGCTGTCTCCGCTCTCAGCGACAAGAGCGCCGAGATGGTCGCTGCCCTCAACGAGAAGAGCACGCAGGCCGTCTCCGCTCTCAGCGTCAAGAGCGCCGAGATGGTCATCACCCTCAACGACAAGAGCACGCAGGCCGTCTCCGCTCTCAACGACACGAGCAGCGAAATGGTCGCCGCGCTCAACGACAAGAGCACGCATGCCGTTTCCGCGCTCCGCGACAAGAGCGTGGAGCTGGTCGGCACGCTCGGCGCGCAGAGCGATGCATTCATCAACGCGCTGGATGGCCGCTCCAACCAGTTCATCATCGCTCTCAACGACAAGAGCACGCAGGTCGTCGCGGCGCTCGGCGACAAGGGCAACGAGCTGGTCTCGGTCATCAACGGCGCCACGCAGAACGCGCTCAAGGCGATCGAAACCCAGAGTGGCGATTTCACCATCGCGATGATGAACAATTCCTCGCACATCGCGCACCAGATCACCACCGCCAGCGAGACCGCCACCAGCGCCCTGAACAAGTCGCTGAAGGATGTCGAGCAGACCACGCATGCGGCCATCGAGCAGTCGCGTCAGGTCGCCAGCGCGGCAGTCACGGAAATGCAGGAAACCAGCAAGATCCTGCGCACCGACACCGTGGCGCTGTTCGAGCGCCTGCGCGAAGGCAACATCCTGCTTCAGGAGGTGCTGACCGGCGCCCACGACAACCTGAACTCGCTCGAGCGGGCTCTGGTGACGCGCGTCGCCGACTTCGTCTCGACCCTGAACGACGTCACCACCCGCAACGGCGCATCCACGACCGCGCTCGAGGAACAGCTCAAGCTGTTCACCGACACCACCAAGGGCGCGCTCGACGGCCTCACCACGCTGTCCGGCCAGTTCGAAACCCATGGCCGCGTGCTATCCGACGCCGTCAAGCTGGTGGACGAGAGCAACGAGCGTGCCGACCAGACCGTGACCCAGCGCAACGCCCTGCTGGAATCGCTGATCACCACCCTCGATACCCGCACCGTCGATCTCGACGACCGTCTGCGCCGCTTCACCAGCCTGCTGGATGAATCACTCGACGCCGCCGAGGCTCGCGCCCGCGACATCGCCCGCGTGGTCGCCGAAAGCGCCAGCACCTCGTCGTCGGCGGTCGGTCGTCAGTTCGAGGCGGTCCGCATCGCGGTCGAGGACGAGCGCCGTCAGACCCTGGAAGCCATGGCCGAGATTTACGACCAGGGTACCCAGGAAGCCGGCTCGATGTTCCAGCAGGCTGCCGACAAGTTCGCCGGCATCGTGCAGAGCATGAAACAGATGGCCAGCGAGCTGCATCACGAACTCGACGCCACTCGCGCCGACCTGCGCCGCGGCGTGCTCGAAATGCCGCAGGAAGCGGCCGAAAGCACCGCGCAGATGCGCAAGGTCATCGTCGATCAGATCGAGGCTCTGGCCGAGCTCAACCGCATCGTGGCCCGCCACGGCCGCGGCCTCGACGTTGCCTCCAACACCCGCACCACGCAGCGCGACGAGGAGGTCGCGATGGCGGTAGCCGGTGCTCGTGTCGAGACCGCACGCCCTGCTCCGCGTTCGCGCGATGCCAGCGCGTCGAGCCTGCCGCCGCCGGATATCGGCATGACGGGCCCGCGCCGCGCCGAGGCGCCGCCGGTCAGCCCGGCGGACTCCGACCAGAGCCGCGACGGCTGGCTGTCCGACCTGCTGAACCGTGCGGATACCGACACCGATCCGCGCCTTCGCCAGCCGCAGCCCCGCGCGGCGGGTAATCCGCTGGAAGCGCTGTCGCTCGACATCAACCGGCTGCTGGATCGCGAACTCGCGGCGGAAATGTGGGATCGCTATCAGCGCGGCGAGCGCAAGGCTTTCAGCAAGCGTCTCTACACCCCCGCCGGCCAGAAGGCGTTCGACGAGGTGACACGCAAGTATCGCTCCGACCGCGGCTTCAAGCAGACCGTCGACCGCTATATCAACGAGTTCGAGCGTCTGCTGGATGACGTGTCGCGCGACGAGCGCGGTCCCGCTTTGCTGCGCAACCACCTGATCTCGGAGACCGGGCTGGTCTACACCCTGCTCGCTCATGCGGCGGGACGGCTCGGCTAAGGCCGTCACAAAAATAGATCATAAAGCGGGGGCGGCAACGCCCCCGCTTTTCATTTGGCGCGACACTTTCGGTTGGGGACAACGCTTGTGATCGAGAGGAAGGCTCAGGCGGTCTCGGCAGGCATGTTCGCGAGCCCGATCAGCGCCGGCGATTCCTCGAGGATCAGATAGGTCGGAATGCGCCGCAGAAAGTCGCGGAAGCGGCCTTTGCTCTCGAAGCGTTCGCGGAAGCCGGAGGTGGCGAACGCTTCCCTGAAGCGCAACACGATGCCGCCCGCGATATAGATTCCGCCGGTGGCGCCGATGCTCAGCGCCAGATCGCCGGCGACCGTCCCCAGCATCTCGCAGAAATGCCCGAACGCGCGCACGCAGGCCGGGTCCGTGCCCTGGACGGCACGGTCAGTGACGTCCGCCGGCGACAGCGGCTGCGGCGCGATACGCTCGATCGTGCAGACCGCCTGATAGAGGTTGACCAGGCCGGCACCCGAGAGCGCGCGCTCAGCCGAGACATGATCCCAGCGCGTACGCAGGATCGCGGCGATCTCGTCTTCTTCCGGGGTCGCGGTCGGCAGCGTGACATGACCGCCCTCTCCAGGCACCAACACCCACTTGCCTGAGGCCGGCACCAGCGAGCCGACACCAAGGCCGGTGCCCGGACCGACTACGCCGATCGGCCCGCGAACCTGCGGACATGCCGGTCCGATCAGAACGCGGTCGGCAGCCGGCAGATAAGGCACCGCCATCGCCGCCGCCGCGAAATCGTTGAGAACCCGCAGCGCCGTCAGCCCCAGCGCCTGCTTCAGCTCCGCGATCGAGAACGACCAGCCGAGATTGGTCAGCGTGACCCGATCGCCCAGCACGGGTCCTGCGACATCGATCACGGCCTCGGATGGCCGCAGATGGGCCGGCAGCTTGGCGAGATAGGCCGCAATGGCGTCGTGCAGCGAGGCGAACCTGCGGACCTCGACATGCTCCAGCGCGCTGTAGCCGCCGTTCTGCGCGATGGCGAACCGCGCATTGGTGCCGCCGATGTCTGCGATCAACCGCAAGGTTTCAGGGCTCAGCGACGGGCCCGCGCCCGCGCATCGGCAGGATTGCCGGCACCCGGCGCCACCGGCTGCTGCGGCCGGGAATCGGTGTTGCTGGCGCCGAACAGCACGCGGGTCGGGTTGCGGTCGAAATTGTTCACGGCGCGGCTGATGTCGCCGAGCGTGCGGCGGCTATCGGAAATCAGCGTGCGGCCATCGGAGAGCAGCACCGCGGTACGCTTGTCGAGATTCTCGGCCAGTTCGCGGAACGACTTCGCGGCCTTCTGCAGTTCGCCCTCGGTGCCGTCCTTGGCGCCCATCAGCGACTCTACGCCGGTCATGATGTTGTCGATGCGGCTGGAGTTGTTGGCCAGGCTCTTGGAGAACGCCTCGAGATTGGTGATGCTGGCGTGCAGCGCTTCCTGATTGTCGTTCACCAGACGGTTGACGTTCTGCAAGGTGGCGCGAACGGCCTCGCCGATATCCTGAATGGCATTGGGATCGGCGATCAGGGTCGGCACGCCGTCCTCGGCGGGCGGCACGCCGGGCGCCTCCGCCGAACCGCCTTTCAGCGATACCGACGAGACGCCGGTAAGGCCGGCGAATTCCAGACCCACCACCGTGTCCTTGCGGATCGGAGCGCTCTTGTCGACGGCGGCCAGCACCACGACGCGCTTGGGATCGTCGAGTTTCACCGATGTCACCTCGCCGATCTTGATGCCGTTGAAGTTGACGTTGCCGCCGGTGCGCAGGCCGGACGCCGCGCCCTCGAAGACGATCCGGATCGGAGTGCGCTGCGCGACCGCGCCGAGGTTCTGGAACCAGAACACAAAGCCGAATGCGGCGGCGATCACCGCCAGGGTGAACGAGCCGATCAGCAGGTAATTCGCCCGCGTTTCCATACTCAATACTCCGAATTACGCTACGACCGCACGTGCACGCTTGCCATGAAAATAGGCCTGCAGCCACGGATGCTGCGAGGCCAGCATATCGTTCATGGTCCCCACCAGCAGAACCTTGCGATCGCCCAGAACTGCGATGCGATTACAGGCGGTTTTAAGGCTGTCGAGGTCATGAGTTACCATAAAAACGGTCAGGCCCAAAGTACGCTGCAAGGTCATGACCAGTTCGTCGAAATCGCCGGCGCTGATCGGATCGAGGCCGGATGTCGGCTCGTCGAGGAACACGATCTCCGGATCGAGCGCGAGCGCCCGCGCCAGCGCCACGCGCTTGATCATGCCGCCCGACAGTTCCGAGGGGAAACGGTCCGCGACCTCCGGCTTGAGGCCGACCATCGCCAGCTTGGCGATCGCGATCTCGTCGAGCAGCCGCTCGGACACCTTCATGAACTCGCGGACCGGGAACTGGATGTTCTGACGCACGGTCAGCGAGGAGAATAGCGCGCCGTGCTGGAACAGCACGCCCCAGCGCCGTTCCACCGCCCGGCGCTGTTCCTCGCTCGCCTCGTTCATGTTGACGCCGAACACCTCGATGGTGCCGCTGCGCTTCGGCATCAGACCGATGATGGTGCGGGTCAGCACCGACTTGCCCGCGCCCGACGCGCCGACAAAGCCGAGGATCTCGCCGCGCTTCACATCGAGATCGAGATTCTCGAGGATCAGGCGATCCTCGAAGCCGACCGTGAGATCGCGCACGCGGATGATCGGATCGTTGATGGTGTCCGGCATCGCCGCGCCTACATGTCGATGGTTGCGAAGAAGATCGCGAACAGGCCGTCCATCACGATCACGAAGAAGATCGACTTCACCACCGACGCGGTGGTGTGACGGCCGAGAGATTCGGCGCTGCCCTTCACCGCCGCGCCCTCGACGCAGGCGACGACGCCGATCATCATCGCCATGAACGGCGCCTTGATGAGACCGACCGCGAAGTGGCTGAGCGAGATCGCTTCCTTGAGGCGCGCCAGGAAAGCATCCGGCTGCACGCCACCATAGCCCCAGGCGACCAGGCAGCCGCCATAGAGCGCGGACATCGCACCGAGAAACGCCAGCACCGGCATCGCGATGATCAGCGCGACGATGCGCGGCAGGATCAGCACTTCGGTCGGATCGAACCCCATGGTGCGTAGCGCGTCGACTTCCTCGCGCATCCGCATCGAGCCGAGTTCGGCGGTGTAGGCGCTGCCGGAACGGCCCGCGACCATGATCGCGACCAGCAGCACGCCAAGTTCGCGCAGCACCAGCACGCCGAGCATGTCGACCACGAACACGTCGGCGCCGAATTTGCGAAAATGGAAGATGCCCTGCTGGGCGATGATGCAGCCGATCAGGAAGGTGATCAGCAGCACGATCGGCACCGCGCGCCAGCACACCTGTTCGAGGTGATTGACGGTCGATGTGAGGCGGAAGGAACGCGGATGGATCAGGACATGGCCCATCGCATAGAGGATGGAGCCCGCCATGTTGAGCAGGCCGAGCAGCGTGCCACCGATCTCCACCACGCTGCGGCCGACGGCTTCCACCGCTCGCACGATGCTCAGCGGCTCCTTCTTGCGGAAGTCGCCCTCCTTGACCCGCTGAACCTCCTCAACGAGGCTGGCATAGTCCGCCGACAGCCCCGCGATCCGCGGCGAGACATCGCCTCGAGTCAGATTGCGGCGCATCCGCTCGATCAGCCACGCACCGAACGTATCCAGCCGCGCCACCTGCGAGACATCGATGATGATGCCGCCCTCGGCGCCCTGCCGCTCCGCGCGCATCACGATCTTCTCCAGATCGGGCGCGTGATGCACGGTCCATTCACCGGCGGCGCGCAGCGACACGCCGGTGCCAAGCGGCATCTGCTCCAATGTCGGATTGCCGTTCACAAGGTGCTCTCGCATCACGTTCGTTCCAGATCGCACGCAATCCGGCCTGAAGTTCTAGAAGCTGTACGGAGAGATAACTAAGAGCCATAATTGGCGCGAATGAGCAAGCCCGCACACGAAAAAACATCGATCCGCGAATGACTTCCAGCCCTCTCACGCTCCGGTCGGCCACTGAACGATGGCCGATTGCGGGCGAATTCACGATCAGTCGTGGCAGCAAGACGGAAGCCGTCGTCATTGTGGCCGAACTGTGCAGCGGCGACATCGTCGGCCGCGGTGAGTGCGTGCCCTATCCGCGCTATGGCGAGACGCCGGAGGCGACTCTCGCCGCGATCCGCGCCATGGGCGATCGACTCGCCGCCGGCCTGACACGACAGGAACTGCAAAGCGTTATGCCGCCCGGCGCGGCGCGCAACGCCATCGATTGCGCCCTGTGGGACTTTGAGGCCAAGCGAACCGGCCGGCCGGCCTGGCGCCTGGTCGGCCAGCGGCCCCCTCGTCCTCTGACGACCGCCTATACGATTTCCCTCGGCACGCCGGAGAGCATGGCCGCCGCCGCCAGCAAGGCCAGCACGCGCTCCCTGCTCAAGATCAAGCTCGGCGGCGACGGCGATCCGGCACGGATTACCGCGATCCGGCAAGCGGTGCCTCACGCTATCTTGATCGTCGATGCCAACGAGGCGTGGACCGAGGCCGACCTCGAACGCAATCTGGAGGCCTGCGCGGCGGCCGGCGTGACGCTGGTGGAACAACCGCTTCCGGCCGAACGCGACGCGGCGCTGGCGAAAATCCAGCGGCCCATCGCTGTCTGTGCCGACGAGAGCGTCCACGACCGCGCCTCGCTGGACGGTTTGCGCGAGCGCTATGACGCCATCAACATCAAGCTCGACAAGACCGGCGGCCTCACCGAGGCGCTGGCGATGAGCGAGGCGGCGCGCAAGTTCGGCTTTCAGATCATGGTCGGCTGCATGGTCGCGACCTCGCTCGCGATGGCGCCCGCGATGCTGGTGGCGCTGGACGCCAGCGTGGTCGATCTCGACGGCCCGCTGTTGCTGGCGCGGGATCGCGACCATGGCCTGCGCTATGAGGGCAGCACGGTCTATCCGCCTGACACGGCATTGTGGGGCTGAGGCCGCTCAGGCGGCCACCACACCCGCTTTGTCGAGACCGGGCCGCGCCGCCATCACCGTCAGCAGCCCGGCCAGCGCCATCGCCGCCATGAGATAATAGATGCCCTGCCCGGCCTGCTCATAGATCGCCCCGCACAGGATCATCGCGGCGCTGGTGGCAATCCCGATCGCGGCGACGAGATAGCCCTGCGCGCTGGCCAGCACATGATGCGGCACGCATCGCACCATCAGGCCGACCGTTCCGAGATGGGTCATGGCGAACGACATGCCGTGCATCAATTGCACCACGACGAGCGTGCCGAGCGGCGGCTCCTGCGCCGTGATCAGCCAGCGCAGCATGGCCCCGGCCGATCCGATCAGCACCAGCAGCGCCGGCGAGCACCTGAACCGGGGCGAGAGCGCAAACACCGCGATTTCCGCCAGCACGCCAAGCGACCATAGCATCGCGATGGAAAGGCCGCCGAGCCCCGCGTTCTGCCAGGTGATCGAGGCGAAGCCGTAATAGGCGGAGTGGCTACCCTGCACCAGCGCGGCGCTGGCGATGATGGCGAGAAACAGCGGCTGGCGCAGCAGCGTGTTGGCGCGGATCGGCGCGGATGACGTGGCGCCAGAGGGCGGCAGCGGCAGCAGCCCGAAACTGACACCGGCGCTGACGGCGGCAACCGCGACGATCGCCCAGATCAGCTCAGGCGCGGCGATCCGGTCGGCGAGCCAGCCGCAGCCCAGCGCCGTCACCACGAAAGCCGCCGATCCCCACAGCCGCAGCAGCCCGTAAACGCGGTGATCGGCGAGCCCCTTGAGCGTGTAGCCATCCGTCAACGGGGTCAGCGGCGTCCAGACGCAGGCGATCGGGATGAAGACGATCAGGATCGCGAGCGGATGCCGCAGCAGGCCGACACAGCCAAAGCCCAGCGCCGTCAGACATGCCAGCAGGATCATGGTGCCGCGCAGTGCCTGCCGGCGCTCGGCAAACGCGGTGACGAACGGCAGGACCGTGAAGCGGGTCAGCGCCGGCACCGCGTTGATGATCCCGATCCAGAACGCATCGATGCCGATCGCCTTCAGCCAGACCGGAAAGAACGGCAGCGAGACGCCGATAATCCCAAGCGTGCTGGCGTAAAATAGCCCGACGCGCACTGCGAATCGGCGGCCGGGCGATTGCGCGGCAGCGGGGATATGTGATCCGATGGCCATGAATTCAGGTGCGATTCGCGAAAGCGCGTGTGCCGATGGTCTAGCCCGTCCGGGCCCCGGAGGATATCGCTTTCGCAATCGGACGGCTTGGTCTCGGCGCGCCGGGCCGTTGCGTCAGGAACGAGAGCGACAGGGTCACATGGCTGAAGAGGCCTTTGCATTATCGCCGATCTCCGCGCGCAGCACCTCACCGACTGACGCCGATTACGAAGCGATTCGCGAAGCGTTCATGGAGACCTCGCGGGGGCGCTGGTTTCTCAACGAATACGCCAAGCGCAACCGCAACGCCGACACCGCGATGGTGCTGGACGCCGTGGCGCGGATCGAACAGAGCCTCGCCGCCACAAGGGCGGCAACCGCCGAGCCCGAGCCGCAAGGCCCCTCGGCTGAAGAACTTTTCGCGCAGGTCGAGACCATCCTGCGCGAGGCGAGGACCTCGATCGTCGCCATTCTCGGCGAGCCGGTGGAAATCGAAGGACTGACCCCGTTCCGCCGCAGCGCCCGCATCATCCAGGAAATCGCCTGGGGACTGCGGGAGTCCGGTGCGGACGTGCGGATCTGCGATCTGCTCGACGGTCAGGTCCGCGGCATCAATGCGGCCTCGGACGCGCTTTCCGACAGCGGGCGCGATGCGGTGCTGCAGCAGATCGATGTCGCGATCCTCAGGGTGAGGCAGCTTCTCGACGACGAGAGCATCGCCGAAACCGAGGCTGAGCAGCCAGACATCGCCGCGACAGACGACCTGCGCGTTCCGGAAGACCAGCTCGACGCCGAACCGCCGGTGGTCGCGGCCGAACTGCCTGCCGCGGCGGTCGAAGCAGCAAGCATCGCGGCAATCGATGCCGAAACTCCTGACGCGCAGATCGTGGCTGCCGCCGAGACCGCAACCATCGACGATGCGATGGCGCTGGATGCCGGCGCCATCGAGATCGATGTGGCCGAGCCGGACATCCCCGTCGAGATCGACGCGGAGATCGTGCCGACCATGGCATTCGCGGACGCTCTGCCGGACACCTTGCCCGCAGCCGAGTCGATCGCTCCGGTCGCGGACACCGCGCCAGCCGGAATGCTTCAGGGCCTGCCCCCAGAGCAGGACGCGCTCACCGTGGAGCAGGCCGAGGCCATGCTGGTGGCGGTCAATGTCGAGGCATCACTTGGCGAGCACCTGATCGCGCAGGGCATCGTGGCACAGGCCAAAGTCGCGCCCGATCTGCTGGCGCCGATCCGGCGCATGAGCCAGGCCGAGAAGATCGCGTTCTTCAGCTAACCGGCGTTATCGCTGAAGCTGCGCTATTGCCGGATCAGCCGCGCGTACAGCTCCGCATCGACATTGCCGCCCGACAACACGATGACGACGGTCTTGCCCCGCGCGTCCATGCGGCCGGCCAGCAGCGCCGCAAGCGCCACCGCGCCGCCCGGTTCGACCACCAGCTTCAATTCCCGAAAAGCAAACGCCACCGCCTCCGCGACCTCGGCATCGGACGCCGTGACACCGCCCGCGACCAGTCTCTGGTTGATTGCAAACGTCAGTTCGCCCGGGATCGATGCCATCAAGGCATCGCAGATGGTGCGTCCTTCCGCATGGTGCGGCTGGCGGCGGCCGCTGTTAAGCGAGCGGGCGTGATCGTCGAAGCCTTCCGGCTCCGCTGTCAGCAAGCCTGTCTGCGGAAATCTGTGTTTGATCGCCAGCGCGATGCCGGCCATCAGACCACCGCCCGAGGCCGGCGCGGCGACCAGATCGGACGTCACGCCGAGATGCATCAGACCTTCGGCGATTTCGAGTCCGACCGTGCCCTGCCCCGCGATCACCTTGGGATCGTCGAACGGCGGCACCAGAACCGCGCCGCGCTGGCCGGCGATTGCACGCGCGATCTGTTCGCGATCCTCGGTGTCGCGATCATACAGCACCACCTCGGCACCATAGCTTTTGGTGCGCTCACGCTTGGAGACGGGCGCGTCGGATGGCATCACGATAACCGCCGGCATGTTCAGAAGCTGTGCCGCCGCCGCGACGCCCTGCGCATGATTGCCGGACGAAAACGCCACCACCCCGGCCGCGCGCTGGCTTTCCGGGATCGACGACAATTTGTTGAACGCGCCGCGAAACTTGAACGATCCGGTCCGTTGCAGCACCTCTGGCTTGAGGAATACCCGCGCGCCGGTTCGCTCATCGAGCGCAGGCGATGACAGCATGCGCGTTCGCACCGCCACCGGAGCAAGGGTCCGGGCCGCAGCCTCGATGTCGGCGAATGTCGGGAGAACGGGATCGGTCATCGCAAACTTGTATCGCGGCCCGCGCGGCGCAATCAAGCCACGATATTTTCTCTCACGCGGCTGTGCATGAGGCGCCCGGCAACCGATCCGGTTTGGCGCTGTGCATCATTGCGTACATGCGCCACATTCTTGATGAAGGCACGCGCCGATGCGTCCCAGGTCTGCGTCAACGCGAAGGCGCGGCACGCCTCGGGCGAGATATCGCGTGCCGCAAGGCACGCGGCCCGTAAATCCTCGCTGAGCACGCCGACCGGCGCATCGCCGATCACATCGCGCGGACCGCAGACCGGAAACGCCGCGACCGGCAGGCCGCTCGCCAGCGCCTCCAGGAGCACAAGGCCGAAGGTATCGGTGCGGCTCGGAAACACGAACACATCGGCCGAGGCGTAAATCTCCGCCAGCCGCTCGCCCTGCATCGCACCGAGAAACACCGCATCACGGTATTTCCTTTCCAGTGCAGCGCGATCCGGACCGTCCCCGACAATCAGCTTGGTGCCGGGCAGATCGAGATCGAGAAACGCCTCGAGATTCTTTTCCACCGCGACGCGCCCGACCGACAGAAAGACCAGGCGCGGCAGAGCGAGATCGAAATCGCGCGGCTGGAACAGGTTCGCATCCACTCCCCGCGGCCACAACGCGACATTGCCGAAACCGCGCTCCCGCAATTCATCGGCCAGCGCCGGGGTTGCCGCCATCACCGCATGGCTCGGCGCATGAAACCGGCGCAGCGCGGCCCAGACCCAGGATTCCGGGATCGGCGAGCGCGCGGCGATGTATTCGGGAAAACGGGTGTGGAAGCTGGTGGTGAACGGCAGCCGGTGTTTCAGACAATATCGCCGCACCAGAATGCCGATCGGACCTTCGGTCGCGATGTGGATATTGTCCGGTCTGGCCTGCGCGATCAGCCGCGCGATCCTGGCAGGCCCCGGAATCGCGACCCGCAGATCGGGATAACTCGGCAGGGCTACGGTGGCGAAGGATTGCGGATTCAGAAAACTGATATCGACGCCGAGCGCAGCGGCGGCTTCCGCCATCATGGTCAGCGTGCGAACCACGCCGTTGACTTGCGGATGCCAGGCGTCGGTCGCAATCAGGATACGCATCAGGCGGCCTGGGCTGTGGTCAGCGCCGGTGAAGATGCCGGCTGCCGGATCTGCGCGGTCCAGGTCAGAATCTCGAAACGACCGTCATGATGCTCGACCAGCGCGGTGCAACTCTCGACCCAGTCGCCGCAGTTCATGTAACGGATGCCATCGTAGTCGCGGATCATCGCATAATGGATGTGGCCGCAGATCACCCCGTCGGCTTCGTGACGCCGCGCCTCGGCCGCCAGCGTCTGCTCGAACGCGCCGATATAATTGACGGCATTCTTCACTTTCAGCTTGGCCCATTGCGACAGCGACCAATAGGGCGAACCGAACATGTGGCGGAACGCATTGACCAGCCGGTTCATCTGAATCGCGAGGTCGTAAGCCCTGTCACCGAGATGGGCGAGCCAACGCGCGTTCTGCACCACGAGGTCGAACATATCGCCGTGAATGACCAGATAGCGTTTGCCATCGAGCCCCTGATGGATTGCCCGCTCGGCAACCTCGATGCCGCCAAAATGCGTACCGTAGTAGGAGCGCAGGAACTCGTCATGATTGCCGGGGATATAGAGCACCCGCGCACCCTTGCGCACCCGGCGCAGCATCTTCTGGACGAAATCATTGTGGGATTGCGGCCAGTGCCAGTGCGATTTCAGCGCCCAGCCATCGATGATGTCACCGACGAGATAGATCGTATCGGCATCATGGACGCGGAGGAAATCCAGCAGCCGTTCCGCCTGGGATCCTCGCGCCCCGAGATGCACGTCGGAGATGAACAATGTACGAAAGTGCCGCTCCTGGCTTTCATCGTTCATAACGGGTCTTTCCATGAGCAAGCAGCTAGCAGAAATCTGTGACAGCCCGATGACGGCAAACGTCCGCAGGCCGCGTGATCACGCCGCAGCGGATACGCCGGTCCGCTCGAAACAGACCAGCGTGTAAAGACCGAACGGCGCGATCTTGCGCCGCTCGACCAGAATGGCGTTCTCGCTGGACTGCGCCCAGGCCTGCAGCCGGGCGAAAGGGAATTCGGGGCGCAGGCCAAGCGCGCGGGTGCGCTGCGCCGCCCAGCGCTCCACCACCGCGGCGACACCAACTTCCGAATACAGATGATTGACGAGAATGATGCGGCCGCCCGGCTTCACCACCCGCGCGCATTCGCAGAGCACCTGCTCGGGCTGCGCCACCAGCGTGATGACGAATTGCGCGACCACGCAATCGAACGTCGCATCGTCGAACGTCATGCGATGCGCATCCATCTGATGCACCGCCTTGACGAACGGATAGCGCCCGCTCGCCATCTTCGCGCGCGCCTTCTCCAGCATCGGCGCGCTCATATCGATGCCGGTGATCTGCGTACCATGATCGTAGTCGTCGAACGAAAGTCCGGTGCCGACGCCGACCTCGAGAATTCTTCCGCCGATGGCCCGCGCCGCCTGCGCCGCCGCGCGGCGACCCGGCACCATGATCGGCCCGCACACCGCATCGTAGATCGGTGCCCAGCGGGCATAGGCGGTTTCAACGATGTTCGCTTCAAGGTCGAGGCTCATACTGCGCAATCCGGCAAGCGATCCGAGGAATCAGATCCGTTGGTCCTGATTGCGGATAGCAGCGCCATGCGACAGTGGCGCGACAGAGCGTCGCGCCCGCGCTCCGTGCGGAAGCCTCAGTAGAAAGCGTGGAAGTGATGGATCGGGCCGTGCTGATGACCGACCTGCAAACGGTCGGCGGCCGCGATCGCGGCGCTGACGAAATCCTTGGCGTGCTGAACCGCATCGGTGAGCGTCTCGCCCTTGGCAAGACCGGCGGCAATCGCGGACGACAGCGAACAGCCGGTGCCGTGCGTGTTCCGGGTTGCCACCCGCTTCGCGGCGAACCGGACAACATCGCTTTCCGTGATGAGGTAATCGATGCTCTCGGGGCCCTCGCCATGACCGCCCTTGATCAGAACGGCCGGCACGCCCAGACGCAGGATACGCCGGCCTTGATCGACGATGGCGCTTTCGGTCGTGGCCAGCGGCGCGCCGAGCAGTTCCGCCGCCTCCGGCAGGTTCGGCGTCGCGATGCTGGCCAGCGGGATCAACCGGGTCCGCAGCGCATCCACCGCCTCCGCAGCCAGCAGGCGCGCGCCCGAGGTCGCGATCATCACCGGATCGAGCACGACATTCCTCGCGTGCCAATGCGTCAGCCGGTCGGCAATCGCTCCGATCACGCGGTCCGAACCCACCATGCCGATCTTCACCGCCGCGACGTCGAGATCGCTCAGCACGGCATCGATCTGCGCGGCGACGAATTCCGCCGGCGCTTCATGAATGCCGGTGACGCCTTGCGTGTTCTGCGCGGTCAACGCCGCAATCGCCGACGCGCCATAAACGCCAAGCGCACTGAACGTCTTGAGGTCAGCCTGAATGCCTGCTCCACCGGAGGAATCGGAGCCTGCAATGGTGAGCGCAATCGGGATTTTCTTGGTCATCTGACAATATCCGCCGCGCCCGAACTGGCGCGCCGGATTGTCGTAGCCCGCCAGTCCACGGCCAGCAAGCGGCCCGCGCGCGACCCTTGCCAGGCCACCGGGATTTGGGCTCTATAGCCATGAAAAAATTGACCTGGAGCAGATACCGATGGTCCCGTTCTTCGTTCAGATCAAATGCAAGATGGGCCAGTCCTATGCCGTCGCGGACGCCCTTTCCGAAGCCGAGATCGCCTCGGAAATCTATTCCACGGCCGGCGACTATGATCTGCTGGTGAAGTTCTATGTCGAGCGCGACGTCGACATCGGGCACTTCGTCAACGAGAAGGTCCAGTCGATTCCGGGCGTTCAGGACACCTATACGATTATCACATTCAAGGCCTTTTGAGATCGGCGGCTGACTTTCAGGACTTTTTCGGGCGCGGCGGACCATCCACCGGCGGCAGGGATTTCAGATAGGCCGCCATGGCGGCGCGATCCTCATCGCTGAGTTGCGAGGTGTTCTTGATGACGGCCACCATCGAGCCGCCGGCGGTGTCGCCGTCCGGCAATTCTCCGGTCTTGAGGAAATAGGCAAGGTCCTTCTCCGACCAGTCCTTCAGCCCCTTCTGGGTGATGTTGGGCACCCAGCCGCGCCCCTCCGGATTCGGACCGCCAGCGAAACGCTGGGCGCGAACGAGGCCGCCCAGCATGTTGCGCGGGCTGTGACATTCGGCGCAATGCCCCCAGCCGTTGACGAGATAGGCGCCGCGATTCCACTGCGCCGACTGCGACGGATCCGGCTTAAACGCCTCCTGGTTCAGAAACAGCCATTTCCAGCCACCGACCAGACGGCGGATATAGAAGGGAAACGTCAGCTCATGATTCTTGTCCCTGCTGGACACCGGCGGCAAGGTTTTGAGATAGGCGAAGAGATCGCGCGCATCGTCGAGTCTGGCGTTGCGATACGAGCCGTAGGGAAACGACGGAAAATAATGCGTTCCGTCCGGTGAGGTGCCTTCGATGACGGCATTGACGAAATCCGCCTCGCTCCATTTGCCGATGCCGTCCGCCGGATCGGGCGAAATATTCGGTGCGTAGAACGTACCGAACGGAGAATGAAGCGCGAGCCCCCCGCCCAGCACCGTGCGCGGCTGCCCGGCGCTCGCGTGACATGACGCGCACCCGCCAGCATTGAAAACCGTCTCGCCATTGGCAAGGTTCGGAGTATAGGCCGGCAAGGCGTGCGCCGAGACGACGGCAGGCGCGGTCACGATCCAGAACACTGCGGCGCCCGCAACAAAAGCCACGGCAGCGAACAAAACAAATTTCCGCATCAGCCCATTCCCGGATCCGGCCTCACGCGCTCTGACATCACCCTTGCGACACGTCTCATCGTGCGGGCGCTCGAAGCGAAAGGGCCGACGCATTCCGGCGTCTGCCCTTTCGCCTCCAAACCTCGCTCAGACTGGATCAACCGTTCTTGATCCGGAAGGTTTCGTGACAACCCGAGCATTGCTTGCCGATCGCCGGCAGGCTCGCTTTCAGCGTATCGATATCCTTGATCTTGCCCTTGGCTTCGCCCACCGCCTTGCCGAAATTGGCGATATGGGCATCGAACTCGGCCTTCTCGTCCCAGATCTTCGGCGACGGGCTGTAATCGCCATCCGGCTTGGCGTTCTTCAGGCTGACGGGATACAGCGTCGGCAGTTTCTTGACGGTCTCCTCGAGTTGCGCCAGCGCGTCATTTACCGCTGCCTGATCGTAAGGTTTCTCTCCCTTCACCATCGGCGACAGCACGGCGCCCATCACCTTGCCATTTGCTTTCATGACGGTGCGGCCCTGATTGGCGTCCTGGGCGGCGACAACGCCAGCTCCCAGCAATACGGCGGCGGCGACGGTAAAAATGCGAATCATCAGAAATCTCCAGGCGGGATACGGATTAGAACGACTCCAGAAGTCGATCATCGCAAACTTGGTGATGCAACTTGGAAATTTCGTGTCGCACCGGGAATTTTCGATGGACGGTCTTGTTGCGCGGGGTCGAATGGCCGCCACATCAGAGCGATAGCGCATGCCTGTACCGGATTGAGACCAAATGTCGCGCTGAAATGAAATGATGTTACGGCCGGACCAGGGAGCGCAACCACGCGCTGCCGAACATCAGAACGACCGACGTGCCGTAAACCACGGCGCCCGCCACGATCAGAATGCAGAGCTGCGCCACATCGCCTAGCGCGGCCGTGCCGGCGAAAACGACATCGATCTTGTAGACCGCAGCCCACAGCGCGACCGCCAGCGCGACGCCGCACACGGTGAATTTCTTCAGCGACAACACCAATGCGCGATCGAATTCGAGAAAGCCGCGCCGGACGGCAAACACCAGCACCAGCACCAGATTGACCCAGGCCCCCACCGCCGTGGCAAGCGCGAGACCGACTTGCGCCAGCGAACCGACCAGCGCCACCTTCAACGCCACGTTGACAGCAACGCCGGTGAGCGCCGCTTTCACCGGCGTCGCCGTATCCTTGCGGGCATAGAATGTCGCGACCGCGCTGCGGATCAGCACGAAAGGAATGAGACCGACCGCATAGGCGGCAAGCGTCGTGGCCGCCGTGTGCGCATCGGCCGCCGTGAAAGCGCCGCGCTCGAACATCGCCCGCATGATGACATCGGGGACCACGAGAAACGCCGCCACGCAGGGAACGGAAAACAGCAGCGTGAATTCGAAAGCACGTCGCTGCGCCGCCATCGCCCCTTCATGATCGCCGGCAGTGATCCGGCGCGACATGTCCGGCAACAGCACGGTGCCGATTGCAATGCCGATCACCCCGATTGGCAATTGGTTGAGCCGGTCGGCATAATACAGCGCCGACAGCGCGCCGGAGGCGAGGAATGTTGCGATGATGGTATCGGCGAACAGCGCGACCTGCGTGCCCATCGAGCCGAGCGTGGCGGGACCGAGCGCACGGAAGAAACCGCGCACGTCCTCGTCGAGCTTGAGCGCGGTGAATTTCGGCAGCACGCCCGTCTTGCCGGCATCGCCCGCCAAAAGGAAAAACTGCAGGAAGCCGGAGATCAGAACGCCCCACGCCGCAGCGTGTCCGGCAGTCGGGAAGAACGCCGCGAGCGCGAGCGTCGCCATCATCGACAGGTTGAGGAAGATCGAGGCGGCGGCCGCGCTGGCGAAGCGCTGCATCACATTGAGGATGCCGCCATAGAGCGTCACCAGCGTGATCAGCAGCAAATAGGGAAACGTGATCCGCGTCAGCTCGATCGCAAGCTCACGCTGAGACGGATCGTCGGAAAAGCCGGGGGCAAGCAGCGAAATGGCCTGCGGCATGAACACCCACGCCACCACCAGCAGGACAAGCTGGGTGCTGAACAGCAGCGTGAAAATGCGGTTGGCGAACAGATGCGCCGCCAGCGAGCCGCCGCGCTCCTGCACATGGGCATAGGCGGGAATGAAGGCGGCGTTGAACGCGCCCTCGGCGAAGATCGCCCGGAAATGGTTGGGCAGCCGCAACGCAACGAAAAATGCGTCCGCCACCGGACCCGCGCCAAGGATGGCCGCCAGCATGATGTCGCGAGCAAACCCCGTCACACGCGACAGAAGGGTATAGCCGCCGACGGTGAAAATACGACCGAGCATCAGTCGCTTCTACAGCATCGGGCAGCGACGCAAAACGCCGAACTCAGGCGGCGAGCGCGTCGCGCACAGCCTTGATGACACGGTCCTGGGCGGCTTCCTCCAGATAAGGATGCATCGGCAGGCTGATGACGTCCTCAGACAGCCGCTCGCTGACCGGCAGGCCGCCGTCCGCCACCGGAAAGTGGCGGTAAGCCGTCTGCTGGTGCATGGACTTCGGATAATAGATCGCCGTCGGAATGCCCCTACTCTTGAGCGCATCGGCGAAGGCGGCACGGTCGGCTCCGCCCGGCAGACGGATGGTATATTGCGCCCAGGTCGAGACATTGCCCTCGGATACCACCGGCACCTTGACCACATCGCCAAGGCCGTCGGCATAGCGCTGCGCCACCTTGTTGCGCGCGGCAATCTCGTCCGGGAAAATCTTCAGCTTTTCGATCAGGACCGCCGCCTGCACGGTATCGAGACGCCCCGTCAGGCCAAGCCGGACATTGTCGTATTTCTCGGTGCCCTGCCCGTGCACGCGCACGCTGCGCAGCGCCTCGGCAAGATCGGCGTCGTCGGTGAAGATCGCACCGCCGTCGCCATAGCAGCCGAGCGGCTTGGCCGGGAAAAAGCTGGTGGCGGTAGCAAGCCCGAAGGTGCCGAGCCGCTTGCCCTTGTAGGTCGCGCCAAAGCTTTGCGCCGCGTCGTCCAGTACGAACAGGCCCTCGGCCTGCGCAACCGCCGCGACCGCATCGTGATCCGCGGCCTGGCCGAACAGATCGACCGGGATGATGGCCTTGACGTTCAGACCCAGCCGCCTGGCGGTGGCGATGCCGCGTTTCAGCGACTCGATATCGATATTGAAGGTCGTCTCGTCGACATCGACGAACACCGGCGTCGCGCCGGCCAGCGCCACCACCTCGCCGGTGGCGCAGAAGGTAAAGGTCGGGCAGATCACGGCATCGCCCGGGCCGATGTTCTTCGCCATCAGCACCATCAGCAGGGCGTCGGTGCCGCTGGCGCAGGCCACGACATGCTTGGCACCGCTGAATGCCGCAAGGTCAGCTTCCAGTTGCGTGACTTCAGGTCCGTTGATGAACTGACAATGGGTCAGAACGCGGCCGACCGCCTCGTCGATCGCGGTGCCGAGCCGGCGGCGCTGCGCGCCGATGTCGATGAAAGCCACGGGATCCGGACGCATATGCTGATTCATGAAACCTTGCCAAAATCTGCTGAAGGAAACGCTAGGCGCAAGCGTCAGCTTGCGACTGCGCGGGGACCGGGATGATGCGGCGCAGCGACCGCGCCGGCAGGCGCATCGAGGCACTTGATCGCAATCTCGAGGCTGGCGACGCCCTCCTCGCCGGTCACCGCCGGAACGCTGCCGTTGCGCACGGCATGAAGGAATGCCTGCAACTCGGCGCGCAGCGGCTCATCGTGACCGACCGGCAGATGCCGCATCGAGTAGCTGCCGTCAGGCTGGAAGCCGAAACACTCGGTGACCTGACGGGTGAGCAGATCGCCCTGCAGGTATTTCTGGCGCGTCGCCACGGTGACGTTGCGCGCCTTGAACGGCGTCAGCCAGTTGGTGTTGATGTGAGCGAGCACGCCCGAGGCGGTGCGGAACTGAAGCAGCGCGATATCCTCGCGCTCGGCCACCGCGCTCGCAAGCTGCGGCTGCACATCGACGATGTCGGATTCGGTGAACCAGCGGATCAGGTCGATGTCGTGAACCGCAAGGTCGATGACAACGCCAACATTCGACATACGCGGCGGGAACGGCCCGACGCGGGTGATGCCGATGGAGAGAATTTCCTCGCCCTTGATCGCCTGCTTGATCGCGGCCACCGCCGGATTGAAGCGTTCGACATGACCGACCATCAGCGTGACGCCCGCGTTGCGGGCGGCCGCGACGATCTCATGACCTTCCTTGCCGGTGGTGGCGATGGGCTTCTCCACCAGCACATGGGTCTTGCGCGCGATGCAGGCCAGCGACACGTCGCGATGCAGATGAGTCGGCGCCGCGATGGTCACGGCATCGACGCCGGCATCGAGCAACTCGTCGACGGTGGCGAAGGTCGGGCAATCGGCCATGTTCGTCACGCGGGTGCGATTGGCCGCCAGCGGCTCGGCCACACCGACAAGCGTGACGCCGGGCAATCCGGCCAGCACGCGGGCATGGTTGCTGCCCATCACGCCGGCACCGATCACACCGACGCGCAGTTGACCGTCCGCGCCCGCCCCGGCCGGTGCTTTATTCGCCGCGCTCATCCATAACCCCTTGATTTATCTGGCGCCCACAAACATCCCCAATGCGGGCTGGTGATGCTCTAGCACGCCGACACATGTGTGGCGAACAAGCGAAATCACATTTCCGAACACGTTTTGATTCAGAAAATTACGTTCCAAGATGTTGAAGCAGCAGGATTATCGACAAACGAGGCCCAGCAGGCGGCCTTATTGCCGCCGATAGTCGTCCTCGACGCGGATGATGTCATCCTCGCCAAGATAGCTTCCGGTCTGCACCTCGATCAGCTGGAGTGGAATCTTGCCCGGATTCTCCAGCCGGTGCATGGCGCCGATCGGGATGTAGATCGACTCGTTCTCATGCACGATCTTCTGCGTGTCGTTCACCGTGACGAGCGCGGCGCCGCGCACCACGACCCAATGCTCTGACCGATGGTGATGCTTCTGCAGCGACAGACGTCCGCCCGGCTTCACGACGATCCGCTTGACCTGATGACGGTCGCCGGAATCGAGCGACTGATAGGAGCCCCATGGCCGGTGCACCTTGAGATGATTCTCGGTGACATGCGGCGCGGCTGTCTTCAACCTCGCCACCAGCCGCTTGAGCGCACCCGGCTCCTTCTGCCGCGACACCAGCACGGCGTCCTCGGTCGCGATCACGACGAGATCGTCGACGCCTTCCAGCGCCACCAGCGCCCTGTCGGTGGATACATTGCAATTGCTGGCATTCTCGAAAACGGCATGGCCCTGCGCCGCGTTGCCCCGCGCGTCCTTTGCGGACAATTCCCAGACCGCGTGCCATGAGCCGACATCCGACCAGCCATAGGCAACCGGAATCACCGCGGCCTTCGCGGTTTTTTCCATCACGGCATAGTCGATCGAAATCGCCGCAGCCTTTTCGAACGCCTCGGGCTGTAGGGTGACGAATCCCAGGTCGCGTCCCGCGCCGATCACCGCATCGCGCACGACCTCGACACTCGCGGCATCGACGCGGGCATACTCGTCGATCAGCGTCAGTGCGCTGAACATGAAGTTGCCGCTGTTCCAGAGATAGCCTTCGGCAACATAGGTCGCCGCAGTCGCCGCGTCGGGCTTCTCGACAAAGCGGGCGACAGTCGAAACTTCGCCCGAAATGGGATTGCCCGGACGGATATAGCCGTATTCCGTGGATGGCGATTCAGGCCGAACACCAAAGGTGACGATATGGCCGCCCTGCGCCGCGCCGAGCGCGTTGCGGCACGCCACGACAAAACTGGCCGTATCCCGAACCACATGATCGGCGGCGAGCGCCAGCACCACCGCCTCGGGGCGTCGGGCCGCGGCAAACACAGCCCCCGCGGCGATCGCAGGGCCGGAATCCCGCCGCAGCGGCTCCAGCAGAATATCGGCTTCAACGCCGATCTCGGCGAGTTGCTCCAGCACCATGAAGCGATAGGCCGCGTTGGTGATGACGATGGGCCGATCGAACAGCGCGGGATCGCTTACCCGTTTCACCGTCTCCTGAAAAGTCGATTGCGCACCAAACAACGGCATGAACTGCTTGGGTCGGCTTTCGCGTGACGCCGGCCACAGCCGCGTCCCCGCCCCGCCGCACATGATCAGTGGAATGATACGCTCAGCCATTTTTCTTGAAACCCAATTCCCTAGAGCTTGTGATAATCGCGGAACCACGCCGCAAATTTTGCGACCCCGTCCTGCAAGGACGTCGAGGGTCTGAATCCGACTTCCTGCGTCAAATCATCGATATCCGCGTAGGTTGCATAAACATCGCCCGGCTGCATCGGCAACATCGTCGTCCTGGCCGGACCGAAATGCTTCTCCAGTTCGGCGACAAGATCCATCAAACGCTCCGGCCGGTTGTTGCCGATATTGAAGATCCGCCACGGCGCCGCGCTCCTCGACGGGTCCGGCTTCTCGGACGACCAGTTCTTGTCGCCCGTGGGAACGTGATCGATCAGGCGAATGACCGCCTGCGTGATATCATCGATATAGGTGAAATCGCGCTGCATATCGCCGTTGTTGAACAGCTTGATCGGCTGCCCTTCCACGATCGCCTTGGCGAAAAGAAACATCGCCATGTCCGGGCGACCCCAAGGTCCATACACCGTAAAGAAACGCAATCCGGTCGTCGGCAATCCGTAGAGATGGCTGTAGGAGTGCGCCATCAGTTCGTTCGCCTTCTTGGTGGCGGCGTACAGGCTGATGGGATGATCGACATTGTCGTGGACCGAGAACGGCAACTTAGTGTTGGCGCCATAGACGGAAGACGAAGAGGCATAGATCAGATGCTGGCAATCATTGTGGCGGCAGCCTTCCAGCACGTTGGCGAAACCTTCCAGATTGGCGTCGATATAAGCCGGCGCATTCTCCAGCGAATAACGCACGCCCGCCTGAGCGGCGAGATGGATCACGACCGGAAAGCGATGTTCGGCAAACAACATCTGGGTGAAGCCGCGATCGGCTAGATCGATCTTGGAAAAAATGAAATTGCGATGTTGTTTCAGAAGGGAGAGCCGCGCCTCTTTCAGCTTAGGATCGTAGTAGGCATTCAGGCTGTCCAGCCCCACGACGGAATGCCCTGCCTGCAGCAGATGTTGCGCGACATGGAAGCCGATAAAACCGGCAGCGCCCGTGACCAACACCCTGTGCTTCGACATTTTGACCCAATTTCCGCGACCGCGCCGATCCGCCCTGTTTAGCCGCCGCGCCACACCGCCCGCAATAGTCCCTCCGGTCAAGGGCCTGCTTTCCTATTGCCAGACGGCCCCTAAAGCCATACCAAGACGGACGAAATCCGAACCGGAGGCTCTGCCTCGGTGCCGCTTCGGCGATAACCCCGAATATCAACCGAGCACGATCCGGCATGCGCCCGCTTCTCGTTCTTGCCGTCCGCATCATCGTCTCGCTCGGTCTGCTGTATCTGGCGCTGCGCGGCATCCATCTCAGCGCAATTCAGGAACGCTTGAGCGGTATCGACGTGAGCTGGATGGCGCTCGCGGTGCTGGCCACGCTGGTGCAGATCGCCCTCGGCGCGCTACGCTGGCGGGAGATCACCGAGCGCTGCGATGCCCCTCTCTCCGATCTGCAGGCGGTCCGCTTCTGCATGATCGGCGCATTCTTCAACCAGACCCTGCCCTCGACCATCGGCGGCGACGCCATGCGGCTCTGGCTGGTGGGACGGACCGGCGCGGGCTGGCGCGCCGCCACCTATTCGGTCCTGGTCGATCGGGCGATCGGCCTGATCGCACTGGCGATCATCATCGTGCTCAGCCTGCCCTGGAGCTACAGCCTGATCGGCGATCCCAATGGGCGCTTCGCGCTCGTGCTGGTTGATATGGCGGCGATCTGTGCCGGTCTCGGCTTTTTGCTGTTCGGCCGTCTGTCCTGGCGCTGGCTGACACATTGGTGGCCGACCCGCCACATCCATGCCTGCGCCGTCATCGCCAATCGCGTGCTGTTCGACCGCCGCTCGGGTCCGAAAATCGCGGTGCTGTCGCTGCTCGTCCACGTTCTTGCCGTGGTGATCGCCTGGTGCTGCGTCCGGGCTATCGCGGCTCCCGCCGATTTCGAGCAGCTCTTCATGCTGATTCCGCCGATCATGCTGATCACCATGCTGCCGATCTCGATCGCCGGCTGGGGCGTGCGCGAAGCCACGATGATGGTCGCGTTCGGCTATGCGGGGCTGGTCCCCGCCGACGGCACCGTGGTCTCGCTGCTGTTCGGCGCGGCCTATTTCATTGTCGGAGCCATCGGCGGTCTGGTCTGGATTCTGAGCGCGGAAAAGGGTTCCAAGATTCCGGCGGTGGTGCCGGACATCGACTAGCCACTCGGAATTAGATCGCCTTGATCTTGAAGAAGGCGAACACCACCATTTTCAGCAGCATGACGCCATGGCGGAAACGCGAGATTTGCGTTTCACCGTACGAACGCGCTGCATAGCGGATCGGCAGATCGATCGATTTCAGATTGAGCTTCGAGGCGCCGAAGATCAGATCGAAGTCGCCGAACGGATCGAAATCGCCGAAATAGGCCTTGCCCTCACGCAGGCGATAATAGTCGCTGCGCCGCATCACCTTGGTGCCGCACAGCGTATCGGTGTAGCGCTGATTCAGCAGCCACGAGAACAGATACGAAAACGTCTTGTTGGCGATCAGATTGAGGAAACGCATGGCGTCGTCCTCAAGCGGATAAACCAGCCGCGAGCCGTTGACGAACTCGCCCTTGCCGGACCGGATCGCGTCCCAGAATTTCGGCAGTTGCTCCGGCGGCATGGTGAGATCGGCATCGAGGATCATCAGGACGTCGCCGCGCGCGACGTCATAGGCGGTAAACACCGCATCGGCCTTGCCCTTGCCAGGCTGGCGCATCGCCTTGATGTCCTTGTCCGGATAGGCCGCCTTGACCCGCTCGATCTCGTCGAACGTGCCGTCCTTGCTGTGACCTTCGATGAAGATGATTTCGATGTCGTCGCAAAACTGCGGCAGGCGCTGAATCGCCGGCTCGATGTTGCCGCGTTCGTTACGCGCGGGAATCACCACCGTGGCAGACTTCAGTCCATCATCCGCAGCCCGCATCGAGCGGCAGACCACATAGTGCCGCAACGCAAGCTGGCGGATGCCCGGCAGAATGCTGACGAAGCGATTGAGGATACGGCCAAGGCCGAGCAGCGAAACCGGCATCAGAAGGCGGCGCTCGGTCTTGACCGGATCGAAATCCGCCAGCAGCGCCAAATTTGCGACATCGTCGGGAGCCAGCACGTTCTGCGCTGGATAAGGCATCCGCTGCCCCATCCATTCGGCAAGGCGCAGGACCGGCTGCCACAGATGGGAGAAGTAGCCAATCACAAGCCGCGTCTGCCGGGTGCAAAGCGGATGCAACCGTTCAAGGAACTTCTGGCAATCCTCGATCGAGCCCAGCGTATCCTGAACCAGAATGTAATCGAACGGCCCGCCAAGAGCCGCGATGGCAGCCGCATCCTCACAGTCGCCGACATGAAAGGTCAATGAAGGATGCAGCCGGCCCGCCTGCTCGATCATGGTCGGGCTGAGATCAAGCCCTACACCGTAGGACGGCGAGAGCGCTGCCAGCGTATCCCCAGTCCCGCAGCCAATCTCCAGAACGCGCGCGCCGGCAGGGATCAGGAAGCGCAGATAGATCTCGTCCTCACGGTGAAAGAACGCGGATTTCTGCCGCCAGGCCTCGCGCGAGGCGGCATACTTTTCCGAGTGGTTGAGGATTTCGGCCTTGCGGTCTGAAACAAGCATCGCGTCAGGGGCGTACGGGAAACAGAAGTCCCAAAGGAAATATCGGGGTCCGTTCCTTAGCCAATATCCCCCTCGGCGTCGATCACTATTGAGGGATTTATCGGACGCCCGGCGTTGGCGTCGGACCGGCGACTGGGCTAAAAAGCGCCCCCATGGACACCCGGCCCACCACCCCGCCGTCTCTTTCGGAGGCAAGACCCGAACAGCGCCGCGATGCGCTGACCCGCCTGACGCCGTTCGGATGGAGCGGCGGCCTTGTCTTTATCGTGACGGTGCTCGCCGCTTCGTTTTTCCTGTTCGGCTATTTCTCGATCTACTGGCGCACCGCCGATATGGACTTCATGGTGGTCTACAACGCGCTGGTGATGAACGACGGCAAGCCACAGTGGTTCTTCGACCACACCGGCTATTTTACCATTCTTGCCGTCAAGACCTGGTTCCAGTTGCTGCATAGTCTCGGGCTACTGAAGGCCTACTCGCTGCCAGCCATCCCGCCGGCAAGCGATGTCGCGGCGTTCGATGCCGCCATGACCAGCGCTGTCCGGGCAGGACGCGTGGCGGCGTGGCTGATCGCCACCGGCTTCATCCTGACTTTCGCCATCCTGATGCGCACCATCGTCCGCGACTGGCGGGTCGCGCTGCTGGCGACTTTCGCCTTTGCCTTTTCCGGCGGCGTCGCGATGCATCTTAGGATCATGCGAACCGAAATGATTGCAGCTTGTCTCGGCATCTTCGCGCTGATGATCCTGATCGCATCGGCCAGACGCGGCTTCGCTTCGCGGCCGCTCGCCCTCGGTCTAGCTGCCCTGCTCTGCATACTTGGCCTGGACAACAAGGTTCAGTTGGTTTTGCTGATTGCGGCCTTTCCAATACTGACGTTGGCCTTCGGTTCGGCGAGGAGCACAAGTACAGGTTTCTGGAAAAACACCGGCGCATCGTGGTTCGTTGCGGCGGTTGCCGGCGGCATCGCACTTCTGCTGGCGATAAAAGCTATACCGTTGATCGCGACCGGCCTCGGCATGGCCTCTTCCATGGGGCTGCGCCCCCTGATCGCCGGAACATTCGGTCTCTATCAGGCTGCCCTCATCATCTTTATTCTCGCCTGCGTAATTGCTTTCAGCGTGATCTGGAAGATCAGCGCCAGCGAAACGCTCGCATCGATCTTCGCGATGATCGCAGGCGCGGCCCTCGGCCTGCTGGCGCTCAACATCGAGTACAACGTCCATAATGTTGTCGCTGTGATCAATCCGGTCGAGAAGATGCTGTCCTTCGCTGGCATCCCCGAGTCGGGCGGCGGGCTCTCCTCGGCGATCCATCTGCTGCTGTCCAACATCGGCGGCATGCTGATGCGTTACACCTATGTGCTGCGCACCTCGCCACGCCCGTCGGTGTTTCTGATCTGGGTCATCGTTCCGGGGATCATCTATGCCTGGCGTAAAGGCGAGCATCAGACTGCGCTTCAGGCTGCGCTACTTATGCTCGCCGCGCTCGGCATCGACACTATCGGCAATCAGCGCGGACTTGGCTTGCAGGTCGCTTACTTCGTCTTCACCGATCCCTTGATCATCATCGCGGGCGCGCTGCTGCTCGACCGCATGACCGACGTGCGATTCATGAGATGGAGCTATCCCATCGGCCTAGCGCTGGTCGTCGTCCATGTCGGCTTCAGCCAGGGCGAGCCGGTCAAACGAGCATTCAGCCGCAGCGGACCAGAAATCGTATGCACATGGAATGTCGAGCACATGCCGCTGCTTCCCGTTCCCTGGTGCAAGGAACGCCCCCCGGCATCGACACTATGATGCCGGCCGCACCCTCCCGCACCACGTCAGTCGACGGCAGATCTTCCACGGCAGCAGCATGACATCTTTCTCCGATCAATCACGCTCTCTTGAAAACTGGTCGCGGGCTTCGCAGAGCCAACCGGCGGAGCGTTCGCGACTGCCGCTGCTGATCGCAATTCTAGCTGCCCTGACCATCGCGCGCCTGATCGGTCTGCATTTCTCGGTGGTCGATCTGTTCTTCGACGAAGCGCAATACTGGTGGTGGGGACACGATCTCGCCTTCGGTTATTTCTCCAAACCACCGTTCCTCGCGTGGACCATCGCGGCGGCGCGGCAGGTCTGCGGCGATGCCGAATGGTGCGTGCGCGCGCCCGCGCCACTTTTCTATTTCGCCACCAGCATGGTCATCTATTTCGTCACGCGCCGGCTTTACGACGAGGCCACCGGGTTCTGGGCCGCTGTTTTGATGGCGCTGACGACCGGCGTCGTCTTCTCCACCCGCGTCATCTCGACCGATGTCCCGCTGCTGTTCTTCTGGTCACTGGCGCTGCTGGCCTATGTGCACCTTGCGACCGCGCCGCAAAAGCGATGGGCCGTGGTTCTCGGCATCTCGATCGGCCTCGGCCTGCTGTCGAAATACGCCATGATCTATTTCGTTCCGGGCGCACTTCTGGCGGCGCTCCTGAGCCAACGCGCACGCAATGTGCTGAAGGGGCCTCACTTCTGGGCCGGACTGTTCATCGCGGCGCTGGTGATTCTTCCGAACATCATCTGGAACTACGCGCATTCGTTCATGACCTTCAAGCACACCGGAGGTCTTGTCCTGGGCGAGCAGTTTCACCTCAACTTCATCCGGGTCCTGGAATTCTTTGGCGCGCAATTCGGCGTGTTCGGCCCTGTGGTGTTCGCGGTCATGATCATCGCCGTCTTCAAGCTCCGATCGCCCGATATCATCGAGCAGGATCGGGTGATGATCGCGTTTTACATTTTCCCGGTGACGCTGATCCTGATCATCGCCATCGGCGCTCATGCCTACGCCAACTGGGCCGCCACCTCGATCGTCTCCGGAGTGGTACTGACGGCGGCGCTGCTGGTTCGGCAAAAGAAGATGGTCTGGCTATGGGTCAGCATCGCGCTCGGCCTCGTGATGCAGATCACCCTTCTGTTCACCGATCCGATCGCCCCGAAGATCTCGGTGCCGTTCCTCAAAGCGCCCAATCCCTACAACCGCACGCTGGCGTGGCGCGCCTATGGTGAACGGGTGGGACAGCTTGCCGAGGAGATCGGCGCGCCGACCATTGCCAACGACTTCCGCGGTCAGGTTTCGGCGCTGCGTTATTACTGGCGCGACAAGCCCGCCGAAATCCTGTCATGGGGAACGACCGACAGCCCTAATTTCGACGTGGTTCATCCGCTGACGCAATCGGCCAAGGAGCCGATCCTGTTCGTGACCTCCTGCCCCGATGAAAAACGGATAAAGAAATTCTACGCAGACGTTCGTCCGCTCGGACAATATCAGGTCACGGTTGGAACGACGACTCGCGCCTTTTCTGCGTTCCGCCTCGCGCAAAGCCGGGGACCGATCGGCGTTCTGGAACAATGCAAATACTGACCCGCGATCAACCTGCGGAATCCGCCTGCCTGGGGCGCCGGCTCAGACGATTCCAGAAGCTGGCAAAAAGCTCCGCCGGTTTGGCTGGCGCATCGATCACCACCGCTCCGGCGATCAGCTTGAGACAAACCGCGGCGATGACAGCAAGCAGAACGTACTGCAGATAGATCGCCGCTGGCATGGTCGGCGCGACGGCCGAGCAGGCAAAGCCGCCGATCCTGACCGCAAGAACGGCAAGAATCAGTGAAACTATCGCAAAGCTCCGCCCCTGACGCGTAGTTCGCGGAAGGCCGAGAAACGCAAATCCCATCAGCGCAAAGACAAAAGCATAAAGCGGCGCGACGATGCGGTTGTGCAGCTCCACACGCATCTGGCCGCGCGTGCTGCGAAAATGCGGATCGCCCGGAGCCGGCGAAATCAGCTCGCTGGTGAATTGCTCGCTCGCTGTGTAGGACACATCGCCGCCGGAATTGGAGAACTGCGACAAATCGAAAGCGTAGCTCTTGAACGCCACGATAGCGGGATCGCGCTTGCCGGCCTCAAGACGCTGCAAATTGCCGTCTTCCAGAATCAGGAACGTGCCGTTCGCGGTTTTTCGCACCGTGCCATGATCGGCTGAAATATCGATCCGCTCGGCGGGATTGCGCTGATCGTCAACGAACACGCCGACCAGCACGCCGCCCGGCCTGCGCTCGCGGACACGAAGCGTCAGCTTGCCAAGCTCGATGAACTGACCCGGCTGCACCACATTGGCCAGCACGTCGGCGCTGATCTGGGCGCGCCACTGCCGCAGACTACGCAGGCTTTCCGGCGCAAGATACAGCGACAGAAACGCCAGCAGAATGCTTACAATGGCGGCGGCATACAGGAACGGGCGCAGCAGCCGCAGCGGAGACATGCCGGCTGCATTCATCACGATAATTTCGGAGTCCGTCGCCAGCTTGTTCAAGGTATGCGCCACCGCGATCACGAAGGCGATCGGCGCGATCAGCAAAGCCAGAAGCGGAATGGCGAGACTGGAGATGCCAAGAAAGATAAGAATGGTCTGTCCCTGGCTTGTCATCAGATCGATGCCGCGCAGCGCCTGGGTGATCCAGATCACCCCGGTGAGCGACAACAGAACCAGCAGGAAGGCATGCAGCACCGTACGCACGACATAGGCGCCGAATACGCCCATGCCGCCGAATACCATTGCGCCAAGCCTGTTCAGGAGCGACCGAATGCCAAACCTCGCCTGATCGGAAACCCGCCGCAGCACGATGGCGACACTGGCCATCGCACCGGATCACATCTACTCATGCCGGTTGAAGTATTTAAAGCCGTGCTTCTTCACCAGTTCGTCGCGCTGCGCAGATTTCAGGTCTTCCGCCATCATCTCGGAGACGAGTTCGGCGAAAGTGATGCGCGGCGACCAGCCCAGTTTCTGTCGTGCCTTGCTTGCATCGCCAAGCAGGGTTTCGACTTCCGTCGGGCGGAAGTAGCGCGGATCAACCTCGACGATGCACTTGTCCGTCGCCACGTCAAAGCCCTTCTCGTCCACCCCGGTTCCTTCCCAGCGGATGGAGATCCCGATCTCTTTCGCCGCAACCTCGACGAATTCGCGAACCGAATGCTGCTCGCCGGTGGCGATCACATAATCTTCGGGCTTGTCTTGCTGCAACATCAGCCACTGCATCTCGACATAGTCCCGCGCATGCCCCCAATCGCGTAGCGCGTTGAGGTTTCCGAGATAGAGACGCTCCTGCAGGCCAAGCTTGATGCGGGCAAGCGCGCGCGTGATCTTGCGCGTGACGAACGTCTCACCCCGGATCGGCGATTCGTGATTGAACAGGATGCCGTTACAGGCATACATGCCATAGGCCTCACGATAATTCACCGTGATCCAGTAGGCGTAGAGCTTGGCGACCGCGTAAGGCGAGCGCGGATAGAAAGGCGTCGTCTCCTTTTGCGGGATCTCCTGCACCAAGCCATAGAGCTCCGACGTGGAGGCCTGATAAAACCGGGTCTTCTTTTCAAGCCCAAGAATGCGGATCGCCTCAAGCACCCGCAAGGCGCCGAGCGCATCGGAGTTTGCCGTGTATTCCGGCTCCTCGAAGGACACCGCGACGTGGCTCTGGGCCGCAAGATTGTAAATCTCGTCCGGCTGGACCTCCTGTACGATCCGAATGAGGCTTGACGAATCCGTCAGGTCGCCGTGATGCAGCGTAAAATCCAGACCTTGATCGTGGGGATCATGATAAAGATGATCGATACGGTCCGTATTGATCAGCGACGTCCGACGCTTGATCCCATGAACCGAATATCCTTTATCCAGCAGCAATTCGGCAAGGTATGCTCCATCCTGGCCGGTGATGCCGGTAATCAACGCCGTTTTCCGAGTCATTCTTCGATCCACATAAAAATCAGCTAAGTCCATATTCACCAATATGGATTTTATGTCTACCGTATGAAGCGCGCCATGCAATCAGGGCGATGACGGCCTGAATTCCGGCACGGCATCCTTCAGAACAGCGACGATCACATTTTTGTCGGTGTGCGCAAAAGCCGCATCAAGTTGCGTCAGCCATTCCTGCAACTTTTCCAGCGGCGGTTCATTCGGGCGCGCTGCCACGACACCGGCGATTCCGATGTCCGATGTCGGCTCCTCCTCGGCAAACAGGATTTCGTTGAGGCGCTCGCCAGGCCGAATGCCTGTGAACACGATATCGATATCGTAGCCTGGTTGCAGGCCGGACAAGGAGATCATCCGCTCGGCGAGATCGACGATCTTCACCGGCTGCCCCATGTTGAGAACATAGACCGATACGTCACCTTGCTGCGCACTGACGGCATGCGTCGCCGCCGTGACCACCAGGTCGCACGCCTCCCGAATGGTCATGAAGTAACGCACCATATCCGGATGCGTCACCGTGATGGGACCGCCCGCCTCGATCTGTGCCTTGAATTTCGGCACCACTGACCCGTTGGAAGCCAGCACGTTGCCGAACCTGACCGAAATCAGACGCATCGGCATCTTGCCATTGGTCCTGCCGGTCAAATCGCGGTCGAGCGCCTGACAATACATCTCCGCGAAACGCTTGGTCAGGCCCAACATCGAGACCGGCTCGATCGCCTTGTCGGTCGAGATCATCACCATCGCGCCGGCGCCGGACGCAACGGCGGCATCCGCAACATTGATAGAGCCGAAAATGTTGGTCTTGATGCCCTCGCTCCAGTCGCGCTCGAGAATCGGCACATGCTTGAGCGCGGCGGCATGAAACACGATATCCGGCTTGAACTCCTTCATCAGAGAGTGAATGCGTTCGCGATCGCGGACATCGGCAATCCGCCCCTCGATGCGCCCTGCATCGAACTTTTCCGCCAGACGCTCCATCACGGCATGAAGCGCAGGCTCGGAGTTCTCGATGATCAGGAGCCGCGTCGCACCGAATGTCATGGCGCGATCGCAAATTTCCGAACCGATCGAGCCGCCGCCGCCCGTCACCACGACGGATTTTCCGCGCACGAAGTTTTCAAGACGCCGGTAGTCGATCTTCACACTCGGCCGCAACAGCAGATCCTCGACAGCGACCGGCGTCAGTTGTGGAATTTCACCAGCGCCTTCGAGCGTCGGCAGCCGGCTGACCGTCAGACCGAGTTTACGAGCCCGAGCCAGCACCGTTTCAGGATGGGCCTCCGGCTCGAACGAGGTCGGCAACATGACGATCCGGCTAATGGGCTTTTCACGCCGGGAAAAATCTCCGACCACGTCCGTCAGATCTTCGATGCCGCCAAGAACGGGCACACCCCGAATAAACTGCCCACGGTCGGATTTTGCAGGCGAGAGAATACCTGCCGAAGATATCCGCTTGACCGCGCCATTTTCGATCGCACGGATCAAAACCTCCGCGTCGACCGCACGTCCCAGCAACAGCGCAGGAGCAGAAGCACTCTCACGAGCTTTATTGCGAAGCCGTGTAAAATGAAAATAACGATAGGCGAGACGAGATCCGCTAAAGAAAAAAATCTGCAGAAACCAATAAATGATGATCGTCGTCTTGCCGAAGAAGAATCCGCCATAGACGTTCGGAGCGATCAGCACATAGTCAATCACCAAAAGCGCGACTGCGAGAATTGTCGATATCCGCAGGATATTGAGCAGATCAGGGATCGAAATAAAGCGCCACTTGGTGGTGGTCAGCCGAGACAGATAGCAGACGACGATGCTGAACAGCACAAAATACGGCAGGATGCGCAGCAGCATCGGCAAGCGCTCTGCGAACCCGCCATCCTCGAACCGAAGATAGAAACTCGCCAGCACCGCAGCCGCCGTGACCAGCGCATCGTGGAGCATGATCAGGTAATTGCGCGGGGTCAGGCTCGTGAATTTAAACACTTGAAACGTACCGATCCTGATGCAGGCGAATACACGCGGCCGGCATGCCACCTGCAAGCTTCATCATGTTTTTTGCTCTCTGGCCCGGGCAACCAGCGAAGTCGTGGAATGACCCGGCATCAAATCGACCAGAATAACCTCGCCGCCATTTGCCGTCACGATATCATGGCCGACCACCTGCTCGCGGGTGTAGTCTCCGCCCTTCACCAAGACGCTCGGCTTGATCTGTGCGATCAGCGCCAGCGGCGTGTCGTCGTCGAAAATCGCCACGGCATCGACGGCCTCAAGGGCGGCGAGCACCTCGGCGCGTGCGCGTTCGCCCTGCACCGGGCGATCGGCGCCTTTCAGGCGCCTGACCGATGCATCGCTGTTCAAGCCGACGACAAGACGATCGCAGGCCGCACGCGCCTGCGTGACGACACGAACATGCCCCGGATGCAGAATGTCGAAACAGCCATTGGTGAAACCGACGCGCAGACCCTGCCGCCGCCAATCCTCGAGCCGGTTCTCCAGGTCCTGCCAGCCGGTTGCGATCTTTTCCTCCGCCGCCAGCGAGGCGTGCGGCAGGATTTTCCGGCGCAGCTCCGCCTGCGTCACGGTTGCGGTCCCGTGTTTGCCGACCGCAACGGCTGCCGCGGCGGCCGCCATGCGCACCGCCGTCTCCGGATCGACGCCGCTTGCCAGCGTCACCGCAAGGGTCGCGACAACCGTATCGCCGGCTCCCGAAACATCGCGCACCTTCGCGGGGAACGCCGGCACATGCAGGGAATCTCCGTTGCGGGCGACCAGCGTCATGCCATGCTCGCTCTGCGTCACCAATAGAAACTCGCAATCCGCCAGTTGCATCACGTCCTGCGCAGCAAGGCCGATCTCGGCTTGTGTTTTCGCCTGGCTCCGCGTCGCTTCGACGAATTCCTTGCGGTTCGGCGTCAACATCGTCGCGCCGTGATAGATCGAGAAATTCGCGCTCTTGGGGTCGACGATGACGCGCTTGCCACCCGCCCGCGCCATCTCGATCACGCGACGGATGACGTGCGTGGTGAGCACGCCCTTGGCGTAATCGGACAGCAGGACGATGTCGGCTCGTGGCAACGCCGCCGAAACGGCTTCGAGCAACTGCGTCTCGATTCCCGACGCCACCGGCGCGGCCACTTCCCAGTCGGCGCGCAGCATATGGGTCGAGAAATGCTCGGAGACGAAGCGCAATTTCCGCGTCGTTTGCCGCGAGCCATCGACCACCAGCAACGGCTCGATCAGCGGTTCGCGGCCGAGTTCGTCCTTCAGGGTCCGGCCCGCCTCGTCGTCACCGATCAATCCGACAAAGATGCATTTCGCGCCGAGCGCGGCGATGTTGCGCGCGACATTGCCGGCGCCACCGACATTGACCTCGCTGCGCTGAACGGCAATGACCGGCGCAGGCGCCTCGGGCGAAATGCGCGAGACTTCGCCATAGACGAACTCATCAAGCATCAGATCGCCGACGCAAAGGACGCTCTGGCGACGGATCGCCTCCGATAGCGCGTTGAAATCCAGCATCAAATGCCTGTTGTCCGTTGCACGGTCAGCGGTAGTGATCCGCCTGATCGAGAAAGCCCTTGACGTAAGCGGTGACCGCCTCTTCAAGCGGCGTGAAGCCGCCATTGTATCCAGCCTGATGCAGGCGCGCAGTATCCGCCTGGGTAAAATATTGATAGCTGCCGCGAATCTGCTCCGGCATATCGATGTATTCGATATTCGGCCGAGTGCCGAGCGCGGCATAAGCCGCCACCATCATGTCCTTGAAGCTGCGCGCGTGGCCGGTGCCGACATTAAAGATTCCGCTGACCGAGGGCGTTGCCAGCAGCCACGCGATGACGCGGATCACATCGTCGATATAGATGAAATCGCGGCGCTGATCTCCATCGGCGATGCCTTCACGGTGCGACTTGAAGAGCTGGATGGTCTGCCCGGCTTTGATCTCATCAAAGCGCTTGGTCAGCACGCTCATCATCGGACCCTTGTGATATTCGTTCGGCCCGAACACGTTGAAGAACTTCAGTCCCGCCCATTGCGGCGGCAGCTTTTCGCCCTTGGCTACGCGCGCCGCGACCGCCATGTCGAACAGATGCTTGCTCCAGCCGTAGAGATTCATCGGGCGGAGTTTTGTCAGCTCGTCCAGCGTCTGCGTGTCGCGAAAACCCTGCGCGCCGTCGCCATAGGTCGCCGCCGACGAAGCATAGATGAACGGGGTGTGGTTGATCGTGCACCAGTCAAGCAACCGCATGGAAAGGCGGAAGTTGGTCTCAATCACGAGATCGCCATCGGTCGCGGTGGTTTCCGAGATCGCGCCAAGATGGATGACGGCGTCGAGATTGCGCGTCGCAAGCCAGGACATCAGTTCGCCCGGCGGCACCACATCGGCCAATTGGCGCTTGGCGAGGTTGCGCCACTTGCCTTCGCTGCCAAGAAAATCGCACACGACGACATCCGCGCGGCCGGCCTCATTCAGCGCGGCTACGACATTCGATCCGATGAAACCGGCTCCGCCGGTTACCAGCAGCATGTGGCCTTCCCGCTTGTTGATACGCGGTCACCTTTGCCCCAGACCGGGCGGCCAAGCAACGCCAAGAAAGATTTTTTGGTGAACATCGCGGGCCAAATTTCCTGATTTATCAGGCTCCCCGAACCCGCTATCAGGAAGTCCGGCAGGGCCTCCTTCAGACCCGGGACAACACTTTTATAAAATGAACCTCCAATCACTTCATGATAGCGGCGTGCCGGCGGATCCAGCCGATACCCGCCCGATTCTCATTATTCCCTATATGTGGATCGGCGATTTCGTGCGCGGGCATACCGTGGTCCAGGTCCTGAAGGAGCGTTGGCCGAACCGGCCGGTCGATCTTCTGGTGACCAGCCTGTGCCGGCCGCTGATCGACTACATGCCGGGAGTCCGGCAGGGCATCGTCTGGGATTTGCCGCGCGGTCGGCTCGCGCTGGCCCAGCAGCAGGCCCTGGCCCGGCAATTGCGCGCGCAGAATTACGGCACCGCGCTGGTGATGCCGCGAACCTGGAAAGCGGCCATCGCGCCGACACTGGCCGGCATCCCGGAGCGGGTCGGCTTTGTCGGCGAGGCGCGGTTCGGCCTGATCAACCGATGGCGCTGGGGCGAGCGGGCGATGCCGCGCTTCATCGACAAGAACGCATCGCTGGCACTGCCTGCCGACGCGCCCTTGCCGAAAGAATGGCCGGCGCCGCAGCTCGTGGTGCCGCCGGCCGAGATCGCGGCGTGGCGGGCCACACAGGGGCTCGGCGAGACGGCCGCCGTCGCGCTGGCGCCGGGTTCGGTCGGCTCGTCCAAGCGCTGGGTGGCCTATCCCAAGGCCGCGCGGATGCTGGCTGACAAGGGGCTGGACGTCTGGGTGATCGGCGGTCCCGGCGAGAAAGCGATCGCAACCGAGATCGTTCAGGCCGGCGGCCCGCGCGTGCGCGATCTCACCGGCACCGATCTGCGCAACGGCATTCTGGCGATGGCCGCGGCGAAACTGGCGATTTCCAACGATTCCGGCCTGATGCACATCGCCGCCGCGGTCGGCACGCCGACCATGGGCATCTTCGGACCGACCAGCCCGTATCATTGGGGGCCGCTCAACGGGCTTGCCGCGGTGATGCTCCAGACCCAGATGCCGCTGCCCTGTCAGCCGTGTCACAGACCGGTGTGCCGGATGAACAACCACCAGTGCATGAAGCTGATCACCGCCGAGGATGTCGTCACCACCGCCGAGGCGATCCTGACCGAAGGCCGGCAGAACGTCCCGGTTCTGGAGCATTAACCCAGTATTAAAACCACATTACCTGTAACATCCCGTCTCACGCCGCCGCGTGCGAGCTTGCACCGCCCCCGCCTTCTGCCTACCACTAGCTCCCGCCCTCGAACCGACATGTCCGCCGTGCCCGCAGACCGCATCGCCGCCCATTTCGAGACCTCCCTCACCGCCCTGACCGAGGCGGTGCGCAGCGCCGAGCTTGCCGCCGCCGCGCGCACCATCGCGGGCGCCATCACCGAGGCGCTCGCCGGCGGACACAAACTGCTGCTGATCGGCAATGGCGGCAGCGCGGCGGACGCCCAGCACATCGCCGCCGAGATCGTCGGCCGCTACAAGCAGGAACGCCCGGCCTGGCCTGCGATCGCGCTGACCACCGACACCTCGGCGCTGACCGCGATCGGCAACGACTACGGTTTCGAACAGGTGTTCGCGCGGCAATTGCAGGGCCTCGGCCGGCGCGGCGACGTGCTGATCGCGCTCTCCACCTCCGGCCGCTCGCCGAACATTCTCGCCGCGCTCAAGACAGCGCGCGAGATGGGCATCGTCGCCATCGGCTTCACCGGCCGCAAGGGCGCGAGCCTTGGCACGATCTGCGATCATGTCCTGATCGCGCCGAGCGAAGACACCGCGCTGATCCAGCAGATCCACATGATGGCTGCGCACGCGATCTGCGACGAGGTCGAACAGGCGATGACGGCGCGAGCGCCAAAGACATGACCCGCGTCAGACACCCCGCCGCATTCCTCGACCGCGACGGCGTGCTCAACCATGACGACGCCTATATCGGTACACGCGAGCGCATCCGCTGGATGCCCAATGTCGCGCCGGCGATCCGCCGCCTCAACGAGGCCGGCTACTACGTCTTCGTCTTCACCAACCAGTCCGGCGTCGCCCGCGGCATGTTCACCGAGGAGGACGTCCGCGCGCTGCATGGCTGGATGGTCGACGAGCTTGCGTCGCAGGGCGCGCGCATCGACGATATCCGCTACTGCCCGTACCATCCCGACGGCACCATCGCGAAATTTTCGCGGGAGCATCACTGGCGCAAGCCGGCGCCGGGCATGATCGTCGACCTGATGCAGCACTGGCCGGTCGATGCTACCCGCAGCTTCGTGATCGGCGACAAAAAACGCGATCTCGACGCCGGCCTTGCCGCGAACATCCAGGGCTTTCTGTTTCCGGGCGGCGATCTCGACGCCTTCGTCGAAGGCGTGCTGGCACGAATGGCGAGATAACGCCGATCCGTTTGAACTGGGAAACCGCACTCAAGGCGGATGCTGTCGAACTTCCTCTCCCGTGGGGAGTGGGTTGGGGTGAGGGCGTAAAATCCATCGAGAGGCCATACCCCCTCACCCGATGCACTTCGTGCATCGACCTCTCCCCATGGGAGAGGTGAAGAAGACGTCCATCGAAGCCAAGCTGAGAGCTCTAAAAAAACAGCTATTCCGACCGGCTGCGCAATTTCACGACATTGCCGGCATCGCGATCCACCGCAGCCGGTGCGTTCGGCGGCACCAGATTCGCGCCCTCCGAATACAGCAGCACCTGATTGCGCCCGGCCCGCTTGGCTTCATACAGCGCCATGTCGGCCTCACTCAGCAGCAATGTCAGGTCCGACTTGCCCGGCGTCGCACAGGCGATACCGGCGCTGACCGTCGAGGTGAAATTGCCGGCGGCCGACATGAAACGCTGCGCGGCGACGCTTTCACGCACGCGCTCGGCGACATGAATCGCCACCTGCGGGGTGGCATCGCGCAACACCACGGCGAATTCCTCTCCGCCGAGGCGTGCAGCAAGATCACCCTCCCGGATATTGGCCGACACGATGCGGCTGAACATCTGCAGCACGGTGTCACCCGCCTGATGGCCGTGAACGTCATTGACCCGCTTGAAATGATCGAGATCGAAAATGATCACCGCCAGCGGGCCCGAAAGCTGCTGGGTGCGTTCGAAGATCGCACGGCGGTTGAACAGCCCGGTCAGCGAATCGGTTTCCGCCTCATGTTTGTGAAGCCGCGTCTGTCGCACCTGATTGAGGCCCAGCGACAGCGCGCCCATGCCGCCGATGCTGGTCAGGCACATCGCAAGATTGATGTTCTCGGCCCATCCCGTCGGGGCATGGTTCATCACCCAGTTGCCATCATACACCAGAACGAGCGCGCACAGCGCGAACGACAGAGCCGTGAGAATATAAAGAGTCGACAGCAACAGGATCAGCGTCGGCGCTTCCGCCCGATAGCGCCAGTAATCCCATCCGGTCACCGACATCAGAACCGCGCAGCCGACATTGAGTGCGATATACGAGATTCCGTCGTAACCGAGCAGCATGGGGATCGCCATCGCCGCGATCGACACCACCGCCGCGACCGCCATCATCGGGATCGGCAGCTTGCCGGTGCGGAACTGCCTTCCCGCCCCCATGAAGAATGTCAGGCCGAGCAGAAGCGCGGAAAACGCGACCGCGCCCATGTGGGGAGAAAAATTCTCGACGAAATCGCGATAGACGAACAGGCTCGCCACCAGAAAGGAAACGCCGATACCCCAACTCACCAGCACGCGATCGGCACGGGACACCGACCAGCTCACAAAAAAGGTGAACGCCAGTCCCATGCTGCAGAAACCCAGGGCAATCAGAAGCGAATTGTAGTCAAGCACGATGATTCCAATGCACGGGACATTCTGGATTTCAGAATGACAGAAACCGATGCGCACCATCGCGGTAGCGGATTAAGGGAGCCTTTAATCCACACCCGGCTTGGCCGGAGGCCTAACAAAGGTTGAACATCGTCGCTTAATTTTGAGACAACCATTCGTCTGCCACGATCGCAGTCTCATGGTTCGAGACGCGCGTAAAATTTTGGCGGTCGTCCCGGCGCAGGCCGGGACCCATCATCCCTGTCGACGTTGTGGAAATATTCCTTCGGCGTTTTTCTTGAGAAGCCGGTGGCAATGGGTCCCAGCCTGCGCCGGGACGACCCAATATCGAGGCTCAATCAGTTTCGTCGTCATTGCGAGCCAACGGGTTCGCACGAAGTGCGGCCCGAGGACAGGCTCCGCGAAGCAATCCAGGGATGGATCTATTCCTCATCCTGAGGAGCGCGCTCTTGCGCGCGCGTCTCGAAGGATGAGGCCTCGCAAGCGCGTTCACGCGCATCTTTCGACGCGCTATGGTTCGGGACGTCGCTTCGCTCCTCCTCACCATGAGGGGCAGCTTGCTTCGTCGCTGACACTCCTCGCAATGATGCGGAAGGTGTCGCCGGCATTTGTCCCGACCGCATAATCTGCTAGATCGGCATCACCAACGAGACAAAGGTGACTGCATGACAATCGCGGTGATGGGGGCCGGCGCGGTCGGCTGCTACTTCGGCGGCCTGCTCGCGCGCGCAGGGCATGAAGTGACGCTGATCGCGCGGCCCGCCCATGTCGAAGCCGTCGCGAAACAGCGCGGGCTGAAATTCGAGAGCGCGCGCTTCAATGGCATCATCCCGGTTCAGGCCACCGCCGATCCCTCCGGCGTCGCGGGCGCGGACATTGTGCTGTTCTGCGTCAAATCCGCCGACACCGAGACCGCGGGCCGGCAGATCGCGCCGCATCTGAAAGCCGGCGCCACGGTGATCTGCCTGCAGAACGGCGTCGACAATGCCGAGCGGCTGCAGGCGGTCATTGCGCAGACCGTGCTGCCGGCGGCGGTCTATGTCGCCGCCGAGATGGCCGGGCCCGGCCATATCCTGCATCATGGCCGCGGCGACCTGATCATCGGCACATCGGCCGCAAGCGAGCGCATCGCCAAAGCTTTCAACGACGCGGAAATTCCCACCAAGGTGTCGGAGACCGTGAGCGCCGTGCTGTGGGAGAAGCTGATCATCAACTGCGCCTACAACGCGCTGTCGGCGACCGGCCACCTGCCCTACGGCCGTCTGGTCGAGGTGCCGGGCGCGCGCGAGGTGATGCGCAACGCAATCGACGAATGCGTCGCGGTGGCGACGAAACTCGATATCGCCATTCCGGCCGATATCCACGCTCGCGCGCTGGCGCTGGTGGAGGTGATGCCGAAGCAGTATTCGTCCACCGCGCAGGATCTGGCGCGCGGCAAGCCGACCGAGATCGACTATCTCAACGGCTATGTGGTGAAAAAGGGACGCGAGGTCGGCGTGCCGACGCCGACCAATCTGGCGCTGCAGGTCGCGGTGAAGCTGCGCGAGGCCGGGCGGGAGAATCGCGACGCCTGATTGCGCGCCGGTTCCGGCTTGCGGATCTTGCTTCCGGATTTTCACGGCCCTGTCGGTCGAACGCCCTTCCGTTGCCGCGCGCCATGGCCTATGCACTGCCGCAACCTCTTCCCTCATTTGTGACGTCATGATCCGCCTCGATAACATCAGCAAGCAGAACGGCCACCAGATCCTGTTCATCGAAGCCTCCGCCGCGCTTCTCAAGGGCGAGAAGATCGGCCTTGTGGGGCCGAACGGCGCCGGCAAGACCACCTTGTTCCGCATGATCAGCGGACAGGACCTGCCGGATGAGGGACAGGTGTCGGTCGATCGCGGCGTGACCATCGGCTATTTCAGCCAGGATGTCGGCGAGATGGCGGGCCGCAGCGCGGTCGCCGAGGTGATGGACGGCGCGGGGCCGGTCAGCGAAGTCGCCGCCGAGCTGCGCGAGCTGGAAGCCGCGATGGTCGATCCCGCGCGCGGCGACGAGATGGAACAGATTCTGGAGCGCTACGGCGAGGTGCAGGCGCGCTTTCAGGATCTCGACGGCTACGCGCTCGACGCGCGGGCGCGCGAGGTGCTCGCCGGTCTCGGCTTCAGTCAGGAGATGATGGAAGGCGATGTCGGCAAACTGTCCGGCGGCTGGAAGATGCGCGTCGCGCTCGGGCGTATTCTGTTGATGCGGCCCGAAGTGATGCTGCTCGACGAGCCGAGCAACCATCTCGATCTCGAAAGCCTGATCTGGCTGGAATCGTTCCTCAAGGGCTATGACGGCGCGCTCTTGATGACCTCGCACGACCGCGAGTTCATGAACCGCATCGTCGGCAAGATCATCGAGATCGACGGCGGATCGCTCACCACCTATTCCGGCGATTACGAATTCTACGAGCAGCAGCGCGCGCTGAACGAAAAGCAGCAGCAGGCGCAGTTCGAACGTCAGCAGGCGATGCTGGCGAAGGAAATCAAGTTCATCGAGCGCTTCAAGGCGCGCGCCTCGCACGCCGCGCAGGTGCAGAGCCGGGTCAAGAAGCTGGAGAAGATCGAGCGGGTCGAGCCGCCGCGCCGCCGCCAGAGCATCGCCTTCGAGTTCATGCCGGCGCCGCGCTCCGGCGAGGACGTCGCCAGTCTCAAGAACGTGCACAAGGGCTACGGCAGCCGCAGCATCTATCAGGGGCTGGACTTCATGGTCCGCCGCAAGGAGCGCTGGTGCGTGATGGGCATCAACGGCGCGGGCAAATCCACCCTGCTCAAGCTGGTGGCGGGCGCGGCCGAGCCGGATCGGGGCACGGTCGGGATCGGCGGCAGCGTCAGGATGGGCTATTTCGCCCAGCACGCGATGGACCTGCTCGACGGCGAGCGCACCGTGTTCGAGGAACTCGAATACGCCTTCCCGCAAGCTGGGCAAGGCTCGCTGCGCGCGCTGGCCGGCTGCTTCGGTTTTTCCGGCGACGATGTCGAGAAGCGCTGCCGCGTGCTGTCGGGCGGCGAAAAGGCGCGGCTCGTGATGGCGAAGATGCTGTACGACCCGCCGAACTTCCTGGTGCTGGACGAGCCGACCAACCATCTCGACATGGCGACCAAGGAGATGCTGATTGCCGCGCTGTCGGATTTCGAGGGCACCATGCTGTTCGTCTCGCACGACCGGCATTTCCTCGCCGCACTCTCCAACCGCGTGCTGGAGCTGACGCCGGACGGCATCCATCAATATGGCGGCGGCTACACCGAATATGTCGCGCGCACCGGACAGGAAGCGCCGGGACTGCGGAGCTAGGGAGTTTTAGCGGCCGATGCGCTCCCTCTCCCCTGCGGGGAGAGGGCCGGGGTAAGGGGATTTCAATCTCTCGATGGATCGTACGCCCTCACCCGCCGCGCCACGCGCGCAAACGCGCTTAAGGCGCGTCGACCTCTCCCCTCGGAAGAGGTGAAGAAAGCAAGAGCACGCAGTCCCTTCCGCCAACACAAGCCAAACATAACGCGCCGCCCCGGATGAGGCGGCGCGTTATGGCTTTTAGACAAGCCGGGCCATGATGGATGCGAAATTGAATCACGTCATTGCGAGGAGTACCCGGATCGACGCTTCGCGCCGTCCGGGCACAAGCTCTAGCGACGAAGCCCCCCACCCCAACCCTCCCCCGCTTGCGGGGGAGGGTTGGGGTGGGGGTCTGGATTGCTTCGCTGCGCTCGCAATGACGGTGTGGGTGTCCCGGCCTGCGCCGGGACGACAACGAGACATCGAATCTCAGTTCCTCATGTCTCAATCCAGCGGTTCGGCCGGCGCTTCCTCCGGGAAGGTCGGATAGATGCCGCGCACCCGGCCCATCTGCTTGGTGAGCGCCAGCACGGCGTCGATATGCGGCGTTTCGACTTCGGTGAGGCGGCCAAGCTCCTGCACCGAGGTCAGCAGCGCATCGAGCTCGATCGGGCGGTTCTTGTCGACATCCTGCAGCATCGAGGTGCGGTGCGCGCCGACACGGGCCGCGCCGTTGATGCGCTTTTCGATATCGACGCGGAAGTGCACGCCGATGCGCCGCGCGATCCGCTCGGCCTCCTCCATCATGTGACGCGCCAGCAGCCGAGTCTCCGGATCGGTGGCGACGACATCGAGCGTCGCATGGGTCAGCGCCGAAATCGGATTGAAGCAGAGGTTGCCCCACAGCTTCAGCCAGATGTCGTTGCGGATCTCCGGCAGGATCGGCGCCTTGAGACCCGAATCCTCGAACAGCTTGGAGAGCTTCTGCACGCGCTCGGTGATCTCGCGGGTCGGCTCGCCAAGACCGAACTTGTCGCCCGAGACATGCTTGATGACGCCCGGCGCCTCGATCTCGGCGGCGGGATAGACCGTGCAGCCGATCACGCGCTCCGGTCCGATCACGTTCCACTGCCGGCCGCCCGGATCGACGCTCTCGACGCGGCGGTTGGCGTACTGGCCGTCGAATCCGTAGAAGTACCACCATGGCAGGCCGTTCTGCGCGGTGACGACCGCCGTGTTCGGCCCCAAGAGCGGCTTCATCTGCTCGGCGACTTCCCACGCCTGATGCGCCTTCAGCGCGCTGATGACGTAATCCTGAGGACCGAGCTCCCTGGGATCGGAGGTGGCGGTCATCTTCGCCAACTTCTCCTCGCCATTGATGTGCAGCTTGAGCCCGTTGTTGCGGATCGCCTCCAGATGCGCGCCGCGCGCGATCAGGGACACGTCCGCGCCCGCGAGCTTCATCAAAACGCCGATATAACCGCCAATGGCGCCCGCGCCGTAAATACAGACTTTCATCGCTCTCTTTTCCGAATGTCAGAAGGGAATGTCCGTTGGGCTACGCCCAGCATCCGCAAATCAATCTACACGCCACCCCCGCTCCGTAAACATCGCGGCTGTCGGGTAAGTCCAGTATGTGTGTGTCTTTGTCACAAATGGCATGTATCAGTGTGACAAGTCGGCGCGCCTGTGTTTCGCGGCCTTTGGCACCGGATTTTCGCCCATCGCCTCCACGCGGCGGGCCGCAGGTCGAGCGCCGGGATGGCGCGGGGATGGACAGGATCTTGCCCTGCTCCTCCCGTCTCCGCGATCGCCACGAAACGACGCCGGATCGCGCGATCAGCCGGTCTCAAGATCGCCGAGACGAACAGCGGCACGATGCCGTCCGGACGCGGCCGCCGACGATCGCTTCGATCGGGGACGTGACGGTTGACAGGAACGTGATGTCGCAGCTTCGGCCGACCGCGCGGCCGCCTGAAAAATGCGCGGTCCGGGGACCTGATTTAATTTAATTAAACCATCGACTTCCCGGCCAACCCATAAATTGGTGCCTCACCATTAATCAGACGCCCGTAACCGCATACCCCGAAAAGCTGACTCTCGCAGCGCGCGAATACCGCCCTATCCTGCGCCGTTCCGTCACGCGGCACGGCCGTCGCGAGCGCGGATGCGAGCTCCGCAGAGCCATTCCCTGCGAGGTTCAAAGCTCGATCGAGGCAGTCTCCGTGAGGACGGTGAAACGCCCGCTCTGGATTGGCAATCGACGGGAGTTGCAAATGGCACTCAAAAGATTCAACCGACCGATACTGATAAAGTTAAATGATATTATCACAATGGGGACCGAGATTTCGGACCGAAGTCTCGCCGATCAGTATGCGACGCTGTGCCACCTGCGAAAAGCGGTCCGGAGAGCCGAAGTCCAGGCCGTCAAACGCGCTAGAAGAGATTCCCGGCCGCAATGAGCCCGCCATTAAGACGGGATTTTTCCGTCTGCCGATGATGATAACAAGAAGCGCGACATAGGTGAGCGCAACGATTTCGCTGCATGCCCCACGGCGCGTCAGATCAGGCCGGAATTTGAGTTGAACCAACAAACCGACTTCCGCGCTCGCGCGACCTTCGCGATCGTGCGACTTTGCTGCGATTTTCATAGGCTTCGCGCAATATGCTACGAACAGGCGAGAATGCGCACGCTTGCGCATGGGCGCGTTCATGCCGGCCGCTCGCGACCCGCGACCCGAACCTGCGGCCTCACCATTTGAGATCGGAAAACCGGGTCAGAAGGGCCGCCCTGATGAACTTGAGATGGGCGATATTGCCCGTGAGTTCATCGAGCCTGCGCCGCCCCTTCTGAATTTCCGCTTCGCACTGATCCAGCAGGCGGGTGTCAGCGTCATCCCGCGTGAGATATTCGTCCGGCGCATTGCCTGACAGCGCCACCGCGCGCGTCACCGCGCTATCCAGCCTGCGCACGAGGCCCGCACGCTCCGTGCGGGCCGACTCCAACGAGCGCTCGACCATCCGGGCAATCGATGCCACGCGCGCGCGATCATTTTCCGCATCCCGCTCAATCGAGCGCGCATTGAAGAATTGATCGGCTCTGGCTCGAAGAAAGAAGTGGAACATGCGCCAGCCTCCACTCAGGGACATCGGCTATGCATCACGGCACCGGGACCGCGCGCGGCGGCGCGCCGTCCCTGCTCATTTCTATTTCGACCGCGAAATTAAATAATTGTTACGGCGATTTAAATTAACCATTTAATTTGATTAAATTCAAGCGACATCGTTCATTCCGCCGATGTGCCGGCCGGTCGGTGCGTGCCCGGTTTCCCCGGACGGATCGGCGCCGATCCGCGGGCCGAGGGCGCGCGATGCCGGTGTCCCGTCAACCCCTCAGACGATTAAGCCCCTGAGCGACGAGAATGCCGGCGACCCCTCCCGCCAGCTTGACGAGCAGGTCGGAAAGCCGGCCGTGGCGCTCGGGCGTGATCAACTGGGCCAGTTCGAGAACGCAGGCGCTGCACAGCACGAGAGCGACGACGAGAGCTCGCCGCCTCGGATAGGCCAGCCCGAAAAACAAGCCGGTCAGCGCGAACGCGGTCATGCGTTCAAGGCCCGCTGGCGCAACCTGAGGCCGCAGCCCGGCCGGCGACAATGTGGCGAAAACGATAAAGGCGAGACTGAGCCAGGCTGCTATGGCGAAGATCTTGCGCAACATGCATCACAGCCGGCTTTGAACTTCAAAAACAACATCGCGATCCCGCATAAAGTCTACGTGGCTCCCGCCTTGCGGGGCAAGTCGCAATGTCGCGCGTTGGCTGTCAGCCGCAAAATGATATGGTCGGCCTGCGTGGAATTCCAACGACGACCACAGCTGCCGGAGCGAACAATGGCGCGGGCCGCAGCCGGTCTTCGTGCGGGCGGCACCGGAGGTTCAATCCGCCGGCGTTGGCGGTTGCCTTGAAATAGAGCCGGGTTCGAGATCGTGTGGAAACTCCCCTCTCTGCAAAGCGACCGACAACGCCCGCAAGTGCCGGAGGGAGTTCGCGTCTATGCCGTCGGCGACATCCATGGCCGGGCCGATCTTCTGGCGCCGGTACTCCTGCAAATCGAGATCGACATCGCGCTTCATCCGGTGCGCCGGCCGCTTGTGGTTTTCCTCGGCGACTACATCGACCGCGGTCCGGACTCGAAGGAGGTGCTCGATCTTCTGATCGCCGCCGGCCACGCGGCGGAGACGGTTTTTCTCAAAGGCAATCACGAGACGTTCCTGCTCGATTTTCTCAAGGACCCCACGCTGCTCGAGCGCTGGCGGCAATTTGGCGGTCTGGAGACCCTCGTCTCCTACGGACTCCAGCCGCCGATCCATCCCTCGCTGGATGACCGGATCGCGCTTGCGCGCACTCTTGCCGGTGCCCTGCCGCCCTCCCACCGCCGGTTTCTCGAAGACCTCAAGACCACGTTCGTGTGCGGAGATTTTCTTTTCGTCCATGCCGGACTGCGCCCGCTGGTTCCGATCGAGCAGCAGGCGGAAGAGGATCTGCTCTGGATCCGCGACGACTTTCTGCATTGGGACAAGGCGTTCGACAAAGTCGTCGTCCACGGACACACGCCCGTCCTCGAGCCGGACATCCGGTTCAACCGGATCAATATCGACACCGGAGCCTTTGCCACCGGCCGGCTGAGCTGTTTGACGATCGAGGCCGCCGAGATCGGGGTGCTTGCCGACGCGCGGCACTGGCTCGGCGCATTGCCGGATATCGCGGCAGCGCCCGGCGAGCCGCTGCAAGACCCGCAGACCATCGCCGCCATCCACGCCAGACGGCTCAAGGAGAACCCGCGCCTTTATGATGCGAATACGCTGGCGCGGCTTGATCCGCGGCAATGCCCCGCGCCGTCCTGATTGTTGCGCGCGCGCCGATCGCCGACCGACGATCGCGCCGGATCGCCTGCTATTTTTCCTTGAAGGCGCGCGCGGCCTGATCGCGCAGAGGCTTCATCAGATAGGACAGCGCCGTTCGGCTGCCCATCTGGATAAAGGCGTCCGCCGGCATGCCGGGAATGAGCTTGACGTCACCCAGACGCTCGATCTCCTTCGGCTTCAGCGCAATGCGGGTCAAGTAATAGCTTCCCCCGGTGCGCTGGTCCTGGGTGAGATCCGGTGACACCATGCTGACCTCGCCCGCGATTTCGGGCGTCACGCGCTGGTTGAACGCCGACAGACGCAGGATCACCGACTGTCCGACATGGACATGATCGATATCCTGCGGCATGAGCTTGGCCTCCACCGCCAGCGTATCGGTATCCGGCACGATCAGCATGATCTGCTCGCCCGGCGAGATCACGCCGCCGACGGTATGCACCGAGAGCTGGTGGACCACGCCGTTCTGCGGCGCGCGGATATCGATGCGCTGCAACTGATCGACCGCGGCGACCTTGCGCTCGGCCATCTCCGAAATCTTCGAGCGCACCTCGACCAGATCCTTGCCGACCTCGCTGCGCAGATCCTGATCGACCTGGATGATCTGAAGCTGGATCTCGGCCGTCTTGCCCTTGGCCTGGGCGATCATGCCGGACAACTGGCTGCGCTCGCCCTCGATGCGGGCCGTGTCGCGCTCGAGCGCCGTCAGGCGGCTGATCGGCACGAGATTCTTCTGCCAGAGGGTCTGCACGCCCTCGAGCTCGCGCTGGACGAACTCGACTTCCTTCTTCTTGGCGTCGAGCTGACCCTGATAACCTTTGATCTCCTCCTGCAACTGCACGCTGCGCTCCTTGAGCTGCGACTTCTGCCCTTCGCGCGCCTGCCGGCGCAGGTCGAACAGATTCCGCTCCGCCGTGATGGCGCGCGCGGCGCCGGTGGCCGGATCGCGGGCACGCTCCAGCAGGGACGCCGGAAACGCGATGTCCTGCATATTGTCGCGTTCGGATTCAAGGCGCGCCTGACGGGCCAGCAACTCGTCGACGCTCTTGGTGATGATCGACGCCGCCGCCTTGGTCTGGGTTTCGTCGAGACGAAGCAGAATGTCGCCCGCGCGCACCCGGGCGCCGTCGCGCACGCGCAACTCGCTGACCACACCGCCGGTCGGGTGCTGCACCTTCTTGACGCTGGAATCGACCACCAGAACGCCCGGCGCCACCACGGCGCTCGAAATCTCGGCGGTCGTCGCCCAGCCGCCGATTCCGAACGTCACCAGCACGACGAGAATCAT
>MKUJ01000009.1:62639-65999 GCA_001897755.1 Afipia sp. 64-13
CCGGCGTCGCTCCGCGCAACACCGTGTTGAGCACGTCATCCCTTTCGCCGAACGCCTTCGCGGTCCCATCCGCGATCACCAGAACATGGTCGACGCCCTCCAGCGATTTCGGCCGGTGGGTGACGATGACGACGATCCCGCCGCGGCGACGCACGTTGAGGATGGCCTGCGTCAGAGCCGCCTCGCCCTCCGAATCGAGATTCGAACTCGGCTCGTCGAGCACCACCAGAAACGGATCGCCATAAAACGCGCGCGCGAGCGCGATCCGCTGACGTTGTCCTGCGGACAGCGCCATGCCGCCTTCGCCGATCCGCGTGCCATAGCCGTCCGGGAACGACAGAATGAGCTCGTGAACGCCGGCCGCGCGGGCGGCGCCCAGCACCGCGCCTGCCGTCGCCTTCGGATCGAAGCGCGCGATATTGGCCGCGATGCTGCCGTCGAACAGTTCGACATCCTGCGGCAGATAGCCCAGATGCCGGCCGAGCGCCTCGGGCGACCACTGATCGAGCGCGGCGCTGTCGATCCTGATCTTGCCGTGCAACTGGGGCCAGACGCCCACCAAAGCGCGCGCCAGCGACGACTTGCCCGACCCGCTCGGTCCGATGATTCCCAGCCCCTGACCGCTCGAAAGCGCGAACGAGACATCATGCAGCACCGGACGCTCGGCGCCGGGCGGCATCACATGAATCCGCTCGACGCTCAACGACCGCTCCGGCGCCGGCAACTCCATCGGGTCGTCTTCCTTCGGCAGGAGCGTCAGAAGCTGGTCGAGCCGCCGTCCCGCCTGCCGCGCGCTCACGAAGCCCTTCCAGTTCGCGATCGCCATCTCCACCGGAGCAAGCGCGCGCGCGGTCAGGATCGAGCTTGCGATAATGATGCCCGCGGTCGATTCCTGATGGATGACGAGATAGGCGCCGACGGCGAGAACGCCGGACTGCAGGATCATGCGGAAGACCTTCGACATTCCGCCGAGACCGCTCGCCGCGTCGCTGGCGGCCTCGTTGGCGGCCATATAGCTCATGTTGACCTGATGCCAGCGCTCCGCGACACGCTGCCCCATGCCCATGGCGCGCACGACTTCCGCGTTGCGCCGCCCCTCGGCGGCCAGCGCGTTGCGCGAGACCGCAAATCCCGCGGACGCCTTGGTCGCTCCCTTGGTTCGAACCTCGGCCAGCATGGTGAATAGGACGAGCACGCAGGCGCCCGCCAGCGCCACCACTCCGATCCAGAAATGGAAATAGAAGCAGATGCCGAGATAGAGCGGCATCCACGGCAGATCGAACAGCGCGGTCGGACCGCCGCTGGACAGAAAGCCGCGCAACTGATCGATATCGCGAAGCGGCTGCAAGCCGTCGCCGTCGCCGCGGGCCTTCAGCGGCAGGCGCACGATGGCGTCATAGACCCTGGGGCCCAGGGTTTCCTCAAGGTAACGCCCGATCCGCCCGCTGATGCGGGTGCGGACCAGATCAAGCGCGCCCTGAAAGGCGTACAGAACGGTCGCCAGCAACAGCAGCGCGATCAGCGTCGACACGCTGCGGCTCGGCAACACGCGGTCGTAGACCTGCAGCATGAAGAAGGAGCCGGTCAACATCAGGATGTTGCTCAGGCCTCCGAACACCGCCAACCCCCAGAATGCGTGACGGCAGGACTCCAGAAAATCGCCGATCTCGGATTTCTCCCCGGCATAGGCCGCAACGGCGCTTCGCCGCCGGGAGGAAAACACCAGCGGCCTGATCTGCTCGATCGCCCTTCGTGCGCCGTGACGGACGCGGGACACAGCCTCGCCGCCACGGACCGCCGCGTCGCGCAGCATGCGCGATTTTGCCCGGAACGCCGCGGTTCGCGACGACCACCATGACCCGTCCACGGATGCGGTGGGTCGCGCGGCCTTCGGCCCGCCAGCCGGAGGCGCGATCATTCGCGCCGACCGTTTGCTGGTCGAACAATTGCTGTTGGGCGAGGAGAACGAATCCCGCCAGCCGACGTCTGCCATAGAATTATCCCGCGATGTCGTAATCCCCGATCCCGAATGCGCCCGGGGGCTGCCATGCAGCCGCCCCCGGGCGTCGCTTGTGTTATGAACGCGCTACGCCAGTGAAGTCCGACAAGATCACACGAAGTGGAAGTCGGCCTTGTCGAGCGCCGCCAGCTTGGTGTCCTTCAGCGTCAGCGTATTGCCGCCCCCGGCATTGATGACGACATCGTGCCCGCTTTGCGCCGCGTGGGCCAAAACGTCCGCGAAATTGTCGAATACGCTCTTGCTGAACTGCACCACGTCGTGGCCGCACCCGCTTGCCCTGAAGTCGTTGATGGTGTCGGCACCGAAGTTGGAGGTAAAGACGAACGTGTCATGCCCGCCATTGCCCTTGAACAACTCGTTGGCCGAGGTGCTCTTGAGCACATCATTCGAATTCGTGCCGAGCACCGCATTGCCGGGGACCGAGCTTGTATTGCCGGCCTTGTCGGTGACCGTCGCCGTGAAGCTGTGCACCCCGTCGGAAACCGCCGACGGCGTCTTGTAACTCCAGCTCCCGTCGCTCCCAGCCTTGACGCTTCCGATCGGCTTGGCGCCGTCATTGTCGTAGATCGAGATCTGGCTGTGCGGATCGGCAGTCCCCTTGAAGGTCACCGTGTCGTTCCAGTTCTGGACGACCTTGGTGAATTCAGCGGACGGCGACGGCGTGGCCGTATGCGTATCGATTTTCACATCGAACGCGGACGAGGCACCGCTGGTGTTCCCCGCGGCATCCATCGCCTTGGTCGTGAAGCTGTGACTGCCGTCCGACAAAGAGTCGGCGACATAGGTCCAGGCTCCCTTCTCGTTCGCCGTGGCGGTGCCGATCTGGGTCTTGCCGTCGAACACATGCACCGTGGAATTGGCCTCGGCCGTGCCGGCCAGGGTCACGTGATCGGTGCTGGCGGCTGCGTCACCCGAAGCGATCTTCGGCGCAACCGGCGCTGTGGTGTCGATCTTGACGGCGAGAGTCGCCGACGCCGCGCTGGTCTGGCCCGCCGAGTCGGTAACCTTGGCGGCGAGATTGTGCGCGCCGTCCGCCAGCTTGGCCGTGGTGAAGCTCCACGCGCCGCTGCCGTTCGTGGTCGCGGTCCCGATCTGGGTCGTGCCGTCGAACACCTTCACCGTGGCGTTGGCCGCCGCGGTGCCCTTCAGGGTCAGGGTGTTGTCGCTGGTGATGTTGTCGCCCGCCACGCCGGTGTCGTTCGAGAACGACGAGATTTTCGGCGCATCCGGTGCATTCGGGCGCGCCGAGGGAACGTTCACGCCAAGCCCCGAGGAGGCTGCGCTGACGTTGCCGGCCGCATCGGTGGCTTTCGCCGTTAGCGTGTGATTGCCGCTCGTCA
>MKUJ01000009.1:66150-66598 GCA_001897755.1 Afipia sp. 64-13
GCATTCGGCGCGGCGGTGTCGATCTTGACCGCAAGAGCCGCCGACGCCGCGCTGGTCTGGCCCGACGCATCGGTGGCCTTGGCGGTGAGATTGTGCGCGCCGTCCGCCAGCTTGGCCGTGGTGTAGCTCCACGCGCCGCTGCTATTGGCGGTCGCGGTCCCGAGCTGGGTCGCACCGTCGAACACCTTCACCGTGGCGTTGGCCGCCGCGGTGCCCTTAAGAGTCAGGGTGTTGTCATTGGTGATGCCGTCACCCGCCACGCCGCTGTCGTTCGAGAACGACGAGATTTTCGGCGCGCTCGGCGCCGGTGTCGAGGACGGGATATTGGCGACGACAGCCGCGGAAGCCGCACTGACGTTGCCGGCCGCATCGGTGGCTTTCGCCGTTAGCGTGTGATTGCCGCTCGTCAGCGCGCCGGTGGTCAGGCTCCACGCTCCGCTGCTATTGG
>MKUJ01000009.1:66717-84179 GCA_001897755.1 Afipia sp. 64-13
GCATTCGGCGCGGCGGTGTCGATCTTGACCGCAAGAGCCGCCGACGCCGCGCTGGTCTGACCCGACGCATCGGTGGCCTTGGCGGTGAGATTGTGTGCGCCGTCCGCCAGCTTGGCCGTGGTGAAGCTCCACGCACCGCTGCTGCTCGCGGTCGCGGTCCCGATCTGGGTCGCGCCGTCGAACACCTTCACCGTGGCGTTGGCGGCCGCGGTGCCGGTCAGCGTCAAGGTGTTGTCGCTGGTGATGTGATCGCCGGCGACACCGGTATCGTTCGAGAACGAGGCAATGGTCGGCGCCCCCGGCGCGGGACCGTTGATGACCGGATCGAGCGGCAGCGATTTGACGCTGGTGTTGCCGGCGACATCGGTCGCGGTCGCGATCAGATCGTGGGATCCGGTCGAAAGCGCCGATGTCGTGACGCTCCAGGTGCCATCCGCTTTCGTCGTCGTCGTCCCGACCAGGGTCAGGCCGTCATAGACCTTCACGGTGCTGTTGGCTTCCGCGGTGCCGTTGAGCAGCACCTGATTGCCGTTGACGATCGAGTCGCCGACTTCCACGGGAGCAGCCGGCGCGGTGGTGTCGATCTTGACGGCGAGAGTCGCCGACGCCGCGCTGGTCTGGCCCGACGCATCGGTGACCTTGGCGGTGAGATTATGCGCGCCGTCCGCCAGCGCCGAGGTGGTGAAGCTCCACGCGCCGCTGCTATTGGCGGTCGCGGTCCCGATCTGGGTCGCGCCGTCGAACACCTTCACCGTGCCGTTCGCCGCCGCGGTGCCGGTCAGCGTCAGGGTGTTGTCGTTGGTGATGTTGTCACCGACCACGCCGCTGTCGTTCGAGAACGACGATATTTTCGGCGCGCTTGGCGCCTGCGAGGCGGGAGGGACAGCCGGTGCGTTGGAATCCTGCAGGACCGCGCCGGTCTTCATATTGACGTTGTGGACGTAGATCGACTTGGCATTGCCGTCGTCCGGTCCCGAGTTGGGATAGACGAAGCCGAAGCCCTGCGGATCATAATAATTGTCGTGCACCGTGACGGAGGTCTTGATCGAGCTGTTGTCGACCGACACGAAATAGCTCGCGCTGCCGAGCATCGTGTTGTGACCGATCTCGCCGCCGGCGACGTATTCCGTCATCAGGCCTTGAGTGGTCCCGCCACTCTGCGTCGTGGTGTTGTAGTTGATGGACACATTGAACGGGCCGCCGGCAAGCTGGGTGTAGTCGCCGTGCGCGCCGGACGCCATTCCGCCGTTCTGGATGAGATTGTTCTGAATGACGACGGTGGAATTGGCGCCGCCATCGATCTGCTGGATCATGTCGCCGCCGGCATTCTTGAGCCAGGAATCCTCGACGGTGAAGCCATTGCCGCGATACGAAATCAGGCCACCCCAGCCGGGATCCTTCCCTGCGCCGTCGATGGTGCAATAGGAGACGGTCATATTGGAGGCCGCCGCGGTCGAAATGATCGGCGCCAGATTGTTCGACCCGATCAGGAAGTTCGAATTCGTGATCGTGGTGTTCGCGGCCTGAACCGAGACCTGCCAGCCGCCGTTGAGCGAGAAGTCATAGCCGTCGAGCGTGACGTTGCTGCCCGTGACGGTGACAACCTTGGTGGTCGAATTGACGGTCACTCCCGCCATCGAAATCGTTGCCGGATTCTTGAGCGCCAATCCCTCTGGCACACCTACATGATAATCCACCCCGGCGACGTTCCACGCAGGCCGGTTCGCACCGTAACTATCCAACAGGTTCGGATATTGCGGCGAGCCAGCCGATGCATTCGCGGAACCATCATTAACAGCCATCTAGTGTCTCCACTGTAATTTCAACCAAGTTCCCCCAAGGGAACGCTCTCGATTTCGGATTATTTTCGAGTGACATCCCCAACATGCGACACGGGCGTGAAGCATGAGGGCAAGTAGTGGTCGACGGCCGGAGGCAATTTTAAGACAACTTAACGGCCCGGCTAAGGTGATTTTTAAATGTCGCCGCCAAACTATTCCCGCGGGAATATTATGTGGTGCAATAACCCCTTAGAGGGCTTGGACATTCATATTATGTGTTGGCCGCGCCACACCTTGAAAAAATACCGAAAGATTTTTGGTGACAATCAGCGGCGATTTCCGCAGCGCAGGTTGCAGTCAGGCCGCGATTCCCGCGAATAACCCGGCCGACAAGATAAACACAGTTATCTGTCACAAACTCGCGGTCGAATAACACGTAAAACCGGCAGATCGGTTTCTTCACGATCGAAAACAAAATAACCGAAGCTGTCGCCGAGCGGTTTACTTGAGATATTTTCGTCGATGATGAGCCTGCTTGCACTTCGAAGCGGCCGGTTATTTCAAATCCGACAATAACACACCGCGATATCTTGATTATACCGACCCCGGCGTCGGCGCGGGAAATTCAGGCGATTCGGCGCGGTGATTCGGTGCTCAGCTTCCGCGACGCTCCGTCGGAGCCGGGAGAGCCCATGGGTCCGAATTCGACAGGTCCGAATTCGGCGAGTCGGCATTGTGCAAACCGAGCGCAACATCCGGCCGGCCGGTTTTGCCCTTCACGCCATCCAGCAATCCGGCGAGCGCGACCCTCGCGGCGCCCGGCGATCCCTTGATGAGATAGCGCAAGGCAAACAGCAGGCCGACCGCGAAATGGCAGACCCAGCGCCAGCCTGCGAAACGGCGGGCATAAAGGATGCCATTGCGGGCCGAGAGATAGACCGACAGATGCGAGCGTTTCGCCGGATCGACCGCCGAGCCGATGGCGGTGCCGCCGATATGGCGAATGACCGCTTTGCCGGCAAAACCGATCCGGTGCCGTCCGCGGCGGCATCCCCAATCCAGATCCTCGATATAAAGAAAGTAATCCTCGGCCATGAGGCCGACATCCTCGACGAAAGCGCGCGTGACAAGAACGCACGCGCCGCTGACCGCATCGATACTGGCCAGCAGCTTGCCGGACGGCTCGCTGCCCGCCGGAGCGTTACGCCCTACGGCCACCACGCGGCCTGTCCAACGCGACCAGCGCAGCCCGTAATTGATCACTCTGTCCGGCACGTCGTCGAACACCAGCGTTCCGCCGATCATGCCGAACCCTTCGGTGGACCTGGCCATCAGCTCCGACAGACACTCCTGATCGATTTCCGTATCGGGATTGAGAACGAGCACGGCGTCCCAGCCCGGAGCATCGCGCAATCGCGCGAGCCACGCATTGACGCCGCCGCCGTAACCCAGATTGTCGATCGCCAGTCCCAGACGGACGACATTATTCCCTCCGCCGTCAAGCCGGCATGTCACGACCTCGGCAAGCCGCCCGGCCGGCATGTCCAGCGCATCCGCCGCTCCGGCGATCCGTCGCAGCGCCCCGCCGGGGCCGGCGAGCACATCTTGCAATCGCGCAAAGGCTGCGCGGCCGCCATTCTCGCAAACGAAGACCTCGAAATCCGTCCAGCGCGATCGCGCCAACGATTTCAGACAGCGCTCGACATCGGAAGGATTGCGGTATGCAACGATCAGCACCGCCAGTTTTGCGCAATCAGCAGTCATGGCCGAGACAATCCATCATCTGCTGCCGGCGCCGGCGCGCGACGGCATCCCAGACAAACTCTCCGGCGCGCTCGGCCGCGGCGCGCGACATGGTCCGTCGATAGTCGGCGTCCTGCGCCAGCATGCGCAGCGCCGCGATCCAGCCATCGGCGTCATAGGGATCGAGCACCAGACCCTCGTGGCCGTGACGCACAATCCGGCCCGCGCCCATATTCGTCGTCACCACCGGCAGACCGAATCCGCAGGCTTCGTACGTCACCAGCGGACTGCCCTCCTCCAGCGAGGGGAACACGAAGATGTCGGCGGCGCGGTAAACCGATCCGATGTCCGAAAAATAATCGAGCACGGTCACATCGTTCCTGCCGAGCAGGTCGGCACACTTCTCCTTGATGACCGGCTCCATCTCTCCGGCGAGAATGAGACGTCCCTTCACCCCGCTTCGCGCCCAGTAATCGAGCAGCAGATGAGCGCCCTTGCGGACGCAGATCGCGCCGACGAAAACCGCGGTGATGCCCTCGTTCGCCGCAAATCGCTTGCCGGCTCCGGAAAAGCGCGCCGGATCCCAGCCGTAGGTTGCCGGCAGCAGCTTGCGGGACGGCACGCCGTTCTCCAGCAGCGACGCCTCGACCGCCGGACCGGGACAGAAAATGTGATCGACCATTTCCGCTATCCGGGTTTCGCGATCGACCGTCCGCCCGGTGATGCCGTGTCCGGGCGCGGTCCCGAACCGCTCATAGGCCTGATCGAGAATCCTTTTGGCGGTGCCGGTGTGGCAATTGAACTGCTCGCGAAAAATCGTGACGCCGCGTCGCTTCAATTCCCGAACGGTCTCGACGCTGGCGTCGGGCCACAGATAGGCGGCGGATCGTCGTGACCGAAAGCGGTCGATACAGGCCAGAAACGTCTCTTCCATGCCGTGCCCAGCCAGCGCCTGAACCCAGCGATACGGCACATATCGCGCCCAAGCCGGCAGAACCTCGACCACGTCCACCGAGGGCAATTGCAACCGGCTGCGGGACGTGACGATGGCGACGTTGAAATCCTGTCCGGCCATGCCGCTGGCAAGCGAGCCGCATGTATAGCCGACGCCCTTTCCATTGAGCGGCAACGGCATCAACACACCAAGCGAAACACCCATAGACAACCCCGCACGCCGATCGCCGACCGACCGCGAGATATCCTCGCCGGACATGCCCGGTTCCACCGAACCACCGTTTCGCGCAACAGTCTCTTTTGCCTGCGGCATCGCCATCATCGTTCGCTCTGGGCAGCTCTTGCGCGCCACGTCCGCTTCACGCCCGCCAGCCAGGGCGTCCATCGCAGCACGTCCTTGGCCGAGCGGTTCAGCACGCCGACACAAGAGCGCAACGCGTTGACCCATACGGCCTTTGGTTTGGGAGCAAAGATGTAGACGGCCGATTCCTGCCAATGACGATTGGCCAGCCTCTCCTTGTAGGAGGTATCGCCGATTCCGAAATCGATCAGCCGGACCGGATCGCCGGACTGCCCGTCATTCAGACCCTCGATCACTTTCAAAATCAGGTACATGCCCGGCGCATATTTCGCGTAGGCGGAATCGAAGCAAAGATACTCGCTGAGAAAGACCTGATCGCGGAGCGATCCGATCCAGAACGCGCAGGGCCGGCCGTCGAGATAGAGAATATATCCGCGCATCCAGCCTTTGCCGGCTTCGAAGCCAAGGCGGGCGCGAACGATCGGCGTGTCCGAGAAACCTACATTCAGGCCGCGCTGATAGGATTTCGCGGCGATGATCTCCGCATCCCGCACCAGAGCGTCGATATCGGCAGCGGCGCTGAAGCACGCGATCCTGATATCGGCGAACGCCTCGGCCAGATGTCGCGCCCGCTTGCGCTGCTGATAGCGCTCGTTCTGCGACAGGCTGGCGACAAACGAGCCGGGGGCGCCGGACAGATCGCGCACCCGGCGCGCCTGCGGATCGATGCAGTGATCCGCGCACCAGCGGTATGGAAGGGCTGTGGCCGCCTGCACCAGCGGAGAGTGAATATCCGGGCAATGCAGCGACGCCGCGTCCGCCTCACCATTGGCGAGCGATTCGAGAATGCTGCCGATCAGCAGTTTCGAGGTGACCGCGTCGATATCTCCCAGCCAGCCGCCATGCACGACCTGCAGGATGCGCAGCGTCGGGACCGGCAGCGCAAGGTAGCCCAGCCTGACAGGGACATGCCCGGTCTCCAATCGGGCCGCGAGCAGGGCTTTGGGAGACTCCCCTTCATAGAGCACGACGACATGAGGCCGCTCGGCCCGATAAATCCCGACAATGAACAGAAAGAAATCGAGATCGGCGTCCCGGCAAGAACCGCACGCATTCCAGAAGTCGCGAAGCTCTGCGATCTGCGGATCGGCCTTAAGAATTCTGATCCGGTAAGGCGCTGTCATCTGATTCATGGCATCGACTCGATGTGCAATTCGTACCCGCATTAAAAAGACTGCATCAAAGCGCTTTTCGTTCGAAGCTCACGGCAACCTGCATGCTTTCGTGCGCCAGTCGCGCGCCAATCGCTATTCCCGGGCGCTCCACCCCGCGATAGAGCAATTCGGACAGCAGGATCGTGAGCGGAACCGTGAGGATCAGGAGACCGAGAAACGCGGGCGCGGTCGAAAACAGATGCAGCCAGATCCAGTAGCTGATCGAAATCACCGGCAAATGGCACAGATAGGTCGAGAACGAACGTGACCCGAAATAGACCGCGGCCCGGCTCTCCAGCGCGCCCCGGTAAATGCGCGCGAAGTGACTCATCGCAACCGACGGATGCAACGTCACTCCCGCGACGATCACCGCCCATATCAGGAAGGGCACGCTTCCCCCGTCGAGCAAAGGCAGCAGCACGATGACCACCGCAAGAACAGCCGAAGGATGCCGAAGCCGCCCCGCGATGGACGGATAGGACAACCGGCTCGCGATGCCGACCGCGAAATAACCCGCCGTCGCCGGCAGGAAGCCCGGCTGATCGAAACTCCCGAACAAGCGATGCCGGCAGGCGATCTCGACCACCGCGATCGCCGCGGCGACACAGATCATGGCGCGCGGCGACCGCGCCGCGGCGATGACGGCGGGCGCGACAAGATAGAACTGCCATTCCAGCGACAGGCTCCAGGCCGGCATGTTGAAGGCATATTGGGAGAAAGGCAGCATCGTGTCGTTGATCGCGCCGTGAAGCATCGTCGTGTGGGCGAGAACATGCCGCAGAAGGAAATCATGATTGGACCGTGCAATGTCGGCCAGCAGCATGGTGAACTGCGGATCGCCGGCCTCCGGAATCCGGGACAGCAAACTCACCTGCAGGTCGCTGGTGAAAAAGCCGATGATGCAGGTCACGGCGAACAGCGGAAATATCCGCATCAGGCGGCGCAGCAGATAGACGCCGTAGGGCTCGGGCTTCTCGACCACGAGGTGGGTGATCACGAAGCCGGAGATGATCAGGAAAACGAGGACCGCAGGCAGGCCCGCCCCTTTCAGGAGAGCGCCGAAATCCCGTGCGCGCAAATTCGAGAAGTAGGCCAGATGGGACAGAACCACCGACCACGCCAGCCAGCCCCGCAGCCCCTCGATCGCGCCGAATTTCATCATCGTCCGAAACCTCCCTTGTCCATTCGACCTCGAATGGAACCTTGCGAGCGGACTTGATCTGGCGGGCCGGCGTCCGGGGCCCACGCCGGTCGGAGATTTAATATTATTAAACTATTTAATCTTTTAAATATATAATCCAGTGATAAAATGGCTCGTCACGCAATAAACCGATCAACTTCCTGCCAGATCCCTTCCGTGAGGCCCTCCGTGGCGATACCGCGAGCCCGATCAGATTGCTGGCACATCTCCCCGGTTTCGAGCCGCCAGGCGGCGCCCCCGCGAGTCGTTCGGGGACCGGCATGAAGGATCTCAAGCAGAAGACCATTCGAAGCGGCCTCGCCAAGCTTTGCAGCCAGAGCGCGGATTTTGTGCTCCGCATCGCCTCGCTGGTCATCATGGCGCGCCTTCTGGAGCCGAAGGACTTCGGATTGATCGCGATGGTCACCGCGGTCACGGGATTTTACGGGCTGTTCACCTCCGCCGGCCTCTCGGCAGCCACGATCCAGGCGCCGACCGTCAGCAACGAGCAGCTTTCCACCCTGTTCTGGATCAACATCGCGGTCGGAGCCGTGCTGGCGCTTTTATGCGTGCTGACGGCGCCGGTCATCGTCAGATTCTATCACGAGCCGCGCCTGTTCTGGGTGACCGTGGCGGTCGCCGCCGGCTTCATCATCAACGCCGCGACGGTCCAGCACTCGGCGCTTCTGCAGCGCCAGTTGCGCTATGTCACCCTCGCCGTCATCGAAACGCTGTCGCAGCTCGTCAGCTTCACCGTCGGCATCGTCATGGCCCTCAAGGGCTTCGGATACTGGGCGCTGGTCGGCACCGCGATCACCACCCCGGCCTGCTTCATCGTCTGCCTGTGGGCCGTCACGCAATGGATTCCGGACCTGCCGCGACGAAGCGTCGGGATCGGCGCCATGCTTCGCTTCGGCGGCACGCTGACGTTGAACAGCGTTGTGGTCTACATCGCATACAATCTGGAAAAGGTGCTGCTCGGACGCTTCTGGGGCGCCGATGTCCTCGGCATCTACGGCCGAGCCTATCAGCTCATCAATGTTCCGACCGACAACCTCAATTCGGCGGTCGGCGGCGTGACCTTCTCCGCGCTGTCGCGGCTCCAGAACGACCCCGCCCGCTTCAGGAGCTATTTTCTGAAAGCGTACGCGCTGGTCAACTCGCTGACCCTTCCCATCACGCTATTCAGCGCACTGTTCGGCGACCTCATCATCTCGGTGTGTCTCGGGCCGAAGTGGATGGCGGCGGTTCCGATCTTCCGCCTCCTCGCGCCGACCGTGATGGTGTTCGGCATCATCAATCCGCTCGGCTGGCTGCTTCTGGCCCTCGGGCTCTATGGGCGAAGCTTCCAGATCGCGCTGGTGATCGCTCCCCTTGTCATCACCGCCTATCTGATCGGACTGCCCTACGGCCCGACCGGCGTCGCGATGGCCTATTCGAGCGCGATGGCCCTCTGGCTGGTGCCGCATATTTTGTGGTGCACCTACCGAACGGTCATTTCCCCACGGGATGTGCTGTCGATACTCAGCAAGCCGCTGGTGTCCGCCCTGGTGGCCGCAGCCTTCGCATTCCTTGTCCAGCGCTACATCGGCGAGTTGCTGTCTCCGCTGCCGAGGCTTTTGCTCACCGCCGTCACCATGGGCGTCACTTACGTTCTGATGCTGCTGTTCGTGATGGGCCAGAACGCCCTCTATCTGGACATCCTGAACGGGATCAGAAGCTCTCCGCGCCTCGACGTGACCGAAGCCGAAGGGAGATCCGTTTAATGGGCGCCGGCCGCCAACCAACCGTCAGCGGCCGGAATTGTCACCGCGTTCACAACGAGTGATGGTGCGAACATGACATTACGGGCTGGCGACTGGATCGAGGTTCGAAGCAAGGACGAAATTCTGGGAACGCTCGACAACAACGGACGACTGCAGGAACTCCCCTTCATGCCGCAGATGTTCCAGTATTGCGGCAAGCGATTCAAAGTCTTCAAGCGCGCGCACAAGACCTGCGACACCGTCAATCCGGTCGCCGGGCGCCGGCTCGCCGATGCGGTGCATCTGAACCTGCGCTGCGACGGTCAGGCCTATGGCGGCTGCCAGGCCGCGTGCCTGCTGTTCTGGAAGGAGGCATGGCTCAAGCCGGTCGAAGCGACGGACGCCATCACCGCCTCCTCGCCCGGCGATGACTCCTTCGCGGATGAAGCGCCGCCCGTCACAGGCGGATGCACCGAGCAGGACGTATGGCGGGCGACATCCGGCATCGATCAGCAGCAGGGCGGCGTTCAACGATACTTCTGCCAGGCCACCCAGTTGCCGAGCTTCACCACGCGCCTTCCGTGGTGGGACGTCCGGCAGTATGTGGAAGACTTCACGTCCGGAAACGTGCGGCTGGGCAGGATGTTCGCCGGTTTCAGCTACCTCGGCAGCTATCACCTCGCTCTGGCGAAAAGGAACAGGCTGGGTCGTCCGGCGCGCTGGCTCTATGACCGGTTTCAAAAGCTGCGGGGCGGCGTGCCCTATCCGCGAAGAACCGGCACCGTTCCTCCCGGCGAGCCGACCCCGATCGCCACGCTGGACCTGCAACCCGGCGAACTGGTGCGGGTGAAATCCTATCCGGAGATTCTCGCAACCCTCGACGGCATGAAAAACCGGGGCATGTTTTTCGACGCCGAGCTGGTGCCGTTCTGCGGCGGCGTCTATCGGGTGCAGGCGCGGATAACACGGTTTATCAACGAGAAGACCGGGACGATGGCGACGATGAAGACGCCCGCCGTCATTCTGGAAGGCGTGTGGTGCCAGTCGCGCTACAGCAACTGCCGAATGTTCTGCCCGCGAGGCATTTACTCCTGGTGGCGGGAGGTGTGGCTGGAAAGAGTCTCCGAGAATTCATCCGGCCTGGAGCGGCCGCGCGATCGCACGCCCATCGCGCATGACGACATACCTGTTGCAGCACGACTCGTCACAGAGCCGAACGCTGCGGCGCGAACCTTCGCATCAGGTTCCTGAATGAACCGAGAAGGTGAACCGCGCCGCCGGGAAGGAAAATATACGCCAACGGTCTGGCCAGGCCGGCAAGATCGAACAGCCTGACGAAAACCAGCTCCCGGCGCCAATGCCAGAGCTCGGGCGCCACGTCCGCGAACGTGGCACCCGCCCTGCGGCGCGAGCCGAAAAGAAAGATCGCGCACAACGCGAAATAGCGCTTGGCCTGCTGCTGAAGATCGCGTCGCTGCTTTTGATCGCCGATCGAGCGGTCCGCCCCATCCAGGATCAGTTCGACGACTTTCCGGACGTCCTGCAATATGACGTCAATCGCAAGGCCGGATGTCACCGTCTCGTCATGCGATGAATGCGTGCCGCACCGCTCGTTCACAAGGCCCGCTTTGCCTGCAAGCAACAGCGGGACCCAGACGGCCTTGTCGACGGTGTGAGGTCCCCAGTCGCCGGGGAAACCGCCTTTGGCACGCAGCGCTTCGGTGCGAAGCATGATCGTGCACATCGGCGCGAAGATCAAACCGTTCAGCACGTCCTTGAGAATATCGATCCCGTCGCACACCCCGGTTTGCAGTCTGCGATTGACGACAGCCGGTAGCCGGTAACCGCTCGCATATGAAATATCGCTCAAGGCGATCACGATCGGAACGCCCGGCCGCCGCCCGGCCACGTCGACGCAGCGATCCAGCAGCCATGGCGCGACAAGGTCGTCATCCGAAACGAAGACGATATACTCGCCCTTGGCCTGCGCCAGACAGGCGTTCCAGTTCGGAATGAGACCGATATTGCTGGCCTGCCTGACCACGCGCAGCCTGCGGTCGTCGAACGTCTCCAGCACCTCTTCGGTTTCATCGGTCGAGGCGTTGTTCGACACCAGAACTTCCATGCGCTGATAAGTCTGCGCAAGAGCCGCGGCCACGCAGCGTTTCAGCAACGCAGCCCGGTTGAATGTCGGAATCGCAATCGTCACCAGCGGCTCGTAAGGTGCATTGGAGACTTCAGACACCAAGTCAGACGCCGAGACTGTCATTGCGACATTCTCCCTTCGCGCTGACCTTCACGCCGTCTGTCGCGCTGGTGCGGAATTGCAACGTATCCTCGATGATTTCGGCGATTCTGTTTGCGCCACGATTGAAATCGTAGCGATCTGTTACCTTCTGTCTGGCCGACTCTCCCATGCGCCGGCACAGCTCCGAATCCGCAAGAGCCTCCATAAGCGTCTCGGCCATTTTCCTCGGATCGAATCCGGCGATGGCGAGACCGTTGCCGTCCCGCACGAATTCCGGCGGATGACCCGATCCCTCGAAGCAGATGATCGGTTTGCATCGCAGTGCTGCTTCCAGCATGACAAGCGACAGCGACTCTTCCCGGGAGGTCAGAAGAACCAGTTCGGAGGCCTCGAAATAAGGCGCGACATCCGCCGTCTGCCCGACAAAATGGACGACGCCGCTCAAGCCCAGCGACGCCGCCTGTCGCCGCATCAGATCGACCTCGCGGGAGCGACCGCCGACCCAGACGAAATGAACGGCCGGGCCGCGCCGGCTGGCAGCCGCGTGAACGGCGACGTCGAGAAACAGATCGGTGCCTTTGCGCGGCTCGATCGAACCGCACCCGCACACGATCCTGGCCTCCGCCGGGATCGCCAGTTCGTGCCGGATATCGCGAGGCTGAAAGGATTCGACGCCATGGTCGGCCGGTGGGGGCCCCAGCCCCAGCACCACATCGATCTTGCTTGCGGGAACGCCGTGCCTGTCCACGAGATTGGCTTTCACCGCATCGGACACCGCGATGTATCGACTGGTGCGCGCCTTCAGCAGGCCGATGATATCGAGGCCGGGTGCTTGCAGAGCGCGAATGCTTACGTCGAGCTCATGCACATGACATATGACCGGGCAATCGAGAAACGACAGAAACTGCACCATCCGCGCGCTGGCGACCGAATTCGCATAGATCAGGCGGATATCGCAGCCGATCAGAGTCTGACGCAGAACGGCAAGGTGGGAGGCGATCTGTCCGCGCGATGCCTGTGTCGGATAAAGATTGAGCGCATGCAGCGCACGGTAAGCGAAACTGGGTTCGGCTTCGAAACAATCGACCTCGCCGAGTTCGGCGAACTCGGGCAGCAGATCGCCGGATTTTCCGGCCAGAATTCGCAGCCGCATGTCATGCGTCCGCCTGAACCAGCGCAGGAAGTTGAGAAGCATCAGCGGCGCCCCGGATCGGGAAACGTCGTGGCTGAGAAACAGCGCTGTTCCACGCGCTTCGCTCACCGCCGTTCTCCCTCCCTCCTTGCACGCCAGCGTCTTTCCATCACGACGCTTCCCATCACGATGCCTTTCCGTCACGACATCGGCTCGCGCCAGGCACGCGAACCCAGACGTCAAACGACCACAAGCTTGCGCGCGACGAACGCCTCCGCGTAGCGTTCCGGCGCGCGGCATTCCATGCCTCGCAACCGCGCCAGTCCGAGAAAGACTTCGGCATCGAACCACTGCTTGGAGCGCTGGCTGCCGAAATGCGACATCAGCAGATCGATCTTGCGCTGGAGCGCGCCGGCGGACACCGGCATGTAAAGATTGGGCTGGCCCATGTCGCCATCCCACTTCGGGATTTCGTATTCGAGAATGCTATGATCGCGAAATGTATTCCATGTCAGGCGGCAGACCTGACGATGATCCTGATGGGCGTCGTCGCGGCGGTGAGTGAGGATGACGTCCGGATCGACCCGCGCTTTCAGACCTTCGAACCAGGATTTGATCTGTTCGCCCTGCTCCGGAAAGAATCCATCCCGAAACGACATCACCTCGACCTTGGCGCTGGCCGCGTTCAACAGAAAGTCGGCCGCGGACGCCCGTGCCTCGCGTTCGCGCTCGCCGGCTCCGCTCAGAACACACCAGTGAACATCGAGGTGAACGCCTCGGCCTGCCAGAGCGAGAAGGGTCGCTCCCGCGCCGATCTCGATGTCGTCCGAATGAGCGCCCAGGCACAACACCGACAGCCGGTCGCCGGGCGCGACGAACCGCAGCGCCGTCATCGCGCCACCGCAGCCGGCACATCATGTCCCACCCGCCACGGCATGTCGCCGCGTTCGATCATCTCCTCGAGAACCTGCCGGTCGCGCAGCGTGTCCATGGCGCGCCAGAATCCCTCATATCTGTAGACCATGAGGTTGCCGTCCGCGATCAGGCGGTTGAAAGGTTCAAGCACGAGCTCTTCGCCGTCGCGGATGTAGTCGAAGATGCTGTTGCGGAAGATGAAGTATCCGCCGTTGATCCAGATTTCCGACTGCTGGCTGGCGCGCATCCGCTGCACGACGCCCTGCTCGTCGAATTCGGCGAGGTGAAAACTGATCGGCGGGTGGATGGCGATGAAACACGCGATCTTGCCGCTTTTCCTGAACCGCTCGATCATCTCCGGCAACGGCGCATCGGTCAGACCGTCGCTGTAATTGGCGAGAAAGATCTCCTCGTCCTCGACGAGATGACGGACCGCGACCAGCCTTTCGCCGATGTTGCGCCAGATCCCGGTATCGACCAGGGAAATCCGCCAGTCCGGCGGCCGCTCGCCGAGGATCTCGACCTTCTTGCCGAAGTTCGAAACGACACAGTCGCTGCTGGAGACCCGCTTGTAGTTGAGAAAGTAATCCTTGATGACGTTGGCCTTGTGGCCGAGACACAGGATGAAATCCTGATGGCCGTACTGGCTGTAGTACTGCATCACGTGCCAGAGGATCGGCTGATAGCCGATCGGCACCATCGGCTTGGGAACGCTCTCCGAATATTCGCGAATGCGGGTGCCAAGCCCGCCGCAGAACAGGACGACTTTCATGATACGAGATCCCCCGGATCGATCACTTCTACGCTGGGGATGGGAACGACCAGCTTGCAGCCCCATGCACCGACATGGCGCATCTGCTCGACGATTTCCTTTTTCAAATTCCACGGCAGGATGAGCAGATAATCCGGTCGCATTTCGTCGATAGCGGACACCGGATGGATCGGAATGTGCATTCCGGGCGTGTAGCGCCCGTGCTTGTACGGGTTGCGGTCGACGGTGAAATCGAGAAAGTCCGGCCCGATCCCGCAATAATTGAGCAAGGTGTTCCCCTTGCCGGGCGCGCCGTATCCGCAGATCCGCGCGCCCTTCTCCTTGCATGCGATCAGAAACGCCAGAAGCTGGCGCTTGGTGTGATGCACCCCAGCGGCGAAGCGCGCATAACTGTCGATATCCTCGAAGCCGATCGCACGCTCGTGCGCCAGCAGCGCGCCGACCCGCGGCGAGGTCGGATGGCCGCTGTCGCCGTGGCAAAGATAGACCCGCAGCGAGCCGCCATGGGTGGGAAGCTGTTCGACATCGAACACCCGCAGATCGTGCTTGCGCGCCAGGCGGTCGATCGTCACCAGCGAAAAGTATGAAAAATGTTCGTGATAGATGGTGTCGAACTGGTTCTCGGCGATCAGCCGTTCCAGATGCGGGAATTCCAGCGTGATCACGCCCTGCGCTGCCAGAAGATGCGCCATCCCGGCGGTGAAATCGTTGATGTCCGGAACCTGCGCCAGCACGTTGTTGCCGATAATGAGATCGGCGCGCCGCCCGTCCGACGCCAGACGCCGGGCAAGGCTCAATCCGAAGAATTCAACCAGTGTCGGAACGCTTTTGGCGCGCGCGGCTTCGGCCACATTGGCGGCCGGCTCGATGCCGAGAACGGGAACGTCGAATGGCTGGAAATGCTGCAGCAGATAGCCGTCGTTGCTCGCGATCTCGTACACCTGGCTATGCGGGCCAAGGCCGAACCGGCCGACGATCATTTCGCAATATCGCCGCGCGTGCTCGACCCATGAGGTGGAGTACGAGGAAAAATACGCATACTCGGTGAAGATATGCTCCGGTTTAACGTATTCCTTCAACTGCACCAGAAAGCACCCGCCGCAGACCAGCACGTGCAGCGGAAAATAGGGCTCCATCTGGTCGATCTGGTCGGCGGGCAGAAAACTCTCGCACAGCGGCGACATCCCCAGGTCGACGAACGTCGTCGACAGCGGGGCATGACAGAGCCGGCAATAGCCATGCCGGAGCGCCGCAGGACCGGCGACGGGGCCTCTTTCGATGGCTGCGTGAGCTGATCTCGTCCGATCGGCGGTGAACATCTCAACACGCTTCCGCTACGTCTTGACAATTCCACGCAAAATCACGCGCGCCGTCCCGCGCGCCAATTAAATTAACTATTGAATGCGCGCAGCTTGAATTATATATACATTTAAATCCAATCAAAGCAATTAATTAAATGTCGGGATATCGTAGCAAAGCGCCGGGACCGTAGCCGTATCGCCCGGGCCACCCTCACCCCAAGGGCATCGAATGACGCCGCGAGCGCTCGCATTCGAAGGCCAGACGGCCGTCGTCACGGGCGGCGGGAGCGGTGTCGGCGCGGCGGTAGCTCTTGCTCTGGCCGCAGCAGGAGCCAATCTCCACCTCATCGGCCGCCGCGCGGACATGCTGGACGCCGTCGGCGCTAAAGCGCGCGCCATGGGCGTTGAGGCCACAAGCCGGCACGCCGATCTTTCGACCCGCGACGGCCAACTGAAAGTGACGCAGCAGCTCGTGCACGAGCTTCCCGGCGTCGACATTCTCATTCAGAACGCCGCGGTCCATTCCATCGCCGCGTTCGGGCAAGCCGATCTGGCGGACCTGGATACGCTGCTCAACATCAATGTGCGCGCGCCTTACGCCCTGACCCAGGCGTTGCTCCCGATGCTGAAAGCGCGGCACGGTCAGATCGTGTTCATCAATTCGAGCAGCGGCCTGCTCGCCAAACCCCTGACAGCGCAATACGACGCCACCAAACACGCCCTGAAAGCCATCGCCGACTCGCTGCGCAGCGAGGTCAATGCTGACGACATTCGCGTCACGAGCATTTATCTCGGACAGACGGCGACCGAAATGCAGGCCCGGATCTACCGCATCAAAGACAAACCCTATCGACCGGAACTCTTGTTGCAGCCCGAGGACATCGCCTCCGTGATCGTGAATGCCCTCAGCCTGCCGCGAACCGCCGAGGTGACCGACATTCATATCAGGCCGATGATCAAATCGTGAGCGGCTGATCTCGCGCGCGAGGCTGTGCCGTCCACGGCCTGTCCGCAACAGCGACCGTTCATCGTCAGGATACATCCATGCTGGAGGGCATCAGGAAACGCGGCACCCAGACCAGAGCGCTGACGCTTGTGGTCTGGCACAAGCTCAGACAGGACGGCGTACGCAGTCTCCTGCGACGCGGGATCGGAAAGCTGCCCCGATGGCACGATCGCGACCGGACCCAAAGCAGCTTCGATCAGGAATTCGGCACGGACACCGACGGCGTGGTGCCACTGTGGAAGCTGCAAATCGAAAGCCCGCATCGCGAGCAAGGCGTTCGCTATCAGGCTTCCGCCCCCGATTTCATCCGCGCCGCGATCGAGAGCCTGCCCATTGCCCCCGCCGACTTCGTCTATGTCGATATCGGCTCGGGGAAAGGCCGGACCCTGCTGGTGGCGTCCGAATATCCGTTCCGGCGCGTGATCGGCGTCGAATTCTCCTCCGAGCTGAACGCCATCGCCACCGAAAACATTCGCCGCTACCGGGGCGTCAGACGCCGATGCGCCGATGTGTCGTCGGTTTGCGCGGACGCCGCGACATGGGAGTTTCCCACCGAGAACACGGTCTTGTTTCTGTATAATCCGTTCGGAGAGAGAGTGTTGCGGCGCGTGCTCGGCAATCTGCGGACCTCGCTGGCGCGGCACCCGCGCGACGTCTACATCATCTACAGCCATCCGATCCTGGCCCACCTGCTCGACGATTCCGGTTTTCTCCAGCGGATCGATGCGCCCATCGAAGGCGCGATCTACCGGCACGCATCGCAGGGCGCGAACTCGCGATCGTCCTGATACGTCGCCACGAATGATGAAGGGACCAGACATGTCACGGACGGGACCGCGATGATGTCGCCGCCGGTCCATGGGCATCCTCCAGAACCGCTCCCGTTCGCATATCGACGTTGTGCGTGAAGATCGTCTTGGGGCTGGCGTCGTTGGGGGTGCCGTTTCGGGGCGAGGGATAGGCAAACCCATAGCCGCCCGGATCGAAATAATTGTCGTGCACCGTGAACGTGGTGACGATGGACGAAAGATCGACGGACACGAAGTAGCTGACGCTTCCCATCATGGTGTTGTGGCCGATCTCACCCGTCGTCACATACTCGGTCATGAAGCCTTGGGTCGCTCCGCCGTTCTGCAGGCTCGTGTTGTAGACAATGGTGGCGGTGATGGG
>MKUJ01000009.1:84200-86824 GCA_001897755.1 Afipia sp. 64-13
CGCCCTGCTCGATCAGATTATTCCGGACGACGACATTGCCGCCGGTGTGATGCTGCTGGATCATGTCGCCGCCGGCATTTTTGAGCCAGCAATATTCGACGGTCAGGCCGCGCCCCACCATGGTGATCAGACCGCCATAGCCCGGCGACTTCCCGTTCCCGTCGATCACGGAATAGCCGACATACAGATTGGACGGCGTGCCGTTGGCGGGATTGCTGCAGATCGGGGTGTTATCCTGCGCGCCGATCATGAATTTCGAATTCACGATCCGCGTATTCGCCGCCTGCACGAACACGCTCCAGCCACCCTCGGTCGAAAAATCATAGCCATCGAGGGTGACGTCATCTCCCGTCACCGCGATGACCCGGCCGCGCCTGTCGACCGAAACTCCCCGCATCGAGATGGTCGCCGGATCTTTCAGAACCGTGTCCGCCGGATAGCCGACACAATAATCGACACCTGCCACCCGCCACGCGGGGCGCACCTTGTATCGCGTCAGGACGGATGGATGTTGAATGGCGCAGGCCGGCGCGCGGGCCGACCCATCGTCGCTGCCCGCGCCTGCGATCCCTGCACCATCGGTGCTTTCACTTGCGATGCCTGCTTTTGCCGCATCGGCGGCGATCGGCCCGCCCTGTCCGAACAGCGATGCCGCGATCAGCAATATCCTGAATATTGAACCATTCCGAGCCGTGATCATGGCGACCGCCTGTCGAAGCTCTGCGACCGATGGCCCCTTACCTCGGACGGCCGACCATGGTCGGCTGTCCCAGCCCGAGCGCGTGAGCCGGCCAGCTTCGTCCGCGACGCTGGGACACCGCGCTTCTGGCCGCTGCCAGATAGTGTTCCTGCAACGAACCGCGAACGCCGACGCAGATGCCCCAGAGCATCCAGATATTATTCCAGTAATGCACCGTCAGACCGGCGAACATGAAGACGACAAGCACCAGCGTGAAGGCCGTGCGCATCCTGCTCATGTAGGGATCGCGGCGACGATCGCCCGCGCCCTCTCCCGATCTATAAAATGCCGCGACATTGGCGAGGAACAGAAAGACAATCGCCGGAATGCCAAAACGGAGCGCGAGGGTCAGCCAGACGCTGTCCACCGAAGCGTTGCCGAAGAAATCGCCGACCTCGCCGTAGGCTTCGAAGCCATAGCCGACATAGGGAGACAGGCCGATATAGTAAAACGCGCTGTCCCACGTCGCCACGCGGAAATATCCAGTGGAGGGATCGAGGGTCAGATGCGAGACGATCCACGAGACCGGCTTGTTGGCGACCGCGAAAACCACGGCGAAAAGAACGATCGAGACCGTGACCAGGAGATACCACCGCCAAGGATATCGGCGCAGCAGGCGGTCGTAAAAATACACCGCCAGCACGATCATGAACGACATCAGCGGCGCGGACGACACCGCCAGCACGCACCCGAAGAAACAGCCTCCCGTATAGAGAACCCGGCCCGGAAGGCTGCGCTCCGAATACAGAAAGACGGCGCCGGCGACCACACAGAACGTGCCGTACAAGATCGGATGCGGAAACGTCGAAAATGCCCGCAGCATTCCGTAGCGGTATTCCGGACCGAAGCTCGGCAGGCCCCATAGCGCGGCGACGAGGTTGTAGGTGACGATGTGCTGGGTGAGATGCTCGAGGGCGGCAAGCGCGATGACGACGATGGTGACGAACTTCAGCGCTCCGATAAACGCCTCCAGAGCCGGGCGCCCGAAGAAGAACGCGCGGGCCACGATATAGCCGCCGAGAAATTCGACCACCAAAGCGAATCCGGACGACCACGATTCGGGGTCCGCGCTGAACGTCGCGGCCACGATCCAGACGGAGGTCAGGCAGACCAGCAGATCGGACAGGATCAGATGCCGTCCCTTTCGGAACAGCTCGAACAGCGCCGGAAACAGCAGCAGACAAATCGCGACCCGCCCCGGGGTGAACTTCGAGCCGCCGATGAAGATCGTCATGGCGGCGGGCGTCGTGCATGCGATCAGCGTCAGCCACGCCGCGGCCCCATGCGCCGAAGAAGCGGGCCGCGCGAGAGCGCCGGACGCAACCAGCCGGCCGTGAGCCGGCAAACGCGGCGCCATCCGACCACCATTCGAACTGCCAATCGACACGGCGCCTCCCTGGCTGACCGCTGGCGCAACCGGATTATATTATTTAATTCGGCGAATGACCATATGAAATTAATTCCGGACATCCTCAAATTAAATATACTATCCATCGCGATCGACCACTGGATCATGATCATCTGTCCCGACGATCAGAACACGGCGCGATTCATTCGGAGACCGGGGAATGGCGGGTTCAATTCATCTGTGCTGCGTCGCCAACAATGAAACAATACTCGCACGCGACCTGCTGCGATCTCCGGATATCGCCGAGGGCCGCGTTCAGACCTCGATCATCTGGAACGCGCCGGCGGCTGCCGCCGCCTATCACGACGCCGTTGGCCGCATCCACGCCGATATCCTCCTGTTCGCGCATCAGGACGTGTACTTTCTCGAAGGCTGGTTCGCGCGGCTGGATGCAGCCTGCCGCGAGCTCGATGCGCTGGACCCGTCCTGGGCCGTCGCCGGGCTCTGCGGCATGACGCGGGAGGAAGAATTCGTCGG
>MKUJ01000009.1:86833-118924 GCA_001897755.1 Afipia sp. 64-13
CCGCGGCGCGGTCTGCGGAGGTCCGTTCGGCCAGCCCCGCGAGATCGCCAGTCTGGATGAGGTCGTTCTGATCGTGCGCCGGGCCTCGGGCGTGTCGTTCGACCACGCCCTGCCGTCCTTCCATCTGTACGGAACGGATATCGTGCTCGAAGCACGCAAGGCCGGTCTGAAATCCTACGCGATCGATCTTCCCGTCATCCACAACAGCAAGGCGAATGTCCATCTCGACCAGACCTATGTCGCGGCTTACCGCTTCATGGTCCGCAAATGGAAAGCGCTGCTTCCCTGGCCGACCGTGATCGTTCAGCTAAGGGACAATCCGCTGACATTGCAGCTTCGCCGTATCCGGCTGCGATACAAGGCGCTGCGCCGCGCATCCACGCTGCATCCCATGCTGGAATTCCCGGAAACGAAGGCGCGAGAGCTGGGGTTTGCGCCGGCGGAAGAGACGCGGGAGACGGCTTGAACCGCCCGGCGCCCCTGCTCGAATGGACCGATGCTCCTATCGCCGCCCGTCAGGTGTGACGCGGCGGCGCCGGTGCAGCCGATCCGCTCCATCTGCCTTTCCGCATTGGCGCGGCAAATGCCGGATTCGACATCATCCCGCGGAAGGCTTCGGCATCGACGGTATCGGGATTGATCAGGATACGGTCGTCGCGATATTTCCAGCGGACCCGCGATGAATGGAAGCTGTAGCCGATGCTGCGATAGGCATACGGACTGACGAAGCCGTGAAGCATTTTCTTCCACTTCGAGATGTTGTCCCTGTTCCAGGCGGACCAGTTGCCGGTTTCAAATCTCGCCCAGGTATCGTCATAGTCGGACTGGATCACACTCAGCGGGATGTCGCCGGCGGCCTTCTTCGAGAGGATCAGCATCATCATCTGATCCTCGAATGGAATTTCATTCCGCCGCTTGAGATCGACCGGACGCCTGATCAGGCTCCACATCTTCGGGCGGGACAGATTGACCAGAAAGACGCTGGTGTCCTCGAAGCCGTTTCGCTTGCTGAAAAGGCTGTAGAAGAATTCCGGCGAGAATTGATAGAGCCCGTGCGAGGGAAACCCGTTCGCGTTGGTCCCGATCAGGACGTGGCCGCCCGGCTTGACCAAATTCACGATGTTGTCGACCACCTGCGCGACGTTGAAGATGTGTTCGATCGAACCGAAATCGAGGAACGTATCGAATTGCCCGCGCAGGTCCTGCGGGATCGGACGATTGAAATCATGAATCAGCGATGCGCCTTCGAAGGCGGAAGCGTCGATCGATGTGATGTTCTCGGCGCCGAGTTTGCACAGCAGCGGCTCGCAATAGGCGCCCACCGCGATGGACTCGTCATATGCGGCGCCGACATTCTCCCGCACCACATCATATTCCTGTTTCCAGAAATGGATCTCGTGCCGTCCCAGCGTGACCGTGTTGCGGAAGTTGAATTTGTAAACCCGGCTTGCGAAGCTCAGAGCCCGGAGACCTGTCAGATCGATACCCACGATTGACTCCTGTCGATTCCAGCCGCGATGCGAATATCGCCGCGAGCGGCGGCATCACCGCGCCAGCGAACTCTGCGCCTTCGTAAAACCGGAGCGCGCGTAATACACTCTTCTGCGCATCCCGCGCGCGATCCGCAGACTTTCGCGCGCCATGGATGACAGCACCGAAGGCGGAAGAACGATCGGCCCCTGCGGTTCGAGCCACGCGCGCACCTGCGCATGCGCGGGCCCGAGCGTCGCCAGCAGTCGGTCCCAAAGCTCCGGATTCATCGAATCGTGAAAATGCAGAACGCTGACGTCCGCAACCCTGGCGGCGTCGTAGTTCGCCGGCAGATGGCTGCACACCGGAAAATTGCTCGAATCCGGCAACGCCTTCCAGGCAAGCCCCAGCCGGATGACGGTCAAGCCGAGCACCACCTGATCCATGAAATGGACCTGGGAGTGGGTTCGCGCCACCCGCCGATCAAGAAATATCTTGAAGTCGCCGAGAAACTCCCTGCCGAACCGGGCCGCGCGGCGGTACACGTAAAGGCCCGCATTCCAGTAGAAGCGGATGCGATGGCCATCGCCGGTGTACAGCCACGGCAATTGGTCGGCGTCCTTGTCGATGACGGCGGCGGATCGCTGCCAGAACGGATCGTTCGGGTCGGTCTCTCCCCTGGAGCCGATCACCCCGGCATCGGGAGCGCTGGCGAGAAAATCCACGCCGGGCTGCAGTTCGAGACCGTTGGGCTCGCGCAGAAAGAGAATGTCGCTGTCCACCCACGCGATCGCCTCGGTGGAGACATGCTGCTCGACCGCCGCGATCGCTTCCGCCTTGTTCATATAATGGTGCCAGGCATACGGATTATGCGGAGACACCTGAAGATGCCTGATGCCGAGCTCCGCCATGCGGCGGCGCGTCTGGAATGATAGCGGCGGCGTCATGCGCGGCGTCACCGCCACAACCTCCAGATTCGCAAAGCGGCCGCCGAAGCGTCGGAGGCTCTCGACCATCCGGATTGTCAGGGGTTCGAGCAATCCCGATTCGATGCAGACGACGATCGTCATCGAAAGCGGCCTGCGAGGAGCCCGATAGTCTTCCATTGGAGACGTGCTCCCTACGACAATCCCCGCTCCGACATTCTTCCGGGCGCGAATGCCGACATTCCGCCGAAAGCCGCCCCCGGCATGTCTGCGATGCCCGAGGATGATGTCAGGGGTCGGATGATAGTTGAACGTCAATTAATGACAATATATAATTTATTTAAATTGGCCTGCTATTTAATTGGCAGGGAAAAGCGTCGAACCCGAGGCGCCCCGCCGCGCCGGACAGTCCCGGCCCGCATGCACGATGGCAGCGTTCGCCCTGAAACAATGGAGACATCGGATCATGACCCGGTATGGCGAAGCGCGTCAGGTCAGGGATTGAGAGGACCCCTTGCGGTTTTACCCGACAGGTCTGCGGGACGCCGTTCTCATTCAACTGGATCCGGTGCGCGACAGGCGCGGCTTGTTCGCCCGCAACTTCTGCGCGGACGAATTTGCCGCACACGGGCTGGAAACCAATTTCCCGCAACACAGCCTCTCGGTTTCGATACGCAAGGGCACGCTGCGAGGCATGCATTATCAGCGCGATCCTCACGGCGAGGTCAAACTGGTCCGCTGCAGCCGGGGCGCCATTCTGGATGTCATCATCGACATCAGGACGGATTCGCCGACATTTCGCCGCTGGCAGGAATTCGAGCTGTCGCCCGGCAGCGGCCGCGAACTCTATATTCCGAAAGGGTTCGCCCACGGCTTTCAGACCCTCAGCGACGATGTCGAGGTGAGCTATCTGATTTCCGCGCCATACCGACCGGAATCGGCCCACGGCGTGCGTTACGACGATCCGGCGTTCGGAATCACCTGGCCGTTCCCGGTCACGGAGATTTCCGAAAAGGATCTGCACTGGCCCGACTTCCCCGCATAGCCGCGTTGCTAACAACCTGTCGCAAAGCGGCGTTTCCCGCGCCGGAGCAATCAGCGCGGCGGCGCGGCGGGTTTCTCAGGCGCGGTATCGTGGCGGACCAGCAGGCCTTTATGCTCCAGCAACTGTGCCGTTCTTTGGATGACGGCGAACGGCAAGTTCGCGCGCTCGGCAATATCGAGTAGCGAGTGCGTCCCGTCCGACAGATTGAGAATCCAGAGCATCGCCATGTTGGCGGCCGCGGCGTCCTTGTCCCCGCCGATCATGCCGTAAAGTCCGCGCCGCCCAAGCTGCGGCTCGCATTTCCGCACAGTGTTGCGATAGAGCGCATCGTTCTCGACGACATTGATCGCTTCGCTGATCAGACGATAGGACACCGCCAGGTGCTCCGGAGCGATGAATTCGAGATTGTCGGCCGAGGTGTGATATTCGGGAATTTCGCCGAACCTGGAGCGCTGCAGCAGTCCCACCGGCAAATTGAAGCCGGGCGAGCAATACTGGCGCTCGTCATAACCATAGGGAGAAAAATCGAGGATCGCAGGCGACAACCCGCAGTGACGCAGGACATGGGCCATCGTCCGATCGATCGCGGCATCGCCGCGGCGACTCTTCTTGTAGGTCGGCCCGCCGCCGTCTCCCACCATCGACACCACCAATCCGTGCTTGATGAGCCGGCTCCGCGCTTCGTTGCGCGCCAGCCAGGCGATGGCGCCGATGGTTCCGGGCGCGAACAGGAAACGGTAGCTGTAGCGCGTCTTCACCCCCGCCATCCGCTTCGCAAGCTGCGTCAGCAACGCCACGCCCGAACAATTGTCGTTGGCGAGCGAGGGATGGCAGACATGGGCGGAGAGCAAGAACTCCTCGTCGGTCTCGCCTCTGTGCAGGTACTCGCCATAGGTCAGATGTCCGTCCGCGAGCCGGGAGTCGATCACCACCTCGTAGGTCTCATCGCGCAGGCTCTCGAGCAGACGATGAGGCATGCAGAATGCCCAGTTCTCGGCATAATAGGATGTCCGATAGGGAATGAGATCGGGCTGATCGGGCAGCGTATGAACGTGCCGCTTGAGTTGAGCCAGTGACACACGCTGGCGCACCGGCACGCTGTAGCTCATGACGTGCAGGTTCGACCTTGCGAAATCGACGATCTTTTCGCCCTGCTCGTTCCTGATATAGGCCTCGCGGATGTTCCACTCCTGCGGGATCACCCAGTCGAACACCGCCGTCCCGGTCGGAACGTCGTGAATCTCCAGCGGGATGTGCGCGCCGATCTCCCGCAGCGTTTCGCGCACGCCCTCGCCGGTGATGCTGCGACAGATCGGGTAAATCCGCGCGGCGAAATCGAAGATCTCCCTGCCGGTGCTCTCTCCAACACTGTTCTCGCGCAAGCTTCGCTGAACGTTCATGCCGTTGCTTTGAGCTGAAGCGGCACATGCCGCAATCCGGGGTCGAGCATTCCCTCCGCCAGCAGCTTCTTGATGTGGCCGATCCGCTGATAACGCGGCCCCTCGAACTCCTCGAGCGTCAGTCCCGACGAACGGTAAGCGTTGTAGAGTTGTTCGGCGCCCATGCGGGCATCCCATTGCGGCTTGAAGTCAGGCAGCACGCGACGGATCTTCTCGAAACTCACGCGGTACGAGCGCTTGTCGGGCCCCGCATCGTCCGCGAAGCCAAGGCTGCAATTCGGCACGACATCGGCCACGATCTCGGCCAGATCCCGAATGCGATAATTGTGAGCGGTCTGACCGACATTGAAAGCCTCGTTGAAAACCCGCTCGGCGGGCGCCTCCATGGCGGCGATGAACGCACGGGAGATATCCTCGATATGAACGATCGGCCGCCACGGCGTGCCGTCCGACTTCAGATGGATCTGGCCCGTCGTCACCGCCCAGGCGACAAGATTGTTCAGAACGATGTCGAAGCGCAGCCGCGGCGACAGGCCATAAGCCGTCGCCGGACGCAGATAGACCGGACAGAAGCCATCGCCGGCCAGTCGCGAGATATCGCGCTCGGACATCACCTTCGACTCGCCGTAGGCCGTCACGGGATTGAGCGCGCCGGTCTCATCGATCATCCCTTCCCCCGCCTGCCCGTAATTGCTGCAGGATGAGGCGAGGATGAAGCGGCGAACCCCCGCCTGCTTGGCGAGTGTGGCAACCCGTACACTGGCGCGGTGATTGATCTCGTCGGTGAGACCGGGCTTGAGATCGCCGAGCGGATCGTTGGACAACGCGGCCAGATGCAGCACCGCGTCGAAGCCGGCGAGATCGTCCGCCGAGACATCGCGGACATCCTTGCGGATCGTCGCCACCTCGCGGATCGGGCCGCCTCCGGCAAAAGTGCAGCGGGAATACAGATCGCTGTCGATACCGCGGACCTCGTGCCCCGCGCGGACCAGCATGGGAGTAAGAACCGTACCGATATAGCCAAGATGTCCGGTCACAATCACGCGCATGAGTTTTCTCCGGTTCGATCATCATTTGTGAACGTCGCTCGTCTGCGCTGCCCGTCCATCCCGACCATCTCAGGTCCGAACCGGCATGTCCTGCCAGATGCCGCGCGTGTCGATCACATCGAGATGGCGGCGCTCGGCGAGCGGCGCCATTTTGAATTCGTCGTGATCGACCAGAAGAAGGGCGATCTCGCAGCTATGCAGGGCCTGATCGATCTCCATCATCTCCACTCCATGCTTGGCGAGCACGGGCGGGAGCTGACGCAGATTCGGCTCGACGATCTTGATCCGCGGTCCGTATTTTTCCGCGAGATGCGAGGCGATTTCCAGCGCCGGACTTTCCCGCAGATCATCGACATTGGCCTTGAAGGCCAAACCGCAACAGGCGACGTTGGCGTAGGGATGATCCTCGATCAGCGCGACGGCGCGTTCGATGATCAGCGCCGTCTTGCGATTGTTCACCTCGCGGCTGGTCTTCATGACCCTGGCGAGTTCCGGCACGGCATCGATGATGAACCAGGGATCGATCGCGATGCAATGTCCTCCGACGCCCGGTCCCGGCCGCAACACATTCACGCGCGGGTGACGATTGGCCAGATCGATGACCTCCCAGACGTTGATGTCATAGTGATCGCAAATGATGGAAAGCTCGTTGGCGAAGGCGATGTTGGTGTCCCGGTAGGCGTTTTCGGTCAGTTTCACCAGTTCGGCGGCTCGCGCCGTCGTCGCCACGCATGCGCCGCGCACAAACATCTTGTAGAAGCGCTGGGCGCGCCGCGCGCACATCGTGGTGATGCCGCCGATGCAGCGGTCGTTGTTGACCAGCTCGGAGATGATCCGTCCCGGCAGCACCCGCTCCGGACAATACGCGACCGAAATCGAAGCTTTGCCATTGGGCGGCCCGACGCTCAGGTCGGGGCGTCGCTCCACGATCCTTTGGGCGATCTTCTCCGTCGTGCCGACCGGCGACGTCGATTCCAGAATCACCAGATTTCCCGGAGCGAGAAGATCGACGATATGATCGACCGCGGCCATCACACAGCTCAGATCCGGCCGGTTTTCGGAATCGATCGGAGTCGGCACCGCGATCATGAACACGTCCGCCGCCTCGGGCTCGGTCGTGACCGTCAACGAGCCGTTGGACACGACCTTCTGCACCAGACCGTCGAGGTCCGGTTCGGCGATATGGATGGCGCCGGAGGCGACCGTCTTGACGATACTCGCGTTGGTATCGATCCCGACGACCCGCATCCCCCGACTGGCGATGAGCGCCGCCGTGGGCAATCCGATATATCCGAGGCCGATAACCGCCACCTTCTGAAATTCAGGCATCGAGAACCGCCCTCACGATACGCTCGCTCGCATGGCCGTCCCCGAACGGATTGTGGGCGCGGGCCATCGCCAGATAGTGATTGTCGTCGTCGAGCAGACGGACGGTTTCGTCCACGATCCTGCTGGTGCTTGCGCCGACGAGGCGGGCCGTGCCGGCTTCAACGCCTTCGGGCCGCTCGGTGGTCTCGCGCATCACAAGAACAGGCTTGCCGAGCGTCGGCGCCTCCTCCTGAACGCCGCCGGAATCCGTCAGAACGAGATAGGACAGGGAAAGCAGGCTGACGAAGTCGGTATATTCCTGCGGGGATATCAGTTCGACGCGAGGATGATCGGAAAAGCGTGCCGACAGCACGTCATGCACGTTCGGATTGGGGTGGACCGGAAGGACGATCGCGACATCTTCGCGGCGGAGGATTTCCAGAAGCGCTTCGACGATGTTGAGCACGCCGGACCCGAAATTCTCGCGGCGATGGCACGTCACCAGAATGATGCGCCGGTTTCCGTGCTTTGCCGTGATGCTCTTCCAGCGGGACGCCAGATGCGGATCGGCATCGACCATGGATTTGGCGGCGAGCAACGCATCGACGACCGTATTCCCGGTCACGTGGATGCGGTCCGTCGGGATGTTCTCGCGCCGCAGCGCCTCGGCGGCGCGCTCGGTGGGAGCAAAATGCTGATCGGCGATGGCGCCGACGATCTTGCGATTCACTTCCTCGGGCCAGGGCGCATAGATGTCGCCGCTCCTCAACCCGGCCTCGACATGCGACACCGGAATCCGGCGGTAGTAGCAGGCCAGCGTGCCGGCCATCGCGGTCGTGGTGTCGCCCTGAACGATGACCCGGCTCGGATGCATCTTGTCGAGAACGTCGCCGATCCCTTCGAGCAATCGCGCCGTAAGCCGGTCCAGCGATTGGTTGACCGTCATGACGTTGAGATCGACGTCGGGCACGATGTGGGTCAGCTTCAGAACCTGATCGAGCATATGCCGATGCTGCGCCGTCGCGCAGACCGTGACGGTCGCGTCGTGCTCGATTTTCAGACGGTTGATGACCGGGAAAAGCTTGATCGCCTCCGGGCGTGTTCCCAACACAACGAAGAAATGCTTCTTCATCCCTGCCCCCGCGACTGGGGAGACTTCGGGTGCGACGCGCGGCGGGACCCGAGCGTGGCCCGGATTTGTTGCTGGATGAATGCCCGCGCCAGCATCGCGGCAAACAGCGTGTTGGTGCTGGCGTATCGCCACCACATCCGCCCCGGCTCCTGATAGACGCGATACAGCCACTCGAGCCCCAGCGCCTGCATGCGCACGGGGGCGCGGTCGACCTGGCCGGCGAGAACATCGAAAGAACCGCCGACGCCCATGATGAACGGAACATTCAGATCGTCGCGATGCGCCGCGAGAAAGCGCTCCTTGCGCGGCGAGGGCATGCCGATGAAAAGGCAATCCGCTCCGCTGTTGCGGATATCGCCGACGATGTCGGGCTCCTGCTTGGGCATGAAGTAACCATCCTTCAGCCCGGCAAACCGCAGGGCCGGATATTTCTCCCGAACCCGTTCCGCGGAGCGTTGCAGCGTCTGCGGCGTCGCACCGAGAAAATAGGGCCGAAAGCCCTCTTTCGCGCACACCGCCAAGAGTGCGACCAAAAGATCGATGCCGGCCACGCGCTCGCGCACCGGCAGACCGAACAGCCGCGCCGCCCAGACGATCCCCATCCCGTCGATGCCGATCACATCGCTGCCGGCGACATCGGCCGAAAGCACCGGATCGCGATGCACGTTGACGAATTTGGCGACGTTGAGCGCAACGTGCTGCAGCCTGCGGCGCTGGCGCATGGCCTCGCGGGCGAGGTCGACGGTCTCGGCCATCGTGAGAACATCAACCGGGCAACCCAGAAAATCTTCCCGCATTTTCCCGCCTCAAAACACGCACGACCCATTCAAATGAATATTCGACGATGCGAGGACGAAAACGAGCGGCAACCCGAAAAACGCCGCCACCTTGACACGGTATATTATTAAATATTTAATTTCAACAAATCTCGATTTAATATGATTAAATGAATGTGACGATCAACATAACGCCGGCCCGCGCTCTGCCGATGTCCGCGCGGCGCCGGTGAAAGACGCCGCCATCGCGGCTCCCGCCCGGCTCCGGGATCGCCTGATCGAGGCCAGCGCCCGCCGTGCGGCCTGAACAGGCGGGATCAGCGCCGTCCGGCACAGATCGAGCACGCCATGGAATTGGATATGCCGCACGTTTCCGTCGTCATTCCTCACCTCAACCAGCCCGATGATCTGGAAGCCTGTCTCTCCAGTCTGGACGCCCAGCATCTCGATCGCGGGCTTTATGAAATCATCGTGGTCGATAACGGCTCGGCGGTGCCCCCCGATGCGATCGTCGCACGCCATCCCGGTGCGCGATTGCTGCATGAATCGCGGCCCGGTCCCGGCCCCGCACGCAATGCCGGGGTACGGGATGCGGCGGGCGAGGTTTTCGCGTTCATCGACGCCGACTGCCGCGCCGATGCCGACTGGCTGCGAAACGCCTTGCAGGCGCTGGCGTCGCTCCCCGATGGAACGATCCTCGGCGGCGACGTGCGCATCTGGCACGACAACGCAAACCCGGTGACGGCGATCGAGGCCTATGAAGGCGTCTTCGCCTATCGCTTCAAGCTCTACATCGAGCGGCACGGCTTTTCCGGCACCGGAAACCTGGTGGTGAGACGCGCCGATTTTGCGACGATCGGCCCGTTCGCCGGCATCGGAGTCGCGGAAGATATCGATTGGGGCCGGCGCGCCTGCGCGGCCGGTTTCCGCTTTCGCTACGTCCCGGAGATGATCGTCTATCATCCGGCGCGCCAGACGCTGCGCGAACTGTGTGTGAAATGGGATCGCCAGATCCAGCATGCCATCAACACCACGCGCGCCACGCGCGGATGGAGAATTCGCTGGGTCGCCCGCGCGCTGGCGGTTCTGGCCTCGCCCGCCGTCGATTTTCTCAAGGTGCTGAGCAGCGACCGCATCCAGGGCGCGGCGGCGCGCCTGAAGGCCATCGCGGTCCTGATCGCGATCCGCGCTCACCGTGCGCAAAAGATGCTCAGCCTGATGGGCGACAGCCGAAGGATCGTCTGGAATCGCGACAGGCCGGTCTAGCGCATGGCGGAGCGGACCGGCCGGATCAAACTAGCCGGCTGATCCGGTGCCGGCGAAAATCGGATGATGCGTCAGCTGGGGCAGATCCGAACACTGACCGAACGACCAGAGAATCCACCCGAGCTCGTAACTGCGGCATTCAAGCCGCAGACCGACGTCGCGAGAGTCGATCAAACCCGCCGGGCGCGGCAAATAGGTGTTCCGGATCGCCCGCAGCATCCGCCGCTGTCGCGTGTCCGCCTCGCCTTTGCGAATGTGCGAGCGAATGGACAATTGCAGGCTGGGGATCACCGTCGGCTTGCGCAACTGATTGTCGCCCAGCACCCAGTTGAACCCCTTGATCAGAGCATCCCGCGCGTCGCGGGCATCGTGGCGCACCGCGTGTTCGAGAAACGCCGGAGCCATGCCGTATTGGTGGACGGAGTAGACCTCATAGAAATCGAGCACCCGCCCCCGCTTGGCATCGAAGAACCAGGGCCACTCGCCTTGCGGACCTTGCAGCGCGATCAGCTTGCGGGTGCATTCCATGGCCATCTCGATGGCGCGGCGATGTCCGGTCAACTCGCCGTAATGGTAGCAGGCCAGCGTGAGGTAGGTCTGGCTCGCGAAGGACGCAAATCGCCCACGCAGGCCCGACGAAGCGTCGAAAAACAGTCCAGACGGGCCGTGATACTTCTCGACCAAAAACGCAAACAGCGCGTCCGCGACACGAACCCAGCGATCGTCACCGGCCTTCGCCTGCGCCACGATTCCGGACAGCAGCATCCCGAGATCCTGCGCCCTGAACGTCAGCCAGTTTCTGCGATCCGACAACAAGGCGTCGAGGTGAGCCGCGACATCGGCGGGAATATCGAGCTTCAGCCTGGCGGCCGTCCATAGCGCCATGCCGTAGGCGTAGGTCGCGACCGGCAACCGCGTCAGCAGACGGGCATTGCGCCGAAAAATCTCCGGCGCGTCGATGTCGTCAGGCATTCGTTTCAGACGCGACAGACCAAGCAGCACGTTGAGCGTGTAGAACACGTCGCTGGGGGGAACGGACTGGTTCGGCTGCGAGCGGCCATCCAGATGATAGATGTGCGACCATCGGCCGAGCTCGGGCATCCAGCATCTGTGCAGGCCGTTCAACGCGAAATCCACCAGCGGCGAATGAACGGGTGACTGGCGGCCGGCATGCATGGCATCGGAGCGCTTCGCGTCATCGGGGGCGATGCCGTTCGCGCTCGGTTTCGTCCGGGCGTCGCTGACCACGAGCGTCGGACGCCAGGCGTTCAGGCGGCTAGACCCAATGTGCATCTTTGACGGTCTCCACAAGATTCATCAGATAGCTGCCATAGCCGCTTTTCTCCAACGGCTTTGCCAGGCCCAGCAATTGTCCGCGATCGATGAAACCCTTCCGGAATGCGATCTCCTCAAGACATGCGACCTTCATCCCCTGTCTCATCTCGAGGGTTTGCACGAAACTCGCCGCAACGATCAGCGACTCGAAGGTTCCGGTGTCGAGCCACGCAAACCCCCGGCCCATGCGCTCGATGTGAAGCGCGCCGAGCGCCAGATAGCGCGATTGCAGATCGGTGATCTCAAGTTCGCCGCGCGCCGACGGTTTGACCTCGGAGGCATAGCGCACGACGTCGTTGTCGAAGAAGTAAAGCCCGGTCACCGCCCAGTTGGAGCGGGGATTCTTCGGCTTCTCCTCGATGGCGACTGGCTTGCCGCAATCGTCGAAATCGACGACGCCATATCGCTCCGGGTCGCGCACATGATAGGCGAACACCGTGGCGCCCGAGCGCCGCTTGGCGGCGGCCGCCAGCAGCTTGGGCAGATCGGCGCCGAAAAAGATGTTGTCGCCAAGCACCATCGCCACGCGATCATGTCCGATGAAGTCCGCGCCGATGGTGAACGCCTGTGCCAGCCCGGCCGGCTTGGCTTGTTCGGCATAGGACAGATGAAGACCCCATTGACTGCCGTCGCCGAGCAGCCGCTCGAACTGATGGCGGTCTTCCGGCGTGGTGATGATGAGAATCTTGCGGATGCCGGCCAGCATCAGGGTCGACAGCGGATAGTAGATCATCGGCTTGTCGTAGACCGGCAATAGCTGCTTGCTCACGCCGCGCGTGATCGGATAGAGCCGCGTTCCGCTGCCTCCGGCAAGGACGATCCCTTTCAGCATGCGGACAGCTCCATTTGCACGGCGAGCCGATCGAGACAATCTTCAAGCGAGTTTTGCCAGGGCGGCAGGCGAACCTGGAAAACCCGCTCGGCCCTGGAGGAATCGAGGCGGGAATTCCGCGGCCGCCGTGCCGGCGTCGGATAGTCCTCGGCCGTGATCGTCTGCAATTCCGGCACCGGCTGCCCGCGGCGGGCGAGGCCCGCGAAAATGTCTTGCGCAAAACCGTGCCAGCTCGTCTCGCCCCGACCGGCCAGATGATAGACGCCCGACAGGTGGTCCGCTTGCTCGGCGATGAGCCGCTGCGCGATCTTCAGAAGGCCATCGGCCAGATCCACCGCCGATGTCGGCGTTCCCACCTGATCGCCGACAACCCGGACGATGTTCGGAGCGGCGGCCAGCCGCAGCATGGTCCGCACGAAATTATGTCCGTAGGGGCTGTAGAGCCACGAGGTGCGGATCACCACCGCGTGCGGACAGGCGTCCATCACCGCGGCTTCGCCAGCAAGCTTGGACTGACCATAGACTCCCAGCGGCGCGGGCCGGTCTGCTTCATCGTAGGGCGACGGCTTGTTGCCGTCGAACACGTAGTCGGTCGAGACGTGGACGAAGGGGATGTCCATTTTTCTTGCCACGGCGGCAAGCCGGGCCGCCGCGTCGCAATTGATCATGTAAGCGGATTGCGGCTCGGCCTCCGCCTTGTCGACCGCGGTATAGGCGGCCGCGTTGATGATGGCCGACGGCGCGATCCTGGCGACGACATCATCGATGTCGGAGCCCGCCGCGAGATCGAGATCGGGGCGGCCGATGCTCACCAGCGCCATCTTGCGCCGGCCGGCGGCATCCCGCAGGCAGCAGGCCAACTGTCCGCTTTTTCCCGTGACCAGGATCGGCCCGGCCGCGCGCGCGATCCTGGTGCTGCGCTTGAGCAGGCCAAGGCGCGTTCCTTTATAGACGCTTGCCCGCGACGGCTGCCACCACGCACGGTTCTCCAGATACCAGTGGACGGTCCGCGCGATGCCTTCCTCGAAGGTTTTTCCCGGCGCCCACCCCAGATCGCGGCGCGCTTTCGAGGCATCGATGGCATAGCGCAAATCATGCCCCGGCCGATCCGTTACAAATTTGATCAGCGAGCGCCTCGGCTTCGGCGCCGGAGCGGTCCGATCCAGAATGTCGCAAATCTGCTCGACCACGCCCAGATTGGTCCGCTCGCAATCGCCGCCGAAATTGTATTTCTCCCCCGGCCGTCCTCGCAGCAGAAGCGCGATGAGCCCTTCGGCGTGATCGTCGACATAGAGCCAGTCGCGAATATTGGAGCCTCGGCCATAGACCGGCAGCGGCTTGCCCTCGATAGCGTTGAGAATGGTCAGCGGGATCAGTTTTTCCGGAAACTGATACGGCCCGTAATTGTTCGAACAGTTCGAAACGATCACCGGCAGGCCGTAAGTCTTGAACCACGCCAGCGCGAGATGGTCGGACGCCGCCTTGCTGGCCGAATAGGGCGAACTCGGCTGATAGGGCGTGTCTTCGCAAAACCGTCCCTCCTCTCCCAGCGAGCCGTAAACTTCATCGGTGGAGACATGGACGAATCGAAATCGGGCGCGGCGATCAGGCGCGAGCTGCCCGTAATAATGCTGCGCGGCCTCGAGCAGCTGATACGTTCCGACGATGTTGGTGTTGATGAACGCGGCCGCGCCGGTGATCGAGCGATCGACGTGGCTCTCGGCGGCGAGATGAATCACCGCCGCGGGACGATACCTGGAAAATATCGCATCGATCGCGGCACGATCGCAGATATCCGCCTGTTCGAATGAATATCCGGGGTCACCGGTAATGGAATCGAGCGAGTGCAGGTTGGCGGCATAGGTCAATCGATCGACGTTGACGACCGAAATGCCATGATCGCGAAGCAGGCGGCGGCAGACCGCCGAGCCGATGAAGCCTGCACCCCCCGTCACCATGACGCGCATCACAAGCCTCCATCGGGCTAATCGAAAACAGGCGAAAGATCGCCAAGCATCGGCAGCTTCCGATCCTTGTCGGACACGGTTGCGGCTTCGGGGGCGACCGGCCATCTGATCGCCAGCGCGGGGTCCGCCCAGTTGATTCCGTGGTCATGGGTCGGCGAATAGGTCGCGTCGACCTTGTAGAGAACGACGGTGTCCGGTTCCAAGGTGCAGAACCCGTGCGCGAAGCCGGCCGGCACGAAAAGCTGCTCGCCGCCGCTTTCGCCGAGTTCGACCGCCAGATGCCTGCCGAAGCTGGGCGACGAGCATCGCAGATCGACCACGACATCGAGGATTTTTCCGCGGAGCACGCGAACGAGCTTGGCCTGCGCAAACGGCGGCTTTTGAAAATGCAGGCCGCGCACCGTTCCGGCCCGGTCGGAGCGCGACTCGTTGTCCTGCACGAAGTCGCAATCGAGCCCCTGAGCGACGAAATCCGAGCGGACATACGCCTCGCAGAAATAGCCGCGGGCGTCCGTCAGTCGCGAAGTCGTAATGAGCTTCACATCGGCGATCGGCAGCGGAAGAACATTTAATTGCATGCCAGGCCCCGTACGCCTCACCGACCGTGCCGCCGACCGATTCATCCCGCCCCGTCAGCGCTCCGGATCACCACCGACCCGGTCACAATTAACTCAATTTATTAATTTTGACGTCGCTCAAATATATTATTGGATATAATTCAATTAAATGCAATAATCTTTCCGCATCGACGCCGCCGAGCCGACGCCGACCGGAGACGCGCCCGGGCCGGCGTCACTCGACAGCGCCGAAGATCGTCCTGCAATCCCGGAATCCGAGTGCTGGTGGGTCACCCAAATGCTTCAGATACTGCAAGGCGAAAGATCGCACGCCATCCTTGAAAACGAGATGGCGGGCGACCGGGAGGATCAAGGCGGCCTCGGCGATCTGGTGAATTACGCGATTGCTTTCCTGCGCAGGCAATACGCGCTGATGGTGTTCGTCACCGTCCTCGCGATCGGGATCAGCCTGATCTATCTGCGGGTGACGCCGCCGATCTACACGGCGCAGGTCAAGGTTCTGTTTGAAAGTCCGAAGGCCAAGTTCGTCCAGCAACAATCCATGCTGGCTGAATCACCGCTCGACGCCGCTCAACTGGAGAGCCAGATCCAGGTCATCAAGTCGAAGGCCATCGCGACCGCTGTGGTCGATCAGCTCAACCTCGTGAACGACCCCGATTTCAACGCAGCGGCGCAACCGCTGCAGAAACTGATCGGCCTCGTCAAGGGACTGTTCGGCGCGACCGCTACCAGGCATGACGACAAGACAAGCAGCGAAGTCAAGGACGGCGTCATCGCCGCCTTTCAGGACAAGCTCCTCGCCTCGCGGGTCGGCATGAGCAACGTGATCGAGGTCAGCTACAGCTCCAGCAGCCCGCAGCGCGCGGCCGAAGTCGCCAATGCCGTCGCCAACACCTACATTGCCGATCAGCTCAATGCCAAATTCGAAGCCAATCGCACCGCCCGATCATGGCTTCAGGACCGGCTGCGCGAGCTCGGACAGCAGGCGCTGACGGCCGAACGCGCCGTCAACGCTTTCAAGGTGCAGAACAACATCGTGGCTGCCGGCGGACAGTTGATGGACGAACAGCAGGTCACCGACCTCAATGGCCGCCTGGTCGCGGCGCGGGCCCAGACAACCGACACGCTGGCGCGCCTGAACAGATTCCAGGCCATTCTTCGGCACAATGAAAACAACAACGATGCAAATCTCGACGCCTCGATCTCGGATGCGTTGAGCAGCCCCATCATCAACAACCTGCGTCAACAATATCTCGAGCTTTCACGGCGCGAGTCCGACTGGTCCGCCCGCTTCGGCCGCAATCACCTGGCGGTGGTGAACCTGCGCACCCGCATGCACGATCTGCGCACCTCCATTCTGGAGGAAGTGCGCCGGCTGTCCGAAACCGCCAAGAGCGATTACGAAGTCGCCAAACAGCGGCAGGAGGAAATCGAGAAGCAGCTCACGCAGGCGGTCTCGCAGTCACGGACCACGAATTCGGCCGAAGCGACCATGCGCGAACTCGAGACCCGCGCCAAAAGCTACCGCAGCCTGTATGAGAGCTTCCTGCAGCGCTACATGGGCGCGGTTCAGCAGGAATCCTTCCCCATCACCGAGGCGCGGGTGATTTCACCCGCTTCGCCCCCGCAGAGCAAAAGCAAGCCCAAGGCGTCGCTGGTTCTGGCCCTCGGCATTCTCGGCGGCCTGGCTCTGGGGACCGGACTGGCGCTGCTTCGAGACATGCTGGACCGGGTTTTCCGGACCAGCGCCCAGGTCGAGGCGATGCTGCATATGCCTTGCATTTCGCTGGTGCCGCTGCTGAAGGATATCGAACCCAAGCAATTGCGCAGCGAGCAGGACCGCACCGACAGGGCGTCGGGTCAGGGCCTGATCGAGCGTCATTCCGGAGTCTATTGGGCCGCGTCCGAAATGCCGCTGTCGCGCTTCGCGGAATCGATCCGCGCGATCAAGCTGGCGATCGATCTCAATGTGACGAACCCATCCAACAAGGTCATCGGCATCACCTCCTCGCTTCCCAACGAGGGCAAGTCGACGATCGCCGCCGCGCTGGCGCAACTGATGGCGCATGCCGGCACGCGGATCGTTGTGGTCGATTGCGATCTGAGAAATCCGTCGCTGTCCCGCAATCTGGCCCCGGCCGCGAACGCAGGCATCGTCGACGTGATTTCCGGCCGGTCCACGCTCGACCAGGCCATCTGCAGGGATCCGAAGACGAACCTCGCTTTCCTGCCGGCGACCAAGAAACAGCCGCTGTTTCACACCAGCGAAATCCTCTCCGCCGCATCGACCAAGCAGTTGTTCGATCACCTGCGGGCGACCTACGATTATATTGTGGTCGACCTGCCGCCGCTGGCTCCCATCGTGGACGTGCGGGCGATCGCACCGCTGATGGATTGCCTCGTCCTGGCCATTGAATGGGGACGCACCAAGACGGACGTGGTGCAGCATGCGCTCCATACCGCGCCCAGCCTGCATCCCGCTTTGATCGGCGCCGTGCTCAACAAAACCGACATGCAAGCCATTCAGCGCTACGACAATTATCACCGGGATTATTACAGCAACGAGCATTTCGCCCGTTACGGCTACACCGCATAATCCGGCCGGATTGAATTGGAGCCTCCCCGGCCGGCGCGCCATAATGATTAATTTCATTAATCGGTCCGGCAAATCGGTGTGGCTTGCGAGCAACAAGGTTTGGCTTCCGCTGCACGGCGGCCACAAGGCGCTGGCTTGAATCAGTCCGAAATGTCAAATTATCTCTCGTTACCGCTAGCGCGGGGGGTTTTGACTCTGTTCGGCACGAAGGCCCGGTGGGCTAAAATCGGAAATATCAGTCTGGCTCTCGCCGCGCTCTGCGGCGGCTGCACGATCATGCCGGCTTCCGGGCCGCAGAGCATGGACGTGCGCATGTCCCAGGCGGCCGAGCCTGAAAGCCTGCCCTATGCCCTCGTGAAGCTGGAGCCGGAGGTTGTCCGGATTCTGGCGCAATATACCCCGAGGCTTTCCACCGCATTCGCAAACCGGACCCCTCCCAAGGCATTTCGTTTCGGGATCGGCGATACGGTCAGCGTGACGATCTTCGAGTCCGCGGCGGGCGGGTTGTTCATTCCGGCCGAAGCCGGGGTCCGCCCCGGCAATTTCGTGACGATTCCCCCGCAGGCCGTCGACAATAACGGCAACATCACCGTGCCCTACGCCGGCGCGATCCGCGCCAGGGACAAGACGCCGGTCGAGATCCAGCAGGCGATCGTCGCGGCCCTCAAAAATCGCGCGATCGAGCCTCAGGCGGTGGTGTCTCTGGTCGAACAGCGGGCCTCGCTTATCAGCGTCCTCGGCGATGTTCGCGCCGCCGGACGCTTCCCGGCGAGCGCCTCGGGGGAGCGCATTCTGGACGCCATCACGCGCGCTGGCGGCCCCAGCACGCAAGGCTACGACACCTGGGTCACGCTCGAGCGCGCGGGGCATCGCGCCAGCGTGCCGTTCGGCTCGCTGGTCTACGAGCCGTCGAACAACATCTACGTGATCCCGAACGATACGATTTATCTCTACAACCAGCCGCAGACCTTCGTGGCGTTCGGCGCCGCCGGAACGCAGGGGCAATACAAGTTCGACGCCTGGCGGATCACGCTCGCCGAAGCCGTCGGAAAACATGGCGGCCTCAACGATTCACTCGCCGACCCCGCCTCCATCTTCCTTTATCGCGGTGAGACCCGTGAAGTCGCCGAACGGCTCGGGGTCGATTGTTCGAAATTCCAGGGACCGATCATTCCGATCATCTACAACGTGAATTTCCGCGACCCCTCGGGATATTTCATGGCGCAGAGCTTCGAGATCCGGAACAAGGACGTCATCTACACGTCCAACTCGTCGTCGGTGGAAACGACGAAGTTCCTCAACTACCTGCGCACCATCATGGCCACGGCGAACGACCCGATTGTCTACGCAACCAATGCCTACGCGCTGAAAGCGGCGATCAAGGGCGGGGTCCCGGCCATCATCAATCCGGCCACCCCGGTCACCACTCCGTAAAACATCCTCTGGCCGCCGTCGGTCCCGGCGGCGACGCATATCGCACATCCTGAAGCGTTCGGGTTTGTTCGGAATGCACCGGCATCGCCGCTCAAGGAACGGCAGTCGCCTCCGCTTGCCGATGCCCGCGCATCCATCCCGAAAGAACAGTCTCATCAAGAAGACGGATTGCCGGGCCGCAAGGGCATTCACGCCCGTCTTCCCCGGGCTCTGCCCGGCAAGGACAGATCGGGTTTTGGTCGAGGGCAAAACTCCACGCACGCGATGGCGATGCCCCGAGCGATCAGACGACAGGACGTTGACGGCGTCTCATGTCCGCGCTCGTCCGCGCCTGTCCTGCCGACGGAGCGACACCGAAAGGCGCGGGTGCCGGGCGTTGCTTCGTCCCGGCCCGGCGCACGTACCGCGGAGCGCATCCTGCCGGCCTTTCGGAAGGTCACAGTCCATTTAAATCTTTGCAATATTAAATACCGGGCGTCACGGCCGGTTATATCTTGTGAGATTTAAACATTTTCGGCATGCTGCCGGTCCGCCAATGATAGCGGTGATGCCAGTGACAACTGTCCTCACGATTTTGATCGCGCTGATCGTGGCCGCTCCCGTGCTCATGATCGTTGGCAGTCCTTTTTCGGAGGGCTTTGGTCCGGCGATCGCGGCCATCGCGATGGCGCTGGTCGCCCTGTGCCTGTCCGCGGACAAAACCCACCGGCTGGCGACGCTGTTGAAGCCGATTGTCCCTGTTTTGTTGATCCCCTGTGCCTGGATCCTGTTTCAACTGGTCCCGGTGGGACATCACTGGCTGGCCCATCCCGCGTGGACGAGTGCATCGACGGCCCTGGGAAAGCCGCTGCCCGGCACCGTCAGTCTGGATATCGGCGCGACCCTGCTGAGTCTCGCGCGATACCTCCTGATCGTGGCCATCGCAATCGTGGCAACAGCCGTCGCGCTCGACCGGCAACACGCGAAAATCGTCCTTTATTTTCTGGTCGCCGTCGCGGCGGCGATCGCCGCGGCGCTGATCGGCTTGAGCCATGTCGGCGCGGCCGGCTTCGACCTCGCGGTCCAACGCCCGCAAATGGCGGATATCGCCATGATCGGCGTCATCCTGTCATGCGCGGCAACGATCCACGCCTACCAATCCAGCGAAACACCACCCGCGAGGCGGCGGCAGTCCGCAGGCCGGTCGATCTATGCAGGCGCGCTCCCGCTCCTCGCCGCCGCGATCTGCCTGTCGGCGATCATCATCGACACGGACGCCGCGTTGCTTCCCGCCGCCGCTTGTGGAATCGGCGTCCTGATCAGCGTGGAGGCCATCCGCCGATTGCGGCTGGGGCCGTGGGGACGGTCCGGCATCGCCGCGGCGGCCATCGTCGTCCTGATCGGATTTTTCGCGATCAACCCGATCGCAAAAGACACCGACCCGACGCTGTCGCTGGCGCAGCCGTCGCAAGGCTCTGTCCCGATCGCCGAACGCATTCTGGCCGATGCAAGATGGGTCGGCACGGGCGCCGGCACCTTTCGGGCGCTCGTCCCGATCTATCGCGACGCCGATGACGCCGATACACGCGCCGCGCCGACGGCCGCAGCCCAAGTCGCAACCGAGATGGGGCGGCCGTTCTTCTGGACGCTGGTTGTCCTGGCATTGATCGGCGCGTGGATGCTTTTCATGCGGGCTCTGACGCGCGGGCGCGATCACCTCTATGCCGCCGCCGGCGCCGGCTGCATCGTGGCCGTTGTTGTCTCCGCCTTCGGCAATGCCGGCGCGTTCGGCCTGATCACGCCCCTCTTCATCGGCACGATCTGCGGGCTAGCCCTCGCACAAAGCAAAGGCTGGAGCGCCCTCGATCTCGCGATCCCCGGTTTGAAGAGTCCGTCGGACCAGGAACATCCGATCGACAGGCGGCTGCGCGCCGGGCTGCTTGCGTTCGCCGCCGTTCTGGCCGTGGAGGCCGCCTGGATCATTCCGGCCGAATATTATCGTCCCGAGCGGATTCCGCTTCCGGCCGACCCGCAGGCAAGCCGCCTCGCCAGCCACGACCGGGGCAATGCCCGGCGGGCGGCCTCGCTCGCGATGGTGCGGGGAGATTTATGGGCCGACAGCGCATTCACCCACGCGGACCTGCTCTGGAAAGAACCCGCGACCGCAGCGGACGGCAGCCGCGCCGCCATCGGGCAAAGCCGGGCAGATCTCGAACACGCCCTGCGCTATTCGCCGCATCGCGGAGATGTCTGGCTGATGCTCGCCATCATGGCCGATCGCTACAACTGGCCGGGGTATCAGCCGAACGCCTTGCTCAAGATGTCGTATTTGACCGCACCGAGCGAGCTTTCGCTGTTCCTGCTCCGTATCAAGGCATCGCTCCGCCCCGATGCGCTGAAGGATCCCGAGATTCAGGACATGGCGAGACATGATCTGCGCGTGATCATCACGCGGACGCCCGCGCTCAAGCCCGCTCTTGCGGCGATCTACAGAGCCAGCTCCGTGGACGCCAAGGCATTCCTCGACCGCGCGATCATGGACATCGATCCGCTCTATCTTTCCGTGATGCGCGCGGACTTACAGCTCCGGTGATCGGGTCGGCCCGATCCCGGTGCCCAATTCGCCGAGAAATCCGGCCCGCTCCAGCACGCTGCGCAGATAGCCGCCGCCGAGATATCCCATCTCGACCATCACCAGGCTCGCCAGCGACCACAATCCCGCCCGAAGGCCGAACATGGCGGCCATGGCGATACACTCGATCAAAACGACGGCCACCAGACACAGCAGAACCCGAACGCGGAAAACGACCCCCGTCACGAGTCCGGCCAGAAAATGAATGGCGATCTGAAAGGACAAGCGGCCCGGCTCCCGATCATCTGCGAGAGGTTCAGCATAGCCGTCAGTTCGTTAACGGTATTTTAATACGACAGATATCGGAGCTTATTAAATATTTAATTGCCAAATTAAATAATTTCGCCATATTTAAAATAATTTAATACGCGGCAATTCGGTCCACCCCCGGGGCCTCCCATGAATTTCGTAAAGCGTGACGTCAAGGCCGTGAACGGCGCGAGCGCGGTGGAGAGCGCCGCCGTCAGCGATTTCCCGGCCGTCAGCCGTTTCCCGGCCCCGACGGCCGCGGCGCATAAATGGCCCATCAGCTATGAATCCATCGAACTGATCTCCGTGATTGCCGATGTCGTGGTGATCTTTTCGGCAAGCACGCTCGCGGGCGTGATCTATCATATGCAGGCGTACGGAACGCCGGGCGATATCTTCCAGTATTTCGGTACGGCGGGCGTCGTCTCCGCCCTGTTCGTTTCGCTGATGAAAAGTCGCCGGATGTACAAACCGGCAGCCCTGCTTGCGCTGCGCAATCAGCTCCGCACCATCGTCCTGCTCTGGACAGCGGTATTCCTCCTGCTCGCCGGAACGGTTTTTACCCTGAAGGTCGGCACCGAACTCTCGCGCGGCGCCAGCCTGCTGTTTGCCGCGCTCGGCCTCGCCGCGCTGGTCGTGCATCGCGTTTTCTGGCGCAGCCTGCTGACCAAGGGGATGACGAACAAGCGATTTTCCGGACGCAGGATCGTCCTGATCACCGACTGCCGTCACCAGATCGAGGCCGGCCTCGCCCATAACCTGGCAAATCTCGGCTTCACGCTGGAACGCCATTTCCGGCTGCCGCCTCCGGAGCGGGGACGTCATCAACGCGCCGACATGATTTCACGCGCGATCGCCTGTGTCCGCGGATCGGAAGTCGAGGAGATTGTGGTCGGAACCGATCTGAAGAACTGGACCGACTTGCGAGGTCTGATCGCGGAGCTCCGAATTCTGCCGTTTCCGGTCAATCTGATCCCGGTCGGCACCGCCTCGGAGATTTTCAACCAGCCCTCCCACGAGCTTGGCAACTCCGTCTGCGTCGAAGTCCAGCGCGGGCCACTGACCTCGCTGGAATATGCCGCCAAGCGATGTATCGACATCGTGTTCGCCGGAACGGGGCTGCTGGTGCTGTTGCCCCTGCTCGCGGTCGTGGCGGTCGCCATCAAGCTGGACTCGCCCGGCCCCGTCCTGTTCCGGCAGCGACGCTGCGGCTTCAACGGCAAGTGCTTCCAGATCTACAAATTCCGGACCATGTCGGTGCTGGAAGATGGCGCGACGATTACCCAGGCCCAGTGCGGCGACAGCAGGATCACGCCGCTGGGCCGATGGCTGCGCCGCACCAGCGCCGACGAACTGCCTCAACTGCTGAATGTGCTGGAAGGCAGCATGTCGCTGGTCGGGCCCCGTCCTCACGCCGTGGCGCACGACACCCAGTTCGACAAGGTCGTTCGAAATTACGCTTTTCGCCGCCGGGTCAAGCCGGGCCTGACGGGCTGGGCTCAAGTCCACGGCTACCGGGGGCCGACACCGACGCCGGAGGACATCGAGAGACGGGTCGAGCACGATCTGTGGTACATCGACAACTGGAGCTTCGGACTGGACCTCGCCATCATGCTGCAAACCGTGGTCGAAGTCGCGCGCAGCCGCAACGCCTACTGACGCGTGGACATCCAATGTCCGAACATCATTTCCGAAAATCGTTTCGTGCTTGAAAACCGGCTGCGATCCCTGCGGCGTTCGCAACCGCGCCGACGCAATTGCGGCTCAGCCTCTCTGACGCGCCTTTGAACCGCCGGACGCGCCAATCTTGAAATCATCCATCTTGCGACCGGACTTGATGGCCGCAACCATCCAGCGCGGCTGCTTGCCTCGCCCGGACCAGGTTTCCGATGGTTCCGAAGGATTGCGATATTTCGGCAGGACGCGCGGATATTTGCGCCGCGGCTTGTTCTCCGCGCTGCGGGATACCAATCCGGCTTCCCGCTCGATCTCCATCCTGCCGCCGTTGAGATAGGCCAAACGCTTTTCCAGCTCGTGCTTTTCCGACGCTATTCGCTGGGACAGAATTCTGCTGATGTTTTCGTGAAGCGCCCAAAGCTCGTCGATCGACATGGCTTCCAGATTGGCTTTTTTCATCGCGCAGCCCTGCATTCCTGATTCACAACTACGATGTAGGCGATTGCGTGTCAAAATTCAATGCGACAGAAACAGCGGCGAATTAAAGCCGCGCCTGCATCGCCGAGATGAACAACAAGCTCCGCCATGCGCGCGAATAACACTCCGGTATCGCTGTCTTATTCAACGCTCACATCGGATTACCGTTCTCGCCGGGATTTATCCGGCTGTGCGTGCAAGCGCATGGTCACCCTCGACGGCACGAACGAACCATCGGCAGGTCGCGGACAAACGAACCCGTCGATATAATTTGAGATAAATCATCTTTTCGAAGCGGCAGCGTCCGGCCACGAGCCCGTCTTCTTGATTAAATTATGACGTTCTTATTTTGGGCGCACGAACGGCCCATTTCCGGCCATTATTTCAAGCACATTTAATTGATTATATTGTTGGTAACTCCGCGTTTGCGCAGTTCGCCCCCGCCTTTTGATTGAATTCGACGTAATATGAGACGAATTAAACGACAGACGCTTTGCCCGAAAATCATCCGGCAGGGCGCTCTCCTGGAATTGAATGCTGGGAATGCACGAAAGGACAACAACGGATCGAGATAATCCTATGCGAAAAGATAAAGATACAGATCTTGTTTCGATGCCATTTGACGAGCTCTGGCGCCTCCACGAGGACGTCACGAAGGTGCTGGCGGAAAGGATCGTCGCCGAAAAGCGCCAGTTGGAAAAACGATTGGCGCAGATCAACCGCAGCGCCCTGACGAATGGCGGCGGCGCTTCCAAGCGGTCTTCCGGCGTTGCCGGGGACGACCGGCCTCCGCGGCGGCACTATCCGAGAGTTCTACCCAAATACCGCAATCCGTCATCCCCCTCGCAAACCTGGTCCGGGCGTGGAAAAACGCCTCACTGGCTCGCCAACGCCCTCAAGAAAGGCCGCAAGATCGACGATTTCAGGATCGTCCACGCCGACAAGACCCGCGAGTAGACGCTTGGCTTGCCGGCCGTTCGCAAGGCAACTGACGTTTCGGATCAGCGGCACAGCGAGCAACGGCGATGGGCAGTGACCGGCAACACGGTCGTCCCGGCTGGCCGGGCGAAGAAGGGGAACGAGGCCATCTCGCTGACCCCGACCGGCATGGCTCGGACGAACTGGCCGCATCGATCCAATCCAGCGTGGCCGAAATCGCCGTGATGTGGATGCTTCATCACTGGTCACGCGCCGGCGAACGGTGGCCTGATCCCCTTGACGTGCAGATCGAGAATTTCAGCACGGCGGGACTTGCGGCGATCGCAGCCCATGGCCCTGCGCTCCGCCATGCGAAGCGGGAGCATTTATGGATGATCTATTTCAAGGGTCTCCTTGCCGCACAGACCCACCCGCAAGAGCAGATGATCAAAGCCATCAAGGCTGTCGGAGAACGAAGCCGGGTTCAGATCTCCGGCGAACCGATGACGGAGCGGGTCGTCAAGACGTCGCCGGGCCATCTTTCCGATCTGGAACTGCTGGAGCATATCAACCAGGCCCTGTGCCAGACCGCTCCCGGAACGTGACCGGACGCCGCCAGCGAAGCCTTGAAGGCCGGCCCCTGCGCCACGATGCCGATGGACCGACCGGGTAATGTGGGGTGCCGGGGGCTCGAGCATCGGCCTGGGGGCCCGGCCAGAGGCCGCATAGCCGCGTTCGCTATCGAGCCTGGCCGAAACCGAGTTTCTCCGCCTCCGCGATCGCCTGGGCGAAGGCCGGGGCTTCGCCCTTGCCGCCCAGCACCACGATGGGGCCGCCGCCGACCGGCCCGGTGAGGCCCGGATCGGTGGCGATGAACACCGCGATCAGCGGCACGGAATACGCCGCCGCCAGATGCAGCAGCCCGGTATCGACGCCGGCCACCAGCGCCGCGTTGGCGATCACACCGGCGGTGGCGTCGAGCGGCTGGCGCTCGAGGATGCGGCTTTGCGGAATGCCGCCGGCGAGGCGCTGGCAGCGCAGGCGCTCGCGCTCGGTGCCCCATGGCAGCACCACGTCGAGACCCTGCCGCCGCAACCATTTGCCGAGGCCGATCCATTCGGACTCGCGCCACTCCTTGGTCGCCTTCGAAGTGCCGTGCAACAACACCGCGTAAGGCGCGCCCGCCGCCACCGGCGGCTTGACCAGACCGTAGTCGATCGCCGCGTCGGGCTGATAGCCGAGACTGAGACCGGTCAGCGTGCGATTGCGCGTCACCGCATGCAGAGTGCGCGAGACGCTGTGGGTGACGTCATAGAAACGCGATGCCAGCGGCTCGCGGATGCTGGCGGCATCGTAGCCATGCCGCTCGCCCGGCGCGTAATGCGCGATCAGCGCGGAGCGCAGCAGTCCCTGCGTGTCGATGGTCTTCGCTGCATCGATGGCGTGCAACCTTGCCTTGAATGCCGACACCTCGCGCCATGTCGCGGGCGACAGCAATTGCGAGCGCCAGCGCCGCGTCGCCACCGGCACCACCTCGTCGATCGCCGGATGCAATCGCGCCAGCGGCGCGAACGCCTCCTCCACCACCCAGGTGAATCTCACATCGGGATGGCGCCGCCGCGCGTCGGTCATTGCCGGCATCTGATGCACCACGTCGCCGAGCGAGGATGTCTTGATGAAAATGAGGCCGGGCGTATTCGCCATGGAATCCCGCAAATCGAGTGAGGTTTTGGAAACCATAAAGCGTGTTCCGTGGCGAATTGCCAAGAAAATCAACAGAAAGCCGGTGCGTTATACCCCGCGTCCACCCTTCCCCGGCAAGTTTCCGGCAAGGGTATGGCGTCACAGTCGCAGACCGGATCGGGAAACACCGTCGATCGGGCGGCACGGGAGTTGAGCAACATGACAGTTCTGGTCACCGGCGGCGCGGGATATATCGGCAGCCACACGGTTCTGGCGCTGGCGGAGGCCCGCGCCAGCGTGGTCGTGATCGACAATCTGTCCACCGGCTTTTCCAGCGCGCTGCCCGAAGGCGTGCCGCTGTTCATCGGCGACGCCGCAGACGAAAATCTGGTCGAGGGCGTGATCGCCCAGCACGGCGTCACCTCGATCATTCATTTCGCGGGCTCTGTCGTGGTGCCGGATTCGGTGCGCGATCCGCTCGCCTATTACCGCAACAACACGATGACGACGCGCAATCTGCTCAACGCGGCGGTGAAGTGCGGCGTCAGCCGTTTCATCTTCTCGTCGACCGCCGCGGTCTACGGCAATCCCGACGAGATGCCGGTGACCGAGACCGCGCCGACGCGGCCGCTGTCGCCCTACGGCTCCTCGAAGCTGATGACCGAGATCATGCTGCACGATGTCGCCGGCGCGCATGACATGGACTACGTGGTGCTGCGTTATTTCAACGTCGCGGGCGCCGATCCGCAGGCGCGCATCGGCCTGCAAACCGTCGGCGCGACGCATCTGCTCAAGATCGCGGTCGAGGCGGCGACCGGCCAGCGCGCCAAGATCGATGTCTACGGCACCGATTATCCGACGCCGGACGGAAGCTGTATCCGCGATTTCATCCATGTCAGCGATCTGGCGCAGGCGCATCTGGCTGCGCTCGATTATCTGCGCACGGGTGGCGCGTCGGTGACGCTGAACTGCGGTTATGGCCGGGGCTATTCGGTGCGCGAGACCATCGAGGCGGTGCGCCGGGCCTCGGGCCGCAACTTCGCGGTGCAGGAATCGCCGCGGCGGCCCGGCGACATCATGACCATGATCGCCGACACCAGCCGCATCCGGCAGACGCTCGACTGGACGCCGCAATACGACGACCTCGACACGATCGCCCGCCACGCGCTGGCGTGGGAGGACAAGCTGATCGCCGCGCGCGGCTCCAGCGACCGGCAGGCGGCCTCCGCCTAGCGCGGATTTTACCCCGTTTTGGCTTGAAAATCAGCCGCATCACGGGCAAGGAGACGCATGTCTCCACGCAACATTCCGGGACCCGGATGACCGAAGTTCCGAGAAAGATCACCGACGACCCCTATGGCGCGGCCGCGCTGATCCGCCGCCTCGTCACCGAACAGGGGCTCCAATACTGGCCGCGCTACCTGAAGGCCTTCGCCCTGATGGCGGTGTCGGCCGCCGCCACCGCGCTGTCCGCCTGGCTGCTCGGCGAGGTCATCAACCAGACCTATGTCAACCGCAGCGTCTCCGGCATCATATCGCTGTCGCTGGTGATCATCGTGCTGTTCACGGCCAAGGGCGCGGCGACCTACGGCCATTCGGTGATCCTTGCCAAGATCAGCAACGCCATTCTCGCCAACAACCAGCGGCGGCTGTTCGCCAAGCTGATGCACGAGAACATCGGATTTTACTCCGACCGGCACACCTCGGAATTCCTGACGCGGCTCACCGCCGGCGCGCAATCGGTAACGCAAGTGCTCGGCCTCTTGGTCAGCGCGCTCGGCCGCGATGTGCTGTCGCTGATCGGTCTCGTCGCCGTGATGGTGTTCCAGGATCCGTGGATGTCGCTGTTCGGCCTGATCGTCGCTCCGCCGGCGATGCTGGTGATCCGCAAGCTGGTCAAGCGCATCAAGAATCTGGCGCACGACCAGTTTACCGGCACCACCGACATCATGGAGACCATGCAAGAATCGCTGCAGGGTATTCGCACAGTCAAGGCCTTCACGCTGGAAGACACCATGCAGGCGCGCATCGACGCCAGCATCGGCGAGGTCGAGCGCAACTCCAACAAGATGGCGCGGGTGCAGAGCCGCTCCAGCCCGTTGATGGAAACGCTCGGCGGCATCGCCATCGCCGGCGCGCTGATGTATGGCGGCTACCGCGTGATCGCGACCGGCGCCGCACCGGGGCAGTTCTTCTCGTTCCTCACCGCGTTCCTGCTCGCCTACGAGCCGGCCAAGCGCCTTGCGCGGCTCAACATCGAGCTGAACTCCTATCTCGTCGGCGCACGCAAGCTGCTGGAGATCGTCGACAGCCCGGCCTCCGAGCCCGACGACAGCGACAAGCCGGCCTTGCAGCTCACCGAAGCGCAGGTCGAACTGCGCGACGTGACCTTCTCCTATCGCGACGGCGAGCCGGTGCTCCGCCGCGTGAGCTTCGTCGCCGCGCCCGGCACCATGACGGCGCTGGTCGGTCCCTCCGGCGGCGGCAAGTCCACCGTGCTGGCGCTGCTGCTGCGCTTCTACGAGGTCGGCGCGGGCGCCATCGTGATCGACAACCAGATCATCTCGGACGTGTCGCGCAAATCGCTGCGCCTGCAGACCGCCTATGTCGGACAGGACGTCTATCTGTTCCGCGCCAGCATTCGCGACAACATCGCCTTCGGCAAACCCGGCGCGACCGAGGACGAGATCGTCGCCGCCGCGAAAGCCGCCTGCGCGCATGATTTCATCATGGCGTTCCCGCTCGGCTACGACACGCCGGTCGGCGAGCACGGCGCGCAGCTCTCCGGCGGCCAGCGTCAGCGCATTGCGATTGCCCGCGCGCTGGTGAAGAACGCGCCGATCATCCTGCTCGACGAGGCCACCGCTGCGCTCGATTCCGAATCCGAGAAGCTGGTGCAGGAAGCCATCGCGCATCTGTGCCAGGGCCGCACCACCATCGTGATCGCGCATCGCCTGCACACCATCATGCATGCCGACCAGATTCTGGTGGTGGAGGACGGCAGCATCGTCGAATCCGGCCAGCACGACGCGCTGCTCGCCCGCAACGGCCGCTACGCCTCGTTCTTCCGCTTGCAGCATCGCGAGGCCGGCGCGCCGCCGCTGGTCGCGAGCGCGTAGAGTGTTTTTGTTCTGATGAACTAACAGGTGGTCATGCACGGGCTTGACCCGCGCATCCATATTCCTGAAAAGATGGGTTGCCGGGTCAAGCCCGGCAACGACAGCTAAAAAGCATTTTCACTGCACCAAACGCGCCAAATACTTCTTCACAAACCACGGATCATCCCATGAGCGCCGCAGACTACGTCATTCCCGCCTTGGTGCAGCCGGCGCTTCCGGTGGCCGGCACGACAAAACTGTTTCCGGTGCGGCGCATCTGGTGCGTGGGGCGCAACTATCTCGAACACATCCGCGAGATGGGCAATGACGAGCGGCTGCCGCCGTTCTTCTTCGCCAAGCATGCCGACATGATCGTGCCGAGCGGCGCGACCATTCCGTTCCCGAGCCTGACCAAGGATTGCCAGCACGAGGTCGAGATGATCGTCGCGCTGAAGTCGGGCGGCGCCAACATCACCCCGGACAAGGCGCTCGATCATGTCTACGGTTATGGCGTGGCGATCGACCTGACGCGGCGCGATCTGCAGACCGCCTCGCGCAAGAAGGAGCGGCCGTGGGAGATCGGCAAGTCGTTCGACAACTCCGCACCGTGCGGCGCGCTGCGCGCGGCCTCCGAGATCGGTCATCCGGCGAAAGGCCGGATCTGGCTGTCGGTGAACGGCACCCTGCGGCAACAGGGTGACCTATCGGAGATGATCTGGAACGTACCGGAAATCATCGCGCAACTGTCGCAGCAGGTGACGCTCGGCGCGGGCGACCTGATCATGACCGGCACGCCGGCCGGCGTCGCCGCGCTGGCGCCGGGCGACGTGATCGAATGCGGCATCGAGGGGCTGGAGCCGCTGAAGGTGGCGTTCGCCAAGGGGTAGCCATGCCTGAGCCGCTGACAGTCAGGCCCGCGACATCCGAAGATCAGGCTGCGATCACCACGCTGTGGCAAGCCTGCAGACTGGTGACGAGCTACAACGATCCCGCCGTCGATTTTGCCTTCGCCAAGGCCGGCGCATGCTCGGACGTTCTGGTCGGCGAAGCGGGCGGAACGATCAAAGCCAGCGTGATGGTCGGCCATGATGGCCATCGCGGCTGGCTCTATTACGTCGCATCCGCTCCGGACGCACGCGGCGAAGGCTTGGGCCGGCGGATCGTCGAAGCTGGCGAGGCCTGGCTGCGCGAGCGCGGCGTCGTCAAGGTGCAGTTGCTGGTGCGCGAGACCAACACCGAGGTCGTCGGTTTCTACGAACACCTCGGCTTTGAGGTGGCACCGCGCGTGGTGATGGCGAAATGGCTGAAAGAGCCGTAGGCCGCGCTCAATACCCGGTCGCCTCGAGATAGCCGACGCCGCCATGGCTGCCCTCGATCCGTACCGGACCTTCCCAATAAGGAATGCTGGTGCCCATCCAGCTTTGCGGATTGAGCGGCGCAATCGAGATTGTCAGCCCGCGGCTCGCGATCGCCACCCTCCATGATGTCGGCACCACATGGGTACCGATGGTGGTCCATGCCGTCGGCGTCATCGCGATGTCCGATGCAGCCAGCGCGTGCGCCGTCCCATCCGCATCGATCCAGTTGCCGGAGCGATAATCCGCGCCGTCATCCTGACGCAGCCGGAACAGCATCACCTTGTCGCCGGACGCCAGATGCAGCGACATCCAGTCCCAGCCCTTCTGGTCCGGCGCGAGCGGCTGGCTGCTCCATTCGCGGTCGAGCCACGCCTGCCCCGTCACCCCAACGCTACGGCCCGCGAGCGCGATCTCGCCTTGCGCGGTGAAGAACGGCTGGCTGTAGTAATAGGACGCCTGCCCGCGCGTCGATTTCTCGCTGTAACCGCCTTCGCCCTGCAACACCACGGGCCGCGTCGTATCGAGCCGCAGGTCGATGCGGAAATCCGTGCTCGATGCCTTGAGCGCCAGCGGCGCGAGGGTTTGGGCCGACGCGCCTTCAGGCGCACGCAACTCCCACGCATCGATGAAGGCGTGGAACGGTGCGGCCTCGACGCCAGCCTGCCCCACGCCGCCCCGCGCCAGACGCTCGGCGAACAGATGCTGCCGCGCACTGGTGACCGCCGCATGGCCCATCCAGAGCTGGCGGCTGCCCCAGCCCTGACCTTCGGAGCCGGGCGCCATCGCCTGACGGAACAGTGTCCATTGCACGCCATAGGCCTCGCCGTCCTCGCCGCGCAGATTGGCGGTGACGTACCACCACTCGATGCGGAATTGCGGATGCGCGCCATGATCGGCCGGAAATGT
>MKUJ01000009.1:118973-209377 GCA_001897755.1 Afipia sp. 64-13
CTGCGCCCGCGCCGGCCCTGCTGCGGCGAGCCATGCCAGTCCCTGAACGAATGCGCGGCGGTGCATGTCAGCGCTCATTGGCGAAAACCCGGATCAGCCTTGCGGGCGGCATGCGGAACAGCTTGGCCAGCGGGACGGCCGCGGCGATCAGCGCGGCGACCATCGCGATCGCCAGCAGTTCGACGAGTTGCGAGGGGAACACATGCAGCGGAATCCGCCAGCCAAACGCCCGCACATTGACCACCGCGACAAGGCACCAGCCCACCGCAAGGCCGAGCGGCACCGCGAGCAGCGCGGTCAGCAGCGCCAGCATCATGGTCTTGGCAAGCTCGATGGCTGATAATCGCGGCAGCGTGACGCCCATCGCCCACAGCGGCGCAAGCTGCGGCAGGCGCGCGCCCGCCAGCGTCAGCAGGCTGGTGAGCAGCGCGATCGCGGCAACACCGAGCGTGAAGGCATTGAGCGCGGCGGTGACCGCGAAGGTCTTGTCGAAGATCCGTTTCGATTCCGCCTTCACCTCGGATTGATCGGCGATCTGCCGCTCGCCGAGGTGAAACGTATTTTGAAGATCGGCGACGAGGCGCGAAACCTGCGGCGGCGCGATCCGTAGCGCAAGGCGCGTGCGCGGCGTTTTCGGGAAATGCCGGACCAGCGCATCGCCATCCACCGCAAGCTGGCCGCGCGGATTGCCGTAATCGGCATAGATGCCGGCGATGGTCAGCGGCCAGTGGCCGGCGTCGGTCGCGACGCTGATCGTATCGCCCGGCTTCAGGCCGGCCCGGCGCGACAATTGCTCGCTGACGAAGGCGGCATCGCCTTGCGCGATGCTGCGCCATGCATCGGGCGCCGCCGCGAGCAGCGGCCAGCGGCGGCGATATTCCGCATTGTCGGCAAGGCCCATCAACTCGATGGTCTGCCCTGCCACGCGGGTCTCGGCACGCACGCCCGGCAGGATCGCGATCTGCTCCGGCCGCCGCTTCAGCCATTGCGCGATCTCGGCAGCCTGCTCGTTGCTGGCGGCGTCGAGATAGACATCCGCCATCAGCCGATCGTCCAGCCACGTCACGAAAGTGGCGCGGAAACTGCCGACCATGGTGGAGACGCCGACATTGACCGCGACCGCCAGAAGCAGGGCCATCAACGCCAGCGACAGGCCGGACAATTGCTGGCGGCTGTCGGCGAAAGCCCATTGCAGCAGCGGCTGCCGCCGATAGCGCGATGCCCAGCGCTCGCTGATCTGCAACAAAAGGCCGAGCGCCACCGGCAGTGCGAGCGCGGCCGCCAGCAGCAGCGTACCGAGCAGGGCAAAGCCCGCGCCGAGCGAATGACCGAACAACAGGCATGCGATGGCGATTCCGGTCACGAGAACGGCGAGCAGCCCTTGCCGCTTCAGCCAGCGCTGCTGCAATTCCTTCCACGCATCGGGCTGCGCGGCGGCGAGAATGGACAGGCGCTGCAATTTGATGAAGCCGGTCGCGGCGGCCGCAACCGCGCCCGCCATCGTCATGGCAAGGCCGGCAATCCACCATGCCGGCCGCAAGGTGAGCTCACCGGGAATCTCGGCGCTGTAAAGCCCGCGCAAGGTCGCCGCGACATCGGGCAGCAGCAGCGCGGCCATTCCGTAGCCCGCCAGCATGCCGACAAAACCCGCGACCAGCGCCAGCGCCACAAGCTCGACAAGCAGCATCGCATTCAGCGTCCGCGCCGAGACGCCGCAGGCGCGCATGGTGCGAAACATCGGCCGGCGCTGCTCGAAGGTGAGACCGATCGCCGAGTTGACGATGAACAGACCGACGGCGAACGACAGGAAGCCGAATGCCGTCAGGTTGAGATGAAAGCTGTCGGTCAGCTGTTCGAGGCCGCTCTCGCTCTGCGGCGCGACCAGTTGCAGCCGGTCGCCCACCACCTCGGAAAGTGGGGACGCGGGACCGAGCGGCTGCCGCGCCACCAGCAGGCGCGAGATCTGGTTGGGCTTTTGCAGCGCGCGCTGTGCGATGCCGATATCGACCACCAGCACACCAGGCGCCAGCGCCGGACTGATCGCAAGCGGCGGCAGCGATTGTCCGTTGCGCAACTGTGGCCGTTCGCCCTCATGCAGGCCGAGCGAGACAAGCGTCTCGCGCGCGACGCGGGTTTGATAGGGCGGCATCAGGAAGGTGCGAAGCTCGCCGCCGTCCATCCGCGCCACTGCGCCGGTCTCCTTCGGCAGGGTCAGCGGCTCGATGCCGACCAGCCGCACCGAGCGGCCGTTGATCTGAACGCGCTCCTCCAGCAGCGGCGAGACCGCCCAACCGGCGCGGCGCAGCGCGATAAACAAGTCTTGCGAAAACGCCGCACCGTCCTTGGCGACCAGGGTCGCGGTACGCGCGCCGCCGAACATCGCCGCCGCCCGTGCGTAGCTTTGCCGCGCCTGCTGGTTGAGCGCCTGCACGCCGCTCCACAATGCGGTGGCAAGGATGAGACCGACCAGCAAGGTCGCAAGCTGCATCGGATGCCCGCGCCAGTGGCTGAGCAGCGTCTTCAGCACCCAGCCGCACCGTGCGAGCCCGCCGCTCATGTCAGCAATCCGTTGGCAAGATGCACCTGCCGGTCCAGCATCGCGGCAAGACGCGTGCTGTGCGTCGCCATCAACAGGCTGCAACCGCTGCGGCGGATCAGATCGCGCGTCAGACCAAGCACTGCGTCCGCGGTGGCCTCGTCGAGGTTTCCGGTCGGCTCATCCGCCAGCACCAGCCTCGGCCGGGCCGCCAACGCGCGGCCGATCGCCACCCGCTGCTGCTGGCCGCCGGAGAGTTGCTCCGGGTAGCGCCGCAACAGATCGCCAAGGCCGAGCCGGTCGATCAGTTCAGCCTGCCAGCCCTCGTCATAACGCCCGGCGATCCGCGCCTGAAACGCCAGATTGTCGGCGACGTTGAGACTCGGGATCAGATTGAACTGCTGGAAAACAAGGCCGATCTCGCTGCGCCGGATCTCGGCAAGGCGGCTGTCCGGCAGCGCCGCGATGTTCTCGCCTTCAAGATCGATCACGCCGCTGTCGGCATTGTCGAGGCCCGCGATCAGATGCAGCAGCGTGCTCTTGCCGCTGCCGGATTCGCCGACCAGCGCCACGCTCTCGCGCGCTGCCACGACAAGATCGACCCCGCGCAGCACGCCGACCGTCTCGCCCGCCGCACGATAGGTCTTTTTCAGAGCGACAATCTTCAACACCACCGGCCGGTCCGCCTTTTCCCTGCAAGCGAAGGTCCGGCACGATGCTACGGTAAATGTCGCACCCCGCGAAAGGGCTCATCACGTCCCGTTCACGCGAACGCGCTCACGATCTCTCGGGAGGAAAATAAAGAGACCGGAGCGCCGCCCATTGCCGCGCGACAGCTTCAGGCACCGGGCTCAGGCGGTGCCGTTGCATGACACGGTTGAGACCGAGCTTGATGGTCGCGATATCGACCGCGCCTTTGACGCATTGCATAATCACGCCGCGCAATGCGGCGGGTGTTTCGCCGGAACGGACGCCATCGCGCCAGATCGCCCCCATCGAGGCACGGCGGCCGGGCAACATCTTGCCAAGATCGAGACGAGGCTGGCGATAGCCGAGCAGCACCTCGTCCAGCGCGGCAAAACGGCTGGCGCGAAAACTGCGCAGCATCAGATCGTGATCCTCGGCCTTGGTCAGGACGGGATTGTAGAGATACTTCCGGAACCACGAGGCCTGGCCGCACCAGCTTGGATGCGGTATCGGAAAGCCGACATAAGGTCGCCGCACGATGTCGGCATGCGTGGTCGCGCATGGCAGAAGCCCGACCGGCGCGCCCTGCGCATCGAACACCACCGCGCCACAGCCGAGCACGTCGATGGACGGATCGCTGCGCAAGCGCTCGATTTGCCGGGCAAGACGTTCGGGAAAGCACAGATCGTCGGAATCCATCCGGGCGATATACTCGCCGCCACAGAGCGCGATGGCCTGGTTGAGCCGCGCCGCAAGTCCTCGCCCGACCGGCTCGCGCACGAGACGAATTCGCGCATCGCCGAGCCCTTCCACGATGTCGGCGCTGCGATCGGTCGAGCCGTCGTCGATCACGATCAGGTCCCACGCCTCCAGCGTCTGGCGCTGGATCGAGCGAATGGTCGCCTCGACAGTCGCCGCGCTGTTGCGCATCGGCATGATGATGGAAACCAGCGGGGAGGTCTGACTCACGAAACCACGAGGCCCCTAATACGAAGAGCAAAAAATTTCCGGATGGCCCGGCTCCATGTCACAAAAACGAGCCGTCGGGCGACGGATTTTCAACGGATCAGCGCAGGAACGGCTCTCTTCACCACAAAAACCAGTCCATGACCAGCCCGCATCGCGATGAACCGGCATCGAGACATCGAACGGGGCCGTCCGCAGCCGATCCCACAGTCAGTTGACCTTGATCCACTGGTCTGGACAGATATCCTGCGTATCCGTCGGGCCAGCAGGACCGAACCAGCGCGCGGGGGCCACAACGACCGACGGGGTTTTGTCGGACAACCACGCTCCCCACCAACTGAACGAGCTGTTCGCAATGATGTGGTGCTGGCAGCACGACATCAGAACCATATCCTCGAAATCAAGCTCACGGGGCGACGCCGGCACGAATTCGCAAGGCACCGCCAGATTGAGGTTGGAACGAGCCCATTCGATATCGTCGGAAAAAACATACGCCCGCGTGATATCGGTCCGGCTGCAAACTTCCGCGAGGGCCCGCTTGTACCACGCGGGGTCGCAAACATTGTGAAAGGCCTCATTCACTGCGGAGGCCACATAATCGCCGCGGCGGACATGGATCGACAGCGTCCCGGGAAGCGCCATCTCATCGGCGAGCCTTTGCGATCGCTCGCTCAGAGGCTTGCGGGGTTGAAATACCTTGCGAACGGCAGCGCTGGCCGGCAAAAAATATTTCTCCGTCTGCCAGTATCCATACAGGTAAGCATTTCCCGGCACGCCCAGAACAGTTGGGTCGAATCCAAACCGCCGTTCCTGAATGATCCGTTTGCTCGGGCCAGCCAGCCTCGTCCAGAGCCGCCGCAGGCGTGGATGCCAGTTGAGGCCTCCCCCGAACTGGCGGATGTCGTCGGCAGTTGCGACAGGCGCATCGATCTGGAAACAATCCAGCGCGAAATGGCGCAGTTTGTCTTTCTCAAACGAGCGAATGTCCATCTTGAAGGTGCAGCCGCGGTCGGCCGCAAGACGGCACCCGAGCGCATACTGGAACATCTGGTTTCCCAGCCCGCCGTGTATCCGCATGACGATCATGAGGGGTGCCTGGAATTCCTAAATGGCATGATCTTCTCAGCCACGATCAACAACAGCAGCACAGGCCATCCCCATACCAGCTTCCAGTATACCTGTTCTCCCAGATTTTTGCGGACACTCCTAAAGCCGAGGCCAAGGACTGAAAGCCGTGATCTCACGCCAGAACCTGCCCGCAGAGCCGTACTAACGATCAAACGCCACACCGCAGCCTGGGCTCGCGGAGACGCTTCAATCTCTGACGTCCACTTCGACCAAACGGCGAGATGCTGCTTGAAAACACGGATTTTCTTGCTCCGATTTCCGCGAGCAGACATCTGCGAGCCATGCCTGCGGATTCCGAACAGATCAGCATCCATCATCGTTACAGGTCCAACCTTCGCGATACGGAGCCACATGTCCCAGTCTTCCGCGTAGGATAGCCTCTCGTCGAACAGTCCGACCCTTTCGAAAACATCTCGTCGCACGATGGCCGCAGAACCTCCGGAAAGAAAGTTACCGCCCAGCAATACGTCATGGACCCAGCCGGAATGACGGGCGTGGACCTTGCCTGGGATTCGCCGCCCCTCTTCGTCGATATCATGGAAACCGCAGGAGACCAGCAGGACCCCTTCGTCGCTCTGGAACTCATCCATCTGACGCACGATCTTTTCCGGATGCCACAGATCGTCACTATCAAGAAAGGCTATAAATTCTGCTTCGGAATTTCTGATGCCGATATTGCGCGCATAAGGAAGCCCGCCATGGGCAGCACGGACCACCTGCACGCGCGGCTCGGCCCGAAAAGCCTCCTCTACAATCGCCGCTGATCGATCCTCCGAGCCATCATCAACCACAATCACTTTTCGGATGGGATAGATCTGATCAAGGGCGGATTGAATGGCCTCGACGGCGAAACACTCGTTATTGTAGAGCGGCACAACAACATCGACGGGCGCAAAAGCGCAGGCCGAAGGCCGATATGCCGTTTCCATCATCACCACCGAGCCAATTTCATTCAACCACCGCTATAATCCTGCCGCCAGCAGCGTCGCACCAACGCGAACTGATCGACGATATCAATAACATCTGAAACATAACGACTTGCTGTCAGCGAAGATCCTCGCCTCTCTCCGCGCTCGATCAATTCATTTCGCCACTTGCCATCTCGGACGAGCATAAGCATTGCCTCGGCCCATCCGATCGAATCGGCCGGCGGCAAGCGCACAGCCGCATCGCCCAGTTGCTCTTCGCTACCGGGAACATCAGATGCAATCACCGGACATCGCAAGGAAAATGCTTCCAGCGGAGGGATGTTGTCAGGCCCGAAGTATGTAGGAAAGCACAACGCCATTGCGTGCTGATAACAATAGATCAGCGTGGATCGCGGGACAAAACCGAGAAAGAGAACAGACCCCGCGATCCCCAATCGCTCGGCATATTTCCTGACATACTCCAGATTGCCCTTGTCGCTTCCAACCAGAACGAGCGCATATTCTTTCCCGGCCTGCTGCAAAAAGCGCGCGAACGCCTCGAGAAGCCCGACGTGATTTTTATGCGGCCAGAACTGAGCCGGATAAAAAAAGAATCGCCGAGACCCGAGCGACGCCAGTTCGGCGGGCCGGGCAATAGCATCTGCCAGGTCCTGTTCTCGCTCTTGGGGGACGAAAAACGGCACAACGTGAACCGCCTGCGGGTCAATTCCATAGAACAAGGACACCTGCCGGCGACCTTCTTGCGTGCCCACCACAACACGCGTCGCGCCAGCAATAACCCTAGAGTAGTAGGCCTCACGCGCATCCCACGTCCATCCCGACCAGCGAACTTCGGGAAACCATGGCTGCAGCCGATGCTGCAAATCCCAGACCGTAGCGATATAAGGAACGCGCGCGATGGGTTCAGCTGCATTCAAAAACCAAATGAGATCCACACCCTCTTGAATGGCGCGAGTTTCAAGTTGAGCGGCATTCGCCTGAGTGGCCCAATCAGCGGCGCCCGGGAGCATCTTTGCAATCCGCCGCCCGATGCGGCGGGCAATAGTTTTGGTAGCCGGCTGAGCAAATGGCCAAACAACAAATTCATGGCCACCGGAATAAGTCTGTAATTCGTTCAGCAGACTATTCGTAAATGTCCACGCCCCACCCTGATCGATTGCGATCTCGCTGGAAACAACCGCGATGCGCATTATCAATCACTCCGGCGCGCGATCATGATCCCGTTCCAGCTTTTTGCATCGGGCGGTCCAGAACGCCCCCAATCGCAAAGACCCAACCGCTCGAAACCATTTGTGGAAAGGACGTAATCCAGCTCCGGAACAAAGAAATATCTCATGTAATGCGTTTCGCGGAGAACCTTGAGCTCCCTGCACTCTTTCTCGAACGCCTGCAACGTGTAATGAACCGCGACACTGCAGGCTTGCGGATCCATCTGCGGTTCGGCAATTCGTGTGAGATGCAGCCTTTCATTCTCAACCGTTCTCACTCGCGTCACGGGCGGATCGGAAAGAACCCCGGAGCCATTCCAGAAATCGAAGAACAATAGTCCTCCTGCATCCAGAGATGCCCTCACACGTTGAAGCGTCGCGGCAACGTCGGCGAGTGAGGGAAGATAGCTCATCACATGGAAGCCCGCGAAGGCGGCCGCAAAGGTACCTGGGGCTTCGAACGATCGCAGATCACCCTGACTGAAAGTGATATCGGCTGCTCCGGCTTCCGCCGGCGACGAGCGCGCAATCTTGAGCATGTCTTCGCTCAGATCGATGCCGTGAACGGTAAATCCCTTATGCGCAAGCAACCGGGCGTGCTTGCCGGTGCCGCAGCCAAGATCGAGCACGCGCTTGCCGGGCACCTTGTATTGCTCGAGAATTTGCAGGAGGAAATCGACCTCCGCATCGTAAGCCTTCTCCGCATAGAGCAAGTCATAATATTCGGAGTAACCGCCGAACGCGCTCATCGCAGCACCTCGACAAGCGCGGCCGCCGACGCATCGATCTCGTCATCGGTTGTCCCGATGCCACTCGGCAAATAGAGCCCACGCCGGGCCAGCCGTTCCGCAACGGGATATGTCTCTGCCGCGAACAGACCCGACTTTTCGAATATCGGCTGCTCATGCATGCACCAGAAGAACGGCCGGGTGCCGATACCCTTGGCAGCGAGCGCCTTGGCCACTTCCACTGCGTCCATCGCAATATCGTCATCGAGCACGACACCGAAAACCCAGTAATCGTTCTGCGCATAACCGACATCGTCGGCAGGCAACTGCAATCCGTTGAGTCCTTCCAGCGCACGCCGATAGCGCGCCCCGAGCGCACGTTTGCGGATCAGGGTTTCATCCAGACGCTCGAGCTGCGCGAGCCCGATTGCGGCCTGGATATTGGTGAAGCGGAAGTTCGAACCAAGCTCGTCGTGCACGAACCGCTTCTCCGGCTTGAAGCAGAGATTGCGCAGAGACTTTGCGCGCTCCGCAAGAGCCGCATCGTCCGTCAGCACCATGCCACCCTCGCCAGTCGTCACGTGCTTGTTGGCATAGAAGCTGAATGTGCTGATCGTTCCGAACGAACCGCAAGGACGTCCGCGATACAAACTGCCATGCGCCTCGGCAGCATCCTCGATGATCGCCAGATCATGCTCGCGTGCAATGTCGAGGATCGGATCCATATCGACAGGCAGACCATAGGTGTGCACCACCATGATCGCTTTTGTGCGCTCGCCGACTTTCGCTCGCACCTGATCGGGATTCATCGTCCATGTCGCAGAATCCGCGTCAACGAGCACGGGCTTGACGCCGGCGCGTATCAACGGCGCGATACACGAGATAATCGTAAAGGTCGGCAGGATGACCTCATCATCCGGCTTGAGGCCGAGCGCAGCCACGGCCACATCGATCGCGACAGATCCGTTGCTGACCGAGATTCCGTGCGCCTTGCCCATCCGCGCCGCGAATTCGTCCTCGAAGCGGCCGACGAACGGCCCTTCCGAGGATATCCAGCCGGTCTCGATGCACTCGAGAAGATATCGCTGCTCATTCCCGTTCAGCAGGGGCTTGTTGACCGGAATGAACCCAGTCATGACGGCAACTTCACACGGCTGGCATCGACGTTGGGGAAATAGCGCTTGTCGTCCTGGCCGACGAAAGGCCCCTGCTTGATCTCGATCATATCGATGTCTTCGAGTACCTCGAATCCATGCCCACCATGAATGAGGAGAATAACGTCTCCTGACACAAGCACACGGCTTTCGAGGTATTCGCCACCCTCGTCGTAAAAATCCACACGCAGCTTGCCACGCCGGATCACAAGGACTTCCTGCGTGTATTCGACGGTGCGCGGCTTCAGATTATGCGCATGCGCCACGATCACCTTGCCGGCGGGATGACGCATGTAACCCAATTGCTGCGAATAGGTTTGCGGCGTGAGAAAGGCGACGCCCTCGGCCTGGAAATCCGCCCGAACAATGAGCGCCAGCACCAAGCCGCCATGGACGACCTCTTCAGTATGCGATGTCATGCTTCCTCACTCTGGACGCCCCGAAGACGAGCACTCTTAGTTCCCGAACCCGAACAACGCGGTCCCCCGTCGCACAATTCGTCCCGGCAGCAATCTAACCCATGATCGCATCTTCTGGGCACCAGTTCGATACGCATCGGGACAAAAATGCACCTTGTGCTCAAATGCGTCTCGCATGATATCACGGGCAACCCGATGGGGATGGCTCAAAGGAAAACCGATCTCTCGGACCGGCAAATTTGCCTGAGCATTTATCTCATCGTTTGTATGGGTGGCGGCGCTTCCAAACCCGATATTGGACACGAGATTAACGGCCGGCAGGACGGTCAAACCCGAGTTTTCCCAGCAGCTCAGGAGAAACCTGTATGCCCATGAGTCGATCTGTCCTGCTGCGCAGGCCTCAAATACCGACTTCCAATATTCCTGGAAGCCCGGATCGCCCCCAGACCATTGCAACAACTCCCTGCGATCCCTGAATTCGGGCCAGAAAGTCATCTCTGCATCATAACGCTGCCACGCGCGCCGCCAGGTCGCCCATCCCCAGCAATGCATGTACCGACTAAAATAATAGCTTTCCGTCAGTTGATCGGATTCGGGCTGGAAGTTATTCCCCGAAATGGCCATGACGCGATCATCGTCGCGAAAACGATCCAGCAAATCCGTACAATACGCAAAAAAACTCGGGTGAGGGACGCAATCGTCCTCAAGAATAATCCCCTGCTCTTCATGCGAGAAAAACCAGTCCAGCGCTCCACTCACCGAGCGGCGACAACCGAGATTCTCATCGCGAAACAATGTTTGGACGTCGCAATCCCAATCAACGGCAAGGGCCGCCTCGCGCGCCTGCCGACAAGCAGCATCTTCGCCCACAACGGTCGACCTTGGACCGTCAGCCGCAATGTAAAGGACGCGCGGCTTCGCCTGACGGATCGCCTTGAGGACCTCGGCCGTCGTGTCCGGGCGCTTGAAGATCAGCAAAAGAACCGGATTCATATCGCCTTGACCACGTACTTTTCGAGCAGCGGGGCAACCTCGGGACTCGCGGCAAGTATGTTCTGATACTGGAACACCTCGTGACGCGCGTTATAGGCGCCAAGGCGAAGCAGACCGTCCTGTCGCAACCGATAGAACGAAAAGCCCGGCAATATCTGGTAGAAATCAAAAAGGAACGACCGCGATACCACATTCATCTCGTTAAATTCGAAATGAACCAGCGCAATACGCCCCGCTTCGATCGAGTTGATCGCGCCTTTGAGGCACTCGAGTTCATGGCCTTCGGCATCGATCTTGAGCAGCGTGAGCGACGACACGCCCAATCTGCTTCTCAGAGCATCGATCGTATCCACCGGCACATCGTATGCCGAGACGGAGTCGGCACCATGCTGCATCGTCAGGACCGAACTGTAGAGAGAGGCGTGAGAACTGCCTTCCCCGGAAGCATAGTCGTATAGGGTCATCTGACCCGCAACCGCACCCAGTGCAGACTGCACGCAAACCACGCCCTCCTTTTGAGAAAGCCGTGACTTCAGACGGGCAAACGTTTTGGGATGCGGTTCAAAACAAAAAATTTTACGTCGCTCAAATTCGCCTAGAATCAAATTGGCATAATCGCCCTCATTCGCGCCCACGTCGAAAACAACAACCTCCTCGAAAAGGTCTCGCAGTATTTTGTGGACGAGAAAATACTCTCCAGACAACTCGGCCGTCTCAAACTGAAGTATCCCATACTCCTTGTTGTAAGCCGCACGAACATCCACCCGAGCGATGGCCGACAGCCGACCCAACGCTTCACGTATCAGTTTTTTTGCTGTTTGCAGAAACATCGCACGCCTTGAACCGTCAACGAGAACAATTACGATTTCACCCTTGGCAGGGCAGACAAAAGACCATTCGCGAGCTTCGACATCGCTCCCCTCAGTTATTTGGCACCTTCACCGAACGACAAGCAGACTTGCTGAACGTGGGCGGCAAACACTTCTTCGGCGGCGGGACTATCGTTGCAGCGGCCTGCGTAGTGACAATGATCCCGCAAAGTCATTCACAGACGCGCAGCCGCTATCCAATTGCTCGCAGTTTCGCGCGACTAACGACCCATCAACGCGCGCTTGATCCTTGCAGCCAATGTCATCCTGGAGCCGACCGCCGCCTTAGAACCCAGAAATTGCTCGAATGCGAGCCTCAGCGAACCCGGAATCCGAATAATCACGTCATCGAGAACACAGATGTACGCATCCGGAAACTTCATTCGGAGCTGCTCCGTCATGTTACCGATGGTCGGCCAATGGGACGGCTTGTGCGGCGGCGGCGGCGGATTGAAAAACAGGTAGGCATCATCGATCAGAATGACATGTTGGGTCGAGCCGCTGTCGACCACGGAGATTTCCTCCAGCACCGGGCATTCCAGGTCTTCGCCGGCCGTATTTTTTCCGGACCAATGCGCATCAAGCCAGAAGATCGCAGGCTGCGTCAGCGCGGGAACGATGCGGACGATTTCCTCCTGGCTTTGCCCGAAGCGCAGGTCGACGTTCTGAAATGACTTCAGCCGCTCCTTGGCCGAACGATGCAGATCTTCGTCGAGCTCGATGGAGGTCACATGTGGAAAATTGCGGGCTGCCCACATGGCGGTACCGCCCATATAGGTCCCGGTCTCGATAAAGCGGTCCGCCCCTGTCTGCGCCTTGAGCCAAAGCACTACATCTTCGGGCACGCCAAAGTTAACTAACCCCATGATTTATCACATTTTATCGAGATCAACAATCGCGCGAACTCTACTGTTTTTAGTTAACGTGTCAACCGCTGGGCTTGGCCAGCGGAATCATGCGCGGACCTCAATGTAGCTCCAATCGGCCATTTCGATACCTTCAGGATACCACACACCCTTATCCCAACCGATATGATAGAGGGGGGCAAAGACCCGTTTGTTCGGAGAGTCGCCAAGCCACCCCGCCCACCAGGACAAGCTGCTATTGGCAATCACAATCGTGCCGCAGCGCGCCATTGCAACCAAAGTCTCGGCGCCGGTCATATCCGGAGCAAACCAGGCATTGCGATCGCCAAGCAGATTCCGGGCGTAGTCCATATCGTCGGAGAAAACCGCGATCCCCTTGTGGGCGGGAACGCGATCAAGCGCGTCGCGATAGTAATTCCCCGGAAGCGCCCAACCGAGTTGCGGGTGCGCAAATTCTCCTGTCTGGGTCAGATAGTCCGTGCGGCGAACGTGAACGGCGACCATTTCCGATGGCGGAGCCGGAAATGTCGCGACAACCGCTTCCGCGCGGGCCCGCAGCTTCGGGCTCGGCTGGAACGCCGCGCGTATAATTTCCGAGTAGCGGGCAAAATAACGCTCCGACTGATAGAAGCCCTTCAGCCACGTGCCGTCGCGGATGGAGACAAATTGCCCATCGTAGCACTCGATGTCCCGATAACCGTTGCGCGTGAGCCGAGGTGGTGCATAAGCCGCGTTCATTGCTGACCTTATAAGACGCTCCGACCGATCGACGCCTCCCAAACACCCTGCCAGCTGCAGACAAGCAACGATTGACGAGTGCATGACTTCGGGGAAGCTTTCGCCCAGCTCGCACCACGGCCTGCTTAAAAAGCCGTATCGGAGGATATGGCCAAGACTGGTCTGACCCGGAAGAACTACGAGCCTGCACCCGAGACGCTCGGCGGCAGCACGCGCTGCCGCGTACTGGAACATCTGATTACCAAGACCGCCCAGCAGCCTGATCCCGATCACATGGAATCCTTCGTGAATACGAAGCAGCCACAGCCCCATTCCTGCGCATTGATGAGAGCCGGTGCGGCATTTTCGATCATGCCTTTTGAGTAGTCGTCCGGAACAAGACTCCACCTGACAAGTCTCAATTCCGGAAACATCGCCGTGACCTGTTCAAACGCATAAACGCGATGAGCATTGAAATTGGTTCGAGACCTCCCGACGGGCACGACGAACAAAAGCGCACCCCCGACTGCCAGGATACGCGCAAGCTCCCTTGCACCCTTGAGATCACCTGCCGGATCAAGTGGATCACCGTACCGGCCCAAGCCTATGTGCTCCAGCACATGCAGACACGACAAGCTTTCAACGCCGCCATCCGCGAACGGCAAGGCAAGAATATCGCCCGACCGCGTCTCCAAACCTTCGAGATGCAGATTGGGGCGCCGAAAATCGATATGCACCATCGGCACCCATGCCGAAGCCATCGCACAGAACCGAAGATACGAACCGATGTCGACGTGCTTCGACGGCTGAAGCCGCTGCAGTTCGCGGCACGCCCAGGCCGTATGATACGTATAATGAGGTTCAAACTCGGTTTCAGCGGTCCGATCCGACAGGCAGGGATAAAGATCGGATTTCGACGGGACACCAATACCCCGGCGCGAAGCCTCCGCCGCAAACAGTTGAAACTCTTCCATGAAGGCGCGCCAGGCCAATTGCCTGGCCCGCGCCTCGCGCACAGAGAAAACCGCCCGGCGCGCGACCCGGTAGGCTTTTCGAGCGAAACTATTGGTCATCGCGAATCCATTGAAGAACAGGAGCCAGCACACCGGGGCGCACCGCAGACCACAACGGCGAATCGCTCAAACCGCCACGGATTTGAAAATCGATCGCAGGACCGCCGGAATTCGGCGCCTGGACCCAACGCTGGAAGTGAAGGCTGGATATGTACTCGATCCGATAAGCCCCCTCGTTGAGAAGCCGCGCCGGAATTTCACATCGGAGCGTGAACGGTCCGGGCGCCGATGAAGGCCACGACTCCTCGGCAGAGTCCGTCGTACAGCTCCAAAACAACAGCTCGCCTTCCGACGTATACAATGCCATTCCCAAGTTCAACGCCGGCGAGCTTTCGATGATTTCACCGCTCAACGTAACTCTGATTGGAGAATCGTTGCTGAGTTCGATCGCATGCTCGCTCGTGTTACGGGCAGGCTGATCAAGACTCATTTCATCAATCCGGATATGATCGACTTTCGAAGATCCCTGACCCGTTGATGATCGCCACGACAGTTGCCCGGATTGGGAAGAATCCTGTCTCGCAGACTCCCTGAGATAGACGGCAATAGCCGCACTGACGTCATCGCCCAAATGACTGACGGAACCCTGCTGCAGAACGATGGCCCTGCCGCACAAGCGCTCGATCGCATTCATATTATGGCTCACGAACAATACGGTTCGTCCTTGCCGCGCGACTTCGCCCATCTTGCCGAGGCACTTCCTTTGAAAGGCGGCATCGCCGACCGCGAGCACTTCGTCGACGATGAGGATTTCCGGCTCGAGGTGTGCCGCCACCGCGAAAGCAAGCCGCATATACATGCCGCTTGAATAACGCTTGATCGGCGTATCGAGAAACCGCTCGACCTCCGCGAATGCCACGATCTCATCGAACTTGGAGCGGATCTCGGCCCGCGACATGCCAAGGATGGAGCCATTCAGGAAGATATTGTCCCGGCCGGTCAATTCGGGATGAAATCCGGTGCCGACTTCCAGCAGACTGGCAACACGTCCCTTGATTTCAATGCGCCCGGACGTGGGCTCGGTGATACGAGACAGCAACTTGAGCAGGGTCGACTTGCCCGCGCCATTGCGCCCGATAATGCCGACAACCTCGCCCGATTTAATCTCGAAGCTGACATCCTTCAGGGCCCAGAATTCCTCGACCGAAGTGGCCGCTTCAGCACTCGACAATCCCGACAGCACGGAACGAAACGCGGATTTCGCCGCTCCCACCGCAACCTCGCTGAGCCTGCTGTAACGCTGGCGCTCCTGATGCTGAATGAGGTACTTCTTGCCGAGCCCCTCAGCCCTGATCACGACATCGCCCGACATGCTTACGGCTCGCATCCTGGTTTGATGGCACGATATCCGCACCCGATCCGAATTCACGAACCAGCCCCCTGCACAATCAGGGCCCGGTTCCACCCTCGTCAAGCAAACGGCAGACGCGCCTTAATGGCCGTTTCCACAGCCTGCCAGTCGTCCAGGGAGACCCAGGACGGCTGTTTTGGGTGCCAGAACGGCTCATAGATGACAAGCCCATGTGTGAGCAAGCCGGCCACGTAGCTGAATGAGCTCTTCGCGGTGACAATGATATCGGCCCGCGCCATCTGCCGGAGGGTATCGATCGGATCTCCGTCGCACGCGATCTCGCAACCCAACTGACGCAAAGGCTCAAATTGGGAAGCCGGACCTTCAGAATAGAGCGTCACCGCGACCGGCCGATCGGACTTGCACAATTTCAGCAGCCTATCGACACGCTTGAAAATCAACTCGGTCGTGGTGTATCGCCCGGGAAAGTCCTGCGCGGTGACATCCCCTCGCCGGACGTGCACAGCAATGCTGAAAGCATCGTTCCGTGCAGGTGACTCAGGCTCGAAATTGAACGCACGGCGAAACTCGTCCCGAACGAGCGTCAGCGCATGTGGATATCGGTCGGTAAAGCCATGGCAGTGCTCGATTGCGACGACGCACCGCTCGCCCCAGCGCAGACGTGTACGGGCAAAGTCCGCAGCCGGAACAATCGCGAGGCCCTCGTCTTCCGCGCGTCGATACCCATTCCCGAGGTTGAAGGAATCTTCCCAGCGCCGCACTTCAGCGAGTGATGACGCATGCTCCATGAGACGGAACGGGGTGTGGACGTACGGAATACCGAAAGCCTTGCAGAAAGCCTGAACGGACAATACGGCATGCACCTGGGCACCGCCTCCATCCGTCTTTCCCGCGCACGTTATCGCAATCGGACGCCTTTTGGCCCGATAAAGAGCAGCCAGAAAGCGCGGCACCTCCGGCCTACCGAGGCCATAGTAATTTCGCCGGTGCGGGAGTATCGCGGAAGCGACAGCCCAAGAGGGAGCGAATCTGCCGAAGTCGGGGGATTGATCCACAGTCTGGGACCGGATACGGGGCTGGTTCGGGGCGTCAGCTATCATACGGGTTCTTCCGTAGCAATATCCCGCCAGCACAACCAGGGTTATTGACGCAGATCGCCAGAAGTGGACATGGTTCGGCGCTCATCACGACTGGCCCCCGGCGGAGAAAAGATTGGCCCCAACCACGACCAGCATGCCTGCCGCGCAGCCTCTTGCCTCGGACCGGATCACCGTCATCGAGCCGGGAAGACTGGAACGAAACTACTGGCGCGATCTTTGGCATTTCCGTGAGTTGTTCGCCATCCTCGCATGGCGGGACATTGCCGTCCGCTACAAGCAGACGGTGGTCGGCGTTGCCTGGGCGGTGATCCGTCCTTTCCTGACCATGATTGTCTTTACCGTCGTGTTCGGAGGACTCGCGAAACTGCCCAGCGAGGGTGGCACCCCCTACCCCATCCTCGTCTTTGCAGGGATGCTGCCATGGTTCCTGTTCTCCAGCATCCTCGCCGAAGCTTCAGCAAGCCTCGTCGGCAACGCCGCTCTGATCAGCAAGGTTTATTTTCCGCGGATCATCATTCCGGTAGCCACGGCGATGACGGCCGTCGTGGACTTCGCCGTCAATCTCGTCATCCTCGCCGCGATGATGGTGTGGTACGGATTTCTCCCTGACTGGCGAATCCTGTTTCTTCCTCTCGTGGTCGTATTCGCGGTCATGGCCAGTCTCGGCCCCGCGCTGCTCCTCACGGCGCTCAACGTCAAATACAGGGATTTTCGCTTCGTCGTCCCCTTCATCGTTCAGTTCGGCCTTTATATCTCGCCCGTTGGGTTCTCGAGCCAGATCATTCCCGAAAAGTGGCGCCTGCTCTACAGCCTCAACCCGGTCGTTGGGGTGATCGACGGATTCCGGTGGTGTCTCCTGGGCGGCCAAACGACCATTTATGCGCCCGGCCTGATCGTCAGCGTTGTGCTGACAGCCGTCATCTTGTGGGGCGGTCTTGCCTATTTCCGCAAGACTGAAAGATCATTCGCCGATATTATCTAAACATCGGCACGGCGCCATCTCACCGCATTTCGAATAATCGTCGCTCCCACGCCAGCGCGTGGGCCACGATGGTGTCGAGATCGTCATAGGCGGGCGTCCAGTTCAGATCGCGGCGCAGCCTTGCCGTATCCGCGACGATGGTCGCAGGATCGCCGGGCCGGCGGCCGGCCAGCCGCACCGGAAAGTCCACCCCCGAGACCCGCTTCACGGCATCGACCACCTCACGCACCGAATATCCCCTGCCATAGCCGCAATTGAGCGTCGTACTCGCGCCGCCGCCGCGCAGATACTCCAACGCGCTGAAATGCGCGCCGACCAGATCGGTGACATGGATGTAGTCGCGAACGCAGGTGCCATCGGGCGTCGGATAATCCGTGCCGTAAATATCGAGGCCGTCGCGGGTGCCAAGCACCGCCTGCACCGCGGCCTTGATCAGGTGTGTCGCGGCCCGGGTCGACTGACCGCACCGCAGAGCGGGATCGGCGCCGGCGACATTGAAATAACGCAGCGCGACATGGTGCATCCCGCGGACCGCCGCGACATCGCGCAGCACCAGTTCGGTCATCCATTTCGACGTGCCGTAAGGCGACATCGGCTGCGGCAACGCTGTCTCCGCCACCGGGCTCTGCGCCGGATTGCCGTACACCGCGGCAGTGGAGGAAAACACGAAACGGCGGACGCCGGAGCGCGATGCGACATCGATCAGCGCAAGCGATCTGGCGGTGTTGTTGGTGTAGTAGGCCGCCGGTTGCTCCATCGATTCCGGCACCACCGACGATGCGGCGAAATGAATGACCTCGTCCACCTTGTGGGTTTCGATCAGGCGAGACACCAGATCGGCGTCACCGACATCGCCTTCAACAAAAGGCACCGATGCCGGAACGGCGCTGCGGAATCCGGTCGCAAGATTATCGAGCACGACCACCGGCACTCCGCGATCGAGCAGCCCGAACACCATATGGCTGCCGATGTAGCCTGCACCGCCTGTCACCAGAATGGTCATGAATTGAAATCCAGCCCTACTTACCCGGAAAGAATCCTAGGCTCATGACGCCCAGGGTCATGAACTTTCATGCGTGCCGGTGACTCTGTCTCATTGCATTCCTAAATACAATTCGCGCAACGCGGCTGCCTCCCCCGGCATCATCCAGCCTTGCTGAACCTATAACATCGTGCGTCGTATTCGAATGGCGATTTTCCACGGATTCCGTTAAGAGACCGGACATCGTCAGCCGTACCAGCCATTGAGCGCGCATCCCTTGAAGCAGAGCCGCCCGATCGTACTTTACGTCGTCTCGGAAGACTGGGTCTTCCTGGGACATCGCCTGCCAATCGCATACGCCGCCCGCGATGCAGGGTTTGACGTGCATGTGGCGACCCAAGTCACCGACAAGGCGGAGACAATCCGCCGCGCCGGCTTTACGCTCCATCCCATTCCTTACCAGCGCGGCACGCGCTCGATCTTCTCGGTGCTCGCCACCATCCGTGCTCTTCGCCAGCTGGAGCGCTCTCTTGCTCCCGCCATCGTCCACCATTCCAGCCTGCAAGCGAGCGTCTATGGCTCACTTGCAGCAAGCGGCAGCGGGCGGCGCCAAATCAATGCGCTGACCGGACTGGGTTACGCCTACACCTCGCAGAATCCCGATGCGCGTCTGCTCAGACGCCTTCTCACGCCGCTGCTTCGCTTCTTCCTCAACAGGAAAGAGAGCATTACACTGGTCGAAAATCCCGACGATCGGGCCCAGATCGAACAATTCGGGATTGCCCCGGATCGCATCGCGATGATCCTCGGCGCGGGCGTGGATACCCGCCGCTTCCAGCCCCTCCCCGAACCGGAAGGGCCGATCACCGTCGGTTTTGCGGGTCGGCTGCTTACCGACAAGGGCATCCGGGCACTGGTGGCCGCGCATCGGCTGCTGGCTGGGCGCGGTCTCGACATTCGTCTCCTGATCGCCGGGGCCGTCGATCCGTCCAACCCGGCCTCGGTTTCCGAAGACGAAGCGGCATCATGGAATCATGAGCCCGGCATCACCTGGCTCGGCCAGATCGACGACATCAAGGATTTGTGGGCGAGATCACATATCGCCACCCTGCCCTCGCATCGCGAAGGCCTGCCGGTCAGCCTGATGGAAGCTGCAGCCTGCGGCCGCCCGCTGATCGCCACCGATGCACCGGGCTGCCGGGAAATCACGATTGCGGATCGCACCGGCCTACTGGTGCCGGTCGAAAATCCCGCGGCTCTTGCCGATGCCATCGCAACGCTGGCCGCCTCACGCGAATTGCGACTGCGCTACGGCCATGCGGGGCGCGCGTTCGTGGTCGAACATCTGTCGGCGGAGGTTGTGGGCAAGGCCATCGTCGAACTCTATCGACGCCACATGGCGCATTGATCAGGCGGCAATCACAAAGCTCTTGTCGCGCAGCGACCTCACCAATGGACGTGCTGACTCGGTACGATGAAGGACGTATGGATCGGCTGACTGGCCGGCTCGAAATAACGATAACCCACGAGCAGCAGGCCGAGCACCGCAAGCACCGTGACAATGTCGATCAGCCGCTGATTGCGCCAGCCGTGGCCGCCGCGAGAACTGCCGCGCGCATGGCCGGACGAAGCCGGCCCGACCGATGCTTTTCCCGCATCCCCGCCATGGGCCGGCACGAGATGCCTCAAGCCGGGCCGGGATCTGTCGCCTGCCTGAGAACGGTCCGCCTGGCGCGGAGTCCTGTCGGTCTCGTCCAAGGAACGCACTCCTCGGTTGCTGGAGCCACAGTATCAACACCTATGCTACACCCGGCGTTCCGTGTGCGTCCGCAGCAAAATGCATGGCCGGAAAGCGCCCGCGGCCGGCCCGCGATCGACGGCTCGACACGTCGGCTCCACGCGCCGGCCTTTGCGTCAATCGCCTTGTCCGCACGCGGAGGAAGGCGCCCGCAGGACAGGCCGGCGGCGCCCTTCGGCGTTCTATTTCTTCAGAACCGTGTTCGGCCGTCCGTGTTCAACCATATCGATCACCAGCAGCTTCACCGTGTCCGCGCCGGTGTTGGTGCCGTAGTGCCACTGATCGACCACCTCGACGATGAAATCGCCGGGCTTGTAATCGTCGCTTTTGCCGGTGTCGGCGTTGGTGACGCGGAGCGAACCGGCCTGCACCAATGCGTAGCGTGGAAACGGATGCTTGTGCACCGGCAGCACTGCGCCCGGCGCGATCTCATAGGTGGAGACGATGACCTGCGCATCCTTCTGCGGCAGCACGATCGGCTGGCCGCTCGCCGTGGTCGTGGTGGAAAGCACGGGGCGCACGGTGACGGATGGTTTCGCTGCGGTTACCGCATCGAGATTCACGCCCTGGCTGTCGGCATAAAGCGGCGCGGACAGCAGCGCTGCGCTGGACGCGAGAATGATGGCGGTGAACAGCGATTTCATTTCTGCAGCCCCGATGGATTCGGGACGCAGGATCCGCGAGATTCGCCGGAAACGAAAGTCCGAAACGGGCGACGAGTCCGTTCAGATCCGGCTTATAGCGGCCGGCTGAGCTGGTCCTCGGTGACCACGCGTTCGATATTCTCAGTCTTGCTGCGGATGCGGTAGCGCAAGCGCCCGTCAGCCTCCACCGGCATGCGCGCGACAATGGTGTAGATGACCGGAGGTCCGCTGTCGGCGCGGCCTTGTGGTCCCTGCGGCTGATGACGGACATTGTCGTTCTTGGAAAAGGCGTGCGACATTGGTTTGTCCTATCTCAGTTGATGGAAGCGCGATGCATCCTTAGCACTGTTCGCGCCAAAAAGGCGATAAAAGAGAGCGGGTTCCACGCTCGCCGGCCGGACTCAGCGATAGCTATTCAAGGTGGAAGAGCGCACAATTCCGTCACGCTGGGCACCACCGCAGTGGGGTGCTTCCCATGACCACCCGAACACGGCGAGAGACAGTCATCTTCAAACATCCGGTCCGGATCAAAGGCATCGAACGGCTGTTACCGGCTGGCAGCTGCGAGGGCGTGACCGACGAGGAGATGATTGAAGGCCTGTCATTCCCGGTTTTTCGCCGCGTCGCCACCATGATCATGGTGCCGCATCAAGGCTCCGTCGAGATGATTTCCATCGGATCGATCGACCTTGCCAACGCCCAGCATTCCGACGCGGTCGCCTCTCATGAATGACAAGCCGATCGAACTCGATGCCCATCGCGGCATGGCCGCACAGAAGGCGACCGAGATGCGACGAATGCTGGCGGATGTCGAAGCGAACGCCAAGATCCTGCGCGACCGGGAACGGCTGATCGAAGCACAACTGCTCGCAGCGCCCACAAGCTCATGGCCCGAAGCGGCGGCGAGAGCGCGCTACGTCTTGAATTTATACGCCGCGACACTGGGCAAGAACGACTCGCAGCACCGCGACCTGGTCGCAGCCGTGCTGGCCGACTTCGCCCGGCTCAGTGGCGACGCCGAATGACATCCGGCAGACCGGCATTCGCCCCGCGCTACGCACGCAAAAAAGCCCCATCATTTCTGACGGGGCTCTCGAACGTCTGCGTTTCAGTACATCCGTGAAACGAGGCGTGAAACTCTAAAAGCGCGTCCCGGTACATCCGCGGTAACGGCACTTCGAATTCCTGCATGATGCGCCGGCCTCATCACGAACGGATGACAGACAGCGCAGATCGGTGTCGTCTTAGACGAGCGACAGATTTTCCGCGCTGGTCTTGCCGCGCATCTTGTCGGTCTTGGCTTCGAATTCCACCTTCTGGCCTTCGGCGAGACCGGTGAGGCCCGCACGCTCAACCGCGCTGATGTGAACGAACACATCGTTGCCGCCGTCATTCGGGGCGATGAATCCAAAACCCTTCTGACCGTTAAACCACTTCACTGTACCGATAGCCATTTGTCTCTTCTTTCCAATAGACGCGCGATTGCGCGCTCACGCACCATGCGCGAGGTATCCAATTTTTAGCGTCGTCTTTGGGAAAGGAGCCTGGCGGCACGTTAACAAAAGAAGGGCCAGTCATCGAATAAATTCATGCATAGCATAAGAACCATGGAACTCAAAGCGATCAATTGTGTTGATTAAACGGCGGTTTTGCCTTCGGCGACCTGCCACCTCCCCCTGTCGGGCAACAGCCAAGGAGATGTTATGACCAAAACGATTTCGCCTGCGACCACCGCGCGCAACGAACGCATGCGTCTCGCGGCGGAGAATGGCGCCATCGCTCTTGCCGAGGTGCGCGCGCGGGACATCGCGGTGCGCAAGAACATGGAGCGGCTGCGCGCCTTGCGGCTGGAAAAGGAAGCCAATGAATCATCCGCTGAGGAAACCCCGGCGAAAAAGAAGCGCGCCGCAAAAAAGATCGTTGGCGTGCCGGCCTGAGGCGCGCCGCACGCTCATGTCAGAGTGATGCGCTGAACGAGTGATGATTTTAAGAGCGAAAAGAAAAAGCCCCGGATCGCTCCGGGGCTTTTGCGTTTCCCTGAACCGTCATGCACGGGCTTGACCCGTGCATCCATCATTTTGAAGGATGGATTGCCGGGTCGAGCCCGGCAATGACGATCTTGCTTATCAATACCGGTAGTGATCGGCCTTGAACGGGCCTTCCTGTTTCACGCCGATATAGTCTGCCTGATCCTTGCGCAGTTCGGTGAGCTTGACGCCGATCTTCGACAGATGCAGTCGCGCGACCTTCTCGTCCAGCGACTTTGGCAGCACATAGACTTCCTTCTTGTACTTGCCGTCCTTGTTGTTGGCGTAAAGCTCGATCTGCGCCAGCGTCTGGTTGGTGAACGAGGCCGACATCACGAAGGACGGATGGCCCATCGCGTTGCCGAGGTTCACGAGGCGGCCTTCGGACAGAAGGATGATGCGGTGACCGTCGGCGAAGGTGATTTCGTCGACCTGCGGCTTGATGTTGTCCCACTTCAGGTTCTTCAGGGTCGCGACCTGAATCTCGTTGTCGAAGTGGCCGATGTTGCAGACGATGGCGCGATCCTTCATCGCGCGCATATGCTCGATCGTGATGATGTCCTTGTTGCCGGTCGCCGTGACGAAGATGTCGGCGCGCGGCGCGGCGTCTTCCATCGTCACGACTTCGTAGCCTTCCATCGCCGCCTGCAGCGCGCAGATCGGATCGATCTCGGACACCATGACGCGGCAGCCGGCCTGGCGCAGCGAGGCGGCCGAGCCCTTGCCGACATCGCCGAAGCCGGCGACCATCGCGGTCTTGCCCGACATCATGACGTCAGTGCCGCGGCGGATGCCGTCCACCAGCGACTCGCGGCAACCATAGAGATTGTCGAACTTCGACTTGGTGACGCTGTCATTGACGTTGATCGCCGGCCATAGCAGCGTGCCGGCCTTCTGCATGTCGTAAAGGCGATGCACGCCCGTGGTGGTCTCTTCCGAAACGCCCTTGATGCTGTCGGCGATGGCCTGGAAGTAACCCTTCGGCTTGTCCTTGAGCTGCTTCTTGAGCAGCGCGAAGAACACTTCCTCTTCTTCCGAACCCGGCTTGTCGAGAAAAGCGGTGTCACCCTTCTCGGCGCGCAGGCCGAGATGGACGTACATGGTGGCGTCGCCGCCGTCATCGAGGATCATGTTGGGATGGCCGCCGCCGTGCCAGTCGAACAATTTGGCGGTGTAGTCCCAGTAATCCTTCAGCGTCTCGCCCTTCACCGCAAACACCGGAATGCCGGCAGCGGCGATCGCGGCGGCGGCATGGTCCTGCGTCGAGTAGATGTTGCACGACACCCAGCGGATGTCGGCGCCGAGCGCTTTCAGCGTCTCGATCAGGACACCGGTCTGAATGGTCATGTGCAGCGAGCCGGCGATCCGCGCGCCCTTCAAGGGCTGCTTGGGGCCGTATTCCTCGCGCGTCGCCATCAGGCCCGGCATTTCGGTTTCGGCCAGCGAGAGTTCCTTGCGTCCGAAATCAGCAAGGCCGATGTCGGCGACGATGTAGTCTTTGCCGTTGGTGGCGGTCATATTTGTAATTCCTAAATCTGTTTCAGCACGGAGCGGCGTCGTTGTGCCCTCTCCCCTTGCGAGAGAGAGCGACGCGGGCGTCGCGACAAATTCGGTTGGGTGAGGGGTTGGTTTTTTCGTTAGGCAAATAACCCCCTCACCCGCTTCGCTGCTACGCAGCTCAGCACCCTCTCCCGCAACGGGGAGAGGGAAGAAGAAATCACACCGCCTTCTTCAGCGCCTCGGCGAGATCGGTCTTCTCCCAGGAGAAGCCGCCATCGGCGTCGGGCGTGCGGCCGAAATGGCCGTAGGCCGCGGTGCGGGCGTAGATCGGCTTGTTGAGGTCGAGATGCTTGCGGATGCCGCGCGGGGTGAGATCCATCGCGTTCGCCACCGCCTTCTCGAGCCTGTCCTCGGAGACCTTCCCGGTGCCATGGGTGTCGATGTAGATCGACAGCGGCCGCGCCACGCCGATGGCGTAAGCGAGCTGCAACGTCGCCTTGTCGGCGAGACCGGCGGCGACGATGTTCTTGGCGAGATAGCGGGCGGCGTAGGCGGCCGAACGGTCCACCTTGGTGGAGTCCTTGCCGGAGAACGCGCCGCCGCCATGCGGCGCCGCGCCGCCGTAGGTGTCGACGATGATCTTGCGGCCAGTCAGGCCGGTGTCGCCGTCCGGGCCGCCGATGAAGAACTTGCCGGTCGGGTTGATGTGCCAGATGGTCTTGTCGGTGATCCAGCCCTCCGGCAGCGCCTTGCGCACATACGGCTCGACGCGCTCGCGCACCTGCTTCGAGGTCATGTCCTCGACCAGATGCTGATGCGAGACCACGATCTCGCGCACGCCGACCGGCTTGCCGTTTTCGTACTGCACGGTGACCTGGCTCTTGGAGTCGGGGCCGAGCACCTTCTCGACTCCGCTGTGGCGCGCTTCGGCGATCAGGCGCAGAATCCTGTGCGCGTAATGCAGCGGCGCCGGCATCAGATCGGACGTCTCGTTGGTGGCGTAGCCGAACATGATGCCCTGATCGCCGGCGCCCTCTTCGCGGTTGGTCGGCTGCTGGGCGTCGACGCCCTGCGCGATATCGGCTGACTGCTCATGCAGCAGGATTTCGATGTCGCAGGTCTTCCAGTGAAAGCCGTCCTGCTCGTAGCCGATGTCCTTGATCGCGTCCCGGATCACCTGATCGAGTTGCTCCTTCGGCACCTTGGGGCCGCGCGTCTCGCCCGCGATCACCACCTTGTTGGTGGTGGCGAGCGTCTCGCATGCCGCGCGGATCTGCCAGGGGTCGAGGCCCTGCTTCGGACCCTCGCGGAAAAACAGATCGACGATCTCGTCCGAGATCCGGTCGCAGACCTTGTCCGGATGACCTTCGGACACCGATTCAGAGGTGAACAAATAAGACGCGCGCATCTAAGCTCTTCCCTTCCCGCTGGACCGCCAGCGGTCCGTTCGTCAGTGTTGTGAAAACCGTCAATCGCGCCGCCGCGATATGACGTAGGACTCATCGTAGAACCACAATCCGTTATGCTTGCGCAGCACGTCCCCGGTGGCATCGAGATAACGGCCGCTCTGGGTGACATCCGTCAAGCGCTCGTCCTCGATCTGAGCGACATACACCGCCGCATTCCAGGCTGCAAAGGCCGTCGAGGTGCCGATCGCCCCGGTGACCTCGTTGGGCAGCGCCTCCATGTCGTAGCGAAAGATGGAGCGGTTATCCGCATAGGCGTTGAAGTTCAGATCGCGCCCGGCCGAGCCCAGCTCGTATTTTACCGCGCGAAGTAGCTCATGGCGGCTGACGGAGAAAGGGTTTTCTCCGGGCCATACCGCCTGGATGATCTCCATCCCCGGATCGTGGCCATAGGAGTGAATTCCGATCAGCCGCCCGCCGGCCCGCAGCGCCCGCGCCAGCGGCGCGATGATCCGCTTGGCGCGGAAGGCGAGCGAGGATTTGGCCCGGTAGGGCTGGGAGGCGATCACGAGGTCGAAATTGGCCTCCACCTTGCCGGCGCGGGGGATCACCGAATCCAGCAGGAAACGGTGGTCCTCGCGGTAGAGCACGATCACGATCGGCCGCTCATAGACCGGCATGCCCGAGCGCGGCGAGACGCTGGCGCGCCAGTTCTCTTCCAGAAACGGCTCCAGCGCCGCGATCTGGGCCTCGAACTCCCCGGAGGACGAGCCGGTCAGCGCCACCTCGCGCCAGATCGTAGCGGCGGCGGCGGCCGGCGATTTCGGGGTCAGCCAGGGCGCCTCGGCGTAGTGCATGTTGGTGAGCACGAACACCGTGGCGGGGTGCTCGAACAGCCGGTCGGGCACCTTGTCGAGGGTCAGCTTGACGTCCTCGAGGCTGATCTCCTTGCCGGCGACATAGAACGGCATGTGCGGGAACCGGCTGTGCATCGAGCGCATCACCCGCGCCAGCACCGTGCCGTCCCCCACCCCGGCGTCGAACAGCCGCAATGCCGGTGGGCGAGGATGGATGGACGACAGTTCCAACGCAACACGTTGGGCAATCACCCGTTTCTCGCTGCAAGTATGGACGAACAGCAGATATTTTTGCCGGTTCTCGAAAAACCGGAAATTGCCGGTGGGATCGCGCCGCTCCAGCGGCGGCTCCGGCGGGCGCGGCAGCGGCGCCCCGTCGGCCAGAAAGGCCTTGATCCGGTCAAGCGTATCGACCGTGATGCGCTTGCCCTCGCGCAGCCGCTGCACCAGCTTGCCGTCATTGACGGCGCGGCGGCCAAAGGTCGATTCGGCCATGCCCACCTCGCGGCAGTAGCCCGAAATCTCGGCCAGCAGTGCGTCGTTTTTCATGAAATGGGCAGCTTCAGGGTGTGGGCAGAGCGCCTTAACGGTGTCCCGTCTACCACGCCTTTCCCACGATTAAAATGACCGAAAACGCCGCGCCGGGGCAGAATCAATCAAATCCTGTGGGCCCGAGGCCGAAGGGAGCCGAGGAGCGTCATCCGGCCAGCCGCAGACAGGAAGCCCTGTGGGACCTTGAGCAAAGCCCCGGCAAGGGGGTCAGCCCGCAGCCAGCCCCAGAACCTCGTCAGCCACCGCACAGGTCCGGGCGACCTCGGCATCGGTCAGGGTGGGATGGACCAGGAAGGCCAGGCCGGTCTCGCCAAGCTCTCGCGCTACCGGCAGCCGCTGCGCCGGCCGCCAGCCGGTGCCCTCGAATGCCGCCTCCAGATACACCTCCGACTGCGAGCCGTGCAGGCAGGGAACGCCCCGCGCCACGATCTCGTCGATGATCCGGTCGCGGCTCCAGCCGGAGGCAAGACGCTCCGGCCTCACGAACGCATAGAGACGATAATAAGCGTGACCAGCATCGGCAGGCACCTCCGGCACCCGGACCGTGTCGTGGCGCCGCAGCGCCGCCGCGATCCGGCCGGCGATCTCGCCGCGCCGCGCCAGCCATTGCGGCATCCGCTTAAGCTGCACGAGGCCGATCGCCGCCTGCATTTCCAGCATGCGCGCATTGGTGCCGAAGCTGTCATGGACCAGGCGCGGCCCGGCGGGATGCGCGCGCTCGTAGACCCCTTGCCAGCTTTTGCCGTGATCCTTGAACGACCACATTGCCGACCATAGCGCCTGCGAGTTGGTGGTCACCATGCCGCCCTCGCCGCCCGTCGTCATGATCTTGTCCTGACAGAACGACCACGCGCCGATATCGCCGATCGCGCCGACGCTGCGACCCTTGTAGGTCGCGCCGTGCGCCTGGGCGCAATCCTCGATCACGAACAGGCCGCGCTCGCGCGCCAGCGCCATGATCGGATCCATGTCGCAGGGCAGGCCCGCCAGATGCACCGGGATCACGGCTTTGGTCCGCGGCGTCAGCACCGCAGCGATGGTTGCGGCGGTGATGGTCTGCGTCTCGCGATCCACATCGGCGAAGACCGGCCGCGCGCCGGCCAGCGCGACGGATGACACCGAGGCGATGAAGGTGCGCGGCGTCACGATCACATCGTCGCCCGGACCGATCCCCAGCGCCTTCAGCGCAACGTCGAGCGCCAGCGTGCCGTTGGCCAGTGCAACCGCATAACGGGTGCCGACATAGGCCGCAAATTCCTCTTCGAAACGGCGGCACAGATCGCCGGTCCAGTAGTTCACCCGCCCCGAGGCGAGCACCTCGGACACCGCGGCGATCTCTTCGGGCGAATAGCTCGGCCAGGGGGAAAAGGGGGTGTTGAGCACTATGGTTTTTCCATCGGGCGCGCGGGTACGCCGATCACAACGCAGCCGTCCTCGACATCCTTGACGATCACGCTGCCGACCCCGGCGATCACATTGGCGCCAATCCGGATGTTGTGACGGACCGAGCTGCCGGTCCCAAGCCAACTGCACGCGCCAATCTCGACCGTGCCCGACAAATGCACGCCGGGCGACAGATGGACGCCCTCGCCGATCCGGCAATCGTGATCGACGCTCGCCCCGGTGTTGATGATGCAGCCCGCACCGATGTCCGCGGCAACATTGACGATACTACCGGCGGCCAGAAACGAACCCTCGCCGATCATGGCGCGGCGACTGACACGAGCCGTGGGATCGATGATCGTCACCAGCGGCGCAGAAACGCCGCGCAGCCGGTTGAGACAGTCCATGCGTGTTCGATTGTCGCCGAGCGCGACGATGACACCATCAAACTCTTGCGCACGCTGCAGCAAATTCGCAAACTTGCCGACCACATCCCAGTCGCGAACGCGCCCCGTGCGGGTCTCGTCGAAAAATTCGACCGACCAGCCGAGCTCGGTGGCGCTATCGGCCACCACGCGACCATGCCCCCCGGCGCCAACAATCGCGAGTCGTCCGCTCACTTGCCCGTAAACCTCTCGACCGTGGCCGCATTCTCGGCCGTTATGCCCTGACGCCGCAAGGCCGTCATCACGGTGCGCGCAAGAATTCGCAGATCGAGCGTCAGCGAGCGATGATCGACATACCACACGTCGAGCCGGAATTTCTCCTCCCAGGAAATGGCGTTGCGGCCGTTGACCTGAGCCCAGCCGGTGATGCCCGGCCGCACCTCGTGCCGGCGCATCTGCTGCGCCGAATAAAGCGGCAGATACTCCATCAGCAGCGGGCGCGGCCCGACCAGCGACATCTCGCCCTTCAGCACGTTCCACAATTCCGGCAATTCGTCGAGACTGGTGGAGCGCAGCAGCTTGCCGAACTCGGTCAGCCGCTCGGCATCGGGCAGCGGCTCGCCATCCGGCCCCCGTGCATCGCCCATGGTGCGGAATTTCAGCATCTCAAAGGGCTTGCCATGCAGGCCCGGTCGGATCTGGCGAAACAGGACCGGACGGCCAAGCTTTACGCCCACCAGCACGGCGATGAAGAGAATGGCCGGACACAGCAGGACAAGCCCCAGGAGCGCCGCCGTCACGTCCAGCGCCCGTTTCATCGGGCCCTCTCCTGCATCACCCAATCACTTAGACACATGCGGTTCATGGCGACTATTTCGGGATCACGGCCGGCCCGGGATCCGGCCAGCCTCTCCCGGTCCGTCTACTCTGCCCGGTTGCCCGCGGCAACCCTGCGGGGCTTTGCGGACCTGCCTAACGATGCCCGCCCTCGTCCCGGTCCGGGTCCTTCACATGCGCCACGGTGGCGAATTCGATATTGCGGTTCTCACCGCGCTCCACGGCGACCTTGCGCAGATAGATGTTCTGGATCACCTCGCGGGTCTGCGGATCGATCTCGACCGGCCCGCGCGGGCTTTCCCACGCCATGCCCTTCATCGCCGCGAGCAGCGCCGCGCCGTCCGTCCTGCCGCGGGTCTTGCGCAGCGCCTGACAGATCAGGTGCATGCCGTCATAGCCCGCCACCGCCATGTAGCCCGGCCGGTCGCCATAGGCCGCCCGATAGGCGGCAACGAAATTGCGGTTCTCCTGCGAGGGATGCGCCGCCGAATAGAAATGCGCGGTGATGACGCCGAGCATGTCCTCGCCCATATTGGCCAGCGCATCGTCGTCGGTGAGCTCGCCGGTGCCGATCACCTGAATCTTGAGACCGCTGGCGCGGAACTGCTCCATGAAGAGACGGCTCTGCCGCGTCGGCACGAACACGAATAGCGCATCGGCGGCGGCTTCCTTGATTTGCTCAAGCAGCGGTGCGAAGTCCGGCTCGGACAATGGCGCTTTCCATTCGCCGGCGATCTCGCCGCCCGCCGCCCTGAAATGCCTGCCGAACACGGCGAGCGCATCGTTTCCGGGCGCGTAGTCCGCGATCAGGATCGCGACCTTCTTCAACTCGTGCCCTGCCGCCCAGTGCGCCAGCGTCGCGGCGGATTGCGCCAGCGTGCCACCGCTGCGCACGATGAAAGGCGAGCGATCGGTGATCAGCGAGGTGCCCGCCCCCATCACCACCTGCGGAATGGCGGCCTCGGTGGCGAGCGGCGCGGCAATCGCGGCCGCCGGCGACGTGCCGAAGCCGGCCAGCAGCGCCACCTTGTCGTCCGCGATCAATTCCTTCGCCGCCTGCCTTGTCTCGTCCGGCACGGCGCGATCGTCGCGCAGCACGATCTCGATTTTCCTGCCGTCGATGGTGTCGCCGTTCTGCTCGAGATAAAGCCGCACCGCGTTGTCGATCTGCTCGCCGGTCGCCGCCTCGGGACCGGTCATCGGCAGGATGAGACCGATCCTGATGATCTCCTGCTCCTGCGCCCTGCCGGGCGCGACTGCGAAGCCAAGCGATGCGGCAAGAACGCCGAGCAGCACGCACCTCGACAAACGACCCGCCGTCCGGCGGGACTGGCTCGATTTGGCAAGCGGGTCTGGTTCACCCCGCCGCGATGGAATGTGGCTCATGGCCGTCACATGCCGCAGACACTGCAATGCCCGACCGATACCGGCTTTGCGCAGGCTTTGCATCATTTATTGCAGCCGCTGAAAGCCCGGACTGCGACCGGCTCCCATGCCGGCCCTCATGGTGAGGAGGCGCCTCCAGCGCGTTTACGCGTCTTCCGACGCGCTATGGCGCCGTCTCGAACCATGAGGCCACAGATCAGCCCCAATGGCCTCATCCTTGGAGACGCAGCCCAAGGCCGCTCCTCAGGATGAGGGTCATGCCTGCATACCGCGCCCGGTTTCCTTATCTCTCCGCACGCGAGAAACAGGCGCAACCTGCGGCAACGGCTTCAAACAAAATCCGAAATACTTTAAGGTCCGCGCGGGCATCCGATCCCGGCACGGCCCGTCCTCACCACATGACCACCGTCGCGGGAGAGCTTCATGGGATTGCTCAGGGTGTTTCTTGCCCTCGCAGTCGTCGCCGCCCACCAGCCTCCCCCGACCGGCCTGCTGCGTTTCGTCGGCGGCCAGATGGCCGTGGAAATCTTCTTCGTCATCTCCGGCTTCTACATGCAGATGGTGATGAGCTCCGGCCGCTATGCGACGGTGCGCGACTTCTACATCAGCCGCGCCCTGCGTATCTTTCCAGCCTATTGGCTGATCGCCGGCGCGGTGCTGCTGGCCACGCCGGGCTGGCTCACGCAGGTGACGCAACTCGGCGTCGGCCCCGCCGTCGCGCTGCTGCTCTCGAACGCGATCCTTTTGCTGCAGGACACGACCCTGTTCCTGTCGGGCAACGGCGGCAGTCTGTCGTTCACTGCAAACGTCTTCGCCGACCCGTTGCCGCTCTATCCCTATCTGCTGATCCCGGTGGCGTGGACGCTGGCGCTGGAATTGTACTTCTACCTGCTGGTGCCGCTGCTGGCGAAACGTAGCGACCGGTTTCTCGTCGCGCTCATCGCCATCGCGACCGTCGCGCGCATCGTCACCTATCTCGCCGGCCTCAACAGCGATCCGTGGACCTACCGGTTCTTCCCGTTCGAGATCGCGCTGTTCCTGTGCGGCATGCTGGCCCAGCGCTTCCATGCACGCACCGACTGGCAGGCGTTTCCGCGAGAAAAACTGTCGCGGATCGGCTGGATCTGTCTTGCGGTGTTCTGCCTGTCGGGCCCGTTCCGCGCGTCGCGCATAGCGGTCTTTCTGGTCGCGATGGCGTGGACCTTCGCTATTCCCTATCTTTTCGAACTTACCCGGCGCTCACGGATCGACCGCATCATCGGCGAACTGTCCTATCCGGTCTATCTCGTGCACGTGCCGCTGCTGTCTTTGGTGATGCCGCATATCAAGCAGGCATTGCCGGCGCTCGGCATCATTCCCGACTATTTCGTGCTGGCGGCGCTATCGCTCGCCACCGCCTTCGCGATCTGGTGGCTGATCGATCGCCCGATCGATCACCTGCGCCACAAGATGCTCGCCAATCCGCGCGCGACGCCGCCGGAGATCTGACCGCGGCCTGCGCCGCCAGTTCGACTCCTGACGGTGATTTTTCACGGATTGACCGGTTCTGCCCTGTTCCGGAAATAACGCGATGAAATCGCTTTTCCCATTTTAATGAAGCGGCTTTCGATCAGCGGCGTCGTCACATAATAGCTCACCCAGAACGACAGCAGGGCAACCAGCGGCACCGCAAGCTCTGCGGGCACGAAGATCACCGAGCGCAGCCGCGCCGGAATCCCTGCAAAATCGAAATGGAACAGATAGATCGAATACGAATGCTGTCCCAGGGTTTCGAGCACTGAGTTTTTCAATCCGACCGACAGAACCAGAAACGAGAAAAGAAACAGGAATGCCACAACCTTTCCAAACTGGAACGGCAGCGCGCATGCCAGCATCAACAGGATGCCGACGACAGGCACCCGCTTCTGCTCCAGAATCTCGAACAGGATGAAACCGAAGCCAAAACAAATGATCTGGTTTGGCAGCCAGAAGATGCAAAACAGATCGACAAGATATTTCTGGGATTCCGGATAGTGCGGATAGAGCGCAGGCAACACGAGGTTCTGCGCCGCGTATTGGCCGGCCAGATAGATCACCGCCACGAGCACGTAAGGCGCGATCGCCTGACGGTTCCTCGCCCGTCTGAACAAATAGATGAACAGCGGAAAGATAAAATAGAATTGCAGCTCGACGGCAATACTCCAGCCACCAGGCACCACCGAGTTGAACGCGGTGGGAGAGAGCCACTGCAGAAGCGAGAACGTCAGCAGGATATCGGTCAGGCTGACGCCGTCGGGCGCGAAATAGTTCGCATGAAACCCCTTCCTGATAACGTACATCAGGGCAACGACCCAGAACAGCGGCACGATCCTGAAAAATCGCCGGGTGTAGAATGCGAAGATCGCGTTTGCGGAGACATCCTTCCCGAACGTCAACATCATCGTGTAACCGCTGATGATGAAGAACAACTGGACACCGTACGGCCCATAGCCGACGAAATTATTCGTGACGGTGAAATATCCCGGCGAAGCCTGCCACGTATGAACCAGGATGACGAGAAGGATCGCCACCCCTCTCAGCAGATCAAGCGATTCATTGCGGTTTGATGCTGGAGCCACGCCGGCGATCTCTCCCAGTCCCATCAATCCGTGAACACGATGGTCTTGCGGCCGTTGAGAATAACGCGATCCTCCAGATGGTAGCGCAGGGCACGCGCCAGCACGCGGCGCTCGATATCGCTGCCCTTGCGCACCAGCGCCTCGGCGGAATCGCGATGGCTGATGCGTTCGACATCCTGCTCGATGATCGGACCTTCGTCGAGGTCGCCGGTGACATAATGCGCGGTGGCGCCGATCAGCTTGACGCCGCGCTCATGCGCCTGATGGTAAGGCTTGGCGCCCTTGAAGCCCGGCAGGAACGAGTGGTGGATGTTGATGCAGCGGCCTGACAGCTTCGCTGAAAGATCGTCCGACAGCACCTGCATGTAGCGCGCCAGCACCACGAGATCGGACTTGGTTTCCTGAATGAGAGTCCAGACCGCCGCCTCCTGCTCCGCCTTGGTCGCCTTGGTGATCGGCAGATAATGGAACGGAATGTCGCCGAATTCGACGCCCTGATAGGCCTCGCGCGGATGGTTGGAGACGATCGCGGTCGGGATCATCGGCAGTTGCCGGTGCCGCCAGCGATACAGGATATCGACCAGACAATGATCGAATTTCGAGACCATCAGCAGCACGCGGTGCGGCACGGCGCGGTCACGGATTTGCCATGTCATGTTGAAAGGCTCGGCGATGGCGCGGAATCCGCCCCGGATCACCGAAAGGTCGGACGAGCCATTGGTCGGCGTGAACATCACCCGCATGAAGAAATGACTGGTCTCGGTGTCGTCGTATTGCTGAGCGTCGAGAATGTTCTGACCGCTGGCGAACAGGAAGGTCGAGACCGCGGAGACGATGCCGGGACGATCGAGGCACGACAGAGTGAGGACGAATTGCTGTTCGGACATGGTGACGATCTTTGCTGGTGATGGCCGGCGGGGCGAAAATCCGCCCTGCTCTAGCATCGCTTCGACCGCCCCGCCAAGCGCAGGCGTCCCGACCTTAGGCTAAATTTGGCGGACGCGCGGAACACCGGCCGGTCCCGCACACTTTTGAGATATGATTTCAACTGCAACAGCTAAAAATATCACGAGCGGGTTCTTCCATGACGGACAGGCTGAACGGCTATCGCATTCTGATTCTGGAAAGCCGCGAGGAAGCGCAGTTCTCGCGCCTGCTGCGCGATCAGGGCGCTGCAGTGGTGCAATGCCCGATGTTCACCATCCATGACGCGCCAGACTCCGCGGCGGTGGAAGCCTGGATCCGGCGCGCGGTCGAAACCCCGTTCGACGATCTCGTCCTCACCACCGGCGAGGGCCTGCGGCGGCTGATCGGGCTTGCGAAGGCACGCGGCCTCGATCAGGCGTTCGTCGCCGCGATCGGGCAATCGCGCACGGTGGCGCGCGGGCCCAAGCCCGGCAAGGCGCTGCGTGAGATCAGGCTTGCGCCGCAGGTCACGACCGAAACGCCGACCTCGGAGGGTATCGCGCAGACCATGGCGGGCTTCGATCTCACGTGCCATCGCGTCGGCATCCAGCTTTATCCCGAGAAGGATCACACCAAGCTGCTGAACGCGCTGCGTCAGCAAGGCGCGAGCGTCGATCCGGTGCTGCCTTACGTTTACGACGCGGAAGCCGCCGATCCTCATATCGTGGCGGCGATCGACGAGATGGTTGCCGGACGGATCGACGCCATCGCACTGACAAGCTCCGGCCAGGTCCGCCGCCTGGTCGACGCGGCGCGCAAGCATGGCTGCGAGGAGCGTCTGCGGCAGGGCCTTGCGATGACGCGCGTCGCATCGGTCGGCCCGGTGGTGTCGGACGAACTGAAGGCGCACGGTTTTCAGACCGACATCATGCCCGCCGATGGCGCGTTCTTCATGAAGCCGCTGATCAGCGCAATGGCTGCGAGACTGGCAACGATGCCGCGTCGGGCACAGGCTTAAGCGATCGCCACCTGCTCGGTGAGAAACGCCTGATAGGCGCGCGCGATGCCGTCTTCCAGCCCGGTCGAGGCGCGCCAGCCCAGCGCGGCAAGACGGCCGACATCGAGCAATTTGCGCGGCGTGCCGTCTGGCTTCGAGGGATCGAACACAATCTCGCCGCGATAGCCGACCGCCTTCGCCACCATGCGGGCGAATTCACCGATGGTGATGTCCTCGCCGGTGCCGATATTGATCAGGTCCGCGCCGGAATAATGGCGCATCAGATGCACGCAGGCGTCCGCCATGTCGTCCACGAACAGGAATTCACGGCGCGGCGTTCCGGTGCCCCACACCGTGACGCCCGGCGCATTCGCGACTTTCGCTTCATGAAAGCGGCGGATCAGCGCGGCGACCACGTGGCTGTATTCGGGATGATAATTATCGCCCGAACCGTAAAGATTGGTCGGCATCACGCTGATGAAGTCGCTGCCGTACTGGGCGCGATAGGCTTCGATCATCTTGATGCCGGCGATCTTGGCGATCGCATACGGCTCGTTGGTCGGCTCCAGCGGCCCGGTGAGCAGCGAATCCTCGCGCAGCGGCTGCTCCGCAAGACGCGGATAGATGCAGGACGAGCCGAGAAACAGCAGCTTCTCCGTGCCGTTCGCATGCGCCGCATGGATCACATTGGCAGCGATGACAAGGTTGTCGTAGATGAATTCGGCGCGCAGCGTGTTGTTGGCGACGATGCCGCCAACCTTCGCGCCGGCATGAAACACCACCTGCGGCCGGTTCGCCGCGAACCAGCGGTTAACCGCGGCCTGATCGCGCAGATCGACCTCGCTGCGCGGCACGGTGAGAATTTTCACATCCTCACTTTTCAGCCGCCGCACCAGCGCGCTGCCGACCATGCCGCGATGTCCCGCGACATAGACGCTCTTGCCTTTCAGTTCGAAGGGAACGGAGGTCATCGTGTCAACCGCTGTTGCGCAGACCGGCGGAGATGCCGTTGATGGTGATCTGGATGCCACGCAGCACCTGCGGATCGGGATCGTTGGCGCGATACGCCTTCAGGAATTCGACCTGCACATGGTTGAGCGGATCGAGATACGGGAAGCGGTTGCGGATCGAACGCTCCAATAGCGGATTGCCGGCCAGCAGGCGATCCTGCTGCATGATCTCGAGCAGCACGTCGATCGAGGTCCGCCATTCGACGCGGATGCGGCGGAAGATGATCTCGCGCAGCTTCTTGTCGGCGACGAGATCGGCATAGCGCGAGGCGATCGCGATGCTGCTTTTCGACAGCACCATGTCCATGTTCGACAGCAGCATGCGGAAGAACGGCCACTCGCGATAAAGCTCCTGCAGGAACGCGATGCCCTTGTCCGGATGCCTGGCGACCCATTCCTTCACCGCCGTGCCGAAGCCGTACCAGCCCGGCAGCATCAGGCGGCACTGCGCCCAGCTGAACACCCACGGAATCGCGCGCAGATCCTCGATCTTGCGCGTCTTGGTGCGCGAGGCCGGGCGGCTGCCGATGTTGAGGGTCGCGATCTCGTTGATCACGGTGGAGGACCAGAAATATTCCTCGAAGCCGTCGGTTTCGTAGACCAGGCTGCGATAGGCCTTGTAGGCAAGCTCCGACAGCTCTTCCATCGCGGCGAGATATTCCGGACGCGGCGCGGCCTGCTGCGGCTGCAACAGGCTGGCCTCCAGCGTCGCCGCCGCGAGGATTTCCAGATTCTCGCGGCCGACGTCCGGGTTGGAATATTTCGAGGAGATGATCTCGCCCTGCTCGGTGATCCTGATCTGGCCGTTCACGGCGCCGCCGGGCTGGGCGAGGATCGCCTCGTAGCTCGGTCCGCCGCCGCGGCCGACCGAACCGCCGCGACCGTGGAACAGGCGCAGCCGCACACCGTGCTTCTTGAACACTTCGACGAGGCTGATCTCGGCCTTGTAAAGCTCCCAGCCCGAGGTGACGAAGCCGCCATCCTTGTTGCTGTCGGAATAGCCGAGCATCACTTCCTGCACGCCGCCGCGGCTGTCGACCAGCCGGCGATATTCCGGCAGCGACAGCATGCGGTCCATGATGCCGGCGCAGTGCTGCAGATCCTCGATGGTCTCGAACAAAGGCACGATGTTGATGCGGGTGTGGCCGGCCGGATCGATCAGCCCGACCTCCTTGAGCAGCACGGCGATCTCCAGAAGATCGGACATACCCTCGGTCATCGAGACCACGCATTGCGGAATGGCATCGCCGCCGAACACGGCGTGAGCCTCGGCGGCGGCGCGGAGCACCGCAAGCTCGCTCGTCGTCTCCTCGCCATAGCTCGCGAACGGCGACACCAGCGGCCGCGCGGTGCACAGCTCCCTGGTCAAGAGCGCGCAACGCTCCTCCTCAGGCATCGCCTTGTAATCGAGGCCGGGCGTCACCGTCTCCAACAGCTCAGCGACGGTGCGCTCGTGCACCGCCGAGTTCTGCCGCAGATCGAGGCTGGCAAGGTGGAAGCCGAAGCAGTCCACCGCACGGCGCAGCAGCCGCAAGCGGCCGCGCGCGATGATGCCGGAATGGTTTTCGATCAGCGAGCGGCTGATGGTTTCAAGATCGCCCTTGAACTCCTCGACGCTGGCATAGGGCTCGGCCTTGCCGACCGGCGCGCGACGGGTGGCGACGCCAAGCGTGGCCGCGCTCGCCGCCAGACGCGCATAGATGCCGGATACCGCGCGGCGGTACGGCTCGGTGCTGCGATGGGCGGAGACGTCGGGCGAGCGCTCCGCCAGCATCTGCAATTGCGGCGAGACATGCACAAGCTGGACCGCCAGCGACACTTCGCTGCCGAGCGCGTGCAATTCATCGAGATAAAAGCTCATGATCTGCTCGCACTGCATGTGCAGCGTTCCGCGCAACACGTCGGCGGTGACGAACGGATTGCCGTCGCGATCGCCGCCGATCCAGCTTCCGGTGCGCAGGAACGAGGCGAGCGGCGCATCGCCCTCACGATCGTTCAGCTTGCGGTCCGGTTGCAGGCGGTCTTCCAGCGCGCAAAGCAGGCGCGGCAATTGCCGCAGGAAGGTGTATTCGTAGAACGCCAGCCCGTTCGCCACCTCGTCGAACACGGTGAGCTTGGTCCGGCGCAGAATGTTGGTCTGCCACAGCGTCAGCACGGCGCGGCGCAACTGCTCGTCATTGGCCTCGAGCTCGTCCGCCACCATCAAGGTGCGATCGCGCTGCTCCAGCAGCATCGCGATTTCCATTTCGCGATCGATCGTGCTCTTGCGGCGCACTTCGGTCGGATGGGCGGTGAGCACCGGCACCACCAGCGCGGTCTTGAAGAAAGCGCGCAGGTCATCGAAGCTGAAGCCGGCGGCCCGCGCCCGCGCGATGGCGCCAGCAAGGTTGCCCTCCTGCCGCTCGGCTTCCGCCGGGGTCTGACTGCGGGTCTGGCGGATATTGTGCTGGTCCTCGGCGATATTGGCGAGGTGCGAGAAATAGCTGAAGGCGCGGACGATGCGCACCGTCTCGCGCGTCGGCATGCCGTCGAGCATCTTTTCCAGTTCGCGGCGGGCGTTCTTGTCCTCGTCGCGATGGAAGCGCACCGAGGTCTGGCGAATCTGCTCGACGATGTCGAACACGTCCTCGCCTTCCTGATCGCGCACGGTATCGCCGAGAACGCGCCCGAGCAGGCGGATGTCGGCGCGCAGTTGCGCATCGTCGTCCTGACCGGAAGCCGCACTCTCCGCCCCGCGATTGAGCACATTGTCGGCGCGGCCCGCCGGCATTGCGGCGGGGTCCGCGCCGGCTGCGGCGGGTTCGGACGCGGCTCCGGCGGCACCGGCGAAAGTCTGGGTTGACGACATGGCTCACTCTGAAAAACGGGCTGGCATTCAGTCGCAATTTTTCCGGGCAAGCGCAAGGCATTAGGGCCGGCCTTCGGCCGTCATCCGCCCCTCGCGGCGGGATCGATGCGTTGTCAGGTTAACGCGGCATGGCGTCGCTCAAGCGCGCCTCTCAGGATTTGCGGGCATCTTCCTTGGATGGCGCGGGCTGGGTCGCGCTCACCGGGTCCGAGGCGGGGAACGTATCGCGCAGGCCCTTGTCGAGTTCTTTCTTGGTCTTGCGATCCTCGGCAAGCGCGGTCTTGACATCCTCCGCATGCTTGTCGTGCGGCGCAGGATTGAATTTCTCCGACATCTGAAACCTCGTCTCCGTTCGCTCCGCATATGCGGGACACGCGGTGCGTCAATCGACCGGACCGCGAAAAGTTCCACCCCAGAGAGTTGTGCGGTGTTTCACGGCTTCGTTTCACGCAGGCCGGAACCTTCGTCTCGCTCGCAGGTTGGCGCGATGACTTTTCACAGCCTCATTGCATGGAGCACCATCATGAATACCGATCGCCTCACCGGCGCCGCCAAATCCGCAGCCGGCAAGGCCGAAGACGCCCTTCAGCGCGCCACTGACGACGCAGCCAACGAAGCCTCGGCGCGGCTGCGCAAGGCGGAAGGTGTCGCGCGAACCGTCTATGGCCAGGCGGCCGACGCGGCGAACGAGATCGGCGAGAACGCCGCCGATCTGACCCGGCAGGCGCTCGATGCCGGCAGCGCCTATTATCGCCAGGGCAGTCGCGCCATCGCCTCCACCATCCGGCATCAGCCGCTGGGTACGCTGCTGGCGGCCGGCGCGGTCGGCTTCGCGCTGGCGCTGATGCTGAACCGTCCGTCGCGACGGCGACACTGGAGCGCGTATCGCTGAGGAATGCGAGACCGAAAGCAACCGCCGCGACCGGATTTCCGGCAGCGGCGGTCGCATCGGTCTTGACGCTGACGACCCCGGGCACGCGCCCGGTCGACCCCGGCAGTTCCGGCCATTTGCGAAAGAAACAGCCATGCCCCGTTTTCTCGCTCCGGTTCTCGCATGCCTTGCCGTGGTCATGATCACGGCCGGCGCGTCGGCGCAGACCGGCGGATCATCGAGCGGCGGCACGGGCTCCGCCGGCGGCACATCCGGCACCGGCCTCGGCGGCGGGCCGCCCGCCGCGCCGCCGCCCGGCACCAACAGCCTCGGCACCGCACAATCATCCGGAGGTAGCGCGCGCGGCAACACCTCCGCGGCCCCGCCTCGGGACGATGCGCGTGACAAGGCCGTCGACAAGAAAATCAAGAGCATCTGCAAAGGCTGCTAGGCGCGATCAGGCCCAAGCTCAATCAGCGTCATTGCGAGGAGCGAAGCGACGAAGCAATCCGACCTTGTATCAGTCGGAAACTTTGTCGGGATTGCTTCGCTCCGCTCGCAACGACGGCGAAATGACCCTGAAACGTCGCGAAACGGCGTACGGCGCGACGAATTGTCTGCAAGTGCGATGGTCAAGCGCGAGCCTGCGGTGTATCAGGAGCGGCATTGCCGCTCTCCCTCCGCACGGATATCCGTCTTGACACAGACCCCGCCCTCCAAACCGTTCATCGATGTTCTTGCCGGCAGCAGGCAGGCCGTGCCGCCGCTCTGGATGATGCGTCAGGCCGGCCGCTATCTGCCGGAGTATCGCGAGGTACGGGCGAAAGCGGGCGGCTTCCTCGATCTGTGCTTCAATCCGGACTTCGCCGCCGAGGTGACGCTGCAACCGATCCGCCGTTTCGGCTTCGACGCCGCGATCATCTTTTCCGACATTCTGGTGGTGCCCTACGCCCTCGGCCGCAACGTGCGCTTCGAAGTCGGCGAAGGCCCGCGGCTCGATCCGCTCGACACGCCGGAGAAAATCGCCACGCTGCCACCGCGCGCAGACGGCGCAAAATTTGCGCCGGTCTACGAGGCGCTGCGCCGCGTTCGCGCCGAGCTCGATCCGAAGGTGGCGCTGATCGGCTTCTGCGGCGCGCCGTGGACGGTCGCGACCTATATGGTCGCCGGGCAAGGCACGCCGGATCAGGCTCCTGCCCGCATGCTGGCCTATCGCGAGCCGGCTGCATTCGCCAAGATTATTGACGCACTGGTGGAAAGCTCGATCGGCTATCTGCTCGGTCAACTGGAGGCCGGCGCCGACGCGCTGCAAATCTTCGACACCTGGGCCGGCGTGCTGCCGCCGCGCGAATTTCAGCGCTGGTCGGTCGAGCCGACGCGGCGCATCATCGCGGGCGTGCGCGCGAAGGCGCCGAGTGCAAAGATCATCGGCTTTCCGCGCGGCGCGGGGGCGCTGCTGCCCGGCTATGTCGAAGCCACCGGCGTCAACGGCGTCAGCATCGACTGGACCGCCGAGCCGGCCTTGATGCGCGAGCGCGTGCAGAGCAAGGTCGCGCTGCAGGGCAATCTCGATCCGCTGGCGCTGATCGCAGGCGGCGACGCGCTCGACCGCGCGGTCGACGACGTGCTGGAAAACTACGCGCAGGGCCGGCTGATCTTCAATCTCGGCCACGGCATCCAGCCGGAAACGCCGATCGCGCATGTCGAGCGCATGGTGAAGCGCGTGCGCGGGTAGAATTATTTCATAATGAGTTGAAGCGCAGCCATAAGCACCGGGCTGCTCCATCTCCCCGTCGGGGAGAGGGGGTTACGGGATCCTCGATAGATCATAGCCCCTCACCCGGATTGCCATCGCGCGCAAACGCGCTTATGGCAATCCGACCTCTCCCCATGGGAGAGGTGAACAGCACATCGCCGCTGTCACGCGTCATCGATCGACAAAATAGCTACTCACACCGGCCGGGTGCGTTCGATGATCGCCGCCGCGCCCTTGCCCAGCAGATCCATTGCCACGGCGCGGCCAAGTTCGCGCGGACGGTCCGCAGGCCCGGTCCGTGTCGCCTCGATGAAGCGGTCGCCGGCCTCGTCGAGCACCGAGGCGGTGAGCGACATCACCGATCCCTCGATGGTGGAGAACGCGGCGATCGGCGAATTGCAATGGCCGTTGAGCACCCACAGCACTTCATGCTCGGCCTCGGCGCTGGCGCGCGATACCGGATCGTCGATGGTCGCGAGCAGGCCGCGGGTCTGCCAGTCATGTGCGGCGCACTCCACCGCGACGATACCCTGCCCCGCCGCCGGCAGCATTTCCTGCGGCGTGAACGCATGCACCATGCGCTCAATCAGGCCGACGCGCTCGAGACCCGAGCGCGCCATGATCAGCGCATCGGCGGGACCGACCTCGCCGCCATCCGGCAGGCGCTGCATCTCGCGGCCGTCGAGCTTGCGGATGCGGGTATCGGCGGCACCGCGAAAATGGATCACCTCGATTTCGGGAAACAGCCGCCGCGCATAGGCGGCGCGGCGCACCGCGTTGGTGCCGATCTTGTAGCCCTTGCCGCGCGTGCGCTTGAGATCGTCGAACGTCACGCCGGGACGCATTACCAAGGCATCGCCCGGCGGATCGCGCGTCAGCGTGGCGCCGATCACGAGACCCGGCGTGTCCTCATTGCCCGGCATGTCCTTGAGCGAATGCATCGCCGCATGCAGCGTGCCATTGCGCACCGCCTCGCGAATCTGGGCGACGAACGCGCCGCCCTTGCCGCCATGGTTCAGCAGCTTGCTGGTCTGGTCCTGATCGCCGACCGTCTCGAATTTGACGATCTCGACCTCAAGCTCGGGAACGGCGCGATTGAGATGCCGGGCGATCTGCTCGGTCTGCGCCAGCGCCATGGTGCTCTTTCGCGTCCCGATCCGCATCGCAATTGTCACCACGCCCGCTCCATCCCGCGCCGCGGAACACCGCCGCGGCTGGGCCTGTCATAGAGGCTCAGTGCAGATGGATCAATGGCGTGAACCGGGTGGCCGTCATTGCGGAGAGCGCCAGCGACGAAGCAACCCGGTCAGGAACTAACTCCTCATCGTGAGGAGCATTGCGCAGCAATGCGTCTCGAAGGATGAGGCCATAATGTGAGGCATCCCCGGCCTCATGGTTCGAGACGGCGCCATAGCGCGTCGAAAGACGCGCGTAAACGCGCTAATGGCGCCTCCTCACCATGAGGGGCGGGATTGTCAAATCCCCGCCAATTCCAGCCTAGCTGTAGGCGAGGCTCGGCGCGCCGACCTCCTCCGGGTCGAGCCCGGTCAGATCGCGATAGATCTTCGGCGCGGTCGCACCCTCGGTGTTGAACAACAGCACGCGCGAGGAGGAATCGAGGCCGAGTCGCGCGGCGGCGTCCTTATCGCGGGCCAGCGCGATCAGGCCGGCGAGTCCGGCCCCGCCGCTTTCGCCGGCGACCACGCCCGCGTCGCCGGAACTCGGCCGCGCAAGCTGCTTCATCACCGCGATCGCTTCTTCGTCGGTCACGGTCATATAGGCATCGACGACGCGGCTCAGGATTCCCCAGGCCAGCAGCGAGGGCTCGTAGCATTCGAGCATCGCCATCACCGTCGGCTCATGCGCCTCGATCTTCACCGGCTTGCCGACGCGGTTGCTCTCGAACAGGCACGCGGCGCGATCCGGCTCGACGATGATGAATTTCGGCCGGGCCTTGCCGAATGTCGCGGTGAGATTGGCGGCGACCGCGGCGGCAAAGCCGCCGACGCCCGCCTGCAGGAAAACATGGGTCGGCGGCTGCGGAATCTGCGCCAGCACTTCGGACACCATCGCGGTGTAGCCCTGCATCACCAGACGCGGAGTGGTCTCATATCCCGGCCATGAGGTGTCGGACACGATGATCCAGCCTTCGGCGTGGCACATCCGCTCGGCCTCGGCGACGGCGTCGTCGTAATTGCCGGGAACGTGGATCAGCCGCGCGCCGAACCGCGCGATGGCCTCGACCCGCTCCTGATTGACGTTGTCATGCACGAAGATGCTGGCCTTGCAGCCGACCAGGTTGGCGCCCGCCGCGACCGAGCGGCCATGATTGCCGTCGGTGGCGCAGCCCACCGTCATCTGCGCAACCAGCGCGCGGATCGTCGGGTTCAGCAGTTCGGACGGCGAGACCTCGCGCTCCAGCAGACGGCTCACCTCCGCCAGCACGAGGCGCACCACCGCATAGGCGCCGCCCAGCGCCTTGAAGCTGCCGAGCCCCAGGCGGCTGCTCTCGTCCTTGATATGGACGGACTGCACGCCGAGCGAGGCCGCCACCTCGCGCAACTCGCGCAGCGGCGTGGCGCGGTGGGTCGGCAACATCGAAAGCATCCGGGTGACCCCGGCCGCGGCCTCGGGGCCCAGCATGTCGCGGTCGATCGCCAGCAGGTCCTTGCCGAAATCGGGATGGTGGTTCGCTTCAATCATTGAGAAATCCTCTGGTTTATGCAAATTTATCCCAGAGCTACCGGATTTTCTCGGCTATCTTGCCGGGTCTCTCGCAAAATTTTTGCATTTTATTGGGACGACGGGCAATGAAGGCTTATGAACTCGATGCATTCGACCTGAAGATCCTGGAGCACCTGCAAATCAACAACCGCACCTCGCTTCAGGACATCGGCCAGGCCGTCAATCTGTCGGCGGCGGCGGTGCAACGGCGGGTCCGCCGCATGGAGGATGCCAAGGTCATCCTGTCCAACGCCGCGGTGGTGGACCCGCGCGCGGTGGGGCGTCCGATCACGCTGATCGTCGAAGTGCAGCTCGACAGCGAACAGGCCGATATCCTCGACGCGGCGCGCATCGAATTCGCCTCGGTCCCCGAAGTGCAGCAATGCTATTACGTCACCGGCGACGCGGACTTCATCCTCATCATCACCGTCAGCAGCATGGAGGAATACGCCACGCTCAGCCATCGGCTGTTCCTGGCGAACCCGAACGTCAAGCACTTCAGCACCAATGTCGCGATGAACCGCGTCAAGGTCAGCCTCAACGTGCCGGTCGGTCGCGCCAGCGCGCTGCGCTGACGCGGCGCACGGATTCGAGAGCCGGGATCAGCCGCCGAGATAAGCCTGCCGGACGTGATCGTTGTCGATCAGATCGCTACCCTTGCCGGACAACACGATCGAGCCTGCTTCCATCAGATAGGCATAGTCGCACATCTCGAGCGCGGAATAGGCGTTCTGCTCGACCATCAGCACCGTGGTGCCGGAGGCGCGGATGCCGTCGATGATCTCGAACACCTGCTCGACGATATTGGGCGCGAGGCCGAGCGAAGGCTCGTCGAACATCACCAGCTTGGGCTTCGACATGATGGCGCGGCCGATCGCCAGCATCTGCTGCTCGCCGCCGGACATCGTGCCCGCGACCTGACGACGGCGCTCGGCAAGACGGGGAAACTGCGCGAAGATGCGCTCCTTATCCGCTTCCATGGCGTCGGTGTCCGAGCGCAGATAGGCGCCCATGTCGAGATTCTCCTCCACCGTCATGTCGGGGAAGACGCGGCGGCCTTCGGGACAATGCGCGATGCCCCGCGCCAGGATGTCCCGCGCCGAACAGCGCGTGATGTCCTCGCCCTCGAACACGATGCGGCCGGAAGCCGAAGCCAGCACGCCGGAAATGGAGCGCAGCGTCGTGCTCTTGCCGGCGCCGTTGGCGCCGATCAATGCAACGAGCTGCCCCTTCTCGATGGACAGCGACATGCCCTTGATCGCTTCGACCTTGCCGTAGCGGCAAACAAGATTACTAATCTCTAGCACGCTTCTTGGCTCCCTGGCCGAGATAGGCCTGAATGACTTCCGGATTGCCCTGGATGGCCGCAGGCGGACCTTCCGCGATGATGCGGCCGTAGTTCAACACCACGATGCGGTCGGAAATGCCCATCACCATCGGCATGTCGTGCTCGACCAGCAGGATGGTGACGCCCATGCCGCGCACCCGATCGAGCACGCGCATGAAGGTCGCGGTCTCCGAGGCGTTCATGCCGGACACCGGCTCGTCGAGCAGCAGCATCGAGGGATTGGCCGCGAGCGCCAGCGCGACGCCGAGCAGGCGCTGGTCGCCGTAGGACAGACTGCCCGCAAGCTCCCGCGAACGGTGCGCGATGCCGACCAGTTGGAGGATCTCGGCGGCCTGCGCACGCAATTCCTCCTCGGACCGCCGCTCGCGCGGCAGCGCCAGCAGCGTGTCCCACAGCCGCGAGCGGCCGCGCAGATGCAGGCCGGTCAGCACGTTCTGGAACACGCTGATCGACTGAAACACACTGGTGCGCTGGAAGGTACGCACGAGGCCCAGCGCAGTGACCTGATGCGGCTTGAGGCCGTTGAGCGACGTACCGCGATAGCGCACCTCGCCCTTGGTCGGCTTCAGAAAGCCGGTGATGATGTTGAACGCCGTGGTCTTGCCGGCGCCGTTCGGGCCGATCAGACTCAGCACTTCGCCCTCGTTGACCACGAAGTTGAGATCCGAGATCGCGACCAGACCGCCGAAATGCACGGCGATGTGCTCGATCGTCAGCGCCGGCATCTTCGGTTCGGCGACCTTGTCCGCCGCCAGTTGTAAGACGTTCATGGCTTCACCGGCTCCAGCGTTGCGCTCTTGTCGTCGGTCACGCCGAACCACTTCTCGATCGCCGGCACGATGCCCTGCGGCAGCACGAAGACGATCAGGATCATCAGCGCGCCGTAGAGGATCCATTGCAGTTCAGGCGTTGCGAACGAGCGGGCGATCACCGGGATGAACCCGAAGATCAGGCCGCCCACGATCGGGCCCGCGAGCGTGCCCTTGCCGCCGGTGATCACCATGATCACCATGGTCACGGTGTAGAGGAACATGAACACATCCGGATCGATGATCCGCAGATAGTGCGCGTAGAGGCTGCCCGCCGCGCCGGCGATACCCGCGGAAATCACCGCCGCCAGGATCAGATAGCGCGTGACGTCGATGCCGACGGAGACGGCCAGCGATTCATTTTCCTTCAGCGCCACCATCGCACGGCCGACCCGTGACTTGGTCAGACGGCTGATGACGAGCTGGCAGATCACGCCGACGCCGAGCACCAGATAGAAGTTCTCCACCTTGCCGTAGAGATCGACATAACCGAGGCCGGGCAACCCAAAGGTGAACGGCGGGATCGAGGTCAGCGCCAGCGGGCCTTGCGTCAATTCCACCCAGTTGAGCGCGACCAGGCGCACCACCTCGGCGAACGAGATCGTGACGATCACGAAATAGGCGCCGCGGACCCGGAACGACAATTTGCCGACCAGATAGCCGAAGATGCCGGCGATCACGACGCCGAGCACGAAGCCCATCCAGACCGGCCACGGCTCATGCACCACCCGGAAGCCGCCGATCAGCTCGACGTCCAAGCCGAGCGAGGTCAGAGCGCTGGCGTAGGCCCCGATGCCGAAGAAGGCGACATGGCCGAGGCTGAGCTGACCGGTATAGCCGAGCAGCAGATTGAGGCTCATCGCGGCAATGATGAAAATGCCGGTGGTGATGCAGGCGTTGAGCAGATACGGATCGTGCAGCCAGAGCGGGATCGAGGCAAAGGCCAGCACGACAAGCCAGGGAAAAAGCCGTTTCATCCGATTCGCTCCGCACGCGCGAACAGACCGGTCGGCTTGAACATCAGCACCAGGATGATGATCAGGAATCCCATCGCATCGCGATAACCCGAGGAGATATAGCCGGCCCCGATTTCCTCGGCGAAAGCGAGGATGAAGCCGCCGATGGTGGCGCCGCCGATGCTGCCGAGGCCGCCGAGAATGACGATCGCGAACGCCTTGAGCGAGGCCAGATTGCCCATCTGCGGCGAGATCACATAGACCGGCCCGAGCAGCGCGCCCGCCGCAGCTGCGAGACTGGAGCCGAGCGCGAAGGTCGCCATGTAAATGAACTGGATGTTGACGCCCATCAGCGAGGCGGTGTCACGGTCCTGGAAGGTCGCGCGCATCGCCTTGCCGAGCTTGGTGCGATTGATCAGGAGATACGATCCCGCGATCAGCGCCAGAGCGGCGACAAACACGAAGATCCGAAGCCACGACACCGAGATCGGCCCGAGCACCAGCGCGCTTTCGCCGAACGGGGTGTTGACCGACTTGGCGACGCCGCCCCAGACATACTGCTCGGTGTTCTGCATGACGATCATCGCGCCGATCATCACCAGCATCGTGGTGTCGATATCGGCGCTGCGGATCGGCCGCAGCAGAATGAATTCGATCGCGGCGCCCAGCGCGCATCCGAACACGATGGCGATGACGAGCGATACGAAGAAATTCATGCCCAGCAATGCCGAGGCCAGATACACGAAGTAGGCGCCGAACGTGTACAGCTCGCCATGCGCGAAATTCACCACGCGCATGATGCCGAAGATCAACGTCAGCCCGATCCCGAGCAGCGCATAGGTGCCGCCGAGGATGAACATGTTGACGATATGCTGAAGAAACTGGTCCATTCCGTCCACGAAGCTTTTTGAGGGGTCTGTCGGGTCGAAGGCCCTTGCCGAAAGCAGGCAGGCGGACGCCGACGCGCGGCGTCCGCCTGCAAGCCGTCAGAGCTTCGGATGCGTGACCTTGCCGTCGACGATCTTGACGAGATAGACGTTGGGCGTGCTCTGCGCGCTCTCCTTGCCCGCAGGCCCCACCTTCGCGAACTTCACGGTGCCGTTCAGGCCCTTGACCTCGACATGCCACAGCGCCTCGGTGATGGCGGCGGGCTCGGCCTTGCCGGCCTTCTCGATGCCGGCAACGATGGTGCGAATGCCGTCATAGCCACGGAAGCTTTCGGTGGTGCCGGCGAAGTTGAAGCCGCGCTTCTTCCATTCGCTGATGAAATACTTCGTCGCGTCCGGATTTGGCGTATCTTCCGGCAGCCAGGGCAGGAACGTGGTCAGATGCATCGAGTTGTTGGCGGCGACGCCGGCCTGCTCAATGAGCTGATCCGGATTCTGCGACGCGCCGGTGGTGATGATCTGCTTCTTGAGGCCGAGCGCGTGCGCCTGCTTCAGCACCAGCGTCAACTGCTCGACCGCGGTGGTCACGATCAGGGTGTCGGCGTCCGACGCCTTGATCTTGGAGAGCTGCGCGGTCATGTCCTGAGCGGACTGGTCCATGATCTCGACCAGGCCTACACTGACACCCGAGTCCTTCAGCACCTTGCCGAAGTCGGCGGATGCACCGCGACCCCAGTCGTTGTTGATGACCAGGAAGTCGGCCTTCTTGATGCCGAGCTTCGGCAGCATCGGCTTGAACGCCTCAGCCTCGATCGCCGAGGGCGGCGAAATGCGGAAGATGTAGGGATTGCCGCTGGTGGTGATCTTGCCGGACGATGACGTCTCGACCACCATCGGCACCTTGTATTCCATCAGCTTCGGCATCACCGCGAGGGTGAGGCTGGAGCCCCAGGCGCCCATCATCACCGGCACCTTGTCGCCGGTGATCAGCTTCTCGGCCACCGCCGCAGCTTCGGTCGGGTTGCTCTTGTTGTCCTCGATGACAAGCTCGATCTTCTTGCCGAGCACGCCGCCCTTGGCGTTGATCTCGTCGGCAGCGATCTTCGCGCCGTTGACGACGTAAGTGCCGGAAGCCGCGAACGGTCCGGTCAGCGGCTGGTTGACGCCGATCTTGATCGTCTGCGCGGATGCCTGCGTGACAAGACCCGCGGCAAAAGCGAGGGGAAGAATTAATTTGATTGTGCGGTCGATACTCATTGAAGCCTCCTCCAATTTATTCGTTATGCGCTGAGCAAGCACCGTGCCAACTTCTTGCGGTCGGCGTTGACTCGTGGGCAACGGGTCTGACGGTTACTCCAAGTCATACTAACTTTAGAATGATAGAATATCATTCGTAAAGCGAAAAGATGCCGGGCTCAGCAATTCGGCACGTTCACTGCCAGCCCGCCGCGTGATGTCTCCTTGTATTTTGCCTGCATGTCCGCGCCGGTTTCCATCATTGTCTTGATCACCTGATCGAGGGTGACATGGTGCGAGCCATCGCCGCTTTGCGCAAGGGATGTCGCGTTGATGGCCTTCACCGCGCCGAACGCATTGCGCTCGATACAGGGAATTTGCACAAGCCCGCCAACGGGATCGCATGTCATCCCGAGATGGTGTTCCATGCCTATTTCCGCGGCATTCTCGATCTGCCGGCTGGAGCCGCCGAGCGCGGCGGTCAACCCCGCCGCCGCCATCGAACAGGCCACCCCCACCTCGCCCTGGCAGCCGACCTCGGCGCCGGAGATCGATCCGTTCATCTTGAACAGCATGCCGATCGCGGCCGCCGTCAGCAGGAAGGTCCGCAAGCCCTCATGCGAAGCGCCGGGGCAATGATCGCGATAATAACGCAGCACCGCGGGGATCACCCCGGCGGCGCCATTGGTCGGCGCCGTCACCACGCGGCCGCCGGCCGCATTCTCCTCATTCACGGCGATGGCGAACAGGCTGACGAGGTCCATCGCCTCGATCGACCATCCGGTGTTGCGCTGGCGCGCCGCCTCATACCTCGCCTTCAGCGCGCGGGCCCGCCGCTTCACCTTCAGCCCGCCGGGCAGTTCGCCCTCGGCGTGCAGGCCGCGCTCGATACACTCGAACATCACGTCCACGATGGCGTCGAGCCGCGCCAGCACGCTGTCGCGGTTCGCCCGCGCGCTTTCATTGGCGAGCACGAGCTCGGCGATTGACAGGCCGGTGCGATCCGACAGCGCGATCAGTTCCGCCGCGCTGCCAAAGGGAAACGGCACCGCGACACCGGATGTCTGCGTTGCGGGATCATCGCCTTCCCGATGGATGAAACCGCCGCCCAGCGAGTACCAGGTTTCCTCGCGCAGCGTGGCGCCCGCGGCGTCCAGCGCGATGAACCGCATGGTATTGGGGTGGGACGGCGGCACGGTGTCGAAATCGAACACGATGTCGCGCGCCGGATCGAAAGCGATGGTCTCGCCGCCCGGCAACTTCAGCTGGCGGGTTCGCGCGATGGTCGCCACGGCCTCATCCGCCTGATCGGGATCGAGCGTGTCCGGCAATCGTCCCGACAGGCCGAGAACGATCGCCTTGTCGGTGGCGTGGCCCCGGCCGGTCCAGGCCAGCGAGCCGAGCAGGATGGCGCGCAGATCTTTGATCCGGCCGCGCGCCTCCTCATCGAGTCCCGCCACGAACGCCGCGGCGGCCTTCATCGGCGCGGTCGTGTGCGACGACGAAGGGCCGATGCCGACTTTGAAAACGTCAAAAACGCTGATCATCGCCGGCACCGGAATGAATGTGCGGTTACTTCTTCTTGTAGGCCCTGAGCTGCGGAATGACTTCCTTCGCGATCAGCTCGACCTGATCCATCTGATACTTGTAAGGCACGAAGATGATCTTCTGCACGCCCGCGTCGATATGCGCCTTGAGCTGTTCGACGCACTCGTCCACCGAGCCCATGACGGCTGCGTCGCGCGAGCAGTCGCTGTTCTCGGGGAAGTCCCATTCCTTGTTCAGCCAGTCGAGCATGTCGGCCTTCACCGCGTCCTTCGACTTGCCGATCATGACCGGGAGCTGCGAGCCGTTCAACAGCTTGTCGGGATCCTTGCCGCCTTCCTTGGCGAAGTTGCGGATTTTCGTCCACGATTTCGTGAACGCCTCGGGGGTGTAGAAATAGGTCAGCCAGCCGTCGCCGACGGTGGCGGCGCGCTGCAGCACCTTGTCGACGTAGCCGCCGATCAGGATCGGAATGCCCGGCTTCTGCACCGGCTTCGGATACATCACGGCAGCGGAAATGTTGTGCTGCATGTACTTGCCGTCAACCATGTGCTCCGACCAGAGCCGGTTGAGGATTTCCAGGTTCTCGTCCATCAGCTTGCCGCGCTTCTCGAACGGAATGCCCATGGCGTCGAATTCGCGCTTGTACCAGCCGGACGCCATGCCCATGACCAGGCGGCCGCCGGAAAGCTGGTCCATGCTCGAAAGCTGCTTGGCGAGCGCGACCGGGTTGCGCAGCGGCAGCACCAGAATGCCGGTGCCGAGCTTGATCCTGGACGTGCGCGCGGCGATCGCCGTCAGCGTGGTCAGCGAATCCAGGATCGGGAAGTTCGGATCGACGCCCAGCAGCATGTGGTCCCAGACCCACAACGAATCGTAGCCGAGTTCCTCGACGCGCACGCCGTAGTCCACCAATCCCTTCGGATCCGGCATGTTCGGATAGGCGACGAAATTGCGCGCGGCGATGCCGAACGTGTTCGAGAGCATTGTCATTTTTGTTCTCCCCTAGAATTACGCAATGAAAAGACGATCAGGGTCGAGCATCCTGAGCGTGGTCAGTTCCTGGATGGATGGCGGCTCGGTGACGCTGACGTCGTCGTCGAACGCAACATCGAAGCCGGTGTTGTCCTGCAGCTCTTCCCGCGTCACGCCGGGATTGAGCGCCAGCACCTTCATCTCGCGGCTCTTGTCGTCGAACGAGAACACCGCAAGCTCGGTGATGACGCGGAACATGCCGCCTTCCGGCAGCCCGCTCTCGGCGCGACTGTTGCCGCCGCGAATGAAGCCGGGACTGGTGATGAAATCGACCTTCTCGACGAAGCGCCGCTTCTCGTGCTTCATCGCCACGATCATGTTAGTGAGGCTGGAGATGTCGTTGCCGCCGCCGGTGCCCGGCAGACGGGTCTTGGGCTTGGCCGGATCGCCGATATAGGACGAATTCAAATTGCCGTAGCGATCGATCTGCGCGCCGCCCATGAAGCCGACATCGACATAACCGCGCTGCAACAGCAGCAGCACGTCGGCGCTGCCCAGCACCATGTTGGCGCGCTTGGTGCAGCGCTGGTCGTTGGTGGACGGCGGCAACTTGCCCGGCTCGACGAAGGCGCCGACCACGCCGCCCTCGAACAGGATGGTGAGGCCGGGACAATGCAGGCGCTGCGCCAGCGTGGCGGCCAGCAGCGGCGTCCCGATGCCGGCGAACACGATCTGCCCATCCTTGAGCAGGCGTGCGCTCAAGACCGTGATGATCTCGGATGCGGTGTAGGTGGGTGCTTCAGTCATCGAAAATGCTCCGGCCACGACGGCTTGCGGTCACGATCTCATCGACGCCGATCATCGACAGGAATTCGTTCCACGACTTCGGCCCGTAGACGTAGTCGTCGAGATACTTCTTCATGCCGCCGACCGGGTCGCCGTTGACCTGCGCGACATACTTTTCCATGTGCTGCATCATCGGCTCGTAGACGCCAAAGCACTCGTGCGGCGCGGAGCCGTAAGGCACTTCGACCACCGCATCGACGCAGAAGAACGGGATCTTGGTGTGGTCGGGCGCGCGGCGGATCTGGTCGTTGGAAACGATCCGCTCGGTGGTCAGGATCACGCGGTTGGCGGCCATCGCCAGGTCGATGTCCATGAACTGCAAGCCGTCCATCTGCGCGTTGCCATAGGCATCGCAGCGCTGGACATGGATCAGCGCGACATCGGGATTGAGCGCCGGCACCAGCAGCAGCTTCTCGCCGGTGAACGGGCAATCGAATTCCTTGGCCTCGGGCCGCTGCGTGGCGACATTCGAGCCCAGCATCGAGCGGATCGGAAGAAACGGCACGCCCATGCCGCCGGCACGGTAACGCATGCCCATCGCCATGTGGCTCCATTCGTCGTAGCGGCAGGCGCCGCTTTCGACGTGATGGCGCATCACCTTGGACAGTCCCCAGAGGATGCCCTGCGCGAACCAGCTCGTCTCGATGTGGTTCGCCGCGCCCGAGCCGAACAGCAGATCGCCATCGGTCGAGATGATGCAGCGCGAGCAGGACAGGTCCTTCTTGCGGGCACGGATCAACTGCCAGATCATCGCCATCGGCGTGCGCGACATGGTCGAGCCGCCGATACCGACCGACATGCCGTCGCTGACGAACGATGCCGCCTGCTCCAGCGTCACCACTTTTTCGCGCAGACTGCGATCGCGGCGTGCCAGCCGACTGCGCAGTTCCTTGTATGGTTGGACCTTCCCGGGCTCCACGTTGCTTCCCTCGTTTTTCGTTCGAATTTGCGTTAAGCCGCCACGCCGGCCTTGGCGTTGAACTGTTCGATCAGACGATCCCAGGCCGGAATGTCGGCAACCAGCCCTTCCCAGAACGACTGGTCCTTGCGAATGTCGAAGTCCTCGACACTGACGCCCTGCTGCTCGACCCAGGTGTAATAACCGAGGTTGAAGATCCGCTTGCGCAGCGCGTGGGTCAGCTCCATCACGTTGTCGTCGGCCAGCGCCTCGAGGCAGGAGCCGAAAATCTCGCCCGCGTTCACCTCGTCGAAACCGCCGGCATAGTGCTTGGCGAGATAGTTTTCGCGCTCGCTGTCGTAGAGTGTGGCGTTGTCGGTTGCGATGGTGACGACGACATCGTTCGGACCATAATCGAGATGTTTGGCGAGCTTGATCGAGGCCGCGATATTGGCGAAGCCGGAGATGCCGACATCGTCGAACGCCGCGAGCAGCGCGGCATCGAGCTTGCGGCGATTGCGCAGATAATCGCGGCCGACCTTGCTGCCGAACAGCACGTTGAGGCGATCGCTGACACGGTCCGACACGCCGATCACGACATCGGTGTTCATCACGTTATGGATAAACGGGATGTGCTTGTCGCCGATGCCCTGGATGTTGTGCTCGCCATAGCCGTTGCACAGCATGGTCGGGCACTCGGTGGCTTCGACCGCGGCGATTTGAGTACCGTGATGGGTCTTGAGATAGTCGCCGGCCGCGATCGTGCCCGCCGAACCCGTGGCCGACACAAAGGCCGCAAGCCGCAAGCTGCCGTTCTTGCCCTTCAGATCCTCGAACGCGTGCTCGCAGGCGCGGCCGGTGCAGGCGTAATGGATGATATAGTTCGAGAACGAGGAGAACTGGTTGAGGATGACGTTCTGCGCGTCGGCTTCCAGCTCGGCGCATTTGTCGTAGATTTCCTTGACGTTGCTTTCGGTGCCCGGCGTGCGGATGATGTCGTCCGGATGCGACACCCACTGCTCCAGCCAGTCGAACCGCTCGCGGCTCATGCCGGCGGGCAGCACCGCGATGCCGCGGCAGCCGAGAATGCGCGACACGGCAACACCGCCGCGACAATAATTTCCGGTCGAGGGCCACACCGCGCGGTGATGCGAGGGATCGAACCGCCCCGTCACCAGTTGCGCCGCCAGCGCCGAATAGGCCGGCAGCACCTTGTGCGCGCCGATCATCGGGAAGCGGCGGCCGAGCATCACCACGATCGGCGCCTTCACGCCGGTGAGTTCCGGCGGCAGCACGAAATAGCCCGGCACATCCGTCCGCGCCTTGCGGTCACGATCGTTGTACCAGTTGATACGCCAGAGGTTTTTCGGATCCGGCTGATCCGGACCGACGCCCGAGAGCGATGACGGAATGCCGGCGGCCTGCGCCAGTTGCGTGAAAGTCGGCATCACCACGCCGAGTTCCCGCGCCCGCGCCGCAGCGCGATCGCGCTGCGCGACGTCGACGACTTCCGGACGGACCACTGAAGAACTCACGCGAGCCCCCTCTCTCTTAAGAGATACTATCATTAGTATCTTAGGATGTCGAGCGGGCGGCGGAGAGTTTTCCCGCGCGATAAACTAGTGGCAGGGCGCCGCCTGGGCCGGCGCCTGCCACGCGCCCGAGGCCGCGGCGAACGCGCGATCCCGCAGGGCGGCCGCTGCAGTGCCGTAAAGCGTGGTGCGCTGGCGCGGCACGCGGCCGGCGGCATAGATGATCGCCTCCATCGCCTGCGGCGTCATCTCCTGCCCGTGCGAAGCGCCGGCCGAGCGCGAGATGGTCTCATCCATCAAAGTACCGCCGAGATCGTTGACGCCGGCCGACAGGCAGCGCCGCACGCCTTCGGCGCCGAGCTTGACCCAGGACGCCTGGATGTTCGGGATGTGCGGATGCAGCACCAGCCGCGCCACCGCATGCATCAGAATCACTTCGCGGAAGGTCGGCCCGCGCCGCGCGCGCCCCTTGAGATAGATCGGCGCTTCCATGTGCACGAAGGGCAGCGGCACGAATTCGGTGAAGCCGCCGGTCTCGATCTGCAGATCGCGGATGCGGATCAGATGCCGCGCCCAGTGCTCGTAGCGCTCGATGTGTCCGAACATGATGGTCGAGGTCGAGCGAAAGCCGAGCCGATGCGCGGTGCGCATCACGTCCAGCCATTCGTCGGTGCGGATCTTGTCGTGGCACAGCGTGTCGCGCACCTCGTCGTCGAGAATTTCCGCCGCCGTGCCCGGCAAGGTGCCGAGCCCGGCCTCCTTGAGCCGCGACAGGAATTCGCCGACCGGCACGCCGAGCGTCTGCGCGCCCTGATGGATTTCGAGCGGCGAGAACGCATGCACATGCATCTGCGGCACCGCCGCCTTCACCGCGCGGCAGATCTCCAGATATTTCTCGCCGGTGTAGGACGGATGGATGCCGCCCTGCATGCAGACCTCGGATCCTCCGCGTGCCCACGCCTCGCTCACCCGCCGCGTGATCTCGTCCATGGCGAGATCGTAGGGCTTGCCGCGCAGGTTCTCGCTCATCTTGCCTTTCGAGAAGGCGCAGAACTGGCACTTGAACGAACAGATGTTGGTGTAGTTGATGTTGCGGGTGACGACATAGCTCACGGTGTCGCCGTTCATCTGGCGGCGCAGATCGTCCGCTGCGCGGCAGATCGCGGCGAAATCGTCGCCGCGCGCGCGGAACAACTCCACGATCTCGCTTTCGCCGAGCGCGATACCGCGCTCCACTTTCGCCAGCGCCGGCGCGATGCGCGAGGACGCCACGACCTGCGGCGCCTTGTCGAGCAGAGCGGCCTCACGCGCCGGCAAAGCCGTCACGCTGCCCGGACACCAGTCGTCGATGCGCGGCGCGCCTTCGCCGTCGACCAGATCGTACACCGCCTTGCGCAGACCCTGATCGATCCAGCGCACGGGATATTGCGCGTAGGACGGATAGATCGCGAGACGTTCGGTCAGGGTCTTGCCGGCGGCGCGGGTCGCGGCGTCCAGCACGCGCAGATGCGGCCACGGCGCTTCGGGATTGACGTGATCGGGCGTCACCGGAGAGACGCCGCCCCAGTCGTTGATGCCGGCGGCGACCAGACGGCCGAGCGCGCCGGGGCTGAGATTGGGCGGCGCCTGAATGTTCATCGCCGGTTCGAAGATCAGCCGCGCGACGGCGATAGTCCACAGATGATCGTCAAGGTCGGGCGCGGCGGCATCCGCCATCCGCGTGCCGGGCTTGGGCCGGAAGTTCTGCACGATCACCTCCTGAAGGTGACCGTAGAGATCGTTGAGATCGCGCAGCGCCAGCAGCGAGTCGATGCGCTCCTCGCGCGTCTCGCCGATGCCGATCAGAATGCCGGAGGTGAACGGCACCGCATATTCGCCGGCAAGACGAATGGTCTCGATCCGCGCCGCGGGCTGTTTGTCGGGCGAGCCGTGATGCGCCGCGCCCTTCTGCATCAAGCGCTCGGACACGCTCTCCAGCATGATGCCCTGCGACACCGAGACCCGGCGCAGCGCGGCGATATCCTCGCCGCTCATCAGGCCGGGATTGATATGCGGCAGCAGTCCGGTACGCCGGAACACTTCGCGCGCGGCTTCGGCGAGATAGGACAGCGTGGTGGGATGGCCGAGCGCCTCAAGCTCCTCGCGCGCGACGCGGTAGCGCAGTTCGGGCTTGTCGCCGAGCGTAAACAGCGCCTCCTTGCAGCCGGCCGCCTTGCCCGCCTCGGCGATCGCGACCATCTCGTCGATCGACAGGAACGCCTTCTCGCCGGCGCGCGGCGGATGGGCGAAGGTGCAGTAGTGGCAGACGTCGCGGCAAAGCTGCGTCAGCGGAATGAACACCTTGCGCGAATAGGAGACCTGATCGCCATGAGCGAGATCGCGCCGCGCGGCGGCGGCCTGCATCAGGGTCGCGAGATCGGCGTCGATCAGCGCCAGCGCTTCGTGGCGGGTCAGACGGCGGTCCGGCGAGAAATCCGGCAACATCGATGAAGCGGTCATATCGCCCCTCCCTGGCTTTGCAGGACGGGCTGTCCCAATCGTGCGTTGATATTGAGTTCGTCAAGCAAGGCCGACGTCCGCGATCCGAACCGTCGCGGCGCGGACACCAGATCGTCGGGCCGGTCCACATCGTGGCCGAGACCCTCGAGATGACACACCGCAGGAGCGATGCCGGCGCGGCGCGCGGCCGCCCGATGCGCGTGAAAGCTGCCATCGCCGAAGCATGGCGCGATCGCGAACGGATCGGTCATCGCAAGACAATTGGTGCCGCCATCGCGCAAGGCCGGCACCAGCACCATCGGCTGGCCGACCATTACGCGAAGCACGCTCTGCACGTCCGCCACTGTGGCGAACGGCACGTCGCCGGGCACGACCATCGCGCCGGCATCACTGTCGCGGGCGACCGCGTGAAGGCCTTCGCGCACCGCGTCGTTGACGCCGGTCTCGGCGATGTCGGTGACCAGCCGCGCGCCGAACGGCCGCGCCACGCGCGCGACCGACGGATCGCCGCTGACCACGACGATGCCGGCCAGTTCATCGACGGCGCTGAGCACGCTCATCACGTCATGCAGCATCGCCTGCGCAAGCTGCGCCCGTTCGGCGCGTGTCAGCACCGAGGCGAGCCGCATCTTGGCGCGGCTGAAACGCTTGGCCGGCACCACGGCCCAGACCTGATCTTCGCTGTCGCGCGGCAAGGTCATCGGCCGGCTCCTTCGGCGCGCGCAGACTGATCGCGCAGTTGCATGGCGAAATCGGCGCAGGTCCGCGCCAGCCGGACGCGATCCTCCAGCGTCCGCATCAAGGTCGGCGCGACACAGACCGGAATGTCGAGCGCGGCTGCATCGGCGCGGTCCGATTCATCGATCACCATGCCGTCGATCAGCCCGGCGTAATGCGCGGCCAGCGCGCGCGAATCCGCGGGCACGCCGAGCTCGGCCATGATCTTCGCGGTCGGCCCCTTCACCGCCTGACCGCCGATCAGCGGCGAGACGACGATCACCGGCACCTCGGCTGCCTTCAGCGCGGCGCGCATCCCCGGCACCGCGAGAATCGGATCGATGCTCAGATATGGATTGGACGGACAGACGATGATCGCATCCAGTCCCGGATTGCGCAGCGCCGCGGCGACCGCATCCGACATCCGCGCCCGCTCCGCACCGCGGAATTCCAGCCGCCGCACCACCGGGATGCACTGTTTCTCGACGAAGTAGCGCTGGAACGACAGCGCGCCGGCCGGCGTGATCACCGTGGTCTCGACCCGCTCGTCCGACATCGGCAGGATGGTGGCGGCGATGCCGAAACGCTCGGCGACATTGCGGGTGAATTCGGTAAGCGAAATGCCGGCGCGCAACTGGCGGGTCCGCTCGACATGCATCGCCAGATCGCGGTCGCCGAGCTGAAACCAGGTCTCGCCGCCGAGTTCGTGCAGCGCCTTCATGAACTGCCAGGTGTCGCCGGCGCGGCCCCAGCCGCGTTCGAGATCGCTGCGGCCACCCAGCGTATAGAGCACGGTGTCGATGTCGGGCGAGACATGCAGCCCGAGATGTTCGAAATCGTCGCCGGTGTTGACCACCACGCTCACCGCGCCGCCATAGGCGCGTTCGAGCCCGAGCGCGAGCTTGGCGCCGCCGACGCCGCCGCACAGCGCCACCAGGCGCGGCGCGCAGGAGGATGCCGGACGGGTCGCGCTCATCGGAATTTGTCCTTGTCGCGGGGGCGCACCAGCGCCGATGCCGGCCGCTCCGGCGCATCGAACCGAAGGCCGCGCACGATCACGACCGGCAGGCCTTCGGCCGCCTGCCCCATCACCAGCGAGGCGCCCGCCGCGATCTCGTCGGCGGCGGCGATCTCGGTCACCTGCATCGGCCGGCCGAACATGTCCGGCGCGCCGATCATGTCGATCAGCGCCGGCACGCCGGCCGCGCCGAGCGCGACGCCGACCACGCCATTGCGCCAGGGACGGCCGAAACTGTCATTGATGATCACGCCGACGCGGGCGCCGAATGCCTTGCCGAGACGCTCGCGCAGCGCGGCCGCCGAACCGTCGGGGTCCTTCGGCAGCAGCAGCACGCGCTCGCCATCGCCGGACTGACTGATGTTGGAATGATCGACGCCGGCATTGGCCATGACGTAGCCGAGGCGGTGCGTGACGATCAGAACGTTGGTCCAGGACCGCACCACATCGACCGATTCCGACAGCACCACCTCGACGTATCGCGGATCCTTCTCGATCTGCGCGCCGATCTCCAGCGCCTTTCCGGATGGCACCACGTCCTTGAGCGCGACGTAGCGCCCCTCCGCCTTGGAGACGATCTTCTGGGCGAGAACGAGGATGTCGCCGTCCTCGAGCGTCAGCCCCACCGCCTTGACCGCATCGACGATCACGCCCGCGAGATCGTCGCCGGGCTCGATCTGCGGAATTCCAGGAACGGCGAGATAGCTGACGCTCTTGATCATGTATCCACGACGCAGGTTACGGCAGGCCGGTGATCCGGATGCCGGCACCGGGCACCTTGTACTTGCGATTGATGCCGATGAGAATAGAGGTCAGCGCCTCGGCCGCCGCCGAATTCGCCAGCACGCCGCCATCGACGCCGCGCGTCGCGACCACATCGGCAAGCCCGATCACCAGTTCGCGCGCCTCCTTGTCATTGCTGAACACCAGCACGTCGCAATCGGCGCGGTCGCCGGCATGCAGCTTGCTCGCGCCGACATTGTGGAACGCGGAGACCACGCGCACGCCCTCGCCGAGCAGCTGCTGCGCGATCTGCGCCGCCGAACCTTCCGGCGGCAACTGCACGGTGGAAACCTTCGGCGGCACCAGCGGCACCGCGGCATCGACCACGATCTTGCCCTGCGCCGCATCCTTGATCTCGAGCAGCGAGGCTTCGTGGTTCGAAAACGGAACGGCGAGCACGATCACGTCGGCCGCCTTGGCGGCGTCGGCATTGCTCTGGCCCGAGGCGCTGCCGCCGAGTTCGGATGCGAACGCCTGCGCCTTTTCGGCGGAGCGCGAGCCGATCACCACCTGATAGCCCGCGGCAAGCCAGCGCTTCGCCAGTCCGGAGCCGAGGTCGCCGGTGCCGCCCAGGATCGCGATGATCGGTTTCGATGTCTCAGCCATGCTCTTTCTGCTTCCCGTTCTATCAGTGGAGTATCATCAGTCGAATGTCATGTCCGGCAGCGGCACCAGCCTGACGCCGGACAGATCCAGCGCCTCGCGCACATGCCTTGCCAGCGCGATCGCGGTCGGCTCGTCGCCATGGACGCAGAGCGTGTCGACCTTGCAGGGGATCGTCTTGCCGCTCCGCGAGGTGATGGTGCGGTGAACGACCATGTCGACCACCTGCTTCGCCGCCACTTCCGGATTCTTGATCACCGCGCCGGCCAGCTTGCGCGAGGTCAGATTGCCGTCGTCCTCGTAGAGACGATCGCAGAAACCTTCGCGCGCGACCTTGAGACCGAGCGCGCGGCCGGCCTTCTCCATCTCCGAGCCCGCCAGCGCGACGTAGATGATGTCGCGATCCACCGTCTTGATGGCGCGGCCGATCGCCATGGCGTAATCGCTGTTCTCGGCGGCCATGTTGTTGAGCGCGCCGTGCGGCTTCAGATGCGTCACCTTGACGGCCGAATACGCCGCCAGCGCCTGCAGCGCGCCGATCTGATAGGCCACCATGTATTCGAGGTCGTCGGGCCGCATGTCGATGCGGCGGCGGCCGAAGCCCCACAGATCGTTGAAGCCCGGATGCGCGCCGACCGATACGCCCTCGCGCTTGGCGTCGGCGACCACCCTGCGCATGGTCAGGGGATCGCCGGCATGAAAGCCGCAGGCGATGCTGGCGGAATTGATGATCTTCAGGATGCTGGTGTCGTCGCCGATGTCATAGGCGCCGAAGCCTTCCGCCATATCCGCATTCAGATTGACCATCATCGACATTCGGCCCTCATCGTCCTTTCAGGGGCGCCGCCGCAGCCCGTTTCCGGGCTCATTCGTCGCAAAGGTACTATCATTAGTACCTTAATACAACTGCGATCTGCGGGACGTCCTGCGATTCCCCCGGACGTTAAGCCCGGCCGGTGATCTTGGCCCATAACATCTTGAAGCGCGAGATGATCACCGAAAACACCAGCGAGCCGGCATCCAGTTCCGTGACCACCGGCGCCGCGCCGCTGCCGCCCGACGCCTGATGCGACAGCTTGGCTTCGAGGTTCTGCACGAAGGCGCCGATCAGCCGGCCGGCGACGTCCTCGACCAGTCCCGAACGGCTGAACTGCGCCAGCATGCCGGTCAGCGTGAAGCCGATATTGACGTCGACTCGCGTCTGGTCGGGATTGTCGCCCGGCTTGACGGCGTAGCCGATCAGGCCGCGGGTCGCCGAATTGCTGCGCTTGTCCTTGCCGGCGCCGTCGATGGTGCCGGTGCGGGTGGCCTCGTCGCGCGCCACATCGGCGACGCCCTGGAATTCGGCCGAGATCGGCCCGACCTTGACCTTGATCTGCCCCTCGACATGGCCGTCCACCGGATCGCCCGCGAGCGAGGCGCCGGGCAGACACGAAGCCACCTCGGGAATGTTGCCGAAGAAGTCCCACACCACATCGGCGGGATGCGAGACCGTGAAGCTCTGGGTGAAGTTGGTCTGCGGTTTCCAGTTGGCGTCCTTGCGCGGCGCGGCGGATGCCGCGGCGGCGGCTTCCTTCGCGGCGGCAGGCTTGTTCGTCGCGGCGGGTACCGCCGCACGCGCCGTCGCGGTGGCGGCGACCGGCACGGCATGACCCGAGCCGGACGGGCCGAGCGACGTGCGGTTGCCGTTCGGAACGGCGGCGATGCCACGGGCGCGGCGCGCTTCGATGACCCGCTGGATCGCGCGGGTGATGCCGACATAGCCGGTGCAGCGGCACAGATTGCCGCTCATCGCGACGCGGATGTCGTGCTCGGACGGCGCGTCCAGACGCAGCACCACGTCGCGCGCCGAGACGATCATGCCTGGCGTGCAATAGCCGCATTGCAGCCCGTGCTCGGCGGAAAACGCCGCACGCAATTCGCGCGCGATCTCGTCATCGTCGAGCCCCTCGATCGTGGTCACCTCGGCCTGCTGGCAGGCGACTGCGAAGGTGATGCAGGAGCGCGTCGGCACGCCATCCACCAAAAGCGTGCAGGCGCCGCAGACGCCGTGCTCGCAGCCGATATGGGTGCCGGTGAGATTCTGCGTCTCGCGCAGGAAGTCGGCGAGATGGGTCCGCGGCTGGATGTCGGCACTGACCGGCTTGCCGTTGACGATGAGATTGACCGTGCTCATGCTGACTGCGCTTGTTCGAGGGCCCGCCGCAACGCGGTGATGTGAGTCTGTCTGTCGATCGGGTCGGTCATGCCGGAGGCCTTGATCACCTCGTCGACGGCCTTGCTGTCGAACGCGGCGTCCATCCGCTCCGCGCGGCCGTCGCCGATAATGTTGCCGGCCTCGGCGACGACGATCGGCCGCGTCTCGGTGGCGCCGATCACCACGCGGCTGACACCGCGCTCCGGATCGGCCAGGAACGCGCCGATGGCATGGGCGAACTCGCCGGTCTTGCGGCAGGTTTTATAGTAACCCCAGCGCGCCGCGCCGCTCAGCTTCGGCACGCGCACCGCCACCAGCATCTCGCCGGGCTGCAGATCGGCCTCGAGCGCGCCGAGCATATAATCCTCGACCGGGATGACCCGTTCGCCGCCCGGTCCGCGCAGCACCACCTTGGCGCCGACCGCCGCCATGATCGAATGCCAGTCGGCGGACGGATCGGCATGGGTGAGACTGCCGCCGATGGTGCCGCGATTGCGCACCGCGCGATAGGCGATGCCCTTCGCTACCGCGGGCAACGCGCCGCGCGTCACATCGGGCACGCGGCGATCCTCGATATCGGCGTGGGTGATGCACGCGCCGAGCACGATCTCCTCGCCGCGATCCTCGAAACGGCGCAGCTCCTCGATGCCGGTGATATCGACCAGCAGGTCCGGCTGCACCAGACGCATGTTCAGCATCGGGCCGAGCGACTGGCTGCCCGCCATGATCTTCACCATCAGGCTGTCGTCGGCGATCAGCTTGATGGCCGCGGCAACGTCGCCCGGACGGGCGTAATCGAAATTGACCGGTTTCACGCCGACACTCCCTCGGCGGCCTGCGCACGCTTGTTGTTTTTCGCTTCCTCGATGGCTTCGAGCACCCGGCGCGGCGTCATCGGCGAATGCAGCAGTTCGACGCCGAACGACTTGAGCGCATCGTTCACCGCGTTGCCGATCGCGCCGGGCGGTGCGATCGCCCCGCCCTCGCCGAGCCCCTTGACGCCGAACTGCGTGTAGGGCGCCAGCGTCTCCATATGGCCGAGCCGCGGCGCCGGCACTTCGGTCGGGCCGGGCAACAAATAATCGGCGAAGGTCGATGCCAGCGGCTGGCCGGAGGCGTCGAAATTCATTTCCTCATAGAGCGCGGTGCCGATGCCCTGCGCGAGACCGCCATAGATCTGGCCATCCACCACCATCGGATTGATCAGCTTGCCGCCGTCCTCGACGATGACGTAGTCGAGAATCTCGATGTCGCCCATCTCCGGATCGACGGCGACGACGGCGACATGCGTCGCGTAGCTGAACGTCCCGGAATCGCGCACCGGCTTGTAGCCGATCGTCACTTCGAGGCCGCGCGGATCGACCGACGGCGGCAGGTCCTGCGGGCGCCGATACCAGGTGTGCGCGATCTCCTGCAGCGTCACGCTGCTGGAGGGACCGACCACCGCACCATCCACAAGCTCGACATGCGCGACATCGGTCTGCAGCAGATGCGCGCCGATCGCCTTGGCGAGCCGGGCGATCTCCTGCGACGCCGTCGCCACCGCGCCGCCCGCCATCACCGCGCAGCGCGAGCCCCAGCTTCCGGTGGAATACGGCGTGTATTCGGTGTCGCCATGCACCAGCTTGATCCTGGCGACATCGATGCCGAGAATCTCGTGCGCGACCTGCGGCAGCGTGGTCTCCATGCCCTGGCCATGGGAATGAACGCCGACCCGCAGTTCCAGCCCGCCGTCCGGCGTCATCCGCGCCGTCGCCTGCTCATGGCCCGGCACCATCGGAATGCCCCAGCCGGCATAGACCGAGGTGCCGTGCGCGCCCTGCTCGCAATAGACGGAAAGACCGACACCGATCAGCCGCCCGTCCGGCTCCGGATTCTTCTGCCGCTCGCGGAGCGCCGGCAGATCGATCTTCGCCAGCGCCTGACGCAGCGATTCCGGATAGTCGCCGCTGTCGAAATGCTTGCGGGTGATATTGTCGAACGGCATCTGCTCGGGACGCACCAGATTGCGCAGGCGCACCTCGTAAGGCTCGAGCCCGGTCTCGCGCGCGATGGCGTCCATCATCAGTTCGATGGCGTAGCACACGCCGGTGCGGGCGACGCCGCGATAGGGCAGAATCGGACATTTGTTGGTCGCAACCGACCAGGTCCGACAGCGATAGGACGGAAAGTCGTAAGGGCCCGGCAGAATACTCGCGACCTGCGCGGCTTCGAGGCAGGCGGAGAACGGATAGGACGAATACGCGCCGGAATCGACCGTCGCCTCGCATTCGACCCCGCGCAGCTTGCCGTCGCGGTCGGCATAGACCGTGATCTTGTAGTGATGCTCGCGGCAATTGGCGCCCGCGGTCAGATGCTCGCGGCGATCCTCCAGCCAGCGCACCGGATGGCCGCGATGCATCGCGAGCCAGCCGAGGCAGACATCCTCGGTGAGCAGAATGCCCTTGTAGCCGAAGCCGCCGCCGACATCCGGCGAGACGATCCGCACCTGGACCTGTTCGAGCCCGAGGCATTCGGCGAGGCCGTTGCGCACGATATGCGGCAACTGGCTGCCGGTGTGGAGCACGAGCTGCTCCATGCGGTTGTGCCACACCGCGACCGTGCCCCGCCCTTCCATCGGCGCCATGCATTGCCGGGCCGTGGAGATTTCGCGGCTGATCTTGATCGGGGCGTCGTAGGCCGCCTCCATGTTGACGTCGACGAACGTCTCCAGAAAGACGTTGTCGCCCCAGTGCTCGTGCAACAACGCCGAGCCGGGCTGCCTTGCCAGCAGCATGTCGTGAACCGCCGGCAGTTCCTCGAAATCGACCTCGACCGCGGCGGCGATGTCCTCGGCCTCCGCCCTGGTGTCGGCCACACACATCGCGATCAGTTCGCCGACCTGACGCACCTTGTCGGAGGCGAGGATCGGCTGATCTGAGGCCTTGAAGCCCGTTAGCCCCGACACCGCGCGGATCGGCTTGACGTCCTTGAGATCGGCGGCGACGAAAACGGAATCCCTGTATTGCGGCGGAATGCGGATGGCGCGAATACGCGCATGCGCGAGCGGGCTGCGGACGAAGGCGACATCGCGCATGCCGGGCAAGCGAATGTCGCCGACAAACTCGCCACGCCCGCGCAGAAGACGGTCGTCCTCCTTGCGCAGAAGACTTACGCCGATGCCCTGGCCCGCCATGTCGCGCTCCCGCCGAATATCACTTCCGGGAATTCATCCTATTTTTAGGATGATAGCAAGAGTTCGTTTCGACCGAACTGTCGAAAGCCAAAAAACCGCCGCAATGCGGCGTTCCGAAGCCTTAAGTCCGAACCTCAATGCGCCTTGCGGGACTTGCGTCCCATGAGCTTCACGGGAGCAGACTCACCATCGGCCCGCTTCTTGCGATCGGCCTTGGCGCCCAACAGATCGATCCGCAACTTGATGCAGTCGCTCCGATAGATGATGTCGGCAACGTAGATCGCAATGTCCCTGTCGTCGGTCACGATGCAGCGGCACTGCATGGTCGGCGATCCGAGCGGGATTTTCATCAGATCGGCGATCTCGGGATCGGCGCTGCCGACCACCAGGGTCTCATGCGCTTCGCCGAGCAGGATGTCGTCCATCGCATCGATGGTCGGCAACGCCGCGGCGACCATGAACCGCTTGGCGTTCTTGTCGAAAATATAGCGCGCCAGATGCAGATGCACCACCGAATAGGGCTCGTCGTTGCGATACTGCACGCTGCACAGCCGGACATATTCGGGTGCGAGCTGGCCGTCGCCATCTTCGAGCTGCGGCGGCGGACAGTTCTTCTCCACCGTGATGGTCTCGGGGACGTTATCTTCCAGCGACGCCACGAGGCTGCTCCAGCTCGTCGCAAGCTGCAGCCAGTGGCGGTCCTGGGTGTGTTTCGACACGAAGGTCCCGCGCCCCTGACGGACGTCGAGCAGCCCCTCCTCGTTCAGCACTTCGACCGCCTGACGCACGGTGACGCGCGCCACCTCGAACTCGCGTTCCAGCTCCTCGAGGGTGGAGATCTTCTGCCCCGGACTCCATTGTCCCGACTGAATCCGGTGCCGCATGATCGAGGCAACCTGGATGTAAAGCGGAACCCTGCTCCTGTCGTATGATTTGAGAAGTTTGGAGGCCATGAAAAATATCTTCAAGTGAATGCGAATGACACCGGCGGCAACCTGAAGCGAACCAACCGTCATGATTGATCCGGGCGGCCGCGGCAGTCGATCAGGCCGTTCATACAACGAAAGGCCGCGATGACGAAGGAAAAATCAGATCCGGCTCGCTTTATGAACCGATCCCGATCTCCTCGCCCAGCGCCGCACCATGTCGTTCTTCAGGCCGAACAGATCGAGCGCGACTTGTAGAGACGATCGCGTTCGAAGATCGTCGAGGTCATCTTCAGTTGCTGGTTGACCGGCTCACTGATCCTGAGAACTCTTCGGATTCGCCCTTTCCGTACTCTCGATGAATCCACGCAGGCTTTAATTGTCTCCGCCAAGCGCCGCCTCCGTCTTTTCATCCTCATGTCTTCAGCTTATATGCTAAGTTGAGGACGACAAGCAGATGGCCGCTCAAAATTCTTGCTTATTTGCGCCAGTTTGCGCAAAGCATCGGTATCGCAGTGCAAACACAAATCGCCGCCGCGGCGTGGCAAGATGATATCCCGCGTTGTGGCGAGCGCGCAGGAAAACCAATGAAATCAGGAGATGCTTACGAGACGCGCGGAAGGGAGCGCAGCAGCGTAACGAGATGATGATCGGGAAACTCGCTGCCCAAAATTTGCGCATAGGTTTTAAGACCGAATGTCGCGGCGGCGTCCGCAGCCTCCGGCGCACCGAGATCGCCGAGCGCGGATTGCATCGTGATGTGCTGCAGCCGCTCGGCCTCCAGCTCCTGCGCCTTGATGCGCTGGCGAAGTTGCTCGACATCGGCGGCAGGCCACGCCGTATCCGGAGTCTTGAGAAAGCGGCGCACGCCGCGCAGCGGCCGGACAACGTTCTCTTGCCAAGCCGCGATCAAATCGATCACACTGGTTATATCGTCGGCACTCAAGCGCCGCCCGCAATGCGCTCGCCAGAGCAGATAGAGCACCAGATTGACGTCCATCCCCAGCCGATCCTGCAGATCGAGACAAGTCTCGGCGACCGATGGCGCGGCGTAAAATGACAGCGAAAAATGCCAGAACGACGTTGCGGGGGTTTGCATATGGCGGCTTTCGGCTCACAGGCGGCGGCGACAGGTTATTTTGCGGACATCCCGGCACACAACATGATTTTTCCGGGCGCGGATTGACAGACACCATGGCCGCGATACGGCACACTGTCTTTCCGCAGGGCCTCGTCCCGTTCGAGCCTCGCACTCCAAGATAAGACCGCGGTACCGCCATGACGTACAGACAGGTTCAGCCTAGCGCCCCTTCCGAAAACCTGACGGATCGCATCACCGCGATGCTGCGGCAGGACATCATCGGCGGCAAATACGAGCCGGGCATGCAGCTTCCGGCCGGCAAGGATCTCAGCCAGTCCTTCGGCGTCAGCATCACCGTGGTCCGGGAGGCGCTGTCGCGGCTGAAATCCGACGGGCTGATCGCCTCGCGCCAGGGCAAGGGCGTGTTCGTCGAGAACGATGCCAAGGCGCGGCCGTTCCGCCTTGCGCCGGCGGGCTCGCCGAACGCCCTGTCTCATATCTTCGAACTGCGCATGGGCGTCGAGGTGCAGGCAGCCGGACTCGCCGCCATGCGGCGCACGTCGCGCGACCTGAAGCAAATGCAGAAACATCTCAAGCAGATGGAGCCATCCAAGAATAGCTTCGAGCAGGCGCTGACCTCCGACCTCGCCTTCCATCGCTCGATCGCCGAGGCAACGCAAAATCCGCTGATTGTCTCCTTCGTCGAGTTCCTGCAGCCGCATCTGAAGGAATCGATCGCCACCGCGCGCGCCAATTCGGCCAGAAAGCCGGCCACCCAGGCGACGGTCTACAAGGATCATTGCGATATCTACGAGGCGATCGCCGCCTGCGACGAGCGACAGGCGCGCATCGCCGCGCGACGCGTGCTGGAACGAAGCGTACGCCGCCTCCGTGCGACACCGGAGCGCTGAGCGATTCCCCACGAAATTATCGTCATCGTGATACTATCATTCCTATTATAGTATGATATGGTCCGAGCCCTGTCCGCAGCAGGGGCAAGCTCCGCCGCGGCACACAAACACACCAGCCCGGGGCCGCGCCACATGACCGATACCAACCGTCAAAAGATCCTCGACGCCATCGACAAGAATCGCGACAAGGCGATCGAATTCCTGCGCGACATGGTGCGCATTCCGAGCGTCACCGGCGACGAGGCCGCCATCCAGAAATTCCTCAACAACTACCTGAGCAAGATCGGCCTCAAGGTCGATATGTGGGAAACCGACTGGGAAGAGCTGAAGAAGCACCCGGGCTATCGTCCGGTGGATCGCGGCTATGAGGGTCGGCCCAACATCGTCGCCACGCTGAAGGGCACCGGCGGCGGCAAGTCGCTGCTGCTCAACGGCCATACCGACGTCATCCCGGTCGGCGACGGCGCGGGCTGGAGCGACGATCCGTGGTCGGCGCAGATCAAGGACGGCCGCATCTACGGCCGCGGCTCCTGCGACATGAAAAGCGGCGTCGCCAGCCACATCCTCGCGGTGGAATTCCTCAAGGAGCTCGGCCTCACGCCGAAGGGCGACGTGCTCATCAACATCGTGATCGACGAGGAAGTCAGCGGCCACGGCACGCTCGACACCGTCGCCCGCGGCTACAAGGCGGACGCCGGCATTTCCGGCGAGACCAGCGACCTTGCCGTGCAGCCCGCCTGCATCGGCCGCATCTGGTTCGAAATCGAAATCCAGGGCAAACCCGCCGGCATCCAGCAGCGCTATCTCGGCGTCAGCGCCATCGAGCTCGGCTACAAGATCGTCAAGGCCGTGCAGGAGCTCGAGGATCACCGTGTCGCCACCGTGCGCCACCCGCTGTATCCGAAGCCGCTGGATTCGCTGCCCTGCATCATCGGCAGCTTCCAGGCCGGCAACTATCCGAGCGCCTTCCCGGCGACGGCGCTGCTCAAGGGCTCGATCGGCACCGTGCCGAGCGAGGACCACGAGGGCGTCAAGCAGAGCCTGGTCGATCAGATCGCGCGCGTCGCGGCGGCCGATCCGTGGATGAAGGATCATCCGCCGAAGGTGCGCTTCGTCGGCTACGACGCGCAGGCCTCCGAGATTCCGCGCGATCACTCGATCGTGCAGACGGTGTCGCGGACCTACACCGAAATCACCGGCAAGCAACCGGAGATCAGCGGACGTCAGGGCGCGGCCGACACCCGCTTCCTCAATCTGTACGCCGATACGCCGACCGTGATCTTCGGACCCGGCTCGACCGCCGTGATGCACTCCGACGACGAATACGTCTCGATCGAGGATTACATCACCGCGATCAAGGTGATGGCGCTCAGCATCTACGACTGGTGCAATACGGCCAAGTAAAATGGGTCACGTCAAATTGGCCAGATGAGTCCCGGTGCCGGCCTGCCCTCGACGGGCATGCCGCTCCTCCTCTCCCAAGAGAGGCACCTGCGGCGCGGACCTCAAAGTCCGCGCCTTTTTTTTGCGCCGCTCCCGCGCCGCAAGCAAGCATCGCCGTTGCGGGAACACGGGCGGATCGCTATCGGCAAATCCGGCTGCGGTGCTAGAGTGGCGGCCCAAAGGGAACCCACGCTTTCCATGCTGCGCATCGCCCGACAACTGACCTGGCGCGAAGGCCTGTTCTCGATCAAGACCTTCGTCGCCGCGATGCTGGCGCTGTACATCGCGTTCCATCTCAATTTGTCGCAGCCGAGCTGGAGCGTCACCACCGTCTATATCGTCTCGCAGCCGCTCGCCGGCATGGTGCTGGCGAAATCGATCTACCGCGTGCTCGGCACCCTGATCGGGGCGACGATGTCGCTGGTGTTCGTGGCGCTGTTCTCGAACTCGCGCGAGCTGTTCTGCCTTGTGCTGGCGCTGTGGATCGGGCTCGGCGTGTTCGTCTCGATCTATCTGCGCGACGCGCCGCAGGCCTATGCCGGCATGCTGTCGGGTTATTCGGCGGCGATCATCGGCCTGCCCGCCGTGCTGGCGCCGGACACCGCGTTCGATTTCGCGGTGGCGCGCTGCCTCGAGATCATGCTCGGCATCGGTTGCGGCACGCTGATCCATCACGTCGTGTTCCCGCAGCGCGCCGGCGATACGCTCCGCAAGGCGCTCGACGCCACGCTGCCGACCATGGCGCGCTGGGTCGGCGACGCGCTGCGCGGTCAGGAGGGCGAAGCCAAGGGCCTCGTCGACCGCCGTCAGGTGATCTCCTCGGTGGTCGCGCTGGATTCGCTGCGCACCTTCGCCATTCTCGACACGCCCGAAATCCGGGCGATCGACCGTCCGATTCGGCAATATCAGGGCAAGCTGCTCTCGCTGCTGGCACTGCTGGTGTCGATCTACGACCGCTTCGCCCTGCTCACCCGCACGCAGCCGGCCACCGCGTCGCGGCTGCGCCCGCTGCTGGAGCGGGCCGCGACCCATATCGCCGCCTCCGCCGCCGATGCGCAATTCGGCCTCACATCCGACTCGGCTGCGGAACGCGAGCGCCTCGCGGCCGACATCGCCCGCCATCTGCCCTCGCAACACGATCTTCGCGCCGATCCGCGCGCGTTCCTGGCGCGCTCGATCCTGCTGCGGCTGCGCGACACCATCGTGCTATGGCACGAGACCGTGCTGTTGCGCATGCATATGACCAGCGGCTTTCATCCGCTGCAATCGACCCCGGCACCGGCGCAGCTTCCCTATCGCGACATCCAGTTCGCCCTGATCGCCGGCGGCATCGCAGCCGCGACGGTGCTGATCGCCAGCGTGTTCTGGATCGCGACCGCCTGGCCGAACGGCCCGACCGCGGTGACCTTCGCCGGCATCGTCTGCGCCATCATGGGCGCGCGCGACGACCCCACCGCCGCCACCATGATCTTCCTGAAGATGAGCGTGGTCGGCGGCGCGATCGCGGCGGTCTATCTGTTCGGCGTGCTGCCGACCCTCAACACCTTTCCGGCGCTGGTCGTCGCGCTCGCGCCGTTCTATCTGGTCAGCGGCCTGTTCCTGGCCGTGCCCTCCGCCATCGGCTATGCGCTGCCGCTGATTCTCAACGGCGGTGCGCTGATCGGCGTCTCCAACGAGATGAACTACGACTTCGCCACCTTCATCAACAGCTTCATCGGCTATCTGGTCGGCATCGGCATCGGCGCGGTGGCGCTGCGGCTGCTGCGTCCGCTCAGCGCCGAATGGGCGGTGCAGCGCCTGACGCGCGGCATGATGCGCGATCTGGCGCAGATCGCGGCGGGCAACGCCACCTTCGACCAGCGCACCACCTTCGAGAGCCGAATGTTCGACCGCATCAACGCGCTGTTCGTGCGGCTCGATCCGATGATCGGCGAACAGCGCGCCGCCATGCAGGGCGGCCTCGGCGCCCTGCGCATCGGCCTCAACATCCTTGCGCTCAAGAGCTTCCGCGCCAGCCTGCCCGCCATCCCCGATGCCGCCGTCGCCAGCGCGCTGGAAGCTCTGGCGGATCACTTCGAGCGCCTGGCACGGCATAATGCGGGCGGCATGCCGCTGCCGGTTTTGCGCGCGGCGCGCGAGCGCATCCTTACGCTCGACGAGGACACTTTGCTGACCCAGAGCGCCGAAGCGCTCTATAGTATCGAGATGACCCTCGCGCAGCATGCCGCGTTCTTCGGCCTCGTCCCGGCGGATGATCCCGTCGCCGCGACCGAATCCGATCCGGTGCCGACATGATCAAGGAAATCAGTCTCGATGGCGTGTTCCTGCCGCCGCTGCTCGGCTATTTCCTCGTCGCGGCGCTGGCGTGGTATGCCCTGCGCTATCTGTTGCAGCAGGCCGGCGCCTACCGCTTCATTTGGCATCCGCCTTTGTTCAACACCGCGCTGTTCGTGATCGTACTGAGCGCGTTCGTCGCTTTGATGTTGTGACGCCGGGACCTCTCATGCCAAGCAAAATGTCGATCCTTCGCGTTCTCGTCACCGTCACCGCGGTGCTCATCGCCAGCATCGCCGGCTGGTACCTGTGGCGGGTCTACGAGGAAAGCCCATGGACCCGCGACGGCCGGGTGCGCGCCAATGTGGTGATGGTGGCGCCGGACGTCGCGGGCGCGGTGATCGACATCCGCGTCAAGGACAATCAGGAGGTGAAGCTCGGCGACGTGCTGTTCACGATCGATCCGGCGCGCTACCGGCTTGCGCTGGCGGCGGCCGAGGCCGCGCTCGCCGGCGCGAAAAGCGTGCTCGACCAGCGCAAGGAAGAGCAGGACCGGCGCGAGCATCTGAGTTCGGCCTCGATCTCGGCGGAGGCGCTCAATCAGGCCCGCAGCGCGGCGCTGGCGGCGCAGGCGAATTACGATCAGGCAGTCGCGGCCCTCGGCGTCGCCAAGCTCAACCTCGTCCGCACCGAAGTGCGCGCGCCGGTCAACGGCCACGTCACCAATCTTCTGGTGGATCGCGGCGACTACGCCACCGCCGGCCATGCCATGGTCGCGGTGGTCGACAGCGATTCCTATTACGTCGCCGGCTATTTCGAGGAAACCAAGCTGCGCAGCATCAAGATCGGCGATCCGGCATCGATCCGGCTGCTCGGCTTCAGCGCGCCGCTGCAGGGCCATGTCCAGAGCGTCGCCCGCGCCATCACCGATCGCGACAACGCCATCGGCAACGACCTGATCGCCAACGTCAACCCGACCTTCAGCTGGGTCCGCCTCGCCCAGCGCATTCCGGTGCGCATCGCCATCGACCGGATTCCGGACGGGATCACCCTCAGCGCCGGCATGACCGCGACCGTGGTGGTGACCGCGCCCGGCAACGACCGCTCGGTCAAGCCGCCGCGGTGAGCGCATCGCATGACAGACCGGCGCGGCAATTGGCGGCCGCCGAACCGGGTTTGTCCTCCGGGCCAGTTGTTGTAGAACAGGCCCCGCAACAGCCGGCGAGAATATTCAGGCCCGTGACCCGCACGCCTTCGTCCACGTCCGACGACTATTCCTACGATGACCGCCTGCGGCTGGGCATCGAGGGCTCCGGTATCGGCACCTGGGATCTCAATCTGTCCACCCGCGAACTGATCTGGTCGCCGGTCACCCGCCGGCTGTTCGGGCTGCCGCCCGGCCAGAACATCGATTATCCGCTTTTCATGTCGCTGCTCGCCCCGATGGATCGGACGCGCACCGAGCAGGCGATCGAGCGCGTCGTCACCGGGGGGCGCAATTTCGATCTGCAGTACCGCATCGCCTCGCCGCGCGGACCGGCGCACTGGCTGCGCGCGCGCTCCAGCCTCGTCACCGGCGCCGACGGCGTCCCGCATCTGTGCGGCATCGTCATCGACATCGACGAGCAGAAGCAACTCGAGGAGGCGCTGCGCACCCGCGAGGGCCATCTGCGCTCGATCCTCGACACCATTCCCGACGCCATGATCGTGATCGACGGGCGCGGCGTCATGCAGTTCTTCTCCAGCGCCGCGGTGCGCCAGTTCGGCTACACCGAGCAGGAGGCGATCGGCCAGAATGTCAGCATCCTGATGCCGCAGCCCGACAGCGGGCGTCACGACGGCTACATGGAGCGCTATCTGCGCACCGGCGAGCGCCACATCATCGGCATCGGCCGCATCGTCTCCGGCAAGCGCAAGGACGGCACCATCTTCCCGATGCATCTGGCGATCGGCGAAACCCGCTCCGGCGGCGAGCCCTATTTCACCGGCTTCGTGCGCGACCTCACCGAATACCAGCAGACCCAGGCGCGGGTGCAGGAGTTGCAGTCCGAACTGGTCCACGTCTCGCGTCTCACCGCGATGGGCGAGATGGCCTCCGCGCTTGCCCACGAGCTCAACCAGCCGCTCGCTGCGATCAGCAACTACATGAAGGGCTGCCGCCGCCTGCTCGCCGCCGAAAACGACGATCCCGCCCGGCAGAAGATCGAATCGGCGATGGACCGCGCCGCCGAACAGGCGCTGCGCGCCGGCCAGATCATCCGGCGGCTGCGCGATTTCGTCTCGCGCGGCGAATCCGAAAAGCGCGTCGAGCGCATCTCCAAGCTGATCGAGGAAGCCGGCGCGCTCGGCTTCACCGGCGCACGCGAACAGGGCGTGTCGCTGCACTTCAACCTCGATCCGGATCACGACCTCGTGCTGGTCGATCGTGTGCAGATCCAGCAGGTGCTGGTCAATCTGTTCCGCAACGCGCTGGAGGCGATGGCGCACTCGGAGCAGCGCACCCTGGTCGTGACCAACGTCAAGGTCGCCGACGACATGATCGAGATTTCGGTCTCCGACACCGGCCACGGCATCGGCAAGGAGAACGAGGCCAATCTGTTCCAGACCTTCTTCACCACCAAGGAGACCGGCATGGGCGTCGGTCTTTCGATCAGCCGGACCATCGTCGAAGCCCATGGCGGGCGGATGTGGGCCGAAACCAATGCCTCCGGCGGCGCGACATTCCGCTTCACGCTGCCGGCGGCGACGAGCGAAGAGTTGAGCGATGCCACCTGAACCCACCGTGTATGTCATCGATGACGATCCCGCGATGCGGGACTCGCTGGATTTCCTGCTCGATGCGGCCGGCTTCCGCGTCAAGCTGTTCGACTCGGCAATCAGCTTTCTCGACGCCCTGCCCGATCTCGGCGTCGGCTGCGTGGTGTCCGACGTACGGATGCCCGGCCTCGACGGCCTCGAACTGCTGAAACGGCTGAAGAACGACAACAAGACGCTGCCGATCATCATCATGACCGGTCATGGCGACATCCCGCTCGCGGTCGAGGCGATGAAGCTCGGCGCCATCGATTTCCTCGAAAAGCCGTTCGAGGACGAGCGGCTGATCGGCACCGTGAAGGCGGCGCTGAGCAAGGCGGCGGACCGGCACGAGGACGAGGCGGTGACCGCGGACATCGCGGCACGGATCGCCAGCCTGTCGCCGCGCGAGCGTCAGGTGATGGAAGGGCTGGCCGCCGGCCTGTCCAACAAACTGATCGCGCGCGAATACGATATCAGCCCGCGCACCATCGAGGTCTACCGCGCCAACGTGATGACCAAGATGCAGGCTGGAAGTATTTCAGAACTGGTGCGGCTCGCCGTGCGTGGAGGACTGCTCAAGGATTGACCCAGGTCAACGCCTCGGCGGCGAAAACCTCTAGTTTCGCCCGATGTTTGTGCAGCCGAACATCCCGAAGCGTCCATGAGCTCACCGATTTACAAATCGACGATCTACGTGATCGATGACGATCCCGACGTGCTCGGCTCGTTGCGCTTTTTGCTCGAGGCCGAGGGCTTCGAGGTGCTGACCTTCCGCACGCCGACCGCGTTGCTCGACCGCAATACGCCGCGGCACGCCGACTGTTTCGTGATCGACTACAAGATGCCGGCGATGAACGGCATCGATCTCGCCCTGCATCTGCGCGATCAGGACATCACCACCCCGATCATCCTGATCACCGGCTATCAGGACGAAAACATCGAGAAAAGGGCCGAAGCGGCCGGCCTGCATCACGTTCTGCGCAAGCCGCATCTGGAGGAAAGCCTCGTCTCCCACATTTTGCAGGCGATCGAAGGTCCGACGCTCGGCCTCTGACGCCCGGCTCCTGACACCCGGCCTCTGCCCCTGGCTTTTTCTACATCCGGCCCGACCTTGGCCGGCGTCCGGGCGACCTCCGGTAAACCCCTTAGGGGGCCTCCCTTAAGGCATGTGGCCAAATACCGCCCTCGAAAAAATTGGAGCACAGTCCCGCCGTCCGAAGCACAGGAGACGGCACATGCTCGCACCTTCCACCAGCACCATCGCTCCCGCCCTCCCCCCGCTTGGTTCCATCGCGGGCAAGTGCACCGCTCCCGCCCTCGCCACCGACAAGTTCGGCGCGATCCTCGGACGGGCCGGCATGGTCGGTACCGATTTCTGCTACCGCAAGGACGAGGAAATCTACGGCGAAGGCGAGCCTTCGGAATACGTCTATCAGGTGGTGAAGGGCGCGGTGCGCACCTACAAGCTGCTGTCGGACGGCCGCCGCCAGATCGACTCCTTCCATCTGCCCGGCGACGTGTTCGGCCTCGAATCCAGCCCGACCTGCCGCCTGACCGCCGAAGCCATCGTCGACACCACCATCCGCCTCGCCAAGCGCAGCAGCCTGGAACAGGCCGCCGAGGTCGACGTGCAGGTTGCGCTGCATCTGTGGTCGCTGACCGCGGGCCATCTGCGCCATGCCGAGGACCACATGCTGCTGCTCGGCCGCAAGACCGCGATGGAAAAGGTCGCGACCTTCCTTCTGGAAATGGACCGCCGCCTCACCGTGGCCGGCATGATGGCGCTGCCGATGACCCGTCGCGACATCGCGGACTATCTCGGCCTGACGCTGGAGACCGTGTCGCGCACCTTCTCGCAGTTGCAGAGCCAGGGCGTACTCGGACTGACCGGCGCACGTCAGGTGGCGCTGCGCAACCGCCAGTGCCTGCGCAACATGGACGCGTGAGGCTCACGCAGAGCCGAGACCTCATTGTAACGCGCGTTTTCGTCATGGCCGGGCTTGTCCCGGCCATCCACGTCTTTCTTGCTCTTTTGTCGCAAAGTCGTGGATGCGTGAATCCAGTCCGCGCAGGACGAGTCTTGATTTCATCAAAACCATAACTGCGTTAGAACGCACGCCATTTCGGCTTGTTGAGGCCGAGCTTCGGCGCGGGCGCCGGCAGGCCGGCCCAGATCCGCGCGCTGACGACCAGCAGCGCCACTGCCGCCGCAACAATCAGGATTCCCGCCCAGATGGACATGGCAATCACCTCCGTCTGACCGCAACATCGATGATTTGCCGGGAGCGGTCGTTGCGACGGATCAAGATCCCGTCAAACCGGCCGGTCACACGTTGCCGCACCCCCACCCGCCTCCTGTCCGCAGCGTGGTTGATTGCGCCAGATCAAGGTGCAGTGTCCTGAAATGTGTCATCAGTAAAACTTATAGATGAGATCGTGGACACGGCGATGATGATGCAGTGGTACGCGCGATGGCGGGCCCGGCGGGAACAGAGAGCCCTTGAGCGACGGCAGCGCGCCGAGCTCGCTGCCGAGATCGGATTGCCGGAGGACTTTCTCGCGCGCCTCATGAGCTATCGCGAGCGCCGCGCCGACGAGCTCTATCAGATGCTCGCCGCGCTCGGCCTCGACGTGCCGGATCTCAAATTGCACCATGCGGCGCGGCTGCGCATGAGCGTGCCCTGCTCCGAATGCAAGACCCTTCAGCGCTGCCGTCTCGAACTGGCGGCCGGCACCGCGCGCGCGAACTATCACGCCTTCTGCCCGAATGCGGCGGCGCTCGACGACTTGCAGGGCGACATCTGGCGCGAGCTCAAGGAGCGCCGGCGCAAGCGCCTCCATCCGATCGTGCGCCATTCCAGCGTGTGATCGCGGGACCGCGACGAAGCGTCCGCCGCGGCGATGGCTGCGACCAGAGCATTTCGTTCAGATTGAATCATGGCGTCGCGCTGCGACCCAGCGCGACTCTTTTAGATGAAAAGCTCTAGGTTATTCGTCGTCCCGGCGCAGGCCGCGATCCAAACCATCAGCCTTTGCAAGAAGATTCAAAAATCCACGGTTTCAAAATATCGACCGGGATGATGGGTCCCGGCCTGCGCCGGGACGACCAGAACCAGCGCTTCAACTCAAAACGATAGCGCTATAGCTGATTCCGGCTTGCTGACCGCCGCTTGGCGGCCGGGCGCGGTGCTCAGGCGACCGCGTCCATCCGGCCGGCCGACGCCGTCACCTTGGCGAGCCAGCGATTGATCGTCTCCAGATCGTCGGGCAGCTCGAGGGCGAATTCGCCGGCGAAATTGCGCCACGCCGGCAGATGACGCAGCGGCACGCCGATCAGCACGGGAATGCCGCGCTCCAGCGCACTCGCCACCAGATCGCACATGCCGCCGCCATCGACCTCGATCTTGCCGAACTTGTTGAGAACCACCAGCGCGGTGTCCTCGCCCAGCGTCGCCTCCACCTTGGTCGCCGCCTGGATCAGCGCGCCGACATCGAGACGGCAGCCCTGCGCCATCGCGCCGCGATCCTCGAAGATCACGGTGCGGTCGCCGGTGACGAGATTCTCCAGCAGCACATCGCATTCCTGACCCGGCGCGGGATCTTCGACCACCGGCCGCTGCACCACGCCGGCAAGCGCGAGGCCGCGGTCGCGATGAGCCGCCACGATGGCGTCGAACAGCGCCTCGGGGAATTCCTCGTCGGGATAAACCACCGCGCCAACCGTGGGGATGGTGTCCTGATCGAGATCAGGTGCCGGGACGGTATGCCTTGCAAACATCTGTGTTGACCTCGATGGGATGCGCGCCGATCAGATCGAGACAATAAGGGATCGCGGGAAAAATTGCACCCAGGCAGACGTCGATCGAGGACGGTCGTCCCGGCAGGTTGACGATCAGGCAGCGGCCGCGCGTACCGGCCATCTGGCGCGACAGGATCGCGGTCGGAACCTGCGCCAGGCTGACCTGCCGCATCAATTCGCCGAAACCGTCGAGTTCGCGCTCGATCACCGCGCGCGTGCCCTCGGGGGTCTGGTCGCGCGGCGCAGGGCCGGTGCCGCCGCTGGTGAGGATCAGATCGCACCCCTCGTTGTCCACCAGATCGGTCAGCGCCGCCGCCACGCTGCCGGCGCCGTCCGGAACGACCCGCAAAATCGCCGTCCAGCCCGTGCGGATCACCCGCTCGAGAAACCCGTTCACCGCCGGTCCGCTGATATCTTCATAGAGGCCCTGGCTGGCGCGGTCGGACACCACGAGAATGCCGATCCGCGTCACCTCACTGGTGACTGCGGGCGCTGCCGAGGCGTCCGCCGCGACGTTCACGAGCAACCTCCGCCGCCGCCGCAGGTGCAGCCTTCGTGAGGCTCCGCGGGCGCGAGGGTCGCCTCGTCGCGCTTGAGCGACCAGTCCACCATGTAGACAAGGCAGCCCGCGCCGGGATCGGACGCGCGCTCCAGCACGTTCATCAGCCCGAGCCAGTCCTCGCTGCCGGCAAGTCCGGCGAAGCGGCGCACCGCGCCGGAGGCGTATTCGCCGAGCGTCTCGTCGAAACGGCCGGTCATGGCGTTGACCCGCGCCAGGAGCACGATGTCGCCGCAGGCGACCAGCGCCTCGGCGGCTCTCGCCTCGTCATCGAAATCGCGGATCAGTGTGCCGAGCTGCATGCCGCCCTCCTACTGGACCAGAGGCGAATCCGCCGCCACCAGCGAGATGCCCTTGATGTCGGCGCGCCCGGCGAGGATCGAAATGTATTGCGCCAGCGCGCGATGCTCGACGCAGGCGGTGAGATAACCTGAGATCCGCTCCCTGGCGAGTTCGAACGGCATCGTCTGGCCTTCGGCGCGGCGATCCATCCGCACCACATGGTAGCCGTAGCGCGTCTCCGCGATCGTCAGTTCGCCCGGCAGCATCCGCTCCAGCACGGCCTCGAATTCCGGCACGGTCTGGCCGCGTCCGATCTGGCCGAGCCGCCCGCCTTCCACCGCCGAGGTCGAGCACGCCGAATGGTTCGACGCGAGGTCGGAAAAGACACGCGGATCCGCCTTCACCGCCGCGAGGACGGTTTCGGCCTGTTCGCGCGCCGCGGTCCGCGCCGCCTGATCGCCGCGCGGGGCCGCGATCAGGATATGCGCCACCTCGTAGAGATCGCCGCTGCGGAAGCGTTGCAGGTTCTGCTGATAGAAACGCAGACAGGCCTTCTCGTCCGGCTCCGGCGTCTTCACCTCGCGCTCGACCAGCGCGCGCATCGCCGCTTCTTCCGCGGTCTCGCGCCGCCCTTCCGGATCGCACAGCGCTTCGGTTTCGATTCCGAGCCGCGCCGCCTCCTGCAGCAGCAGTTCGCGCACCACGAGAGCTCGCGCCGCCGCCTGCCAGGCGAGGATCGGCTTTTCGGCCGGATGGTTCTGCACCTCCTGCGCGATGGCCTCGCGCGGGATCACGACGCCGTTGACGCTGATCGCCTTGGGTTTCGGCAGGGTATTGGAGACCGAGCAATCCATGATCTCTCCTCCTACTCCGCGGGCTGGATCGGCGGCGAGGACGGCATCCGGGTCGCAACGGCCTGCGCGGCGCCGGGACGCGCCCGCACCACCTGATAGCCGCGGCGGCCGAGATACCAGATCGGCGCGCTCCAGATGTGGACGAGGCGCGTGAACGGAAAGACGAGGAACAACGTCATGCCGAGCATCAGATGCGCCTTGAAGATCGGATTCACGTCGAGCACATAGTTCGCCGCACCCGGCTGCAAGGTGACGATGGCCTGCGCCCAGTTCATGAACTTCACCATCTCATGACCGTCGAGATGGCCGGCCGACACCGGAATGGTGGCGAGGCCGAGCAGAAGCTGCGCGAACAGAAGAAGCAGGATCGCGGTGTCGCCGAACGAGGACGTCGCGCGGATCCGCGGATCGAACAGACGGCGATGGGTGAGCAGCGAAATGCCGACCAGGCACATCAGGCCGGCGACGCCGCCGGCGACCATCGCCAGCACCTGCTTGAAGCCGTGCGAGATGCCCATCATGTCGAACACCCAGATCGGCGTCAGCAGGCCGACGAAGTGGCCGCCGAAAATCACCAGAATGCCGACATGGAACAGGTTCGAGCCCCACATCAACTGGCGGCGGCGCAAGAGCTGGCTCGATCCGCTGCGCCAGGTGTATTGCTCGCGGTCGAAGCGGACCAGGCTGCCGAACAGGCAGATGATCGCGCACAGATACGGATACCAGCCGAAGGCGATGGAATTGAGTGTCGTATACATCCGTTCCTCCTGCTCAGGCTGCCGGCGTCTTGATGGCGCGCGAGGCGTGGCGCATCCGCGACTGCAATCCGTCGCGGCCGCATGATGACGTGCTCTGCGCGGTGGGGCCGAACTTGACCTCCTCCTCCTCCCAGGCTTCGTCGAGCGCGGCGAAGTCCATCGGATCGGGGTCCGGTCCCTTCAGCAGTTCCTCGACCGCCTCGCGCTCGGGCTTGGCCTCGGCGATGGCGACCAGCGCGTCGAACACCGCCCGGTAGCTCGACGAGCGTCGCTCCAGCCGCTCGGCGATGGCGGCGAGGATATGCGCAGGCTGCGCCAGAAGTTCGCGCGCCGCCTCCACCGGCTGGGTGGAAAGGAATTCGAGGAACAGTGGAATGAAGTCCGGCAGGTCGTTGGCGGTGATGACAAAGCCGGCGTTTTCATAAAGCGTCTTCAGATCGACCATGGCCTGGCCGCGGTCGCGGCTCTCGCCATGGACATGCTCGAACAGATGCAGCGCCAGCGAGCGGCTGCGGTCGAACAACAGGCCGTAGCGCTCCTGCAGATCGTACAGATCGCCGGTCGCGAGCTCCTCGATCAGCACGTCGAGCCGCTCGCGCGCAGCCACCGGCACCAGCCCCTCCTCGTCGAGCACGACGCAGAACAGCGGCGCGGCGGCAACGAGGTCCTCCGAGGGATAGGTCAGGAGCGCGGACAGAACCTTGAACGTTTTCATGACGCAATCTCCATCGGGTTCTTGGGCTTGCGCGGCGCACCGAACAGATTGGTTTCGGTCTCGCCGCCGCCGCAGCCATTGCCGAACGAGAAGCCGCAGGAGCCGCGCATGTCGTAGGCGTCGGCGCCAAGCTCGCGATGCGCGGTCGGGATCACGAAGCGGTCCTCGTAATTGGCCAGCGCCATGATCTTGTACATCTCGTCGATCTGCGCGCCCTTGAGGCCGACACGATTGGCAATCGCCTCGTCGATCACGCCGTCCACCGTCTTGGCGCGCATGTAGGTGCGCATTGCCAGCATGCGCTCGAGCGCCAGCGCCACCGGCTCCTCGTCGCCGGCGGTCAGGAGGTTGGCAAGATAGCGCATCGGAATCCGCAGCGAGCGGACGTCCGGCATCTCGCCGTCGAGACCGATCTTGCCGGCGGACGCCGCCGAGGTGATCGGCGACAGCGGCGGCACGTACCAGACCATCGGCAGCGTGCGATACTCCGGATGCAGCGGGAACGCGACCTTCCACTCCATCGCCATCTTCCAGATCGGCGAGGCCTTGGCGGCTTCCAGCCAGGCATGCGGGATGCCCTGACGCTCCGCCTCCGCGATCACCGACGGATCGTTCGGATTGAGGAACACGTCGAGCTGCGCCTGATAGAGATCGCGCTCGTCCGGCTTGCTGGCGGCTTCCGCGATGCGGTCGGCGTCATAGAGCACGACGCCGAGATAGCGGATGCGGCCGACGCAGGTCTCCGAGCACACCGTCGGCTGGCCGGCCTCGATGCGCGGATAGCAGAAGATGCACTTCTCGGATTTGCCCGACGACCAGTTGTAATAGATCTTCTTGTAGGGGCAGCCCGACACGCACATGCGCCAGCCGCGGCACTTGTCCTGATCGATCAGAACGATGCCGTCTTCCTCGCGCTTGTAGATCGCGCCCGACGGACAGGAGGCGACACAGGCCGGATTGAGGCAGTGTTCGCACAACCGCGGCAGGTACATCATGAAGGTGTTTTCGAACTGGCCGTAGATGTCCTTCTGCACGCCCTCGAAATTGTAGTCGTGCGAGCGCTTGGCGAACTCGCCGCCGAGAATCTCCTCCCAGTTCGGGCCCCACTGGATCTTCTCCAGCCGCTCGCCGGACACCAGCGAGCGCGGCCGCGCGGTCGGCATCGCCTTCATGTCCGGCGCGTTCTGCAGATGCTCGTAATCGTAGGTGAAGGGCTCGTAATAGTCGTCGATCTCCGGCAGATCGGGGTTGGCGAAGATGTTCGCCAGCACCCGCCACTTGCCGCCGATGCGCGGGGCGATCGAGCCGTCGCGCCGGCGCACCCAGCCGCCCTTCCAGCGCTTCTGGTTTTCCCAGTCCTTCGGATAGCCGATGCCGGGTTTGGTTTCGACGTTATTGAACCATGCGTATTCCATGCCTTCGCGGCTGGTCCACACGTTCTTGCAGGTCACGCTGCAGGTATGGCACCCGATGCACTTGTCGAGATTGAGCACCATGGCGATCTGGGCACGGATTTTCATTCTGCAGCCTCCAGGCTTGTGCTCGATGAGGTGAGCGGCTCGTCCAGCCAGTCCACCTTTGCCATCTTGCGAACGACGACAAATTCATCGCGGTTGGAACCCACGGTGCCGTAGTAATTGAAACCGTAGGCCTGCTGCGCATAGCCGCCGATCATATGGGTCGGCTTGAGCACGACGCGGGTCACCGAGTTGTGGATGCCGCCGCGGTGGCCGGTCTGCTCGGAGCCCGGCACGTTCACGATCTTCTCCTGCGCGTGATACATCATGCACATGCCCTGGCGGACGCGCTGCGACACCACCGCACGCGCCACCAGCGCGCCGTTGGTGTTGAACGCCTCGATCCAGTCGTTGTCGACGATGCCGGCATTCTTGGCGTCGGCCTCGCTGATCCAGACGATCGGGCCGCCGCGCGACAGCGTCAGCATCAGAAGGTTGTCGGTGTAGGTCGAGTGGATGCCCCACTTCTGATGCGGCGTCAGGAAGTTCAGCACGATCGGCTTGTTGCCGTTTGGCTTGCGGTCGATCACCGGGCGCACCGAATGGGTGTCGATCGGCGGTCGATAGACGCAGAAACCCTCGCCGAACGCCCGCATCCACAGATGATCCTGATAGAGCTGCTGACGGCCGGTCAGCGTGCGCCACGGGATCAGCTCGTGCACGTTGGTGTAGCAGGCGTTGTAGCAGACGCTCTCCGATTCAAGTCCCGACCAGATCGGCGAGGAGATGATCTTGCGCGGCTGCGCGACCACGTCGCGGAAGCGGATCTTCTCGTCCTCTTTCGGGATCGCAAGATGGGTGTGGTCGCGGCCGGTGAAGGTGCCGAGCGAGGTCCATGCCTTCACCGCGACCTCGCCATTGGTCTCCGGCGCAAGCGAGAGCAGCACCTCGCAGGCATCGATATCGGTCTCGATCTTCGGCAGGCCCTTGGTCGGTCCCTCGTCGGTGACGACACCGTTGAGGCGCTTGAGCAGTTCGACCTCGTGCTCGGTGTTCCAGGTCATGCCCTTGCCGTTGTTGCCGAGCTTGCTCATCAACGGGCCGAGCGAGGTGTAGCGCTTGTAGAGGTTGGGATAGTCGCGCTCGACCACGGTGACCGTGGGCATGGTCTTGCCGGGGATCGGATCGACCTCGCCCTTCTTCCAGTCCTTGACGTCGAGCGGCTGCGCGATCTCGCCGGCCGAGTCGTGCATGATCGGCGTCAGCACCACGTCCTTCTCGACGCCGAGCACTTCGGGCGCGATCTTCGAGAACGATTTCGCGATGCCCTTGTAGATGTCCCAGTCGGAACGCGACTCCCACACCGGATCGATCGCGGCGGTCAGCGGGTGGATGAAGGGATGCATGTCCGAGGTGTTGAGATCGTTTTTCTCGTACCAGGTCGCGGTCGGCAGCACGATGTCCGAATACATGCAGGTGGTGGACATGCGGAAGTCGAGCGTGACCAGCAGGTCGAGCTTTCCTTCCGGCGCCTCCTCGTGCCAGACCACGTCGGACGGCTTGCGGCCGCCGATATGGCCGAGATCCTTGCCGAGCACGCCGTGGGTGGTGCCGAGCAGGTGCTTGAGGAAATACTCGTGCCCCTTGCCCGACGCGCCGAGCAGGTTGGAGCGCCACACGAACAGATTGCGCGGCCAGTTCTTCGGGTTGTCCGGGTCCTCGCACGACATCTTCAATTCGCCGGACTTCAGCGCCTTGGCGACATAGTCCTTGGCCTCCATGCCGGACGCCGCCGCCTGCTTGGCGACTTCGAGCGGGTTGGTCTGAAGCTGCGGCGCCGAGGGCAGCCAGCCCATGCGTTCGGCGCGCGCGTTGTAATCGATCAGCGCGCCATCCCACGGCCCCATCGGTGCGGTCGGCGACAGCACGTCCTTGACGTCCAGCGTTTCGTAGCGCCACTGGTCGGTGTGGGCGTAGAACGCCGAGGTCGAGTTCATCTGCCGCGACGGCCGGCCCCAGTCGAGAGCGAAGGTGAGCGGCACCCAGCCGGATTGCGGCCGCAGCTTCTCCTGGCCGACATAATGCGACCAGCCGCCACCGGACTGGCCGACGCAACCGCACATCACCAGCATGTTGATGATGCCGCGGTAGTTCATGTCCATGTGGTACCAGTGATTGAGGCCGGCGCCGACGATCACCATCGAGCGGCCCTTGGTCTTCTCGGCATTGCGCGCGAACTCGCGCGCCACCGTGATGATCTGATCGCGCGGCACGCCGGTGATCTGCTCCGCCCAGGCCGGCGTGTAGGGCTCGATCTCGTCGTAGCTCTTGGCGATGTTCTCGCCGCCGAGCCCGCGATCGACGCCGTAATTGGCGAGGAACAGGTCATACACCGAGGCGACCACCGTCTCCCCGTCGGCGAGCTGCAGCGTCTTCACCGGAATGTTACGGGCCAGCACGCTCGGATGATCGGTGCCGCGGAACTGATCGTGCTCGCGATTGCCGAAATACGGGAATCCGACCTTGGCGACATCGTCCTGAATCTCCATCAGCGACATGCGCAGCTTGATCTCGCGCGTGCCCGAGGCCTTCTCCTCGAGATTCCACTTGCCCTTCTCGCCCCAGCGGAAACCAATCGAGCCGTTCGGCGCGACGATCTCGCCGCTCGCCTCGTCATAGGCGACGGTCTTCCATTCCGGATTGTTGGCTTCGTCAAGGCCGCCGGCGAAATCGGAGGCACGCACGAAGCGGTCCGGCACGTAGTGCTCGCCCTGCTTCACCAGACGCACCAGCATCGGCATGTCGGTGTAGCGACGCACGTAGTCGTCGAAATACTCCGTCTTCTTGTCGATGTGGAATTCGCGCAGGATGACATGGCCCATCGCCATCGCCACCGCCGCGTCTGTGCCCTGCTTCGGCGACATCCACATGTCGGCGAATTTCGATGCCTCGGAATAATCCGGGCAGATCACCACGCTCTTGGCGCCCTTGTAGCGCGCCTCGGTGTAGAAGTGCGCGTCCGGCGTGCGCGTCTGCGGCACGTTGGAGCCCCACAGGATCAGGAAGCCCGCATTGTACCAGTCGGCGCTTTCCGGCACGTCGGTCTGCTCGCCCCAGGTCTGCGGCGAGGCCGGCGGCAGGTCGCAATACCAGTCGTAGAACGACATGCAGACGCCGCCGAGCAGCGACAGATAGCGGGCGCCCGAAGCGTAGCTGACCATCGACATCGCCGGAATCGGCGAGAAGCCGAACACCCGGTCGGGTCCGTGGGCCTTCACCGTATAGGCGTTCGCCGCGCCGATGATCTCGTTGACCTCGTCCCAGCTCGCGCGAACGAAACCGCCGAGACCGCGACGCCTGGTGTAGGCGGCGCGCTTCTCGGGATTCTCGACGATCGACTTCCACGCCGCGACCGGCGTCAACGTCGCCCGCGCCGCGCGCCACAGCTTGAGCAGCCGTGAGCGCACCAGCGGGTATTTCACGCGATTGCCGGAATACAGGTACCAGCTATAGCTCGCGCCGCGCGGACAGCCGCGCGGCTCGTGATTGGGCAGATCGGGCCGCGTGCGCGGATAGTCGGTCTGCTGGGTTTCCCAGGTGACGATGCCGCCCTTGACATAAACCTTCCACGAGCACGAGCCCGTGCAGTTCACGCCGTGCGTGGAGCGCACGATTTTGTCGTGCTGCCAGCGCTTGCGGTAACCGTCCTCCCACGTCCTGTCTTCGGTCGTGGTGATGCCGTGACCGCCGGCGAATTCGGTTTTGGTTTTCGTGAAGAACGAAAGCCTGTCAAGAAAATGGCTCATCAGCCTCTCCTTACTGGGCGGGTTGAGCGAGCGGTGCCGTCGCACCTCGCCGCTCGATGTCATGAAGCAGGCCGCCCTTGCGGGTATAAACGACCCAGGTGATCACTACGCAGGTGACGTAGAAGAAGAAGAAACCCCACAGCGCACCCTCGACGCCGCCGCTCAGATCGATCGACGTGCCGAAGGATTTCGGGATGAAGAAGGCGCCGAACGCCGCGATCGCCGAGGTGAATCCGGTGATCGCCGCCGATTCCTTCTCCGCCTGACGCACACGCGTGGCGGCATCGGCCTGCGGCATCAGGCGATCCATCTCCTTGCGCATGATGTTGGGAATCATCTGGAAGGTCGATGCGTTGCCGACGCCGGTGGCGAAGAACAGCAACAGGAACATCGCGAAGAATCCCCAGAACGCGCCAGGCTGCTCCTTGATGCCGATGAAGTAGAGGATGCCGAGCACGCCGAGCATCATCACCACGAACACCCACAGCGTGACGCGTCCGCCGCCCCATTTGTCCGAGATCCATCCGGTGGCAGAGCGCGACAGCGCGCCGACCAGCGGGCCGAGGAAGACGAACGGCAGCACGTTGACACTCGGGAACAGGATCTTCGCCAGCAGCGGGAAGCCCGCCGAATAGCCGATGAAGGAGCCGAAGGTGCCGGTGTAGAGCCAGCACATCACCCAGTTGTGCTTGCGCTGGAAGATCACCGCCTGATCGGCGAACGACGCCTTCGCCGAGGCGATGTCGTTCATACCGAACCACGCGGCAAAGGCGCTGACGGCAATGAACGGCACCCAGACGAAACCGGCGTTCTGCAGCCACAGCGGCACCTGGCGGCCGCCCTCCGTCACCATCAGCGGATCGCCACCGAACCAGCCGAGCACGCCGGCGGTGATGACGAGCGGCACCACGAACTGCACCGTGCTGACGCCGAGATTGCCGAGACCGGCATTGAGCGCAAGCGCGTTCCCCTTCTCCGAGCGTGGGAAGAAGAAGGAGATATTGGCCATCGACGAGGCGAAGTTGCCGCCGCCGAGGCCGCACAGCAGCGCCAGCCCCAGGAACACGGCGTAAGGCGTCGAGGGCGTTTGCACCGCGTAGCCGATGCCGACCGCCGGGATCATCAACGACCAGGTCGCCAGCGTGGTCCACAAACGGCCGCCAAAGATCGGCACCATGAACGAGTAGAACACCCGCAGCACGGCACCGGAGATGCCCGGCAACGCCGCCAGCCAGAACAGTTCAGACGTGGTGAACTTGAAACCGACTGACGGCAGCTTTGCCACCACCACCGACCAGACCTGCCAGATGGCGAACGACAAGAGCAGCGCCGGGATCGAGATCCAAAGGTTGCGCCGCGCGATGGCGCGTCCCTTGGTCTCCCAGAACTCGCGATCTTCGGGCCTCCAGTCCGTGAGCACCGCGCCCGAAAGCGCACCGATGTGCTCGGGCTTGTGGATCTCCTCCATTTCCGGAAGCTGCGGCAGCTTCTTCAGCTGTTCGCCGACAACGCCCTGCTCCATCTGCCGGACCGCGAGGTGCATCCAGATCAGCGAGCCGGTGACGATCAGGAACAGCAGCATGAA
>MKUJ01000009.1:209450-258806 GCA_001897755.1 Afipia sp. 64-13
TCATGCCGACAAGGCCGCCGACCGCGCCGACGCTGTTGGGATAGTAAACGGGGATGTGCTTGTAGACCGCAGCCTTGCCCAGCGCCATGAAGAAGCCGAGCACGAAAACCGAGACCACGAAGGGCACAAGGCCCATTTCCATGTGGAAAGTGGCGGTGCCCCTCACCGTCCGCACGACATACTCGGCCGGCGGATAGGACAGGATGAAGGTGCAGGCGATGCCGACAAGGAACGTCCAGTACATCACCCGCCGCGCGCCGTAGCGATCCGACAGATGACCGCCATAGGCGCGGAACACCGACGCAGGGAACGAGAATGCCGCCGCCATCATGCCGGCGCTCTTGATGTCGACATGGTAAACGTTGATCAGATACTGCGGCAGCCACAGCGACAGCGCGACGAACGCGCCAAACACGTAGAAATAGTACAGCGCGAAGCGCCAGACCTGCATGTTCTTCAGCGGCTCGAGCTCGAGCCAGACGCTCTTGGGCTTCTCGTGGCGTTCGCGCCGCGCGCGCACCACCGGATCCTCTTCCGAGAACAGCCAGAAAACGATGCCCATGACGCCGATGGCCAGCGCCCAGATCTGGGCCACCATCTGCCAGCCATAAGCGACCAGTACGAACGGGGCGACGAACTTGGTCACCGCCGCGCCGACATTGCCGGCACCGAAGATGCCGAGCGCCGTGCCCTGCTTCCCGGCGCCATAAAAGCGCGAGACGTAGGCGACGCCGACCGCGAACGAGCCGCCCGCGATGCCGACGAAAAACGCCGCGACGAGGAATTGCGGATAGGTATGGGCCCAGGTCAGCATATAGGTCGCGATCGCGGCCGCCAGCATCACCACGGTATAAACGCGCCGCCCGCCATACTGGTCGGTCCACACGCCAAGAATCAGCCGAATGAGCGATCCGCTCAGAATGGGCATACCAACCAGCAAGCCGAACTCGGTCTCATTGAGCCCGAGCTTCTGCTTGATGCTGATGCCGATGATGGAGAAAATCGTCCAGACCGCGAAGCAGACCGTGAACGAGATCGTTGAGAGCCACAGAGCCTTGCCTGATGAAGCGCTCGGCGAAGCCGGGGAATGCATGGTGATCTCCACATGAGAGCCCGCATAATCGGGCATGAAGACATCACAGCATCAACGAAAATAGGAATTGTTCTGCATCAATATCGTACATATAAAATAGATGCATTGCACCAAAATATCTGCAGCATATCGCAATGCGATACAAAAATGATGTACCGCAAGCGGCGCCTTGATATAAATCAATTCACGGTGAAAAAATCGACGTTATGGCGGCAAAACGCCGGCGCCGCGATTCGCGGACACCGGCGCCGGCTTCGCCATACGGATATGGCGCGTGGCACACGCGGCGCCGTTATTTGACCACGATAGTGCCCACCATTCCCGCTTCGCGATGACCGGGGATGAGGCAGGCATATTCAAATACGCCGGCCTTGGTGAATTTCCAGAGCAACTCACCGCTCTTGCCGGGCTCGATGTGCTTGGCATTCGGCAGATCGCCGTGCGGCATGTCGGAGTGCTTCTTCATCTCCTCGCCATGCTCGAGGTTTTCCTGCGCCGTCCCCAGCACGATTTCATGCAGCAGCTCGCCGCGATTGCGCAGCACGAACTTGACCTGCTCGCCCTTCTTGATCTCGAGACGCGCCGGCTCGTACATCATCTTGCCGTCGCCCTCCGCCATCACGATCTCGATCAGGCGCGCCGGCTTGCGGGCCTGCCCCGGCTCGCCTGCGGCATAACTCTCGGCATGCTGGTGATGGTCGTCATGGGCCATCGCCGCGCCGACGCCGGCCCACATCATGCCCGCGCCGGCCGCACCCGCCATCGCCGCGATGGCAAGACCCGCGATCATGCGGCGGCCTGCGTTCGTTCCATTCGTCATAGCGTATCTCCTTCAGAATCCTCGATGTGAAATCTAGAACGCTTCCGCCGCGGCGGAAGGATCGGATGACGCGGTTTCCTGCCGCAGCCGCTCTAGCGGCTTCGCCCCGAAGCGCAGGAACAAGACCGGCGTCAGCACGGCGTCGAGCAGCGTCGCACTGATCAGGCCGCCGAAAATCGTCACCGCCACCGGATGCAGGATCTCCTTGCCCGGCGTCGCGGCGTCGATCAGCAGCGGCACCAGCGCCACGCCCGCCGACAGCGCCGTCATCAGGACGGGCGTGACGCGCTCCAGGCTGCCGCGCACCACCAGCTCGCGACCGAACGGCATGCCCTCCTGCACAGCAAGGTTGATGGTATGGCTGATCTTGAGAATGCCGTTGCGCGCGGCGATACCGGTGAGCGTGATGAATCCGATCATCGAGGCGACCGACAGCGGCTGGCCCGCCAGCCACAGCGCGATCACCGAGCCGACCAGCGCCAGCGGCACGTTGCCCATCACGATCAGCGCCAGCGCCGCCGAGCGATAGCGGCTGTAGAGAATGGCGAAGATCAGCGCCAGCGACAGCAGCGACAGGATGCCGATGGTGCGGCTGGCCTCCTCCTGCGCCTGGAAGGTGCCTTCGAGGCGTGCGTAGAACCCCTCCGGCAGTTTCGTCGTGTCGATCACGCCGCGGATCGCGGTCACGACCTTCGCCGTGTCGGCGCCGGCCGCGGTGTTGGCGAACACCACGACGCGGCGGCGGCCGTTCTCGCGCAGGATCTGGTTGGGGCCTTCGGTCTCCTTGATGTCGGCGAGCTGGCGCGCCGGCACCCATCCGGCCGGCGTCTCGATCAGAAGATCGCCGAGCCGCTGGGTGGTGCGCAGGCTGTCGGGCAGCCGCATCACCACGTCGAAGCGGCGATAGCCGTCGACCACGCGCGAGACGATGCGGCCGTTGGAGAGCCGGCTCAGTTGCTCGACCACCGCGCCAGGCTGCACGCCATAGAGCGCGGCGCGGCCGTAATCGACGCGAATTTCGAGTTGCGGGATCAGCACCTGTTTTTCGACCTGCAGATCGACCAGTCCCGGAAGGACGGCGAGCTTTTCGCGCATCGCCTCGGCCGAGGCACGCAATCCGTCGAGATCGTCGCCGAAAATCTTCAGCGCCAGTTCGGCGCGCACGCCGGACAGGATGTGGTCGAGCCGGTGCGAGATCGGCTGGCCGACATTGATCGCCGCCGGCAGCACGCCAAGACGCGCGCGCAGGTCGGCCACCACTTCGGCCTTGGAGCGCGACGACGGCTTGAGATCGATTTCGAGATCGGAGGAATGCACGCCCTCGGCGTGTTCGTCGAGTTCGGCGCGCCCGGTGCGGCGGCCGACGCTCTCCACCTCCGGCACTTCCAGCACCAGCCGTTCGGCGATCAGGCCGACGCGGTTGGATTCGGCGAGCGACATGCCGGGATTGAAGGCGAGATTGATGGTGAAGGTGCCCTCGTTGAACGCGGGCAGGAAGGCGCGCGGCAGCAGCCACGCCGCCGTGCCCGCCGCCATCACCGCCGCCACGGCGGCGACGATCACCATGCGCTGATGCGCGAACGCATGCTCGAGCAGCACGGCGTTGCCGCGCTTGAGCATCCGCACCAGCGCGCTGTCGCCATGCTCCAGCCGCTTGGCATTCGGCAGCATGTAATAAGCCATCACCGGCGTCAGCGTCACCGAAACCGCGAGGCTGGCGAGAATCGAGATGATGTAGGCCTGCCCGAGCGGCGCGAACAGCCGCCCCTCGATGCCCGACAGCGCGAACAGCGGCACGAACACCAGCACGATGATCATGGTGGCGTAGACGATGCCCGAGCGCACCTCCTGCGAGGCCACGACGATGACGTCGAACACCGAGCGCGGCTCGCCCAGCGCGCGGTTCTCGCGCAGGCGGCGGAAGATATTCTCGACATCGACCACCGCGTCGTCCACCAGTTCGCCGATGGCAATCGCAATGCCGCCGAGCGTCATGGTGTTGATCGACAGCCCGGCGAAATAGAAGATCACCGCCGTGGTCAGGATCGACACAGGAATCGCGGCGAGCGAGATCGCCGTGGTCCGCCAGTTCAAAAGGAACGCAAACAGCACCACCGCAACCACAAGCCCCGCTTCCAGCAGCACGCGCTCGACATTGCCGATCGAGGCTTCGATGAAATTGGCCTGCCGGAACACGATCTGGTCGGCGCGCATGCCCTTGGGCAGCGAGGCGGTGAGTTCAGCCAGGGCCTGCTCGATCTCGCGCGTCAGCGTGACGGTGTCGACGCTCGGCTGCTTCTCGATCGAGACGATCACCGCCGGCTTGCCCATATAGCCGGCCTCGCCGCGCTTCACCTTCGGCGCGAAATCGATGGTCGCGACCTGCCGCAGATAGACCGGCGCGCCATTGACCTGCGCCACCACCACCGAGCGCAGATCGTCGAGACTGGTGGTGCGGCCGATGTTGCGGATCAGATATTCGCGCGAATGCTGGTCGGTGAAGCCGCCGCCGGTGTTGACGCCGAACTGGGCGAGCGCCTGCTCGACCTGCTCGTAGGTGACGCCAAGGCTGCGCAGCGCCGGCGGATTCGGCGCGACGCGATATTGCCGGACCTCGCCGCCGATCGGGATCACCTGCGCGACGCCGGGAATCGACAAAAGGCGCGGCCGCACCGTGAAGTCGGCGGCCTCGCGCACCTCCATCGGCGTCGCGGCGTCGCTGGTCATCGCCACCAGCAGGACCTGACCCATCAGCGAATTGATCGGCCCCATCTGCGGATTGGAGCCGAGCGGCAACTGGCTGCGGATCATCGCAAGCCGCTCGGCGATCTGCTGGCGGTTGCGGTAAATATCGGTGCCCCAGTCGAATTCGACATAGATGATCGACAGCCCGATGCCGGAGATCGAGCGCACGCGGGTGACGCCGGGCACGCCGTTCATTTGCGTCTCGATCGGAAAGCTGACGAGTTGTTCGACCTCCGGCGGCGCGAAGCCTTCCGCCTCGGTCAGGATGGTGACGGTCGGCTTGTTGAGATCGGGAAACACATCGACCGGCAGGCGGCTCGCGCTGAAAATACCGAGCAGCACCAGCACCAGCGAGGCGGCCAGCACCAGCAGCCGGTTGCGCAGCGCGCTGGTGACGAGAAAGCGGAACATCGAACGTCCTCCCTATCGCACCTGGCCGAGCAATTCGGCACCCTGCACCACGATGCGGTGGCCCTCATCCAGCCCGCTGGCGACAAAGACGCGCTCACCGTCGAGCGGCTCGGTCCGCACCACGCGCGGCACGAACTGCTCGGCGGAGACATGCTCGTAGACCACGTCCTGACCGCTGCCGCTCCGCACGATGGCGGCGCGCGGCACGGCGATGCCGGTGCGCTCCTCGGCCGTGGTCACCAGCACGGTGACGAACTGTCCGGCATGCAGGCCGGCATTGTCGCCCTCCACCGCGAACTGCACCGGGATCGACTGGTTGCGGCCGGCGAAACCCGAGCCGCGGAAAGACAGCGGATAGCTCCTGTCCTGTCCCGAGCGCGCGAAAGCGCTGTGAATCTGCGGCACCGCGTCGATGGTCAGCGCCTCGACCCACAGCCGCGCCGGATCGACGACGTTGAAGATCACCGCATTCGACGGCGCGATCTGCCCCGCCACCGGCACGCCCTCGGCAATCACGCCATCGACCGGTGCGATCAGCGCCTCCGGCTCGCGCCGCGCCTTGTCGAGCGCCGCCCGGCGGTCCTTCAGCCCCTGCAATTCGATCCGGGTGTCCTCGAGTTGCGAGCGCGGCACCGCGCCGCCCGGCACCAGCGTCTCGTAACGCGCGAGGCGCCGCTCCACGATCGACATCTGCTGATCGAGTTCGCCCTGGCGCTGACGCATGTCGGACAGGTCGATCGCCTGGATCGGCGGCTCGACATAAGCGAGAACGTCCCCCTTCTTCACCATGGAGCCGAGACGCGGAAAGCCGCCCGCCGGCGGCGACAGCCGCCCGCCGACCGAAGCCTGCACATAGCCGCTGGCGTTGGGATCGGGCATCACCCGGCCCGGCAGTTCGATGGCGCGGCGCTGCACCGACGATTGCGTCACCATGCTGCGGACCGCCAGAATGCGCTGCGTGCTTTTCGGCATGAACACCGCGCCGTCGGCGAGCCGCTTGGCGGCGTCGCGCGCGATCTCGTTCGGCGCGGCATCGCTCGCGCCATCCTGCCCGTCATGCGCCGACGATGGCGACGGCACAACGCCCGCCAGCATCGCCGCCAGCACGAGCATCGAGGCCACACCGGCTGGCCGGCGCACCCGCCGCGCAACGAAATAACCGATCGCCGCGCCGATCAGCCCGGCGACCAGAACCAGCAGCAGATTATGTCGTAGCCAGTCGGCGATGCCGCCGCCCGCCGCCGTCTCCGCCTCATGTCCGTCCGCAACGGGAATGACCAGCGTCAGCGGCAACAGATCGCTGCGGCCGCCTCGCGTTACCGTGACGTCGAGATCGTAACTTCCGGGCGTCGCCGTCCACGGCGCGTGGATGTGATAGGGCGTGCCCGATTTACTGCTCGCCGCATGCGTGCCGGACGGCGTCTTCACTTCGACGCTGGCGCCCTCCACCGGAGCGTTGCTGGCGAAATCGTCGAGATAGAGCACGAGTTCGCCGCTCTGCGCGACGGCGACAAGCTCGTAGAGATCGGAGGCGACTTCGGCGCGCGGCGCGACATTGGCGGCCGGCGGTGGGGCGGACGCCGCATGATCGTGGTCGTCATGGGCCGACAGCGGCAGGAACGGCGTCAAGCCGAGCAAAATGGCAAGCACGATGGCCGCGCCACGCGCAGCACGAATTCCGGAAAGCATCGAAAAGTCCTCGTCTGGTCAAAGGCAGCCGCATGCGGCCTCGAAAGCCGGCGGCGTGACAATTCAGACGAAGGATCGAGGAGGTTTGCGCAGGGCTTCGGGATCGACGCCCGCCCCGTTCGCCGGCGGCTCGAAGCCGGGCATCAATGCGCGCAGCGGCGGCGACATCCCGCCCGCTGGCGCGAGAACGGCAAGGGCCGAGCCGCAGCAGCTCACGCCCGGCCCGCAACAGCCGACGGCGCAGCCGCCGGTGTCGATCGGATCGGCCGGCGATTCGCCGGAGGCGACGCGCAGTTCATGCACCGCCGCCTGTCCGGCCGCGGCCGGAGCGGCAACCTCATCGGCCGCCTGAACGGCAGCGGCATGATTCGACGCGACATGACTCGGCGCAACGGGGTTCGCCGTAACATGCACATGCCCGACATGAACGTGGCCCGGCATGGCGTTATGGGCCTGCGCGGCGGACACAAGCCATGGCGCGGCGATCAGCGCGACCGCCACGGCCAGAACCTGCAAGGCAAACCGAAACAAACCCATGGCGGCAGGCTATCACACCGCTTTGCGGCCTGAACAGGGCAGGCAATGCCGCGTGTGAACGCCCCCGAGCGACCTGCCCGGCGGTCAAAACTGATTTTTGGGGAATTCCGGCCTCCAGCCGGTGACGGCCATGCCGATCATCAAATTGGTGGGCGCACCAGGGCTCGAACCTGGGACCCGCTGATTAAGAGTCAGCTGCTCTACCAACTGAGCTATGCGCCCAATTTGATGGAAAACCCGCGCGGCAAAACCGCGTCGAGAGCCGGTCGTTTAGCAAAGCGCTCCGGCGATGTCCAGCAATGCGGCAGCAGTTTTTACGCCCGCCGGAGCGGGATATCTGATTGGACTGTGGATGATTTTCGAACGGGGTGCGGCGCTGCCCGACTATGTAGGCAGCTCCATGGACCTGCCCTCTCCCGCGAGCCGGAAACCCGGCTCCTCATGGTGAGGCGCGAGGCGCAGCCTCGCGTCTCGAACCCTGAGGCCATGGCACAAGTGCCCCGGATTGAAGTGCGGTATGGAATGCCGCTCCGCTGATCCGTGGCCGTTCCAGTCTCCGAATGTGGAATGGTCCCGGTTCCGCGAGGCAGCGTTAAGACGCTGCATCGCGCCCGGGACACATGTCCTCATCCTTCGTCAGAGCCGCTCGGAGCGGTCGCGGCGCGGGCCGCGATCCTCGCGGTCGAAATGGTGGCGGAAGCCATGCTCGCCGCCGCGGCGGAAGCCCGGCCCGCTCCAGAAACCGCCCAGCCGCTCCATCCGGGTCAGCATGGCGAGCCGGCGCTTCTGGCCCTCGTCGAGGCTCTTGTAGAGCGGCTCGGCGGCATCGGCGATCTTCTTCAGGCTCGCCGCCTCGGCCGCCATCGTATCGGCCCGCTCACGCAGCCGTGCGATCTGATCGACCGGCGCGCGCTCCGCCGGCTTGGCGTCCTTGTTCTGCTCGCGTTCGGCGCGGCGCGCCTCCCACTCCTTGGCCCGCGCGTTGGCGTTGTCCATCCGCTGCTTGGCGAAATCGCGCACCGCGGTCTCCACCGCAGGCCAGTTCTTCTCCTGATCGGGCGTCAGTTTCAGCCCGGCCTTGACCGCCGCGATCCGCGCGTCGACGAACGCGGCCCGATCCTCGAGGCTCATGCGATGATGCATCCGATCGTGCGGGCCGCGATGCTGCGCATAGACCGCGCCCGTGGTCAGCAAGGTGGCTGCGGCGACACCGGCAAGAAAAATCTTTTTCATGGCACTCTCCAGTTTTGATGCCATGAAGATGGCAGCGCCCGCGCCGCATTCAACTTAAGCTTTCGACACGTTGCTGAACGTGCGTTCATCGTCGCGATCACGCGCAAATGAAAACGGCGCCGTGCAAGACGGCGCCGTTGTTGCGGGAAGTGTTGTTCCTCATGGTGAGGAGCGAGGCACCGCCTCGCGTCTCGAACCATGAGGCCACAAGCAGTAACCGATATGGCACAGCCCCATCCTTCGAGACGCGCGCGATGCGCGCTCCTCAGGATGAGGCCGTGACACTCAACCCGCGATCAGTGTCCCGCCGCCGCGGCGGCCGGAATGTCGCGCTGGCGCTTCATCACGATCTTGTTCAGCGCGCTGAGATACGCCTTGGCCGAGGCCACCAGCGTATCCGGATCGGAGGCACGTGCGGTCATCGAGCGGCCGTCCTGCGACAGCCGCACCGACACCTCGGCCTGCGCGTCGGTGCCTTCGGTCACGGCGTGGACCTGATACAGTTCCAGCCTGGCCTCGTGCGGCACCAGCGACTTGATGGCGTTGAACACCGCATCGACCGGGCCGTTGCCTTCCGCCTCGTCGATCCTGACCTTGCCGTCCACTTCCACCTTCATGGTGGCGCGCTGCGGACCATGGGTGCCGGCGATCACCGTCAGCGACACCAGACGGATGTGATCGTGCGAGGTCGCCAGTTCCTGATCGACCAGCGCCTCGATGTCCTCGTCGTAGATGTCCTTCTTGCGGTCGGCCAACGCCTTGAAGCGCACGAACGCATCCTGCAACTGGTTCTCGGCCAGCTTGTAGCCCAGTTCCTCCAGCTTGTGCTGGAAGGCGTGGCGGCCGGAATGCTTGCCCATCACCAGCGAGGTCTGCTTCACGCCGACACTCTCCGGCGTCATGATCTCGTAGGTCTGGGCATTTTTCAGCATGCCGTCCTGATGGATGCCGCTCTCGTGCGAAAACGCATTCCGTCCGACGATGGCCTTGTTGTACTGCACCGCGAACGAGGTCGCCGCCGACACCAGCTTGGAGGCGCGGGTCAGCATCGTGCTCTCGACGTTGCACCAGTACGGCATGACGTCGCCGCGGGTTTTGATCGCCATCACGACCTCTTCCAGCGCGGCGTTGCCCGCCCGCTCGCCGATGCCGTTGACGGTGCACTCGATCTGGCGCGCGCCGCCCTCGACGCCGGCCAGCGAGTTGGCGACGGCCAACCCCAGATCGTCATGGCAGTGCACCGAGAAGATCGCCTTGTCGGCGTTCGGCACCCGCTCGCGCACGGTCTTGAACATCCGCCGGTATTCGTCCGGCACCGCATAGCCCACGGTGTCCGGCAGGTTGATGGTGGTGGCGCCGGCCGCGATCGCGGTCTCGACGCATTTGCACAGATAGTCGATCGGAGTGCGGGTCGAATCCATCGCCGACCATTCGACATCCTCGACCAGGTTGCGAGCCTGCGTCACCGTCGCGGTGATGATCTCCAGCACCTCGGCCTCGCTCTTGCGCATCTGGTGCGCCAGATGGATCGGCGACGTGGAGACGAAGGTGTGGATGCGGCCGCGCCGGGCATGGCGCACCGCCTCGCCGGCGCGGGCGATGTCGGCGGGAATGGCGCGGGCCAGACCCGCGATCACCGCGTTCTTGGCGTTCCTGGCGATCTCGGCGACCGCCTCGAAATCGCCGACCGAGGCGATCGGAAAGCCGGCCTCGATGATGTCGACGCCCATGCCGTCGAGCAGTTCGGCGACCTCCAGCTTTTCCTCATGGGTCATGGTGGCGCCGGGACACTGCTCGCCGTCGCGCAGGGTGGTGTCGAAAATCACGACGCGATCTTTTGCCGACGCGGTGCCGGACGTATTGGCGGTGGTCATGGATCAATCCTTTGGTCAGATGCGCCGCTGCGGGCGCTCGGGTTTCGATGCTTCATCCACAATCCCCTGAGTGCCCAGGCGCGCGCCCGGACGGCCCTCAGGGGCAAATAAGAAGCAGAAGCCCGGCAAGGCGGCGCGACGCGGGAACCGACGCGGTCCGGGACGCGGGCGAACGCAAGGCAAAACCGGCGGCAACCGCCACCGTGTCCCGCAGTCCGACCCTGATGCCGCGACCTGTCATCATCGACCCAAACGCCTTCAAACCTTCTGAGCGCCGTAGCTGAGCGCCATCGCTCGAAGCGATGATCCGTCCAAACCGTTGACGGATCGTTATCCATCATGGCCAGACGCCCAGCGCCAGTGCCGGTTCTAGACGAGAACGGGCAGCGCCCGCAACGCCAAAAAGGGTCAGCTACCCTGCCCCTTTTGCAGCCCGTTGCCGCTGCCGGCGCGGCTCGCGGGCTTCGCAGCTGGAGCCGGTTTGCGCCGCACGCCGGCGCGGCGCGGGCCCTCCTTCTCCAGCGCCTCGCGGGCCTTCTCCAGCTCCTTCGCGGTACCGTCGGCTTTCTTCGGAAACTGCAGATTAAGCCGCTCCAGCGCGGTGACGACGGCCGAACTGACGACGAGGCGCGCGAACCATTTGTGATCCGCCGGCACCACGATCCACGGCGCGTGCCCGGCGGCGGTATGACCGATCAGATCCTGATAGGCCGCCTGATACTTGTCCCAGTAGCCACGCTCGGTGACGTCGCCCAGCGAGAACTTCCATTTCTTCGCCGGCTCATCGAGACGGTCGAGGAAACGCTGGCGCTGCTCCTCCTTCGACAGATTGAGGAAGAATTTCAGGATCACGGTGCCGTTGCGCGACAGATAACGCTCGAAACCGGAGATGTCCTCGAAACGCTCGCGCCAGATGTTCCTGGTGACGAGTTGCGCCGGCAGCTTCTCCTTGGCCAGCACCTCGGGGTGCACGCGCACCACCAGCAGCTCCTCGTAATAGGAGCGGTTGAAGATGCCGATGCGGCCGCGCTGCGGCAGCGCGATGGCGCTGCGCCAGAGATAATCGTGATCGAGCTCCAGCGAGGTCGGCTGCTTGAAGGCGTGCACCTCGCAGCCCTGCGGATTGACGCCGGACATCACATGCTCGACCGCGCCGTCCTTGCCCGCCGCATCCATGCCCTGAAAAATCAGCAGCAGCGACCAGCGGTCGTCAGCGTAGAGTTTTTCCTGCAGGTCGCGGATCTTCTTGCGGTTGGCGTCGGTGATCCGCTTGCCCTCCGCCTTGCTGAGACCGCCCTTCTCCGCCGGCTTGTGCGATTTCAAATGGAAGTCGCGCGAACCGTCGATGGTGAACGGCTCGACATAGGGCTTCAGCCCCGCTGTGCTAGCGTGCCTGTCCTTGCGATTGGCCATGGTCCGGCGCCGCTCCTGTTTCCGGCCCCAACGCTATACGCAGGCCGGACCGCGCGCCAACGAAAAAGGACCGCGCCGGGGCGCGGTCCTTTCAACATGACTTGTAATGTCGATTTAATACGCAGTTAATGTGCGCGGATCAGTTCCTGGTCTTGTCGACCAGTGCCTTCTGCTTGATCCACGGCATCATGTCGCGCAGCTTCTCGCCAACCGCCTCGATCTGATGGGCGTTGGCGCGGGCGCGGGTCGCCTTGAACGACGACTGGTTGACCTTGTTCTCCAGCATCCAGTCGCGGGTGAACTTGCCGGTCTGGATGTCGTCGAGGATGCGCTTCATCTCCGCCTTGGTTTCCGGCGTGATGACGCGCGGACCGGAGACATACTCGCCATATTCCGCGGTGTTGGAGATCGAGTAATTCATGTTGGCGATGCCGCCTTCATAGATCAGGTCGACGATCAGCTTCATTTCGTGCAGGCACTCGAAATACGCCATCTCCGGCGCGTAGCCGGCTTCCACCAGCGTCTCGAAGCCGGCGCGGATCAGTTCGACCACACCGCCGCACAGCACCGCCTGCTCGCCGAACAGATCGGTCTCGCACTCTTCCTTGAACGAGGTCTCGATGATGCCGGCGCGGCCGCCGCCGATCGCCGACGCATAGGACAGGCCGAGATCGTGGGCGTTGCCCGAGGAATCCTTGTGGACCGCGATCAGGCAGGGCACGCCGCCACCGCGCTGATACTCCGAACGCACGGTGTGGCCCGGGCCCTTCGGCGCCACCATCAGCACGTCGATGTCGGCACGCGGATCGATCAGGTTGAAGTGGACGTTGAGGCCGTGCGCGAACAAAAGCGCCGCGCCGTTCTTCATGTTGTCGTGCAGGTGATCGCGGTAGATGTCGCCCTGCAATTCGTCAGGGGTGAGCATCATCACCACGTCGGCCCACTTCGCGGCCTCGGCGACGTCCATCACCTTGAAGCCGGCGGCTTCGGCCTTCTTCGCCGACGCGGAGCCCTTGCGCAGCGCGATCGCGACGTCCTTGACGCCGGAATCCTTCAGGTTCAGCGCGTGGGCGTGACCCTGGCTGCCGTAACCGATGATGACGACCTTCTTGCCCTTGATCAGGTTCAAGTCGGCGTCGCGATCGTAGTAAACCCGCATCGTCTCTGCTCCTCGTCGGCCGCGATGGGCCATCTGGCGTGCTGTCTGGGCGGCCGGGAGCGCCCCTGGAAAATCCGGCCGAATTCCGGGGTTGTCTAATGCATTTTCCGGTGAAGTGAAATCGCGTTTTTGCAGGGCCCGCCTGCTTTACATGCCTTCCGGGCCCCGACCGATGGCGGCGACGCCGGTGCGCGACACCTCGATCAGACCGAGCGGCAGCATCAAGGCCACGAACTGGTCGACCTTGTCGGGATTGCCCGTGATCTCGAACACGAAGCTCTCGATGGTGGCGTCGATCACGCGGGCGCGGAAGGCCTCGGCGAGGCGCAGCGCCTCGATGCGCGGATCGCCAACGCCCTTCACCTTGACCATCGCCAGTTCGCGCTCGATCGAGCGGCCGGTCAGCGTCATGTCCACCACCTTGTAGACCGGCACCATGCGGTCGAGCTGGTGCTTGATCTGCTGGATCACCATCGGGGTGCCGGTGGTGACGATGGTGATGCGCGACATGTGCTTGTGATGCTCGGTCTCCGACACCGTCAGGCTTTCGATGTTGTAGCCGCGGCCCGAGAACAGGCCGATCACGCGCGCCAGCACGCCCGGCTCGTTCTGCACCAGCACCGAGAGCGTGTGCGTCTCATTCGGATCGTGCCGTTCCTCGATGAAATAGGCCGAGGCCGGCTGTTCAGTCGTATCGTTCGCAACCATCGTTACACCAATGTCCTATCAAACCAACGCCTTGCCGCCGGCAAACGCCGCCGCGGTGGCTTCGTCATTCGCTTCCGCGGGCAGGAGCATCTCGTTATGCGCCTTGCCCGACGGAATCATCGGGAAGCAGTTCTCCAGCGTCGCGACGCGGCAATCGAAGATCACCGGCTTCCTGACCTTGATCATCTCCTCGATCGCGCCGTCGAGATCGTTCGGCTTGATCACCTGCATGCCGACGCCGCCATAGGCCTCGGCCAGCTTGACGAAGTCGGGCAGCGCTTCCGAATAGGAGTGCGACAGGCGGTTGCCGTGCAGCAACTGCTGCCACTGGCGCACCATGCCCATGTACTGGTTGTTCAAGATGAAAATCTTGATCGGCAGATCGAACTGAACCGCCGTCGACATTTCCTGCAGCATCATCTGGATCGAGGCATCGCCGGCGATGTCGATGACGAGACTTCCCGGATGCGCGACCTGCACGCCGATCGCCGCCGGGAAACCATAGCCCATGGTGCCGAGACCGCCCGACGTCATCCAGCGATGCGGCTGCTCGAAGCCGTAGAACTGCGCCGCCCACATCTGGTGCTGACCGACTTCGGTCGTGATGTAGGTGTCGTGGTTCTTGGTCAGGTCGTAGAGGCGCTGGATCGCGTATTGCGGCAGGATCACATCGTCGTTCTTCTTGAATGCCAGCGAATTGCGCGCGCGCCACTTGTTGATCTGCGCCCACCACGCCTTGGTGTCCGGCTTCTTGGCTTCCGCCTTGAACACATGGAGGATGTCGCCGAGCACGTTGGCGACGTCGCCGATGATCGGCACGTCGACGCGGATGTTCTTGTTGATCGAGGACGGATCGATATCGATGTGGATCTTCTTCGAATTCGGCGAGAACGCATCCGGGCGGCCGGTGACGCGGTCGTCGAAGCGCGCGCCGATGCACAGCATGACGTCGCAATCATGCATCGTCATGTTGGCTTCATAGGTGCCGTGCATGCCGAGCATGCCGAGCCAGTTCTTGCCGGATGCCGGATATGTGCCGAGACCCATCAGCGTCGTAGTGATCGGGACATCGGTCGCGGCGACGAGTTCGCGCAACAGCCGTGTCGCCTCCGGGCCGGAGTTGACGACGCCGCCGCCGGAATAGATCACCGGCCTCTTCGCCGAGGCGAGCAGCGCCACCGCCTTGCGGATCTGATGCGCGTCGCCCTTCACGCGCGGCGAATAGGAGATGTGAACGTCCGACTTGCGCGGCTGCGTGTAGGTGCCGGTGGCGAACTGCACATCCTTCGGAATGTCGACCACGACCGGGCCCGGACGGCCCGTGGTCGCGACATAGAAAGCCTCGTGCAGGATTTTCGCCAGATCGTTGACGTCGCGCACCAGCCAGTTGTGCTTGGTGCAGGGCCGCGTGATGCCGACCGTGTCGCACTCCTGGAAGGCGTCGTTGCCGATCAGATGCGTCGGCACCTGGCCGGTGATGCACACCAGCGGGATCGAATCCATCAGCGCGTCGGTCAGCGCGGTGACCATATTGGTGGCGCCCGGGCCGGACGTCACCAGCACCACGCCCGGCCGGCCGGTCGAGCGCGCATAGCCCTCGGCGGCGTGACCCGCGCCCTGCTCGTGGCGGACCAGAATGTGCTGGACATCGTCTTGCTGGAAAATCTCGTCATAGATCGGCAGCACCGCGCCGCCGGGATAGCCGAACAGATGTTCGACGCCATGATCTTTCAGCGCGCGCACCACCATGGCGGCGCCGGTCATCTGGTTGGGATCGTGGGTCTTGTTCTGGCTCATGGTTCGCTCCGGTGCGCCGTCGGGCGCTGTCGTCAGTCCGTCAATGGCATCATTTGCCGGCATGCTGCCGGGAATTAAAAAAGGGCCCGAAAGGCCCTTTGCACACCGCCTGTCGCAGGATGGCGTCAGCCACCCCCGGCGGTGTGCCGAGTTACGACGACAATAAGGTTATTGGTAATTTTATTGCGCATCGACATCTCAGTATTTCCAAAGGTTGCGCGGTTTATATCTTCCATATTCCGGAAGTCAAGCCCGCAGCGAGCCGAGACTAGCCCCTTCCGCATCCCCCAGAGAGCGCGAAACCGCATAAGAGAGCCGCGCCTGCGCCTCGGCGGGCGGCACCCAGGCGAACTCCGCAAGCTGGTGTCGGAACCAGGTGAACTGCCGCTTGGCGTAGTGCCGGGTGTCGAGCTGGCCGATCCGGGCCGCTTCCTCCCGCGTGATCTCGCCGCGCAGATGGCGGATCAGCGCCGGCACGCCATGGGCCTTCATCGCCGGCAGCAGCGGATCGAGCCCGCGGGCCGCCAGCGCCTCCACCTCCTCCAGCGCGCCGCCCGTGAGCATATCGGTGAAGCGCCGGTCGATGCGCGCATAAAGCTCCTCGCGATCCGGCGCGAGAAACACCGCGATCACGTTGTCCGCCGACAACAACGGCGGCAGGCCCTCACCGTGCCAGTCGGCCAGCGTCCGCCCGGTCGCCTCCACCACCTCGAGCGCGCGGGCGATACGGGTGCGGTCGCGAGGTTTGAGCCGCTGGCCGGCTTCCGGATCGCGCCGGGCCAGCTCGGCATGCAGCGCCTCGACCCCGTCGCGCTCCAAGCGGGCTCGCACCGCTTCGCGAATGTCGGCAGGCACCGGCGGCACGTTCGACAGGCCCCGCGTCAGAGCCTTGAAGTACAGCCCCGAGCCGCCGATGAAGATCGGCAACCGGCCGGCGGCCCGCACCTGCGCCAGTTCCGCGGCTGCGGCCGCGACCCAGGCGCCGGCGGAGAAATTCACCGCGGCATCGACGGTGCCATAAAGGCGATGCGGCGCCCGCCCCTCCTCCTGCGGCGTCGGCCGCGCGGTGATGACGCGCAAATCGCGATAGACCTGCATCGAATCGGTGTTGATGATCACGCCGCCGGTCGCCTCGGCCAAGGCGAGGGCCAGCGCCGACTTGCCGCTGGCGGTCGGCCCTGCGATAAGCACAGCCTTCGCATTGTCCTGGCCCTGGCTCACATCCCCGCTCATGTCTCTGGTCGCCACGCTGATCTGCAACCCCGCGCTGCCCTCGCTGAACAGCACCGTGGTCGACGCCGCGCAGGCGGTATTGCCCTCGCCCTCGGCGGCAGCATGGCTCGACGAGGGCATCGCCGCCGATATCACATTCGCCAGCGACGAGCATCCCCGCATCCTTGCCGACCGGCTGTGGCGCGCCTTGCAGACCCTGCCGATCGACGTGGTGGTGCAGCCGCAGCTCGGCCGCCGCAAGAAGCTGTTCCTCGCCGACATGGATTCCACCATGATCGGACAGGAATGCATCGACGAGCTCGCCGGCTATGCCGGGCTGAAAGCGCATGTCGCCGCGATCACCGAACGGGCGATGCGCGGCGAGATCGAATTCGAACCGGCGCTGCGAGAGCGCGTCGCCCTGCTCAAGAATCTTCCCGTCAACATCGTCGACGACGTGCTCGCCAAGCACATCACGCTCACGCCCGGCGGCGAGATGCTGGTGCGGACCATGCGCGCGAACGGCGCCTATACCTGCCTCGTCTCCGGCGGCTTCACGCTGTTCACCAGCCGCGTCGCCGCGATGATCGGGTTCGAGGAAAATCGCGGCAACGAATTACTGATCGAGGACGGCAAGTTCACCGGCCGTGTCGGCGAGCCTATCCTCGGACGCAGCGCCAAACTCGCGACGCTGATCGATCTGCGCGAATCCTTCGATTTCGACGCCATCGACACCCTGGTGGTGGGTGACGGCGCCAATGACCTCGGCATGATCGAACAGGCTGGCCTCGGCGTCGCCTATCATGCCAAGCCGGCGGTCGCCGCCGCCGCAATGGCGCGGATCGATCATGGCGATCTCACCGCCTTGCTGTTCGCGCAAGGCTACACGCGCCGCGAATTCGTCAGCGCCTGATTTTCCGGACAAGTCCGATGACCGACGTCACGATCTATCACAATCCCCGTTGCGGCACCTCGCGCACCACGCTGGAATTGATCCGCGAAGCCGGGATCGAACCGCACATCATCGAGTATCTCAAGAATCCACCGAGCCGCGCCGAACTGGCCGATCTGCTGCGGCGCGCGGGCTTGAAGCCGCGCGAGGCCATCCGCGCCAAGGAAAGCCTTTACCGTGACCTGAAGCTCGATGATCCGACGACCAGCGACGACGCTCTGCTCGACGCCATGGCAGCGCATCCAATCCTGATCGAGCGACCGCTGGTCGTCACCGCCAAGGGCGTGCGGCTGTGCCGTCCAGCCGATCTGGTGAAAGAGCTGCTGGGCTGAATTTCCCGGCGCACAAAACGGCGATGGCTGGAACAGGTCCGGCCATCGCACAGATCAAATCCTGAGAGCGGGTCAGTTGACGCCGAGCGCGACGAACCGCAATTCGCCCGCGCCGTTGGAGACCAGCAGCAGGATCGACTTCTTGCCGTCCTTCTTGAGCTGATCGATGCGGTTCTTGACGTCGGTAGCGTTGGCGACGCTTTCCTGCGCCACCTCGACGATGACGTCGCCGGCGCTGAGCCGCTTCTCGGCCGCGTCGGAATTGCCGTCAACGCCGACGATCACGACGCCCTTGACCTTGTCCTTGATCTTGAAGCGGGTCCGCAGATCCTTGGTCAGCGCGGCAAGATCGAGGCCGAGCGCCTTCTGCGTCACCAGCTTCTCGCTGTGCTCGGGGGTCGATGATTTCACCGAGGCCTCAACCGGCTTCTCGCCGTCGTCGAGACGGCCGAGCGTCACCTTGCGGGTTTCTTCCTTGCCCTTGCGCACGATCACCACATCGACGGCCTTGCCCACGGCGGTGTCGGCCACCGCGCGCGGCAGATCCTTCATCTCCTTGATCGACTTGCCGTCGAAGGTGACGATGACGTCGCCGGGCTCGATGCCGGCGGGCTTGGCAGGTCCCTTGTCGTCGACGCCGGCGATCAGTGCGCCCCGCGCCGGCTTGATGCTCAGGCTCTCTGCGATCTCGTCGGTGACCTGCTGGATGCGGACGCCGAGCCAGCCACGACGCACTTCCTTGTACTGGCGAAGCTGATCGACCACCGCGGTGACGGTTTTCGAAGGCACGGCAAAACCGATACCGATCGAGCCGCCCGAGGGGGAGATGATCGCGGTGTTCACGCCGACGACCTCACCGTCGAGATTGAACAGCGGGCCGCCCGAGTTGCCGCGATTGATCGCGGCGTCGGTCTGAATGTAGTTGTCGTATGGGCCCGAATTGATGTCGCGGTTGCGCGCCGAAACGATGCCGGCCGTCACCGTGCCGCCGAGGCTGAACGGATTGCCGATCGCGATCACCCATTCGCCGAGCCGCAGTTTGTCGGAATCGCCGAACTTCACCGCGGTCAGCTTCTTCTCCGGCGGCGTGAACTTCAGCACGGCCAGATCGGTGCGCTTGTCCTTGCCGACCAGTTCGGCACGGATCTTGGTGCCGTCATTGAGAATCACGTTGATCTCGTCGGCATCGGCGATGACGTGATTGTTGGTCACGACAATGCCCGAGGTATCGATGATGAAGCCTGAACCGAGCGAGTTCACCTTGCGCGGCTGCTTCTGCTCGCCACCCCGGCGGTTCTTGAAGAACTCGTCGAAGAATTCGTTGAACGGGGAATCCGGCGGCAGTTGCGGCCGGGCCTCGCGATTGCCGCCGCGCCCCTCATCCTTCTGTTCGCCGTTGCGGCTTTCGACCGTCTGCGAGGTCGAGATATTGACCACCGCGTCGATCACCTTTTCCGCCACATCGGCGATGCCGTCGGGGCCGCGCGCCTGGGCGGGAGCCGGCGCCAGAGCGCCCGCGGTTCCGAGCATCAGTCCGGCGACCAGCGCGGCGGAACGCATGCTACGGCTCAGTTGCGAAATCGCATCGGACATCACGAAAAAGTCTCCTGAAAAGAGCTGACGGTTTGAGACGCAGACTGCGCCGGAAGACTGTCCGCGCGCAAGCATTCCCGCCGCCCAGCCACCGCACGATTGCGGCATCACCAAGGTGCGGCGGCGCAAAACGCCCTCAGCTTCCGTATCGGATCGCCCCGACCAGAACCACGCCCAGAACCGCCATCGCCAGCCCAAGGCCGCGCAGCAGGGTTTCAGGAGACTCCAATACGTTCTTCATGGCGTTCCGCATCATGCCGGGGAACGCTGCGAACAGCAGCCCCTCGATCACGAACACCATACCGATCCCGACCAGAAAATCTCGGATTGCCATGTGCTTGCCCTTCCGAGACGTTCGGGAGAATTCGGCTTAACGTTGCGGAGCCGCAGCCGGTTTGCCGGCCGGGTTGGCGAAGAAGCGGAAAAACTCCGAATCCGGGCGCAGCAGGAAGCGGGTGTCGTTGCTCTTCAGGCTGGTCTCGTAAGCGCTCATCGCGCGATAGAACGCGAAGAACTGGGGATCCTTCGAGTAGCTTTCGGCGAAGATCCGGTTGCGCTCGCCGTCGCCCTCGCCGCGGACCTGCTCGGCCTGCGAGTTCGCCTCGGCGATGATGACGGTCGCCTCGCGATCCGCCTTGGAGCGGATCTCCTGCGCCTTCTGGCCGCCCTGGGCGCGGAACTCGGCCGCCTCGCGCTGACGCTCGGTCTGCATGCGCTGATACACCGCCTGGCTGTTCTGGTCCGGCAGATCGGCGCGGCGGATACGCACGTCCACCACAGCGATGCCGTAGGCATCGGCCTGCTTGTCGAGCTGTTCGCGGATGCGGCCCATCAGGGCCTCGCGCTGATCGCGCACCACCTCGATGAAGGTGGCTTCGCCAAGCACGCGGCGCAGCGCCGCGTTGAGCAGCGCGGTCAACTGGATATTGGCGGCGGGGATGGTGCCGACGCTCTGATAGAAGCGCAACGCGTTCTTGATACGGTAGCGCGCGAAGGCGTCCACCACGAGCCGCTTCTGGTCCGACGCGATCACTTCCTGCGACGGATTTTCGAGATCGAGAATCCGCTTGTCGATGCTGATCACGCTGTCGATGAATGGCGCCTTGAAGTTGAGGCCGGGTTCGGTGACGACGCGGATCGGCTCGCCGAGGCGAACCACGAGTGCCTGCTCGGTCTGCCGGACGGTAAAGAGCGAGCTGTAGCCGATCACGATCGCGAGCAGCACGATGACCAGCGCGACGATGCCTGAGATTCCGGATTTCATCGGCTTGCTCCGCCCTGTTGCTGAGTCGCAGGCGGCGTGCGACGACCAAGTTCATTCAAAGGCAAATACGGCACCACGCCCGGCGAGGACGACGAGCCCTGATCGAGCACCAGCTTGTCGGCGTTGCCGAGCACCCGCTCCATCGTCTCCAGGTAGATACGCTCGCGGGTGACGTCCGGCGCCTTCTTGTATTCGTCATACACCTTCAGGAAGCGCGCGGTCTGGCCCTTGGCCTCGGCCACGGCCTGCTCCTTGTAGCCTTCCGCGCCCTGCAGGATCTGCGAGGCCCGGCCCTTGGCGTCGGGCACCACGCGGTTGGCGTAGGTCTGCGCCTCGTTCTGCAGACGCTCGAGGTCGGCGCGCGCCGCCTGAACGTCGCGGAAGGAATCGATCACCTGCTGCGGCGGGTCGACCTTCTGCATCTGCACCTGCTGGATCAGAATGCCCGCGCCATAGCTGTCGAGCGTCTTCTGCATCAGCTCATGCACGGCGGCTTCGGTGGTGTTGCGCGCGCCGGTCAGGATCGGCTGGATGTTGGAGCGGCCGATCACCTCGCGCATCGCGCTTTCGGCCACGGCCTTCACGGTGCCTTCCGGGTTCTGGATGTTGAACAGGAAGTCGCCGACGCCGTCGGGCTTGATGCGCCAGAGCACAGTGAAATCGACATCGACGATGTTCTCGTCGCCGGTCAGCATCAGGCTCTCTTCCGGCACGTCACGCATGGTGCGGCCACGGCGCGCCGGATCGTCCATCAGCGTCATGCCGATGTTCAGCGTCGAAACGCGCAGCGCCTTCGGCAGCATCACGGTCTCAATCGGATACGGCAGATGATAGTTCAGGCCGGGCTGCACGGTGCGCACGTGCTTGCCGAAACGCAGCACCACGCCGAGCTCTTCGGACTGCACGCGGAAGAAACCGGACAGACCCCAGATCGCCAGCGCCGCGACCAGCACCAGCGCGATGCCCATGCCGCTGAAGTGCCCGCCGGGGAGCAGTTGCTGCAGCTTGGCCTGACCACGGCGCAGCAGATCCTCCAGATCGGACGGATTGGGACCGGACGATTGCGGACCCGAACCCCAGGGGCCCTTCGGACCCGGACCCCATGGGCTACCGCCCTGATTCTTCCACGGCATCTATAGTCTCCTTCGCGCGGGACGCGATGGTCTCGCGAGCTCCGCACGGCTTTATATGGGACAGCCCCCGTCCTTACAACGCGCGTCGCAGGACCTTAAGCAGCTAAGCTGCGAGCGGAATTTGTCAATGCAAACATCGCCCGACGCGGTTAACACGGCTTCCGGCGCCGATATGTCACATACGAGAAATCGGCCGTGTCGCGGCCGGTGCGATCATGACGCATGCGCGCCGTCGCGGTCCACTGGTCCGGATCAACCGGCGCGAGAAACGTGTCGGCCTCGGGCCGGCCATGCACCTCGGTGATTTCGAGACGATCGGCCCGCGGCAGCCACTGCGCGAAGATATCGGCGCCGCCGATCACCATGATTTCAGTGACAGATCGTCGCAGCGCATCGCCCACAGCAATGTCGTGAGCCGCCTCCAGCGAGCGCGCCACCACGATGCCGGCAGCGCGAAAATCCGCGTCGCGGGTCACGACGATATTGGTGCGGCCGGGTAGCGGACGACCGATCGACAGAAAGGTCTTACGGCCCATCACCACCGGCCTGTTCAGCGTCATCGCCTTGAAGCGTTGCAGGTCGGAGCCGAGATGCCAGGGCATCGCATTGTCGCGGCCGATCGCATAGTTCTCGGCCACCGCGACCACAAAGACGATCTCGGGATCGGATTGGCGCGATGCGCTCACACCGCGACCTCGGCCTTGATGTGCGGGTGCGGATCGTAATTCTCGAGCGTGAAATCCTCGAAGCGGAAGCCGAAGATATCCCTCACCTGCGGATTGAGCCGCATGGTCGGCAGCGGCCGCGGCATTCTCGTCAATTGCAGACGCGCCTGATCGAGATGGTTGGAATAAAGGTGGGCATCGCCGAACGTATGCACGAACTCGCCGGGCTGCAGGTCCGTCACCTGCGCGACCATCATGGTCAGAAGCGCATAGGAGGCGATGTTGAACGGCACGCCGAGAAACACGTCGGCCGAACGCTGATAGAGCTGGCACGACAGCTTGCCGTTCGCGACATAGAACTGGAACAGACAGTGGCACGGCGGCAGCGCCATGTAATCGACATCCGCCGGATTCCATGCGCTGACGATCAGACGCCGGGAGTCCGGATTGGCGCGGATCATTTTCACCAATTGCGCGATCTGGTCGATGCTCCGCCCGTCCGGCGCGCGCCATGAGCGCCATTGCGCGCCATAGACCGGGCCGAGATCGCCATTGGCGTCGGCCCACTCGTCCCAGATCGTGACGTTGTTGTCCTTCAGATATTTGATGTTGGTGTCGCCGGCGAGAAACCACAGCAGCTCATGGACGATGGCCTTGAGCGGCAGCCGCTTGGTGGTGAGCATCGGAAAGCCGGCCGCGAGGTTGAACCGCATCTGATGGCCGAACACGGACAAGGTGCCGGTGCCGGTGCGATCGTGCTTTTCGACACCGTCGCTGAGAATGCGCTCCAACAGATCGCGGTATTGATGCATCGGCTTGCCAAGTTGCTAAGACCGGGCGACTCACGGGAGCCTCGGGTCCATCCACTGGGCGGAAAATGGCTCCGGCGGCCCAAAACAACAAGGGCGGGATTTACATCCCGCCCCGTTATCACCGTGTTCCGGTGGATCAGTTCTTCGCCGACGCCTTCAGGACCGGGGTCCAGCGCGCGATCTCGCTCTTGACCAGAGCGGTCAGCGCCTCGGGCGTCCGCTCGGCCGGCTTCGGAATCACGCTGCCGAGCTCGAGCAGCCGTTTGCGCACGCCTTCATCGTCGAGAGCCTTGACCAGCGCCGCGTTGAGCTTGGCGACGACCGGAGCAGGCGTATCCTTCGGCGCGAAAATCGCGTTCCACGCCTGCACCTGGAAGGCCGGCAGACCGGCTTCGGTGGTGGTTGGCACGTCCGGCAGCGAGGGGTTGCGCTCAGGCGTTGCGACGGCATAGGCCTTGATGGTGCCCGCCTTCACCTGCGGCACCGCGTTGACGATCTGGTCGCACATGTAATCGACCTGACCACCCACCAGCGCGTTCATCGCCGGGCCGGTGCCGTTGAACGGAACGCCGGTCGGCTTGATGTCGAGCACCGAGCTCAGCAGCGAGAACGAGGAATGCGCGACCGAGCCGACGCCGGCATGGGCGACGTTAAGCTTGTCGTTGTTCGCCTTGATATAGGTGACGAACTCCTTGAGGTCCTTCGGCGGGAAGTCCTTGCGCGCCAGGATGATGATCGGCGTGCCGGCCACGAGACCGATCGGCGCGAAGTCGACATCGGGCTTGTAGGCGAGGTTCGGATAGAGCGCGACGGACGCGGCGTGCGTGCCCATGTGGCCCATCACCACGGTGTAGCCATCCGGCGTGGCGCGCATGGCGCGGGTCGAGCCGGTGGTGCCGCCAGCACCGACCACGTTCTCGATGATGAAGGTCTGACCCAACGTCTGCTGCATATGCGAGGTGATGATGCGCGCGATGACGTCGGTCGGACCGCCCGCCGCGAACGGCACGATCATCGTGATGTTGCGGGTCGGATAATCCTGCGCCTGCGTCGGCCCCACCATGGCGCCGGCGGCAGCAAGGACCGAAAGCCCGCAGGTGGCGAGCATGCGTTTCAAAAGTTTCATGGTATCCATCCTCCCAGAGCCCCTTATTGACGCCGGCTTTTCCGGCGCCGTTTTTTGTGGCCGCGGAACAAGCAACATCATCCCGCACGCCAAGTCCATAGAACGACAGTCTGAGCCAGCGGTCTGGCAGCCGCGACGCTACGCCGCATCCCTAGTTCTCGGATTCGACGAACACCTCGTCACGCTTCTTGCGCAGGGCCGGCAGCAGCGCCAGCACCAGCAGAGCGACGGCAATGCCCATCAGCACCGCCGACAGCGGCCGCGTGACGAACACCGACCAGTCGCCACGCGAGATCAGCAGCGCGCGACGCAGGTTCTCCTCCATCAGCGGGCCGAGCACCATGCCGAGCAGCAGCGGCGCAGGCTCGAAATCGTGCTTCACCAGCCAGTAGCCGACCAGCCCGAACACGCCGGCCAGCACCACATCGGTCGGCGCGTTGTTCACCGAGTAGATGCCGATTGCACAGAAGATCACGATCGAGGGGAACAGCAGCCGGTACGGCACCCGCAGCAGCCGCACCCAGATTCCGACCAGCGGCAGGTTGATGATCAGCAGCATCAGATTGCCGATCCACATCGAGGCGATCATGCCCCAGACCAGCTCGGGCTGCTTCTGCATCACCTGCGGACCCGGCACGATGCCGTGGATGGTCATCGCGCCGACCATCAGCGCCATCACCGCGTTCGGCGGAATGCCGAGCGTGAGCAGCGGAATGAACGAGGTCTGCGCCGCAGCGTTGTTGGCGCTCTCCGGCGCCGCAACCCCGGCGATCGCGCCGCGGCCGAACATCTGCGGCGTTTTCGAGATTTTCTTCTCGAACGTATAGGCCGCAAACGAGGCGATCACCGCGCCGCCGCCCGGCAGAATACCCAGGATCGAACCGAGCACGGTGCCGCGCAGGATCGCAGGGGTCGATTCCTTGAGGTCTTTCCGGGTCGGCATCAAGCCGGAGATCTTCTGCTGCACCAGTTCGCGATCCATCGACGCGCCATGGTCGAGGTTGCGGATGATCTCGGCAAAACCGAACACGCCCATCGCCACCGTGGCGAAGCCAAGACCATCGGCAAGCTCGGGAATGTCGAACGCCATGCGCGAAGCGCCGGTTTCGATATCCGAACCGACCATCGACAGCAGGACGCCGAAGACGATCATGGCGATCGCCTTGAGCAGCGATCCCTTGGCAAGCACCACCGCGAACACAAGGCCGAGCACCATCAGCGAGAAATATTCGGCGGGCCCGAACGCCAGCGCGAGTTTGGTGAGCGGAGCACCGAGCAGCGCGATCAGGACGGTGGCGACACAGCCGGCGAAGAACGAGCCGATCGCGGCGATGGCGAGCGCCGGACCGGCCCTGCCCTTCTTCGCCATCTGAAACCCGTCCAGCGCGGTGACGACCGAGCCCGCTTCGCCCGGAATGTTGACCAGGATCGAGGTGGTCGATCCGCCATATTGCGCGCCATAATAAATGCCGGCGAGCATGATCAGCGCACCGACCGGCGGCAGTCCGAAGGTGATCGGCAGCAGCATCGCCACCGTGGCGATGGTGCCGACGCCCGGCAGCACGCCGACCAGCGTGCCGACCAGCGCGCCGGTCAGGCAGAGCAGAAGATTGGTTGTGGAAAATGCGACGCCGAATCCCAGCGCGAGGTTTGCAATCACGTCAGACATCGGAGCCTCACCGCAGAATGCTGGGATACAGATCGAGCGGAAGCCCGAGCGCATAGGGGAACAGCAGACTGCACCCGAGCGTCAGCAGGCCCCCGACAATGAGGGTCTCCTTCCACTTTATCTCGGGCGAGCCGTACGCGGCGATCACGAAGCTCAGCATCGCCGAGACCACGAGACCGAGCGGGCGGATGGTGACGGAGAACGACAGGATGGCGAGCGTGACGAAGAACAGTCCGCGAACCCCGTAACGCTGCAGCGGCTCGCCCTTCATGAACAGGCCGGTGAGCGCAACGCCGGCGCCCAGCAGCAGCAGCAGCACCGCGAACATGCGCGGCGCGGTGCCGGGGCCGAACGAGAAACCGCGCATTCCCGGCAGATTGCTCGATGCCCACAGCGCGAACAGCGCGATGCCCATCAGGACGATGCCGCCCCAGAAATCCTGCGGCCCTTTGATGCGACCTGAAGATACAATTGGATCGTTCGCGCTGCCCGGCGCTTCGCTCATGGATGTTCTCCCCAACCTCGGAGGGCATTTTTGCCCGTTGTTATCGCAGGGCTTTTTGCCCGTCTTCATTTGTCGCACGGGGCGATCCGTGCCGGTCTCTTGTTAAAGTTTTTATGAGACGAGGCCAGCAAACCCCAGCCCCCCGCCAATAGCAAGAGCCCAAAGCGGATTCAAATTGGTCCATATAGCGATCACTGCAGCCGCAGCCGTGATCGCCATGCCGATCGCCGTCTGATCGACGGTCAGCACCAGAATGTACGCGCTCGCACACATCAGCCCGATGGCCACGGGGACAAGCGAAGCTTGCAGCAGGGCCGGCCATGGCGAATGGTGGGCCCGCTCGAACAGATTGCCGACGAAGTAAGCGAACATCGCCGATGGCCCGCACATCGCCAGTGTCGCCACCATGGCGCCGGCAAGACCGGCGACGTGATAGCCGATCAACGTGACAATCAGCACATTCGGCCCGGGCGACAATTGCGCGATCGCAAACATGTCGGCGAATTGCGCATCGTTCATCCAGTGCTGGACCTCGACCGCAATGCGATGCATTTCGGGAATGGTGGAGTTGGCGCCGCCGACCGCAAGCAGCGACATCAAGCCGAATGCGACGGCAAGACCGATCAGCGTCTCGATGAAACCGCTCATGCCGTGTTTCGCCGCCGCGACAGATAAGTGACGGCGATGCCGAACGGCACGGCCACCAGCAGCACCGGCGGCAGGGGCCAGCGCAGCAAACCGATCACGACGAACACCGCCGCCATCAGGAGCAGCGCCACCGGGTCGCGGCGCTTCAGGAGCGGCATCATCATCCGTGCGGTGACGCCGATGAACAACCCGACGGCCGCGCACGACACCCCGTTCAGCGTGCGTTGCAGCGCGGGGATTGCGCCATAACTCGAATACAGAACCGCGAGCGCGGTGACGATCAGGACCGGCGGCCCCAGCAGGCCGGCGAGCGCGGCGATGCTGCCCGCGACGCCACGAAACCGCGCCCCGAACACCACCGCAAGATTGACGATGTTCGGACCCGGCAGGAAATGGCACAGCGCGAAGGTCTCGTTGAACTGATCGGCCGTCATCCAGCGATGCTGATCGACAATGGCGCGCCGCGCCCAGACCAGGACCCCGCCGAACCCGGCCAGCGACATCTTGGCGAATGAGACAAACAGCGTGAGCAGATCCGGCGGCGGCGCCGGAGAACGGGCGGAACGGGAACCGGGCGGACTCGAATCTGGCGGCGCGATCATGGCGCCGATTTAGAGTGCGGAGCCGCCCGGCAGACAATTCATTTTGCCGTCATCCACATCCATCGTCGCCCGCCCCCGATCTCTTGCATACAATCGCAGCCACGCCTCTTTTTTCCTGCCCGGTTGCCGCCTATATTGAGAGGGCCGGTTCGCCGGCTATGGAAATAAATGGCCGTCGTAATAAACCATTCGGACCCGGGGGCAGCACCCGGCGCCTCCACCAAAGCCTGAACCTGCGATTCACGGACAGGCTTCGGCGGGGGCGAAACAGGATCGACGAGGGCGTAAAGGACTCGCTTTTTCCCGGTATTGTTCCGCCGTTATCGGGCTCTACAATAGTTGCAAACGACAACTATGCTCCGGTTGCTCAGGCTGCGTAACGCAGTTTGAAATACCGACTTGAAGTCCTAGCGGAATAAGCCCCGCTAGGCGGGGTTCGGAGGCACCTGGCAACAGAAGCCTCCACTTCATCTTTGCAGTCGCCATCTCTTCGGGCGCTTTTCTTCAGGCGCTTCGGAAATTAGGCGCTTTAGAAACTGGTCGCTTTCAAAGCCCGTCGGGCGCCGGACGCCTGTCCGGCATCTCTACAAGGACCCGGTCCGGTCTTTGAAAAACCCTACCGCACCGCGTCAAGAATACTGACCTCGGGATCGCGGCAGGCTAGCATGGATCCAGATGAGCGAATCGTCCGGTGCCGGGCGGATTGGCCAATAACGGAATCGAACGATGGCAACCGACCTGATCCGCTACGACGTCCTCACGCGCGACGCCTTGCGAGGAGTGTTGCGGCAGGTCCTGACAGATGCCGCCGCCCATGGCCTGCCGGGCGAACATCATTTCTACATCACGTTTCTGTCGACTGCTGACGGCGTCAAGATCTCGCCCCGCCTGTTGTCACAGTACCCGAAGGAAATGACGATCATCCTTCAGCATCAGTTCTGGGATCTGGTGGTGGCTGAGGATCACTTCGAGGTCGGCCTCTCATTCAGTGGAATTCCCGAACGTCTCGTGGTGCCGTTCAACGCGATCACGCGCTTCTTCGATCCATCGGTGCAGTTCGGACTGCAGTTCGAAACCAGTGACGGCGCCGCCAGCGAACTCGCGACCACATCCGAGGTCGCCGCCGCGAGCCCGGACGTGCCCCCCGCGGCCACCGACACGCAGGACGGTCCGGACGAGCCGCCACATTCGGGCGGCGGCGCGGAAGTCGTCCGGCTGGATCGCTTCCGGAAGAAATAGGCCAGCCGCCAAAACTTCATCGGAGGCGACAGACGACCGTCGCTTCCGCGCCGGAACGGATGTAATTCAAGCGCGCTCTGCGTGACAGGAGACATCGTGGGCAGCGTCGGCAAATCCACCCGTACCGAGACCGATACGTTCGGCCCCATCGAGGTCGAGAACGATCGCTATTGGGGCGCGCAGACCGAACGCTCGCGACAGAATTTCAGGATCGGCACCGAGCGCATGCCGTTGCCGCTGATCCGCGCCCTCGGCATCGTCAAGCTTGCGGCGGCGCAGACCAATGCCGAACTGGGTCTGCTCGACCGGCGGTTGGCGGACGCCATCGTCCAGGCCGCGCGCGACATTCTCGACGGCAAGCTCGACGATCATTTTCCGCTCGTCGTCTGGCAGACCGGATCGGGCACGCAGACCAACATGAATCTGAACGAGGTCATCGCCAACCGCGCCAACGAAGCGCTGGGCGGCGCGCGCGGCGCCAAGAAGCCGGTGCATCCGAACGATCACGTCAATATGAGTCAGTCGTCGAACGATTCCTTCCCGACGGCGATGCATATCGCGGCGGCGGAACGCATCGTCCACGACCTGATCCCGGCGCTGGAAGAACTTCTCGGCGCGCTGCGCGACAAGGAGGAAGCGTTCGCCTCCATCGTCAAGATCGGGCGCACCCACACCCAAGACGCGACGCCCCTCACGCTCGGGCAGGAATTCTCCGGCTATGCCGCGCAGGTCGAAAGCGCGATCGCGCGACTGCGCGTGACGCTGAACGATCTTTATCCTCTCGCGCAGGGCGGCACCGCGGTCGGTACCGGCCTTAACTCCAAGCCGGAATTCGCCGCGCTGTTTGCCAAGCACGTCGCCGCGATCACCGCTCTGCCGTTTGTCACAGCGCCCAACAAATTCGAAGCCCTGGCGTCCAACGATGCCTACGTGTTCGTGCACGGCGCGATCAACGCTGCGGCGACGGGACTGTTCAAGATCGCCAATGACATTCGCCTGCTGGGCTCAGGGCCGCGTTCCGGACTCGGCGAATTGATTCTGCCTGAGAACGAGCCGGGCTCATCGATCATGCCGGGCAAGGTCAATCCGACTCAATGCGAGGCGATGACCATGGTGTGCTGTCAGGTGTTTGGAAATCATACCACCGTCAGCGTTGCCGGCAGCCAGGGTCATTTCGAACTGAACGTGTACAAGCCGGTATTGGCATACTGTATGTTACAATCGATCCGCTTGATGGCGGATGCGGCGCGGTCCTTCACGGCGCATTGCGTCACGGGAATCCGCGCTGACGAAAAGCGTATCAATGAGTTGATGCGGCGTTCGCTGATGCTGGTCACGGCGCTTGCGCCGAAGATCGGCTATGATAACGCGGCGAAAGTTGCAAAAACCGCACACCACAATGGAACAACGCTCAGGGAAGAGGCCGTCCGACTGGGCTATGTTACCGGCGACGAGTTCGATGCACTCGTTCAGCCCGCCAGGATGACGCAGCCAGGATAGTAAAAAATTCTCTGTTTTGCGCTTTCCGTTCTGTTTTGCGCATTCCAACATGAATGAGCAAACAGACATTTTGCCGATACATTTGAATGTGTCGGCTCAATGCATCCACAAGGATCGAGAGTGTTGCGCAAACACCGTTTCGGTGTGATATGTTACATATAAGACTAAGTGAACATTTCCATACACAGGAACGATGTTCCTATTTTAATTTCGCAAAGAAGACGCACCAAAGATGCCTGTCTTGGTTGCCTTGTCGAAGATCAGGGGGTCGCAATGGCAGACCTGATCAACCTGAAAAAAATTAGAAAACGCGCTGAGCGAAACAAAGCTGCCGTGGCAGCCGAATCCAATCGCGTCCGGTTTGGCCGTACTAAGGCCCAGAAAAACGCTGACGAGCATAGTGCCCGTCGCACCGAACATTTCCTTGATCAGCATTTTCTTGATGACGGGAAGAAATCATGAAATCACCTGTCGTCAAACGATCCATCGTTGTCGCGGGTCACAAAACCAGTGTGAGCCTTGAAGAAGCATTCTGGAACGGGATGAAGGAAATCTCGTCGGCGCGCGACATGACATTGTCGGAACTCGTCGGGGAGATCGACGGCGGAAGGCAGCAGGGCAATCTCTCCTCTGCGATACGCCTGTTCGTGCTCGACTATTTCCGGTCGCGCGCAACGGATCAGCCGAAGCTGGACGGCGTCCAGAATTCTCATCATGCGAATCAAGCGAGTCCGTCTGTCGATCCGTGAAATCGCGCAGACGTTCCGCATGATCGTGATGTCTACCTAGGTTGTTGACCGAATATCGGCAACGCCGGCGTCCGGCTATTATGTACCTGCTTCGATAGTGTTCGCGTTCATGCGGGCCGAAATCGACCTGGCGTGCAAGATGCTCTTGCACGGCTCGTCGATTTTTGGACTCCGCCGTCCATATCCACCCAGCTTCAACCTGCCGTTTGGCAACGTCGCGGCGCGCCAGCGCTTGCCACCCGTCGTCGTGCGCGCCGAAATGATGAAGGAGCCGATTATGTTCAGCCATTCCCCGCGCTCGACCGAAATTCATTGCAACGCGGCCAAGGAGTTCGCGGTGGTGAAGCGATCGGTGGTCATTGACGGTCACAAGACCAGCGTCAGTCTGGAAGATGCCTTCTGGACCAGTCTGAAGGATATCGCCTCGCGTCAGGGGATCACGCTGTCGATGCAAATCTCCTCGATCGACGAGAAGCGCCAGACCAACAATCTATCCTCCGCGATCCGGCTTTTCGTGCTGGAGCATTTCCGCACCCGGGCCAATCGCCCGCTCTACATCGGCGAACGGCAAGGCGCTCCGAGTCTCGTTCCGTAACCGCCCGATCAGAATGCCGCGCCCGGTGTCGGCTGGCGTGGTCTCTGCGAATGCAGATCGCCGGGTAACGGGCGAAGATTGATTGGAGGCGGCAGCGGCGCGACCTGCTGGCCTGTCGCCTCAACATTGGCAGCCGGAGGCAGCGCGGCAGGCTTCGGCGCAACAGGTTTGGGCGCGATGTGCTTTCGCGGATCGCGTGGCGGCAGCCGCACCTGCGCCGGTGCAAGCGGCGTCTCCGACTGCGGCGCATCGCTTTGCGGCGATGGCTCTCCCACAGGCGCCTTGTTCGGCGTGACCAGCACCGGCGTAGCGTCCTTCCTGCCTTCAAGTTGATCGAGCCGCCGGGTTTCGCGGTCAACCGCCCGCAAGGCCAGCCACGACGACAGCGCGGCGACATCGACCTGTTTGTTCAGGCCATCCGGCGTGCCGTGCAGGAAAAGCTGGATCTCAGGCCGCGCCGTCGGCGTGCCCAGCGTCAGCGATGCGAGGCTGGCGCGAAGATCGATCTGATCGGCCGGTATGTCATAGCCGCCCGACAGCACCACGCGCGCCCGGTCCGTTTGCAGAGTGGTGGGATCGATCCGCAAACGCCCGTCCCGAATTCCGAAAGACACCTGCGCCGAGGTCACCGGGAAACCGCTCTTCGTCAGCGCGGGACCGGCAATCGCGGCAAGCCGCGCATCGTCAGCCACAAGACCGGCATCGCTGGCTTGAATCGCGGCATCGAACGCGGCCGGATCGAGCCCGCCGATCTGCGCGTTCTCGAGCGTCAGCACGCCGCCCCCCGACAATGCGTTGGACAACGCCGCGGCGCTGCGGCCTTCGCTCGCCAGCGTCATCCGCAGCGAGACTTTTCCGTCCGGCAACGCCAGATGGCGATATTTCAGGGCGGCGCCATCCACGCCTGTCAGTTGCAGTTGCCCGTTCAGCGAGGTGCTGGCGGCATCGCGCTTGCTCGTGATCTGCGCGTTGAGAGCGCCCTCGCCGATGCGGCCTTTGAACGGATCGACGGACACAGAGGAGCCGTCGCCATGCAGAACGCCCGAGAGTTCCTTGAGCGCGGCGCCGCCCGGCAACGCTGCGCGCGCGGCATCGAATTTGAGGCTTCCGCGCCAGCCTTGCAACCAGCCCGGACCCAGCGGCTCATTGGCCTCCCGCCCCGATGCACCGAGCGCCACGCCTGCCACCGCACCAAGGTCAAGCGCATCGATTGTCAGCGCTCCTTCGACCGTCGCGGGAGCGCACAAAACCTTGAGGCGGCCTCGGGCACGACTCGCTCCGACCATCGCATCGAGGTCGTCGAAGGTCAGCGCATCACCCGCCAGCGCAAGGCGGGACGACAGCCCCACGACAACTGCCGACCGAAGGTCGAACAGCGGCGCGATATCGAGACGGCGCGCATTCAGAGTAGCGGTCGCGGCGGGCTGATCCGCCCACGGATCGCCGGTGCCCTGGACTTCGGCATCGAGGCCGTCACCATCGAGCTTGACGTCGAACGTCAGGGGCGAGCGCCACGTCCCGCTGGCGTTGCCCTCAAGACGCAGCGATCCGCGACCGGCGACTATGCGATCAAGCGCGAGCAACCCAAGCAGCCTGCTCCCCTGCTCCGTCTCAATCCTGGTCTTGAGAGTCACCGGGCTCTTGGACAGCGCACCCAGATCAACACCCGTCTCGGCATGAAACGCCGAAGACGTGGCGACGCTTGCCTGCGCCTTGATCTGCGGCGCATCGATCGCAAGCGTGGCGTGTGCATCCACCTGTCCCGCGCGCTGCTGCGACTTGGCCATCTCGACGGACAGGCTGGCGTGCGCTTCTCCGGGCGGAATGCTCAGCGCGCGCAGCCGCTCGACGATGGCCGGCGCTTCGCGCGGAATGAAACGCTTGAACTGGTCGAAGGACGGCGCCGTCGCGTTCAGACTGAGCGTGCCCAGCGCGCCGACACGGTCGAACAGACCATAACCACTGACAGCGAGCTTGCCTGCATCGCCGATCTCCAGCCGGTCCAGCGAGATCGCCTGCGAACTGTACGCAAACTGGAGGTTGACCGGCCCGAGATTTTCACCGGCCAGAGTGGCATCCCCGACGCTCAACGACAGTTGCGCCTCTGCAGGCAACAGGCTTTGCGGCCCGACCAGCAGACGTGCCAGATCGCGCACCTCATCGGCGTTGAAGGCGGAGGATGTCAGATCGGCCTGCAAGACCGATCCCGCCAACGCAACACGGCCTTGAAGAGAATTGCCGCCGAGCCTGGCCTGCGCGGCATCCACGGCAACCAGATCAGGCGCAACCGTCAGTGCTCCGCCAAGCTGAAGCGGAAGCTGACGAGTCGCGGCGGAAATGCCGCCTCGTCCTGCCAGCCAGTTCGCCAGAACCATGACGTCGCCCGATGTCACATCGAGCGGACCCGCGAACCGGGACGCCTTCTGCGATACCGCGACCGCTCCGCGCACCGTCACACGGGTGTTTCCGGGCGCCTGCAATTCGATCCCGTCCACCGTCCAGTTGCGTGCATCGCCATGCAATCGAGCGGCAAGATTGCGAAGCGGCCGGCCGCCGAGCACGATCTGTTCGATATCGAGCCCGATTTGCGTCGGCACCGGAGCCGAAGGCAATGCGGCGACCAGCGCGCGCAGTTTCGGGATCAGCCGGGGCGCCACCTCTTGCGTATCCTTGCCTGCCTCCAGCCGATCGGCATCGAGTTGCGCCGCCGACAGTTTCACCTGCGCGCGCGGTTCAGCGCCAAACAGCGCCTCGATCGTGCCTCCGAGTTTCAGGCCAACATCGTCCGCGCCATAGGCCAGCTCGACCTGATCGAATGCGGCGCCCGCCGGATTCGCCTTGCCTTTGGCGATGAGCTTCCACGGATGGCCGGCGCTCCCCGCAAGCGCCACCGCGCCGTCGAAGCCGGGACTGCGCGCATCCAGCGTCACGACACCATCGAGATCGGCCCCGGGATTGCGCTCGGCCTGATCGAGCGTGAAGCGCAGCCGCGTACCCTTGCCGTCGGCGGTCTGCCCGGTCGCCAGCCGAAACGGCGTCAGGGCGCCGGCGATACGCACCGTGCCCTCGCCGCGCAGGCTGGCAGTCAGTCCCCGGACATCGCCCTTGAAGGTCAGATCGTCCAGATCGACATGCGCGCCGCTGCCGGCATCGTGCAGGTTGATCCGGCCGGCGAGATTGAGCCGGTCAACGGTCAGCGCGCCGAAGTTGAATCCGCTTTTCGCGGAGGGCCAGTCGATCCGACCCTGCCGGTCGAGCCCGAGATCCAGCGCCACGCCGTCCAGTGACAATTCGCTGGCGCGCCATTCGCCGCGCAGCAGCGAACCGAGACTGAATTCGACGTCCAGCTTGTCCGCGCTCATCCGGCTGGCATCGGCCTTTGCTCCGACCGACAGCGACCGCAGGCGCAACACCGGCGCTGGCAGCAGACGCGCATCCAGCGCACCCGACACACGCACCGGTGCCCCAATGATCCGCGAGGCTTCCGCCTCGAACTGCGGCTTGTACTGATTCCAGTCGATGAAAAACGGACCGACCAACGCCGCGATCAGCGCGACGATGAAGGCAATCGCCAGTCCAAGCAGCGTCGTCTGCAAAACCTGTCCCCGGACGTTCCGCGCGCGATCGGGCCCCGGCGCGCATGCGCAGCCATCATAGTGAGAAGTATGGCGAAGTCACAACGCCTTGGGGCGCACAGAATATCACGCTGGCGTCACACGTCGGAAAGTCCCGCAGCTAGAGCGATACGGGAACAATCTTTCCGGGATTGAAGATGCCCTGAGGATCGAGCGCCGCCTTCAGCGCCCGCATCGCCTCGACCGCCTCGGGACCAAGCTCGGGTGTCAGATATTTCTGCTTGCCCTGTCCGATCCCGTGCTCGCCGGTGCACGTACCGCCCATCGCATGCGCGCGCTCGACAAGGCGGTGCAGGAAGTCCTCCGACCGCTCGACCTCTTGCGGATTATCCGTGTCGCATAACAACAGACAGTGGAAATTGCCGTCGCCGACATGCCCGACAATCGGCGCCAACAGGCCGGAGCGCGCGATGTCCTCCTCGGTCGCGACCAGACATTCGGCGAGACGCGAGATCGGCACGCACACATCGGTGGACATCGCCTTGATGCCGGGGCGCAGCGCGCTTGCCGCCCAATAGGCGTCGTGCCGCGCCTGCCACAGCCGGGTCCGGTCCTCGGGGCGCGTGGCCCATGCGAAGTCGCCGCCGCCGCATTCCCTGGCGATCTCCGCAAACATCCGCGACTGCTCGGCAACGTCCGCCTCGGTGCCGTGGAATTCGAGCAGCAGCAGCGGCGTCTCCGGCAGCGTCAGTTTCGAGTAGATATTGCAGGCGCGGACCTGTTCCACATTCAACAGTTCGATCCGCGCCAGCGGAATACCGGTCTGGATCGCAAGGATGGTGGCGTCACACGCCCCGCGCAGGGTGGCGAACGAACACGAGCCACCGGCGATGCTTTGCGGAATGCCGCGCAAACGCATGGTCAATTCGCAGATGATGCCGAGCGTGCCTTCCGCGCCAATGAAAAGGTGCGTCAGATCGTAACCGGCGGAGGATTTACGCGCCCGCGTGCCCGTGGTGATGATTTCGCCATCGCCGCGCACGATTTTCAGCGCCAGCACATTGTCGCGCATGGTGCCGTAGCGCACCGCGTTGGTGCCCGACGCACGGGTGGCCGCCATGCCGCCGAGCGAGGCGTCGGCTCCCGGATCAATGGGGAAAAACAACCCCTGATCGCGCAGATGCTCGTTCAGCGCCTTGCGCGTCACGCCGGGCTCGATCACGCAATCGAGGTCTTCGGCATTTACCGCGAGGATCCGGTTCATCTCGCGCAGATCGATCGAAATGCCGCCCATCGGCGCGTTGACCTGTCCCTCAAGGGAGGTGCCGGTCCCGAACGGAATCACCGGCACGCGGTGCCGGGCACAGATCCGCACCGTATCCTGAATATCGGCGGTGGACTGCGCCATCACCACGGCATCCGGCGGCTGCGGCTTGATCCAGCTGGTGGTGTGGGCGTGCTGCTCGCGCACCGCCTGCGAGGTAATCAGGTGATTGCCGAAACGCGCTGCCAAGGCCGCAATCGCGCCGGAGACATCGCGTCCGGACGACGCCTGCGAAGTCTGCGGAGAAGACGAATTAGAAAAAGCCACGGCCGCTCGCTCGTTATCGGAGGTGACGGACCGTGGCTTATGAAACACGGCCGGTCAAGCTGACCGGCCGGGTCACGATTTGAAAGACGTCAGACGTTCGATCGACCGCGAAACAGTCCGACCAGCGCCGACACCACAAATAGAATCACGGCAATGAAAAAGACGATCTTGGCGATCTCGATCGATGCGCCGGCAATGCCGCCAAAGCCCAGCAGGCCCGCGACCAGCGCGATGATCAGGAAAGTCACAACCCAGCTCAACATGACAGACTCCTCAGGTGCCTCGTTGCAAGGACGCCAGAGGCGCCCTCTCCTGGAAAACCAATCCTGAGCAGGCAAGGAAGTTCCTGGGCTGAAACTGGCGAAATCACGCCAAAACCGGCGATTTGACGGGAACAAACCGCCTCCGACGGGAATGAAGGCCGCATCGGGCATCTTCCTGTCACGCAGATTTCGGGCTGTCGCAACCGTCCGCAGATCCCTATATGGAGCACAATCCTGATATGAAGGCTCCCTTTCGCCACCCCATGGTGCCATCGTGGGGATGAAACCGAATCGCATGACCGAGCCCCGTAAATTGCCGCCTCTGGATGTCGCTCCCTATCAGCCCGCCGCGGGAGGAATTGCCGCCCGCGCCCGGGCCGTCTCCGCTCCGCAATATCTCGCCACGCTCAATCCGGAGCAGCGGGCGGCGGTGGAGACGCTGGACGGCCCGGTGCTGGTGCTGGCAGGCGCGGGGACCGGCAAGACGCGGGTGCTGACCTCGCGCATCGCCCACATCCTCAGCCAGGGCCGCGCCCGGCCCTCCGAGATTCTGTCGGTCACCTTCACCAACAAGGCGGCCCGCGAAATGAAGCACCGCCTCGGCGAAATGCTGGGACAGGCGGTGGAGGGCATGCCGTGGCTCGGCACCTTCCATTCCATCGGCGGGCGCATCCTGCGCTATCACGCCGAGCTGGTGCAGTTGAAAGCCAACTTCACCGTGCTCGACACCGACGACCAAATCCGCCTGCTGAAACAGCTTCTGCAGGCCGAGGGCATCGACGACAAACGCTGGCCCGCCCGCATGCTGGCCGGGCTGATCGACGGCTGGAAGAACCGCGGCCTGACGCCGTCGCAGGTGCCGGCCGGCGAGGCCGCCGTGTTCGGCAACGGCAAGGGCGGCAAGATCTATACGGCCTATCAGGAACGGCTGAAGATCCTCAACGCCGCCGATTTCGGCGATCTGCTGCTGGAGAACATCCGGCTGTTCCGCGAGCACCCCGACGTGCTGCGGCAATATCAGAACCGTTTCAAATTCATCCTGGTCGACGAATATCAGGACACCAACGTCGCGCAGTATTTGTGGCTGCGCCTGCTGGCGCAGGCGCCATCCAGGCCGTCATTGCCGGGCTTGACCCGGCAATCCATCTCATCTTCACAAGATGGATCACCGGGTCTCGATGCTACGCATCGGCCCGGTGATGACGATCGAGAAGATGTCGCCTCCCTTCCCGCCCCCCGAAACATCTGCTGCGTCGGCGACGACGATCAGTCGATCTATGGCTGGCGCGGCGCGGAGGTCGACAACATCCTGCGTTTCGAACATGACTTCCCCGGCGCAAAAGTGATCCGCCTCGAACGCAACTATCGCTCGACCGGCCATATCCTTGCCGCCGCCTCGCATCTGATCGCCCACAACGAAGGCCGGCTCGGCAAGACGCTGCGCACCGAGGACATCGCCGGCGAGAAGGTCACCGTCACCGGCGCCTGGGATTCCGAAGAGGAGGCGCGCAGCATCGGCGAGGAAATCGAGCAGTTGCAGCGCTCCGGGCAGAAGCTCAACGAGATCGCCATTCTGGTGCGGGCATCGTTCCAGATGCGCGAATTCGAAGACCGTTTCGTCACCCTTGGTCTGCCCTATCGAGTGATCGGCGGCCCGCGCTTCTACGAGCGCGCCGAAATCCGCGATGCGCTGGCCTATCTGCGCGTCATCAATTCGCCGGCCGACGATCTCGCCTTCGAGCGCATCGTCAACGTGCCCAAGCGCGGCATCGGCGATGCCACCGTGCAGCTCCTGCATGACATCGCGCGCAAGCGCCGCATTCCCCTGACCGAGGCCGCGCGCACGGTGATCGAGACCGACGAACTGAAGCCGAAGGCGCGCGGCAGCCTGCGCGACGTGCTGGCGAATTTCGACCGCTGGCGGGCGCAGCGCGATGCGATCCCGCATACCGAACTGGCCGAAATCGTGCTCGACGAGAGCGGCTATACCGAGATGTGGCAGAAGGACCGTTCGGCCGACGCCGCCGGCCGCCTCGAAAACCTGAAAGAGCTCGTGCGCTCGATGGAGGAGTTCGAGAACCTGCACGGCTTCCTCGAACATATCTCGCTGGTGATGGACCGCGAGGGCGACGGCAACGAGGACGCCGTCTCCTTGATGACGCTGCACTCGGCGAAAGGCCTCGAATTCAACAATGTCTTCCTCCCCGGCTGGGAAGAAGGACTGTTTCCGCATCAGCGCGCGCTCGACGAGCAAGGCCGCGCCGGGCTCGAGGAGGAACGCCGCCTCGCCCATGTCGGCATCACCCGCGCGCGCCGCCGCGCCATGCTGTATTTCGCCACCAACCGGCGCATCCACGGCTCGTGGACCACCACCATCCCCTCGCGCTTTCTCGACGAACTGCCGGCCGACAGCGTCGAGATCACCGAATCCAAAGGCGGCTCCGGCTGGGGCGGCGCGGGTGGCTACGGCGCCTCGCGCTTCGACAATGTCGAGACGTTCGGATCAAGTTATTCCACGCCGGGCTGGCAGCGCGCGCAGGCTAACCGCGCTCGCAAAGGCGGCTTCGAGGAAAGCGCGACGCGGTTCGACACCTCGTCCTACGGCACGTCGCGTGGCCGCAAGCCGCTGACGATCGAAGGCGAGCTGATTGCCAAATCCACCGGCACGGTGTCGGATTTCTCAGTCGGCGACCGGGTGTTCCATCAGAAATTCGGTTACGGCCGCGTCGCCCGGATCGACGGCAACAAGCTCACCATCGCCTTCGACAAGGCTGGCGAAAAGAAAGTGGTCGACAGTTTCGTGACCCCGGCCTAGCAGAGGCTAGGATACCCCGCGCCTCTTGTATCGCCACAACCGCGTCTTTATCTGTGCGTCTCCCTCCGCAAAGATCGCTGCATGTCCATCATCTCCGTCACCAATCTTTCCAAGACCTACAAGTCCGGTTTCACCGCGCTGAAGAACATCAATCTCGAAATCCGCAAGGGCGAGATTTTCGCGCTGCTGGGACCGAACGGCGCCGGCAAGACCACGCTGATCAGCATCATCTGCGGGCTCGCAATGGCGAGCGAAGGCAAGGTCACTGTCGGCGGCCATGACAACGTCACCGACTACCGTGCCGCGCGCGAGCTGATCGGGCTGGTGCCGCAGGAATTGCACACCGATGCCTGGGAAACGCCGCTCGCCACCGCCGCGTTCAGCCGTGGCCTGTTCGGCAAGCCGAAGAACACGCCTCATATCGAAAAGGTGCTGAAGGACCTGTCGCTATGGGACAAGCGCAAGAGCCAGATCATTACGCTGTCCGGCGGCATGAAGCGCCGCGTCATGATCGCCAAGGCGCTGGCGCACGAGCCGCAGATCCTGTTTCTCGATGAGCCCACCGCGGGCGTGGACGTCGAGCTGCGCAAGTCGATGTGGCAGGTGGTGCGCGAATTGCGTGACGCCGGCGTCACCATCATCCTGACCACGCACTATATCGAGGAAGCCGAGGAGATGGCCGACCGCGTCGGCGTCATCAACAAGGGCGAGCTCGTTCTCGTGGAGGACAAGACCACGCTGATGCGCAAGCTCGGCAACAAGCAGATGACACTGCATCTGCAGGATACCCTTGCCGCTATTCCCGCCTCACTCGGCGCCTACCACCTCGAACTCAGCGAAGACGGCCGCGAACTGGTCTACACCTACGACGCCAAAGGCGAGCGCACCGGCATCACCACGCTACTGAACGATCTGTCCGCGGCTGGAATCCGGTTCAACGATCTCAACACCACGCAAAGCTCGCTGGAAGAGATTTTCGTCAATCTCGTCCATCAGGCCTGATTCACGCCCCTGCTCCCGTTCCGACCGTACACATGAGAACATGTCGATGAATATCCACGCCATCGCTTCAATCTACAAATTCGAGATGGCACGCACCTTCCGCACCCTGCTGCAAAGCGTGGTGTCGCCGGTGATCTCGACCTCACTCTATTTTGTGGTGTTCGGCTCGGCGATCGGTTCGCGCATCACCGACATCCAGGGCGTCAGCTACGGCACCTTCATCGTGCCCGGCCTGATCATGCTGTCGGTGCTGACCCAAAGCATCGCCAACGCCTCGTTCGGCATCTATTTCCCGAAATTCACCGGCACGATCTATGAATTGCTGTCCGCTCCCGTCTCGGCGCTGGAGGCGGTGATCGGCTATGTCGGCGCGGCGGCGACGAAATCCTTCGTGCTCGGCCTCATCATCCTGGCGACCGCCGGCCTGTTCGTGCCGCTCAAGATCGCCCATCCGGTCTGGATGCTGTCCTTTCTCGCGCTGACGGCGATCACCTTCAGCCTGTTCGGCTTCATCATCGGCATCTGGGCGGACGGCTTCGAACAATTGCAGGTGGTGCCGCTTTTGATCGTCACGCCGCTGACCTTCCTTGGCGGCAGCTTCTATTCGATCGACATGCTGCCGCCGACATGGCGGCTGATCACGCTGTTCAACCCGGTGGTCTATCTCGTCTCCGGCTTCCGCTGGAGCTTTACCGAGATCGCCGACGTCAGCATCCACCTTTCGGTCGGCATGACCTTCGCGTTCATGCTGGCGTGCCTGATCGCGGTCTGGTGGATTTTCCGCACCGGTTACAAGCTTAAGCGCTGAGCACCGATCAAAACAAAAACGCGGAAGCCGATGGCCTCCGCGTTTTCAATATTTTCTAATTCTCAGTAATGGCGACGGTGATAATGGTGCCGCCGATAATGCCGGTGCCGATGGCTGCGGGGAGCACCGACCACGCCGCGAACGCCGCCGACCACACCGCCCACGCCTGCGCCGACCGCGCCGCCAACCACGGCACCCACCGGACCCGCTGCCCGGTTACCACGGCGAACGCCTTCTTCCGCGCCCCCGATGATACCCTGCGCATGCGCCGCGAACGGGATTGCCAGCATGGTCAGGAAAGCCAGCGCGAACAACCACGCCCTGCTGCCAGGCGCAGGCAGCGCCGTCGCCGAAAGAGCTGATTTCATTTTGAATCCTTTTGTCGTGACAAACGAATGCAAGTCTCAACGCCGCAGGGAACGAAAAGGTTCCGGCAGCGAGAGCCGTCATTCATGTTCAGATTCATCTTGGCCGAAGCGGCATTCATGGTGAGCACGCTCGGCCCGTTAACGATTTCAATGCCCGATCTGTGATCCGGCGCCCGCTGGAAAAAGCCACGTTCGGTGTTTAACTACGCAGTCCCCGGTTGGCCGGGATGATGAGTCTCGTGGAGAGTGGTCACATGCGTTCGCTCTGGATTGCCGTCCTTGCCGTGATGGCAAGCGTTCCTGCCGCGCAGGCCGCCATCCAAATTGACGTCAACAAGGACCTTCAGCAGATGACGGTCTCCGTCGACAATGTGCCGCGCTACACCTGGCCGGTCTCCAGCGGCAATCCAAGCCACGAGACCCCGAACGGCAGCTTCCGCACCTTCCGGATGGAGGAAGACCATTACTCGAAGGAGTTCGACGACGCGCCGATGCCGCACGCGATCTTCTTCACCAAGCAGGGCCACGCCATCCACGGCACCGACTCGGTCGGCCGCCTCGGCACGCCGGTCTCCCATGGTTGCGTACGGCTGTCGCGTGCCAATGCGCTGACGCTGTGGAATCTCGTCAAGCAGGAAGGCCTGCTCAACACCACCGTGCGGCTGACCGGCTCATCGCGCGTGGCGCTGGCGCGCAATCCGAAATCGCGCACCGCGGTTGCGGCCCGGGAGCGCGAGCCACTCACCCTCGCGCCCGGCAGCACCTACGACAACCCCGGCGCCGACGATTCCTATGGCAACAGCGCCTCGCAGGATCGCACCTATCAGAACCGCCGGCCCTATTACAGCAACTCCGCCGATGCCAGCGACCAGCGTTATCCGCAGTCGCAGCAGCGTCGGCTCTACCCCGATCCCCGCGCGCCCGGCCGCTACATCGAGGAGCGTGACGACGGCTATCCCGGCTATCAGCAATATTATCCGGGCTATCAGGCCCAGCCTCGTCGCGGCTATGGCTACTACGGCTACGACTGACGGCTGGGAAGCGCCGCGTTACTGATCGCCGTCGCGAAGCCGCCGCCATACCGCGCCGAGCACGTTGGAATAGTCGTCGGTCCAGACGCGCTGGCCTTCGGTAGCTTTGGTTAGCATCCACTTCCCATCCGAGGCCAGCCGGCCGACATCGGCTTCCTCGCGCGCCGAGATTACGACATTGGTGGTGAAGATGTACTCGCCGTCGCGGCCCGAATCCTCGTTGTAGACCCAGCTCTTCAGATCGTTCTCCTCGGCGATGCCGACCACGACGCTAGCAAGTTCGAGATGCCGATTGGAGACGTGCATCAGCACCGCACCCTGCGGCGCGAGCTTGTCCTTGTAGATCGCCATCGCCTCTTCGGTCGCCAGATGAATCGGGATCGCATCCGATGAATAGGCATCGACGATAATCAGATCGTAAGCGCCATCGGGCTCCTTGGCGAAGGTCAGCCGCGCATCGCCGATCACCGGCTGCATGTCGGGCTGGCAGGCCTGCACATAGGTGAAGTATTTCGGATCGCGCGCGGTATCGACCATGGTCTGATCGATCTCGAAGAATTTCCAGTTCTCGCCCGGCTGCGACGCGCAGGCCAGCGTGCCGGCGCCGAGTCCGATCACCGCGACCCGCAGCGGCCCGCTTTTGCGGGCGCGGATGGCCTGGATCGCCTGACCGATACCGCCATCCTTGTGATAGTAGCTGATCGGCTCCGGGCGGCTGGTGATCGGCGTGCCGTCGTCGTTCTGGAATTTCTCGGCGCCGTGGATGGTCGTGCCGTGCATCAGCACGTGATATTGTCCGTGCGGCGTCACCACGATCTTGTGGACGCCGAAGAAGCTGCGGACGGTCTCGACCCGTCCCTCGTCGGCGGGATAGAGCCGGATCAGCGCAAGGCCGAGCGCCATCATCACCGCAAGCCGCCAGCGATCGATCCGAAGCACCACCGCCTGCAACGCGGCGGATGCCGCGACGGCACCCACCAGCCAGACCCGCCACTCCTCGAAAAACGTCTGCGCTTCGCCTTCGCGGAACGACAGCGCCATGACGACGCAGATCACCGCCACCACCGCGAGCCACAGCCAGTTGCTGCCCGGAATCGCCGCGCCATCGCGCGGACGACACAGCGCGGCCAGCGCCAGCAGGATCGGGTATTCGGCGATCCACGAAAAGGTGTAAGGCGCGACGAGGCCCGCGAACAGGCCGCCGACCATGCCGCCGAACGACAAGGCAACATAGAAGCCGGTGAGATGCGAGGCAGCGGGCCGCGTCCGCGCCAGTTCGCCATGGCAGGCCATCGCGATCACGAAGAAGCACAATTGATGGCCGCCGAGCGTCAGCAGCAGGTTCTGCTCGCCGCCGATCGCCAGCAGCACCATCACGCCGGCGATGGCGAGCGGCTGCAGGCGCAGCATCCAGGCATGCGGCAGCAACGGGCGCGACTGGAACACCAGTACCCAGGTCAGAAGATAAAGCGACAGCGGCAGCACCCAGAGCAGCGGCGCCGCCGCGACATCGGTCGAAATATGAGCAGTCACCGCGATCAGCAGGCCGGACGGCACCGCGGCGAGAAAAATCCAGCGCGCGCGCAACAGCCAGCTCGGCGCGAGCGTCTCGCCCCCGCTGGCCGCGACGGTTGCGGCACTCACCGGCGGCGAGCGCAGCAACAGCACGCCGCAGGCCGCGATCAGCAGGATCAGCACGCCATAGCCGGCGGTCCAGATCAGGTTCTGCGAATGCAGCGTCAGGATCGGCTCGAACAGCACCGGATAGGACAGCAGCGCGAGGAAGCTGCCGATATTCGACGAGGCATAGAGAAAATACGGGTCCGGCCCATCGGGATGGCCGGTGCGGACGAACCAGGCCTGCAGCATCGGATTGTTGGCGGCGAGCGCGAAAAACGGCAGGCCGATCGACACCGCGAACAGGCCGAGCAACCAGAACGCATAACCGCTGGAGGGCGGCTCGCCCCACCCGCTCGCGATCGACAGCGGCAAGGTCAGCAGCGCCAGCAACAACAGCGCGAGATGGATCACCACCGGCGCGGTCCGGCTCCGCAGCGTCATCAGATAATGCGCATAGGCATAGCCGGCGAGCAGCAGCGACTGGAAGAACACCATCGCCACCGACCACACCGCCGGCGAGCCGCCGAGTCGCGGCAACACCATTTTCGTGAACAGCGGCTGCACCGAAAACAGCAGCAGCGCGCTGGTGAAAATTGCGGCGGTATAGACCACAAGGACAAGCCTGTTGCGCGAGCCGGAAGTCGAACTCGCCTCGGTCAGCGGCACGGATGTCATGGAAACTCCGGATGGCCGGCCATGGCCGGCACGGGGCGCGGACGCGATTGGATCACAGCGGCGCAGCGGCGGCAATAACATGCGTGTGAAGACACGCCGATGTCAGAAATCGCTCGCACGAAAAACCCGGTCCGACTAAAAGTGCATGATGGATTACGACGCACTGATCATCGGCGCCGGCCATAACGGCCTCACCTGCGCGGCCTATCTCGCGATGAACGGGCTGCGGGTGAAGGTCGTGGAACGGCGCAAGGTGGTCGGCGGCGCGGCGGTGACGGAGGAATTCCATCCCGGCTTCCGCAACTCCGTGGCCGCCTACACTGTCAGCCTGCTCAATCCGCAGATCATCGCCGATCTCGATCTGGCCTCCCATGGGCTGCGGATCGTCGAACGACGTGCGCAGAATTTCCTGCCCGCGCAAGACGGTGCCAGCTATCTGCTCACCGGCGAAGACCGCACCTACCAGTCGCTGGCGAAGCTCAGCGAGCGCGATGCGCTGCGGATCGACGATTTCAACCGCGAGCTTGAAAGCATTGCCGACGTACTGCGCCAGTTCGTGCTGCGCGCACCGCCGAACGTGGTCGAAGGCCTCACGCTGAACGCGCTCCGCGAGGCTTACAACGCGCTGGAGACCGGCAATATCCTGCGTCATTTGTCGATCGAGCATCAACGCCTGCTGCTGGACCTGTTCACATGGTCGGCGGGCGAGATGCTGGACGGCTGGTTCGAAAGCGATCTGCTCAAGGCGCTGTTTGGGTTCGACGCCATCGTCGGCAATTACGCCAGCCCCTACACCGCGGGCTCGGCCTATGTGATGCTGCACCACGCTTTCGGCGAAGTGAACGGCAAGAAGGGGTTGTGGGGCCATGCCATCGGCGGCATGGGCGCGATCACCCAGGCGATGGCGGCATCCGCCCGCGGTCATGGCGCTGAGATCGAGACCGGGGCCGGCGTGCAGGAAGTCATTGTCGAGCGCGGCCGCGCCGCCGGCGTGGTGCTCGACGACGGGCGCACCATCCGCGCGCGCTATGTCGCCTCCAATCTCAATCCGAAGCTGCTTTATACGCGCCTCATTCCACCCGACGCGCTGCCCGAACCATTCCTGAAGCGGATCGACAAGTACCGCAACGGCTCCGGCACGTTCCGCATGAACGTGGCGCTGTCGACGCTGCCGTCCTTCACTGCGCTGCCCGGCGACGGCGACCATCTCACCAGCGGCATCATCCTGGCACCGAGCCTCGGCTACATGGACCGCGCCTATCAGGACGCCCGCACCCATGGCTGGAGTCGCGAGCCGGTGGTGGAGTTGCTGATCCCCTCCACGCTGGACGATACGCTCAGCCCCTCGGGCGAGCATGTCGCCAGCCTGTTCTGTCAGCATGTCGCGCCCGAACTGCCGGACGGCAGCTCATGGGACGACCACCGCCATCAGGTCGCCGACCTGATGATCTCGACGGTGGACCGCTACGCCCCCGGCTTCGCCGCCAGCGTGATCGGCCGCCAGATCCTCACCCCGCTCGATCTGGAGCGGGAGTTCGGCCTCGTCGGCGGCGACATCTTCCATGGCGCGCTGACGCTGAATCAATTGTTCTCCGCCCGCCCGATGCTCGGCCATGCCGATTATCGCGGCCCGCTGAAGGGCCTCTATCATTGCGGCTCCGGCGCGCATCCCGGCGGCGGCGTCACCGGCGCGCCGGGCTATAACGCGGCGCAGACCATCCTGCGCGATCATCAGGCGATTTTCCTTTAAAAGCCTGTTGATAGGGCTGTCGGCAGACTGTGGACAAGCGCTGGATAAGCCTGTTGACAACCGCCGATCGAAGGGCAGGAAAAGCCTGTGTACGGCCTGTTGAATAGCACGGTGCAAGCTGTGAACGGACTATGGACAGACAGTGGAAAATTGCGCACCTGAGGGGACTCCTTGATCCGGATTTCACCATGAGCTCTCCTCCCCTTTCCAGCCCGTCGATGACCGCCGCCGCCAGCCGCGTCACCTGCGCGATCGGCGACGAGCGCACCGCGAACCGGATCGTGGATATCCTGTCGGAGAGCGTCGACGGCAGCGACGTCGCCGTCGCGGCGTTCGAACGGCCGGACGGCCGCTGGGACGTCACGATGTATTTTTCCGCGCCGCCGGATCAGGATGCCGTCCGTCACCTGATCCTGCTGACCGCCGGTCCGGAGATTGCCAGCACCGCCACCTTCGACACCGTCGCCGCGCAGGACTGGGTCCGTAGCAGTCTCGAGGGGCTGGCGCCGGTCCGTGCCGGGCGCTTCATGGTGCATGGCCAGCATGATCGCGAGCGCGTGCCGCCCAACAAGCTCGGCATCGAGATCGAGGCCGCGCTGGCGTTCGGCACCGGCCATCATGGCACGACGCGCGGCTGCCTCCTGCTGCTCGATCAGGTGCTGCGCCAGCGAATGCCGGAGCGCGTGCTCGATCTCGGCTCGGGCACCGGCGTGCTGGCGATCGCAGCGGCCAAGGCACGGCAGCGCCGCGTCTTCGCCAGCGATATCGACGGACGCGCGGTGCTGGTGGCGCGCGAGAACGCCAAGCTTAACGGCGTCGGTCGTCTGGTGCACACGGTGTGCGCCACCGGGTTCTCCGCACCGTCCTTCGCCGCCGAAGGGCCGTTCGATCTCGTGCTGGCCAACATCCTCGCCGCGCCGCTGCGACGGCTGGCCTATCCGATGAGCCGGTATCTGGCACCTTCAGCTTTTGTCGTTCTCTCGGGATTGCTGCCGCATCAGGCCGACAGCGTCATCGTCAGTTACCGTGCGCACGGCCTCAAGCTGGTGCGCCGGCTCCGGCTCGACGGCTGGGCGAGTTTGCTGATGCAGCGCATGTAGCGCGCTCGGCCCGTTCGTTCAGTGATCGCGCTTGCGGTCCGTTTCAGCGGGGCCGGTGAAGCGAATCTCGCGCTCGGCCTTCAGGAGTTCATTGGCCTGACGCTGCAAGCGGGCTTCGGTGAGCCGATCGAGCAGTTGCACGATCACCCCACGCGGCTTTGCCGTGCCGATGGCGGCGCTCTTGCGGCTCGGCGGCAAGATCCTCTCAAAGGAAAAGGTGGCCATGGCGGTTCTCCCGTTCCTGCGCGGACATCCCCTTCGCTGCCGAGGGTGACACAGGAACTCATGACGGCGGTGTTCGTTCCCCCGGGGCGGTTCCCGATAGGCTCGCCTTCCCCCCGGCCACGGTTTACAAAGCAGGCTCACGCCAGCGCGGATCGCCTGGCGCCCCTAAGGTCGCGCAATGTTTGAAGCCCGGTTCCAGACGTTTGAAGATTCTGAAAGCGGCGTCGCCCTCACAGCGCGCCTCGCTACGCTCCGTGAGGAAATGTCGCGGCGGCAACTGACCGGCTTTGTCATCCCGCGCGCCGACAGCCAGCAAAACGAATATGTTCCCGCCTCCGACGAGCGTCTGGCCTGGCTGACCGGCTTCACCGGCTCGGCCGGCTTTGCGATCGTGCTGACCCGCGAGGCGGCCGTGTTTGTCGACGGGCGCTATACCTTGCAGGCCTCCCAGCAAGTCG
>MKUJ01000009.1:259007-288818 GCA_001897755.1 Afipia sp. 64-13
CCGCTCGGCGCAGTCAGCGTTCACGACCTGAAATTCGCCGGCGAAAGCGAAGCCGCCAAGCTGGCGCGCATCCATGACGACATCGGCAAGCTCGGCCTCGATGCGCTGGTGCTGTCGGATTCGCATGCCGTCGCCTGGACCTTCAACATTCGTGGCGCGGATGTCGCCCACACGCCGCTGCCGCTGTCCTACGCACTGCTGCCGAAAGAGGGCCGTCCGACCGTTTTCATCGATCACCGCAAGCTCTCCAACGAGACGCGCAGCCATATCGAGGCCAGCGCCAACGTCGCCGAGCCCGACGCGCTGCTGCCGGCCCTCACCGAGATCGCCAGCGGCGGCAAGATCATCGGCCTCGACGCGGCGACCGCCGCCGACGCGCTGAGCCGCATCATTACCTCAGCCGGCGGCAAGCCGCGGCGCGGGCCTGACCCGGTCGCGCTACTCAAGGCCGTCAAGAACCCGACCGAAATCACCTGCTGCCGCACCGCGCATCGCCGCGACGGCGCGGCGCTAGCGCGTTTCCTCGCCTGGGTCGGCCATGAGACATTCTCAGGCACGCTCACCGAGATCGACACCGTCGAGGCGCTGGAGACGTTCCGCCGCGAGACCGGCGCGCTGAAGGACGTCTCATTCCCGACCATCGCCGGCACCGGCCCGAACGGCGCCATCGTGCACTACCGCGTCACCCGCAAGACCAACCGCCGTATCGTGCCGGGCGATCTGCTGCTGATCGATTCCGGCGCGCAATATCAGGACGGCACCACCGACGTCACCCGCACCATCGCCATTGGCGAGCCGACCGCCGAGATGCGCGACCGCTTCACCCGCGTGCTGCGTGGTCATATCGCGATTGCACGCGCGGTCTTTCCCGATGGCACCACCGGCGCGCAACTCGACACGCTGGCGCGGCAGTTCCTGTGGCAGGCCGGACTCGATTTCGAGCACGGCACCGGCCATGGCGTCGGCAGCTATCTGTCGGTGCATGAAGGACCGGCACGCATCTCCAAGCTGGGCACCACGCCACTCAAGCGCGGCATGATCCTGTCCAACGAGCCCGGCTATTACAAGACCGGCGCGTTCGGCATCCGCATCGAGAACCTCGTTCTGGTGACGGAGCGAACCATCACCGGCGCGGAAAAGCCGATGAACGGCTTCGAGACGCTGACGCTGGCGCCGATCGAGCGCCGGCTGATCGATGTCGCGCAGTTGAGCACAAGCGAAATCACGTGGATCGACGATTACCACGCGCGGGTGCGGCACGAGATTCGTCCGCTGGTCGATGAAGCCACCAAGGTCTGGCTGGACGCCGCGACAGCGCCTCTGGGAAATTCGGATCAAACGTCATAATTTGCAAAACAGGCTATCGCGAAACGACAATACCTCATCCGTCATTGCGAGCGCAGCGAAGCAATCCAGATCTAGCCCTCGGCATGTATGGAGTTAGATTGCTTCGTCGCTATCGCTCCTTGCAATAACGATGGTGCCTTTCGCAGGCCGTTCAACCGCCGGTCAGCGCCAGCCACTCGTCCTCGGTCAGCACCGTGACGCCAAGCTTCTGGGCATCGGCAAGTTTTGAGCCGGCGCCGGGACCGGCCACGACATAGTCCGTCTTCTTCGACACCGAGCCGGATGTCTTGGCGCCGAGTCGTTCGGCGGTCGCCTTGGCCTCTTCGCGGGTGAACTTCTCGAGCGAGCCGGTGAACACTACGACCTTGCCGGCAACCGGGGAATCGGTACGTGCCTTTTCGGTATCCTGCACCGTGATTTCATCCAGCAGATCGTCCATCGCCCTGATGCTGTGCGGCTCAGCGAAGAACGCCACAATGGCACTGGCGACGATGGGGCCGACGCCTTCGATACCGTTCAGCTCGCGATAGGCGTCGCTCTCCTCATCCTTGCTCGCCGCCAGCATCGCCGCACGAAACACCTGCACATTGCCATAGTGCCGCGCCAGCAGCTTGGCGTTGCCCTCCCCGATATGCCGGATACCGAGAGCAAAGATGAAACGGTGCAGCGGAATGGTTCGCCGCGCGTCGATGGCTGCAAACAGATTGCGGACCGAGACCTCGCCATAGCCTTCACGATCGGCGAGCTTCTTCACCGCCCGCGCATCGCGCCTTTGCAAGGTGAAAACATCGACCGGCTTCATCACGAGGCCGTCCTGAAAGAACTCCTCGATCTGCCTGTCGCCGAGACCATCGATATCGAACGCATTGCGCGCGACGAAGTGCTTCAGCCGCTCCTTCGCCTGCGCCGGGCAGGCCAGCGTATTGGTGCAGCGACGCACCGAATCTTCACGGCCCGTCTTGGGGTCGGCCTCGCGCACCGCATGGCTGCCGCAGGCCGGACAGATGGTGGGAAAATGATAGGGCCTCGCGGATTTCGGGCGCCTGTCGGTGACGACACTGACAATCTGCGGAATGACGTCGCCGGCGCGCTGGATCACCACCGTGTCGCCGATACGGATGTCGACGCCGTCGCGGATCGGCTCGCCATCGCTGCCGATGCCCTTGATGTAGTCCTCATTATGCAGCGTGGCGTTCTGCACCACCACGCCGCCGACCGTGACCGGCGCAAGCTTCGCCACTGGCGTCAGCGCGCCAGTGCGTCCCACCTGAATCTCGATATCGTTGAGGACCGTCGTCGCCTGCTCGGCGGCGAATTTATGCGCGATCGCCCAGCGCGGGCTGCGCGAGACGAAGCCGAGCCGGTTCTGCCAGTCGAGCCGGTCCACCTTGTAGACCACGCCGTCGATGTCATAGGGCAAACGCGCGCGCTGCTCGCCGACCTTGCGGTAATAATCCAGCAAATCATCGACGTCGGTGCACAGCGTCATCAGCGGATTGACGACGAAGCCTGCTCTGTCCAGCCACTTCACCATGCCGAACTGGGTATCTTCCGGCATGTCGCTCATCTCGCCCCAGGCATAGGCGAAGAATTTCAACGGCCGCGACGCGGTGATGGCGACATTCTTCTGGCGCAGCGAGCCGGCGGCCGAGTTGCGCGGGTTGGCGAACACGGTCTCGCCCGCTTCCTCCTGCTTCCTGTTCAGCTTGAGGAAATCCTCACGCAGCATATAGACCTCGCCGCGCACTTCGCAGACCGCCGGGACATGACGGCCCTTCAGTCGATGCGGCACGTCATGGATGGTGCGGACATTCTCGGTGACATCCTCGCCGACATAACCGTCGCCGCGGGTCGCCGCCGTGACAAGCGCGCCCTCGACATAACGCAACGACAATGACAGGCCATCGATCTTCGGCTCGGCGACGATGGCAGGCACCTCGTCGAGCTTGAGAAACCGCCGGACCCTTTCGACGAAATCGGTCACATCCTCGTCGCTGAACGCATTGCCGAGCGAAAGCATCGGCACCGCATGCTGTGCCTTGGCGAAAGCACGGGAGGGTTGCGCGCCGATCTTCTGCGATGGCGACTCGCTGCTTACCAAATCGGGAAACCGCGCCTCGATAGCATCGCTGCGCCGGCGTAGCGCGTCATATTCCGCATCCGAAATCGTCGGCGCGTCTTTCTGGTAGTAGCGCTCGTCATGCAGGGAGATTTCCAGCGCAAGACGCTTCAACTCCACCTTGGCCTGCGCCTTGGTGAGCTTGTCGACCTCGACCAGCGGTTTCTTCGCTTTCGTCGCCATAACTGTCGCAATCAGGCCGTCGCGGCGCGCAGCAGCCGCTCCGCCGCCGCGCGCGCCTCGGCGGTGATCTCGGCGCCGGCGAGCATGCGGGCGATTTCCTCGCGGCGATGGTCGGCGGCCAACGCATCGACGCGGGTGGCGACACGCCTGCCCCTGTCGAGCGCGTCCTTGGAGATCAGCAGATGCTGATCGGCGCGCGCCGCCACCTGCGGCGCATGGGTCACCGCCATCACCTGCACCTTGTCCGCCAGCCGCGCCAGCCGCGCGCCGATGGCGTCCGCCACCGCGCCGCCGACACCGGTGTCGATCTCGTCGAACACCAGGGTCGGCGCCGAGCCGCGATCCGACAGCACGACTTTCAGCGCCAGCAGGAAACGCGACAACTCGCCGCCTGAGGCCACCTTCATCAGGGGGCCCGGCTTGGTGCCGGGGTTGGTCTGCACCCAGAACTCGACGCGGTCGAAGCCCTGCGGACCCGGGGACGCCGCATCGGGTTCGATCTGTGTAATGAATTTGGCGCGATCGAGTTTCAGCGGGGCGAGTTCGGCATTGACGGCCTTGTTGAGCTTTTCGGCGGATTTCAATCGGGCGGCGGACAGTTTCTGCGCCGCTTCGTCATAGGCCTTGTCAGCGGCGTGCGCCGCCTTCTCCAGATCCTTGAGTCGATCCGCCCCGGCATCGATCAAAGCGACATCGGCCCTGAATTTTTCCGCCAGCGCCGCCAGCGCATCGACCGGCGTGTTGTATTTCCGCGCGGCGCCGCGCAACGCGAACAGACGCTCCTCGATCCGCTCCAGCTCCAGCGGATCGAAGTCCGCCGCCGCGATCGCCGCGCCCAGATGCTGTTCGGCCTCGGCCAGCGAGTTGAGGGCGTCGTCCATCGCCTTCACCGCATCCTCGACCAACTTCGGCGCCTGCGCGGTACGGCGCTCCAGCCGGCGCACGGCGGCAGCCAGAGCCGCGACCGGAGATTGCGGGCCACCGACCGCGGCCAACGCGTCGCGCAAATCCTCGGAGATTTTCTCGCCCTGCATCATCGCGGTGCGGCGCTCCGCAAGCTGGGTCTCCTCCCCGTCCCGCGGCGCCAGCGCGATCAGTTCGTCGGAGGCGTGACGCAGATAGTCCGCATCGCGCGCCGCGCGCGCCATGTTCTCGCGATGGGCCTCCAGCGCCTGCCGCGCGGTGCGGCGCGCCTCCCATAGTTCCTCGATCGCCGCGACGTTCTTCTCAAGGCCGGCGAAGGCGTCGAGCAGCCGCCGATGCGTCGCGGTATCGACCAGCGCCCGCTCGTCATGCTGGCCATGGATCTCGACCAGGGACGCGCCGATCGCCTTCAGGGTCTGCACGCTGATGGTCTGGTCGTTGAGAAAGGCACGGGTGCGACCGTCGGCGAATTGCACCCGGCGCAGGATCATCTCGCCGGTATCGTCGAGACCGTTCTCACGCAGGATCGCCGCCGCCGGATGCTTTTTCGGCACGTCGAACACCGCGGTGACCTGCCCCTGCTCGGCACCGTGGCGCACCAAACCGGCGTCGCCCCGGCCGCCCAACGCAAGCGCGAAAGCGTCGAGAAGAATGGATTTGCCCGCGCCGGTTTCGCCGGTGAGCACCGCGAGGCCTTTGGAAAAATCGATGTCGAGCCGTTCGATCAGGACGATGTCACGGATCGAAAGACGGGCCAGCATGAAGAGGGATCCTAACCGAGGCCGAGCTTCCTGAATGCCTTGCTGATGTAGGAACCCCGATTCTCCTGAGGCTCCACACCGCCCGACTTTACAAGATTGTAGGCGTCTTTGTACCAGCGGCTGTCAGGAAAGTTGTGGCCAAGCACGGCCGCCGCGGTCTGGGCCTCGCCGACGATGCCGATCGCCATATAGGCCTCGGTCAAGCGCGCCAGCGCCTCCTCGACATGACGTGTGGTCTGATACTGCGTGACCACCACCTTGAAGCGGTTGATGGCCGCGGTGTAGTCGCGCTTTTCCATGTAGTAGCGGCCGACATTCATCTCGCGGCCGGCGAGTTGGTCGCGCGCGCCCTCGAGCTTCTTCTTGGCCTGGGTGGCATATTCCGAGGTCGGATATTTGCGCACCACCTCTTCCAGCGCGGCGATCGCCCTTTCGGTGCGTCCCTGGTCGCGGGTCACGTCGGGAATCTGATCGTAATTCGCCGCCGCGATCAGATACTGCGCATAGGCCGCGTCGGGACTGCCCGGATGCAGGCTGATATAGCGGTTGGCGGAGGAGATGCACTCGTCATAGGCGCCGGCTTCATAGGAGGCATAGGCCGACATCAGCAACGACTTGCGGGCCCAGTCCGAATAGGGGTGCTGGCGGTCAACCTCCTCGAACTTCTTCATCGCGGCCTTGCGGTCGTGCTTCTCGTTCATGAGGTACAAGCCCTCATTGTAAAGCTTGTCGGCCGGCTGATCGACGAAGGTCGTGTCGTCCTTGGCAAAGAACTTCTCGTAGAGGTTGCCGGTGCCACAACCGCCGAGCGGCGCGGCAAGCGCCATCAGGCTCACAGCCAGCAGCACCCGTTTGGCAACGCCGTGCCGAGCCCGGCCTTGCCGAGTCTCAAGTCCGGAAAGATTACGCGTTTTAACCGTCATTCGTTTCGCAGACCCGACTAGAGCAACCGAACTGGCGCGGATCGCCGCGCGTTGCGAACATCGCCATATCCCGGCGGCGCGCCGAGCGGCTTATGTAGCTGAAAAAGAGTTTCCGACCAACCGGATAGGCAGACATTTCGCCCGGAATAAGGCGGTTGTCACACGCGCCCGACGACCATGGTGAATGCCCGATCCGGCAGTGCAATCAGCGGGATCAGGTCACGTCCGGGGCATAGGCCGGAGCCACGATGCCGCCACCCAGCATGCCGCCGACCACCTCGGCCGCAGTCCGCGAACGGCGCGCCGGTTCGGCTTCCACCACCCGCCAGGCATGACGGTCGGCGAGCAGCGCAGTGAGCACGGCATGGTTGAGCTTGTGGCCACCCTTTACCGAACGATAGAGGCCAAGCAACGGCAGGCCGGCCAGCGTCAGATCGCCGATCACGTCGAGCGCCTTGTGGCGGGCGCATTCATCGGCGTAGCGCAGGCCCTCGGAATTGAGCAGACGGTCGTCGTCGAACACCACCGAATTGGCGAAAGATGCGCCGCGCGCGTAACCGGCGGACCACAGGCTGGCGACATCCTTCATGTAGCCGAAGGTCCGGGCCCGGCAGATGTCGCGGCGGAACGTCTCCGGCGTCAGGTCCAGATTGAAGGCCTGACGGCCGATCAGCGGGTGAGCGAAATCGATCTCGATCTCGGCGCGGAAACCGGCGGCGTAGGGCCGCAGTTCACCAAGCGATTCGCCGATACGGACCTGGATGGGTTTGAGAACTTCAAGGAAGCGGCGCGGAGCGGCCTGCTGGACGATGCCGGCGCGATCAATCGCGGCGACGAAGGGGGCGGCACTGCCGTCCATGATCGGAATTTCGGGACCGTCGACCTCGACGGTGGCGTTATCGACACCCATGCCGCGCAAGGCGGCGAGAACATGTTCGGCGGTCGAGACCAGCGCGCCTTCGCGGTCGCCCAGCACGGTGGCGTAAGCGGTAGCGGTGACGGCGGAGGCAACCGCCTTCACCTCGCGCTCAGTGCCGTCCACCGTGCGGATAAAAACAAAGCCGGCGTCGATACCGGCAGGGCCGAGAATCAGGGTGACGGGAGCACCGGAATGGACACCGACGCCCGTCAATGTGACGCGCGTCTTAAGCGTTGTCTGCCGGCTGAATTTCATCCCAACTTCGCCCAGTTCTTCGTCCGACTTCGGATCGTCACAACCGTATGGTGCAAGCGTGATGGCTCAGACCTTCTTCCAGAACCTACCGGGCCAAACGACCTGGCGGCTTGTCGGCTAAGCTGCTCCCGGCTGCTTTTCGATCCGCATCGTCCCCCAACGTGGATGGACCTTAGCGTATGCCACGCCAAGCGCCACTCACGCTTGTTTACCGATTGTTACCCCAAACCCGCCGCAATCCAGCGCCGTATTGCCACAATCGAATCGTGCATCGACCGACCTTAAGAGCCGATTCTCACGTTCCGGCAGAACAATATTATTGTTCAAATACAATATCTTAAATCAAGTAGCCCAGAGACCGACGAAGCTGGATGGCAAAGGCCCTGACGAAATCCGCCAGGGCCCTGCCGTTACCGAATTGTTACAGTTCTTAGCTGGACTGGCGTCGCAGAAACGCCGGGATATCGAGGTGATCGTCGGCCTGCGCAGGAGCCGTAGGCGCCGGACGGCCGTGCGAATCAAGACCCTGCGGGGCGGGCCGACGACCGTACTCGGACACCGGCTCACCACCATATTGCGCCGGGACGGAACGCTGCGGCTTGCGCTCGGGAAGCGGCGGCATCTGCGGCATCGCGGGGCCGGACGCGCGGGCCGCGATCGGCGGCTCGGTCTCCTCGTCGCGGCGGCCAAGGCCGACATTGGCCAGACGCTGCAGCAGCGAGAGTCGCGCCTTCTGCGGATGCTCCTCGTCGGTCTCCCCCCGTGCCCGGCGAATCTCGTTCTGCGCCGGCATCGGCAGTTCCTCGAAGTTCGGCATACGCGGCGCACGCAGCGGCACCCGCTCGGCCGACGGCGGAATGAATGCCTGCGGCGGAGCCGGCTCGCTTACATCCACCTTCTCCTCGCGCTCAGGAAACAGCGAGGGCTTCGGCGGGATCGCGCGAATGCTGACATCGCCATAGGCGGCCGGCTGGGTCGGGGCCAGCGGCGCGGCCGGCGGCGACACGGCTTCCGCGATGGCGGCCAGAGCCACCCGATCGATCTGGTCGGGGGTCGCGCGGGCCGCGGCCGGAGCCGCATCGGCATGGCGGGCGGCTTCCTTCGCCCGCTCGGCCATGCGCTGGTTGTCCGCGCGCAGACGGGCGGTGAGTTCGGCAAGGCGGCTGTCCGGCGACGAGGTGGTCGCGACGGCCGGCGTGGTCGCCCGGGCGGCAACCACCTGGTCAATACCGGTGGCCACCACAGAGACGCGGATGATGCCATCGAGCGATTCGTCAAAGGTCGCGCCGACAATGATATTGGCGTCGTGATCGACTTCCTCGCGGATACGGGTGGCGGCCTCGTCGACCTCGAACAGGGTCAGATCCTTGCCGCCGGTGATCGAGATCAGCAGGCCCCTGGCGCCCTTCATCGACGAATCGTCGATCAGCGGGTTGGCGATCGCGGCTTCGGCGGCGGTCAGCGCACGCTTCTCGCCGGTGGCCTCGCCGGTGCCCATCATGGCCTTGCCCATCTCCTTCATCACCGCGCGGACGTCGGCGAAGTCGAGATTGATCAGGCCTTCCTTGACCATCAGGTCGGTGATGCAGGCGACGCCCGAATAGAGCACCTGGTCAGCCATCGCGAAGGCGTCGGCGAAAGTGGTCTTTTCGTTGGCGACCCGAAACAGGTTCTGGTTCGGGATGATCAGCAGGGTATCGACGACCTTGTGCAGTTCGGCGATGCCGCTCTCGGCCGTGCGCATGCGGCGCTGGCCCTCGAAGTGGAAAGGCTTGGTGACGACGCCGACGGTCAGGATGCCCATCTCGCGCGCTGTGGCCGCGATCACCGGCGCCGCGCCGGTGCCGGTCCCGCCGCCCATGCCGGCGGTGACGAACACCATGTTGGCGCCCGACAGATGATCCTTGATCTCGTCAATCACCTCTTGCGCCGCGGCCGCGCCGACATCGGGCTGCGAACCGGCGCCGAGGCCCTGGGTCACCTGCGTGCCCATCTGAACGATGCGCTCGGCCTTGGACATGGTCAGGGCCTGCGCGTCGGTGTTGGCGACGACGAAATCGACGCCTTGCAGCCCCGCGGTGATCATGTTGTTGACCGCGTTGCCACCCGCGCCACCGACGCCAAACACGGTGATCCGCGGCTTCAGCTCGCGGATATCAGGAACATTGAGATTGATGGTCATGTTTGCCTCTCGATTACGCGCGCGCGCTGCCACTTCGGCGCAGCGCCGAAGACGTTGATGAAAAAATCCGCTCCGGAATTGCCGTCATCAGAAGCCCTCGCGAAGCCATCGTCCGACCTTTCCGAAATAACCTGTGGTCCCTGTCATGAGCTGCCGCGTATGCCGCGGTTCAACGTGTTCAAGATGAGCGAATTGCGGATAGACCAGGAGCCCGGTCGGCACCGCGAACGATGCGCTCTTCGCTTCGTTCGGCAGGCGGCCGAAGCCAAGCGGGCGGCCGATGCGCACCGGGCGACCCAGAATGCGGCCGGCAAGCTCCGGAATGCCGGTCAGTTGCGCGGCGCCGCCGCTCAGCACGACTCGCGCCCGCGGCTCTGCCGCAAAGGGGGAATCCGCGAGCCGGTCCCTGACCATTTCAAAAATCTCCTCGACCCGCGGCCGGACGATGCTGGCGATGGTGGCGCGAGAGACGATCTGCGGCGCGTCGTGCTCGTGATCGTCCACCGTCGGCACGCTCATCAATTCACGCGCGTCGGACCCTCCGGTCAGCACCGTGCCATATAACGTCTTGATTCGCTCGGCATCCGCAATGCAAGCGCCCAGTCCGCGCGCCAGATCCATCGTCACGTGATGACCGCCAAGCGCAAAGCCGCTGGCATGAACGAACTGGCCGTTCGAATAGGTCGCGATCGTGGTCGTGCCCGCGCCCATGTCGACGACCGCCGCGCCGAAATCGGCCTCATCGTCGGTCAGGACGGACAGGCTGGCGAGATAGGGGCTTGCGGCCATCGCCTCGACATTCAGATGACAGCGTTCGACCACCAGCATCAGATTCTTGGCGGCGGAGGCATCGGCGGTCACGACATTCATGTCGACGCCGAACTGCCGCGCCACCATGCCGCGCGGGTCGCGAATCCCTTTGACGCCATCGAGCGAGTAACCAACCGGCAGCGCATGCAGCACGGTGCGGCCCGCGCCGGTGGCGTGGTGCATGCCCGCGCCGATCACCTTGTCGATGTCGGACTGGGCCACCGCGCCATTGCGGATCTCGGCGGTGGCTTCCATCAACTGGCCGCTCAGGCGACCGGCCGAGACCGACAGCAGGACCGATTCGACCCGGACCTTCGCCATTTTCTCCGCCAGCGCCACGGCATGACGCACCGCGTGCTCGCACTCATTGAGGTCGCTGACCGCGCCGGCCTTCACGCCGCGCGCCTGGATATGGCTCATCCCGATCAATTCGATGGCATGGCTGCGGCCGCGCAGCGTCTCGCTCGGCGAGCATGGCGTCAGCCGTGCGATCAGGCAGGCGACCTTGCTGGTGCCGATGTCGAGCGCCGCGACCAGCGCGGTTTTGTTCGCCGGCATCTGACGGGTTTTCGGGGTCTGTCCGCGATCGAGACTGGTCATGCGTTGCCAGCCTTCTTCGGTTTCTTGTCCTTGAGCAGTTCGTCGCGCGCCTTGGCCGCGTCATCGGACAGCCGCACCGTCACCCGGTCCGGCAGCCGTGCATCGACCGCGGTGATATCGCGCGAGAACAACTGCTCCTCGCGATCGAGTTTGGAGAGCGTGGCAAGCGCCTTCTCGATGCCGTGTTCGGGCAGCCGGACATCCAGCCCGTTGGCAAGACGCAAATTCCAGCGCCGTTCGCCGACAAACACGATCGCCTTCACGGCGGATTTGACCTGCGGGTAATCCGCCAGCAGATCGAGGAAATTCTTGGCGCGGGTCTCGGCCCCCTTGCCCACCACAAGCGGCAGCGACACGAATCGCCGCGCCACATACGGCTCCAGCACGGTGCCGTCTGCGGCGATCACCGACAGGCGACCATCCTGCTGCCACAGCGCATAGGGCGCGCGTTCGGTGACGTTGATCTGAAGACGGCCGGGATACAGCTTTTGCACGGTCGCATCGGCGATCCACGGATCGGCCTTCAGCCGGTCGCGCACCGTGGCCGCGTCGAGAAACAGCAAAGACGAGCGGCCGTTGACGCCGCCCACCGCGAGAATTTCGTCCTGGGTCAGTTGCTTGCGGCCGGTGATCGCCACCGCGGTGATCTGGAATCCGACGGCGTTGGCCGCCGCGTTGCGGGTGTCGCTCAATGCGCCAGCGACGGTGTCGTAATAGCCGCCCTTGAAGACGCCGAGCAGGCCCGCGCCGAGCAGCAGCGCCACCGTGGCCGCCGTGCCGATGCCGCGCGGCAGGCGGCGTTCGAGCCTTGCGATCAGATCGTTGCGATGGGTGTCGTCATACGCCAGGCCGGACGACGGCACCGCCCGGGCGCGCGCCCGCGAAGCCCTCGGAACGGCCTTTTTGGTCGGATCGGGCCGGCGCTGTGGCGCTCTTACCGACCGAGAGAGGCGTCCTCCACCATCCATTGCACAAGCTCGTCAAATGTCACGCCCGCATAGGCTGCAAGCTCTGGAACAAGTGACGTCTCGGTCATGCCGGGCTGGGTGTTGACCTCAAGGCAGACAAGTCCCCTCGTCCCCTCGATGCGGTCGTCGTAGCGGAAATCCGCCCGGCTCACGCCCCGGCAGCCAAGCGCCAAATGCGCCGCCAGGGTTAACCTTCGGACTTCCTGGTAAACAAAGGGTAAAATAGGTGCGGGCAGAACGTGTTTTGATGCGCCTTTTGAATACTTTGCCTCGTAGTCGTAGAATTTCACCAGAGGAACGATCTCGATCACCTCGCTGGCCTCGCCCTTGATGACGGCGCAGGTCAGTTCCTTGCCGGCGACGTATTTTTCCACCAGCAATTGGTCGCCATGGGGCCAGTCGTCCCGGAACAGCTCCTGCGGCGGGTGGTCGTGCTCCTCGGTCACGATGAACACGCCGACGCTGGAGCCGTCGGCCACCGGCTTGATCACGTAAGGGGGGGCCATTGCGTGACCCTTGGCCACCTCGGCGCGGGTCAATGTCAGCCCCTCGGCCACCGGCACACCTGCGGTCTTCATCACCGTCTTGGCGAGATCCTTCTGCATCGCCAGCGACGAGGCAAGCACCCCGGAATGGCTATAGGGAATCGCGAGCGTCTCCAGCACGCCCTGAATGGTGCCGTCCTCGCCGGGCCTTCCGTGCAGCATCACCAGCGCGACATCCGGCTTCAAGGCATCGAGCACCGTGGCGATGTCGCGCTTCACATCGATTCGCGTGACGCGATAACCCTTGCGCTCGAGCGCATTGGCGCAGGCGGTGCCCGAGCGCAGCGATACCTCACGCTCCGAGGACCATCCGCCCATCAAGACGGCGACATGTTTCGCTGCGGTCATCGTGTCTCCTTATCAACCCTACCTACGCTGATTTGCCGAATCGACCAAGAGGCCGCGGCGGTATCGAGGGGTTCGCGCATCCGCGATCTGGATATAAACTCCTGCAACGCGATTCTGCCCGCACGACACGCAACCATCAGCGACGGGTCACGTCATGATCAGAGCCTGGCTCGACCTTTCTCCATTTGGAATTTTCGTCTCGCTCGGCGTGCTGTATTTCGGCACGGTGCTGCTGCTCGGCATGGTGGCATTCCGCTCGCCGCTGGCGCGCCCCGTGCAGTCGCTGAACGGCATCGTGGCGCCGTTTTTCAACGCATCGGCGGTGCTGTTCGCGCTGCTGGCCGGCTTTCTGGCCAACGATGTCGGCGACCGCAGCCGCCAGGCCAACCGGGCGATGCAGACCGAGGCCGGCGAGTTGCGCAATGTCTACACCCTCTCCGTGGCCTCGCTATCGGACATGGCGGCGATCCGCACCGCCTGGAAAGCCTATGTCAACTCCGTGATCACCGACGAATGGCCGGCGATGGCGCAGGGCCATGAATCGCCGCGCACCTCGGCCGCCTATGACGAGATGCTGAACAAGATCAGCGACCCCGGCAATGCGCGCGCCTCCGGCGCCGCCGTGCATGCCGCGATCTTGAACGCCGCGGTCCGCGCGGGCAACGCGCGCAACGAGCGCCTCGCGCTGGCGTCCGATCACACCAACGATCTGAAATGGATCGTCGTCATCGTGCTCGGCCTCATCACGCTGGTCTCGATCGGGCTGGTTCACCTTGAGCGGCCTCGCGCCTTCATGACCGCGCTTACGGTGTTCGCCACCGCCGCCGTGATCACGCTAGGCTTCGTCGCGCTGCAGGAATATCCGTTCTACGGCGCATTCCGCCTCTCGCCCGGACCGCTGGAAGCTCTCCGCGCGCTTGGCGGCACCTAAGAAGCCTCGTGCCCGTCATTGCGAGGCGCGCAAGCGCCGAAGCAATCCAGTTTCCCGCTTGATCCACATCTCTGGATTGCTTCGCTTCGCTCGCAATGACGGTTGGTCGGAACGCCCGGCAATCTAGGCTTTCGCCACCCCTATCCGCTTGATTTCCCATTGCAGCTCGATGCCGGAATGCGCCTTGACGCGCGCCCGCACCGTCTCGCCCAGCGTCTCGATATCATGCGCGGTGGCATCGCCGGTGTTGATCAGGAAGTTGCAGTGCATGTCCGAGACCTGCGCGCCGCCGACGCGAAAGCCGCGCAGGCCCGCGGCATCGACCAGCTTCCATGAACTGTGGCCCGGCGGATTCTTGAAGGTGGAGCCGCCGGTCTTCTCGCGGATCGGCTGCGCGGTCTCGCGATGCTGTTGCACCTCGTTCATGCGCGCGCGGATGGCTTCCGGATCAGCAATGCGGCCGCGAAACAAAGCCGAGGTGAAGACGATCGAGGGATCGACACCGTTGCCGCGATAGACAAACTTCATTTCCGTGTTGCTGAAGGTGACTTTCTTGCCGCCGCGCGTGACGCCGCGCGCCTCCACCAGCACGTCCCGGGTCTCGCCGCCATTGGCGCCCGCATTCATCCGCAGGGCACCGCCGATCGAGCCGGGAATGCCGAAATAGAATTCCAGCCCGCCGATGCTGGCGGCGGCGGCCGCTTCCGCGACCCGTTTGTCGAGCGCGGCGGTGCCGGCGCGCACGGTGTCCGCCTCGGTCTTGATCTCGCCGAAACCACGCGGCGACAGACGAATGACGACGCCTTCGACGCCACCATCGCGCACGATCAGATTGGAGCCGACGCCGATGGTGTAGACCGGGACATCCGCCGGCAGCCTCGCCAGGAAATAAGCCAGATCGTCTTCATCGGCCGGCGTGAACAGCACCTGCGCCGGTCCGCCGACCCGAAACCAGGTCAGTGTCGCCAGAGATTCATTGCCGAGCAGCCGCCCGCGCAACTCCGGCATCGCGGTCTTCAACTGTGGCACCAGATCGGGAAAACTCATGACATTGCTCCGGCAAGCCAGCCATCAAGCGCGCGGCGGCCAGCGGCGGCGGTCGCCTGCCCGGTCCGCGCCGCCTGTTCGCGCAAAAGCGACGGTGAAATCTTCGCCTGCGCCAATTCGCAGGCATGGCCGATCAGCCAGCGTTCCAGCGAGTGCGGATCGGTCTCGATATGGAATTGCAGCCCAAGCACGCGCGGGCCGATCGCGAAGGCCTGATTGGGACAGGCCTTTGTTGACGCAAGCCGTGTCGCGCCGGGTGGCAGGTCGAGATTGTCGCCATGCCAATGCAGCACATCGACATCTGCAAAGGGTGCCAGCGCCGACTGCCTGCCTTCGGTCGTCAGCTCGATCGGCGCATAGCCGATTTCCTTCGCCGGCCCCGGCGCCACGCGCGCGCCGAGCGCGGCCGCGATCAGTTGCGCACCAAGGCAAATTCCGAGCATCGGCTTCCGCGCGGCAAGCCGCCGGCGCAGGATGTCGATCTCGCCTGTCAGAAACGGATAGGCCCCGGTCTCATAGACCCCGATCGGCCCGCCCAGCACCACCAGCAGATCGGTCTCAAGCAACGCGGCTGCGTCGAACGGATCGATGCCCGCATCGACATAGGATAACCGGACGCCGCGTGCCGCCAGCAATCCTTCAATCAGACCGGCATCCTCAAAAACCAGATGGCGAATGGCAACGCATGTGGTCATGGCATCGTCCAAAGCCCCGACGGAGCACCTTCTATCGCAACGCCTTCAGTTCGTCCGGCAGCGCATAGGCCCATTGCGTGATATTGCCCGCGCCGAGACACACGACGAAGTCTCCCGGCCTGGCGACATCGCGAACCACGGCGGCAAGCTGTGCCGCCCCCGGCAGCGGGATCACCTCGCGATGGCCATGCGCGCGCAGGCCAAGCACGAACGACTCCTTGTCGATGCCGGGGATCGGCGCCTCGCCCGCCGGATAGATGTCGGCGACGATGACCGTATCGGCATCGTTGAAGCAGGTGCAGAATTCCTCGAACAGCGACTGCAGGCGGCTATAGCGATGCGGCTGCACCACCGCGATCACCTTGCTCCTGGTGGAATCCCGCGCCGCCTTCAGCACCGCGGCGATCTCCACCGGATGATGGCCATAGTCGTCGATGATGGTGACGCCGTTCCATTCTCCGGTGCGGGTGAAGCGTCGCTTGACGCCGCCGAAGCCGGCGAGCGCCTTGCGGATGGTATCGTCGGCAAGGCCGAGTTCATGCGCCACGGCGATCGCCGCAGTCGCGTTCAGCGCATTGTGCCGGCCCGGCATCGGCAGCACAAGATCGGCGATCTCATGTGTCGCATCGGTCTTGCGATTGCGGAACGTCACCTTGAACTTCGAGCCGCCGGGGAATGGCGCAAGATCGGTCAGCCACGCATCGGCCTGCGGATTCTCGCCATAGGTGACGATGCGGCGATCCTCGATCTTGCCGACCAGTGCCTGCACCACCGGATGGTCGATACACATCACCGCGAAGCCGTAGAACGGCACGCTCTCGACAAAGCTGCGGAATGCGTCCTGCACGGCATCGAAGGTCTTGAAGTGATCGAGATGCTCCGGATCGACATTGGTGACGACGGCGACGTCGGCAGGCAGCTTCAGGAATGTGCCGTCGCTTTCGTCGGCCTCCACCACCATCCATTCGCCACCGCCGAGCCGCGCGTTGGTGCCGTAGGCATTGATGATGCCGCCATTGATCACGGTGGGATCGAGATTGCCGGCATCGAGCAATGTCGCGACCATTGAGGTCGTGGTGGTCTTGCCGTGGGTGCCGGCGATGGCGATGCAGCTTTTCAGACGCATCAGTTCAGCCAGCATCTCGGCGCGTCGTACCACGGGAATGCGCAGCGCGCGGGCCGCCATCAATTCGGGATTGTCGCGCTTGATCGCGGTGGAGACCACCAGCACATCGGCGCCGTTGACGTTATCGGCATTGTGGCCGACGGCAACCTTGATGCCCTTCTCGCGCAACCGCAACACGTTGGCGTTCTCGGAGGCATCGGAGCCCTGCACCGTATAGCCGAGATTGTTCAGCACCTCGGCGATACCGCTCATGCCGATACCGCCGATTCCGACGAAGTGAATGGGTCCGATTTCGCGCGGCAGTCTCATGAAGCAATCTCATTCTCATGCCGGCTTGATGCCGGACATCCACGGCTTGTTCAAACAGACGGGGATGGCGGGGACAAGCCCGGCCATAAGGAAAAACACCAAATTCCGATGATCCCCCGCGGTCTCAGCCGATCTTCGCCACTTTCGCCACCAGATCGGCCAGCCGGTCGGCGGCATCGAGCGTGCTGACCGTCCTGGCCCCGGCCGCCATGGCGGCGAGATGCTGCGGCTCGGCCGCCAGCGCGGAAATTTCCGCCGCGAGGCGATCCGAGGTGAAATCGGCCTGCGAAATGCGAATCGCGCCGCCCACCGACACCAGCACGCCGGCATTGGCGAACTGGTCCTGATCGATCGCGCCCGGCAACGGCACCAGAATGGCGGGACGGCCGATCGCGCCGAGTTCGGCGACAGTGCCGGCTCCGGACCGCGAGATCACGAGATGGATCGACGCCAGACGCTGCGGCAAATCCTTGAAGAAGGGCGCAAGCTCGGCATCAATCTTCAGCCGGTCATAGACCGCGCGCACCCGCGCCATGTCCTCGTCGCGCACCTGCTGCACCAGAGCGAGCCGATGCCATAGCGCCGGCTCCAGCCGCTCGATCGCGCCGGGGACGATATCGGCCATCACCCGCGCGCCCTGACTGCCGCCGACGACCAGCAGCCGCAGCGGGCCGGTCAAATCTGGCACGTTATAAGGCACGCTGGCGGCGGCCAGCACATTGGGGCGCATCGGCATGCCGGTGACGGTGGCCTTGGCGGCGAGCGCGGGATCGCGGTCTAACACGCCCGGCAGCGAGGTCGCGATCGCGCTGACGCGGCCGGCGAGAAAGCGGTTGGCGCGGCCGAGCACCGCATTGGCTTCATGGACGATGGTCGGCACGCCCAGCAGACGCGCGGCGACCAGCGGCGGCAGCGTCGGATAGCCGCCGAACCCCACCACTGCGGCAGGTTTTAATCGCTGCATCAGCGCGAGCGCCTTCACAGTGCCCGCGCCCAGTAGTGCGCCGGTACGCGCCAGCGACCACGGCGTGCGGCTGCGCACCGTCTCGCTCGGCACCACATCCATCATGTCCTGCGAGAACAGGCCGCTGTAGCGGATGGCGCGCGCATCGGTCACGAGGCGCACGCGCATGCCGCGCTTCATCAGCACCGCGCCGAGCGCTTCGGCCGGAAACAGATGGCCGCCGGTGCCTCCGGCGGCAAGCAAGACAAGAGGAGCGTCCGCCATGGTCTTGAGCCGGTCAGGCGTAGGCGCGAATGGCGTTGGAATCGCCGATCGATTCCATCTCGACGCTCGGACGCTGCCGTGTCAGCGCCAGCAGCATGCCAACGCCGTAAGCCAGCGAGATCATCGAGGAGCCGCCATAGGAGATGAACGGCAGCGTCATGCCCTTCGCCGGGATCAGATGCAGGTTCACCGCGATATTAATCGCAGCCTGGGTGCCGAACATGATCGCAAGACCGGCGGCGGCAAAGCGCGCGAACAGGTCTTCCGTCGTGTAGGCCCGCGACAGCGAGCGCAGCACGATGAAAGCGAACAGCGCGAGCAGCGCCAGACACAGGATGATACCGAATTCCTCGGCCGCCACCGCGAACACGAAGTCGGTGTGGCTGTCGGGAAGAATCCGCTTCACGGTGCCCTCGCCCGGCCCCTGCCCGAACCAGCCGCCATGCATGAAGGATTCCATCGCCAGATCGACCTGAAAGGTATCGCCCGACGCCGGATTCATGAAGCGCTGGATACGGCCCGCGACATGCGGCACAAACAGATAGGCGGTGAACAGGCCGACGCCGGACGCGCCGATCAATCCGAACACCCAGATCATCCGCATGCCGGCGAGAAAGAACAGCGTGCCCCACACCGCCAGCACCAGCATGGTCTGACCGAAATCCGGCTCCATCACCAGCAGCGTCACCAGCATGGTCAGAAGCCCGAGCGCCATCGAGGTCGCCGGCATTTCCGGGCGACGCGCCGATTCGGAAAACAGCCACGCCACCAGCACGACGAACGAGGGCTTCGCCGCTTCGGAAGCCTGAATGTTGACGCCGAGAATGGTGATCCAGCGCTTGGCGCCCTTCACCTCGGGGCCGAACATCAGCGTCGCCACGATCAAGACGATGCTGAACGCGAAGACGATCAACGCGCTGCGGCGAATGTGTTTCGGCGACAGGAAGGAGACGCCGAGCATCACGATGATCGACGGGATCAGGAACAGCACGTGGCGGTTGAAGAAGTGGAACGGATCGAGCCCGATTCGCGCCGCGACCGGCGGACTCGCGGCCAGCGAGAGAATGACGCCGGCGATAATCAGCGCCATCACGGCTGCCAGCAACAGACGGTCGACGGTCCACCACCACTCGCTGAGCGGGGTGCGTTGTTCGCGGGAGATCATGAGGAAGCCTCCTTCACGGGCTCGACCGAGCCTAGGGCCAGGACCAGATCGCGGAACCGATCACCGCGCTTTTCGAAATTCGGAAACTGATCGAACGAAGCGCAGGCTGGCGACAGCAGCACCACTGGCGCAGCAAGGCCGGACGCCGCGGCGTCGCGCAGCGCATCTGGCACGGCAGCTTCGAGCGTCCCGCTGAGCTCGTGCGGCACGGAGCCGAGCGTCGCGGCGAATTCCTGCGCCGCCTCGCCGATCAGATAGGCCTTGCGGACGCGCGGGAAGAACTCGCGCAGGGATTCGATGCCGCCGGTCTTCGGCTTGCCGCCGGCGATCCAGAAAATGTCGTCGAACGACGACAGTGCCCGCGCGGCAGCGTCCGCGTTGGTGCCCTTGGAGTCGTTGATGAACAGCACGTTGCCCCTGCGGCCGATCTGCTCCATGCGATGGGCGAGGCCGGGAAAGCTGCGCAGCCCTTTCTGCAGGGCATCCGGCGTGACACCGAGCGCCAGCACCGCGACCGACGCCGCGGCAGCATTCTGCGCGTTATGCCGACCGCGAAGCGAGCCGATATTGGCGATGCTGGCGATGCGACTGCGCGCACCATGCGCGGCGCGGACAATGTCCTCACCAGCAAGATAAACGCCATCGGAAAGTTCACGCTGAACCGACAGGCGCGTGACATTCTTTCCGGTTCGCGCGAGACGTTCCGCGATCGCGGCGCAAAACGGGTCGTCGACGCCGACAACAGCCACGCCAGGCCCCTTTACGCCCGCGACGAGGCGCTCCTTCACCTCGGCGTAATGCTCGATGGTGCCATGACGATCAAGATGATCCTCGGTGACGTTGAGCAGGATGCCGACGGTCGGATCGAGGGACGGCGTGAGGTCGATCTGGTAGGACGACATCTCGATCACATGCACGCGGCCCATGGCCGGAGGCTCCAGCGACAGGATCGCGGTGCCGATATTGCCGCCCATCTGCGCGTCGAGTCCGGCTTCGCGCACCAGATGCGCGATCAGCGCGGTCGTGGTGGACTTGCCGTTGGTGCCAGTGATGGCGACAAACGGCGCATCGGGCGCATGACGCCGCCGCTCGCGGCAGAACAGTTCGATATCGCCGATCACCTCGACGCCGGCGGCGCGGGCCAGCTTCACCGTCCAGTGCGGCTCGGGATGGGTCAGCGGCACGCCGGGCGTCAGCACCAGCGCGGCGAAATTCGCCCACGACACCGTGCGCAAATCGGCGGTGATGAAGCCGGCCTGCGCGGCCTGTGCAAGTCTGTCAACGCTGTCGTCGCTGGCGATGACTTCGGCGCCGCCCGCCTTCAGCGCATGGCAGCTCGCAAGGCCCGAGCCGCCAAGCCCGAACACCGCGACCGTCTTGCCTGCGAAGCTGGTGACAGGAATCACGGCGTCACCTCAGCTTCAACGTGGAGAGGCCGGCGAGCGCCAACATCACCGAAATGATCCAGAACCGGATCACGATCTGCGGCTCGGTCCAGCCGAGCTGCTCGAAGTGATGATGGATCGGCGCCATCTTGAAGATGCGCTTGCCGGTGAGCTTGAAGGACGCGACCTGCACGATGACCGACACTGCCTCGAGCACGAACAGACCGCCGATCACCGCGAGCACGATCTCATGCTTGGTGGCCACCGCGATCGCACCGAGCATACCACCAAGCGCCAGCGATCCGGTATCGCCCATGAAGATCGAGGCCGGCGGCGCGTTGAACCAGAGAAAACCAAGACCCGCGCCGAGCACCGCGCCGCAGAGCACGGCGAGCTCGCCGGTGCCCGCGACATAACGGATCTGCAGATATTCGGCGAACACCGCGTTGCCGACCAGATAGGCGATCAAGCCGAAACTCGCCGCCGCGATCATCACCGGCACGATGGCAAGACCATCGAGACCGTCGGTCAGGTTTACCGCATTGCCGGCACCGACGATGATGAACATGCCGAAGACGACATAGAACCAACCGATGTTGAGCGTGAATTCCTTGACGAACGGAATCGACAGCGCGGTCACCGACTGGTCGCGGCCGAACCACACCACGCAGGCGCAAGCGATCAGCGCAATCACGGCCTCGACCGCAAGACGCAACCGGCCGGAGAAGCCGGCGTCGGTCTGTTTGCTGACCTTAAGATAATCGTCATAGAACCCGACAAAGCCGAAACCGAGCGTCACCAGCAGCACGATCCAGATGTAGGGGCTGCGCAGATTGGCCCACAGCAGCGTCGAGACCACGAGACCGGACAGGATCATCAGCCCGCCCATGGTCGGCGTGCCCTTCTTGGTGACGAGATGGGTCGGCGGTCCGTCGGCGCGGATCGGCTGTCCCTTGCCCTGCGCCAGACGCAGATGATCAATGATCGACGGGCCAAACATGAAAACGAACAGCGCGGCGGTCACCATCGCTCCACCAGTGCGGAAGGTGATGTACCGGAAAACGTTGATGCCCGGAATGGTGCCAGCAAGATCAGTGAGCCAATAAAACATTCAAACCGCCTATCAATCGTCAAACGACGCCTTGCCGGGAAACCGTTTTTCGAGTGCCGTCACAATTGTTTTCATGCGAGAGCCGAGCGAGCCCTTGATCATGATCGCGTCGCCCGCGCCGAGCGCCGCCACGACCTGAGATTCCAGCGCGGCAGAGGTCTCGGCATAACCTCCTCGTCGCGGCGAGGGAAGCGCATCCCACAAGGAACGCATCAAAGGTCCGCAACAGAACACCGTATCGATTTTGTTGGCATCGATCGGCGCAACAAGCCCGCGATGCAGATCTGGACCGCCTGCGCCCAGTTCCAGCATGTCGCCGAGCACGGCAATACGCCGGCCTCGCGGGCCGATCTCGGCCTGGCCCAGCACATTGAGCGCCGCAGCCATCGAGGCCGGATTGGCGTTATAGCTCTCGTCGATCAGCGTCACGATGCCATGATCGAGCTCGAGCAATTGGCGCACGCCGCGTCCGGCCGCAGGCTTGAATTGCGACAGCGCGAGCGCCGACAGCGCGAGATCCGCGCCGACCAGCGAGGCCGCTGCCAGCACCGCCAGTGAGTTCATCGCCATGTGACGGCCCGGCACGCCGATCTTGTAGGTCACATCGTGACCCAGAATATTGGCATGCACCGCCGAGCAGATCGGATGCAGCGCGACGTCGATCAGCCGCGCCTCGGCGGCCTTGTCGGCGCCGAACGGCACGACGCGCGAGACGCCGGCGCGTTCGGCCTGCGCCGCCAGCCGGGCAAACTGCGAATTGTCGGCATTGAGCACCGCGGCGCCGCCGGGTTCGATGCCGCTGAAAATCTCAGCCTTGGCATCGGCGATCGCCTCGATCCCGGAGAAGAACTCCAGATGCACCGGCTCGACCGTGGTGATAATCGCCACATGCGGCCGCACCAACTTCACCAGCGGCTCGATCTCGCCGGCATGGTTCATGCCGATCTCGAAGATCGCGTATTGCGCAGAGACAGGGCAGCGCGCCAACGACAACGGCACGCCCCAATGATTGTTGAACGAGGCCACCGACGCATGAGTCTCGCCCTGCGCGCTGAACACGCTCCGCAGCGCCTCCTTGGTCGAGGTCTTGCCGACCGAGCCCGTCACCGCAACAATATGCGCCTGCGAGCGCGCCCGTGAAGCGCGCGCCAGATCGACGAGGCCGGAAAGAACATCGGGCACGACCAGCAGCGGCGGATCGGCGTCAAATTTCGCGCGATGCGACTGCGCGATTACCGCAAGACCCGCGCCGTTCTTCAACGCCGCCTCGACGAAATCGTGGCCGTCATGCAAGTCGCCCTTGATGGCGAAATAGGCTTCGCCCGGCGCAACGGTGCGGCTGTCGATGGAAATGCCGGTGATGACGTCAGGCAATGCGCCGCCGCGCACCGCCTGCATCGCGTCCGCCATCGCCGCAACGGTCCAGAGCGGTTGCGCGGTCATACGACAACCTCCGCCAGCGCTGCGCGGGCGGCTTCGTGATCGGAGAATGGCAACACTTCGTCGCCGACGATCTGCCCGGTCTCGTGCCCCTTGCCGGCGATCAGCAACGCATCGCCGGGCTGCAACTGTTCGACTGCAACGCGAATGGCTTGCGCGCGGTCACCGATCTCCTGCGCGCCCGGCGCAGCAGCCAGAATGGCGCCGCGGATCGCGGCCGGATTTTCACTGCGCGGATTGTCGTCGGTGACGATGACGGTGTCGGCGTTCTGCGCGGCAATCGCGCCCATCAGAGGACGCTTGCCGGTGTCGCGATCTCCGCCCGCGCCGAACACCACGACGAGCTTGCGCCGCGCATAAGGCCGCAGAGCCTCCAGCGCCTTGGCGAGCGCATCGGGCTTGTGCGCGTAGTCAATGAATACCGGCGCGCCATTGCGCTCCCCGACACATTCGAGCCGTCCCTTGGCGCCTTCCAGTTTCTCAAGCGCGGCGAACACCTTTTCGGCGTCACCGCCGGTGCCGATCGCGAGCCCGGCCGAGACCAGCGCGTTCTCGATCTGAAATTCGCCGACCAGCGGCAGGCGTACAGTACAAGTACGTCCCGCATGCTCGATCTCGATGATCTGCGCAAAGCCTTCGATCGCCGCGCTGCGCAGCCGGATCGCCTCGCCCTTGCGTCCCACCGTCATGATCTTCAGCCGCCGCGCACGCGCCGCCTCAATCACCGCGGCCGAATGCTCGTGATCGGCCGCGATCACCGCCGGACCGCCTTCCGCGACAAGATCGGTGAACAGCCGCAGCTTGGCCGCGAGATAATGCTCGACGCTCGGATGATAATCCATGTGATCGCGCGACAGATTGGTGAACGCACCGGCGGTGACGCGGACGCCATCGAGCCGATATTGATCGAGACCGTGGGAGGAGGCTTCCAGCGCCAGATGGGTCACGCCTTCGCCGGCGATCTCGTCCAGCGAGCGATGCAGCGAGATCGGATCCGGCGTGGTGAGCGATCCGTAGACCGTCCGTGCCGGCGAGACCAGACCGATAGTGCCGATACTGGCGGCGACGTGACCGAGGTGCAGCCAGATCTGCCGCGTGAACGCGGCGACAGAGGTCTTGCCGCTGGTGCCGGTGACGGCGGCGATCACCTGCGGCTGACGCGGATAGAACCGCGCGGCAGCGAGCGCGAGCGCTTTTCGCGGATTGGAGCTGGCGATAAAGACAACACGATTGTCGTTCGCGGGCAGGCGATCGCTCACCACGGCGGCGGCGCCCGCCGCGATGGCCTGATCGACGAAGCGCGCGCCATCCGTCTTCGCGCCGCTCAAGGCAAAGAACACGTTTCCGGGATGCACCGCGCGGCTGTCCACGGCAAGCCCGGTGATGGCGACCTCGGCGGCCTGCGCATTCACCACGGCGTCGCCGCTGAAAAGATCGCGAAGTTTCATTTGCTCCTGCCGGTCGGCGCGCGTCGGTGCGGTCTGGCGCCTACCGATTCTCCCTGGATGTCGCAAGAATAAGGCGTTCGGACGGCGGCAGATCGAAGCGCGGCGCAATTCCGAGCAGCGGCGCGATGCGCGCGATCACCTTGCCGCCGGTCGGCACCGCATTCCAGCCCGAGGTGATAAAACCATGGGTCTCCGGAAGCGGCTGCGGCTCGTCGAGCATCACCAGAAGCTGATATCGCGGATTGTCAGCCGGCAGGATCGCGGTGAAGCCGTTCAACACTTTCTTCTTGGCGTAACGGCCGTTGATGACCTTCTCCGCGGTGCCGGTCTTGCCGCCGATATAGTAGCCCTTCACATCGGCCTTGCGCGCGGTGCCAACTTCGGCGTTGAGACGCATCAGGAAGCGCATCTTCTCGCTGGTCTCGGGTTTGATGACGCGCTTGGCGAGTTTCATCGCCTCTTCCTCGCTGCGCTTGAGGAAGGTCGGCGGAATGAGATAGCCGCCATTGACCAGCGCATCGATGCCCATTACCGCCTGCAGCGGCGCCACCGCGATGCCGTGGCCGAACGCAATCGTCACGGTGTTGAGTTCGCCCCAGCGGCGCGGCAGCAGCGGCGACGCGCTCTCCGGCAATTCGGTACGCAGGCGCGTCATCTGCCCCATCTTGGCGAGGAACGCCTTGTGTCCCTCGACGCCCTGCTGAAGCGCGACGCGCGCGGCGCCCACGTTCGAGGAGTAGGTGAAGACCTCCTTGATGTTGATGAAGCGGCCGAGCGGATGGTCGTCGTGAATCTTGAACTTGCCGTAATGCAGCGGGCCGCGCGCATCCACCAGCGAGTTGAGGTTGATCTTACCGGAATCCAGCCCCATCGCCAGCGTGAAAGCCTTGAAGGTCGATCCCATTTCATACACGCCCGTAGTGAGGCGATTGATGCGGTCCGGATCGTTGGCCTCGCGCGGATTGTTGGGGTCGAAGTCCGGCAGCGACACCATCGCGACGATCTCGCCGGTACGCACATTGCTGACGATGCCGGAGGCGGCCTTGGCCTTGAATTTCTCCTTGGCCTTGAGCAATTCGTCGCGCAGCGCATGTTCGACGCGCAGATCGACCGCAAGCTCGATCGGCTCCTGCTGACGATCGTTGGCAAAGCCGGCGCGATGCAGATCGGCAAGGCCGTTGCCGTCGAGCCATTTCTCGATTCCGGCAATGCCCTGGTTGTCGATGTTGACGAGACCGATCAGATGGGCGACCTCCGCGCCGGTCGGATAGACCCGCTTGTTCTCGCGCAGGAAGCCGACGCCCGGCAGACCGAGACGAAACACATCTTTTTGCTGCTTCGGCGTCAGTTCGCGCTTGAGCCAGACGAACCCCTTGCGCGACGACAGGCGGTCGCGCACCTCGCCGGCGTCCAGATCGGGCAGCGTCGCCGTGAGCAGCTCAATCGCCTCGTCCTTGTCGATCAGGCGGCGCGGCTCGGCGAACAACGAGGGGGCTTTCACGTCGGTCGCGAGAATCTCGCCGTTCCGATCCAGAATATCCGGACGCGCGGTGGCGATGGCATCCTGCGACGCGGTCCGGCGCGTGCCGTGACTATCGCCAACCACCGCATACATCACCAGGCGCGCGCCGATGATGGCGAACACCGCCGAGAAGGCGAGGATCGCAAGCCCGACGCGCGCACGCGCCTTGGCGGCACGATCGACATTGCGGCCATAGAGCAGCGTCCGGATCAGGCGCTGCCGCCACGGCTCCGCGGGCCTTTCGACATTGAAAGCCTGATCCGTCACCGGGCACCCTCCGGCGCTGGAATGGAGCTCGTAATATTGTCCTGCTCGACAGTCTCGATCATCTTGCCGATCGGGTCCGGATCGTTCGGCCTGATGAAGCTCGGCGGACGCGGCGGCAGATTTTTGAGCTGACCGAACTGGGTGGGCTCGACCGGGCGTAGATCGAGATGGCGCTCGGCCAGACCCTGCAAACGTTTGGGAGAGGACAGCGTCGCCCATTCGGCGCGCAGGGTCGCGATATGGTTGCGTTCCTCGCGGATATCCGCGCGCAGGCGCAGCACGCGCTCGGTGCGCACCGTGGACTCCATCTTGATCCGGTAGACGTAGGCGGCGGCGAACACCAGCGCGCAGATGACGAAGAGGTGGATGAGTCTCACGACCGCCCTCCCCGCATCACGTTCGCCAGAATCGGCCATCCGAAAGCGGCATCCTCGGCATGAGCCGGCGCATCGGTACGCTCCGCCGCGCGCAGCTTGGCCGAGCGCGCGCGCGGATTGGCGGCGATCTCAGCCTCGTCGGCAACCACCGGCCGCTTGGTCAGGCTCATGAAACTCGGCGCGGCCTGCGCGGCGACCGGCAGATGCCGCGATCCGCCACCGCTCTTGCTGCGTGCGCCGATGAAATTCTTGACGATGCGGTCTTCCAGCGAATGAAACGAGACCACCACCAGCCGCCCGCCCGGCTTCAGCACCCGCTCGGACGCCGTCAGCGCGGTTTGCAGTTCGTCGAGTTCCTCATTGACGAAAATGCGCAGCGCCTGAAACGTGCGGGTCGCCGGATGGATCTCGCCGGGCTTGCTGCGCACCACGCGCGAGACGATGTCGGCAAGCGCGCGTGTGGTGGTGATCGGCGCCTCGCCGCGCGCCTTGACGATAGCTCGCGCCACCGCGCGCGAATGGCGCTCCTCGCCGAAGATATAGATGACATTGGCCAGATCGGTTTCCGACGCGCTCGCCACCACGTCGGCGGCGCTCGGACCATCCTGGCCCATCCGCATGTCGAGCGGGCCGTCATTGCGGAACGAAAAGCCCCGCTCGGCGCGGTCGAGTTGCATCGAGGAGACGCCGACATCCATCACCACGCCGTCGACCTGCGGCACGCCCTGATCGGCGCAGACCTGCGCCAGATTCGAAAAGCGGTCCTCGACCAGAGTAAGACGGCCGTCCGAACGATCGACCAGATCGAAGCCTTCGGCGATCGCGGTGCGGTCGCGGTCGATGGCGATGACCCGGGTGCCGGGCGCGCCCAGAATGGTGCGGCTATACCCCCCGGCCCCGAAGGTCGCATCGACATAAACACCGCCGGCGCGAGGCGCCAAAAACGCCACGGCCTCGCGACCGAGAACGGAGATATGGCGCGGCCGGTCGTCCTGGGTCATGGCGCACCCGGGCGGCCGGCGCAGCACCGGCCAGCGAAAGGAGACATGATGTGTCCGCGCGGCGCGCGGCCCGTCGCCGCGACGCTCGCCCGGCAAGCGGCCTCTCCAGAGGCGCCTTTCGGCGAAATCGCGTCGCAAACAGCATGTCTGCATGGAATTCCAGAGCCTGCCATGGAAATCTTGGGCACCACAGGAACCGCGATTGCCCGAATTCGGGCGCGATCCTTCACTCTTCAGTAACGGTAATTATTATTAAGGAATGGTTGACGGTGCCGGCTTCGGCGCCAGGATTCCGTCATGGATATTTTTTGCGCGACCCACGCGGCGGTGGATAACACCGCCGGTACGAGGCGTCAGCAATTGCGCCCAATTTGTGTGGGGCGATACTCACACCAGCGTCTGAGTGTCGCCGCTGTCCTGCCCTGTTTGGTTGCCACATGTCGCTTGAATCGTTTGCGTCCGCGAAACTTACCGGAAAGCCTGTACAGTTTTCGCTCTTCCGAAGGCTCAGAAGCGACATGGACTGCTTCATGCCAGACTCGTCCGTCGTTTCCGACGTGATGCCGTCTGTCAATTTCAACGACCGCAAGGGCGGTCGCGAACCCGATATGATCGTGCTGCACTACACCGGCATGTCCGACGCCGAGGGCGCGCTGACGCGCCTGACCAGCGCCGGCACCGATGTTTCGGCGCATTATGTCGTGATGGAAGACGGCAACATCCTTCAACTGGTGAAGGAAAGCGACCGCGCATGGCACGCCGGCGCGGCGTTCTGGGCCGGCGAGACCGATATCAATTCGTGCTCGATCGGCATCGAGATCGTCAATCGCGGCCACGACCTCGGCTATCCGGACTTTCCGCTGCGTCAGACCGCGGCCGTGATCGCTCTGAGCAAGGGCATCATGCTCCGCCGCAACATCGCAAAGCACCGCGTTCTGGCTCATTCGGATGTTGCCCCGGCCCGCAAGAAGGACCCGGGCGAGAAATTTCCCTGGCGCTTGCTGGCCGATTCCGGCGTCGGCCATTGGGTCGAACCTGCGCCGATCGTGTACAGCGAGCACAAGATGCTCGGCGCGAGCGGCGAGCAAGTGCTCGCCCTGCAGCGCGGCCTTGCCAATTACGGCTACGGAATCGAACTGACCGGCCAGTATGACAGCACCACCATGGATGCGGTGGCCGCGTTCCAGCGACACTTCCGCCCCGAACGGGTCGACGGCATCGCCGATCACTCGACGCTGATGACGCTGCAGAACCTGCTGGCGACTCTGCCCAAGGAAACCACCGTCGCCTGAGCGGATTTTCGCTCCGCGAAAGCTTCTTTCCCGGCATCGATGCTGCGCACCGCTTGACGCGGCGCGCGGGAGCCGCCATGTCGTCGGTGTCAGCCGGCCGGACGGCCGCTCCCGCAAGGATCGAAAGGTCGCGGGGGAGGAAAGTCCGGGCTCCATCGACATACGGTGCCGGATAACACCCGGCGGGGGCGACCCCAGGGAAAGTGCCACAGAGAACGAACCGCCTTCCCCGCCCGCAAGGGTGAGGACGGCAAGGGTGAAAAGGTGCGGTAAGAGCGCACCGCGTCGCTAGCAATAGGGACGGCATGGCAAACCCCACCGGGAGCAAAACCGAATAGGGATGGCAGCGCGAAAAGTTCGCTCTCGGGCGATAACTTCGCAGGGCGATGTCAGGCTCGCCGTCCGGGTAGGTTGCTTGAGGCGCAAGGCGACTTGCGTCCCAGAAGAATGGCCGTCACGTCGGGCCGGTTCGCGCCGGTCCGGCCCTCCAGAACCCGGCTTACAGGCTGGCTGACGTCTTTATTAACTCTGCATTAACTCACTATTACCTGTCATGTGAGCGACAACGAGGGGGCCGGCGCAA
>MKUJ01000009.1:288847-337730 GCA_001897755.1 Afipia sp. 64-13
CGCCACGTTTGCAACGTGGGAAGCTAGTGCGCGTCGGCCGAGCCGGCGCCGGGCTTCGGCTTGCTGACGAAGATCGAGAGCAGGCTGAGCCCGAGATAGAAGAACGTCAGCAGGAAGAAGGCGTCGGCATAGCCCATCACCACCGCCTGACGATGCACCAGCAGCGAGAGCTGCTTGAGCGCCATCATCGGGGCGTCGCCCATGCCCTGGAAGCGCTGGGTGAACGAGTTGAGCAGATCGACCGCGGAGGCGTTGCCCCAGTTCACCGCGTCATGCAGCCGGCTGATATGCAGGTCGGTGCGATCGTCGAGCACGGTGTTGATCAGCGCAAGCCCGACCGCGCCGCCGAGATTGCGCGTCAGGTTGAACAGACCGGAGGCGTTCTTCATCCGCTCCGGCGCCAGCGTGCCGAGCGCGATGTTGTTGACCGGAATCATCGCCAGCATGATGCCGACGCCGCGCAGGATCTGCGGCCACAACAGTTCGTGGAAATCGTAATCCTTGGTCACCCAGGTCATCAGCCACGCGCCGGCGGCGAACAGCACCAGACCGGCGCCGATCATCGCGCGCGGATCGACCTTGTTCATCAGGCGGCCGACCAGCGGCGCGGTGAGGAACATCGCGGCGCCGGACACGAACATGGTCTCGCCGATCATGATCGGGCTGTAGCCGCGCACCTCGGCGAGATAACGCGGATAGAGATAGGTCAGGCCGTAGAGGCCCATGCCGACGCAGAACGAGAACAGCGATCCGATCGCGAAATTGCGGTCGGCGAAGGCGCGGATATCGACGATCGGCTCCTCTGCCGTCAGCACGCGATAGAAGAAGGCGACACCCGACACCACGCAGATCGCGGCGCAGATCGCCACCGAGTCATCCTGCAGCCATTCATATTGCGGGCCTTCCTCAAGCACGTACTCCATCGCGCCGAGAAAACCGGCCATGGTGAGCAGTCCCCACCAGTCGAACCGCGACAGCAGGTCGAAGTCCGGCTTGTCGAAATCGACCAGCGCCCAGACGCCGAGCGTGATGCCGATGCCGGGCACCACGTTGATGAAGAACAGCCAGTGCCACGACATCGCATCGGTGATGTAGCCGCCGATGGTCGGGCCGATGGTCGGCGCCAGCGTCGCGACGAGGCCGATCACCGGCGTCACGATGGCGAATTTGGAACGCGGAAAGATCGTATAGGCAGAGGCGAACACCGTCGGGATCATGCCGGCGCCGAGGAAGCCCTGTACCGCGCGCCACAGGATCATCTGATCGATCGATGAGGTGAGACCGCACAGGAAGCTTGCAACCGTGAATCCGCCGGCCGACAGCGCGAACAGAATGCGGGTGCCGAACGCGCGCGACAGGAATCCCGACAGCGGAATCGCGATCACCTCCGCGATCAGATAGGAGGTCTGCACCCACGACACTTCGTTGGAGGATGCCGAGAGGCCGGCTTGAATCTCAGCGAGCGAGGCCGAGACGATCTGGATGTCGAGGATCGACATGAACATGCCGAACACCATGATGACGAACGCCACCATCCGGCGCGGATCGATCCGCTCCGACGCTTCCGGCACCGCGCGCGAGGCGCCGCCGCCCTGCTCCATTGTGGTGCTCGCCATGGTCGATCCTCAGAGTCCGATCGAAAACAAGCTCGGCAAGTCAGCCTGTTGAAACATCGTCATGCCCGCGCATCGCCTTTTGTTACCGTCATTGCGAGGAGCGAAGCGACGAAGCAATCCGGTCCTGAACTCAGGCCCTCATCCTGAGGAGCGGCGATTTCGCCGCGTCTCGAAGGATGAGGCCACCTCACAAGCGCGCTCACGCGCGTCTTTGAGACCTCATGGTTCGAGACGTCGCTTTGCTCCTCCTCACCATGAGGAGTCCGAACCCTCACTTGATCGTGCCGGCCTGCGCGCCGCTCGGCGGCTTGGTGTTGACGCTGACCACGACCGACATGCCGGCGCGCAGCAGGTTCTCACGCGCCACGTCGCGCGGAATGCTGATCCGCACCGGCAGGCGCTGCACGATCTTGGTGAAATTGCCCGTCGCGTTGTCCGGCGGCAGCAGCGTGAACACCGAACCGGCGGCCGGCGCGACGCTCTGCACCGTGCCGGTGATCTTGCGGCGGCTGTAGGCATCGACCGAGATGTCGACCTTCTGTCCCGGCCGCAGGCGGGCGAGCTGGGTCTCCTTGAAATTCGCGTCGATATAGACATCGTCGAGCGGCACCAGATTGGCGAGCCGCTGGCCGGGCTGGATGTAGTCGCCGGAATTGACCATGCGGTTGGAGAACACGCCTTCGACCGGCGCGCGGATGGTGGTGAACGACAGATCGCGCTCGGCCTTCTCCAGCGCCGTCTTGAGTTCGGCAAGCTGGCCCTCGGCCTCGACCTTCTGCGCCTTGATCACGTCGATCTGCGCCTGCGCCGCCGCGAGCGTCGCCTGCGCGCCCTGAAGGGTCGCCACCGCCTGATCGCGCGCCGCCTTGGAGGTGTCGTACACCGCCTTGGAGGCGAAGCCCTTGTCGTTCAGGGTCTGCTGGCGCTGGAAGTCGGCCTCGGTGCGCTGGATCGCGGCATTGGCGGAATCGATCTGCGCCCTGGCCTGCTCCACCGCACTCTGCTGCGCCACGACCTGCTGGCCGATCCGCGCGATGGTCGCCTCCTGCGTGCCGATCTTGGCGCGGGCATTGTCCACCGCGATCCGGTAATCGCCGTCGTCGATCTTGAACAACAGATCGCCGGCCTTCACCTGCACGTTGTCGCCGACCGCGATCTTGGCGATGTAGCCCGCCACCTTGGCGCCGACCGTGGTGTTGTTGGCGCGGATATAGGCGTCGTCGGTGCTGACCATGAAGCGGCCGACCGTCACATAATGATAGCCGAAATAGACCGCCGCGAGCGCGACCAGCGCGCCGAGGCCCATCAGCAGCTTGCGCTTGCGGCCATTGGCCGGCGCCTTCTCCGCGGCGGCCTCCGAGCCGGCCGGCGGGGCATCGCCGGCGGGAACCTCGGCCTGGCGGCGGGCGGCGGGGTCTTCGGTCTCGAAATCCTGGACGGAATCATCCTGTACGGAGTCGCGCGCGGCGGCGCCGGGTTCCTGCCCGGGCGGGCCGCGATCCGGCCGGACAAGCCGGGCGATCCGATTGCGTGCTGAGCTGGCCATCTGTCGTGGTTTCCTTACTCATCCGAGGCGGCGTGGCGCCTGAAGGCGGCCGGCGTCCTGAACCTGCGACATTCTCTACCATTGACCGAACGGTTCGGTCAATATATTTAGGAATGACCGCTGAAAATGCTACCCCCTCCCGAGAAAGGGATTAGGGTTCCAGTTGCAGGAAGCTTTCCATATGAACGCCGCCCCCAACCTTCAGGTTCAGAGCCGGGATGATGACAGCGCCAAGCGCCGCCAGATTCTCGAGGGGGCCCGCCGCGTGTTCATGGATCTCGGCTTCGACGGCGCCAGCATGGGCGAGATCGCCCGCGCCGCCGGCGTCTCCAAGGGCACGCTCTACGTCTATTTCACCGACAAGAACGCGCTGTTCGAGGCGATCGTCGAGAAGGAATGCCATGACCACGGCATCACCGCGCTCGACATCGAATCGAAGGATGCCGGCAGCGCGCTGCGCCAGCTCGGTCAGGCCTATATGGAAGTGCTGTGCCGGCCCGAGGGCGGCTCCGCCGTCCGCACCGTGATGGCGATCGCCGAACGCATGCCCGATCTCGGCCGGCAGTATTACGGCAATGTGCCGGCGACCTGGTTCGGCAAGCTCGCCGACTATCTGCGCACCCAGGTGAAAGCCGGACATCTGGTCATCGAGAATTGCGACCTCGCCGCCGCACAGTTCATGCTGGCCTGTCAGGCCACGCTGTTCCTGCCCTTCATCTTCCAGGTGCGGCCGCCGCCGTCGAGCGAGCAGATCGCCACCGTGGTGGACAGCGCCACGCGCATGTTCCTCGCCGCCTATCGGCCGCCGGGGAAGTAGCGACTCAACCAGTTCAAATCCTCATCCTTCGAGACGCGCGCAAGAGCGCGCTCCTCAGGATGAGGCCTGTGCCATGTGATGACGCGCCATGGCGCCGTCTCGAACCATGAGGCCGCAGGGAAGTAACCGCTGGTCGTCCCGGCGCAGGCCGGGACCCATAACCCCTGCGGATGCTTGTGAAACGACAAGCCGGCGTCTTCATCGCAACGCCGGCGGCAATGGATCCCGGCCTGCGCCGGGACGACCACAAAACTCGAAATCAGTTGCGGTCGCGAATGTGCGACTCGTCCTCGATGCCGTCGTCATCGGCCGCGGCCCTGGCCTTGGCGCTCAGGGTGCGGCGGCCGCCGAGCGAGACCGAGCCGGTGACGCCGGGATCGCGCATGTCGCGCCCGGCATAGCCGCGCTGCCGCATCGCGCGCGCGGCGACCTCCTCGCCCGACATCGCCGCCGGCTTGCAGATGATGCGGCCGCTGGCGCGGCGCATCAGGTCCACGTGGATATGGTTGTAGTGATAGATATTGGCGCCGGGCGCGAGCACGGTGGTGAACTCGCGGCAGGCGCCAGCTTCGACATCGCGCAGGAAGCCCTGCTCTTCCGGCAATCCCTTCCAGCCGTCCTGCACCGAAATGCGCCGGCCGTCGGACAGCGTGAAGGCGGCGATGTCGAGCGCGTTGCCGAACGCATGCTCGGAAATATGCGCGTTCGGATTGCCGTTCATGCCGCGGCAGGAATAGGCGGAAATCTGCTTGATCTCGACCACGCGCGCGCCGAACCAGCGCACGGCGGCGGGCTGCACGCTTTCGTTGATCCAGCGATCGAGCACCGAGACGATCGGGCACGCCAGCGTCGCGGCGGGCTTCAGCGCGACCGGGCCGACCGCATTCACCGGATTGCCGGGTCCGAGCCGCGGCTGCGAATAAGACGGCTGCGCCGGATAAGAGGGCTGCGCGGGATACGGCGCGCGTTGCGGCGCTGCGTTCGGATAGCGCGGCGCGGGTTCGTCGATCGCGGCGGCGTCCATATCATCGGACGGCGCGACGCCGGGCGCGTTCAGCGATGTCGGCGCGGCCGATGGCGGGCGATAGCCCGGCTGCTGGTAACCCGGCTGTTGATAGGATGGCTGTTGATAGGACGGTTGCGAGACCGGCCAGCGCGGCTGGCCGGCGCCGACGCTGCCCGGCGGCCGCAGATCGTCGGCATAGCCGAGCGAACTGTTGGCCTCGCCGAACGCCGCGACCTTGAGCGGGAATTCCGCCCCGCACACGCCCGGTCCGGAGATCGGATTGATCCGCACCAGGTCCTGCGTCTCTTTCACCGCACCCGATTTCAGGCATGCGGCTTCCGCCTCGGCGCGCCAGGGTTCGCGTTCAGCCTGGAAAAAACCACGGCCGCAACCCGCCAGCGAGACGAGGACAAGGGAGCCGACAAGATACAAACGAACTCCGCGCGTCATTGGCGCAGGTTCGGCGAATAAACTTAAGGACTTATCAACGCGTTGTTTTTCAGAGATTTTTAACCATGCCGCAGCGCCGCGATCCACAGGCCGGCCGATAGAGCAGCGGGCCTGACCTTTTTCCGCCGGAAACCGCTTGCTAGCCTTGCGCGTTGCACCCACCAGCGACGCGAACCTGGGAGCCTGCCATGACTTTCGGTAGCAGTCTGAGTGTCGTGACGGCCTATGTCAGCATGGCCCTTGTCGGGGCGATCGTGCTGGGCCTGCTGTAAACCCTTCCGCCGTCAAATCCTGTTGCAAAAATCCGGCGTGTCCCGGCGCATCGGCTATGCCCGGGCGCATTTTCATTTAAGCTGACCTGTGGGACGCTCTCATCGCGAGGGCGAAGGCGGGGCGAGACCGGGGCGTGACGCGCAAGGTATGGCTATCGGCCATCGGTCTGATGTGCGGCGTGCTGCTCGGCAGCGCCGAGGGCCGCGCGCAGACGCAGGACAATGCCGTCCAGCCGCCCGCGCAGATGAGTCCGGTGCAAGCGGACGCTCCACCGACGGACCCCGCGCAGGCAGGCGCCGCGCAACCCGATTCCACGCCAGCAAACTCGACGATGCTGCCGGCCGCCGGCGAGCCGATCGGCAATGTCGCCACCGTGAGCGGCAGCGCCACGCTGTCGCGCTTCGGCAATTCCACCACGCTGAAAGTAGACGACGACATCTATCTCGGCGACACGTTGCAGACCGGCGCGGACGGCGCGCTCGGCATCACCTTCAACGACGCGACCACGTTCAACCTCAGCGCCAATTCCAACATCGTGGTCGACAACTTCGTCTATGAGGACGGCGGCAAGAAAAACTCCGCGCTGTTCAATGTCGCGCGCGGCACCGTCGCCTTCGTCGCCAGCGCGGTGGCCAAGACCGGCGACATGAAAATCACCACGCCGACCGCGACGCTCGGCATTCGCGGCACCACCGGCGTGATCGAGGTGCCGGACAACGCCGCGCCGGGCGGCAACGATGTCGCGATCAAGCTTTATCCGGATCAGGACGGCCGCGTCGGCCGCATCGAGGTGCACGGCCGCGACGGCGCGCGGCTCGGCCTATTGTCGCAGGCGGCGAGCGGCTTCGCCGTTCGCGCCGCAATGGGCGGGCGCTTCATCGCCGCGCCGTTGCAGATTTCCGCGCAGCAGGCGATGCGCGATCGCGGCTTCGTGCGGCAATTGCATGCCTCGCAGGGCATCGGCCGCCAGATCGTGACGCGGCAGCGCGAATTGCGGCAGCAGAACTTCTCGCGGCAGCCCGGCATGCAGCAACGCCCCGGCCTACAGCAGCGCCAGCCCAACATGCAGCGGCAACCGGGACAACCGAACATGCAGCGTCCCGGTCAGCAGCAGCCGAACATGCAGCGTCAGCCGGGCCAGCCGCGTCAACCCAACATGCGCCAGCCGGGACAGCCGACAACGCCGGGCAACATGCGTCCGGGCGCAACGCAGCCGCCGGGCACGACGCGGCCATCGGGCACGACGCGCCCCGGCGCGATGCCATCGCACGGCGCGCGGACACCGGGAGGGATGCAGCCCGGCACACGACTGCCCGGCGGAATTCAACAACCCGGCACCAGACCATCCGGCGCAATGCATTTGCCAAACACAAGAACGCCCGGTGCGATCCAGCCGCCGGCGATACGGACACCCGGCGCGATACCGCAGCCCCATTCGGGATTCCCCTCGATCCCGGGTTTGTCCGGCCAGCGTCTGGGGATTCCGAACATTCCCGGCATGCCGCGCGCCGTGACCACGCCGGCGACACCGCGCCTGCCCTCGACGCAACGCGCGCCCGCGATGCGCGCCCCCACCCTACAACGCGCGCCGCAGACGCCGGTCAAACGGCTGCCGCTGCCGCCCGGCACGAAACTGCCCAAAGAAAACCGCTAACGCGGTTTTGCATCTGCCGCGCTCTGGTGCATTGTCGCGCCCCTGACCGGAGCGGCGAGCGGAGACAGGATGCGGCTGAAATACGTTGTGCTCGGAGCGATCGTGCTTGCGGGATCGTTCTACGCCAGCCTGAAGGCGATGGACTATCTGTGGCCACGCGCGGTGCAGAAGCCGGTGCTGGCGAGCCTGCCACCGCTGCCGCCGGTCTCCAGCAAATCGGAGATCGTCGCGCCGGTCGCCATCGCGCTTTCCTCCATCGGAGCCGCGCTCGACCGCGCCGCACCGCGCGACTTCGGCGGCAAGGCCGATAATCCGATCCGCCAGATTCTCTCCAATGCCGATATCAACTGGACGGTGTCGCGCGGCCCGTTCGTCACCGGCGCGGCGCAGAACGCGCTGACGGTCTCGACCCCGCTCGAGGGCAAGCTCACCGTGCTCGGCTCGCTCAACACCGCCGCCGGCAGCCAGCTCAACAACGCCATCGGCAATCTGCTCGGCGGCGATGCCGCCAAGAAGATCGGCAGCATCTCGATCAAGTCGATCAACGCCAATGCCGCGATCCGCGGGTCGGCGGCGATGACCGCACGGCCGCAGATCGTGCCGAACTGGCGCATCGATCCGAGACTCACCGCGCAGGTCAATCTCGGCGACACCAGCCTCACGGTCGCGGGCGCCAGAGTCGCGGTGCCGGCGCAGGTCAAGCCGATGCTCGACAAGACCGTGAATGAACAGATCGAGCGATTGCAGCAGCGGCTGCGCAGCGACACCACGCTGGAGCAGCGCGCGCGGCGCGAATGGGACAAGATGTGCCGCTCGATCGCGCTGCCGCCCGCCGCCGCGGGCCTGCCACCGCTCTATCTTGAAATGCGCCCGGTCAACGCCTTCGCCGCGCAGCCGCGCATCGATGCCCGCAACGTCACGCTGCTGCTCGGCCTGCAGGCCGAGACGCGGATCGTCGCGGCGCAGACCAAGCCGCAATGTCCGTTCCCGGCGACGCTCGCTATCGTGCCGCCGACCGACGGCCGCATCAACATCGCGGTGCCGATCGATCTGTCGTTCGACGAGGTCAGCCGCATCGTGCAATCGCAGCTCAAGGGCCGCAGCTTCCCCGACAATGGCGAGGGGCCGGTCAGCGTCACGGTGAAGAGCGCCGCCGTCGATGCCGCGGGCGACCGCCTTCTGATCTCGCTGCTGGTCAACGCGCGCGAGAAGAAAAGCTTCTTCGGCTTCGGCACCGACGCCACGGTGCGGATCTGGGGCCGCCCGGTGCTCGACCAACAACACCAGATCCTGAAGCTGACCGATCTCGACGTCGCGGTCGAAGCCGATGGCGGTTTCGGTCTGGTCGGCGCGGCGGCGCAGATGGCGACGCCTTACCTCAAGGACGCGCTGGCGCAGAACGCCACGATCGATCTGAAAACGCTCGCCGCCAATGCGCAGCAGAGACTGGCGGCGCTGATCACCGACATGCGCGCCAATGACGATGGCCTGCGCATCGAGGCCGCGGTGACCGATCTTCGCCTCGGCAACATCGCCTTCGATTCAAAAACGCTGCGCGTGCTGGCCGAAGTGTCGGGCACGATCAACGTGGACGTCACCGCGCTGCCGCGCTGACCGCCCCCCGCACGACATGCGCGAAATCCGCCGCCGGTGGCGGCCCTCCACCGTTTTTTACCTCATAAGTCATTGAAACTCGGCGACAAATCCCGCGACATGATCTTTCCACAATCTGCCGGCAACACGCGCTTTTCGCGTGTCGCACAGATGCGGCGCAACGCCCGCGCGGCGATTGCAGGTCATGACGAATGCAGTCGATGGCTTGCCGGGCCCTATCGGATTTGAGGACCTCACCATGAAACGTCTGGCGCTGGCCGCCTTTGCGGTGCTTTGCGTGATCCCGTCGGCCCTCGCGCAAAGCGCACAGTATCAGGCCATGGTCGAAAGCCACGCCGCCGCCAACGGCCTGCCTCCGTCTCTGGTCCATCGCGTCATCATGCGCGAGAGCCGCTACAATCCACACGCCGTCAGCCGCGGCAATTACGGCATGATGCAGATCAAGCTGCAGACCGCGCGCGGCCTCGGCTACACCGGCACCGCGCAGGGCCTGCTCGATCCCGAAACCAACCTGACCTATGCGGTGAAGTATCTTGCCGGCGCCTATCGCGCCGCCGGCGGCAATCACGATCGCGCCGTGCGCTACTACGCCAGCGGCTATTATTACGCCGCCAAGCGCCAGCGCATGATGAATGCCAACGCCGAACTGATGCCGATCAACCTGCTCGAGCAGACCACCGTCGCGCAGCCGCCGCGACGTCACCGCCGCCATCACCGCAGCGCGAACTGACGGACAAAGCCATCAATCGTCATGGCCGGATTTATTCCGGCCATCCACGTCTTGTTGTGCTGAACCTTGGTCAAGGCGTGGATGCCCGGGACAAGCCCGGGCATGACGGTGTGGCGGTTGCGGCGAGCAATATTGATCCTCATCCTGAGGAGCATCGCGCAGCGATGCGTCTCGAAGGATGAGGATACGAAACCCCTCCAACGATTTCAGATATGCGGCCTCATGGTTCGATACGGCGCCATGGCGCGTCGAAAGACGCGCGTAAACACGCCGATGGCGCCTCCTCACCATGAGGAGCGGCTTCAAATCTGCGCGGCGGGGTCCTGCGACTGCTGGGTGATGGGGTGCGGACGACCATTGTCGTCGATCGCGACATAGGTGAAGTTGCCGTCCGTCACCAGAATGGTATCGGTCTCGTTGCGCCGCTGCACCCAGGCCTCGACATGCACCGTCATCGAGGTGCGGCCGACCCGCACCGTCGAGCCATAGACCGAGACCACATCGCCGACAAAGACCGGCTTGCGGAAGGTCATCGCCTCGATCGCGACGGTGACATTACGCGTCAGCGTGGTCTTGTAAGCGAAGATCGCGCCGGCGAGGTCCATCTGGCTGAGCAGCCAGCCGCCGAAGATGTCGCCATTCTGGTTGGTGTCGGCCGGCATCGCCAGCGTGCGGATCGACAGCACGCCCTTCGGCCCGGTCGGGATCGGCGGCGCGCCGCGAATGCTTTGCGAGTCACTCATCGTTCAATGTTCCGGCCAAATCAACGAAAGGTCATCCAGCCGGCATCCGGCTTGAAGCGGTCGCCATACTTCGACGCCAGCGTGGCGAGCGCGTTGGAGACGTTCTCCGGCCCGCGCGTGCGCGCGTAATTGAGCGGCCCGCCGCGGAACGGCGCATAACCGGTACCGAAGATCATCGCGCCATCGACGACGTCGGCGTTATCGACGATGCCCTCGCGCAGGCAGGCGACGCAGACGTTCGACATCGGCAGGATCAGGCGGTCGATCATCTCCGGCGTCGGCTGCACGGCGGGCGGCATCTTCTGCACCTTGCCGTCCTTCCAGTGATAGAAGCCGCGGCCGGTCTTGCGGCCGAGCTCGCCCTTGTTGACCTTCTCGCGCAGCCAGTCCGGCGCGGGCGGCAGCGCGTCGCCGAATTTCGAGCGCAGCATGTCGCCGACCGCAAGACAGATATCGAGACCGACCTGATCGGCAAGTTCGATCGGCCCCATCGGCATGCCGAACTTCTCGGCGGCGGCGTCGATGGTGGTCTTGTCGATCTTCTCGTCCATCATCACCATCGCTTCCAGCATGTACGGCGTCAGCGCGCGGTTGACGAGGAATCCCGGCGAACTCTTGACCGGCAGCGGCAGGCGGTCGATGCCGCCGACAAATCGCATCGCGGCGGCCAGCACCTGCGGATCGGCCATGTCGTGGCTGACGACCTCGACCAGTTGCAGACGCGACACCGGATTGAAGAAGTGGATGCCGACCAGGCGTTCGGGATTCTTCAGCGTGGTGCGCAGATCCTGCAGCGGAATGCTGGAGGTGTTGGTGGCGAGGATGCAATCCGGCTTCATCACCGGCTCGAGCCCGGCATAAACCTTCTGCTTGAGTTCAAGCTTCTCGGGCACCGCCTCGATGATCAGGTCGGCATTGCGTACGCCCTCGCCGGTCAGATCCGGCATCAGACGGTCGAGCGCGTCGCGCACCAGGATCTTCTTGCGGATGATCTTGCTGTAAAGATCCGCCGCGCGCTTGATCGCGCCGGCGATCGGCTCCGGCTTCATGTCGGCGAGCGTGACGCGCAGGCCCTGATTGGCGCACCAGGCGGCGATGTCGCCGCCCATCGCGCCGGCGCCGATGACATGGACATGGCGCATGGTGTTCTTGCCGCCGGCGAGTTTCTTCATCTCGTCGCGCAGGAAGAACACGCGGATCAGATTCTGCGCGGTCGGCGTCACCATCAGATCGGCGAACGAAGCTTTCTCCGCCGCGAGCATGGCGCGGCGGTCGCCGCCGTGCCTCTCCCACAGATCGATCAGTGCGTAAGGCGCGGGATAGTGTTCCTGCGGCGCGGTCTTCCTCGCTTCGCGGCGCATGCGCGAGGCCAGCAGCTTGCGCGCCGGCGCCAGATTCAGCAGCGAAACCATCGCGCCCGGCTTGGCGCGCCTGAGACGGCCGAACACCGCGTCCTTCACCGCGGCGCGCACATGGCGCTCCTGCGTCACCGCATCGACGAGGCCGAGCGACTTGGCGCGGCGCGCGTCGATGGTCTTGCCGGTCAGCATCATCGTCATCGCCTCGACCGGATTGACCAGATGGGTGAAGCGCGCGGTGCCGCCGAGGCCCGGATGCAGACCGAGCAGCACCTCGGGGAAACCGAAGCGGGCATTGTCGACGGCGATGCGCATGTTGCAGGCGAGCGCAACCTCAAGGCCGCCGCCGAGACAGAAGCCGTGGATCACCGCCACGGTCGGAATACGCAAGGCTTCGAGCCGGTCGATGATCTGGTGGCCGCGATGCAGCTGCGACTCCACCGCGCGCGCATCGCTGACGCCGCGAAACTCGGTGACATCGGCCCCGGCGATGAAGCCGGAGCTTTTGGCCGAACGCAGCACGAGGCCCGACGGCCGCTCGCTCTCCAGCGCGGTGAGGATCTGGCCGAACTCCTCGATCATCGCGCCGGACAGCGTGTTGGTGCTGGCGCCCTCGCGGTCGAACAATAGCCAGGCGATGCCGTCCTCGTCGCGGGTCAGTTTGAAATTCGGCGAGGAGCTTGGCTGCGGCGCGGGACCGAGCTCGAGCACCCGATCCTGCAGAACGTCCATGATCTTGCTGTCCATGACCGTTCCTTACACCGTTTCAATGAGCATGGCGCCGCCGAGGCCGCCGCCGATGCATTCCGTTGCGATGCCCCGCTTGGTGCCGAGGCGCTTCATGGCGTTGACCAGATGCAGCACGATGCGGTTGCCGCTGGTGCCGACCGGATGGCCGAGGCTGATCGCGCCGCCATCGACATTGAGTTTGGCGTGATCGATCTGCCCGGCCGCGCCGGGAAGACCGAGCACCTCGCGGCAGAACGTGTCGTCGTTCCACGCGGCGAGGCAGGCGAGGAGTTGCGCGGCGAACGCCTCGTTGATCTCCCAGGTGTCGATCTCCTGCAGCGTCAGATTGTGCTTCTTGAGGAGCTTGGTCGCCGACATCACCGGGCCGAAGCCCATGATGGCAGGATCGAGCCCAGCCCAGGCGCTGTCCTTGATCACGGCTTTCGGGGTGAGGCCATGCTTCGCCACCGCCTCTTCCGAAGCGAGAATGATCCAGCACGCGCCGTCGGTGATCTGCGAGGAATTGCCCGGCGTCACCTGCCCCCATGGCCGTTCGAACACCGGCCGCAGCTTGGCAAGCTTCTCCATCGAGGAATCGGCGCGCACGCCATCATCGTGGTCGTAGAACTTGCCGTCGCGCGCAAAGGCAATCTCGATTTCGTTCTTGAGATAGCCCTGCTCCTGCGCGCGCGCGAGACGCTGGTGGCTCTCCACCGCATAGGCGTCGGACTGCTCGCGCGTCACGCCCATCAGATGCGCGACCACTTCGGCGGTCTGGCCCATGTTGAGGTCGGTGACGGGATCGGTGAGACCGCGCTCCAGCCCGATCACCGGGTTGAAATAGGACGGCCGCACTTTCAGGAACGCGGCGAGCTTGCTGAAGGTGGTGCGCGCGGTGGCGAATTTCGCGAACCAGCGCACGCCCGATTGCGGAAACACGAGCGGGGCGTAGCTCAGCGCCTCGGTGCCGCCGGCGAGGATCATGTCGGCGTCGCCCGCCTCGATATAACGATACGCGGTGTCGATCGACTGCATGCCGGAGCCGCAATTGATCTGCACCGTGAAGGACACCATCTCCTCGCCCATGCCGAGCCGCAGCGCGGCGACGCGCGCCGGGTTCATCTCGTCGGCGATGACGTTGACGCAGCCGAGAATGACCTGATCGAACGCGCTCGGCGCGAACGGCTGCCGCGCCAGCAGCGGGCGTCCCGCCTGCACCGCGAGATCGACCGGCGTGAAGGGTCCGGGGCCGCCTTGCGCCTTGAGAAAAGGCGTTCGGCTGCCGTCGATGATATAAACAGGGCGCGCCATCAGCTTGCCGCTCTTTCAGGGGTTGTCTGTTTCGGATGATGTTGATGGGAAATCGGCGACAGCGCCTCCGGCGCGAAATCGTCGACATTGATGACTTTCATCACAGCCTCATGCGCCGCCTGGATACGCTCGCCCTCTTCCGGCGTGAGAATGCCGCGTTTGACCGCCTCGTTCCAGTCGCGCACGCGCGCGGCGCGCAACCGTTTCTCCAGCGCGTCATTGGCGGTGACGAGGCGGAAGGCGCGCTCCAGCCGCGCCAGCGGGCCATCGTCATCGGCCGGCGGCTGATAGAGGCCCGACGTGAGACGGTCGCGCGCCGCCGATGGCTCGAGGACCATCTGCGCGCAGCGGTGCACCATTTTGTCGGACGGGCCGAGCGGATTGGCACCGAGCGGCTGCACGATGAATTTCAAAAGCCACGCAACCGGACGGTTCGGCAGATTGGCCAGCACCTCGGCGAAACGATTCTCGATGGTGCGGATGCCATTCGCCATCACCCATTGCAGCGCAGGAAGATCCTCCGGCTGACGGCCTTCGTCCTCCCACCGCTTGAGCGCGGCGGAGAGCAGATAGAGCTCGGAGAGAATATCGCCGAACCGCGCCGACAGCATCTCCTTGCGCTTGAGCGCGCCGCCGAGCGTGAGCAGCGCCATGTCGGCGCATAGCGCGAACGCGGTGGAGTAACGCGAGAGCTGGCGGTAATAGCCCGTCGCGGCGCCCGCCTCCGGCGCCGGTGCAAACAGACCGCCGGTCCAGCTTCGTCCCCAGGCGCGGAACAGGTTGATGAAGGCATGGCCGACATGCTTCCAGAATGCGCTGTCGAACGCCTCCAGCCCCGCTGTCTGGTCCGGATTGCCGATCGCGTTGATTTCCTCCAGCAGATAGGGATGCGCGCGCGTCGCGCCCTGCCCGAACACAATCAAATTGCGCGTCAGGATATTCGCGCCTTCCACCGTGATCGCCACCGGCACCGAGCGATAGAGATTGCCCATGTAATTCTGCGGGCCGTCGATCACCGCCTTGCCGCCGTGAATGTCCATCGCGTCGTCGACCACGATGCGCAGCCGCTCGGTGGCGTGCAGCTTCATGATGCCGGAGATCACCGCCGGGTGTTTGCCCTGATTGAGCGCGGCGCAGGTCAGCCGCCGCGCGGCGTCGAGCTGATAGGCGGTGCCGGCGATCCGCGCCAGCGGCTCCTCGATACCCTCGAACCTGCCGATCGGCACCTTGAACTGCTCGCGCACCCGCGCATAGGCACCGGCGGTGCGCGCGCAATAGGCCGCGCCGGACGCCGACTGCGACGGCAGCGAAATGCCGCGCCCGGCAGCGAGCGCGCTCATCAGCATCTTCCAGCCCTGCCCGATGCGCGCCTGCCCGCCGATCACATAGTCCATCGGCACGAACACGTCCTTGCCCCAGTTCGGGCCGTTCTGAAACACCTGCATCGCCGGCAGATGGCGACGGCCGATGCTGACGCCGGGCAGATCGGTCGGGATCAATGCCACGGTGATGCCGAGGTCTTCCTGATTGCCGATCAGATGATCGGGATCGCGCGCCTTGAAGGCGAGGCCGAGCAGCGTCGCCACCGGCCCGAGCGTGATGTAACGCTTGTGCCAGTTGAGGCGCAGGCCGAGCACCTCCTTGCCTTCGAACATACCCTTGCAGATCACGCCGGTATCGACCATCGAGGCGGCGTCGGAGCCGGCATCGGGACTGGTGAGACCGAAGCACGGAATCTCGCGGCCTTCGGCGAGACCCGGCAACCATTTGTCCTGCTGCTCCCGGGTGCCGAATTTCATCAGCAGTTCGCCCGGCCCGAGCGAGTTCGGCACCATCACGCTGACGGCTGCGGTGATCGAGCGCGATGACAGCTTGCGGATCACTTCGGAATGCGCGAACGGCGAGAAGCCGAGCCCGCCGAATTCCTTCGGAATGATCATGCCGAGGAATTTGTTGCGCTTGATGAACTCCCACACCTCCGGCGGCAAATCGCGCCATTCCCAGGTGACTTTCCAGTCGTCCACCATGGCGCACAGCTCTTCGACCGGGCCGCTCAGGAACGCGACTTCCTCGTCGGTCAGCTTGGCCGGCGCGGTCGCCAGCAGCTTCGACCAGTCGGGATTGCCGGTAAACAGGTCCGCGTCCCACCACACGTCGCCGGCTTCCAGCGCCTCGCGCTCGGTATCGGACATCGAGGGCAGCGCCTTGTGCGCCCAGGCAAAGATCGGTCGCGTGAGGACATCGCGGCGGAAGGAAAAACTCATGGACGATCCTCTCTTCAGAAGGCCCGACCGGGCGAAGCGCGCGGGATTTGCGTTCGCCTTCAGCCAGACCGACATCCGGCTGCGGAACGCCGGACGATCAACTGCCAAAATCAGCCTATACGTCTAAATCCTGACAAATCCTGATAGCCCCCGCCTGCGATACATCAAATGTCTGCGGCACGCCAAAATCCACATCGATCCCGATATCGAGGCCTCACTTATACAGGAAGCCGCTGATTCTTTCAGGTGTCTTGCAGGCGTCCTGCGCCCTCGGCATCGCCCGATCCCAAACATCTTGACATGTCAGGCCGCCTTGAATTCGGCGGACCCGGAAAAGTTTCATCACGATCGCGTCGCCATGACGCAATTATGACGCAGCGCCCATTTCACCGGCAAGGAACCTGCATGGTCTTCGCCAGTTGTCGCGGCGAACTCACCGCACAGGAGATTGTTGTAATGGGTAGTCTGACCGACAAGTTGAAGGGCAACGCGAACGAGGCGATCGGCAAGGCCAAGCAGGGTCTCGGTGAAGCCACCGGCTCGGCGAAATTGCAGGGCGAAGGCGCGCTGCAGGAAGCCAAGGGCCATGTGCAGAAGGCCGTGGGCGACGCCAAGGAAGCCACCAAGGACGCCGCCAACAAGGCGGCCGACGCCGCCAACCGCAAGCTGTAATCGCGCGTCATTCGCGATCAACGAAAGGCCGGTCCCCAGGACCGGTCTTTCTGCTGCGCGAGGCACAGACAGCTACCGAGTTTCGCGCCGTTCGGAACTATCGTCGTCATGGCCAGATTTATTCCGGCCATCCACGCCTTGTTTTACCGAACATCCGATGAGGACGTGGATGCCCGTGACAAAAAGGCGTTCACGCCCGTCTTCGCCCGGGCATGACGAGTTTGCTGATTCCGTCTAAACCAACCCCACTCTACAACGCGCCTTCGGCTTTCAGCACCTCATGCGCGGCCTTGAAAGCCTCCAGTCCCGCGGGCACGCCGCAATAGGCGGTGGCGTGAATCAGGATTTCCTTGATCTCCTCGACGCTGACGCCGTTGGTCAGCGCGCCGCGCACATGAAGCTTCAATTCGGCCGGCTGCTTCAGCGCGGTCAGCATCGCCAGATTGATCATGCTGCGGGCCTTGCGATCGAGCCCCGGCCGCGTCCAGGCATGGCCCCAGCACCACTCCGTGGTGATGGTCTGAAACGCCATCATGAAATCGTCGGCTTTGGCGATGCTGCCGTCGACATAATCGGCGCCCAGCACCTCGCGGCGGACCTTCAGGCCCTCCTTGAATTTTTCGCTCTCGCTCATTGTCGGTCCTTGTGATCGTCCGTTCCGGGTTTGACGTAGGTCAACGCCATTTCATACCGTCGCCGCGATAGTCGGCAAGCGAATCCTCGATCCACACATTCTTCAAAGCCGTGGCCCAACATGCAGCATGTTACCGGCATTTTCGCCGCCGCATTTCTCGCCGTCATGGCAACGACCGCAGCGCAGGCGATCTCGCCGGCCGAACAGCGCGGCAAGACGCTGGCGCTGACCTATTGCGCCAAATGCCACGCGGTCGATCGTCATTCGGAAAGCCCGCTGAAGATCGCGCCGCCGTTCCGCACGCTGCACACCAGATATCCGATCGATGAACTGGGCGAAGCGCTGGCGGAAGGCATCGACACCGGCCATCCGACCATGCCGATGTTCCGCTTCGAGCCGGATCAGGTCAACGATCTGCTCGCCTATCTGCGCACGCTGGAATAGATCGTCATCGAACGTTTCACGTTTGACGAAAATAGCTTTGTCGTCATGGCCGGGCATAACCTGTCGAAGACGGGCGTGAACGCCCTTTTGTCCCGGCCATCCACGTTTTCTGTCATTAAAATCCCAAGACGTGGATGCCCGGCATAAAGCCGGGCATGACGAGTTGCTGATTCCAGCTAAATTCAATCGCTCAGCGTTTGGCGAGATCCAGCGAGACCAGACACAGATCGAGATCCTCCGCGCTGGTCTTCACGTCGAAGCCGAGCTTGCGGCACATGTCCAGCATGGTGGTGTTTTCCTGCAGCACCTCGCCGGAAATCCGCTTCAGCCCCTCGGCGCGGGCGTAGTCGATGATCAACTCCATCAACACCCAGCCAAGGCCCCGCCCCTTCAGATCGGAGCGCAGCAGAATGGCGTATTCGCCGGTCTCGTAGATCGAGTCGGAATGAATCCGCACCGCGCCGATCATTTCGCGGGTCTGTTCGTCCAGCGCGATGAACGCCATGGCGCGGGCGTAATCGATCTGCGTCAGGCGGGCGATGAAGGCATGGCTGAAATCCCCCACCGCGGAGAAGAACCGCAGCCGCAGATCCTCCGGCGTGACATGGTGGAAGAACTCGCGTAGCAGCGGTTCGTCGTCCGGACGCATCGGCCGGATCAGAACCTCCCAGCCGTCCCTCAGCATCATGCGGCGCTGCCATTCCGACGGATAGGGCCGCACGGCGAAATTGGCGTTGCCGGGACCGGAGAATTTGCGCTCGGCGGCGCCGACCGCGACGCGCACATCGACCGCCAGCACGCCGTTCTGATCGGCCAGCAACGGATTGATGTCGAGCTCCTTGACCTGCGGCACGTCGGCCGCGAGCTGCGCCAGCTTCACCAGCGTCAGCGCGACCTCGTCGTCCTTCACCGCCGGCACGTCGCGATAAGCGCGCAGCAAACGCGAGACGCGAGTGCGGCCGATCAGATCGCGCGCCAGCACCATATCGAGCGGCGGCAGCGCCAGCGCCTTGTCGTTGATCACCTCGACGGCGGTGCCGCCGCGGCCGAACACGATCACCGGACCAAAGGTCGGGTCGGTGGCGATGCCGAGAATGAGTTCGCGCGCCCTGGTCCGCAGCACCATCGGCTGCACGATGAAGCCGGACAGATGCGCGTCAGGCAGCCGCGCCTTCGCCCGCGTCAGGATTTCGGCGGCGGCGGCGCGCACCGCATCCGCGCTGGTGAGGTTGAGCACCACGCCACCGATATCGGATTTATGAATGATGTCGCGCGACAGCACTTTGAGCACCACGGTCTGGCCCTGCGCGAAGAACGGCGCGGCGAGCCGCGCGGCCTCCTCCGCGTCGGCGGCGGCGAGCGTCGCCACCATCGGAATCTGGTAGAGCTCGAACAGGCGCTTGATCTCGATCGGGTCGAGCCAATGGCGGCCATCGGCCACCGCCGCGGCGACCACCGCGCGCGCCGCGTCCGGATCCGGTTCGAAATTCGCCGGCAGGCTGGGCGGCACCTCGGCCAGGGATTCGACCACCTCGCGGTGATGCACCAGATGCATGAAGCCGCGCGCCGCGTCGTCCTCGGTCGGATAGTTAGGAATCGCGGCGTCGTTGAACACCTTGTTGAGCGCCTCGTCCGCGCCGACCCACACCGCCATCACCGGCTTGTCCGAGGTGCGCTTCTCGCGGTCGGCGATGACGACGCCCGTCACCCGCGCGGCGATATCGCTCGCCTTGGCGATCGCGGTCTGCACGTTCATCACCAGCACGGCGTCGTTGTCGGGATCGCTGAGCAGCACCTTGAGCGCGGCGGCGTAACGCGCCGCATCGGCATCGCCGACAATGTCGATCGGATTGGCTTTCGACCATGTCGGCGGCAGCACCGCATCGAGCCGCGCGAAGGTTTCCGGCGAAAGCGCCGCCGGAATGCCGCCGAGCTCGACCAGACGGTCGACCGCGAGCACGCCGATGCCGCCGCCATTGGTCAGGATCGCGAGACGCTTGCCGTGCGGCGGACGGGCGCGGCCCAGCGTCTCGGCGCAGTCGAACAATTCGCGCAGACTGAACACACGCAGGATGCCGGCGCGGCGGAACGCGGCGTCATACACCGCATCCGATCCGGCCAGCGCGCCGGTATGGGTCGCCGCCGCCTTGGCGCCCTGCGCCATGCGGCCCGACTTCACCACCACGATCGGCTTGACGCGCGCGGCGGCGCGCGCCGCCGACATGAACTTGCGGGCGTTCTTGACCGCCTCGATATAGAGCAGGATCGCGTCGGTCCGCGGATCGAGCGCGAAGAAATCCAGGAGGTCGGCGATATCGACATCGAGCTGGTCGCCGATCGAGACGATGCCGGAGAAGCCGACGCCCTCCTGCGCCGCCCAGTCCACCATGCCGGTGGCGATGGCGCCGGATTGCGAGATCAGCGCGAGATTGCCCGGGGCCGCCATGCTGGCGGCGAAACTGGCATTGAGATGGACGCCCGGCATCATCACGCCGAGGCAGTTCGGCCCGATCAGCCGCATGCCGTAAGCGCGCGCGGCCTCGTTGGTGCGCTCGGCGAGCGAGCCGGGCCCATGGCCAAGCCCGGCGGTGACGATCACCGCGCCGGCCACCCCGCGCCGCGCCGCCTCGGCAATGATGCCCGGCACCTGCGGCGCGGGCGCGGTCACCACGATGAGATCGGGAACGAACGGCAATGCAGCAAGATCCGGCACCGTCGTCATGCCGTCGATCTGCGGATAGCGCGGATTGACCACGCCGAACCCGCCGGCAAAGCCCGCCTTGCGCAGGTTGTTGAGAATCGCACGCCCGACCGATCCCTGGCGCGGGCTTGCTCCGATCAGCGCCACCGCTTGCGGCGCCAGCACGTTGCTCAGGCGATAGGTTGACATCTGCTCACAACAATGAGGCGGGTCGGTTGCATGCGACGACAAGCTTTGCATGCATTATGCCAGAAATCATGACGCACGTTCCATCGCTCTCTCATTTTGGCAATGACGACTCACGGAAACGGTCATGATTCCATCACAACACTACACGAAGCTTGCGGCCTGCGACGAAAAGACCACGATGAACGGTTTTATTGTTGAGCCCCATCAAAGTCCTGTCACGTTGTCCGGGATTGATAGCAAGACAACCGCCGGAGGCCGACGATGCCCAAGCTGCAGCCCATTCCCGAGACGGACGAGACATCGCTTCCCGAGGAGACCACGCCGCTTGCCGATGCGACCCAGCGCGGGCTGGAACTGATGCTTGCGGCGCAGCAGGCGATGTTCGAGGAGATCATCCACACCCGCGACGACGCGATCGAACACGCGCTGGTGCAGGCCCGCGTGTCCGCCGAACTGATCTCGAAGATCGCCGGCGCGCATTCGGTCAGGGACATGGTGAACGTCTGGAGCGAATGCAGCCAGCATCAGATCGACGTGCTGACGCAGGACAGCGAGCGCGCGATGGGTCATGTCCGCAATCTGGTGGAATGCTCGTTCGCCCTCGCGCGCGCGGCGACGCGGTCCGACCCCGGCCACCCGGCGGCCGGGCCGTCCTGACAATCGTCATGACAATGCGGGCGCCTCGGCCGGCTGCATGAAGCGGCGCAGGCTGCGCCAGTTGCTGACGACGAGACCGATGGCGGTCATGCTCCACACCGCCAGCGCGACCCAGACCATCACCTGCGAGATCGTGCGCAGTGGCGAGAATTCGACCGCGAGCGACAGCCGCAGGCTGGCCAGCGCATACATGCCGAGCGGAAACACCAGGCTCCACAGCATCGGCGTGTAGCTGATCGGCACGCGGCAGACGATGTGCTTCCACAGGCCGAACAGAATCAGCATGGGAATCCACCAGGTGCCCCAGGCCCAGATGATCAGCGTCATGCCGTCGATGAAGGGCCGCATCGCCTGAAGGAACGGCAGCCCGCTGTCGGTCATGATCAGGGTCGAGCCGGCATTGGTCGAGATCGCGGCCGCGCCCATCACCACCCAGAGCAGCGGCGTGATGTCGTCCGTGCCGACATCGAAGAAGAAGATGCGGTGCGCGAACAGAACGATGAAGATACCGTAGAGCCCGAGCCCGACGCCCCACAGCATGTGGATCAGCACGAACACCGAGCGACTGAGATCGCCCATCGCGGGCGCGACCAGCGTGCCGAGAATGACCAGCGACTCGGTGCCGACGATCGCGATCAGCCAGCCGCCATGCACGACATTGGCGCCCTGCGTGGTGTTGATGAAGATGAGAACGCCGAAACTGAAATAGATCAGGAAGAACCACATCGCGAGCGCGAACAGCCACAGGCCGAGCGCGGCGGTGGCGTAGCCGCGCAGATGCAGCCCGACGCCGAACACATCGGTGCCGGCAACGATGGTGAAGAACGCGAACACAAGGCGCGGGTTGACGAGATCGGCGTATAATGCGGTGCGAAAGCGCAACAGCCGCCACATCGTGACGGTCAGCAGCCACGGATAGGCGAACAGGTTGAAGGTGAACAGCGCGGCGGAATGATCGCGGAAACCTTCGAAGAACAGCGCGTTGGAAATGATGCCGGTGGCCATCACCAGCGCGAAGCAGCCGGGATAGAGCGTTTCGATGCGATGATCGAGCCACGCCGCCACGCCTGGCACGGATGCGCGCGACACCGGATCATTGCAAGATTCGACAGGCGGCATGAGCTTACGCTGAAGCTTGCCGATGCGGCAGCCCAAACGGCGGCGGCCGCGCCGGACTGTGACGTTCACCAAACGGCGAAGAAGGCCGTAGCTATGACATAGGCCCCGGCACGACGCAACGCCGGGCTCGGCCAACGCAACCGCGTATTGAATGCTAGCGGAAAACCGGCCTCGAGGGGTTGCGAAACATCAACGGAGGCAACACGGCACGCGTGCTCATCTCCATCGCGCATGCCGACATATATACATATATAATGTGTATGATTTTATCATGCGCATGCCGCGAGAGCGGCAGCGCGACATCCGGCGCGCACGTCATGGTTTTGCCCGGCTTTACGCCGGGCATCCACGTCTTCACGGTATTTCAGTCAGAAGAAAACGTGGATGGCCGGGACAAGTCCGGCCATGACGAGACGCGCGCCGAATGTCGCGCGAGTTTCGTTACCAGCGAACCGGGATCGTGACTGTCTTACCGATGATGGTCTCGCCGATGTCCGGCGTTTGGCGGCGCGGCGCTGCCCCCGCCGGACCGCAGCAACGCCGGCGACTCCCGGTATCATCGCGGCGTTGCAGCAGGTCTTCGAGACGCATGCTGCGACAGCGTCCGCAGCCTCTACACAATTCCGGGAGGCGCGACGCTTCGAGTTCCTCTCCACGACAAGAAACGCAAGCAGGCTTTTGAATCGGTTGGGAATTTCGTGATCTTAACGGCGTTATGAGAATATCGTCGGAGCAATTCCGCCTCCGCAGAAAGGCATTGCAGCTTTGCGGAAAGCTTGGTTAGCTGGTTTCCCCTGGTTAAAGTTCGAATAAATTGCAGACAGATGTGTTCCGCGTAGAAATTGGTACCGTGTCCAAGCCTACCAGTAGGGGCGTATCATGAGTATTAGGGGTCATCTGCTCTTTCATGAGAGAAGGAGCGCGTTAGGCCAGTCGCTCAGACCACTAACGCATAATTCTCCGAACTTCACCGCATCCGGCTTCGCCTCACCACATCCCGACAACAGCCCGAACTGCGATCCGCCGCTTTGCGATCCGCCGTTCAGCGGATCCTCTCAGAACGATCCGCCAAGTTGCGCTCCGCCCGGCGGCTATCCCAAGCAGATTAAGCCCAGGCAACCGGCCGACAAGCGGCCTCCTTCGAACTTCATCGCACCTCCTTGCACCCCAACGTCATCTCCCCGGCTTCGATCGGCCGCGCCGCGATCCGACGAGCGCATCGCCCGACAGAATTGCAGCGAGCCTTCCGCGCAAGACGCGACATCTCCCCGGCACTCCATCCATATTCCCGCTGATCCGCCTGCGTCCGGCGAGGCCCCTCACCTCAAGGCCAACAACGGATTCGACCACGCCTCGCCCGCCGCGACCAGACACGGCATCGTGGTCGTGCACCATCGCGCCATCTTCCGCGAATGCTTCGTGCGCTGTCTGGAGCTGTCCTACAAAAGCCACGACATCTTCGCTTTCACCGACATCACGGCGTGGCGGCAATCCGGCAACCAAAGCGCACGCTCGCCCGCGGTGATCGTGTTCTTCGTGGATGGCGTCGATACACAGAGCACCGAGGATTTGAACTATCTCGAAACCGCGGCCGCAAGCGTTCCAGTCGTGATCATGTCCGATATCGACGATGCCAACCACATCATGCGCGCATTGAAAGGCGGCGCGCGCGGTTACATCCCGACCAGCCTGCCGTTCAATGTCGCGGTGGAAGCGGTCCGCCTCGTCGAGGCGGGCGGGACATTCGTGCCGGCGAGCAGCTTCGAGCTCGATCGCGACAGGTCCGGGACGACACCGAAGCCGGCCGACCTGCTGACGGAGCGGCAGATGATGGTGGCCGAAGCGCTGTGTCAGGGCCTAGCCAACAAGCAGATCGCCTATGAGCTGCGCATGAGCGAGCACACGGTGAAGGTGCATCTGCGCCATATCATGCGCAAGCTCAAGGCCCGCAACAGAACCGAGGTCGCGGTGCTGACCAAGGATTTCTTTTGACGGCTTGTTTTTGAAGCTTGTTTTCTGAAGCCCTGTTGCCCGAGGTTTGGGACGCCGAATGCGGACGCACGCCGCGGCGGCAGTGAGCGCCGGAGCGCGATCATCACCAGCGCCACACGTTCGGGCGTCGTGCCGGCGTTCAGGCGCGTCCCTGAATCGGCATGGAGAGCAATTCGTTGGCGGGCGGAGCCGAGGCCGCCATGCGCAGCACGGTCTGCAGCATGTCGATGTCGGTCGCGCGCAGCGGCTGCCAGCCGCAGGGGCATTCGCCGCGCCGGTGGCTGTCCGCCACCTGCCGGTAAACCGCGCCGAGCGCGCCGGCCATCACACTCATCACCGACATCGGCGTCAGTCCCGATGCATTGAGCGCGCGGCAGAACGCCGCCATCATCGCCTGATCGAGATCGGCGCGAACGCTCTCGCGATCCGTGGTGCCCATCACATCCTGCTGCTCCAGCATCTGCTCCTCCCTGCTCACGCCACGCGACGGGCGGGCGCATGACGACCAGTAAGCGGTCGAGGGCCGAGGCTCAACACGTCACCGCCAGACTGGAATTAGAAGACCTCCAGCGGCGGCGCGCGCATCCGTCGTCATGACCATGCCGGCCGGCCGCGGAGCCGAGCGATGCAAGGCTGGCCTTAAGGCCAGCAGGGACCGTTCTTGGTGTTGGGACAGGTCGTGGTGTCGTCGGATTTCGCTCCGGTGAAATCCGCCTCGCCGGTATCCGCAAAGCTGAGGTCGGCCAGCGCAAGATCGGCACCGCGCAGATTGGCGAAGACCATTTGCGCCGAGAACAGATCGGCCCCGCGCAGATTGGCGCCCTGGAGATCCGCGCCTTCGATATCCGCCCGGCTGAAGCGCGTTTCGACCAGGCTCGCGGCCTTGAGGTTGGCGCCGGCCAGCGAAGCCATGCCGAGAAAGGCGCCGTCGAGACTGGCCTTCTCCAGATTGGCGCCGCGCATATTCGCATGCATCAACTGAGCCTGACCCAGATCGGCGTCGTGCAAATCCGCGCCCTGCAGATTGGCGCCGTTGAGCATCGTTCCGCGCAGATTGGCTTTCGCCAGACGGGCCTTGGTCAGATCGAAGCCGGTCAGATCCTCGCTGGACAGATCGCAGCCCTCGCACGCTTTGGTTTTGACAAGCTGCTCCCGGGCGGCCGGATCGGCCGCCGCCGGCACCGCGAACCACATCGCGGCCAGCGCCGCGGTCAGAATCCGAACACCCGATTGCGACGTCATCGCACCATCCCGCGCCACGTGCCGTCTCCGCTCAGTGCGACTTCAGCGCAAAACGCGCCTGCAGCGGGTCCTCGCCGGGCAGCGTCACGTTGACCAGCACGCGCATGGCGCCGTGCTTGATGTCCGGATTGCTGCCGCTCATTTCGTTCTTGGCCGCCGGCTTCAGCGGCACGCTGATCCGCTTCTCGCCGATCGTGACGGTCGCGGCGCCGCTGGCCTTGTCCGTGGCCTGCGCGACATTGCCATGATCGGTCAGCCAGACCCGCACCTGGCCGTCCTTCACCACCAGCTCGACATGATAGTTGCCGGCCGCGCGCACCGAGCCGCCATGGTCGCCGACCATCTTGGCCATGTCTTCTTCCGAATGAGCCAGCGCCGCACCGGGCGACACCGCGCTCCACCCCGCAAACCCGATGGCGAGCGCCGCAGCGAACGCCTGCAGCCGCATCCATCCCGACAGACCCGTTTCCCGCATCATTGTTCTCCACACGATAGTCCAGATGAAAGCGGCACAGCCCGAGGGCTGTGCCGCGTCCGGTTACACCGAGGTACTGCGCGAGGATTTGAGCCCTTCCCACGATTCCGGCACCACGACGTGATCGTGATGGCCGGCGGCGCTGGGAAGCCGCGCGACGACTTCGTTGGAATCGGCATGGATCACCACGAGACCGGACTGGCCACCCTGGTTGCCGCTATAAACCGTGGTGATGAACTGGCCGTCCACGGTGCAGTCGCAGGTGTGCGGATCGGGGCCGGTGTCCCACTTCGCCACCACCTTCCACGTCTTCGGATCCACCTTGCAGATGAAGCCGTTGTTGGGCTTGCGCGCCCAGATGGTGAAGAACGCCCAGCGCGAGTCCGGCACGTTGCCCATGTGCAGCGGCAGATACTTGTTGCCGAAGCCCTCGACGAACGCTTCCTTCTTCCACTTCCTCGGATCCGGATCTTCCGAACGGAAGACCGCGATGTTGTTCTGCAACACGTTGTTGCAGGCCAGGAAGTACTGACCGCTGGTGATGAAGCCCGCTTCGTGCAGCGGGGTCAGCACCGACGGCACCGAGAAGGTCCAGGTGTAGCCTGACTGCTTCACCAGCGGGAAGAAGTCGGGCGAGCCCTTCGCCGTGGACACCAGCGCGAGCGGCTCCCAGGTGTCGGTGTTGACGATCACGCAGCAGCCATGACGCCGGATCAGGATCGCGCCGAGCGGCAAGGTCGGGTGCCAGGTGAAGGCGTCGACGAACACCGCGGTGGGATCCGCCGGCATCAGCTCCTCGCCGAGCATCGCTTCGTGCGAGGTCTTCATGCCCTTGCGTCCCTGGAAGTCGAACTTCTTGGTCGAGCTGTCCGGGAAGACGTGCGAGACGTTGATCTGCCGCGCGATCGGATCGTAGTCGGCGCGGAAGGCCTTCACGATCTTCGGATCGTCGTCGATCGTGGTGATCAGCACCATATCCTTCTGACCGTCCGCGAACGCGACATACTTCTGCGCATTCACGCCGACGCCGATGGAGACGTGAACGCCCAGCGCCATGCCGGTCGTCGCCGAGATGTCGTTGACGACATGGATCGAGTTCTGCGAGCCCGAACCATCATAGCGCAGCTTGAACATCTTGAAGTCGCCGCGGTTACGCCACTGCGGGGAGTTCTCGTTGATGTAGGGCGCGCCGGGCGGCTGCATGGTCTGGTAGAAATCGAAAGTCTTGTAAGGGTCGGCTGACGGCATCGCCGCGATGTGATGCGGAATCGGCATATCGATGCCGGCAAGACCGTAATTGTACCAGGCCAACGTTTCCGGCGCGGACAGATCGAGCGCCGACACGGTGCCGTTGTACTTGCCTGGCAGCAGGACGACGTTACCCTTGAACTTGCTGAACAAGGAGTGCTGCGCGTCCTTGCTCATATCGCCGACAGCACCGAAAGCCGACGACATCAGCCCCGGTCCGCCCATCATGCCCGCGGCAGCGCCCGCACCGACGCCCCGCAACAACGTTCTTCTTGAAATGCTCATCTGGATGATCCCCTCGAAACGAGTTTAGATATCGCCCGGTTGCCAGGCGTGCTGACCCACGAAAACCTTCTCGACCTTGCCGTCGGCGCTCACCAGATAGCTGGTGGGCAGACCACGGAAGCCGAGCCGGTTCGACAGTCCCTTCGGATCGAGAGCATCGTTCGGAGCAACAAACATCGGAGTATTGATCTTGCTTTCACGCTTGATCACGCCCAGCGTACGGCCGGTTTCCGCAATCGCGGCGCCCGGTCCACCCATCAGCGCGACGCCGACGGTATCGGCATTGAGAAACACGACCTGCGTACCCTTGGTCTTCTCGGCGATCTCGTTGATCTTGCCGAGTTCGGCGACGGAGGCCGGCGCGGCCGAGATGAAGAAGGTCACCAGCGTCTTCTTGCCCTTGATCACCGAGCCGAAATCAACCTTCTTGGCGTCTTCGTCATAAACCCCGATATCGACCGGAAAGGCGTCACCCGGCTTCAGGCCGGACGGAAACACCTGGCCACCCACCTGATCGGCCGACGGGAAGATGCCGTCCTTACTGTCGGCCTTGACCGGCGTGGAAACGGCAAGCACGGCCATCACCGCGGCAACGGCTCCCGTCATAGCAAAATGCGACAACGCGCATCCCCCCTCGCGCCTTTCGGCGCTTCTCAGTGATCTCATTTCGTTGAACCCCTCTCGCCACTGAATGCGTTGAACTCAAACACGGCGCAGAGCGTTCGCGAATGCGAATGCTCTACCGCACAGGAGACTTAGCAAAAGGCGTACCAGTCGGTTGGGGCGTGACACTTCGTCCATCGCGCACAGAGCACATGCGCATTTCCGTGAGATTCACGGCGGTTTTCACCGCGTCCGCCTGGAATCGGCGGAGACACACAACACGGTTCACGAAACGCGAAACGGCGTCGTTTCACAACGGAACGCGATCGGCACCATGCGCGCATGTGAGGAAGCACACATCATCGCAGCGCAACACATTGCGTGATGCGCATCGAAGCCGTTGCCAGCTCATTTCGATTGAATATGTCGGACGCCGCGCCTAGTGCGTCGACTTCGGCGGGAATCCGGCATGGCCGGCGCCGCGCGAAGACGGCGCGCGCTGAATGTTATGCTGACGAATCTTGCGCCATAGCGTGGTGCGGCCGATACCGAGTTTCTTCGCCACATCGCTCAGCCGGCCTTCGCCGGCCAGCGCCGCCTCGATCATCGCGCGTTCGGAATGACCGAGATTGAGCTGATGCCCCACCGGCGCACTCTGACCCGAGGCCAGCAGCTCCTCCGGCAGCGCATCGACATCGATCACGCCATTGGGCGCGACAAACACCACCATCTGCTCGACAAAGCTTTCGAGCTGACGGATGTTGCCCGGATAGTGATAGGACAACACCAGATCGAGCGCCGCCGGGGTGATCGTCAGCGTGCCCTTCTGGTGCCGCTTGACGTAGGTTGCCAGCAGGCGATCGACCAGGACGCGCAGATCGTCGCCACGCTCGCGCAGCGGCGGCAGATTGATGCGGATGCCGTTCAGCCGGTAGAACAGATCGGCGCGGAAATCGCCTTTCGCAATCAGCGTCTCGAGATCGCGGTTGGCGGCCGAGATGACACGGACATCGATCTTGCGGGGCCGGTTGGAGCCGACCGGGCGGATTTCGCGATCCTGCAACACGCTCAGCAGCTTCGCCTGCATGCCATGCGACAGCGTATCGACCTCGTCGAAAAAGATCGAGCCGCCGTCGGCTTCCGCGAACAGGCCGACGCGGTTCTGAGTCGCCCCGGTGAAGCTGCCCTTGGTGTGGCCGAACAGTTCGCTTTCCAGCAACTGCTCCGGCAGGCTGGCGCAGTTGATGCTGACAAAACGCCGGGAAGCGCGGTTGCTGAGATTGTGGATCTGGCGGGCGTAGCGGCTTTTCCCGGTCCCGGTCTCGCCGCTGATCAGAACGCTGAGATCGGTCCGCGCCACGCGATCGAGCCGGTTCTCCACCGCATGCATCGCCGCTCCCGCGACAATCTCGCTGACAGTCTCTTCCTTCTCTTTCGCCACCGCGCGATCGAGCTCCACCACCGAAACCGGCGCACCATGGCGATGTTCGTAGGCGTTGCGGATCTTCTCGACGATGTCTTTTTCCTTGAACGGCTTGGTGACGTAATCGAACGCGCCGCAACGCATCACCTCGACCGCGGAATCGATCGACCCATAGGCGGTGATCAGAATGAAGGGCAGATCGAGATCGCGGCTCTTGATCGCCTTGAGAAGCTCGACGCCCGTCATGTTGACCATCCGAAGATCGGAGATCACCACATCGAAGCTGTCTTCCTGAAGCACGCGCAGCGCTTCGACGCCATCGGCCGCCTGCGCGGTTTCGATTCCGGCGTTTTCAAGCAGCAGCGCAAGGCTGCGGCGCGCACCGATCTGATCGTCGACTACCAGAACTCGTATCATGTTAATCCCGCATCCAGGGTATCAACTGGCCAGAGTCAAAGCGGGACTGCGCTTTTCGACCGGCAGAACCGCATCATGCTTGAGCGGCACCCTCACCGCGAAGCACGCTCCGGACGGATGCGCCGACCAGATCCTGATCGCACCGTTCCAGCTCATGATCAATCGCCGTACGATGGCAAGGCCGACGCCCGCGCCTTCCGAACGGCCCGTGACGAACGGCTCGAACACCTGTTCGCGCATCGCCGGAAGAATGCCGATGCCGCTATCGATCACGGCGATAAAAATGGACGAAGCCCGCTGGCGGATCGTCACCTTCACCTCGCCCTCCATCTCGATGGCCTGGACCGCATTCAGAACGAGGTTCAGCACCACCTCATGCAGGCCGTCGCTATCGAACATCACCGCCCGTCCGTCGCCGCGATAGGTCGCCGAAATCGTTACCGCAAGCTCGCGATTCACCACATGCCGGCGCATGATCTCGCAGACTTTCTCGATCGCAGCTTCCAGACGGACCGGTTCGATCCGAATCGGCTTGGGTGACTTTCCGACATTGAGAAAGTTCGTCGCCAGCCGCTCGAGTCGTTTCGATTCATCCTCGATGATCTCGAGCGCGGCTTTCGCCTTCGGCTGCGTCAGCACGGCTCCGCGCAGCACCGCGGCGCAGTTGACGATGGCGCCGAGCGGATTGCGGATTTCATGCGCCACCGTGGCCGCCATTTCGCCGAGGGCGAACAACCGCTCGGCCGTCAGCTTGCGTTTCTCGGCCTTGAGCAGCAGCAGATTGGCCGTGCGCAGATCTTCGTAAATTCGGGCGTTCTCCAGCGCGAGCTCGAACTGGCGGATCAGAAGATAACCGTTCTGCTGGGTTTCCGCGCTGAACTCCACCGGATCGTCGCGGAAAAAGATCACGATGCCGGTCAGATCGTTTTCCTCCACCAGCGGAAGAATCAGACGGACCGCGCTGCGGCACGACAGATTCTCATCGGATAGGGAGCGGCCCTCGGCGGTCACCTCGAGGTCGCTGCCGTTCCGCCATGTCATGCCATGTCGCTCGCGGTCGAGTTCTTCCAGCATGCGAGCCCCGGCGTCGGTCTGCAACCAGGACAGAAGATACTCGCTCTCGGCCCGATAGCCGGAGCCGCATTCCTCGAGCGAGAACGCGGCGCTGCTTTTGGTCCGATACAGAACCGCGACGCCGTCGCTGTCGAGCAGGCGGCCGCCTTCCCGGCAGATCATGGTGCGCACCACCCGGTGGTCCAGCGTCGAGCGCAGGATCAGCGAGACATGCAACAGTCCGAGCCGGAACAGGCAGCCCTGATTCCACTTCTCATACATCAGCGTATTGCTGAAGATCTGTCCCATTTCGGCGGCAATGTCCGAAAGCGGCTGCCATTTGTCGCTCAACTGCGCCGGATCGGCGATCGGCACCGCGACATATCCCAGCGGATCGTCATGCGCCCGGAGCGCGAAGCGAAGCCATGCGTGGTTTCCCTCCCGATGCACCGACAGCCAGCGCACCGCGGCGCCGCCGTCCTGCGCCGCCTCGGGCCGCGGCGCCACCGACACGCACCAGTCGTCGCGCTTGCGGCCGAAACGATTCTGGCTTTCCCCGACTTCATCGGGCGACGCATACAGGACAAGTTCGAGGGATGCGAAATCCGTGTATTTGCGCAGCGTTTCGGCCACCACTGCGAGGGTGGCGTCGAGACCAAACGAGCTCGATGCCTTGTTGATCATCCAGTTGCGGATCTGCAGGTCGTCGACCAGACGGCTGAGACGGACATGCGCCTCGGCCAGTTCCTCATTTTTCAACAGGAGCTGCCGGCTCGAGGAGTCCGCGAGCTTCATCGCGCCGACATAACGGATGACGATGATAATGAGGGTCACGAGATAGAACACGACCTTGACGAAATGCCAGCCCCACCACACCGGATCCCACAGCGAGGAGACCCGAAACAAGGTCACGCCCACGGCGAACAACAGAAGCTCGGCGGCGATCACCAGCGAGAATGCCGTCATCCGCTCACCATAGAGGTGGAAGACCGACACCGCGATGACGGCGAACACCCCGCCTGCCAGCGCGTGCATCAGATGCGAGAAGGTGTCGAACTCCGGCTTGCTGTGGGTCGGCGCATTGAGCGCGAAGTAGATCGTCATGCCGATGATGATCACCGTCACCGAGATCAGGACATCGCGCCCGGCGCGGACACTGCGCTCCTTGTAGCTCGCATAGAGCTGCACCACCGCGCCGGCCAGCATGAAGGCCGCGCCGGTCGCCACCGACAGCGTGTGAAACATCACGAAGATGCTGACCTGGGTGAACGGATTGGTCACCGCATGCATCAGATCGAACACGCCCATCGCCAGGAACGCGATGCCGAACAGGCCGCTGGACAGTTTGCGGGTGTGCAGCGCCGCGATCAGCAGCAGGCTCGCGATCAGCAGCGCGACGACGCCGCAGAACAGCTCGACCATGGTATGGACGGCGACGTTCGGGCCAAGATCGAGAAAATCAAGGCTGGTCACGGCATCATCTTTCAGGGCCATCGCCATTTGCTTTCGCGCAGACTTCACAACGATCGCGGACGATCCTCATCGACCCGCGTTGTCCCATCCGGCACCCACCGGACGGCATAATCAGGATAGCCCGACGCCGGCCGATGGAGACAGCTCGGCATATCGATTCCGCAGCCGCGGCCATCTGTTCATCACCCAGACATAGCTCGCAGGCAGAACGAACAAGCTCAGCAAAGTCGACGACCCCATTCCGCCGAGCAGAACGATCGCCATCGGCCGCTGCAACTCCTTGCCGACGGGATCGCCCAGCAGCAATGGTACTACGGCAAGGCCGGTCGTCAACGCCGTCATCATGATCGGCAGCATGCGATCCATCGCGCCATGCATTGCGACGAGCTTCTGGTTGGAAACGCCGGGTGCGGAGAGCTGATCGTAGCGCGACATCAGCAGAAGGCTGTTGCGCGTGGCAATGCCGACCAGCACGATCATGCCGACGAGGGAGGGAATGTTCAGCATCTCGCCGCTCACGAACAGCGCCACCACGCCGCCGATCAGCGCAAACGGCAGGTTGAGCAGAACGAGAATTGCCAGCAGGGGATGTCTGAACGCAACGAACATCAGAACGCAGATCAGCAGCACGACGGCGGCGCCCGCCTGCAACAGGTTCTGGGTGGCGCGCTGCTGGGCCACATAGTCGCCGCCGAATTCGAGCGTGTAGCCCGGATCGAGCCGGACCGCCTCGCCGATCTTCCGCCTAGCCTCGACCACCACGCTGTTCAGATCGCGGCCCTGGACGTTCCACTGCACGACCGAGCGCCGCGCGCCATCGTCGCGATTGATGATATAGGGCTCGCGCACCACCTCGATCTTCGCCACCTGACGCAGCGGAACCACCGCGCCCTGCGGGCCGGGCAGCAACAGGTCGGAGATTGCGTCGATGGTCTTGCGGCCCTGCTCCGAGACCCTGACCACCAGATCGAACGCGCGGTCCGCCTCCAGCACGCGCGACACCGCGATGCCGTTCAGCGCCTGCCCGACCTGCTGCACGACCTCGCCCGGCGTCAGACCGAACATCGCCGCCGCCGCGCGATCGACCCGGATATCGACGCCGGGCCCGAGCACCATCGGCTCCGCCTGCAAATCGACGATGCCCGGCGTGCCCCTTACCGCCGCCAGCACCTCCTGCTGCTTCTGTTGCAGCACCGCGAGATCAGTGCCGTGAATCTTTACAACGACCTGTGCGCGAACGCCGGAGAGCACCTCCTGCATCCGGTGCACGATGAATTGCGAGACATTGGCGATGACGCCCGGAACATCGGCGAGCCGGTCGCGGATTGTTCGGATCACGGCGGCGGCGTCCTCGACATCGGGTTTCAGCGTGATGTCGAACTCCGAGAAATTGACCGGCTGGGCATCCTCATCGAGCCGCGAGCGGCCGGCGCGCTGGGCGATGCTCTTGATTTCAGGCATCGCACCCACCGTGCGGACGATCTGGCTGCCGACCCGCAGGTTCTCGTCGAGCGAGGTGCCCGGATTCATCGTCGTCGCCACCACGATGTTGCCTTCGGCGAATTCGGGCAGGAAAGAGCGTCCGAGAAACGGCAGCATCGCCAGCGCAAGCACGCTGAGGCCAAGGCTGATCGCGATCAGCAGCCCCGGCCGGACGATCGCCCATTTCAGGGCGCGGCGATAACGCACCAGCATGTGGCGCGACAGGCGGCTGGGCCGATAGCGCTCGGCGCTGTCCTCGCGGGCCAGAAGATAGAAGCACAGCACCGGCACCAGCGTCAGCGCCACCAGCAAGGAGCTCGCCACCGCCGCGATATAGGCAATCGCCATCGGCGAGAAAATCCGCCCCTCGATGTCCGACAAGGCGAAGATCGGCAGGAAGGCGACGATCACCATCAGCGTCGCGAACACCACGGAATTGCGGATCTCGCTCGAGCCGTGGAAGATCAGCGACACCAGCGGCTCTTTGCTTTTGGTGCGGGCCCGCTCGCGCAGACGGCGCAGGATGTTCTCGACGTCGATGATCGAGTCGTCGACCACCTCGCCGATCGCGAACACCAGGCCGCCGAGCGTCAGCGCGTTGATGCCCGCGCCCAGAAACCACAGCACCAGAATGCCGGTCATCAGCGACAGCGGAATCGCCATCAGGCTGATCAGCGTCGCCTGCCAGCGCGCCAGGAACAGGAACAGCACCAGCATCACGATGATCGAGGAGTGCAGCAGCACGTCCTGCAGATTGTCGACCGACCGCTCGATGAAGCTGGCCTGACGGAACACGTCCGGCACCAGTTCGACATCCTCCGGCAGGGACTTCTTCAACTCCGCCAGCGTCTGTTCGACCCGGTGGGTCACCGCCAGCGTGTCCGCGCCCCATTGCTTCGAAATCGTGCCGATCACCGCATCCGCGCCGAACACCTGCGCCGCGCCGCGCCTGATCTCATCGCCGATCTTGAGGGTCGCGACATCGCCGAGGGTGACGGGCGTGCCGTCCTTCACCGCCACGAGGGTGTTGCCGATGTCGCGCAGGCCGCCGGCCATGCCGTCGGCGCGTACGAAATATTCTTCCTCGCGGGTCGGATGGACGAAGGCGCCGGGCGCCACGGTGTTGGTCTGCTGCGCGGCCCTGGTCGCCGAGGCGAACGGCAGGCCGAAGCCCGCCAGTTTGCCGGCATCCACCTCCACCTGATACTGCTTGACCCCGCCGCCGATCGACACCACCGACGCCACGCCCTGATTGGCCAGCAGGCGATTGCGGAAATCCCAATCGACCAGACTGCGCAGCTTGCGCATGTCGGCCGAGGTCGACCAGTCGATCAGCGCGAATTTCTGCAACCAGCTCACCGCCGAGGTGATCGGCATCAGTTCGGGCACCGAGGTGCCAGGCGGCAATTGCGCCTGCGCCAGTTGCAGGCGCTCCTGCGTCAGAGCGCGGGCGCGATAGACATCGCTGTTGCCGCGGAACACCACCACGATGCGCGACAGGCCGATCGAGGAATGCGAACGGATCTGGGCGATATCCGGCATGCCCTGCAGCGACACCTCGAGCGGATGGGTCACCAGCAATTCGATGTCCCGCGCCGAGAAGCCCGGCGCTTCGGTCTGGACCTGCACCTGCGGCGGCGCGAATTCGGGAAAGACGTCCACCGGCATCGCCCGCATCGCCACCAGCGAGCCGCCGGCGATCAGCACATAGACCAGCAGCACCACGATCCGGTTACGCAGCGACCAGGAGATGATCCAGTCGAACACTCCGCAAACCCTCCCTTACGCTCCGCAACGCGCGGACGCTTCCGGCTCCTTCTCCTGCAGACGATAGGCCCCTTCCAGAACCATCTTGCCGGAGGTAACGACGCGCTCGCCGGGCTTGACGCCCGACACGCGGATGTAATCGCCCGCCGCTTCCGCCATCTCGATATGACGGCGCTGGAACAGGCCGGGCCTGATCTCGATGAAGACGATCGGCTCGATGCCCTGCCCCGCCACCGCCTCGCGCGAGACCCACACGCCCGGCGGGCGGCGCACCTCGATCCGGGCCTGCACCATCTGGCCGGGCGCAAACGCGGAGGCGGCGTCGCCGGTCAGCCGCGCGACCGCGCGGGCCATCAGGCTGGTCGGCTCGACGTCGGGCCGCACTTCGGCGATGTCGAGCGCGACCGGCGATCCCGACGGCATTTCCACCAGCATCGGCGAGCCGGCGCGAACCGCGGCGGCGCGATCGGCCGGGATATAAGCCTCGATCCATGGCGCCGCCGACGAGGGAATCATGCGCAGCAGGGCTTTGCCGACCACGACAAAGTTCTGCATGGTCTTGTCGCCGGCGTTGACGAGCTGGCCGGGCTGCACCAGCACATCGGTGACGATGCCGTCGCTCGGCGCGCGCACCGAAATGCTCTCGACCACCTTGCCGTTCTTGATCAGCGCGTCGATTTCCTCCGCGCTCATGCCCCACCACACCAGATTGTCGCGCGCATCCGACAGGTAAGCCGGCAGGCGGCCCTCCTCCTTGAGAATGGCCTGCTGTTCCTCATTGTTCAGCAACGCGAGATAGGCCTTCTGCGTCAGCAGGAAATCCGGGCTCGACAGCTTGGCGACCACGTCGCCCTTGCGCACCGCGCTCTGCGGCCGCACCAGCACCTGCGTGACCTGCCCGCTCAGATAGGCGTTGACGTTGAGCACCTGGGTCGGATCGGGAATCACACGGCCGAACGTGCGAAACGACGCATTCGTCTGCGTCTCCGACACGCTCTCCATCGCGAGCAGTCCGCCGCTGCGGCACAGCATCACCAGCGCGTCGCGCCGCTCCGCCGGGTCCGGCGCATGATGGGAATGGCCGGCATGGGTCGAGACGCCGTGCGACAGGCCGGGCCCCGCGGTCCACGCCATCGCCATCAGGGCCAGGAGCGCCACGGCAATTCTAGTCATGATCCGGCTCATGCAGTTCGCCAAACGACACCTTGACGATTCCGCCGATCCGCAATCGCGCGGCATCGGCCACGTCCGGCTTGATCCGCACCAGCCGTGTCTGGCTCGCCGCAGCCACCAGCGGCGCGATCTGATCGATCGTGCCCTGCACCGCGGTGCCGTCGCCGAGCGAGACGGTCGCGGCGGCGCCATCCTGCAAGGTCGCCGCGAACCGGTTCGGCACCTCGGCCTCGATGGTCAGGGCGGCGTCTTCCGCCACGCGCGCGACCGTGACGCCGGAGGCGCTGAACAGGCCGGACTGCGCCCCGGCATTGATGATCTCGCCGTTCACCACCGCGACATCCAGCACAAAGCCTGCGACCGGCGAGCGGACCGCGACCGTCTTCACGGTCGTATGGCTTTCCTCGATCGACTGGACATCGGCGGGCGACAGCCCGCGCCACTCCAGATTGATCCGCCCTTCCAGAATCTTCTCATTGCCGGTGACGCTGAAGGCCTGCATCGCCTCGAAATTGCGGCTGGTCTCCAGAAACGTCTTCTGCACCGTCTCGAGCTCCGGGCTGTCGAAGCTCATCAGCACATCGCCCTCGGCGACGCGGCGGCCGGGATAGGTGCCGCTGATATCGACGATGCGGGCGTTGACCTTCAGAACAACATCCTGCACCCGGCGCGGATCGACCCGGACGGTCGCGCGAAACGCGGGCGGCTCGTCATGGCCGCCGCGCCCGAGATTCGCCGGCCCGCCGCCGAACGCACCCGGATCGGAATGGGCCAGAGCCGCGCCCGGCGCGAGAGCGGCCATCAGGCACACGGCGAGCACCGCATGACGGACAAGGAAGGACGGGCTACGGACGCACATAGCTCCAGCCTTTCTCCTGCAGATCCATGATGTAGGCGACGCCGGTCTGCACCACCTCGGCGCGGGGCAGCAGCGTGACGGGATGACCTTCCTTGCGCTCCATGGTCTGGAGAGTGTTGCCGCAGGCGACGAAGCGGATGCTTCGCAGGCTGTCGCCGACCGATTTGATCCGCGCCTTCACCGGCGAGGTATCGTCCCGCAGCATGTGCAGACCGGCACCGTAAGCGATGATCTCGATATCGACGTCCTCGCCGATCTCGCTGTAGTGCCGGTCCACATTGACCGCGTTGTCGAGAGCGAGGCGCATCGCCGTCGGGTCGTCCGCCGTCACCTGAATGATCAGATGGTGTGTCCTTGGCCAGTCATCGGCAGTGCGCGCGATCGCCTCGCCTGCGAAAAGAGAAGCCAGACATCCTGCTGCGAACATTCCCCTGCGCGTGATGCGCCTCACGTCCCACTCCTGCGGCTACTTCTTCTGCTGGTCGATGTAATCCGCGATCAGATCGGCTGCGGCATCGGCGAACAGATCCTGAAACATGTGATCGGAATCGGCGACGGTTTCGACCTTCACGTTCGGCTGCGCGGCCGCGACCTTGCCGATCTTGTCGGCGACATCGCGCACCACTTCGTCCTTCTGCGCCGCGATCACCAGCACCGGCAACGACGTGACCCTGGTCAGCGAGGCCTGGGTCTCGTGCGGCGGCTTCTCGTCGTAATAGGACAGGATGCTTCGCGCGCTCGCCTGCCCGCCCTGGCACAAGAGCAGGCCCGGCACCGCGATCAGCTTTTCGCTCTTGTCGCCTTCCGCCCGCGCCGCCTCGATCGCCTTGTCGGCCGCCGCGCCATGCTGCTTGCGATATGCGGCCGCGGCGGTCGCCACCGCGTCGGTCGCCGGCGCCATCAGAATCGTGCCGCGCAGATCCATCTTGCCCTCGTTCGCGAGGGTGTAGGCCACCTGCGCGCCGCCACGGCTGTGGCCGAGCAGCCAGATGTTGCGCGCGCCATCGCCGCGCAGATACGCGAGCCAGGCTGCGATCTCGCCGCTGGCGTCGCCGAAACGATGCCGGTGCGGCACCTGGCAATCGTACATGCCCTTGCGGCTGTCGACGCCCAGCGACAGCGAAACCGCGAGCGTCGAAAATCCCTTGTCGTTCAGCGCCGTCGCCATCTGCTTGATGGTGCTCATGTCCTTGTGCGCGAGGGTGCCGTGCACCAGGACGATCCAGGGCTTGTCGTCGCGCGCCTTGGCCGGGGTCGAAACGGTGCCGAGCAGCGTCAGCCCCTGATGCTTGAGCGTCACTTCGCGCTCATCCGCAGCCGCAGGGCCGCCGGAGGCGAGATAGACAGACAACAACACACCACAGACGAGCCGATTCACTTTCATCACAGTCCTCACTGTTCCAGGAGAGAAGGGTCATATTGCCCAAGAGGGCCGATCCTCTCCCGGATCAAATCGTCACACACCCCCCATGGCCGCCATTGTGTCGGCGGCCATGGCGAGGCAGTGCGGCTTCAGTTGCGGACCGCGGGCGTCTCGACCGGAAGACCGGTGCCGCGATAGGCGATGTAAAGCTCCAGCGCCAGGAACTCGTCGGACAACGGTGCATAGGGCTCGGCGCGGATGTCGAACATGCAGCCGTAGAACCGCTGATGCACCGGCACCATGTTCTGCGCCGCCAGGCGATAGGTCGGGAAACCGTTGATCTGGCCCTGGCTGACATAATCCGAGCGCAGGTACTGCCCGTAGTGCTTCTCATGGCAGCTCGCACAGGACATATCGAGCTGTCCGTTACGCTGATAGAACAGCGCCTTGCCTTTTTCGAACCACGGCTTCATCTCGCCGTCGGTCTTGACGTGGACCGGCTCCGATATCCCCTGGTGCTTGACGTAGATGGTCATCGCCGTGAGCTGGTCGCTGTTGAACTTCCACGCCTCCGCCTTCATCTCGTTGCTGCGGCACATGTTGATGCGCTGCTCGACGTTCACCGGCTTGCCAAGCTTCGCATTCCATTTCGGATAGGTCGCGGCGACCGACTTCATCGTCGTGGCGGCATCCTTATGGCAACTCGCGCAGGACTTGCCGGCGGCGCCCTCCGCCGTGCTCCAGAGCTGCGCGCCGCGTTCCGCCCACAGCATGCCCGGATTCTCGATCTCGTCGTTCTGCAGCGCCTGGGTTTCCTTGGTCCGGTATTCGAAGCCGGAAATGATCTTGGACAGCGGATGGCCCGGCGGCGCCTTGATGCCCTTCTTGTCGTCATCGGCGGACGCACCCGACACCTGCCCCAGCGTCAGAGCCGCGGCCATACCCAACAGCGCAACGTATTTTACATTCTTGAACATTCAGCTCCCCCAGCCACAGGCCACATGCCAGTTTGTTTGTTCGGATCGATCCCGGTTTATGTCACCGTGATCGCCTGTTCGTCGCTGTAGACGCTTCCGTCATCATCGACCCAGGTGAATTTAAACGTGCCGGATTCCTCGACCCGCGCCGAAAACTCCAGATATGGATTGGACGACACCGCAGGAGCGATGTCCGCCGAGAACAGCGGCGCGCCGTTGAACGTCACCGCAAGCTTGTTGATGATATGGCGCGGGATCAATTTGCCCGCGGCATCCTTGCGCTGGCCCGATTCCATGATGTGCGAGATCAGCGTCTTGATCTGAATGACCTCGCCCTTCCTGGCCTCTTTCGGGATCTTGATGCGCGACTTGACGCCCTCTGCCATGTCTTCACCCTTTCCTTGTTCAGCGCCGTCAGCCGCCGCAGCCGCCGATGGTCACCTTCACCGTCTTGCGATCCGTGAAGAACGAACCGTCGCTCATGGCCGCGATCGCGATGACATTCTGGGTCTGCGCCAGACGAATGCGCGCGGCGGCCTGCGCCTTGCCCGACATCGGCGAGAAATTGAAGGTGATCAGGCTCGGCATCGGATTGCCGTCCGCGGCAAGCAGGACGGATTTCACATAGGCGTCCTTGGTCATCGGGCTGTCCACCACGACCGACACCGGAACCATGTTGCCGTTCTCGGCGAGCTCGGGAATGCTGAGATTGACCCGGCCGGTCTTGATCGCCTTGCCGCCGGTGAATTCGGCAATGTATTTGGCGGTGTCGTCGGTCGCCGCGATCGCGTTCCGAACGGACGTCAGCGACAATATCGCCGCGCCCTGCGCCGCCGCTCCGATCACCCCGCGCCTTGTCAGATGTCCCATGTCACACCTCCACGCCTTTGCCGGGCCGGATCATTCCTTCAGGGTCTTCAGGAAGGCGACGACGTCCTCCACCTGCTGCGCGGTGAGCATCGGCTTGTCCTGAAACTCCTTGCGAACGCGGTGCATGCCTTCGGTGCGATAGAAGCTCGGCATCGCCGTGTCTTCGAACACCTTCTTCGGATCGACGACGATCAGCCGCAGCTGCCCTTCGTTCCAGCGGCTCGCGACGCCGTCCAGCGTGGGGCCGACATCGCCGTGGAACGGCTCAGCCTTCAGCTTGGTGACCTGATGGCAAGCCAGGCAGTTGCCGAGCTTGCGGTCGGCGATCGTGGTTGCGCCGTTCGCCGGATTGCCGGCCTGCGCCGTCAGCGGCTGATCGATCGATCCATCCTTGATCTTGATCGGCACCAGTTGCTCGGCCGCGGCAGTCCCCGCCACCGCGGCAATGACGATCGGAATCACCAGAAAATATTTTTGCATTCTTGGTACGTGCCCCCTCACACCACTTCATCGTGTTTTTCCGGAACGCCGTTCGCGAACGCGGTTCGAGTCCGCGGCGACGTTCGATTGGTGAGGTAAGAGCAACTCCCGTGCCAAGATGTTCCGGCGCGCGCGCAACACGCGCGGCAAGACCATGTCATGGCGCGAATATCACGCGATGCGCGCAAGATGCGCGGGAATCGCGGGAGATTCCGCCGGGTTTGGCGACTCGATGGTGAAGGAAGCGAGCGATCGTCCGCGCCGCGACGGACGCGATCCGGCGATGCTCGAAACTACTGCAGCGCGAAAGATCCTGGTTTTCGTTTCAACGACGAAACCGGCGCGTTCCAGCGTGAAACGAATGGGTGCAACACGGCGAGGCATGACGCGCCCTCCGCAAAGCCCGCCATGTTGTCATTGTCATGATGGATCGGAATTGTCGCAACGCGGCCCGGCACAACCCCGGCGCAGCATGCCGCGCTGCACCGCGGCGGGCGACCGCGCCGGCTAGTCGCCTTGCGCTTTCAGATAGCTGCGGAAATCGCCGCGCTCGTAGCCCTTCTCGCGCACGAACCGGAACAGCGTGAGAAAATGCGCGGGCTTCAGATACCCCGGCAGACGCGCGACTTCCCGCTTGTCGGGCGATTTGTCGACGAATTCGGCGAGGTTTTCCGGAAAGAACTGGAAGGTCGGGGTGAAGCGGACGTTGTATTTCTGGCTGAACTGCTTCTCGGTCATCTTGGTGCCGTCGAAATCCGTCACCTCACGGGTGCCGATCACATTGAGCTGCACGATGGCGAAATTGTTCTTCACGTAATGCTGGATGGTGGGATCGGCGAAATTGACGAAATGCGTTTCCTTGCAATAGGGACAGCCCTTCAGCTCCCACATGATGGCAAACCGCTTCTTGTTTGCGGTCGCATCCGCCAGATCGTCCCGCAGATCGAGGAAGCTGTTGATGAACCAGGGTTCGGAATAAAGACCATCGTCGGTCAGCACGGGCGCGGCCTGCGCGCGACCGGCGGAGCCCGCCAGCACCATGGCGCTTCCGGAGACTAGAACCTGACGGCGTGAAATCATGGTTTCCTCGTTCGCATCATCGGTCCGCAAGCGGCCTGCTCCGGACAGCGAAGGCGCTATCTCCGCGCCGTCATAACCTATCCGGCATCAGCGGAGAATCCATACACATCCTCTTGAGACAACAAAAGTGCTCCCGGAGGGCTGGCCTGAATTTTTCATCTGACATAGGATTCGCCGACAAGTGGAGCTTCACGCATGTCGATCTGCAAGAATTTGTCCGTTGTGACGGCCGTTTGCGCGATTTTTACCGCAGCATCCGCGCTGGCCGGCGATCTTTCGAATTTCAACGAGGCTATCGAGAAGGTGGCCGCGCATAACCGGGTTGCGACAAATTATCTGCGCACCGGCAATGCCGATCTTGCCGCGATCGAGCTCGACGACATGCGCGGCGCCTGGTCGAAGCTGACCAAGCGGTTCGAGGGCAAGACGCCCGATGCCTTCGCGGACAACGCCCTTTATAGCGACCTGCTGCAAAACACCGCCGGCAAGATCGACAAGACGCTCGGCCTGATCGACAGCGGCGACCTGCCCGGCGCGGCGAAGGAAACCATTGATTTTCGCGAGAAGCTGTCGGCGATGCGCCGCGCCTCCGGCCTCTATCTTCTCGCCGACTGCGTTCTCGACGCCAACAAGGCCATGGACGACTTCTTCGTCTACAAGACAAATCTTCCACAATGGGGCGACAAGGGCGTCAAGGCCGACGTGCAATCCAAGGCCGCCATTTACGGCTATCTGCTGCACCGCTGCGATGCGATGGCCACACCTGCCGTCAAAGCCGATCCCGAGTTTCGCCGTCTTGTCGACGGTGCGCACAACGGCTTGAGTTTCGTGCCCCAGGCCGTGAGCAACGAAGACAGCGGCCAGCTCTTTCGCGTGCTGATCGAACTGCGCTCGTTCGACAATCTGCTGTTCTTCCGGTTCGGCTAGGCCGCGGCCGGCATGGCCAACGCGGCCTGAAAGACAAATGGCTATTTGGAGATGGTCTGGGGCCTGCTGTCCGTGCTGCAAATGAAAGCCAGCGGATCAAACATGGCCTTGTCCGGCGCAAAGAAATGTTGAAGCGCCAACGTCAGGATGGCGGCTCCGGTCATGCCGCCCAGAACCAGCGCCATCAGTTGTCGACGAGTAGACCGGACATCCATGTCGGAACACTCCCCTGAAACCCTGTCGATGCTAACAAGCGAACGCCATCCGGTAAAATTTCGGCGCGCCGCGCGTGAAACATGTTCCATTCATCTGAAACAGACGACCACGGCCGGAACGCTGATCATTCGGCGGCGTCCGGCTGATAGCTCCATGACGGCTCGAACCGGCGCCAGACCTCGGCCAGCGCATTCACCAGCGCGGTCAGCATCGTCTTGTCGTGGTGCGACGACGGCAGGATCCGCAGATACGCCGTATCGCGCGCCGCCGCCGAATGGCCGGCCGGGCGCAAGTGAAGAGAAAAATCGGAAAGCAGAGCGTTGCACATCGCCCGTGCCATGGCGATATCGCCCACCGCCAGCGATATGATGTGCTCCTGCCCCGGCCGCACCGGCAGCCCGGCCTTGATCAGCCCGGCGCGCAGCGTGGCGGCGTTCTGCGCCAGCCTTTCGCACTCCCATGACGATTCCTTGAGATGGCGGATCGCCGCGAGCGACGCCGCGCATAGCGGCGGCGGCAGCGCGTTGGTGAACGCATAGCCCGGCGCATGGGTGCGAAGCGCATCGACCAGCACGGCACGTCCGGCGATGTAGCCGCCGAGACAACCATAGGCCTGGGCCAGCGTGCCCTCGATGATGTCGATCCGGGACGCCAGCCCTTCCCGTTCGGCCATGCCGGCGCCACCCGCGCCGCAGATGCCGACCGCATTGGCTTCGTTGAGATAGGTGATCGCGCCGAAACGGCGGGCAAGATCGCAGATCTGGCGGATCGGCGCGACGTCTCCGCTGATGGCGTAGATACTCTCGAAGGCGATCAACGCCGGCCGGCCGCGCTCCTCCCGGAGAATCTGTTCGAGATGCTCCAGATCGTTGTGCCGCCAGATCCGCTTCTTGCATCCGGATTTTGAAATTCCCTCGATCATCGAATGATGATTGTGCTCATCGGAGATCACGAGGCAGCGCGGCACCAGCCTCGCGACAGCGGACAGGCCCGCCGCATTGGCGATGTAGCCGGACGTGAACAGCATGGCCGCCTGCTTGCGATGCAGATCGGCAATCTCGGCTTCGAGGTCGAGCAGCATCCGGTTGGTGCCGCAGGTGTCGCGCGCGCCCCCGGCGCCGGCGCCGGCATGCAGCACGGTCTGCACCATGGCGCCGACCACCTTCGGGTGCTGGCTCATGCCGAGCTGGTCGTTCGAACACCACACCACGACGTCGCGCGGGCCTTCGGGCGAATGCCATGTCGCATAGGGAAAGCGGCCCGGAATCCGCTCGACCGAGATGGAGGCGCGATAGTTCAGATCGTCGCGGCGCTTATCGGCCGCGCAACTGAAGAATTTCTCGTGCCGCATGCGGCCGGCGAACGCACTTTCGGTCATTGTCGCGCTCCCCTCCCGCGCATTGTCGGGAGTCGTGACAAGACTGCACGGTTCAAATCACCCGTCAAAATTTTTGCGGAGAGATCGCGGAGTTCGCAGCCCGGTTATGAAACGCCTGTTTCGTTTGAAACATCTTCGCTGCAACATTGATTGCAACCGGAGGCGCAAAGAAAGCGGCGCGGACAGCGGATGCACGGGAGAGAGCGGATGCGCCGCGCCGTCGTGACGGATGCGCCTCCCAGCACGAACACGCAGGCCCGCGACAGCTCGGCAACCGCCGGTTCGACCGGCGAATTCGCTGCCAGCTTCGGCAATTCTTCGCGCCGCAACAGTTCGGCGGGATAAGCCTGCTCCGGATGCACGCAACCCGATATCACCGATCGCAAACCCACCGCTATATAGCGCAAACTTACGACGCGAAAGCGGGCCTTCCATGATCAAAATCAACTGCCGCGGGTGAGCTTAATGACGCAGCCAATCGCGTTTTCCGCAGCCCTCGCGGCCAGCGTCCAGAGCGGCCGCACATTGCCCCGCGCCTGTCTTTGGCGGCCCGGAAGGGCCAAGCGTCTTCAAGCGCCAGAACAATATTCTGCGCGAATTGGATATCCGCTGCACTCAGCGGTTATGTCCTCGTTGAGTCGTTATGCAACAGTTCAAGCATGAACGTCGAATGGTGTCGTCGCGAGTCGCCGACACTCATTCTCCGCGGTCTTCCTGCTGTCCGTCTTCATGAGAGGCGCCAGCGCGCATTTAAGCGGCTGGGACTTGTCCTGAAAGACGAACGCGCAATGTCAACAAGGATACTCTGACGATGAGAAAGACGATTGCAATTGGGACCGTCCAGGTTGAGCTTCGACCGCGATTGCTCGCCTTGTGTATTGTGGGCGCCGCCACCTTCTCGGCAACATCAAAATCGCATGCTTATGACCTGCCGGCGGTCAACCTCGGCATGACGACATTCCTGGACGGAACTCCCACGATGGGTGGACCGGGATGGTACACCAGTCAGTGGATTGTCAGCTATTCTGCAGACAAACTCGCCAACAGCCAGGGCAACAATCTGGGGCTCCCTCTTGAGCGGGTTTCGGTCCTCAGCGAGGCCACTCAGATTCTGTATCTGTCGCCGACAAAAGTCGGAGCGGGCTCGTTTGGTTTCGAGTTTGTTGTCCCTTCCATCTTTAGCGCCAGCGCCAATGACGGATTGGGCAATCAGGTCCTGAACGCCAGCCAGGGATTCGGAGATGTCTCGTTTGGCGCGTTCTATCAATTCGACCCCATTATGGGTCCGAATGGCCCTCTGTTTATCGGCCGCATTGAAGCTCAGGCTTTGGCTCCGATCGGACGTTACAACGCGGCTGTTTCCGTAAATCCGGGATCCAATTTCTGGTCTTTCAATCCGTATTTTGCTGGCACCCTTTTTCTTTCGCCGAAGTGGACGGTGACAACGCGATTCCACTATCTGTGGAACGGCGAGAATAACGACCCGTCCTTGACATACGGACCTTCTGCCCTGAACTCACAGGCCGGCCAGGCCTTGCATGCCAATTTTTCGACCGAGTATGCCGTAGCCGACAAGTTCTGGCTCGGGATCAATGGTTATTGGCTTCAGCAGATGACCAACACCAAAGTCAACGGCATCAGTGTCGACGGCACCAAGGAACGAGTCTGGGCTTTGGGGCCCGGGATGATGTACGCCTTCAATAAAGACAATTATCTGTTCTTCAATGCATTCTATGAGTTCGGCGCCGTAAATCGAAGTCAAGGGCAGAAGTATATGATGCGCTACGTCCGCCATTGGGATTAAAAGTGCTTCAAAAGCGTCCGAGCGGTCGTCTGCGATCGCATACCGCTCGGCGCAGTTGTGACGGGCGACCTGCCCTCTTCCCGGATGGTCGAAGAGCAGGTCGCCGGCGTCGGTCCCGGTATCCAGGATGTGATGCCGAGCCATCGGATCATCCCGCTCTCCTGTCTCATGAGATGTTCGCCGAAACCGCTTCGGTGGCGACAAGCTCATGCTGAAATCTGCGACGAATCTTTCATTTCAACGCTTGAGGAAACGGTGTCATGCTTGGATTTTTCGGCAACAGGAACGCGGCATCGAGCAACGACAGCTATGAGAGCTTCGCCTATAACGAAGGTGAGATTTCGATTTTATACGTCGAAGACGGCAAGATTTCTCATTGCAATAAATCGGCGGCGCATGTGTTCGGCCTGCAAAGCGTGGAAGAGCTGATCGGCCGCACGCCGCGCGAACTTTCGCCCGAACGGCAGCCGAATGGCGAAAACAGCGGCGAAGCCTCCATGCGCAATGTTCAGGAGGCATTGACCAAAGGCGCGTCACGTTTCGAATGGCAGCATGTCCGGTTTGATAACGGTGAGCCGTTTCATGTTTCCATTTTCCTGCAACGCGGTGAAATGAACGGCAAGCCGCTTCTGCTTTGCATGTTTCAGGACATATCCGATCTGGTGAGACTGCGCGAGGAACAGCGCAGGAACCGAGAAAAAATGGCCAAGGATCTGGATGCCAGTGTCGGCGCGATCGTGAATATGATCGCAACCGCCGCCACCGAGTTGAAGAACGAAGCCGAACAGATGTCCAGCTCCTCGCACAAGATGCAGGAGCAGAGCTCGACGGTCGCCGGCGCGACACATGAAGCGTCCGCCAACGTTCAGGCGGTGGCCAGCGCGACGGAGGAAATGACCGCCTCAAGCAGGGAAATCGGCCAACAGGTGACGAAAGCCTCGGAGATGGCCGGCTACGCCGTCGAGGAATCGCAACAGACCAGCGCGGTGGTCAACAATCTGGCGCAGGCGGCGCAGAAAATCGGCGCCGTCGTGGAGCTGATCCAGGCGATCGCGGGACAAACGAACCTGCTGGCGCTGAACGCGACGATCGAGGCTGCGCGGGCCGGCGATGCTGGCCGTGGATTTGCCGTGGTCGCGACCGAGGTCAAGGCGCTCGCCGAACAGACGGCGAAAGCAACCGAGGAGATCGCCGGCCAGATCGGAGCTATCCAATCCTCCACCACCTCGACGGTGAGCGCAATCAAACAGATCGGCAGCTCGATCAGCAGCATCAGCGAAGTTGCCGCTGCCGTGGCCGCCGCCGTTCAAGAGCAGATTACGGCGACAGGTGAAATCTCGAACAATATTCAACAAGCGGCTTGCGGCACCGAAGAAATTTCCAGAAATATCACCAGCGTTGCCACCGCCGCGACCCAGATGGGTTCGGTCGCGAGCAAGGTTTTGAACTCCGCCAATATCCTGACCAGGGAATCGACCAATCTGCGCAAGGAGGTTGATCTCTTCCTCGGGGCGTTGAACAGAGCGTAATCCTCCAACGGAAAACGTGTCGGGCCTGGTCGTCTTGCGACCGGCAGCAAAGATGGTCGTCCGATCCTTGCATCAGGCGACCGGAATCAAGCGACTGGCAGCAAGCGCACATCATGACGCGCGGCGGTCATGGCGTCCGTCACGTGGCCGACACCAAGCGTGCGGATGCCGAGGATAAAGCTTGCGACGATCGCGCGGTCAGGCGGTCTTCGCGCAGTGATGGCTTTGCCGGATCTCCGC
>MKUJ01000010.1:0-21772 GCA_001897755.1 Afipia sp. 64-13
GAACCTGATAGGTCGAACGAGGACGGCAACTGGATATCTGATTTTCCGATACCCCGCACTGTTCAGGACATTTACCAGCTTCTGCCCCTGATACTCTCCAAAAAAGAAATGGCTCCATTTGATCTCGTGACCACCGTGCGTGATCGTGACCATCTCATGCAGACATTCGTCCTGATCAGACATAGCCGCAGTTCGCGCCAGTGCAGCAGCTGTCCGGCAATATGGTGCCAGTGAACGTCCTGACCAGATTTGTGATACCCTGGTACGAAAAGTCGCTGAATTGAGAGACTTTTCTTCTTCAGGAAGATTCTTCAACGCTTCATTGAGTATTCCGAGGCGGAGTTGGTAGTTGCCGTTTCGCAGAATCGCAAGCGGCTTGTGACTGTCATCGAGATTCTGACCAAGATCTGCGACAAATCTAATCGCGGACTCTACAGCGTATTTGCAATCGGGATCATGCTCGGACCCAGGGGTAGACGAAGATAGCTCTGGACCCAGATGGGGCCTGAGGCCCCGGCTCCTCGGTTATATCCGGAATTGTACACCAGTTTCACGTGACAACATTCACACCACACGAGGTCATGGCGCTCGATTTTTGAGATTGGCACAACATTGCCAATGGCGTCGCGAGCCCGATACATCCGCAGACCTTTTGCCATGGCATACCTCCATGGCTCTACCTACGGTGCAAATTTCAAGTTTTCGCTAACGTTACGGGAACGAGATACTCTTCTGCTGGACCATCCTTCCATCGGATGATGATCAAAGCTTTTCGAAGCTCTTTCAGGAAATTAAAAAATAACACGTGCTGCCGCTCAAGACAGTAACGCCTGCGACCTTCCAGAAGAAGGGTGACGATCGTATCGTCCGGATCGTGACAGAGTTCGATCTCCATCACGCGTGGTAGGGAGTCCAGGGCAGGCACGAGATAGATACCCGCGTGCTGAAAACCCCCGGTGAATCCCGAGTAGGCTTTGAACGGAGAAGAGGGATCATCGATCTCATTCAAGCGAACGAGATCGCAATCGTAGATCCCTCGATAGCTGGCGTCGTGTTCATTATGCATTTCTCAGGCTCGGCTCCCTGTCGATAATGAGGGTTCGCGCCGACCTTGCAGGTGTCAACCAAAATGCTCGTTGGATTCACGTCGCCCGATCGAGTTGCATCCGTTTCGCGAGTTCTTCGGCCGCTTCCTTCCGCTCGCTGTAACGGTCCGTGAGATACCCGGATGTGCCGCGCGTCAACAACGTGAACTTCATCAGTTCTTCCATGACGTCGACGATCCGGTCGTAGTAGGGCGACGGTTTCATTCGCCCGCTCTCGTCGAACTGTTCATAGGCTTTGGCGACCGAAGACTGGTTGGGAATCGTGATCATCCGCATCCATCGGCCGAGGACGCGCATTTGGTTCACGGCATTGAACGACTGAGATCCGCCACACACTTGCATCACGGCCAACGTCTTGCCCTGCGTCGGTCGCACCGCACCGATCGACAATGGAATCCAGTCGATCTGGGCCTTCATAATCCCGGTCATCGCGCCATGGCGTTCCGGACTGCACCAGACCTGGCCTTCCGACCAGGCTGACAGATCGCGAAGCTCCTCGACTTTCTCGTGCGTCGCCGGAGCGTCGTCCGGGAGCGGAAGGCCGGAGGGATCGAATATCCTTGTTTCCGCGCCGAAGGTTTGCAGAAGGCGGGCGGCTTCCACCGTGGCGAAACGACTGAACGAACGTTCGCGCAATGACCCGTACAGCAGAAGAATCCTTGGCCGATGGGTTGGCATCGGACGCTGCAGCAATCCGGGATCGGGAAGGGCGAATGCGTCGTCGTGGATGTTCGGCAAATCTTGCATTTCAGTCCGCATTGATGATTTCACCGTCTTCCTTCACGAACCGCCCGATATGCGGGTTCGGAAGAATGGACAGTACGTCTTCGGAAGGACGGCATAGCTTGACGCCCTTCGACGTCACCACGATGGGGCGGTTGATCAAGATCGGGTGCGCGATCATGAAGTCGATGAGTTCGTCATCGCTCCATTTGGAATCCGCCAATCCAAGGGCGTCGTACGGAGTGCCTTTCTGGCGAAGCAGGTCGCGAGGGGATGTGCCCATGCGGGCGATCAATTCCACCAGCTTCTCGCGCGACGGCGGTTGTTTCAGATATTCGATCACTTCCGGTTCGACACCGCTTTGGCGGATCATCGCCAACGTATTGCGGGACGTTCCGCAATCGGGATTGTGATAGATGATGGCGCTCATGAGCGAACCTCGACATTTTTGACTTCGTTCGGATGCCGGGATTCATACCAACCACGAGATATCTGCACGATCTTCACGACGGAGAGCATGACTGGCACCTCTACGAGAACGCCGACGACTGTAGCGAGGGCTGCTCCCGAATTGACTCCAAACAGGCTGATGGCTGCCGCCACGGCGAGTTCGAAGAAGTTGCTGGCCCCGATCAGCGCCGCGGGTGCGGCGACACACCAAGCCACCCCGAAGCGTCGATTGAGCAGGTAGGCGAGACCAGCGTTGAAGTAGACCTGGATCAGGATTGGAACGGCGAGGATCGCAATGACGGCGGGCTGTGCGACGATCTGTTCGCCCTGGAAGGCAAACAACAGGACCAAGGTGGCGAGCAGGGCGGTCAGGGATAGTGGCTGAAGACGGCTGAGGGTTCGGTTGAACGCCGGGGGACCGCTCTTGAGCAGGGCGCGCCGCCACGCTTGTGCGAGGATGACAGGCACCACGATGTAGAGCGCCACAGACAGCAGTAGCGTTTCCCAAGGCACCGTGATGGAGGCGACGCCGAGGAGCAAGCCGACCAACGGCGCGAACAGGAACACCATCAACACGTCATTGAGCGCCACCTGACCCAACGTGTAGTGAGGTTCACCGCCGACAAGATTCGACCATACGAAAACCATCGCCGTGCAAGGCGCCGCCGCCAACAGGATCAGCCCGGCGACGTAGGACTGAATTTGGTCGGCCGGGAGCATGGGTGCGAACACATGACCGATCAACAGCGTCCCGAGCAAAGCCATGGAGAACGGCTTGACCGCCCAGTTGATGAAAAGGGTCACGCCGACGCCGCGCGCATGCTCCGTGACCTTCCCCATGGCCGCGAAGTCGATCTTCAGCAGCATGGGGATGATCATCAGCCAGATCAGTACTGCGATCGGCAGGTTCACCTTCGCAATTTCCGCGCTTGAAACGGCGGCAAAGAAGCCCGGCATCAAATGCCCCAAGGCGACGCCGACCACGATGCAGAGGGCCACCCATATCGAGAGATAACGTTCAAACGTACTCATGATCAGGCCACATGCGGTCGGCCCGACGTTGAGCCTTCGGAGTTTCCAATGTCACGAAGCTTGGTGCCGAGCGCCATCGCATCGATCGAGCCAAGCCGCAGAGCCGTGAACAGCCCGATACGGTTCTTCATGAAGCGAAAGGCGGAAACGAACGCGGCTTCCTTCTGGATGTCGGTCCCTTCAACCGCCGCAGGGTCTTCGATGCCCCAGTGTGCGGTCATCGGCTGTCCTGGCCAGATCGGACAGCTTTCGCCTGCCGCGTTGTCGCAGACGGTGAAGACGAAATCCATGACGGGCGCATCCGGAACGGCAAACTCCGCCCAGCTCTTCGAGCGCAAACCATCTGTCGGATAATTCATGCTTTCGAGAACGCGGAGCGCAACCGGGTTGACCTCTCCCTTTGGCTGGCTACCCGCGGAGAATGCGCGGAAACGGCCGCTTCCGTCCCTTTGAAGGATGGATTCGGCGAGAATCGAGCGCGCGGAATTACCCGTGCAGAGAAACAGGACGTTATAGACGCGGTCAGGCACGGGGCTTTTCCTTCTTTCGCGGAGGAGGACAGCAAGGTGTCAGGCTTTCGAAAATGGGAGAGCAAATCTCCTGTCGTCCGCCGCAGCAGTCTTGGAGGAGAAAGACGGCGATGGCCTGAAACGCCGCGAGGTTCGCGCGATACACGATCGAGCGGCTGTGCCGCTCGGACGTCACGAGATCGGCCCGGGTCAGCACGGCAAGGTGCGCGGAAAGCGTGTTCTGCGGCACTTCGAGTAGTCGGGCGAGATCGCCGGCGGCCAATCCATCGGGCTCGTGCTGCACCAGCATCCGGAACGCTTGAAGGCGGGTTTGTTGGGCGAGGGCGGCAAGCGCCAGGACGGCTTGTTCGTTTTCCATATATCCAGATTTATGGATATATGGAAAATTGTCAACTCCTGTCGGCCAAATCGGACGTTCACTATTTCGAATATTATCGAAATATAGTTTGACTTCTGAAGATGAGATACCCCATGCTCTGGCCATGAAACTCACCGACGCCGCATCACGCCTCGAAGCCCTTGGCAATCCAACCAGGCTCCGGATTTATCGGACCCTCGTGCGGGCGGGGCAGTCCGGAATGCCCGTCGGCCGCTTGCAGGAAAAGCTGAAGGTTGCTCCGTCCACCTTGTCACACCACGTCAAATCGCTGGTCAGCGTCGGCCTGATCCGACAGGACCGCGAGGGAACAACGCTCGTGTGCCACGCGGAATACGACACCATGCGCGGCCTGGTGGATTTTCTCGTCGCCGAATGCTGTGCCGACGAGGCGACTTCCGGATGTAACGCGACAAAGACGGCTGCCTAGATTTTTCAGACCTTAAACTTCGATCATTCTAGAAATATGGAGAGTGGAAATGACGTCGAAAACCGTAGCCGTCATTGGCGGGGGGCCAGTCGGTCTTGCCGCCGCCGCTTACCTCATGGAACGCGGCTTTACGCCGATCGTGCTGGAGGCGGGAGAACGCGCCGGGCACGCGGTCAGGCAATGGCGGCATGTCCAACTGTTCTCGCCGTGGAAATACAACATCGACGGGGCGGCGGCCCGCTTGCTGGCTTCAACGGGATGGAATTCACCCGATCCGGAAATCTATCCGACAGGTGGCGAGTTGCTCGACCACTATCTTGATCCGCTTGCCACCAGGACGCCGCTGAAGGACGTCATCCGGATGTCCAGTCGCGTCACCGCGATCAGCCGTGTGGGATTCGACAAGGCGAAGACGAGAGGCCGTGAGAACGCGCCGTTCGAGATCCGCTTTCAAAACGGCAAAGGGTCGGAGGTGTTGCGGGCCGACGCCGTGATCGACGTGTCGGGAACGTGGTCGTCGCCCAATCCGGCAGGCGCGAACGGGCTTCCAGCGATCGGGGAGCGTGATTGTGCAAACCGCATCGCCTATGGAATACCCGACGTCTCTGGAAACGACCGGGAGCGCTACAAGGGCAAGACCGTCGCCGTTCTTGGCGCGGGCCACTCCGCGATCGGTACGTTGACCGATCTGACGCGCCTTCGAGGCCAGGACCCGGCAACGAAGGTCATCTGGCTTCTCCGCGGCACCGATCCGTCGAAGGCATTCGGCGGAGGCGCCAACGACAAGCTGGTCGCCCGCGGCGAACTGGGTGCGGCGTTTGCCGACCTCGTTGCCAACGGCAAGATCAAGGTGGAATCCGCTTTCAGCGTCACACATGTTTCCGCCGTGGGGGAGAAATTGCGCATCGGGGCAGGGTCGGCCTGCTGCGGACGCCATGTCATCGTCGATGAGTTGATCGTGGCAACGGGATTTCGACCCGATCTCTCGTTCCTGAGCGAAATGCGGTTGCGTCTGGATTCCGCGATCGAGGCCCCCGTCGATCTGGCACCCTTGATCGATCCGAACGAACACAGTTGCGGGACGGTGCGCCCCCATGGCGCTCGCGAGCTTCGGCAGGATGAGCCGGGTCTTTATCTCGCTGGCATGAAGTCCTACGGGCGGGCACCGACGTTCCTGATGATCACGGGCTACGAACAGGTTCGCTCCATCGCGGCGGAGATCGCAGGCGACCACGAAGCCGCAGCTCGTGTCGAACTGGAGCTTCCGGAAACAGGCGTGTGTACGCGGGGTGGCGTTGAGTCCGGCGCTGCGTCATCCGGATGCTGTGGCGGCCCGGCGCCCGCCGACGTGAATGCTTGCTGTGTGGAGGATGCCAACGCCAAGGCGACCGGAAAATCCGGATGTGGCTGCTCGTGAGGGGCGCCGCGTGAGCCAGCGTCAACTTCCAATCATTCTTGCCCTCGGCACCACGCAAACGCTTGCGTGGGCGTCGAGCTACTATCTCCCGGCGATTCTCGCCGATCCGATCGCCAAGGATCTCGGCATCTCCAGCAACTGGTTCTTCGCGGCGTTCTCGGCCGCTTTGGTCATCTCCGGATTGCTGGGGCCGCGTGTCGGACGTCAGATTGACCTGTTCGGCGGGCGGCCGGTCCTGTCCGGATCGAACGTGATCTTCGCGGCGGGGCTGGCGTTGCTCGGGGCATCGACCTCGGCATGGATGCTCGGGGCGGCCTGGTTCCCGCTCGGCATCGGAATGGGAGCGGGGCTCTACGACGCCGCGTTCGGGGCGCTGGGACGCATCTACGGCGACAACGCAAGGCGGGCGATCACGGGAATTACCCTGATTGCCGGATTTGCCAGCACGGTCGGGTGGCCCCTCAGTTCATGGGGGCTGGAAACGATCGGATGGCGATCAACGTGCTACGCGTGGGCCGTCGCGCACATCTTGATCGGACTTCCCCTCAATCTGTTCTTCCTGCCAAGGACGCCTGCGACCGCACGACACGTCGAGGGGCGAGCCGCCAAACCGCACATTCCGATGGACCGGATGATGGTCTTGCTTTCGTTGGCGTTCGCGGCGGCTTGGACCGTCACGTCGGCGATGGCAGCGCATCTGCCGCGCATCGTCGAGGCGTTCGGGGCAACTCCGGCGCAGGCCGTCTTTGCCGGGATGATGATTGGCCCCGCTCAGGTCGCGGCGCGTGTCCTTGAAGCAAGGACGCTCGGCAAATTTCATCCGCTGTTCTCGACGCGGCTTGCCTGCCTCACGCATCCTGTCGGTGCCTGTGTCATCGGCCTGTTTGGTGGGCCTGCGGCCGCGGCATTTGCTCTGCTCCACGGAGCAGGCAACGGACTGCTCACGATCGCCCGGGGGACGTTGCCGCTGGCGATCTTCGGCCCCGAAAATTACGGCTATCGGCTCGGATTATTGGGCGCGCCGTCGCGCGTTTGTCAGGCATTAGCCCCGTTGGGATTCAGCCTGCTGATTGATCCGTTGGGCGGCGGTGTCGTGGTTGTCTCGTCGATCTTGAGTCTGGTGGCATTCGGGGCGTTGTTGTTGATACCGATGCCGACAACCAGAAATGCGCGCTGCGCTACCCATGAGAAGCAGGTTCGTTCTGGTTGATTGCTGCCAGTGAAGTTTGACTTCAGAGAGACGACCGCACGGATGGCATAGACATCATGGGGTTACGTCGGCTAACGGCCCCCGACGAAGGGATGCAATTGGCCAATCACGACAAGCAACAGCGTTGCCCAGGAGAGCAATGAGAAACCTCATGCAAAAATGTAGCCGCTGATTTTCCACGGCTCCTTTCCCGGCTTTCCGGGAATCTCGTGCAGATGGACCAACTTCATCTGCCGAGTATGGCGGGAACCTCAACACAGCACAAAACCTAGTGGCTTGATTTAAGTTCGCTCTTTGTTCTTATAAGGCTTCATTCCTATGGCAGGTTGACCCATGGACGCGAACAGCACCCGATTGAAACACAACGTCGCCCGGATCCGCCGAGACATCCGCACGACTGCACGCGAGATGCAAACGCTCATCGACGCAGACCTCGATTGTACGGGAGCGGCGCGTGTCCTCATGCACCTTCAGAATGATTTGAAACTCTACCTGGAGAAACAGGATGCGATGGCGAGCCGACATTCTCCGGGCTGAGATTTCAGACCTCGGATCGGCGCTTGCTCAGCTTCGCAAGAACGATCTCGACACCGCCGCAGTCGAACTCCTGCTTTCGAGTAAACGAGGGCAACTTGAATGGCTTGGCAGTATCCGGAAGGCGGAAGGTTCTCGATCGCCGTTCCGGGAGACGAAGACATAGTCAAGGACGTCGAGACGTTTTTCGGCGGCGAACTCGCACGGTATAATCACTCCGTCTATTGGGAGCACTGTTCGTACGTCGTGTTCTTCTTTTCGACGATGTCGGATGCGGAAAAGTGCATTGAGCAGTTCAACGGCGAATGGTTCGACCCGCGCGACAAAGGACGGGGCTCACATTGGAGCAAGTGGTATAAGGGCAAGACGGCGAAACGATTGAGCCGTCGCAGACCCTATGATTTCGGATAGCTCATCACGATGGTCCAAAACATTGCACGAGCCACCGCGTTGCCAAAGACATTTCACATCACTTCCGTCGAAGCGGAAGCGATGGCGCGCGCCGTGGTCAATCTGTTTAAGAAATGGAAGCTTGGCGACAGCGTCGCACGCGAGGTACTTGGCGGTTTGAGTGCGGAAATCTACGAGCGATGGAAGGTTGGTAGTTCCGGACAAATCGACCGAGACCTTGCGACGAGGCTCGCATTGTTGATGGGCATTCACAAACGATTGCGTCTTCTCTTTTCAAATCCAGAACGCGGCTATGCCTGGATCAACCGGCCAAACGAGGTGTTCGGCGGTCGCTCGCCCGCAGAGATCATGGGGCGTGGCGACATGTTTTCGTTGGCAACCGTGCATGTTTACTTGGATGCGGATTGTGAGAATTAACGGCACCGAACTAATTCATCGACGACGAAGGTGCTTCGTCCATCTGGTCGCTCAGGCGCTCTCTGCAGCGCTCCCGCCAATCGAGGGCAAGCTCGTTATCGGTCGGTGACAGCAGATCAAGGATGCGTTGCGGGCAAAAGCTGGCGTAGGGACCCTCGTCCTCGGCGATGGCGCTGACCAAATACGCCTTCGTGCCTTCCTGGGGCTTCGGCTGAACCAAGACGATCGCGCCTTGGACTACAGGCTTTCCCAAGGATTCTGTTTGGATGGCAACTGCGACACAGCGTTCGCCCAGATGATTCTCGTGGATTTCGAGGTCGAGAACCTCATCCGTGGTGTCTTCCGTCAGATACGCCTTAATGACCTCGGCGAGGTCCCCCGAGATTTCAATAACCTGGTTCAAGTCGAAAGCGTGGTTCATTGGCGCGCTCCTTGTTTGCAAGGAATCTAGCTAGGCTTCTTGCAAGCAACGAGCGGGAATTCAGTCGCATTTAGTTCACCCTGGCATTGAGCCGTTGCCTGAAATGATAAGGCGGAATCTCAATCGTTCTTCAAACAACTCTTCTGAACGATTCCTTTCCGCCGGTGATTTCCAGGTTCATCATTGGAATTCAGACACTAGGAACGGTTCAACACCGGAAGGATCACAATGCTTGACGAACGGGACTTTTTGGAAGCTTTGCAACTCGCAGAAGAAATGGGACATGCGCGAACGCTAACCTACGGCCTGGAGAACTACCGACGGTTGGCGAAATCGTCCGATCCCGCTGTACAACAAGAACTGCAACGCCTTCGAGGCGTCAGGGACGCTTGGGTTAGGGTCGAGAACGAAGAAGGTCCCGGGAGCTTGCTTAATCTCGACCACTTGTTGGTTTTGAAGCACGCCGCCGACGGTATCATCAGCACCACAGAAATTGAAAATGCTCGCAGGCACAACGATAAAGCTAAGGGCCAGGTTTCGGCGTCTGCTGCGTCATCATTGAATCCAGACATCAGGAACAGCCCAGCGTCGGAGGGATAAAAATGATTGAGGAACGGCACTTTTTGGGCGCTTTGCAACTCGCCGAAGCCATGGGGGACGCAAAGTCCTTGGATTCGGGTTTAGCACGTTACCAGTCTTTAGCTCGATCATCTGATCCCGCCACACAGTGCGAGTTGAGCCGCCTCAGGGCCGTCAGCGACGCCTGGATAAAGGTCGAGAGCGAATACGGGGCGGGGTCCTTATTGAACCTTGACCATCCGTTGATTCCTAGAGATTTCAAACTTGGGCTGATCAGTACTGACGAGCTTGCAAACGCCCGACAGTATCGAGACGGCATTAAGGTTTTGGCCCTCGCGGAATCCGCTCAGCAGTTCTGATCGCGTCTTCGAGCGAATCTGCGGGATACTCCTCACCATTCGGACCAATCACCATGAAGCCGACAGATATCCCGTCGACGAAAATTTCGTAGATCTCGCAATCGCTCGGAATATCGGGATGGTTTATCCGGACACGCTTCTCAGACATCAACGTTTCTCGCAGATGGCGGTACCTAGACATCTCTCAGATTCGAGAACACTTCAAGGTCAAGATTCGACGCCGCGAGTTATGCGTCAGCCAACCAAACGTGTCTGTCTTATGTGGGGTAACGCGACCGCCATTTGCGATGAAGTGCAGATCTATGTGGGGACTCAACAGATGAATTCACTTCGATTATTGGCCTATAAGAAGGAAGGCCCCGCCATCTGACGGGGCCTTCTACGTTACGCATTTGAGCGTGAAATCACGAAATTTTCGATTCCACACTTAAGCTAGGGGCTGGCGCCGTTTTCGGCGGGCTTCTTTCGAAATGCGACGTCTTTATAGGGTGCGCCGCGACGTCAATTTGGGGTGAAATGCACCTTTATGGGGTAAGCGACATCGTGCTGCTATTACGAGCACCCCGTCGTCGAACCGCACGTATCGCACTTCATGCAAGTACCGTTGCGTACGAGGGTGAAGTTGCCGCATTCGCTGCACATCTCGCCTTCATAACCGCGCGCCTTGGCTTCGGCGCGGCGCTCGGCCTTGCTCGGTGCGGCGGGAGCCGCTGCGGCCTGCGCGGCGCCGGGTTTGCTCCAGGTCTGGGCTTCCAGCTTCTCGGTCGGCGACAGGTCGCGCTCCGGCTCGGTCTTCAGCGCGACGGCGCCTTCGGTCGATGCGGCGTCGTTATGCCGGGCCGTTGCGCCGCCGGAGGCGATCGCCGTGACGTTGTTCGCTGCGCGCGCGTCGGTGTCGGCACCGCCACGCATCACCACAAGATTGTCGGTGCGCGAGCGGGTGAGGCCCTTCGACAGATAGCGCGCCGCGGGGCTCTGCTCGTCCGGGGCGCGGCCTTCGGCGACGCCCTTGCCGAGCGCATCGAAGCCGCCTTCGGCCGGATCGACATGGGCGAGGTCGAAGCGTGACAGATAGCTGACCGCGAGTTCGCGGAACACGTAGTCGAGGATCGATGTCGCGAACTTGATGGTGTCGTTGCCCTGCACCGGACCCGACGGCTCGAACCGGGTGAAGGTGAAGGCGTCGACATACTCCTCCAGCGGCACGCCGTATTGCAGGCCGAGCGACACCGCGATGGCGAAGTTGTTGATGAAGGAGCGCAGCGCCGCGCCTTCCTTGTGCATGTCGATGAAGATCTCACCGAGACGGCCGTCATCGTATTCGCCGGTGCGAACATAGACCTTGTGGCCGCCGACCACCGCCTTCTGGGTGTAGCCCTTGCGACGGTCCGGCATTTTCTCGCGGGCGCGGATCACGGTGACGCGTTCGACGATCTTCTCGACGATCTTTTCCGAGATCTGAGCGGCGCGCGCCGCCATCGGCTTGTCGTGATAGGCGTCCAGCGCGTCGTCCTCATCCTCGTCATCGGAGATGAGCTGCGCGTTCAACGGCTGCGAGAGCTTGGAGCCGTCGCGATAGAGCGCGTTGGCCTTCAGCGCCAGCTTCCACGACAACAGGTAAGCGGACTTGCAGTCCTCCACCGTGGCGTCGTTCGGCATGTTGATGGTCTTGGAGATCGCGCCCGAGATGAAGGGCTGCGAGGCCGCCATCATGCGGATGTGGCTTTCCACCGACAGATAGCGCTTGCCGATCTTGCCGCACGGATTGGCGCAATCGAACACCGGATAGTGCTCGGGCTTGAGGTGCGGCGCGCCTTCCACCGTCATCGCGCCGCAGATGTGCACGTTGGCGGCTTCGATCTCGCGCTTGGAAAAACCGATCGCGGCGAGCAGGTCGAAGCCGGGCGCGGCAATCGCCTCGGCGTCGAGGCCGAGCGTGGTGCGCAGGAAGTCCTCGCCGAACGTCCACTTGTTGAAGGCGAACTTGATGTCGAACGCGGTCGGCAGCATCGCCTCGACCTTCGCCAGCGCCTCGTCGGTGAAGCCCTTGGCCTTGAGGGTCGATGCGTTGATGCCCGGCGCGTTGGAAAGCGAGCCGTGACCCACTGCGTAGGCCTCGATCTCGGCGATCTCGCTCTCGCGATAGCCGAGCGCGCGCAGCGCCTCTGGCACGGCGCGGTTGATGATCTTCCAGTAGCCGCCGCCGGCGAGCTTCTTGAACTTCACCAGCGCGAAATCCGGCTCGATGCCCGTGGTGTCGCAGTCCATTACGAGGCCGATGGTGCCGGTCGGCGCTACCACCGTGGTCTGCGCGTTGCGGAAACCGTGCTGCTCGCCAAGCTCCAGCGCCTTGTCCCATGCGGCCTGCGCATGCGCGATGATGTCGGCCTGCGGGCAGGAGGCATGGTCGAGTGGCACCGGGTTGACCGCGAGCTTCTCATAGCCGGCCGTCTGCCCGTGCGCGGCGCGGCGATGGTTGCGGATCACGCGCAGCATGTGCGCGGCGTTCTTCTTGTAGCCGGGGAAGGTGCCGAGCTCCCGCGCCATTTCGGAGGAGGTGGCGTAGGCGGTGCCGGTCATGATCGCCGACAGCGCGCCGCATAGTGCGCGGCCTTCCTTGGAATCGTAGGGCAGGCCCATGGTCATCAGGAGGCCGCCGATATTGGCGTAGCCGAGGCCGAGCGTGCGGAATTCGTAGGACAGCTCCGCGATCGCCTTGGAGGGGAACTGCGCCATCATCACCGAGATTTCGAGCACGATGGTCCACAGCCGGCACAGATGCTCGTAGGCATCGACGTCGAAGCGACGGGTCTGCGGATCGTAGAAGGTCAGCAGATTGGCCGAGGCGAGGTTGCAGGCCGTGTCGTCGAGGAACATGTATTCCGAGCACGGGTTGGACGCGCGGATATCGCCGGACGCCTTGCAGGTGTGCCAGTCGTTCATCGTGGTGTTGAAGTGCAGGCCGGGATCGGCGCTGGCCCAGGCGGCGTAGCCGATCTTCTCCCACAGCTCGCGCGCCTTCAGCGTCTTGGTGATCTTGCCGTTGGTGCGGCCGACCAGATTCCAGTCGCCGTCGGTCTCCACCGCGCGCAAGAAGTCGTCCTTCAGCGAGACCGAGTTGTTCGAATTCTGCCCCGAGACGGTGAGATAGGCTTCCGAATCCCAGTCGGTGTCGTAGGTGTCGAAGGTGACGTCCTTGTAGCCCTGCTTGGCGAACTGGATCACCCGTTTGATCATGTTGTCGGTGACGAGGGCGCGGCGCGCCAGCTTGATCTCGCGGCGGAGCGCCGGGTTTTTCTCCGGATCGAAGCAGTCGTCGCCCGAGCCCTCGCAGTTCACGCAGGCCTTCATGATGGCCTTGAGGTGCTTCTGGTTGAGCTTGGAGCCGGTGACGAGCGCCGCGACCTTCTGCTCCTCGCGGACCTTCCAGTCGATGTAGGATTCGATATCCGGATGGTCGGCATCGACCACCACCATCTTTGCCGCGCGGCGGGTGGTGCCGCCCGACTTGATCGCGCCTGCGGCGCGGTCGCCGATCTTGAGGAAGCTCATCAGGCCCGAGGAGCGGCCGCCGCCGGACAGCTTTTCGCCTTCGCCGCGCAGGCGCGAGAAGTTCGAGCCGGTACCGGAGCCGTATTTGAACAGGCGCGCCTCGCGCACCCACAGATCCATGATGCCGCCTTCGTTGACGAGATCGTCGCCGACGCCCTGAATGAAGCAGGCATGCGGCTGCGGATGCTCGTAGGACGATTTCGACTTGGTGAGCTTGCCGGTCTTCCAGTCGACGTAATAGTGGCCCTGGCCGGGGCCATCAACGCCGTAGGCCCAGTGCAGGCCGGTGTTGAACCACTGCGGCGAGTTCGGCGCGACCATCTGCTTGGCAAGCATGTAGCGCAGTTCGTCATGGAAGGAGCGGGCGTCTTCCTCGGAGGTGAAGTAGCCGCCCTTCCAGCCCCAATAGGTCCAGCAGCCGGCGAGACGATCGAACACCTGCTTGCAGGACAGTTCACTGCCGAAACGTTCGGCTTCGGGCAAAGCGGCGAGGGCTTCGGTGTCGGGGACCGAGCGCCACAGCCAAGACGGCACGGTCTCTTCCTCGACCTTCTTGAGGATCTTGGCGACGCCCGCCTTGCGGAAATATTTCTGCGCCAGCACGTCGGAGGCGACCTGCGACCAGAACTCCGGCACCTCGACGTTCTCGAGCCGGAACACCACCGAGCCGTCCGGATTTCGGATTTCGCTCGTGGTCAGCCGGAAGTTGATCTCGGCATAGGGTGACTGACCGTCCGTGGTGTAGCGGCGTTCGATGTGCATCGTCTTCGTGCCCCGTCATTTGCCGGCGCGCACCCCGCCCAGAGGTTACGCCGGAGATTTCAAATTTGCGAACCCGGGGTTCGCACCACCCGTTCAACCGCCGGTGGACCGGTTTCTCATCCCGATGAACAGCGAATTCGGAGTGACTGGCCCGTTCGGCCGCGCCGCCCCTCGCTGTTCAACGCCCCAAACTGCTTCCTTTTCCGCGCCCGCCGGCGTGGCCTGGCGCGCCCTTTTCAAAAGGGCGGACAAAGCCACCATCCGCGGCCTCGACCGGCCTGACAGAGTGGGTTTTCATCGTCTTTTCGGAAACGTCCGGTGCGAACTCTAACCCTTGCTCCGAACGCTCCAAAGCTAGGCCGACTCCAACAAGTCCGTCAAGGACTAGTATGTAATCCTGAATCAAACCCTAAATATGGTGGAAAACGCGATTTTCCAGCGGAAAAGCTCAACGCTGGGAGAGGCTCGCCGGGGGCAACTATGCGTGAGTCCCTGCGGAATCCAAAGGCGAATCCGGCCTTTGCGACGGTTCTCCGCCGACGTGCCCAAGCCGTGCGGAAATGCCGATTGGGTATGCGCCAAAAACGCTCAATTCGGGTGGACCACGTGCGCCGCGCGTGGCTTTCTCCCCGTCTTCCACAATGCGGTGGAATCAAATTCAGGGACCAGGTTTTTGGATAAACGCACGCCTGAGGACATTACGGAGCCCGCCATGGCGCCGACGCCGGCCTCGGCCCGCAAGAGCCGATTGGTGGGCTTTGTCCTGGTGACCATCACCGCGCTGTGCTGGGGAACCAACTGGCCGGTGCAGAAGCAGCTCATCCAGGAACTGCCGCCCTTGGTGATGCGCGGCGCGCCGGGGTTGCCGGGAGTGGTCCTGCTTGCGCTCTTCGCGTTGATGAAAGGGCAGTCGCTGCGGGTGCCGCGCGAACAATGGCCGCGTCTGGTGCTCTACGGGCTGCTCAGCGTCAGTTGCTGGATGGCGTTTGTCGGGTTGGGACTGGTTTATCTTTCCGCCAGCGAAACTGCAGTGGTCGGCGCCACGATCCCGGTCTGGGCGGCAGGTCTGGCCTGGCCGGTGCTCGGAGAGCGGATCACGCTCACGCGGGTCATTGCCATGGCGATGGCCTTTGCCGGCATCGTTGTGCTGATGGGAGGCAATGGCGTCGCCGCGACCGGAGCCAAATTGCCGGGCATCGCCTTCGTGCTGATGGCGGCGTTCGGCTTCGCGCTGGGGGCGGTGCTGTCGAAACGGCGGCCGCTGGTTCTGCCACCGCTCACGGCGGCGGTCTGGCAACTCGCCATCGGCTGCTTCGCCGTGACCCTTGCCGGTCTGATCTTCGAGGAGCCGCACTTCTCGGAAATGAGCCATCTCGGCTGGGCGCTGTTCGCCTTTGCCATGATCGTGCAGGTCTGTATCGGCTATGCCTGCTGGTATGCCGCGCTGGAGCGCCTGCCGGCTTCCTCCGCCGCGCTTGGCACGCTTCTGACGCCGGTGATCGGCGTGCTCGCCAGCGCTGCCTCTCTCGGCGAGCCGCTCGGCGCCAGCCAGATCGGCGCGCTGGTGCTGACGGTCGCCAGCGTGGCGATCGCGTTGCGGTCGTGACCAGCCTGACGGGTTGACCAAATGAAACGGCGGCGCACATCGTACGCCGCCGCTTGATGAATGAATACGGTCTTACGTTACGGGCAAGGATAACGGTTGCCGTCGTAATTCAGATAGGTGCCGCTGCGGGGATCGTAAGAGCGATAGCGGCGCATGCAGTAAGCGACGCCATCATCGTCGGCATATGCCGGGGCCGCGTAATAGCCGGGACCGGGGCCGTAGCCGTAATAGCCGTAGGGATACGAGCTGGAAGCGATGGCACCGCCAAGCAAGGCGCCAGCGGCAGGGCCGGCGCCGACGCCGCCCCAACCCCAGCCACCGCGATGGCCCCAGCCACCGCCGCGTCCGCGCCAACGCACCGGCATGACGTTTTCAGCGCTGGTTGCATGTGCGGTCGGCCCTGACAACGCGAGGGAAGACGATGCGGGCAGGGCGTTAGCTGTGGAAGCCGCTGCGAGAGGCAGCGCCAAGGCAACAGCGGCGACAGCAAAACCTTTTGGGAAGGTCATCATTGGCGGTACTCCAGATCCCATTCCAATATCGGACTCACAGCGGCAACGCGCGGGATACGGACGCGTTCCCAATAGGTTCCAAATTATTGTCGAGTGAATTCGGGCAGTTCTGGGGCGGTTCCCGTTCAGGAACATTACAACGCGGGAAGGTGGCGGGGTCGCGCGGCGCTGCTCATTCGCCGCGTTGCGGCAAGTCCTAGACAAGCGGGGGAGTCAATGGCATCTAGAGTCGTTCGCCGAGCCTTTCGGCGCGATCGGGATGTTCGCCATGAAACTGTTTTTCTTGCGGTTTTTTACCTGGTGGAGCGGGTTCACCTTCGGAACCCAGCTTTGGACCTGGCGGTTCGGCGAACTGGTCGGCACCGACGCGCAGGGCAATCGCTATTTCCGGACCCGCGGCGGCAAGATCGATCCGACGCTCGGCTTCGAACGGCGCTGGGTGCTCTACGAAGGCGAGGCGGAAGCCTCCAAGGTGCCGCCCGAGTGGCACGGCTGGCTCCATCACACGGTGGACACGCCGCCGACCGCTGAAAACTATCAGTCGCGCGAGTGGGAGAAGCCGCATCGTCCCAACCCGACCGGCACACCGGCGGCGTTGCGCCCGGTCGGATCGACGTTGTCGACGGGTCGCCGTCCCAAGGCAACAGGCGACTATCAGCCCTGGACGCCGGTATAAGCTCGGACGCCGGTCGGAGATTGCCGGAGCTGCGGTCCCGGCCGTAGCCGTATGGCGAGCGAACTGCAACACGTTCTGCGGGTTGCGCCCTTTCTCCGCCTCAATGGCCGTGTTAACCGATGGTCCGCGCGCGGTCCGTTGCCTGTAGGATGTCGCGAGCCCGATTCGCCGAGTAGCCGCGCAATGCTTCGAACTCCTGTTTTTGTCCTGCTTGCAGCGTTGATCGCAGCATCGGCGAGCGCGTTTGCGCCGACGATCGCGCAGGCCCAGATCGGCAACATCTTCTCCGATCGCCCCCGTCCTCCGGCCGGCGTTCCGCGCAGCGATCCGATGCAGGAGCCCGACGAAGAGGACGTTCCGGATCTTCCGAACCAGGGCCGTCTGCTGCCGGCACCGACCCAGCCGCCGCCGGGATATCGCGCGCCGTTGCCGGGCGCCGTGCAGTCGCAGCCCTTGCCGCCGCCTGGCGCTGCGGAAAATCCGCCCGCCGCCCAGCAGCCGGGTGGACGGCCACCGGGTGTCGCTTCAACGCCGCCCGGCGCCAATCCGCTGCCGGGTCTGCCACCGGGCCAGAAGCAGCCGCGGAATGCGCCGCCGGCTCCAGCGACCTTGCAGCCGGGCGATGAGATCGTGACCGAGCCGCCCGCGGTGAAGATCGTCAACAAGCGCGCGGTGTTCTCGGGCCTCGACAAGATCACCGGCCGCATCATCAGCTTCGATGCGGAGATCGGTGAGACCGTCCAGTTCGGCGCGCTGCGGATCAAGACCGACGCCTGCTATACACGGCCGGCGACCGAAGCCGCCAATACGGACGCCTTTGTCGAGGTCGAAGAGATCACCTTGCAGAACGAGGTGAAGCGAATTTTTTCGGGCTGGATGTTCGCCGCCAGCCCCGGTCTGCACGGCGTCGAGCACCCGATCTACGATATCTGGCTGACCGATTGTAAGTCGCCGGAAGCGACCGTCGCGGCGCAGGGCAATGCCGCCAAACCGACCCCGCCGCCCGCGTCGCCGCCGCAACAGCGCCGTTCGCCGGCCCCGCGTCAGCCGGCCGCTGCGCCGCGCCCCCCGGCGACCAACAACCTTTCCGGATTCCGGTAACGCTCAGGCAGATGTCGCGGGCCGGCCCGCGATGATCTCCATGACCCTTGCTCCGTCTGGCGCGGGATTGGTCGGCAGCGCCATGAAGTCGGCGTTCTGCGCGACCGCCTGATCGAGCATGACGCGGTAGCGACGACGCGGCACTTCGACGGCGCCGAAGCTGCGCAGATGATCCGTCACGAACTGGGTATCGAGCAGGGTAAAGCCGCCCGCGATCAGCCGCGCGACGAGGTGCACGAGCGCCACCTTGGAGGCGTCCGTGGCGCGATGAAACATGCTCTCGCCGAAAAAGGCGGACCCGAGCGTCACGCCATAAAGACCGCCGACAAGATCGCTGTCCTTCCAAACCTCGACGCTATGGCAATGCCCGATCCGGTAGAGCGCCGCGTAGAGCTCGCGGATGCGGCGGTTGATCCAGGTATCCTCGCGGCCCGGCTGCGGCGCGGCGCAGCCGTCGATCACCTGACTGAAGGCGGTGTCCACGGTGACGCGGAACAGATTCGAGCGGACGGTGCGGGCAAGACGCGACGAGACGCGAAAGCCGGCGAGGGGAATGACGCCGCGCAACTCCGGTTCGACCCAGAACAGCGTTGGATCGTCGGCGCTTTCGGCCATCGGAAAGATGCCGCAGGCGTAGGCCCGCAACAGAACTTCCGGCGTGATTTCGGATGTGGCGGAGTCGCGCGAGCTCATGATGCAATGATAGCCGTTCGAAGCGAGCGGCGCGACCGTTCCGGTCAGGCGCCCGCCGCGGCCTGCGGTTTGGACGAGATATCCTTGCCCTGAAAACGCAGCACCATGCGGGTGCCGGAATGCGCCGGGTCGCGCTCGATACTGGCCTCGAGCTTGTTGGCCATGGCACCGACGATGCGCTGGCCCATGCCGGTCGATCGCGGGTCCTGCTTGGCCTGGAAACCGACGCCATTGTCGGTGATCGCAAGCTCCATGTCGTTCTGCCTGCTGTGCAGCTCGACATGTATCGGACCCGCGCCGTCAGGATAGGCGTATTTCACCGCGTTCATGACAAGCTCGTTGACGATGATGCCGATCGCCACGGCTCGGTCCGGATCGATCTCGATCGGTTCGGCCTTCAGCGTCAGCCGCGACATTCGGTTGCCCTCGGCGGACCGTCGCAGATCTTCGAGCAGCGCATCGAGATATTGATTGAGCATCACGCTGTTCAGATCGTGCGAGGTATAGAGCCTGCGGTGGACTTGCGCGACCGCGGCGACACGGCCCATGGCGTTGGTCAGCGCGGCTTTGACGTCGTCGTCGCTGCTCGAATTGGCCTGCAGATGCAGCAGCGAGGCGATGATCTGCAAACTGTTGCCGACGCGGTGGTTGACCTCGCGCAGCAGCACCTCGCGCTCGGCGGCGAGCGCGGCATAACGGTCGCGCGCAGCGTGTACCTCGGCTTCCGCGTCGTCGCGCGCTTTGCGCATGCGCGCGGTTTCCATCGCGCCCTTAACGGCCGTATGAAGCTGGGCGACGAATTCACCCTGCGTGTCCTTCACCAGATAATCGGCTGCGCCGGCCTTCAGTGCGGTGATGGCGATCTGGCTGTCCTGCGATGCGGTGACGAAGATGACCGGCGGGGCGTGGGGCAGGTTGTAGATCTGCTCGAGTGTCTCGAGCCCGTCCAATCCCGGCATGTGTTGATCCAGCGCCACCACGTCGATGCCGCCCTGACGCAGCCGCGCGATACCGCTGTCTCCATCTCTGGCGTGCTCGACCTCGAAGCCGTGCCGTCTCAGCCCACGCTCCACCAGCCGCGCCAGCCCGGCGTCGTCGTCGATATAGAGCAGGGTGGGCGCGGTTGACGTCATGCTTTTGCTTGCGGGACCTGGATCACGGAGAAGAACAGACCAAGCTGGCGGATGGCGTTGGCGAAATTTTCGTAGTTCACCGGCTTGGTGATGTAGACGTTGCAGCCGAGGGCGTAGCAGCGCTTGATTTCCTCGGCATCATCGGTTGTCGTCAGCACCACGACCGGCGCGTACTTCAAATAACTATTCTCTTTGACCTGCTTAAGTATGTCGATACCCGTCATATCGGGCAGATTTAGATCGAGTAGAATCAGTAGAGCCTGATCCTTGTGCGCGGCGCCGGTGCCGTCTGCGCCGAGCAGAAAATTGAGCGCTTCGGTGCCGTTGGTGAAAGGCATGATGTCGTTGTTCACGCCCGAGCGACGGATGTTGCGCTCGATCAGGCGCGCATGTCCTTCGTCGTCCTCGACCATGATGATTTTGACGGGATTACCCATAGCTCTTTCCTTGTCGTGACATAGTCCACCGCGCAGGCAGTGTGATGGTGAATGTGCTTCCCTTTCCCGGTTCGGAAGACACTGTGATCGTGCCACCCATGCGGCGCACCAGCGCCCGAACATGCGCAAGTCCGATGCCCTGACCGGGCTTGTCCTGCACGCCCGCGCGCCGGAACAGCTCGAAAATGCGCTGATGATCTTTGGGGTCGATGCCGCGCCCGTTGTCGGTAATGTCGAAGATGACAAACCCCAGCTTATTGCGGCCTTTGATGGCAATATCGCCCGGCACGCCGGGCCTCAGATACTTCAACGCATTCTCAATCAAATTGGAGAAGATTTGTTCCAGCGAGAGACGGTCGCTGACGATGTCGGGAAGCGGCTCCACGCGAATTTGCGCATTGGCTTCAGAGGCTTGGTGAGCCACCGTGCCTACGATTTCTTCAATCAAAGCGCGGGTTTCGATCTGGACCGGATCGAATTCTCGCCGCCCCTCGCGGGTCAGATTGAGGATGGCGCCGATCAGTCGGTCCATCTTGCCGATCGAGGATTTGATGAAGCCGAGGGCTTCGGTGAAGTCTTCGGACAGTTGCTTGTCTTCCTCGGTCAGGCCGCTCTCCTGATTTCCGTCGGAATCGGGAAGGGGCTCGGGAAGCGCCGCCGCGGCGCGGCTGTAGCGCGCGATCCGTCCGAAGATGTCGTCGCGTAGCTCCTCGAGTTCGCTGGTGAAGCCCATGATGTTGACGAGCGGAGAACGCAGATCGTGGCTGACGATGTAGGCGAAGCGCTGGATTTCCTGATTGGCTTCGCGAAGATCGGCCGTGCGTTCGTCAACGGCGGCTTCCAGATCGAGGTTGGCGTCGCGCAGCTTCTGCTCGGCGTCGTTGCGTGCGCGCGATGATTGCCGGACCAGGAATATGGAGAATCCGGCCAACACGACGATGAGTGCCGAGCCGGCGATCGTCACGATGGCGGACAGCGACTGACTGTCATCGGCGGCCTGCCTGCGGAGTCTAAAAAGCCGATCCTCCTCGGCGCGCATCGCGCCTGCCACATCGCGGATCTGCCCCATCACATCCTCGGCGGAGGTCTCAATGAGGAGTTTCCTGGCTTCGTCCCATTGGCCGGCTTGCGCGGTGGCGACGGCTTTACGGAAAATTTCGAAGCGCTGGATGGTGAGTGGCCGGATGATGTCGAGATTGCGTTGCTGCAACGCGCTGTCGCTTGTCAGAGTCCGCAGCTTCGTCAGCGTCGGGACGATCTGTTGATCGGCTTCCTCGAAGTCGTGGCGGTATTTGTCTTCCCTGG
>MKUJ01000010.1:21814-38514 GCA_001897755.1 Afipia sp. 64-13
CGAGGGAAATCTGGTTTTCGACCTCGATCGTGTGAATGACCCAGGCCGAATCCGTGCGAGCTCGGTTGACCAGATAGATCGACGTTGCGCTGATTGCTACGAGCACGGCGAAGGCAGCCGACAGGAGACCGACCTGTCGCAAGGTCCGTCGCCGGGCGGCGTCCCTGGTCAAATGTTCTCTCTCACGGTGATGCGGGATTTCAAATCCGGCCTGCCCATACCCCAGAGTACCTTCGCTCAGTGGTTGTAGCCGGAAGTCTTTGGAAATCCAAGATATAAGGCGTCAGGCGGTCTTCTGGTCGCCGCGTGCCAGATACTGTTCCAACCAGTGGATGTGGTAGTCGCCGTCGATGATGCTGGGTTCTCGCGCCAGAGCGCGGAACAGGGGAAGCGTGGTTTCGACGCCATCGACCACGATCTCGTCCAGCGCCCGGCGCAGCCGCATCAGGCACTCGCCGCGTGTCTTGCCGTGGACGATCAGCTTGCCGACCAGCGAGTCATAGTAAGGCGGGATCGTGTAGCCCTGATAGACGGCGGAATCGATCCGTACTCCGAGACCGCCCGGCGGGTGATACTGCAGGATCTTTCCCGGTGACGGACGGAAGGTGACGGGGTTTTCCGCATTGATACGGCATTCGATGGCGTGGCCGTTGATGGAAATGCCGTCCTGCAGACAGGGCAGGTCGCCGCCAGCGGCCACCCGGATCTGCTCCAGCACGAGATCGATGCCGGTGATCATCTCGGTGATCGGATGTTCAACCTGGATGCGGGTGTTCATCTCGATGAAATAGAACTCGCCGTCCTCGTAGAGGAATTCGATGGTGCCGACGCCGAGATACTGCATCTCGCGCATCGCATTCGCGCAGACTTCGCCAATTCGTGCGCGGGCCTGCGGGCTGAGAATCGGAGAGGGGCCTTCCTCCCAGACTTTCTGATGCCGCCGTTGCAGTGAGCAGTCGCGCTCGCCGAGATGGATGGCGCCGCCGCGGCCGTCGCCGAGAATCTGGATTTCGATATGACGCGGCTTGCCAAGATACTTCTCGAGATAAACCGCGCCGTCGCCGAAGGCGGCTTTGGCCTCGTTGCTTGCGGTGGACAGCGCGAGCATCAGGTCGGCCTCGGTCGGCGCGACTTTCATGCCGCGCCCGCCGCCGCCGGCAGCCGCCTTCACCAGAACCGGAAAGCCGATCTGCTTGGCGATCGACATGACGTCTTCGCCGGGCGTGACGCCGCCGTCCGACCCCGGAACGACCGGAATGCCAAGCCGCTTCGCGGTCTTCTTGGCTTCGATCTTGTCGCCCATGGTGCGGATATGCTCGGCCTTGGGGCCGATGAAATGCAGATTGTGGTCGGCGAGGATTTCCGCGAACCGCGCGTTCTCCGACAGGAATCCGTAGCCGGGATGCACGGCGTCGGCCCCGGTGATTTCGCAGGCCGCGAGCAGCGCCGGAATGTTGAGATAGCTGTCCTTGGCGGGCGGCGGGCCGATGCAGACGCTTTCATCGGCGAGGCGCACATGCATCGCGTTGGCGTCCGCGGTCGAATGCACGGCCACGGTCGCAATGCCGAGCTCCTTGCAGGCCCGCAGGATGCGAAGAGCGATCTCGCCGCGATTGGCTATGAGGATCTTGTCGAACATCGCAGCGCCTGACGATGAGAGCGGAGATTGAACGGACGGTTATTCAATGATGACGAGCGGTTCGCCGAACTCGACCGGCTGGCCGTCCTCGACGAGAATCTGCGTCACGGTGCCCGCGCGCGTCGAGGGAATCTGGTTCATCGTCTTCATCGCTTCGATGATGATCAGCGTGTCGCCGACCTTCACCTTGCTGCCGACATCGATGAACGGCTTGGCGCCGGGCTCGGAGGCGCGATAGGCGGTGCCGACCATCGGCGAGGGCACCATGCCGGGATGCTTGGCGATATCCGCCGGCGCGCTCGCGGCGGGCGCCGCCGCAGCGGACGGTGCGGCGGGCGCGGCCTGATAGGCGGCGGCCGGCACCGCGGCCGCGACACTGATGTTGCGGGCGACGCGCACCCGCAGGCCGGCGCGCTCGATCTCGATCTCGGTGAGATTGGTTTCGTCGAGCAGTGCCGCGAGGTCGCGGATCATCTCGCGTTCATCGCTCTGTTTTGTTTTTTCGGGCGATGGGTCTTGCGGCTGGCGGGCCATGTTCAATCCGAAGCTTTCTTGAATGACGACTGGTATCAGGCCTTCGCCACGGCGCCGATCCTGGCGGCAAGTCCGTTGATGGCGAGGCCGTATCCTTCGATGCCAAATCCGCACAGGGTGGCAAAGGCAGCCTTGGCGATGAAGGATTGATGACGAAAACTCTCGCGTGCATAGACGTTCGAGACGTGAACTTCAACCGTCGGAATCCGGACGCCGACAAGCGCGTCATGGATTGCGATCGAGGTGTGGGAGTAGGCGCCGGCATTGATGATGATGCCCGCAGCCTGCTTGCTGCCCGCCTCGTGGATCAGATCGACAAGCTCGCCCTCGCGGTTGGTCTGGCGGCACTCGGCGCTCAGCCTGAAGCGGGCCGCGGTGTCGCGGCACAGTTTCTCGACATCGGCGAGGGTCTGGCGGCCATAGATGTCCGGCTCACGGGTTCCGAGCAGGTTAAGGTTCGGCCCGTTAAGCACGTAAATGGTCTTAGCCATTCGAGTTCCAAATCCGCCGATGAGGGAGATGACATTCAGGTACGGCGATGTGCGGGTTTATAGGCAACAAGGGGGCAGGAGGGAAGCCCGCCGGACCGCGCCGGTCAATGGGGTCCATTCAGGCAATTTATCAAAATATCGACATAACCTGATGAAATTGCGTGTTAACCAATTCGTTAAACGGCTCGGCCGGAGGCTGTTTCAGACCACCGGCCGGCTTTTCAGGGGATGGCTGTTCAGCACGAGGCCTTGCCGCAGCGTGCTTCGGAAATCTTCTTGCCCAGGATTTCACGTCCCATGGCGCCGACCACCACATCGTTGCCGATGACGTAGCTTGGCGTGCCGTTGAGGCCCATGTCCTCGGCGATCTTGAAGTTCTCCATCAATGTCGCGTTGACCTCGGGGCTCGCGATGTCCTTTTCAATCCGCGCCATGTCGAGGCCTGCGTCCTTCGCCGCCGCCATCGCGCGCGCCTTGTCGGCCTGGCCGCGCCCGCTCAGCAGCTTCTGGTGGAAGTCGAGATATTTCTGACCCGAGGGGTCCTGCATCCGCACCGCGATCGCGACACGAGCCGCATCCACCGAGCCCGGTCCGAGCACCGGGAATTCCTTCAGGACGACGCGCAGCTTCGGATCCGATTTCATCAGATCGAGCATGTCGGCCATCGCCTTCTTGCAGTAGCCGCAGTTATAATCGAAGAACTCAACGAAATTGACGTCGCCCTTGGGATTGCCGAGCACGACGCCGCGCGGCGAATTGAAGATCAGGTCGGAGTGTTTTTTCACCGCAACCTGATGCTTCTCGGCTTCCGCCGCCGCCTGGCGTTTCGAGAGCTCGGCCGAGACCTCCTCCAGAATTTCCGGATGCGCGAGCAGATAGTCCTTCACGATCTTCTGAATCTCGCCGCGCTGGCCGTCGTTGAAGGTCTGGGCCGCGGCGACATGCGGTGCAGTCGCCATCGCACAGGCGATCGCAATCGGCGCGAGGGAACGGAAGGAAAGCATGGAGTGATCCTCTCTGAAGACGCGACCGGCGTCAGTTCTTGATCGGTTTGGTGTTAACGATGTCGTCCGCCTTGACCCAGCCCGGCGTGCCGACCGCGAACCGCGTCTTGGCCCGCGAGGCAAGATCGCGCGCGGTCTTGCCGTCGCCGCGCAGATAGGCTGCCTGCGCCGCCGCCAGATCGGCTTCCGCAAGGTCGCCCTTGCGGCCGTAGGCCATCGCAAGCTGGGTAAAGCCAGCGGCGGCTTCCGGCTCGCGCGCCACAGCCGCGCGCAGGATGGTCACGGCTTCCTGAGCGTAAGCCTTGTTATCCGATGCCACCAGCGCCTGGCCAAGTAACATCTCGATGAGGGGGGCGTGCTGGGAAAGCTGCACGGCCTTGCGCAGCGGCGGAATGGCTTCAACCGGCCGGCCGCCCTCGAGCAGGGCCTGACCCTTCAGCTCGTGGAAATAGGGATTGTTGGGTTCGGCCTTGATCAGGCCGTCGATCTGCGCGATCGCCACGCGAGGATCGCCATGCCGATAGGCTGCGATGGCGCGGGCATATCGTGCCGGCAGGCTGCCGTCCGATTGAGGATAGCGGCGGTAGACCGTATCGGCCCGCTCCATGAAACCGGAGACTTTTGCGCGCATCATATCGTGACGGTGCTGCAGTGCCGGCGGGTCCTTCTTGTCCCAATACGGACTCGATTTCGCCAGTTGCTCGAGCGCGCGCACGCGTTCCGGCGCCATCGGGTGCGACTGCATATAGGGATCCGAGCCGTGCGCGGCAAACAGCGAATCCGCGGCGAAGCGCTGGAAGGTTTCGTACATGCCGCGTGCGGATTGTCCGGTCGCGGACAGGAATTTGACGCCCGCTTTGTCGGCGTTTTCTTCCTGCTGGCGCTGATAGGACAGAAGGGTGCGCATGATCGCGGTTTGCGGCGCGGCGACCGCCGCCGCGCCTGCGCTACCGGCACCCGATCGTCCGCCGGCGATCGCGGCACCGATGCCGAGCAGCATCGCCACGATCATCTGGGTTTGCGCGCGGGCGACTTCCTCGCGCAGCTTCGACAGATGTCCGCCTGCGAGATGGCCGGTTTCGTGCGCCAGCACCCCGATGATCTGGTTCGGCGTCTCCGATTGCCGCAGTGCGCCGTAATTGACGAAGATGCGCCGCCCGTCGGCGACGAAAGCGTTGAAGCTCGGATCGTTGATGATGACGACCTGGATGTTCTGCTTTTCCAGCCCGGCGACCCGCAGGATCGGGCGGGTGTAGTCGCGCAGCAATTGCTCGGTCTCGGTATCGCGGAGCAGGGCAGGTCCCTTGCCGGACTGCTGCGCCGCTGCCGGCCAGCTTGCCAGCAGCATCGCGCCTGCGGTGATCGAGGCAACGATTCGCGTCGCAAGCCGCGCTGAGGCGCGAGGGGAACTGGCCGTGGAGGTCATTCGGTTAGATTCAGTCTCGGATCCGCGGATGGAGCCTTGCGGCGCTGCATGTTAGAACCGGTTCTATCAAATCGCCGAATGCGGCGGGAGAGCGGCACGGCCTGCAATCCGCCTCTTAGCGCAGATGATCGCCGAATCCCAAGAGTGCCCGTCCATGCTCGATGCCATGCTCAGGAACAAAGCCAAAGGTTTGCTGGCGCCGTCCCAACGCGGCAATGTTCCGCCTTTCATGGTGATGGACGTGATGGCGGCCGCCGCCCGGATCGAGGCGGCAGGCGGGCATGTCATCCACATGGAGGTGGGGCAACCTGCCGCATCCGCGCCGCAGACCGCGATCGACGCCGCACGGGCTGCCCTTGGGGTAACGCGGCTCGATTATACCTCCGCGCTTGGCATTCCGTCATTGCGTCAGCGAATCGCACGCTATTACCGTGACACGCATAATCATGACGTCGATCCAGCCCGGATTGTCGTGACTACGGGCTCGTCCGGCGCGTTCGTGCTGGCGTTCCTGTCGCTGTTCGAGCCGGGCGACCGGGTTGCGGTCACGGTGCCGGGCTATCCGCCCTATCGTCATATCCTGACGGCGCTGGGCTGCGAGCCGGTGCTGATCGAAACCACCGCCGCGACACGTCACGCGCTGACCGGCGACATGTTGCTGGCCGCGCATGCCAAGACGCCGCTGAAGGGCGTGCTAGTGGCGAGCCCGGCCAATCCGACCGGCACCATGATGACGCGCGAGGCGCTGTCCGACCTGATCGCCGCCGCGCAAAGCGAGGGCATTCGCTTCATTTCGGACGAGATCTATCACGGGCTCGATTATGCATTTCCCGCAGTGACGGCGACCGCACTGTCGGACGAGACGCTCGTCATCAATTCGTTCTCGAAATACTTCTGCATGACCGGCTGGCGGGTCGGCTGGATGGTGGTGCCGGAGGCGCTGGTCCGTTCGGTCGAGACCTTGCAACAGAATCTGGCGATCTCGGTGCCGACGCTGTCGCAGATTGCGGCGGAGGCGGCGTTCGAGGGCTGCGCGGAAATGGACGTGATCAAGCACGGCTATCAGGACAACCGCCGGGCGCTGATCGAAGGGTTGCCGAAGGCCGGGCTCGACCGCTTTCTGCCTGCGGACGGCGCGTTCTATCTCTACGCGGATGTCTCGAAATTCACCGACGACAGTTTCGATTTCGCCCGCCGCATGCTGGAGGAGGCATATGTCGCCGCGACACCGGGGGCCGATTTCGATCCGGTGCATGGCCGGTCCTTCATCCGCTTTTCCTACGCGGGCTCGACGCCGGATACGGTGGAGGCGGTGGCGCGCATCACCCGCTGGCTGTCCGGACGCTAGCTTCGGCTCTCAATGAAAACGCCCGGCAGAGCCGGGCGTTTTGCTGTCTGGACAATCGATCGTTTATTCGCCGGAGCGGCGCGACCACCAGCCGGAACGGCGCGGGGCGCTTTCGGTTGGCGAGGTCGGTTCGGGCTCCTGAGCGGGCGTAACGACCGGCGTTTCAATGCCGGGCGAGGCGGGCGGCTGCTCGTCCGGCGTATCGCCACCGAACAGGAAACTCACCTTTTCACGCACGGTCGAGCGGCGGCGCGGCTTCCCGGCTTCGTCGGAAGCTGGCTCGACGTCCGGGGTCGCTTCAACGGCCTGTGTTTCGGCTGGCTCGTTCTCGTCTGTCGGTGCGACAGGCTCCACAGGTAGCGAGGCGTTGAGATCCTCGGCGGCTTCGGCCGCTTCCGGCGGCGCCGGAGGACCAAGGTCGTCGGCGATCGCCGCTGCCAGTCCTTCTTCGGCGTTCTCGCCATCCTGGCCGGCGGCACCGCGGCGGCGGCGACCGCCACGACGCCCGCGGCGACGCGGACGGCGTTCGCCATTGTCCGGCTCCGCCTGAAGTTCGCCGTTCTGTTCGTCCTGCTCGTCGTCGCCGGACTCGCCGTTGTCTTCCGTGTCGGCGGCGGCGCTTTCCTCGGCGACCGAAGCTGCGGTCTGTTCGCCATTGCCGGCTTCGCGGGCTTCACTGCCACGACCACGGCGGCGGCGGCGGCGGCGACGGCGCGGAGCCTCCTCGCCATCGTCGTCTTCGCCGCGCAGGCTCTGCCCGGCGGAACCTTCTTCAGCATCTTCGTTCTCAAGGCTGGTCTCGTCCTCGAAAACCTCCTCATCGGCAACATCGCTGTCGTCGGACGGGATCGGCGCCGCCGCGACTTGGGCGGCGAGGATGGCCTTGGCAGCCTCCAGCGTATGCACCGCTTCGCCGCGGTCGATGACGAACGACTGCTGGCCGCTGACGGTCGGATCGGCGATCACCGCAAGCGAGACCTTGAATGCATTCTCGAGGTCGCGCAGATGACCGCGCTTGTGATTGAGCACGTAGAGCGCGACATCGGTGCGGGTGCGGACCGACAGATTGTGCGTCGGCCCCTTCATCAGCGTCTCTTCGATACCGCGCAGCAGCTGCAACGCCACCGAGGCGACCGAGCGGACATGCCCGGTGCCGCCGCAATGCGGGCAGGGCTCGGTCGAGCTTTCCAGCACGCTGGCGCGGATGCGCTGGCGCGACATTTCGAGCAGGCCGAAATGCGAGATGCGGCCGATCTGGATGCGGGCGCGATCCTGGCGCAGGCAGTCGCTAAGCTTGCGCTCCACCGCGCGGTTGTTGCGCTTCTCGTCCATGTCGATGAAGTCGATGACGATGAGGCCCGCAAGGTCGCGCAGCCGCAACTGCCGGGCGACTTCCTCGGCGGCTTCGAGATTGGTCTTGAGTGCGGTGTCCTCGATGTGATGTTCGCGCGTCGAGCGGCCCGAGTTTACGTCGATCGAGACCAGCGCCTCGGTCTGGTTGATGACGATGTAGCCGCCGGACCTCAGGGTGACGGTCGGCGAGAACATCGCGTCGAGCTGGCTTTCAACGCCCATGCGTGAGAACAGCGGCTGGCCGTCGCGATACTGCTTCACCGCCCGCACGCTCGAGGGCATCAGCATCTTCATGAAATCGCGTGCTTCGTGGTAGCCGGCTTCACCGGCCACCAGCACTTCGTCGATCTCCTTGTTGTAGAGGTCGCGTAGCGAGCGCTTGATCAGCGAGCCTTCCTCATAGACGAGGGTCGGGGCCTGCGACTTCAGCGTGAGGTCGCGCACGGTTTCCCACATGCGGATGAGGTATTCGAAATCGCGCTTGATCTCCGGCTTGGTGCGGGAGGCACCGGCGGTGCGCAGGATGATGCCCATGCCCTCCGGCACGTCGAGATCCTGCACCACGTCCTTGAGGCGGTTGCGATCCTGCGCCGAGGTGATCTTGCGGCTGATGCCGCCGCCGCGCGCGGTGTTCGGCATCAACACGGCATAACGTCCGGCGAGTGACAGGTACGTCGTCAGCGCCGCGCCCTTGTTGCCGCGCTCTTCCTTGACCACCTGCACCAGCATTACCTGGCGGCGCTTGATAACTTCCTGAATTTTGTACTGGCGGCGCGGGCGATAGGTGCGCTCGGGAACTTCCTCGAGGACGTCGTCGCCACCGACGGATTCGACCTGATCCTCCTCGGCATCCTCCTCGCCGTCGTCGTGATCGTCGCCATCGTCGGATTGGTCATCGGCGGCATGATGCTCCGCCTCGCCATCCTCGTCGTGCTCGGCTGCGTCATGATGGTCATCGTCGTGATCGGCGTCGTCGGAAGCCGCAATCGGGGCTTCCTGTTCCGCAGCCGTCACGGCAGCAGGAATGCTGTCCTCGATCTGCTGCGGCTCGTCGCCGGCCGGCGTCTCATGGCCATGATCCTGCTCGTCATGATCATGATGATCATGTTCGGCCGCCTCGTGAGCATGATCGTCCGAGTCATGCGCGACCGGGGTGTGTTCGTCGGTATGATCGTGGGCAAAATCCGCGTCGTGATCGCCGGCGGCGGGCTGCTCGTTCTGCGCGGCCTCGCTCGCCGCATCCTGGACGATTTCGCTCTGAACGCGCTCGCCATTGTTGCGGCGGCGCGAGCTGCGATGGCGCGAGCGACGGCGGCTCGAGCGGTTCTCGGATTCTTCCTCGGCCTCGCGGTGGGCGCGCTCCTCGGCTTCGATCAGCGCCTGACGGTCCGCAACCGGGATCTGGTAGTAATCCGGATGGATTTCGCTGAACGCCAGGAAGCCGTGCCGGTTGCCGCCATATTCGATGAAGGCGGCCTGCAGCGAAGGTTCGACGCGCGTGACCTTGGCGAGGTAGATGTTGCCGCGCAGTTGCTTGCGCTGGGCGGACTCGAAATCAAATTCTTCGACGCGATTGCCGCGAACCACAACGACCCGGGTCTCTTCCGGGTGGGTGGAGTCGATCAACATTTTGTTGGGCATTTGGGAACTCTTGGCGGCGGACGGGTCGCAAGGCGGCCTGCGCGCAAGGCGCGGCCGGAGGCTGCAACGGTCCACCTGATTCGGGGGTGAGGGGAAGGCCGAAACGCCGTCCGATGTGCCGTGCCGATTCCAACCGCAGCGACACGCGGCGCGCATCAAGTCCGCTTCGCATGGTCGGCAGGGTTACAGGAGCCGAAAGGGCTCTCGTCGGAATCACAGTCTGGCGCATCAAGCGTCGGCCCGTTGATTGTGTGGCGGTCGATGCCGCCGCGTCAGTATCCGGCAGAGCCGGAAAAAGGTGTTTCTCGCTGGTAAACCAGCATTGTTGTGCCGATGGATTCGACCCGGCGCGAAACACGCGCCACCATCGCTGGGTGTCTGCCTTGCGGCGACGATTGCCGGCTGTGAATTGCCGCCCGGGCCTGAAACGTATTCCTCCATGCCAGCCGCGCACAGCACTGGTTGGGGAGGGACCGTCGATACGCCAGACCCCCAGGAGAAAGGAGGAAGAGCGCTGCACCGAGAGGCTGAACACGACACAACCGGAAGTTTAGCCATCAGCATTGAAAACATACGTGTATCGTTGAGCCGGCGCAAGGGAAGCGTCACGCGCCTGCAACACTGCATTTGAATTCGCCCAAGACCGGTAAGCTCAGGTTAACCGTGGAGTTCTATTGGGTTAAGAGGGCGGTGCGGAGGTTCGGATTCGTTGAAAAACCGAGCAAAAATCTGGTTTCTGACGCTTTCGGCCCTGATCGGCGGAAGCATGGCCCTCGCTTTGGGGGGCTCGGCCGCCTTCGCCGTCGAAACTGCTGCACCACGTCCTGTGGTTGCAGAAAGCATTCCAGTCGCCTCTGGCGCGCGGATGGCCGGAGACGAACGCCAGACCCGATTCATTCTCGATCTGGACCGGAAGGTGGATGCTCGCGCTTTCGTGCTGGCCAATCCGTACCGTGTGGTGATCGATCTTCCGCAAATCGCATTCAATCTGCCGGAGGGCGCAGGCAAAAGCGGACGCGGGCTGATCCGCTCCTATCGCTTTGGCATGGTGATGCCCGGCGCGTCCCGTCTGGTCTTTGATCTCGCCGGACCGGCGAAGATCGAACAGTCCCAGGTGCTGGAGCCGGAGAACGGTCAGCCTTCGCGCCTGATTGTCGAGCTTGCCGCGGTCGATAAGGCGGCGTTCCAGGCGACGCCGCCGAGCACGCCGGCGCCAACGCAGCCGGCACCGTCGCAGCCGGCCGCGCAAGACATGCAGTTGCGGTCGACCGTCGTTGCCGATGCCGATCCGGAAAGCACCGGCTCCACGGCGGCCAAACCGGATGCCCGCCAGGTGATCGTGATCGATCCCGGTCACGGTGGCATCGATAACGGCACGGCGGCGCCGAGCGGCGAGAACGAAAAGACCATCGTACTGGATTTCGCCAAGGCGCTGCGCGATCAGATCGAGAAGTCCGGCAAATACCGCGTGGTGATGACGCGGGACGACGATACCTTCGTACCGCTCGGCGAGCGCGTGCGGATCGGACGCAATCATGCCGCGGCCCTGTTCGTGTCGATCCATGCCGATGCCTTGCCCAAGAGGGAAGGCGATGCGCAGGGCGCCACGGTCTACACGCTCTCCGACAAGGCCTCGGATGCCGAGGCTGAAAAACTTGCGGAGCTGGAAAACAAGGCCGACGCCATTGCCGGTCTTGATCTGACAGAAGAGCCAGCCGAGGTCGCCGATATCCTGATCGACCTGACCCAGCGGGAAACCCGTGCGTTTTCAAACCGTTTCGCCAAGACTTTGGTCGCCGAAATGAAGCGCGTGGCCCGCATGCACAAGCATCCGCTCAAATCGGCCGGGTTCCGTGTGCTCAAGGCGCACGATGTTCCCTCGGTCCTGATCGAGCTCGGTTACGTGTCGAACAAGGGCGATCTGCAGCACCTTGTGTCCGAGAGCTGGCGCTCGCGAACCGTCGGATCGGTGGCTCAGGCCATCGATGTCTTTTTCGGCAAGCGGGTGGTATCGGCCGGCGCGTCGCGCTGATCCGGATCGGAATGGATGCGACAGCCCTAGTTTGGCCACAGCAACGGCTTTATAAAATCCGGCTGACGGGAGCCGGGCGCGCGCAACCGCGACCAAAATGCTATGATTCCCGCTCGGGGAGAATCCGATCAGGAGCGGCCCGCCGCGACAACGGCGATGGCTTTGCATGATTGGCCTTACGAGCCTGACTGATCGAAGGCGCCGGCGGACGGCAGATAACGAGACGGATGACGAATGCGGTTGCTCTTGCGCTTTATGGGGTTCCTTTTTGCGGCCGGAACCATCGTGTTTCTCGTCGGTGTCGCCGCCGTTGCCGGATTGATCTGGCATTATTCCAAGGATCTGCCTGACTATTCGCAGCTCCAGGATTACGAGCCGCCGGTGATGACGCGCGTCCACGCCTCGGACGGCTCGCTGCTGGGTGAATATTCCAAGGAGCGCCGGCTCTATCTGCCGATCCAGGCAATCCCGAAATCGGTGATCAACGCTTTCCTCGCCGCCGAGGACAAGAATTTCTACGAGCACGGCGGCATCGATTTCACCGGCATGGCACGCGCCGCGATTTTGTATGCGCAGAATTACGGCTCCAACCGCCGCCCGCAGGGCGCGTCCACCATCACTCAGCAGGTGGCGAAGAACTTCCTTCTGACCAACGAGGTGTCGTTCACCCGCAAGATCAAGGAAGCACTGCTGGCGATGCGCATCGAGCGCACCTACAGCAAGGAAAAGATCCTCGAGCTGTATCTGAACGAGATCTATCTTGGCCTTGGCGCTTACGGCATTGCCGCGGCCTCGCTGGTCTATTTCGACAAGTCGGTGAACGAACTCACCCTGGCGGAAGCGGCCTATCTCGCCGCGCTGCCGAAGGCTCCGGCGGCGCTGCACCCGGTGCGCAACCGCGATCGCGCCATCGAGCGCCGTAATTACGTGATCGACCGCCTTGCCGAGAACGGCTGGATCAAGCAGGCGGATGCGGCCGCGGCGCGCAAGGAACCGCTCGCCGTCACCAGCCGCAGCAACGCCGCGCACATCTTTGCCGGCGAGTATTTCGCCGAGGAGGTCCGCCGCGACGTGTTCGAGCGTTACGGTGAAAAGAAGCTCTATGAAGGCGGGCTGTCGGTCCGCACCTCGCTCGATCCGAAGCTGCAGGTCATGGCACGCCGCGCGATGGTCACGGGCCTGGTGAATTACGATGAGGCGCAGGGCTGGCGCGGTCCGGTCAACAAGATCGATCTTGCCGGCGATTGGGGCGTCAAGCTCGCCGATATCAAGTCGTTGTCGGATATTTCGCCCTGGCGCATGGCGGTGGTGCTGGAGACCAGCGACCAGTCGGCCCGGATCGGCTTCCAGCCGCCGCGCGAACTTGGCGGCGCGGTCTCCAAGACCCGCGAAACCGGCCTGATCACGCTTGACGGCGTGCGCTGGGCGAAGGCGGCATCGGGGCCGACGCGCTTCAAGGCACCGACGCATGTCTCGCAGGTGCTGTCGCCGGGCGATGTCGTCTATGTGGATCCGCTGCTCGCCAAGGACGGCAAGGTCGTCGACGGCCAGTATCGCTTGCGGCAGATCCCGGAAGTCTCCGGCGGCCTGGTGGTGATGGACCCTAACACCGGCCGCGTGCTGGCGATGGCCGGCGGCTTCTCGTTCGACCAGAGCCAGTTCAACCGCGCGACGCAGGCCTACCGCCAGCCCGGTTCTTCGTTCAAGCCGATCGTCTATTCGACCGCGCTCGACAATGGCTACACGCCGGCCAGCATCGTGGTGGACGCGCCGATCGAGATCGATCAGGGCTCCGGCAATGTCTGGCGTCCGGAAAACTATTCGACCGGCAAGTATTATGGCCCGCAGACCTTGCGCTTCGGTCTTGAGAAGTCGGTCAACAACATGACCGTGCGTCTGGCGCAGGATATCGGCATGCCGATTATCGGCGAATACGCCAAGCGCTTCGGTGTCTACGACGAACTGCCGAACTATTTGTCCTACGCGCTCGGCGCCGGCGAGACGACGGTGATGCGCATGGTCACCGCCTATTCGATGATCGCCAATGGCGGCAAGCGCGTGAAGCCGACGCTGATCGATCGCATTCAGGATCGTTACGGTCACACCATCTTCAAGCACGACCAGCGCGAATGTCGCGGCTGCGATGCGCCGGACGGCTGGCACAATCAGCCCGAGCCGACGCTGATCGACCGCCGCGAGCAGGTGCTCGATCCGATGACGGCCTATCAGATCACCTCGATGATGGAGGGCGTGGTCCAGCGCGGTACCGCGACCGTCGTGCGCGAGGTCGGCAAGCCGATCGCCGGCAAGACCGGCACCACCAACGACGAGAAGGATGCGTGGTTCATCGGTTTCTCGCCGGACATCGTGGTGGGTCTCTATATCGGCTACGACAAGCCGAGGCCCCTCGGCCGTGGCGGCACCGGCGGTCATCTCGCCGCACCGGTCGCCAAGGATTTCCTCAAGGTGGCGCTGGCCGACAAGCCCGCGGTGCCGTTCCGTGTGCCTGCCGGCATCAAGCTGATCCGCATCGATCTCAAGAGCGGCATGCGGGCGGGGCCGGGCGACAGCGGACGCACGATCCTCGAGGCTTTCAAGCCGGGCACCGCGCCGCCGGACAATTATTCGGCGATCGGTATGGCCGATGCGGATGGTCGCTCGCTAATCGTCTCGCCTGATGCGGACCGCGCCGTGATTCGTTCCGGCACCGGCGGTCTCTACTGATCCGGCATTGCGCTGATGCGCCTCTCAAGCTAAGTCCTGCGGCTATCAGATCGCCGCAGGCGGTCTTCGCAGTTTCCCGGAAGTCCTATGCGCCCTGAAATCGAACGCCTTGTCGAAGAGATCAAGCAGTCAGTCGGGCTGCTGAGGAGGCATCTTTGACGTCGATGCCTCAACCGCGCGTCTTGCCGAGCTGAACGCGCTCGCCGAGGACCCCGATCTGTGGAACGATCCGCAGAAAGCTCAGAAGCTGATGCAGGAGCGCACCTCGCTCGAAAACCAGCTCACTGGCATCGGCAAGATCGAGCGCGAGCTTGAAGACCAGACCGGGCTGATCGAGCTTGGCGAAGCCGAGAATGACGACTCTGTCATTACCGAGGCCGAGAACGCGCTCAAGGCTCTGAAAAAGGAAGTCGCCAAGCAGGAGCTCGAAGCGCTGCTCTCCGGCGAGGCCGACAAGTTCGACACCTATCTTGAAGTTCATGCCGGCGCCGGCGGCACCGAGAGCCAGGACTGGGCCTCGATGCTGCTGCGGATGTATGTGCGCTGGGCGGAAACCCACGGCTTCAAGGTCGAGTATCTGGAAGAGACGCAGGGCGAAGAAGCCGGAATCAAGTCGGCGACGCTTCAGATCAGCGGTCATAACGCCTATGGCTGGCTGAAGACCGAAGCCGGCGTGCACCGCCTGGTTCGCATCTCGCCGTTCGACTCCAACGCGCGGCGGCACACCTCGTTTTCCAGCGTTCAGATTTTTCCGGTCGTCGACAACAGCATCAAGATCGATATCAATGAATCGGATGTGCGCGTCGATACGATGCGCTCGGGCGGCGCGGGCGGCCAGCACGTCAACAAGACCGAGTCCGCCGTGCGCCTGACCCATATTCCCACCGGCGTTGCCGTGGTCTGTCAGGCCGGACGCTCCCAGCACAAGAACCGCGCGCAGGCATGGGACATGCTGCGTGCACGGCTCTATGAGATTGAACTGAAGAAGCGCGAGGAACGCGCCGCCGCCGATCAGGCCGCCAAGACCGATATCGGTTGGGGCCATCAGATCAGATCGTATGTGTTGCAGCCCTATCAGATGGTGAAGGACCTGCGCACCGGCGTGCAGACCTCCGACACGGCAGGCGTGCTCGACGGCGATCTCGATGAGTTCATGGCGGCGACGCTGGCGCAGAAAGCCTTCGGCACCGGGCCCGGTCAGGTCGAGGACGTCGACTAGGCTGTTTGTGGTTGCGATCAGCTCTGGCTGAAGCGGATACCGGCGCGCAGGAATTTCTGCGGATCGACGGCTTCGCCATGGACGCGAGTCTCGTAGTGCAGATGCGGGCCGGTCGAGCGTCCGGTGGAGCCGACTTCGCCGATCACCTGACCGATCTTCACATAGTCGCCGACCTTGACGCCGATTGCGGACAAGTGGCCATAGCGGGTGGCAAGACCGTTGCCGTGATCGACTTCGATCATCCGGCCATAGCCGCCCATCCAGCCAGCCGACACCACTTTGCCGTTGGCCGTGACGCGAACCGGATCGCCGGTCGCTGCGCGAAAATCGAGACCGGAATGCATCGCCGGCCGGCCGAGAAAGGGATCGCTGCGGACGCCGAAACCTGAGGAGAACTCGACCTGGCCGACCACCGGCTTGCGGTAGGGCACCAGCGCCAGTGTCCGGGTCATTTTGTCTGCCTGCGCCCGCGTCAATGCAATGCGGTAGATCTGACGTTCGAACGGTGAGGCGTTCGCGCCCGGCGATTTGGCGGGAATGAACGGCCCGCCGAGACCGCTGCGCGGTCCGGCGACGTCCATATGCGCCATGTTCAATCCGAGATCGCTGAACAGGCCGCGCATCCGGCGGACGCGCGATTCGTAGCTGTCTTCCACCGAGGTCAGCGTTGCGATCTGGCGGTTCTCGATCTTGTCGAGCGCGCTCTGCAGGCCGGCCAGCGTGGCGTCGGCGCCGCCGGCTTTGGCGAATTCGGTATTGCGGGGATCGGCAGCCGGGCGGCGCGATTCAAGACGGGCCTCGCGATCCGGCGGCGCGACGAAGATCACGGTGTTGTTGATCGGGGACGGCTTGGGCGTCGCCGACGAAGCGGGTGTGTCGTTCAAGGAGGTGCGGGGCGGCTTGATCGATCCGGTGATGGACGGGTCGGACAGCGAGCCGAGCGCGTTGGCCCGGGCTTCCAGCGTCGCCTGACGCTTCATGATCTGCGTCAGTTTCTGGTCGTATTGTTCCTGGTCCAGCATCTGGCGGCTGGTGGTGCGATCGATCCGGGCCCGCAACTCGGCGATACGGTCTTCGTAGGCGTACTGCATCTCCGCCTGTCGTGCGATCAGCCGGGTCAGGACGTCGTCGCGGAAAGCAAAATAGGTCGCGGTCGCCGCCGACCACGCGCCCATCAGAATGATCGAGCCGGTGACGATCCAGAACACCACGGGCCCGAACCGGATCTGCTTGCCGTGATGCGCGATCGTATAGCTGTGCTGGTGCTGCCGGTGCGCGTGAGGCGGGGC
>MKUJ01000010.1:38528-75296 GCA_001897755.1 Afipia sp. 64-13
CTCGCATGATCGTGTCCGTGCCGCTGGGGATGGTCGGAATGCTGGCCGGAACGAGGTGACATCATAACTCCTGCATCCGCCGGAGCACTGGTTCCGGATCATTGGAATGCAGTCGTTATCTGGCCCGCCTATGGTTAATTTTTACAAAATGAACTCGTTAAAAATCAGCGTTTGCGCAGGTGGGAAAGGACCTCCTCGGCATGTCCGTCGACCTTCACTTTCGACCAGACGCGCGCGATCCTGCCGTGGGCGTCCATCAGGACGGTGGTTCGGACGATCCCCATGAAGGTTTTGCCGTACATGGATTTTTCCTGCCAGACGTCATAGGCCTCGAGCATCTGGTGATCTTCATCCGATGCAAGAGGAATTTTCAGCAAATTCTTCCGATGAAAGGATTCCTGTGTTTTGAGCGAATCGGCCGAGACCCCGAGCAATTCGGCCCCTTCGGCCGCAAAGGCGCTGGCGAGGCGGCTGAAATCGAGGGTCTCACGGGTGCAGCCGTCCGTTCCGGTGCGGGGATAGAAAAAGATCACCAGTTTTCGCCCGGCATAATCGACCAGCGATGCTGTTCCGCCACCCGCGAGCGGCACCGAGAATGGCGGGGCGCGGGTGCCTTCCACCAGCTTTCCGGCAGACTGCCCGGTCGCGACCGGCGGGGGGGTGGCTCCGGGGCTGGCGTGTGGCGATTTCTCGCGCGTTTTCTGGGACATACGCCTTCCTTTCGTCGTTTTCAGCGGTTCAATTGGCTGAGCAGGCAGCGATCACCTGAACACCTGAGCTCGCTCCGATTTTGGTTTGTATCCGTTCCAGGGACCGGCCGGGTTCTAAACTGGGCAAATTTGCCGCCTGCGGGGTATGCTGACATGGGATTCTTCCACGCCTGTTGTCGGACGAGCCACCATACATGATCAATGAGGATTGGCAGTGATGCCGCCGTCGGAGCGTTATCCGTATTTCATGCTCGGACGTCCGGCGGAGGTCGCGCCTGAATATCCAGCGCCAACGTTGTGAGGCAATGCCAGATTCAAAGCCTCAAAAACCCGCACACGCCAAGGCGGCGCGACAGCATCATTATTGCGATGATGCCGCCTGGGACGACGAGCGGTGCCAACAGGCGCGCAAGCTGCTCAAGCGCCGGCGGATCGGGTTTCATCCGATCACCGACCGTCTTGGGCGGCTGAGCCATGGTCTGTTCGGCACGCCGTGGGTTCGTCATCTCACGCTGACTCTGGCCGGCCTGGCAGTGCTGGCTGCAATTGCATTTGGCGGCGTGTGGCTGCGGCTCGGGGCCGGGCCGATCAATCTCGACATCTTTACGCCCTGGCTTGCCTCAGCCATCGAGGAAAATCTGGGTCGCGATCATACCGTCGAAGTCGGTGGCACCCAGATCGAGCGGGCCGGACGCATCAGGATTGCGGTGAGACTGCGCGACATCGTGGTGCGCGATCGTAGTCACGCCATTGTCGCCACCGCGCCGAAGGCCGAGGTCAGACTGTCGGGCATGGCGCTTCTGATCGGCCGGTTGCGCGCGGAAAGCCTGCGGCTGGTCGGGGCCGAATTGTCGGTCCGCATCACCGCCGACGGCGAAATCATCGTCACCACCGCAGGCACCACCCAGCCGCTGGCGACCGGCAAGGTCCCAGTCAAGCAGGTCGGCACCAGCGCTGCGGTATCGGGTCAAGAGGCGTCCGTGCCTTCCGCGCCTCTGCCGACGCCGCTCCCGGCCGATGCGACCCAGGCGGCGACGAGCGGTATCCTTGCCCTGCTGGAATGGCTCGATACCGCCGGATCGAAGGGGCTCGACGGCCAGAGCCTCAATGAGATCGGCCTGCGCAGCGGCGTACTGTCGGTCGACGATCAGCAAAGCAAGAGCAGTTTCAAGTTTGAGAATATCAGCCTCAGTCTGCGCCGGCCGGCCGCGGGTGGGGTCGCCATGTCGGTGGGTGAGGAGGGAGCGAACGCCTGGACGCTGAAGGTCGGTGTCGGCGCGCCATCCAATGGCGTTCGTTCGTTCGAGATCGCGGCCGACAAGGTACCGAGCAAAAACCTGCTGCTCGCGGCGCGTCTGAAGGATTTCAGCTTCACCACCGACGGGATGGCGCTGAGCGGCATGGTTCGCGGCGAGGTCGGGCGCGACGGTCTGCCGACCTATCTTGCCGGCGATGTCTCGATCGGCAAAGGCGATCTGATCGACCGCAACACGCCCGAATATCCGATGCATGTCGATCGCATGGACATGAAGATCGAATGGGATGCGGGCCGGCGCGTAATGGTCGCGCCGTTCCAGATCACATCGGGCTCGAACCGCCTGACCTTGCTCGCCCACCTTGAGCCGCCGAACGACAGGGTGCCGAACTGGCAGCTCGGCCTCAGCGGCGGCACCATCGTGCTGACCGACGTCAACAACGCCAATCCGGTGATCTTCAATCGCGTTTCCGTCCGGGTTCGCTTCGATACCGAGAAGCGGCGGGTGCTGCTGACGCAATGCGACATCAGCAATGGCGATGTCGGAATTGCGGGGTCCGGCAGCATCGATTATTCGACGCCGGAGACGCGCGTCACGCTGGGACTTGCCGGCACGCCGATGTCGGCGACCGTGCTGAAGAATATCTGGCCCATTCTGGTGGTGCCTGAAGTTCGTGAATGGACCATCCAGCGTATCGCCAGTGGGTCGTTGCAGCAGCTCGATATCGCGGTGAACGCGCCGGTTCACACGCTGGCGCGTGGCGGGCCGCCGATTCCGGATGGCGGGCTGTCCGTCAACTTCGCCGCCACCAATGTCGTGCTGCATCCGCTCGATGGGCTGCCCTCGGTTCGCGACGCCGACATGAAGGGGCATATCACCGGGCGCACCGCGACCGTGACCATCGGTCAGGGCGGCGTCGATACGCCGGCCGGCCGCAAGCTCAATGTGTCCGACGTGGTGTTTGAAGTACCCGATCTGGTGCCGAAGCCCGCGCCCGCGCGCGTGCGTTTCCGTATCGAGGGGCCGGTGCCGGCCGCGGCGGAGGTGTTGCAGTCCGAGCGTCTGAGCGATGTCAACCAGACGGCGATCGATCCCAACACCAGCAAGGGCAATGTCGTCGCGCAGGTCACGCTCAAGATGCCGCTCAAGAACGCGCTGACCAAGGAAGAGACGTCCTACGCCATCAACGTCGATCTCGGCGCGCTCGCGGTCGACAAGCTGGCGCTGAACCAGAAGCTCGAAGCCAACTCCCTCAAGGTGATGGCCGATAATCAGGGCTACCGGGTCAAGGGCGACGTCAAGATCGCCGGACAGCCGGCCGCGCTGGACTACCGCAAGAATGCCGATGGCGACGCCGATGTGCGCCTGGCTGCAACGCTCGACGATGCCGCGCGCGCCAAGCTGGGCGTCGATCTGGGGCCGGGCGTAAGCGGCGCGATCCCGGTCAAGCTGAGCGGCAAGATTGGCACCGGCGAGCATGACAGCCGCTTTGGTGTGGAAGCCGACCTCACGGCGGCGAAGATCGACAACATCCTGCCGGGCTGGACCAAGGTGTCCGGCAAGGCGAGCCGGCTGACGCTCAATGTCGTGCAAAAACCGCAAGGGACGCGGTTCGAGGATGTGCTGATTGAAGGCAACGGCGCGCTGATCCGCGGCGCCGTCGAAGTCGATCAGAACAACGATCTTGTCAGTGCGATCTTCCCGACCTTCAATCCCTCGGAAGGCGACAAGGCGTCATTGAAGGCGGAGCGGGTGGCCGATGGTACGTTGAAGGTGACGTTGCGCGGCGATGTGTTCGACGGGCGTGGCTTCATCAAGGGTGCGATGTCCGGCAACACCACGGACAGCAAATCGAAACAGAAGCTTGGCGACGTCGATATCGACGCCAAGCTGGGTGCAGTTGCCGGTTTCTATGGCGAGGCGATCCGCGGCGTGGATATCAAGCTGTCGCGCCGCAACGGAACGATCCGGACCTTCTCGCTCGCGGGCAAGCTCGGCCGCGACACGCCGATCAACGGCAGCCTGCGCGCGAGGCCGCAAGGTCGCGAACTGCTTTATGTCGAGACCAACGACGCGGGCGCGTTCTTCCGCTTCACCGACACCTACGCAAAGATGTTCGGCGGACAGATGTGGGTGGCGATGGATCCCCCAACCCCGGATGGCGCGCCGCAGGAGGGCTTGCTCAACGTCAGCAACTTCACGGTCAAGGGCGAGGCGGCGCTCGATCGCGTGGTGTCCAACGGCGGCGGCGGGACCCCTAGCGGAGTGAGTTTCCAGCGCATGCGCGCCGAGTTCACCCGCCAGACCGGGCAGCTTCGGATCAAGGATGGCGTCGTGCGCGGTCCGGCCGTCGGCGCCACCATCGAGGGCGACATCAACTATCCGGCCAACCAGGTGCGCATGAGCGGCACCTTTGTGCCGATGTACGGCCTCAACAACATGTTCGGGCAAATTCCGATCGTCGGGCTCGTGCTCGGCGGCGGCAGCAATGAAGGTCTGATCGGCATCACCTACGAGGTGGTCGGCACGCCGGGCGCTCCGGTGCTGCGCGTCAATCCGATCTCTGCGATGGCGCCGGGCGTGTTCCGCAAGATCTTCGAGTTCGGCACGGGGCGGCAGAATTCGCAGAACGATTTCGGTGCGGCGAACTGACGTCAGCTCAAAGTTGGGGCTATCGACGTAAAGCCGGTCTCAGACCGGCTTCACCAGAACATGGCGCTTGCGCCCCATCGACAGCTTGATCACGCCCTCGGCGGTGAGGTTTTGCGATGTCAGCGTCATCTTCTCGTCGTTGACCGGAGCGTCGTTGACGCGCAGGCCGCCACCCTTGATCTGACGCCGCGCTTCGCCGTTCGAAGCCACCAGCCCTGCCTTCACGAACAGCACCGGCACGCCGATCCCGGCGTCCAGCTCGGCGCGCGCGATCTCCAGTGTCGGCAGGTTCTGCGCGATGGAGCCTTCCTCGAACGTCCGTCGCGCGGTCTCGGCTGCCTGATCGGCGGCTTCGCGTCCATGCACCACGGCTGTGGCCTCGGTCGCAAGAATCTTCTTGGCTTCGTTGATTTCCGAGCCGCCGAGCTTTTCGAGCCACGCGATCTCGTCAAGCGGTAGGCGGGTGAACACTTTCAGGAAGCGGCCGACATCGGCATCCTCGGTATTGCGGAAGTACTGCCAGAAATCATAGGGGCTGAAGAGGTCGCCATTGAGCCACACCGCGCCCTTTGCGGTCTTGCCCATCTTGGCGCCGGACGAGGTGGTGAGCAGCGGCGTGGTCAATGCGTAGAGCTGTGCGCCGCCCATGCGGTGGCTGAGATCGACGCCGTTGATGATGTTGCCCCATTGATCGGAGCCACCCATCTGCAGGATGCAGCCGTAACGGCGGTTGATCTCGACGAAGTCGTAGCCCTGCATGATCATGTAGTTGAATTCAAGGAACGACAGCGACTGCTCGCGGTCGAGCCGCAGCTTCACGCTGTCGAACGACAGCATGCGGTTCACCGAAAAATGCCGTCCGACCTCGCGCAGGAACGAGACATAGTTCAGCTTCAGCAGCCAGTCGGCATTGTTGATCATCAGGGCATCGGTCGAACCGTCGCCATAGCGCAGGATGCGCGCAAAGATTTTCTTGATGCCTTCGATGTTGGCGGCGATGGTTTCCTCGTTGAGCATCTTGCGCTGCTCGTCGCGGAACGAGGGATCGCCCACCATCGAGGTGCCGCCGCCCATCAGCGTGATCGGCCGGTGCCCGGTCTGCTGCAGCCAGTACAGCATGGTCACCGAGATCAGGTTGCCGATATGCAGGCTGGTCGCGGTCGCGTCATAGCCGACATAGCCGGTGATCGGTCCCTTGCAGCAGGCGGCGTCCAGACCCTCCGGGTCCGAAATCTGGTGGATCAGCCCGCGTTGTTGCAGGACGTTGAGAAAATCGGATTTGAAGGCGGTCATGGCTGCGGCTTTGACGGGACGGTAACGGATCGGCCGCATTGTGGGACGGGAGCAGCCATGGTCCCGCTGGATTATAGGAAGCCGTCCACCGGGACAAGTTTTCAGGGCATTGGCGATGGTTTTCAGGGCAATCGGCTTGATGAGCGGCACCTCCCTCGACGGGGTGGATATCGCGCTGATCGAAACCGATGGCGAGACGATCGCGGCTTTCGGGCCGACCGGCTATCGCGCCTATAGCGATGCCGAGCGCGCGATCCTGCGCGAGGCTCTGGCGGCCGCCCGGTCGATGACGGACCGCAAAGCACGGCCCGGGGTTATCGCCGAGGCGGAGAGGCTGGTGACGCAGGCGCATGCCGGGGCTGTCGAGGATTTCCTGCGTCAGCAGAACCTGCTGCGCGATAGCGTCGAGGTTGTCGGCTTTCACGGCCAGACTGTTCTGCATCGGCCCGAGGCGCGATTGACCGTGCAGATCGGCGATGGCGGCGCGCTTGCGCGCGCGCTGGATCTGCCAGTGGTGCATGACCTGCGGGCCGCCGATGTCGCGGCTGGCGGGCAGGGCGCGCCGCTGGTGCCGGTCTATCACTGCGCGCTGGTTCGGACGGCTGGATGTGGCGAGCCGGTCGTGGTCGTCAATATTGGCGGTGTCGCCAATGTCACCTACATCAACAACGATGTGTTGATCGCCTGCGATACCGGGCCGGGCAACGCGCTGCTCGACGATTTCATGCTGCGCCGGACGGGCGTTGCGATCGATCGCGGCGGCGAATATGCGGCCCGCGGCCGGCCCGACCGGGACTGGATCGCACGCGCCATGGCGCATCCATTTTTTGCGGCGAGGCCGCCGAAATCGCTCGATCGCAACGATTTCGCCGCGTTCGATGTCGAAGGCATGTCCGTGGAGGACGGCGCGGCGACCCTCACTGCTTTCACGGCGGTGTCGATCGCGCGCATCGCCGAACATCTTCCGGCGCGCCCCAAGAGCTGGATCGTAGTGGGTGGCGGCGCCAACAATCCGACCTTGGTGCGCATGCTAAGCGAGAAGGTCGCGCCCGCCAGGCTTCTGACCGGCCGCGATCTGGGCTGGTCGGGCGATGCCATCGAGGCGCAGGCGTTCGCTTTTCTCGCCGTGCGCAGCCTCAAAGGGCTGCCGCTGACATTCCCCGGCACCACAGGCGTCAGCGCGCCGCTTAGCGGCGGCGTGCTGGCGAAGCCGTGATGTTTTGAGAGCGCTACGTCAGCGGACGTTGGCAAGCCGCATGTCGAGATAGCCGGTCACCGCTTCCATCAGCGGTTCGAGCCGATCCTGGAAGAAGTGGTTCGCGCCGGGAATGATCTGCTGCTCGATCACAATGCCTTTTTGCGTCTTTAGCTTCTCGACCAGCGTGGTGATGTCCTTGGCGGGAGCCACGATATCCTTGTCGCCATGGACGATCAGGCCGGACGACGGGCAGGGCGCGAGGAACGAGAAATCGTAGCGGTTCGGCTCGGGCGCGATGGAAATAAAGCCCTCGACCTCCGGACGGCGCATCAGAAGCTGCATGCCGATCCAGGCGCCGAAGGAGAAGCCGGCCACCCAGCAGGCGCGGGCCTCGGGATTGATGGTCTGCGCCCAGTCGAGCGCCGCGGCGGCATCGGACAATTCACCGGTGCCGTGGTCGAACGAGCCCTGGCTGCGGCCGACGCCGCGGAAATTGAACCGGAGCACGGAGAAGCCGCGCGCCACGAAGGAGTAGTAAACCTGATAGACGATCGGGTGATTCATGTTGCCCTGAAATTGCGGGTGCGGATGCAGCACCATCGCAATCGGAGCGTTCTTCTGCTTTGCCGGGTGATAGCGGCCTTCGAGACGGCCCGCCGGGCCAGTGAAAATGACTTCAGGCATCAAAGTTTCCTGATATGTTCGATCGACGTTATGCCGGCCGGAGCATCCTGACAGCCAACGTGGAACGGTATCGGCCAGAACCGGTGCAGGGCGAACGTGAACCCGCTGAGGGCCGCGTTCTACCATAGGCCATGGGGCAAAAAGCAAGCATCTTGCGCGCGCTATCGCCGCGTTAGCTTGTTATAAAATGGGGCAATTTCGGAAAATCCGGCGTCGGCGCCCGGCGGGCCCGGTGGTTGGCGAGTTTAAATCTGATGTTGCCGTGATGACGGGCAAGCGAATCTATCTCGACTGGAATGCAACCGCGCCGCTGCGGCCTGAGGCGAAGGCGGCGATGGCCGAGGCGTGGGATCTGGCAGGGAATCCTTCGTCCGTGCATTCGGAGGGCCGCGCCGCCCGCAGGATGGTCGAGGATGCCCGCGCCGTGCTGGCGGCGGCTACGGGAGCCAAGCCGCATAATGTGATTTTCACGTCAGGTGGAACGGAAGCCAATGCGCTGGCGCTGGCGCCCGGGTTGCACCCAAGCGGCGGCGAGCCGCTGATGCGGCTTATGGTCTCGGCGGTCGAGCATCCGTCGGTGCTGGCCGGTGGCCGGTTCGCCGGGACCGGGATCGTTCGGGTTCCGGTCGATCAATCCGGCGTGGTGGACATCGCGCGGCTCGAGGCGATGTTGGTCCGGGAACCGCCCGCGTTGGTCTCGGTCATGCTGGCCAACAATGAGACCGGAGCGATTCAGCCAATTTCCCGTGTTGCCCCGATTGTCCATGCGGCGGGCGGCCTGCTGCATGTCGACGCGGTTCAGGCGTTTGGTCGGATGGCTATTGATCTGAGTGAGTTAGGAGCCGATCTTCTTACGGTTTCTGCACACAAGATCGGTGGTCCGAAGGGCGTCGGCGCTCTGGTGATGGCGGAGGGCGTAGCCGGGCTGGAGCCGCTGATTGCGGGCGGCGGCCAGGAAAAGCGGCGCCGGGCCGGAACCGAGAATGTTCCCGGAATTGCCGGATTTGGCGCGGCGGTGAAGGCGGCGCTGGCGACGCGCGAGGCGGCCCAGTCCCGTATGGAAGCCTTGCGGAGCCACCTGGAGAGCGGCTTGCGGGCCGCGGATCGGGACGTCGTGATCTTTTCCGAAGGGGCTCCGCGACTCGCCAATACAACCCTGTTTTCCCGGCCCGGAATGAAAGCCGAAACCGCCGTGATCGCCTTCGATCTGGAGGGGATTGCGGTATCCTCCGGTTCGGCCTGCTCGTCCGGAAAGGTGCAAGCCTCCCATGTGCTGGCCGCAATGGGGGCTGAACCTGCTCTTGCGCAAGGCGCTTTACGGCTAAGCCTTGGCTGGGACACCACCGAGGGGGATATCGAGGGTGCTCTAAAGGCTTGGAGAAAGCTGGCTGGCGTATTAGGTAAGGAACGTCAGACGGTCGCTTGAATGGCTCTAAAAAAGGGGCTATTTCAAGAACGAACGAAATGCCAGAAGTTCCCACTGCGGTCCTTGAAACCGCGAGCGGAGAGTTAAAATGCCAGCCGTACAAGAGACGGTCGATCGCGTTCGCGAGATCGACGTCGATCAGTATCGTTATGGGTTCGAGACTCAGATCGAGTCGGAAAAAGCCCCCCGCGGTCTGACCGAAGACACCATCCGATTCATTTCAGCCAAGAAGAACGAGCCGGCCTGGATGCTGGAATGGCGGCTCGAGGCCTATCGCCGCTGGCTGACCATGGAAGAGCCGACCTGGGCGCGCGTCGAGTATCCGAAGATCGACTATCAGGATCTCTATTATTACGCGGCGCCGAAACAGAAGAAGTCGGTCGGCTCGCTCGACGAGATCGATCCCGAGATTCTCAAGACCTATGAGAAGCTCGGCATTCCGCTGCGTGAGGTCGAGGTGCTCGAAGGCGTGGTGAAGCCGGAAGGTGAGCGCCGCGTCGCGGTCGATGCGGTGTTCGATTCGGTGTCTGTCGCCACCACGTTCCAAGCGGAGCTGAAGAAGGCCGGCGTGATCTTCATGCCGATTTCGGAAGCGATCCGCGAGCATCCCGATCTGGTGAAGAAGTATCTCGGTTCGGTCGTGCCGACCTCCGACAATTTCTTTGCGACGCTGAATTCGGCGGTGTTCTCCGACGGCTCGTTCGTCTATGTGCCGGAGGGCGTGCGCTGCCCGATGGAGCTGTCGACCTATTTCCGCATCAACGAGCGTAACACCGGCCAGTTCGAGCGCACGCTGATCATCGCCGACAAGGGCGCCTATGTAAGCTACCTCGAAGGTTGCACCGCGCCGCAGCGCGACGAGAACCAGCTTCACGCCGCCGTGGTCGAACTCGTCGCGCTCGACGATGCCGAGATCAAGTACTCCACGGTGCAGAACTGGTATCCGGGCAACTCGGAAGGCAAGGGCGGCATCTACAACTTCGTCACCAAGCGTGGCGACTGCCGCGGCAAGCGCTCCAAGATTTCGTGGACCCAGGTCGAGACCGGCTCGGCGATCACCTGGAAGTATCCGAGCTGCATCCTGCGTGGCGATCATTCGCAGGGCGAGTTCTACTCGATCGCAATCTCGAACGGCTTCCAGCAGGTCGATTCCGGCACCAAGATGATCCATCTCGGCAGCAACACTTCGAGCCGCATCATTTCGAAGGGTATCGCCGCCGGCAAGTCGCAGAACACCTATCGCGGTCTCGTCACCGCCCATCGCAAGGCGGCCAACACGCGCAACTTCACCGCGTGCGACTCGCTGCTGATCGGCGACAAATGCGGTGCGCACACCGTGCCGTATATCGAGGCCAAGAATTCGTCGGCTCATTTTGAACATGAGGCGACGACGTCGAAGATCTCCGAAGACATGCTGTTCTACTGCATCCAGCGCGGCCTCTCGCAGGAAGAAGCCATCGGTCTCGTGGTGAACGGTTTCGTCAAGGACGTGTTGCAGCAATTGCCGATGGAATTTGCAGTCGAGGCGCAGAAGCTGATCTCGATCTCGCTGGAAGGAAGTGTGGGATGACCGCGTTGCTCGAAGTTAAAGGCCTCAAGGTTCAGGTCGAGGAGAATGAGATTCTGCATGGTCTCGACCTCACAGTGAATGAAGGCGAAGTTCACGCCATCATGGGTCCGAACGGGTCCGGCAAGTCCACCCTCAGCCACGTCATCGCCGGCAAGCCCGGTTATGAGGTCACAGCCGGCGAAATCCTGTTCAAGGGCGAGAACCTGCTGGAAATGGAGCCCAACGAGCGCGCCGCCAAGGGCGTGTTCCTCGCGTTCCAGTATCCGGTGGAAATCCCCGGCGTTGCGACCATGACGTTCCTGCGCACGGCGCTGAACGCGCAGCGTAAGGCGCGTGGCGAGGGCGAGTATTCCACGCCGGACTTTCTCAAGAAGGTGCGTGAAGTCTCGGCGCGTCTCAGCATTCCACAGGACATGCTCAAGCGCGGCGTCAATGTCGGTTTCTCCGGCGGCGAGAAGAAACGCAACGAAGTGCTGCAGATGGCGCTATTCGAGCCCAGCCTGTGCATTCTCGACGAGATGGATTCCGGCCTCGACATCGACGCGCTCCGCATCGCGGCGGATGGCGTCAATTCGCTGCGTTCGAAGGGTCGCGCGATGGTCGTGATCACCCACTATCAGCGCCTGCTCAACTACATCATTCCGGACTTCGTGCATGTGATGTCGAAGGGCCGCGTGGTGAAAAGCGGCGGCAAGGATCTCGCGCTCGAGCTCGAGAAGTCGGGCTACGCGCAGTTTGAAGACAAGGCGGCGTAAGGCGCATGCGGCGCGTCCGACACCGGATCGCGCTCGCGGCATACGCAGAGACAAAGTCCGCCAACAAAAGAATGGCTTGATCGATGAATATTGCATTGGCCACATCCAACACCGCGCAGGACGAGCTATTCACGTCCGCGAAGGGACGGTTGCCGGGCGTGGGACCTGTCGCCACCATGCGCCGGGCCGCATTCGACGATTTCGCGCGTCGCGGCTTGCCTCACCGACGGATCGAGGAGTGGAAATACACCGATCTGCGCGCGCTGCTGCGCGAGGTCGCGCCGCTGGCGCCGGCCCCGGATCAGGCGGCGCTCGCGCGCGCCGGCGCGGCCGTCAAGGCGCTCGGGATCAATGGAACGCAGAAGTTCGTTCTGGTCGACGGCACGTTCGTGCCGCAACTGTCGGACGTGAGCGGGCTGGAGAAGGGCGTCAGCCTTCGCGTCCTGCGTGACGTGCTCGAGAACAAGGACAACGCCGTTCGCGCCGACCTGCTGCAGACCAGCGTCGCGTCCGACGCGATGATCTCGCTGAACACCGCGCTTGCGACCGACGGCGTGATGATCGATGTGGCGGACGGCGTTTCGCTGACCAAGCCGCTTCACATCGTTCATGTCGCGACAAGTTCGGACACCTCTGCCGTCACCCGGTCGCTGGTGAAGATCGGAAAGGGCACCAACGTGACCCTGGTCGAAAGCTTCGCTGCTGCCGAGGGTGCAAAGACCTATCAATCTCACGATTCCATCGTGGTCTGGATCGGCGACAACGCCGAGGTACAGCACGTCCGTCTGATGGAAGACGCACTCGATGCGGCGAACATCACGACCGCGATCTTCACGCTCGGCGCCAAGACCAGGCTGAACACGTTCTGCCTCACGCACGGCGCCAGGGTGAGCCGCTATCAGGGCTTCGTGACCTTTAAGGGCGAGGGGTCGGAGCTCACGACCAATGGCGTCAATCTGCTCGGCGGCCAGCGTCATGGCGACACCACGTTGCTGGTCGATCATGCCGTGCCCGGCTGTACGAGCCGCGAAACCTTCCGCGCTGCGCTGGATGCGCGCGCCCATTCGGTATTCCAGGGCCGCATCATCGTGCGTCCCGACGCGCAGCAGACCGACGGCAAGATGATGACGCGCGCATTGCTGCTCTCGGATGAAGCCGAGGTGGACAACAAGCCCGAGCTGGAAATCTTCGCCGACGATGTGAGCTGCGGTCATGGCGCCACCACCGGCGCGCTGGACGAGGACCTGCTGTTCTATCTGCGGGCCCGCGGCCTTCCGGAAAAGGAAGCGCAGGCGCTTCTGATCACGGCGTTTGTCGGCGAGGCGATCGAGTCGATCGTCAACGACGATCTGCGCGAGTTTGCAGTTGCCACCGCGGAGCGATGGCTGGCGACACGAGGCTGACATGCATCCCGCGGTCGCCAACGGTACCTATGACGTCGACAGGGTTCGCGCCGACTTTCCTGCGCTCGCGCTCAAGGTCTATGGCAAGCCGCTGGTGTATCTGGACAACGCGGCGTCGGCGCAGAAGCCGAACGCCGTGCTCGACCGGATGACGCAGGCCTACAAGAGCGAATACGCCAACGTCCATCGCGGGCTGCATTATCTCGCCAATGCCGCGACCGACGCCTATGAAGGCGGACGTACGCGCGTAGCCCAATTCATCAACGCGAAGCGCACCGAGGAGATCATCTTCACGCGCAACGCGACCGAGGCGATCAATCTGGTCGCCTCGTCATGGGGCGAGCCCAATCTGAAAGAGGGCGACGAGATCGTCCTCTCGATCATGGAGCACCACTCCAATATCGTGCCGTGGCATTTCCTGCGCGAGCGCCATGGCGTGGTGATCAAATGGGCGCCGATCGATGACGAAGGCAATTTCCTGATCGACGAGTTCGAGAAGCTGCTGACGCCGAAAACGAAGCTGGTCGCGATCACGCAGATGTCGAATGCGCTCGGCACCATCGTCCCGGTCAAGGACGTGGTTAAGATCGCGCATGGACGCGGCATTCCGGTGCTGGTGGATGGCAGCCAGGGTGCGGTGCATCTGACTGTCGACGTGCAGGACATCGACTGCGATTTCTACGTCTTCACCGGCCACAAGGTTTACGGGCCGACCGGCATCGGCGTCCTGTATGCGAAGTACGATCATCTGGTCGCGATGCGCCCTTACAATGGCGGCGGTGAGATGATCCGCGAAGTTGCGCGAGACTGGGTGACTTATGGCGATCCGCCGCACAAGTTCGAGGCCGGAACGCCGGCGATCGTGGAATCGATCGGCCTTGGCGCCGCGATCGACTATGTCAATTCGATCGGTAAGGACCGCATCGCACGGCACGAGCATGATCTTTTGACCTACGCAACCGATCGTTTGCGCGAGATCAATTCGCTGCGCATCATTGGCAACGCGCAGGGTAAGGGGCCGGTGATCTCATTCGAGATGAAGGGTGCTCATCCGCACGATATCGCAACCGTGATCGACCGGGCCGGGATTGCGGTGCGGGCCGGCACCCATTGTGTCATGCCGCTTTTGGAACGATTCAACGTCACTGCGACCTGCCGCGCATCCTTTGGAATGTATAATACGCGCGCGGAAGTCGACCAGTTCGCGGAAGCGCTGATCAAGGCGCGGGAGCTTTTCTCATGAGTGACACCACGCATTCCGAACCGGCTGCGGCCGAGGCGACGCCGATCCCCAACAAGGTCGATACGCAGTCCGCGCTGCCGCCCGAGGAAACCGAACGCCTTGGCGGGGATATCGTCGCGGCGCTGAAGACGGCCTATGATCCGGAAATCCCGGCGGATATCTACGAGCTCGGCCTGATCTACAAGGTCGATATCAAGGACGACCGGGCGGTGACCGTCGACATGACGTTGACCACGCCGAATTGTCCTGCGGCGGGCGAGTTGCCGACCATGGTCGAGAACGCGGTGGCGAGTGTAGCGGGCGTCGGCCCAGTCAGTGTGAACGTGGTATGGGAGCCGATCTGGACTCCGGACCGCATGTCGGATGAAGCGCGTCTCGTTCTGAACATGTGGTGACGGACTTCGGCGGAGCTCGCCCGGCGATCTTCCGGACGCAAATCACACAAGCCTGATTCAGCATTCCTGAATCAGGCTTGTTGTTTCATGACGGCGCGCTCTCGGAGCGGTCGATCAGTTCGACTTCTTCAACTCCGGATGGTCGATGTAGCGAACATTGGCCGGAGAATACGGGGTCGGATTGATGTAGCGGAATCCCTTCGATTGCAGATAGGCGATCTCGGGGAAACCAGCGGGCACGACCGTGACGAAACCGTGGAAGTCGTCGGCCTTGAAACCCGCTGCGCGCAGCGCGTTATGGCACATCCGGAATTCCACGCCGGCGTCGGCCAGTTCCTTCATCTTGTCCATGATGCCCTGGTACTTCGTGTAGTTCTCCTTGGCGAACGCGCGCAGTTCGGGCCCGTGAGTGACCACGACCATCTTGCCCTTCAGTGGCTTCATCGTGTTCTTGACGAAGGCGTAGAGCAGATTGAGGTCCTCGGGCTTGGTGTAGTTCGCATCGAACACGGCATCGATCACCGGATATTCGTGCAGGTCAGCCTTAGAGGTGCCGTAGGGCGAGAAGTCATCATTGGCTTTCGCGGCCGAGATGGTACCGGCAAGCATCAAGGCCGCGGCGATGGTCAGGATGTATCGTTTCATCAGTGGCTTTCCTCAGCAAAAATGCAAAGGACGACAATTCCGGGCCAAGGCCAAGCGTTGAAACGTCGCGGCTGGTTAATTTGCAACATTTTGGTTTTGTTTGGTTATTTTCTAGAATGAAGTTCCGTCAAAAGAGGCCGTTTTGGCATGGTCGCGACGGTTTCGTCCCTTCACATCCGGCAAATCAGGATTAAGTTGGCGGAGTGTCGGGAGTCGAGCCCGGCATAAGGAGATGACCAGGATGGCCAGTGTTCGCCCCCGCCCGCAGGTGATGCGACTTACCGAGGCTGCGGCTCATCGCGTTCGCGAACTGACGGCGCGCGCCGATTCGGAGATCGTCGGCCTGCGGGTCGGCATCAAGAAGGGTGGCTGCGCCGGAATGGAATACACCGTCGAATACGCGCGCGATATCCAGCCAACCGATGAGGTGGTGGAGGACAAGGGCGTCAAGGTGCTGGTCGATCCGCAGGCCGTGCTGTTTCTGCTCGGCACCGAGATGGACTTCAAGGTCGACAGGATGTCGGCTCAGTTCGTGTTCAACAATCCGAACCAGACCAGCTCATGCGGCTGCGGCGAATCGGTTGAGCTGGCGCCTGCGAAGATCGACGGCTGATCCGGGGATTTCGACACGGACGATGTGCTGCTGGATCGGTCAGGCGACGTGAATCTGACTGTTGGGGACGAATTCGGGGTCGACCTCACAGATCACGCGGTTGCGGCCATTGCGTTTTGCCGCATAGAGACAGGCGTCGGCGCGATCAATCAGAGAGTGGGCGCTATCGCCGGGCTGGAGCATGGAGACTCCAGCGGAAATCGTGACGCGCCCTAGAATTTCGCCGGTCGATTTCTTCTTGAGCTGCTTGGACATCACCGAGCGCCGGACATTGTCGGCGACCGTCAGGGCCTGACGGAGCGCGGTGTTCGGTAAGATGACGGCGAACTCCTCGCCGCCGTAACGGGCGGTGATGTCCTGTCCTTTGACGCTGTGTTTCAACGCCATGGCGACCAGGCGAAGGACCTGATCGCCGGTCAAGTGTCCGAAATTGTCGTTGAACGACTTGAAGTGATCGATATCGATCATCAGCAAGGATAGCGGCTGGCCATTTTCTCTGGTGTGCTCGACGGCGGTTTCGATGGCGCGGTCGAAGGATTTTCGATTGCCGAGTCCGGTCAGCGGATCGGTCAGGCTTTCGGCGCGAATGGCTTCGAGGTTCTGCTGGAGATTGCCGATTTCCTGCCGCGATCGCGTCAGCCGCTGCTCCAGGACCTTGTTGGTTTCGCGCATCTCGTGCGTCGAGGTCAGCAGCATCTCAACGACCGATCTCACCTGCTCGAGACTTTTCGCAGCAACGAGCTTTTGTGATGCGCCTTCGAGATTGTTGCCGAAATTCGCCGAGATGCCGAGCACATCGGTGATGAGGACCATCACATCGTCGATCTCGTGGATGACGCAGGAGCCGACCTTGTCGATCCGCTCCGAGGCCTTGAATTGCGAAAGGTAAGTTTCGTAGATCTGATCGAGATCCGCTTCGCTCAACTGTCCGTTGCGCGACAGCGTTTCGTTGATGATCTTGTTGAGGGCAGGATTGTATCCGGTCGCGTAGACGTACCAGATCTCGTAATTCCGCGGGACTGCCGTCTGCCGCAGGGCCTTGATCTGGCCCAGCGCGACTTCGGCGAACGCCATGGTGCGCTCATGCTCGTCCAGCGATCCGGTCACGTTCAGCGTCCCTGAAAGCCGGATTCTGCCGGCTCGCCCATAATAAAAAGTTCCAAAATACGGGGGAACGCTAAGGGAGGAGGATGAAGGACGGGTAAACGCGCGAGACATCTCGCGCGTTACAGGTAGCGTCAGTTTCGCGCGCGGACAGGGCGCAGCAGAAATGCCGGCAGATGCGAATGATCGGCGGGCTCCGCATGTTGCTCATGCGAAGCCGCGACCGCGGCTGCGGGAATGCGGCCGATCGACGGAGGCTGGATGGCTGCGATTTGCGAAGACACGGGCGTGCTTTGCGTGGACGTGCCTTGCTTGGATTTGCCGCGGCCCCCGCGGGTGCGTTGCCGCTCGCGACGGGGACGGCGTTGTTCCGGCCCGGCATCAGCGGTTTCTTCAAGCTGTTCAGCGGGTTGAAGCGCGGGAGAGACGGCGGGCCCCTCTGCGCGCGGAATCGGTTGACCAATCAGCTTTTCAATCGCCAGGACCGACTTCTGATCGGCGGGCGAGACGATCGTCATTGCGGTGCCGAGCCGCCCGGCGCGGCCAGTACGACCGATACGGTGAACGTAGTCGTCGGGATGGTGCGGGACGTCGAAGTTGAAGACGTGGCTGACTTCCGGGATGTCGAGGCCGCGGGCGGCCACGTCAGAGGCGACCAGCAGCGGCAGTTCGCCCTTGCGGAATTGCTCCAGCGAGGCCATGCGCGCCGACTGGTCCATATCGCCATGCAATGCGCCGACGCTGAAGCCGTGCTTCTGCAGCGACTTGTAAACAATCGCGACGTCACGCTTGCGGTTGCAGAAGATGATCGCGTTCTGCAGGTCCTTGGCATCGCGCAGGAGTTGGCGCAGCACCTCGCGCTTTTCGTGCGCCTCGCGGCCGACGGACACTTGTGATTGCGTCACGGTCACGGCGGTGGAGGCCGGCTTGGAAACCTCGACCTTCACCGGATTGTGCAGGAAGGTCTCGGTAATGCGACGGATTTCATTCGGCATCGTCGCGGTGAAGAACAGCGTCTGCCGGGTGAACGGCACCAGTTTGCAGATGCGCTCGATATCCGGAATGAAGCCCATGTCGAGCATGCGGTCGGCTTCGTCGATCACCAGCACCTCGATGCCGGTCAGCAGGAGCTTGCCGCGTTCGGTGTGATCGAGCAGGCGGCCGGGGGTTGCGATCAGCACGTCGACGCCTCGCGACAGTTTCATGTCCTGATCGCCGAACGACACGCCGCCGATCAGCAGCGCCACGTTGAGCTTCTGGCCGGCGCCGTAGCGATCGAAGTTCTCTTTCACCTGCGCCGCGAGTTCGCGCGTCGGCTCGAGGATCAGCGTGCGCGGCATCAAAGCGCGCGCGCGGCCCTTTTCGAGCAATGTGATCATGGGAAGGGTGAACGCGGCCGTCTTGCCGGTGCCGGTCTGGGCAATGCCGAGAACATCGCGGCGGGCGAGAACGTGGGGGATGGCCTGTTCTTGAATGGGGGTCGGGGTGGTGTAGCCAGTCGCCGCCACGGCAGCGAGCACCTTGTCGGACAAGCCGAGATTGGAAAAGGACATTGAGCCTCTAGACGAGAGTGCCGTTCGGACGTCCCGGAAAACAACTGCTGCGCTCAGCCCCGGAACGGCAAGCTTATATGCACGGGGATGGTCAAATCGCAGGCAAGCGGCTGATCAGATGGTCGCGTTTCGACTCTGGCCGCGTGGCCGGAACATAATTCCGATTTGCCCAAAGTCAACGAATTTGCGAGAAAAAATGCCTGAAAGGCTTAATATCACTGGCTTTTCAGGTGCATCGCGGCGTTTGTCGAGAACCCGCTTCGACCCAGTCTGGAGGTTCCGATGGATGCTTCGGCCGCGAATCCGTCCGTTTCGCTCAAGGTGACCTGCTGCGTCGTCGGGGGCGGACCGGCCGGGATGATGCTCGGCTACCTGCTCGGACGGGCCGGGGTCAGCACCGTGGTACTCGAAAAGCACGCCGATTTCTTTCGCGATTTCCGCGGCGACACCGTGCATCCCTCGACCATGAAGGTGATGCAGGAGCTCGGCCTGCTTGAGGATTTCCTCAAGGTCCCGCATCAGCGAATCAGCAAGCTCGAAGGGCTGTTCGGCGCGACGGCGGTCCGCATCGCCGACCTGTCGCGGCTGGACACGCCCTGTCCCTTCATCGCGTTCATGCCGCAATGGGATTTCCTCAACTTCCTCGACGAGAAGGGCTGGCGGTTTCCGAGCCTGTCGGTCCGCAAGAGCACCGAAGCCGTCGAACTCATTCGCGACGGCGATAGCGTAACCGGCCTGATCGCGAACGGCCCGAAGGGGCGCGTGCGGATTGCCGCCGACCTCACCATTGCCTGCGACGGGCGGCATTCGATCCTGCGCACCCAGGCGGGACTTCAGATCGAGGACATCGGCGCGCCGATCGACGTGCTGTGGTTTCGGGTCGGCAAGGCGCAGGGCACCAGCGATGGCGTGTTCGCGCGTCTGAGCACCGGACAGATGATGGTGACGCTGGATCGCGATCAGTACTGGCAATGCGCCTATGTTATCGCCAAGAATGGCATTGATCAGGTCAAGGCGAGGGGGCTCGATCATTTTCGCGCCAATGTCGCCGAGATGGCGCCGATCCTGCGCGAGCACATCGGCGATGTCCGAAGCTGGGATGACGTCAAGCTTCTGTCGGTTAAGATCGACCGTCTGAGGCGTTGGGCGTTGCCCGGACTGCTCTGCATCGGCGATGCCGCGCATGCGATGTCGCCGGTCGGCGGTGTCGGCGTCAATCTGGCGGTGCAGGACGCCGTGGCGGCGGCCAATCTGCTGGCGGATCAACTTGCGGCGGGCGAAAGGTTGACGCTCGCCGATCTCGACCGCGTCCAACAACGGCGGATGTTTCCGACCCGTGTCATTCAGGCCATTCAGGTCCAGGTTCAGAATCGCGTCATCAACCGCGCGCTGTCGGGCGCCGATCTGACGCCGCCGCTGCTGATCCGCCTGATCAGTAGATGCCCCGTGCTGCAGGGCATGACGGCACGGCTGCTCGCGATCGGCCCGCGCCCGGAGCACGTGCATTCACGTAGCGCGGCCTAAACGTCGAGCAATTCCTCCGGCGCGAATTCCGCTTTCTCGGTGATGAAGGCGAAGCGCGCTTCGGCCTTGGTGCCCATCAGCCGCTCCACCGAATCCGCGGTGCCCTCGCGGTCGTCGGGCACCAGCATCACGCGCAGCAGGATGCGCTTGCTGGGGTCCATGGTGGTTTCCTTGAGCTGCGAGGGCATCATCTCGCCAAGGCCCTTGAAGCGTCCGATATCGACCTTGGCGTTGGCGTGGAATTCCGCTTTCAGCAGTTCGTCGCGATGCCGCTCGTCGCGCGCATAGACCGTCTTGCTGCCGTGGGTCAGGCGATAGAGCGGCGGCACGGCGAGATACAGATGCCCGCCATCGATCAGGCGCGGCATTTGCCGGTAGAAGAAGGTGATCAGCAGCGAGGCGATATGCGCGCCGTCGACGTCGGCGTCGGTCATGATGATGATCCGCGCGTAGCGCAGATCCTCCTCGCGATAGTGCGGACCGGTGCCACAGCCCAGCGCCTGGATCAGATCGGCGAGTTGCGCGTTGGCGGTGATCTTGTCGCGTCCGGCGGAGGCGACGTTGAGGATCTTGCCGCGCAGCGGCAGGATCGCCTGCGTCTTGCGGTCGCGCGCCTGCTTGGCGCTGCCGCCGGCGGAGTCGCCTTCGACGATGAACAGTTCGGAGCCTTCGGCCGCGGTGTTGGTGCAGTCGGCGAGCTTGCCCGGCAGCCGTAGCTTCTTCACCGCGGTCTTGCGCGAGACTTCCTTCTCCGCGCGGCGGCGCAGGCGCTCGTCGGCGCGTTCGGCGACGAATTCGAGCAGCTTGTTGGCCTGAACCGGATTGCCCGACAGCCAATGATCGAACGGGTCCTTGATCGCCTGTTCGACGATGCGCTGCGCTTCGGCGGTCGCGAGGCGATCCTTGGTCTGGCCCTGGAATTCCGGTTCGCGCACGAACACCGACAACATCACCGCCGCGCCGGTCATCACGTCTTCCGACGTGATCGACGCCGCGCGCTTGGACTGGCCGACACGGCCGGCGTGATCCTTCAGGCCGCGCAGCAACGCGCTGCGCATGCCGGCCTCGTGCGTGCCGCCATCGGGCGTCGGCACCGTATTGGTGTAGGACGACATGAAGCCATCGGCATCGGCGGTCCACGCCACCGCCCATTCGCAGGCGCCATGTGCGCCGTTGCGGCCGGATCTGCCGGAGAAAATCTCCGGATGCACGAGCGTGTCGGCATGGATCGCCGCCGCCAGATAATCCTTGAGACCGCCGGGGAAATGGAAAGTGTCTTCCGCCGGAACGTCGTCGATGCCCTTGAGCAATTCCGGGTCGCAGCGCCAGCGGATTTCAACGCCGCCGAACAGATACGCTTTCGAGCGCGTCATTTTGAACAGACGCTGCGGCTTGAACGCCGCCTTGGCGCCGAAAATATCGGTGTCGGGTTTGAAACGCACCAAGGTGCCGCGGCGGTTATGAACCTTGCCGAGATCCTGCAGCTTGCCTTTCGGTTTGCCGCGCTCGAACGTCATCTTGTAGAGGTTCTGGCTGCGCGCGACCTCGACCTCCAGCGTGGAGGACAGTGCGTTGACCACCGACACGCCGACGCCGTGCAGGCCGCCTGACGTCTCGTAGACCTTGGAGTCGAATTTGCCGCCGGCATGCAGCGTGCACAGGATCACTTCGAGCGCCGACTTGTTGGGGTACTTCGGATGCGGATCGACCGGAATGCCGCGTCCATTGTCGGTCACGGTGAGGAAGCCGTCGGCGCCCAGATGCACCTCGATGAAAGTGGCATGGCCGGCCAGCGCCTCGTCCATCGAGTTGTCGATGACTTCGGCGAACAGGTGATGCAGCGCCTTCTCGTCGGTGCCGCCGATATACATGCCGGGGCGGCGGCGGACCGGCTCGAGCCCTTCCAGAACCTCGATATCCCGTGCGGTATAGCCCGCCTCGGCGCCGGACAAGCGCGCCGGGCCTTTCGCGGTGGGACGGGATTTGGAGGCCTCGGACGCGAAGAGGTCGTCCGCGGCGTTTTTCTTCTTGGCGGTTCTGGTCATGATGGTGGCGCTGTTACAAGAATTTCGGAAAGGTCGGTCGGTGAGGCCGAATCGTTTCGACAAACTATGTCATGGCGGCGCGGTGAGATGAATGGCGGTGAGGGGACCGCGAAATTCGATTTTTGCCGTGATTTCAACAGTTGCAGCGGCAGGAATATGTCGTAATTGCGATGATCGGGGTGACGTTGGTCGATGATGGCCTGGGACTGGCCTGCCATGCTGTACAGCTTCAGTAATATGGAGCCCGCATTCCGTGCCTGGCTTCCGCTCTGGCCGGTCTTCGTCTGAAAGGTGTTTGAAGGTGGGGTCGGGCTTGGGTTCCGGTATCCACGTGCTGGCGCGGTCAATGTGCCATAGCTGGAAAGATCGTGATCGAAGTTGAATTCCGGGCCCCCCTGCGCGTGGTAGAACGCCTATCCTGCGGGGCCTGTCGGGCGGGAGCGGTGTGCTTGTCCCGACGCTGAAAGAGATGATATCGGCCGGAAAGCCGAAGGGAACTGGGATGCCTCATGGGTCTTGATGAGCTTTTTCGCGGACTGATCAATTTTGTCCGCGATCACCATGCCTGGGCGGCTCCTATCGTCTTTGTGCTGGCTTTCTGTGAATCGCTTGCTTTCGTGTCCCTGCTGATCCCGGCATGGGGAGCGCTGATCGGCATTGGCGCTCTGGTGGGGGCGAGCGACCTCAGTTTCTGGCCGGTCTGGATTGCCGGCGCGCTGGGGGCCGGGTTTGGCGACTGGCTGTCCTATTGGTTCGGCTTCAAGTTCAAGGGCAACGTCGCGCGGATGTGGCCCTTGTCGCGTTACCCGACAATCCTGCCGCGTGCGGAAAAATTCGTCGAGGACTGGGGCGTTCCCAGCATCGTCATCGGACGTTTCTTCGGACCGTTGCGTGCCGCCGTGCCGTTGGCGGCGGGCATTTTCGAGATGGACTATTGGCGCTTTCAGTTCGCCAATTTTTTCTCGGCATTCGTTTGGTCGGCGACCCTGCTGCTGTTCGGCGATGGAATTTCGCGCCTCATCGCGTGGTTCTGGAACGTCGTCTGACCGCCTTTGCCAGCCGTATCATCCTTGACCCTGTCGCGATGCGGATTTATATCCGCGCCATGATCAAGACTTCGACCAGCACCTCCACGCGCCGCAGCCGTATTGTCACGGCATGTGCGGCCGGTCGCGTCTGACGATCACCTGCCATGCCGCCGGAGAGGGCCCGCGGCATCTTGTTTCCCTTTAAAAACTGCCGCATGACCTGATCTGGCGCGCTAAAATTAGCTCGCTTGGGTAAGGATCGATATCATGGCTGAGAAGAAGAGGGTCGGCATCCTCGGTGCATCCGGTTACACCGGCGCCGAACTGGTGCGGTTGCTGCTGCGCCATCCGCGCGTCCAGATCGCGCTGCTGACCGCCGACCGTCGCGCCGGGCAGGCGATGGGCGATGTCTATCCGCAATTCGCACCTTACGATCTGCCGCGCCTCGTCGCGATCGACGACGTCGACTGGGCGGCGGAAAAGCTCGACCTGATCTTCTGCGCCCTGCCGCATGCGACCACGCAGAAGGTTCTGAAGGACGTGCTGGAAAAAGCGCCGGACACCAAGATCGTCGATCTGTCGGCCGACTTCCGGCTGGAGGATCCCGCGGTCTATGCGAAGTGGTACGGCCACGAGCATCACGCGCTCGAATTGCAGAAGGAGGCGGTCTACGGTCTCGTCGAATTCTATCGGCGCGATATCCGCAAGGCGCGGCTGGTCGCCAATCCCGGCTGTTACACCACGACCGCGCAACTGCCGTTGATCCCGCTTTTGAAAGCCAAGGCGATCGAGACCGACGAGATCGTGATCGACGCTGCGTCCGGCATGACCGGCGCTGGCCGCTCGGCGCGCGAGGAGATGCTGTTCTCCGAAGTATCGGACGGCTTCAACGCCTACGGTGTCGGCCATCACCGGCACATGTCGGAGCTCGATCAGGAATTCTCGAAGGCCGCCGGCAAGGAGGTGATCGCAACCTTCACGCCGCATCTGGCGCCGATGAATCGCGGCATCTTCGCGACCATCTATGTGCGCGGCCGGCGCGGCAAGACCGCTCAGGACCTGCATGAGATTTTGGTCAAGCAGTACGAGAAGGAGCCGTTCGTCTATGTGCTGCCGTTCGGCAAGACGCCGCACTCGCGGCATGTGCGTGGCTCGAACATGACGTTCATCGGCGTCGCCAACGATCGTCAGCCGGGACGCGCCATCATCGTCTCGACGCTCGACAATCTGACCAAGGGCGCGTCGGGGCAGGCGGTGCAGAACATGAATGCGATGCTGGGTTTTCCCGAGACCACCGGCATCGATCAGGCGCCGATGTTTCCGTGACCTTCGCGGCACAGTGAACTCAGTATTAACTCCACCTTTCCTGTCATATTGACGCCAAATAAAAAGGGACGGCAGACGCCGTCCCTTTCTTTTTGACCGACCGCGATGTCGCCGGTTCAGAACGCCCGGAAGATCGCCAGCGCCAGCACCGCCTGGGCGAGGAAGCCGACCGCGAAAGCGAGGGTGCGCAGAACCGGGATACCCATCGCGTAGACGATGAGGTGCGCGACGCGCGACCAGAAATAGACCGCGCAAGCCAGCACCGTCCATTTGCTCGAATAGTCGGCCGCGTTGAGGATCAGAACCAGCGGCGCGAAGATGATCAGGTTCTCCACCGCGTTGTCATGCGCGAACATCAGGCGGTTGGCCCATTCGGCATGCGGCTTGTCGTTGCGCGACGGATTGGCCATCGCTCCGCCGAGACCGCGGACCTGACAGCGATTCAGCACGTAGGGAATCCACATCACGCCGGTCAAAATCACCGTCAGTGTCAGCCAGAATAACTCTCGCGTCATGGCAATGTCCTCTCAGTGCGGATGCGCCGGCAACCTCGGCGGATGATATCGAATCGACGCAGGCTGCGCGCAGCCGTCGCTGAATTCATAACGTATTGGAAAGGGCAGGCCAACGCCTCGCGGACCACGCCGCCGGCTGGGCTTGCCTGCGGCGTGATCGCATGCGCTACGCCCGCATGCGGACATAGCTGCCCGGCGCATCCTCGATCGCCGGCAGGGCGCCGGTGCCGACCGGACGCGCTGCGACGGTCTCCGCGTCGATCGCCTTGAGCCAGGCGTGCCAGTCCGGCCACCATGAGCCTTTGTGCTCCCGGGCGTCCTTCAACCAGTCCTCGACGGTCGGATAGTTGATGTTGTCGTTGATCCAGTACGGGTATTTGCCGGTCGCGGGCGGATTGATCACGCCGGCGATGTGACCGGAACCGGCCAGCACGTAGCGCACCGGGCCGCCGAAGAACTGCGAGCCGTACAGCACCGACTGCGCGGGCGCGATGTGGTCCTCGCGCGTGGCGAGATTGTAGATCGGGATCTTCACCTTCGACAGATCGAGGATGGTGTTGTCGAGCACCATGGTGCCGGCGGAGAGGCGGTTCTCCAGATAGCAGTTGCGCAGGTAATAGGAGTGATTGGCCGCCGGCATGCGCGTGGAATCCGAATTCCAGTGCAGCAGATCGAAGCTCGAGGGCGATTTGCCCTTGAGGTAGTTGTTGATGACGTAGGGCCAGATCAGATCGTTGGAGCGCAGCATGTTGAACGCCATCGACATGCGCACGCCTTCGAGCACGCCGGCCTGCTGCATTTCCTCTTCGATCGCGGAGATCTGTTCTTCATCGACGAACACCAGAAGATCGCCGGCGTTGGTGAAATCCACCTGTGTGGTCAGGAGGCTTGCCGAGGCCACGCGCACCCGGCGTTTCTCGGCAAGCCAGGCCAGCGTCGCGGAGAGCAGGGTGCCGCCGACGCAATAGCCGAGCGCATGCACTTTCATCTCGCCGGTGGCCTTCTCGATCACGTCCATCGCCGTGAGCGGGCCGAGCTTCATGTAGTCCTCGAAGGTCTTTTCGCCCAGCGAGGCATCCGGATTGACCCACGAGATCACGAACACGGTGAGGCCCTGATCGACACACCATTTGATGAAGGACTTTTCCGGCTTGAGATCGAGGATGTAGTATTTGTTGATCCAGGGCGGCACGATCAGCAACGGCGTGCGCAGCACCGTCTCGGTGCTGGGCGTGTACTGGATGAGCTGCATGATCTCGTTCTGGAAGATCACCTTGCCGGGCGTCAGCGCGAGATGCGATCCGACATCGAGACCGACGCTCGATTGGCGGATCTTCAGCCGGCCTTTGCCGGCCACCATGTCCTCGGCGAGCATCTGCATGCCGCGCACGAGGTTCTCGCCGCTGCTGGCGAAGGTCTCGCGCAGCACTTCCGGATTGGTCAGCACGAAATTCGACGGCGCGATCGCGTTGCAGATCTGCTCCATGTAGAATTCGGCCTTGCGCCTCGTATGGGGGTCGAGGCCTTCGGCGTCGCGCACCAGCTCCTTCGCCCATCGCGCGGTCAGGAGATAGACCTGCATGACGAATTCAAAGAACGGGCTGGATTGCCACTGCGGGTCCTGAAACCGCTTGTCGCGCGGATCGGGGCTGATCACGCGCTCGGCTTCTTCGCCGGCCAGCCGCTTCACCGAGCTTGCCCAGACATCGAGATAGGTCTTGCCGAGCTTGGACTGCAGGTCGGCGGTGCGCTTGGGGTCCGACAGCCAGTAATCGGCGACGAGATACAGCGTCTTGACCATCTCGCCGAGTTCGCCCGGAAAGCGATCGGCATTGGTGCGCGGCTGCAGATAGGCGGAGAGGGCCTTGCCGGTGTTCTCCATCGCGCGCGCAAGGTTCAGCGCGAAAGCGTGCGGATCGAAAGTTTTGGTGGTGTCGGAGACAGGGGTGGAATCGTTCATGGGGACTATCGACCGCTGATGAAACATCGCCCGGCGAGTTGCCGTTACCTTCGATCATGCCATATTCGGAGTGAATGGTGCTCATTCTTCGTCGTCGCAGCGCAGCATGCGATGTCGCGCGCGACGTCTTGGATCGGTCATATTCCGGCATCATCGACAGGCGGCAGAGTGACCGGAAAAATTTAACGCTTTCACGCGATATCTGCTCCGTTCGATCGGTAAGAGTTTTTCGTCCTGACGGACGGGATGTGGGGGACATGTGAGGCAGAGGAGTCGGATACCGCCGATGCGCCGGTCGCGCCTGCGCTCCATGGCGCGCGTGCTGATGGCCGCCGCGTTGCTCGGCTCGCCTCTGGCCGGCTGCTCGCTGCCGATCGGCGATCTGCCCGTGGTCGGCCTGCCGGAGAATACTCCGGCCCGTCCGGAGACGCCGGCGGCCTATCTGCCGGTTCATGACATTCCGGCCCCCCGCGATACCGTCATTCTGACGCCGGACGAGCAGGTCAGGATCGAGAAGGAACTGGCGGCGGCGCGGGAGCGTCAGACCCACGGCCAGGCGCCAGGCGCCGCATCGACGCAAAATTCGCACGAGGGCCGATAACAAGCCCGATTATCAGTGACTTCGGGTGGCGCTGCCCGAGGTTCGTGATAAAAAGACCCAACCCCGCCAGTGATTTGCCTGACGGCCTTGAGACCAGACCTCCCGGCTCCGGAGCCTTGATTCCATGGAAGAATTTTACCGCATTCGCCGACTGCCGCCTTATGTGTTCGAGCAGGTGAATCGGGCCAAGGCTGCCGCGCGCAACGCCGGAGCGGATATCATCGATCTGGGCATGGGCAATCCGGACCTGCCGACCCCGCCGCATGTCCTCGAGAAGCTCAAGGAAACCCTCGGCAAGCCGCGAACCGACCGTTATTCGGCGTCCAAGGGCATTCCGGGCCTGCGCCGGGCCCAGGCGGCCTATTACGAACGCCGCTTCGGGGTGAAGCTCAACCCGGAAACCCAGATCGTCGCCACGCTCGGCTCCAAGGAGGGCTTCGCCAACGTCGCGCAGGCGATCACCGCGCCGGGCGATGTGGTGCTGGTTCCCAACCCCAGCTATCCGATCCACGCCTTCGGCTTCCTGATGGCGGGCGGCGTGATCCGCTCGGTGCCGGCCGAGCCGACGCCGGAGCTGTTCAGCGCGCTGGAGCGCGCCATCGTGCATTCGATCCCGAAGCCGATCGCGCTGATCACCTGCTATCCGTCGAACCCGACCTCCTATGTGGCGCCGCTTGAATTCTACAAGGACCTCGTTGCGTTCGCGAAGAAGCACGAGATCTTCATCCTGTCGGACCTTGCTTATGCCGAACTGTATTACGAGGGCGAGCCGCCGCCGTCGGTGCTGCAGGTGCCGGGCGCGATCGACGTCGCCGTCGAGTTCACCTCGATGTCGAAGACCTTTTCGATGGCCGGCTGGCGCATGGGCTTTGCGGTCGGCAACGAGCGCATCATCGCCGCGCTGACCCGTGTCAAATCCTATCTCGACTACGGCGCGTTCACGCCGATCCAGGTGGCTGCGACGGCGGCGCTGAACGGTCCGCAGGACTGCATCCAGGAGATGCGCGACACCTATCGCAAGCGTCGCGACGCGATGGTGGAGTCGTTCGGCCGCGCCGGCTGGGACATTCCGCCGCCGGCGGCCTCGATGTTCGCCTGGGCGCCGCTGCCGGAGAAATTCCGCGGCATCAGCAGCATGGAGTTTGCCACGCTCATGGTCGAGAAGTCGGGCGTTGTGGTCTCGCCCGGCGTCGGCTTCGGCGAGCACGGCGAGGGCTTCGTTCGTATCGCGATGGTGGAAAACGAGCAGCGCATCCGTCAGGCGGCGCGCAATATCCGCCGTTTCCTTGATACGGGCCTCGAAACATTGCACAACGTGGTTCCTCTCGCCAATCGGCGCTAATTTTCCGGCAGGTTTGAAATCGACATGGTGGCTCCGCTCAAAGTGGGGATTGCGGGGCTCGGCACGGTGGGTGCCGAGGTGGTGCGTCTTATCGATCAGCAGTCGCGGGTGCTGTCGGCGCGTTGCGGCCGCGGCGTGCGGGTGGTGGCGGTCTGCGCCCGCTCGAAAGCCAAGAAGCGCGCGCTCGACCTGCGCGGCGTCGAATGGGCCAGAAGCCCGCTGGCGCTGGCCAGTCATCCCGACATCGACGTGTTCGTCGAACTGATGGGCGGTGCCGACGATCCGGCGCTGTCCGCGATCGAGGCGGCGCTGACGCGCGGCAAGTCGGTGGTCACCGCCAACAAGGCGCTGATCGCCAAGCACGGATCGAAGCTCGCCGCGCTCGCCGAGGCGCATGGCGGCGCGCTGAACTACGAGGCCGCGGTCGGCGCGGCGATCCCGATCATCAAGACCCTGCGCGAGGGCCTTGCTGGCACCGGCATCCAGCGCGTCTACGGCATTCTCAACGGCACCTGCAATTACATCCTGACGCGGATGGAGCAGGAGGGTTTGTCCTTCGCCGAATGCCTGAAGGATGCGCAGCGGCTCGGCTATGCCGAGGCCAATCCGTCGTTCGATGTCGATGGCCACGACACCGCGCAGAAGCTCGCGATCCTCGCCAGCCTCGCGTTCGGCACCAAGGTCAATCAGAAGGCGGTTTACGTCGAGGGCATCTCCTCGATCGCGCCGGAGGACCTGCGCGCCGCCGAAGAACTCGGCTATCGCGTCAAGCTGCTCGGCGTCGCGGTGAAGACCGAAACCGGTATCGAGCAGCGCGTGCATCCGACCATGGTGCCGCGCACATCGTCGATCGCGCAGGTGATGGGCGTCACCAACGCGGTGACGATCGATGGCGAGGGCATTCCCCCCATCACGCTGGTCGGCCCCGGCGCGGGCGGCGCGGCGACGGCCTCCGCCGTGGTGGCCGATATCGCCGATATCGCGCGCGGCGTGCGCGCGCTGCCGTTCGGCCGCCCGGTGGCGAAGCTCAAGCAGACCACCAAGGCACCGATGAAGCATCATGCCGGCGGTTATTACACCCGGCTGATGGCGCGTGATCTGGCGGGCACCGCCGCGACGATCGCCACGCGCCTGGCCGAACAGAAGATTTCCATCGAGTCGATCGTGCAGCGCCATCCCGATGGCGGCGCGGCCGCGGCGAACGGCAGATCCGCGCCGGTGCCGGTGATCCTGATCACCTATGCCACCAGCGAGGACGCGGTGCATCGCGCCTTGCAGGCGGTGCGGCAGGACAAGGTGATCACCGGCCGCCCGCAGGTGATCCGCATCGAGAAGAACTGACAGCTTGGTCCGCTTCGCGGCGGATCTTCGATCCAAGGAGCTACACTGATGTCCGTTACGATTTCCGTTCCGCCCCAATTGCTGCTGGAACGCATTCTCACGCTTGAAATCGTCCGGGTGACGGAGCGTGCGGCGGTGTCGGCGGCGCGGCTGCGCGGCCACGGCAACGAGAAGGGCGCCGATCAGGCGGCGGTCGATGCGATGCGCCGCGAGCTCAACAAGATTCCGATCCGCGGCACCGTGGTGATCGGCGAGGGCGAGCGCGACGAGGCGCCGATGCTGTTCATCGGCGAGAAGGTCGGCGCGGAAGCGGGTGGCCCCGAGGTCGACATCGCTGTCGATCCGCTCGAAGGCACCACGCTGTGTGCCAAGAACATGCCGGGCTCGATCGCCACCATGGCGATGGCGGAGGGTGGCACGCTGCTCAACGCGCCCGACGTCTACATGCAGAAGATCGCGATCGGCCCGGGCTATGCCAAGAACACCATCGAGCTCGACGCGCCGCCGGCGGAGAACATCCGCCGTCTCGCCCGCGCCAAGGACGTGCATCCGTCCGCGATCACCGCTCTGGTGCTCGATCGTCCGCGCCATGCCGAGATCATCAACGCGGTGCGCTCGACCGGCGCGGCCGTGCGGCTGATCACCGACGGCGACGTCGCCGGCGTGATCCACACCGCCGATCCGGACAACACCGGCGTCGATATCTATATCGGCACCGGCGGCGCGCCCGAGGGCGTGCTGGCGGCCTCGGCGCTGCGCTGCATCGGCGGCCAGATGCAGTGCCGCCTGATCCTCGACACCGAGGAAAAGCGCGAACGCGCGGCCAAGATGGGCATCAAGGACCCGGCCATGATCTACGGCATCGAAGATATGGTGAAGGGCGACTGCCTGTTCGCCGCCACCGGCGTCACCGACGGCTCGCTGTTGTCCGGAGTGAAATTCCGCAAGAACACCATCGAGACCGAGACCGTGGTGATGCGCTCGGTCACCGGCACGGTGCGCTACATCAAGGCCGAGCACCGCCAGCTCGACAAATTCCATCTCGACTGAGTGAGCGCGCCGCGCTGGCGGCGGTCTCGAGCGAGGCCACGATGACGCCGGACGTGAAAGCTTTGCTGTTCGACACGTTCGGCACCGTGGTGGATTGGCGCGGCAGCCTGATCGCGGAGTTCACCGCGTGGGGCGAGGCGAAAGGCATCGATGCCGATTGGGCGGCGCTGGTCGATGGCTGGCGCGGCGCCTACAAGCCCTCGATGGATGCGGTGCGCCGCGATCCCGGGCGCGGCTATCTCACGCTCGATGAATTGCAGCGCCAGTCGATCGAACCGCTCGCCGCGCAGCTCGGCATCATGGGCCTCACGGCCGCCGATTACGATCATCTCACGCTTGGCTGGCATCGCCTGAAGCCGTGGCCGGACAGCGTGCCGGGGCTGACGCGGCTGAAGGCGACCTACATCATCGCGCCGCTGTCGAACGGCAATGTCGCGCTGCTGACCAATCTGGCGAAACACGCCGGGCTGCCGTGGGACCTGATCCTCAGCGCCGAGCTGTTCAAACACTATAAGCCGGACCGGCAGGTCTATCTCGGCGCGGCGAGATTGCTCGGGCTGCGGCCGCAACAGGTGATGCTGGTCGCCGCGCATAATTACGATCTCGCGGCGGCGCGGGGCTGCGGCCTCAAGACCGCGTTCGTGCCGCGCGTCACCGAATACGGCCCGCACCAGAAAGAGGATATCAAGGCCGAAAGCGACTGGGACCTCGTGGTCAAAGATCTCAACGATCTTGCCGACCGGCTCGGCTGTTGACAGTTCAAGGAGTCATTGCCGGGCCTGACCCGGCAATCCATCTTTTCAGGAAGATGGATGCGCGGATCAAGTCCGCGCATGACGAATGTAAAATCTGTTTGAGCGCAGAAGACTTCAGGACGATATGTTAACCGCATGACGCCTCCCGCCACCGCCATCCCTGTCGAGACGCCGCCGGCGTTCCTTGGTGTCGCTTTATCCGCGACCGGAAAGCTGTGGCGCGACCGGCTCGATCCGCGCGGCGCGGCGCAGGCGCTCGCCATCGCGCAACGCTATCAATTGCCCGAAATGCTGGCGCGGGTGATCGCCGGGCGCGGCATCGATATCGACGCGGTCGAGGACTTCCTCGATCCGACCATCCGCAAGATGCTGCCCGATCCCTACACCGTGACGCAGATGGAAGCGGCGGCGAAGCGTATCGCCGACGCGGTGAAGCGCGGCGAGCGCGTCGCGATCTTCGGAGACTATGACGTCGACGGCGCGACCTCGGCGGCGCTGCTGACCTGGCATCTGCGCCATTGCGGGCTCGATCCCTTGATCCACATTCCCGACCGCATCTTCGAGGGCTACGGTCCCAATGTCGACGCGGTGCGCGCGCTGGCGGGCAAAGGCGCGACGTTACTGGTGACGGTCGATTGCGGCACCACCAGCATCGAGGCGCTGGCGGAGGCCAAGCGCCTCGGCATGGACGTGGTGGTGATCGACCATCACCAGTGCGACGACGAACTTCCGCAGGTGGATGCGCTGGTCAATCCGAACCGGCCGGACGATCTGTCCGGGCTCGGTCATCTCGCCGCCGTCGGTCTCGTATTCGTGACGCTGGTCGCGGTGAACCGCGAACTGCGCGCGCGCGGCTTCTGGACCTCGGAGATGCCGGAGCCCGATCTGCTCGGCGTGTTGCATCACGTCGCGCTCGGCACCGTCGCCGATGTCGCGCCGCTGCTCGGCCTCAACCGCGCTTTCGTCGCCAAGGGCCTGATCGCGATGCGCCGGCGCGATCACATCGGCCACACCGCGCTGATGGATGTCGCGCGTCTCAACGGCCCGCCCGAGGCCTGGCATCTCGGCTTCATGCTGGGGCCGCGCATCAACGCCGGCGGACGCATCGGCCGCGCCGATCTCGGCGTGCGGCTGCTGCTCGAAGGCGACGTGTCGGAAGCCGCGCGCATCGCCGCCGAGCTCGACCGCCTCAACACCGAACGGCGCACCATCGAACAGATGGCCGAAGCGCAGGCGGAGGCCGAGGCGCTGGCCTCGCTCGGGCTGGAGGATCGCGGTGCGGTGATCGTCACCGCGTCCGAGGGCTGGCACCCCGGCGTGGTCGGGCTTGTCGCCTCGCGGCTGAAGGAGAAATTCGGCCGGCCGGCCTTTGCGATCGCGCTGGAGCCGGGCGGGCTCGGCACCGGCTCGGGCCGCTCGATCAGCGGCGTCGACCTCGGCAAGGCGGTGCGGCAGGCGGTGCATGACGGCCTGCTGCTGAAAGGCGGCGGTCACGCGATGGCGGCGGGCGTGACGCTGCGCAAGGAGCAGCTTGCCGCGTTCCGCGCCTCCATCGAAAGCGCACTGGCGGCGGACGTCGCGCAGGCGCGTCACGTCAACGAACTGTACATCGACGGCGCGGTGAGCGCGCGCGGCGTGACGACGGAGTTCGTCGCGACGCTCAATCGCGCGGGACCGTTCGGCAGCGGCAATCCCGAGCCGATCATCGCGCTGCCGGCGCATGAGTTGGTCTATGCCGACGAGGTCGGGCAGGCGCATCTGCGGCTGCGCTTCCGCGCCGGCGACGGCGCCATCGTCAACGCCATGGCGTTCCGCGCGGTCGGCCAGAAGCTCGGTAATGCATTGCTCGAAAATCGCGGTCAGCAACTGCATGTCGCGGGCTCGCTCACCATCGACCGCTGGCAGGGCGCCGAGCGCGTCCAGATGCGCGTGACGGATGTGGCGGTGCCGGATCCGGGACCGGCGGTGATCAGGTAACGTTGGGCTTTGGCAGGGTGATAAGGGTGATATATGCAAGCTAAAGAAAGTTATTATCGCCGCTATGTCGAGAAACGCGCACAACGCGATAAAAATCTTTCCAATAGTTGGAGGACCAAACTTAGAGACCCCATGACCTTGTTTACGGGTATTTTAGCCGTTGGCACGATAGTCTTGGCCGGTATCGCTATCTTGCAATGGTGTACGCTCGAAAAAACAGATGAAACCCTTAAAGACACTTTGGCTAGCACCAACGTTACCAACCGTCCTTTCGTTTTTGTTAAAGAGATCACCATCAACCCGACTATTATGCCGGGCTACTGGATGTTTGCAGTCCTAGTAGAAAACTCTGGCAACACGCCAACTAGAGAAATGGACTATCTCACAATTTCGAGTCGTTCCACTCCTACAGACCCTGGTGATGCTTTCGCTCGTACGCCCAAAAACGGTTACGACGTGCCAGAACTGATCCATCAACGTTGGCAGGGTAGTTTTCTTGGCCCGAAAGCTCAAATGCACTTACTTGGAAGCCAAACAGAATTACCGGTGACTGTAGTTTCGAAGATGGCCGCAGATAGAGAAAATTACTACATTAGCGGCGTTATTCATTATAGGGATGCATTTAGTAATACACCGAGCCATGTCACCAAATTCTGTTACGCTCTGATTCCCTTCAAAGAAGGCACAGAAACACGCGTCAATTATCAGCGGTGTCTTTATTGGAATTGTGCGGATGAAGACTGTAAGGCGGATCGCGAAAGATATGATCACGACCTTATTGTTGCCAATAGGCCTAAAAAATCGAGATAGAGCGCGTGGTCTACTTCACAGGTATGTCCCGCAAATTCTGTTGGACTGTGGAAGACTGTTGCTTCGACGCGATTGCCTACAACCCCTGCCGCAGCCGTGCCAGCACCTTGAGCCCGGCATAGCCGTCGGCGGGTGCGAGCCCGGCGCGGGCCTGGAAATCCTTCACCGCCTTCATGGTGTCGTTGCCGACCCGGCCATCGGTGCCGCCGGTGTCGAACCCGGCGTTGGTGAGGCGGGTCTGCACCTCCTGCACCTCGGCCAGCGTCAGCGCGCGCTCGGAGCCGGGGAAGGGCTGGCGGAACGGCCCGCCGCCGAGAATGCGGTCGCCGAGATGGACGATGGCGAGCGCGTAGTTCATCGACGGGTTATAGCTTTTCACCGCGTAGAAATTCTGCCCGAGCAGGAAGGACGGCCCGCCCGCGACCGGCGTCCAGAGCTGCGCCGTGTCGTTCGGGCGCGGGAAGGCCTGACCATCGGCGCGCCGCACGCCCGCGGCCGTCCATTGCGCGTAGCTGCGGTTGCCGGCGACGTTGCTCGCGCCGGTGACCTCATAGCCCCAATGCTCATTGCGACGATACTTGCCGCGCTTGACCAGAAAGCGCGCGCTGGAGCCGAGCGCATCGTCCGGTCTGCCGAACGGCGAGACCCGGCCGTCGCCGTCATAGTCGAAGCCGACATTGAGCCAGACTTCCGGCATCCACTGGGTGTGGCCCATCGCGCCGGCCCATGAGCCGCGCATCTCGGCCGGCGTGCTCCAGCCCTTGTCGACGATCCGCAGCGCGTTGATCAGCTCGGTCTCCCAGTATTTCCTGCGGCGCGGCTCGTTCCAGGCGAGCGCGGCCAGCGAGGGAAACACCGGTCTCATGTGGTTCTGCTGCACCAGCGGATCGCCATAGGCGGTCTCGACGCCCCACAGCGCCAGCAGCGTGCCGCGCTCGACACCGAAATCCTTCTCGATCCGCGAAAACAGCGCGCCGTGCTTTTGCAGCGCGATCTTGCCGGCGGAAATGCGCCAGTCCGAACAGCGGCGGTTGATGTACTGCCAGAGCTGCTCGTGGAATTCCGGCTGCTTCTGCATTTTCTTGAACACGCTCATGTCGGGTTCAAGCCGGCTCATCACGCGAATGTAAGTGCCTTCCGAAATGCCGCGCGCCAGGGCGCGGGCGCGGAAGGCCTCGCGCCATTGATCGAAGCCCGCCGGCGCCGCGACGGCGGTGCCGCCATCGAGGGTGCACAGGCCCGCGCCGATCAGGCCGCCAAGCACGGCGCGCCGCGTGACCGGATGATCGTCGGCCGGAGAATCGGAACCGTTCATGCGGCGATTGTAGCGGCGGGCGCGGTGAAATCGCAAAGCCCAATGCGTGGATGGAACATGATGCATGTTGCCCGATTATCGTGCCGAACGCCGGGGGCATGACCATCATCGAGGTCTGTCATGGCCGTCACCAATGAGATATCCCCCCTCCATACCAAGCTCCTGTCTGATGCCGACCCGATGCCGCCGCCGACCCGTCGCGACTTTCTCTATGTCATGACCGCGGCTTTTGGCGTCGTGGGCGGCGTCGCCTGTCTTGTGCCGATGTTCTCCCAGATGAACCCGGATGCGGCGACGCTCGCCGCCGGAGGCCCCGTCGACCTCGATCTCAGCAAGCTGGAGCCCGGCCAGCAGATCGTGGTGCGCTGGCAGGATCACCCGATTTTCGTCACCAGACGGCCGGCGAAACTCTTGCAGGTCCTGCAGGATCCGAAGCTGATCGCGCGGCTTGCCGACCCGGACTCCGAGGAGGCCCAGCAGCCGCCTTACGCGAAAAACTGGCATCGCTCCGCCAATCCCGAATATGGCGTCCTTGTCGGCATCTGCACGCATCTGGGGTGCATTCCGATGTTCTATCCTGACGCCAGTTCGACCGAGCCGACCGCCGACTGGATGGGCGGCTATTTCTGCCCCTGTCACGGATCGAAATACGATCTGGCGGGTCGCGTCTTCAACGGCG
>MKUJ01000010.1:75307-141402 GCA_001897755.1 Afipia sp. 64-13
GTATCGTTTCGTCAACGGGACCACGCTTCGCATCGGCGAGAATCCGCCGGGCGTCCAGTTCGATTTCGGCAGCATCCTGCAAATCTAGCGCGGTTTCGTGCGAAAGAGCGTGAGCCGCGACGATGGCGGCTCAGTCGGCGGGCTGCCTGGCCGCGGCATCGGCAATCGCCGGAGGCGCGGTCGGCGCGGGTGGGGGCGGCTCGATCTCGCGGCCGCGGCCGTCGATCAGCCGCTCGTAGGAGGCAATCAGCGTCACGTAAGGATTGACCCAGAGCCAGCCGTCGCGCGTGAACACCTGCACGTCGAAATGCAGATGGCTGGTGGTGCCGCCGGGATAATCCTGAAAGTTCGAAACGAGACCGATCCGCTCGCCTTCGAACACGCGGCGGCCGTGCACGACGCCGTCGGCGTCGAGCAGCTTGGGGTTCATGTGCATGTAGCGGAAGCGCAGGTGCTCGTGCCGGCCGTTGATCAGCAGGAAGGTCGCTTCCTTGCCGGGCGTGCGGATGATGATGCCGTCGCGCACCGCGACCACGCCGTGCAGGTTCGGCAGGCAACGGTCGGCGCCGTCATTGCGCAACGCGCAGGATGAGGGACGGATGTCCTGACCCTGATGGCCGTAACCATTGGCGCATTGCCCGGCCTCGAAATCGCGAGTCTCGCAGAAATTGTCGCGCCACGGATAGGAGTAGTTCTCGGCCGCGGATTCGTCGAACACCAGCGGCTTGTCGTTGCGTTTGCAGCGATAGGCCTTGCCCTTGACCGGCCGCCAGCCGGCGCGGCCGGTGTGATAGCAGTCGCCCCAGTTCATGAAGGACTGCGAATTGGCGAAGGCCGGCGCGCGCTCCAGCGGAAAGCGGATCTGCGCATAGACCGTATCGTCCGCATGGCCGTTCTGGTTGCGATACCCGCTGCCGGGGATGATGTCGCCCGGCGGCCTGTAGGTGAAATCTGGCGAGGCGCGTTCGGGCCGCTCCACCGTGGCCGAGGCAATGGCAGGACGCGACGGGGCGGGCATGCCGCCCGCAACACGCAACGCTTTCAGGAAGCGTTCGGCGACGGGATACGCCTCGCGGCAGGCGAGGCGCTTGCGGTGCGGCACGCTGTCGAGGCAACGGATCGAGGCCACGTAAGGTACGCCGAAGCGGGTGAAGGCATAGCGCACATAGCCTTCGCGGATCATGCGGCGCAGGTCGGGATAGTCGGCGGCGAGAGCCTTTACCGGCGCGCCCTTGCCGCCGCGTGGATCGTCGATCTCGTAAACCAGTTGCGAGCCGGTGATGTGCACCTCGACCGGCCGGGTGTAGACGCGTCGTGGCATGTCCTCGCCGGTGCCGGGATCGAGCGCGAACATCGCGTCATACCCCGCGCCGCCGGCCTGAAAGAACGCGGCGGGGCGGAAGCCGGCCTGATAACGGGCGAGCGATTTGTCGTCAGGCACTGAGGTGGCGGGCAGGCTTCGTTCGTCGCGGCGATAAAGCGTGCTGTCGAACGGCAGCAGCACCGGGACGGGACTCTGGCCGATGCCGGGAAAGAACGCCGAGGTCAGGCCATTCAACTGGCGCAGCGCGGGCGGCACCGCAAAACGCAAGGCGGGCGACCAGCGCCCGCCTTTGAAAATGAAATCATCCGCAGATGACGGCCCCGTTTCGCGGCGGAGCTGATCGATCGCGGCCTGCCAGTCGGGCCGGACGACGGAGATCGAGGGCGTCCTGAACTCGCCGGCAAGAGCGGGCGCGCCGGGAAGGATCGAGCCCGCGCAGGCGACACTGGCGGCGAGGAGGCCGCCCGCGATGCTATTGCGGAAATGTCCCCGGCGCCCGTGTCTCAAGCTGGGGTCAGTCCTTGGCGCGCTCGACGTAGGAGCCGTCCTCGGTCATCACCACGATGCGGGTGCCGACGCCGATATGCGGCGGCACGGCGGAGCGCACGCCGTTCGACAGCATGGCCGGCTTGTAGGACGACGATGCGGTCTGGCCCTTGGTGACGGGCTCGGTCTCGACCACCTCCAGCGTGACGCGCTGGGGCAGGGTCACCGACACCGCGACGCCATCGTGGATCGACAGCGTCACCGATGTGTTCTCCTGCAGATAGGGCGCGGCGTCGCCGATCACGTCGGCGGACACCAGAAGCTGGTCGTAGGTTTCATTGTTCATGAAATGAAAGCCGTCGCCGTCCTGATAGAGATAGTTGAACTCGCGGTCCTCGACGAAGGCGCGCTCGACCTGATCGGTGGTCTTGTAGCGCTCGGAAATCTTGGTGCCGTCGCTGATGCGGCGCATCTCGATCTGGCTGACCGGAGTTCCCTTGCCGGGGTGGATGTTCTGGGCGGTCAGAACGACATATAGCTTGCCGTCCTGCTCGATGATGTTGCCCTTGCGGATCGAACTTGCGATGACTTTCACGGATCACTTTCCTAACATGAAGCGCCGGGCGCGCTCCCGCGGGGAACGCAGGAGGCCCGGCCGGATGATTTCGGGCTGCAACATACTGATTTACCCCCCCAATGCCAGTCTTTTGCCGCGTTCCGGGGGATTTGCCCGATGAACCGGCCGGACAGCCCTTCGCCGTGGTGGGCCCCGGCGCGACATGACGACCGCCGGCCGTTCCTGCGGGCGCGGGGGATGGTCACCCGCGCGGTGCGGGACTGGTTCCAGGCGCAGGGCTTCACCGAGGTGGAGACCGGGGTGCTGCAGGTCTCGCCCGGCAACGAGACCCATCTGCATGCTCCGCTGACCCATGTTACCTCGTCCGCCGGAGCGAGGGCACCCCGCTACCTGCGGACCTCGCCGGAATTCGCCTGCAAGAAGCTGCTGGCGGCAGGCGAGGAGCGAATCGTGGAATTCGCCCGGGTGTTCCGCGACCGCGAAAGCGGGCCGCTGCATCTGACCGAATTCACCATGCTGGAATGGTATCGCGCGGACGCCCCCTATGACGCGGTGATCGCCGATTGCCTTGCGGTAATCGCGGCGGCGGCCGAAGCGACCGGCGCCGGCGGCTTTTCCTTCCGGGGTCGCGAGGCCGATCCGCGCGCGGCCGCCGAGCGGCTCAGCGTGGCCGAGGCGTTCCGGCGCTACGCCTATATCGATCTGCTCGCCACCGTGAGCGGCGGAGCAGGCCATCGCGATGCGCTGGCGGCGATGGCGAAGGAGGCGGTGCGGGTGACGCCGGACGACACCTGGTCGGACATCTTCAGCAAGGTCCTGACCGAGTATGTCGAGCCGCAACTGGGGCAGGGCCGCCTCACCGTGCTGGACGAATACCCCGCGCCGGAGGCGGCGCTGGCGCGGGCCAAACCGTCCGATCCGCGCGTATCGGAGCGGTTCGAGATCTACGCCTGCGGCGTCGAACTCGCCAACGGCTTCGGCGAGCTGACCGACGCCGCCGAGCAGCGCCGCCGCTTCAACGAGGCGATGGACGAGAAGGAGCGGCGCTACGGCGAGCGCTATCCGCTCGACGATGATTTTCTCGCCGCGCTTTCGCGCATGCCGCCGGCCTGCGGCGTTGCGCTCGGCTTCGACCGGCTGGTGATGCTGGCGAGCGGCGCAACCCGGCTCGATCAGGTGGTGTGGGCGCCTGCGGACGCCGCGTCATGAAGCCGGCGACACTGCGCCAGCCCGCCGAGATCGTCGACAGCGGCCTTGCGCCGCAAAGCGCGCTGCCCGAGCTCGAAACGGTGGCGGCGCGCTATGCCATCGCGATCACCCCGCATGTCGCGGGGCTGATCGACCCGAGCGATCCCAACGACCCGATCGCGCGGCAATACGTGCCCGACGCGCGCGAGCTTGACACCTTGCCGGCGGAGCGGGCCGATCCGATCGGCGATCATGTACGCTCGCCGGTCGATGGCATCGTGCATCGCTATCCCGACCGCGTGCTGCTCAAGCTGGTGCATGTCTGCGCGGTGTATTGCCGGTTCTGCTTCCGCCGCGAGATGGTGGGGCCGGGCAAGGACAACGCGCTGTCGCAGGATGCGTATGAAGCGGCGCTGGATTACATCCGCGCGCATCCCGAAATCTGGGAGGTGATCCTGACCGGCGGCGATCCCTTGATGCTGTCGGCGCGGCGGCTGCGCGAGGTGATCCGCGATCTGGCCGCGATCGATCACGTCAGGATCATCCGCATCCACAGCCGCGTGCCGGTGGCCGATCCGGCGCGCGTTACGGACGAGATGATCGCGGCATTGAGAGCGGAGGGCGCGACCACGTGGCTGGCGCTGCACGCCAACCATCCGCACGAACTGACCGGCGAGGCGCGCGCGGTGTGCGCGCGACTGGTCGATGCCGGCATTCCGATGGTGAGCCAGTCGGTGCTGCTGCGCGGCGTCAATGACGACGCGAAGACGCTGACCGAACTGATGCGCGCTTTCGTCGAATGCCGGATCAAGCCGTATTACCTGCATCACGGCGATCTGGCGCCGGGCACCGCGCATCTGCGCACCACCATCGCCGAGGGGCAGGATCTGATGCGGGCGCTGCGCGGCCGCGTCTCCGGCCTGTGCCAGCCCGATTACGTGCTGGATATTCCGGGCGGCCACGGCAAGATTCCGGCCGGTCCGGATTATCTGTCGCGGCAAGGTGAGATGCGCGAGCCTGAGCGATATCGTATCGTTGATTACTGCGGCGGCGTGCATCACTATCCGCCGGAACAGGTGGCGCGGGACGAGTCGTGACCAGCTTGATCTGCGTCAGGGTGCACCATCGAGCCGATCGCTGATGATGCCGGCGCTGGTGCCGAAGGGGTGCAAAAGGAGGAATCTCATGCAAACCGATCGAATGCAGGGTGGCCTCATGCACAGACGGTTTTTCCACGGATGGATGATCGGTGCGTGCTGCGTCTTCGCGCTCGGCGTATCCGGCGCGCTGGCGCAAGGCAGCAAGAGCGGCACGAACAGCCTGTCGCCCTCGCCGGGCGCTTCATCGCCGCTGGGCTCGCGTGTCCCGCCGGCGCCGGTCGGCCACGCCCAGCCGCGCCGGGACTCGGTGCCGGATGAGGGGTCGCCCTACAAGGAGACACCCGAGGACAAGGCGCTGGATCGCAAGATCAAGAGCATCTGCAAGGGCTGCTGAGGCGCGGCCATTGAATGTGGTTCCTGAAGACGCATTGTGACATGCATTGTCGTCATAGCCGGGCATAGCCCGTCGAAGACGGGCGTAAACGCCCTTATGTCCCGGCCATCCACGCCTTCTACTAGCCCTGAGCTTTTTGATCAAAAGCGTGGGAAGAGGTGGATGCCCGGCATAAAGCCGGGCATGATGGTTACAACGGACACCGATTTTCTTTCGGGTCAGATGTTTATGAGCTCAGCTTGTTATCCCTCGCCGCGAAGGCGAGGCCGATCAGCGTGGCCCCGCCGAAGGTCAGGTTGATGCCGACCAGCAGCCCGAGCGCCCACGCCGCCGAGCCGGGCAGGCCGGCGATGATGATGCCGGCGACGATGATGTCCATCAGGCCGGCGACCAGCACCCAGCCCCAGCGCCCGACCAGTTCGCGCCGGTGCTCCAGCGCGTACATGATGGTCGCGACGCCTTCCGCGAGGAAATAGGCGCCGAGCACGATGGTCAGCGTCAGTGTGCCCTGCAGCGGTTTCCACAGCAGGATGACGCCCGCTCCGATGGCGACGATGGCGGAGAGCAGAGCCCACCAGAACCCCGGCGCTTCCCGCGCCGAATAGGTCAGAAACAGGCCGGCAATGCCGCTGATCAGGAACATCCAGCCGAGGAAGATCGCGACCGCCACGCTGGCCAGTGGCGGTACGAAGATTGCGGCGAGGCCGATGACAACCAGCAGGACGCCTTCGATCAGATAGGCCTTCCAGTGTCTGGTGACGGAGGCTGCGACGGCTTTCTTGAGATCGTCGGACGGGGGAAGATCGGACATGGTCATTGCAAACTCCGTGCGCGAAAGGATCAGCTTGGGAGCAGGGACGCCGGATCGATGGCATCAATATAGGTGCTTCGCGGGGTGTTTGCATGGGTGCCGCCGTCGACCCGGCGGATGGGGCGCGACGGTCTGCTGCAGAAGACGTCGGCGGGGCGCGGATCGGTGCTTGCCGGTGGCGGCAAACGCCTCTATACGTTGCCTCGCCTGACGGCGGCCCTGCTTCGCGGACGCTGTCGTGGCAGCTTCGCATTTCGATACAAGATATTGAAACTGCGTTGTTATCGGGCTCAAGCGACCCGCCGGCGCGCGTGCAGGATAGCCTGCACCGGGTCAGGAATCGCTCCCTTCGTCTATCGGTTAGGACGCCACCCTTTCACGGTGGAGAGAGCGGTTCGATTCCGCTAGGGAGCGCCACTTTCCATCATCCCGAACAAAATCGCGGACGCAGAGTTAGCCGTGCGGAGTAACGCGCCAACTCGAAAACGAGCCGATGCGCTTGTGAACGCTTGATGCCTGGATGACCTTGCGCATTGGTACTGCCGGCTGGACCGTGCCGGCTCCCTACGCTGACGTGATGCCGCGCGGCGGCAGTCATCTGGAGCGTTACGCGCGGCGTCTCGACGCGGTCGAGATCAACTCATCATTTTACCGGCCACACCAGCGCAAGACCTACGAGCGCTGGGCGCAGTCGACGCCGGCTGATTTCCGCTTTTCGGTGAAAATGCCGAAAGCCGTCACGCATGAAGCGCGGCTCGCGGATTGTGACGCGCTGCTCGATCGTTTCGTGGCGGAGGTGACGGGACTTGGCGGCAAGCTCGGCGTTCTGCTGGTGCAATTGCCGCCGAGCTTCGGTTTCGACAGGCCGCTTGCCGATCGATTTGTCCGGGCGCTGCGCAGGCGTCTCGACGCTCCGGTTGCGCTGGAGCCACGGCACCGAAGCTGGTTCACCTCCGAGGTCGCGGCCTGGCTCGCCGATCTCGGCATTGCTCGTGTCGCGGCCGACCCGGCACCGGTTGCCGAAGCGGGCAGGCCGGGCGGCTGGGGCGGTCTGGCCTATTATCGCTGGCATGGTTCGCCGCGGATTTATTATTCCGACTACGATGCTGGGGCGCTCGCTTCCTTGAAGAGCACACTCGACGAAAGCTGCCGGCGCGGCGTGCCGACATGGTGTATCTTCGACAACACCGCCTTGGGTGCTGCGCTCGGAAATGCGTTGGCGCTTGCGCGTTCCGGCGTGTGAGGTTCAATCCTTTGCCCGCATTGTGCCCGGCAAAGGGAATTCAGCATTTATTGACATGAACTACTGCGACGCCGTGATCGGCAAAGAAGCTTTCGAGGGGGCATTTGATTCCGCATAGGTTCCGCTTCCGGGCCATGAGCTGCAGCCGCCGTCCCATAAGGTGGCCGCGTGGAAACTCCTGAAGCAGCATACACGCCTCAGAGATTGCGGAGCAGCGTTCTACCCTTGTCGTTATTGGCTTGTACGAGATGCAGAAGTTGCCGCAGAAAATGTTTGCGATCTGCCGCAGAAAGAGGTGAGACAAGCTCCCGATGAGCGTCTTCAATGGAAGACTGCATGTCTTTCAGCATGCTTTTTCCAGCCCGCGTGAGAGAGGCGCGCTTGGTTCGCCGATCGCGGCTATCAACCTCACGAAAGATGAGGTCGCGTTCTTCAAGTCGTGTCAGAACGTTCGAAACGGTCGTCCTGTCGAGCCCGATTTCCGCGGCGAGAGTATTCTGATCCATACCAGGCTGTGCGTTCAAGACTTGTAAAATGCTCGATTGAACCGGTGTCGTGTTGAATCTCTCGCAATGCTGGAAGTAGATCGCGAGATGGATTTGATGTAACCGCCGAACGAGAAATCCAGGCCGTTGTAGAAGCACGGTGTTCGGTTCGGTCTTGCGTTTCGTCATTGCGAATGAGCCATTCCAAATTTGATCAGATGGGAATCTCTAGCACGAAACCTCAAGATCCAACATTTGTCGTCTTCAAATCAGGGATTTCATAAGTCGTTATTTTGCTGAAAGTCGCCGTTCCATTCATGACGTGCTGCGCAGTTTGCTTTTCGATGGGAGATCATTGCGGTGTCCGGCCGGACGCGAAACTGTGCGTCAGCCTGCGGATCATATGCATACGGTACGGAAGATCGTCTGCTTAAAATAGTCAGTATGCTGATTATTTTATTGACAGCGTTTCATTGTTGGACCAGCATCGTCCACAGATCGGATGACCAAACGAAAAATCGATCGAGCCTTTGAGGAAAAGGCGTGTTTCAGCCAATTTGATCGGTGGCTGAATGCGGCTTTTATCGCTGCCAATGGGAGGAGGCCTTGGTCAAAGAGAGTGGGGCGGCTCTCGATGAAGCAAGGGCGCCCTCGGCGCGGGATTGTTCGAGTGAATACTAGTTTGTACTCAGGCAGCTAAGCCGGGCTGATCGGCTAAACGAGGGAACGACCCATGCGTACGATGATAAAAGCACAATGGATCGTGGCAAATGATGGAAAGCAGCATGTCTTGTTGCGAGATGGCGTCGTTGTCTACGAAGGCCAGAAGATCATCTACGTTGGGCGCGCATTTGAAGGTGATGTTGATCGAACGATCGATGCCGGCCACAAGCTGGTTTGTCCCGGGTTCATTGATACGCACGTTCATTCAGGCCATCGCGCATCTCACCGTCTCATTACGGATAGCGGCCGTCCGCTATATTTTGGCCAGCCCTTCCTTGAGATCAGCGTACCTAAAGAAGGGAAGACGGTTTCCGGTGATCCCCGCTACCTCAAACCGGGCGATGCGGAGCTGAATGCTTCGCTCGAGCTGAATTCGCTGTTCACCGTGGCTGAGCTTTTGCGAAACGGTGTGACGACATTCGTGGAATTCGGAAGTCAGGTCAGTGTGCAGATGGCGCTGCGAGAGCAGGTCAAGCGTTTCGGCACGCGTGCTTATCTGGGGCCGGGCTATGATTGCGGGCGTTGGGTCGGGGATGAAAAGGGGCGTCTAAAGCGTATTCGGGACGATAAAGGCGGTCTGCAAGGGTTGAAAACGGCTGTCGAATTTATTGAGAAACACGAGGGGGAGTTCGACGACCGAATTCGCGGCATATTGGTTCCCAGAGAGGTGGAAACATCGAGCGTCGAGCTTTTGAAGCAGACGCTTCATTACGCAGACAAGCTCAAGGTTCCGATGGCGACGCACGCCGCCTATTCGGTGCTTGAGTTCCATGATGTCGTGCGCGAGCACTTGATGACGCCGATTGAGTTGCTGAATGAAGTTGGGATGTTGCGTCAAACGCTCAATATCGGTCACGGCAACCTTATCGCGGATAACGCCAATCTGAACTATTCAGGCGCCCGCGATCTCGAACTGATGGGACATCACCATTGTTCAATCTCGCACTGTCCCATCAACATCGCTCGCCGCGCTCGCTCGCTGGATAACTGGAAGCGATATCGGGACGCAGGAGTAAATATCTCGATTGGAAGTGACACCTATCCACGAGACATGATGATGAACATGCGGACGGCGTCCCTCATGGGAAAGATTATGGGGCATGACTATTACAAGGCTCCCGCCGGACAGGTTTTTGAAGCGGCAACTCTTGGCGGAGCGCGCTCGCTTGGTCGCGAGGATCTGGGCCGATTGGCGCCCGGCGCACTTGCCGACATCATCATCGTTGATTTCAGCGGCAAGAACTCGCTTCGATACGGGCCGATCATGGATCCGATAAAGAGCCTCGTGGATTGCGGAGTTGGCGATGACGTTGAAACGGTGATCGTCAATGGCGAGATCTGTATGGAGAATGGGAAGATTCCGGGATTGGACCTGGCGAAGCTGCGCGATGACACTCAGAAAGCCGGCGACCATATTTGGTCCAGCGTACAAGAGTGGGACCCTTGTGGACGAACCGCTGAAGAGGTCAGTCCTTGGTCATTCCCGCTTATGTAAGTGCGTCAGACGCGTGACCTGCATGCCTGGCTGGTAGCCAACGCGGGGTGAAGTCATTTCGGCATCGCAAGATAATGCCGAAGATTCATGCGGGGTTTGCTGTCAAATTGATCTTGACGAATACAGTTCAACTTATCAGATTACCCGAAAGGCTATCGTCGAAGAGAAAAGGCTATCGTCGAAGAGATCTGTCAACCTGGGAGGAGAGGCAATGAGGGCTTTGCTGAGCTTGCTGTTCACGGCGCTACTGTCGACATCTGTCTTCGCGCAAAATGACAACTGGCCGCAGCGGCCTGTTACCTTGATCGTTCCTTATGCTGCTGGTGGCTATACGGATGTCGTGGCCCGGCTGGTCTCGGGCTTTCTCGAAAAGGAACTCGGTAAGCCCATCGTGGTCGAGACGCGGCCCGGTGGAGGAGGAATGATCGGCACGCAGTTTGTCGTCAATTCTGCTGCAGATGGCTATACGTTCTGTGTTTGTAGCGTAGGCGCTATCTCGATCGTGCCTTTCATTCAGAAGGTGAGCTATGACCCGATCAAGGATCTTGTTCCTGTCGGGATTGTGAGCACTGCGGCCCAGGCGGTCGTTGTCAAGAAAGACTTGCCCGTCAAAACGCTTAAGGAGCTTGTCGATTATGCAAAGGCAAGCCCGACGAAGCTTAATTACGGTTCAAGCGGCATCGCGGGGCTGACCCACTATGCTGTCAGGCTGTTTGAGTCCCGCACCGGGATGAGCGCGCAGCATGTGCCGTTCAAGGGCGGTTCTCAGGTAAGCTTGGCTCTTGTCGCAGGGGAGATCGATTTCGCCTTTGCAAACATGACTGATGCACTTCCTCAGATCGAGGCCAAAACGATCAAGGTCCTTGCTGTCACCTCGAAGGAGCCCGTTCCGTTCTTGCCGAACGTTCCTACAATTAACCAGGCCATGGTTCCCGGGTTCTTGGCGGAAAGCTGGAACGGCATCATGGCTCCTGCGGGCACCCCGGATCCTATCGTCCGTCGTATGTCCGCCGCCTTGAACAAGATGGCGGCTGATCCAACCGTCGTGGCGGCGCTTCGCAAGGCGGGAGCTGCAGAGGTGAAAGATACGCCCGAGCAGTTTGCTGCGCAGATCAAGGCAGAAGCCGAGCAATGGGGGCCGCTGCTCAGGGAAATCATGGGAAAGAAATAGTGACGCATCCTTGCTTCGTATGAACGACTTCATCGTCTAAGGAAGGAAGCTGTCGAGTGTCCGAAGCTGTTAAAAAAACTGAGCCGGATCGCCCTCGCCGTATTCGGAATCCCAGGGATTTCTGGGGTTCGATGGGCCTCGTTCTGCTTGCTCTCGTCGCGCTTTGGCTGACACGGGATATTCCTGGAATGGAAGGGCCTCAGTTCGGTCCAGGAACAGTGCCCCGTATGTTTGCCGTGTGCCTCTTGCTGCTGGCAGGAACGGTTGCAATTTGGTCCGTGTTTACTGATGGGAGCGATCCCGGCCGGTTTCATCTTCGCGGAGTGACCGTGGTTTCTGCCTCGGTCATTGTCTTTGCTCTTTGCGTTGAGCATCTGGGACTTGCCATAACGACCTTCGTTTCCTTCATGATCGCGGCGTTGGGGACGAGTGAAACGCGGTGGATCGAGGTCACGATTGTTGCCGCCATCTTTACGACGGCGTCCATTCTCTTGTTCGTCTACGGCCTTTCGCTTCAGTTTTCGATCTTTCCTCGATTTATGATGCAGTGAGGGAAAGTCATGTCGGACTTGGTATCAAACCTTGGACTTGGATTTTCGCTCGCGCTTGGGTTTCAGAATATCTTTCTGTGCTTTATTGGCGTGCTTGTCGGCACTTTGATTGGCGTGCTGCCGGGAGTTGGATCTGTGGCGACGATCGCCATGCTCCTGCCGATTACGATCGGACTGCCGCCAATTGGCGCGCTTATCATGCTTGCGGGCATCTATTATGGCGCCCAGTATGGAGGGTCGACGACTTCGATCCTTGTCAACATTCCGGGTGAAGCATCATCAGTTGTTACGACGCTCGATGGCCATCAAATGGCCCTTCAGGGCAGAGCGGGTCCTGCGTTGGCTATTTCGGCCATTGGGTCATTTGTCGCAGGATCTGTTGCAACGATATTTGTCGCGGCGCTTGGCGTGCCTTTGACAAAAATGGCCATGCGTTTTGGGCCGGCGGAATACTTCTCTTTGATGGTCGTGGGACTGATTTTCGCAGTTGTGCTTGCGAAAGGCTCCTTGCCCAAAGCCGTAATGATGGTGCTGTTCGGCCTTCTTATGTCTCAGGTCGGACTCGACATGGAAACCGCGACGGCGCGGATGACCTTTGATCTTCCTGAACTCGCGGATGGTATCTCTCTTGCCGTCGTTGCGATGGGGTTGTTTGGATTCGCTGAGGTCATTCGGAATCTCGAAGGGGAGACCAGTCGAGAGATTCTCAAGACGAAAATTACGGGCTTAATGCCCAAGCTGGCGGACCTGAAGACCGCTTCCCCCGCGATCGTGCGTGGAACTATTTTGGGGTCTCTTCTCGGCGTGTTGCCGGGTGGAGGCAACATCATCGCTTCATTTGCTGCTTATGGTCTGGAAAAGAAGTGTTCTTCGCATCCCGAAAAGTTTGGAACCGGTGTTATCGAAGGGGTGGCCGGTCCTGAAAGCGCAAACAATGCGGCGGCTCAAACCTCGTTCATTCCACTGTTGAGCCTGGGTATCCCTCCGAATGCCGTGATGGCGTTGATGGTCGGAGCGATGATGGTCCAGGGTATCGTTCCTGGTCCCCAGATCATATCGAAGCAGCCCGATTTGTTCTGGGCGCTGGTTGCTTCGATGTGGATCGGCAATTTGATGCTTGTGATCATCAATCTCCCCCTCATCGGAATCTGGGTGAAATTGCTCAGCATTCCTTATCGGCTTCTGTACCCTTGTATTCTGATGTTCTGCTGCATCGGAATCTATTCCATCAATAACTCGACTTTCGATGTGATCATGGCGGGAGCATTCGGTATCGTTGGTTACTGGATGATCAAATATGATTTTGAGCCCGCGCCCCTCGCACTCGGTTGGGTTCTCGGTCCGCTTCTGGAAGAAAATCTGCGGAGAGCAATGTTGTTGTCGCACGGAGACGTGACCGTGTTTGTAACCAGGCCAATTTCTGCCGGACTGCTTTTCTTTGCTTTCCTCCTGGTTGTCGCGGCGGTTCTTCCCTCAATCCGGAAGAGACGAGAGGAAGTCTTCGTCGAGGCATGATGTTGTACAGACCGGGGCGGATGGTTTCTTCTGCCCAGGCGACGATGAGGATCGAGCGGATATGGTGTCGAGGTGTTGTAGCATCATATTTATAATATAAGATGATAAGACGCGTATAAGCGATAACATATAGGCGTAATGCTCTTGGTCGGTGTGCGTAGATGGGATGTGGAGAGACGATCCTAATGAATGCGCCCGTGTGTATGCGGGATCGTTTTCGGTGGAATCGTGTGGCTTTAGGTTGGAGGGGGTGAATGTCGTTCCATGCTCGAAATCTGATCAAGGGGGTTTGGCAAAAATCATTCTCGGGGCAGACAATCGCAAGTATCAATCCCTCCACCCAAGCCGAGATCGGCCATTTCGAGGACGGCGGGAGAGAGGAGGCTGAGGCTGCAGTGTCGGCAGCCCGCAGCGCATTCGAGCAGCCGAGTTGGTCGCAAAATCCGCGGCTCCGCCAGTTGATTCTGTTGGAGTGGGCGTCGCTTATGGAGCGACGACGTGACGAGTTGGCTCGTCTTCTCACAGCGGAAAATGGAAAAACCCTTGTTCAATCCACTGCGGAGATCCATGCGAGCATTTCGGAAACCCGTTACTACGCCGGGTTGGCGCGCCATATTCCGGGGCACGTTCTTGAGGTTGAGCCGGGAGTATTCTCGACCTTATTGAGAGAGCCCGCAGGTGTTGCCGGTCTGATCATTCCATGGAATGCGCCGGCCATTTTGCTTATTCGGGCATTGACTCCCGCATTGGCGGCTGGGTGCACAGCGGTCATTAAATCGGCGCCGCAAACGGCCCTCATCACCTCCGAACTCATCCGGTGTTTGACCGAGATTGAAGCGCTTCCTGCCGGAGCCGTGAATCTCATTCATGAGCGAGGGCACGCTGCTGCGGAATATCTCGTTCAGTCTGCTGACGTCGATGTTCTGAGTTTTACGGGGTCGAATGCAACCGGGCAGCGCATCATGGCGGCGGCGGCACCGACCATGAAGAAACTGTCGCTCGAGTTGGGCGGCAAGTCGGCGTGCCTTGTCTTTGACGACGTCGATTTCGATATGGTGGCACCAAAACTTGCTGCGGCCGCAACCATCATTTCCGGGCAGCAATGCACTGCGGCGCGTCGAATACTCGTTCACGCATCACGCTATGAAGAAATGAAGGTGGCGCTCCGATCGGCGCTCACAAAACTCAAAATAGGCTCCGGCCTCGAGGCGGGAGTGGATATGGGACCGCTGATTGACGCGCCGGCGCTCGATACGGTCATGCGGAAAATGTCCGATGCGATGAATGCCGCCGACGAAGTTGTCCTTCGAGGAGGTCGCCTTGATGGGGCTCTCGCGAACGGCTTTTTTCTTTCTCCGACGATTGTCGCGCATCGCGATACCTCTGCCTCCTTTGTGCAGGAGGAAATATTCGGTCCCTTCATCGTTCTGGAGAAGTTCGAGGACGAGCGCGAAGCTGTCGTTCGCACCAATCATACCGAATACGGTCTGTCGGCCAGCGTCTGGACCAATGACGGGGCGAGGGCGATGCGAGTGGCGCGTGCTTTGCGTAATGGAACGGTGTGGATCAACGATCACAACAAGCTTTTTGCCGAAGCCGAAGCCGGTGGGTATCGTCGGAGTGGCCTCGGACGCTTGCATGGTTTTGACGCGCTTATCGACTTCACGGAAATCAAGCATGTCTATCAAAGTTGCGGCACTGTGTAGGCGGCGTCGCTGTGGCAAAAAGGCGAGGGCCTGGGCTGCCCGAATGTGCTGGCGGGATAGCAGCTTTGGATTCTCGACATGCACTAACTTTGACAAATGCTGACGTCACATACCCCTGGGGATTCATATGAAGGAAGTTGCCACCATTTCCGTAGCCGAAGGATACCTCTCGGCGCTGTATGCCGCGGGAATTCGATATGTTTTCGTGAACTCGGGGTCTGATTTTCCGCCGATCATCGAGGCCATGGTGCGAATGCAGCAGGCCGGCAAGAGCGTGCCGGAGTTTATCGTCGCGCCACACGAGAACGTGGCGCTGTGCATGGCCCAAGGATATTCGAAGATTTCCGGCAAGGCATCCTGCGCAATGGTGCATGTCAACGTTGGAACCGCAAATACGGTCTGCGCGATGATGAATGCCGCGCGAGACAATGTTCCGGTTCTTTTGGCCGCGGGACGGACTCCGCTGACCGAATCCGGACATCCGGGCTCACGGGACAGAATCATCCATTGGATGCAGGAGAATTTTGACCAAGCGGCGATCGTGCGCGAATCCGTGAAATGGGAATATGAGCTCCGCCATGATCAGCCTGTTGGCTCCATTGTGCGTCGTGCGATCGACATCGCCATGCAGGAACCGCGTGGTCCGGTCTATCTGACCTTGCCGCGGGAAACCTTGATGGACGACATGGTTGAGGAGTCGTCCGCCTCTCCGGCAACACCGATCGGCACTGCATCTGCAGTCCCGGCTCTCGATGCGCTTGAGAAAGCGGCCGACCTCATTGCAAATGCGCAGATGCCGCTGATCATTGCGGGTCGCGCGTGCACGACAGCTCGCAGCTTTGAGGCGCTGGCAAAGTTGGCGCATAATGCCGCTATTCCCGTTACCAGCGGCGCACATCCCAATATTGCGTCCGATCATCCCATGAATCTCGGACCCGTGACCGCAAAGCTGTTGCAGGCTGCCGACGTCATTGTGGTGCTGGAATCGGCTGTTCCATGGATGCCTCACCATATGCAGCCAAACGCCAGCGCGAAGATTATCCATATCGCGCATGATCCGCTCTTTAGTACCTATCCTCTGCGCAGCTTTCCTTCGAGCCTCACAATAGCCGGCGATCCCGGAACTGCCGTTGAATTGCTGGATGGCCTTCTGGATGCTCGTCTCCGGAACAAATCGGCGATTGTCGATGCTCGTCGAAAGACGATTTCGGATATTCATCTGGAACTGGTGAACGCGCGCAAAGCGACGATAGCGTCCTTGAGGGGCAGGGCGCCTATAAGCCCGGCTCTGGTCGCCGACGCGCTGAATCAGGTGCGAGATAAGAGCGCGATCGTGGTCGATGAATTGGGCTCCGGATATCACTATCTGGACATGCATCGGCATGACGGATTCATTACCGGAAGTTCGGGCGGTCTTGGCATGGGGCTCGGACAGGCAATCGGGGCGAAGCTCGCGGATCGTAGCCGCCAGGTCATCTCGACCTTGGGGGATGGCTCCTACATGTTCGCAGTGCCTTTGGCCGCTCACTATGTGGAGCGGGCGCACAAGCTGCCGACATTGACGATCGTCCTGAATAACTCGCAGTGGAATGCTGTGGCGAGAGGCGTGACCGCCCTGTATCCAGCCGGCGAAGCCGTAAAGCAAAATGAAATACCGCTGGTCTCGCTTTCCCCTTCGCCGGATTTTGAAATGGTCTCGCAGAGCTGTGGCGGATATGGCGCTCGGGTGGAGGACCCGGCGGATCTGATTCCTGCGATCGAAAAGGCTCTGCAAGCGAATGCTGATGGGCAGCAGGCAACTCTCAACGTTATATCGGGCTTGAGAATATAAGGTCTTGTTACCGGGTGTCCGATAGGGGGGGCGAACTCCCGAAGGGGCGCTACCGCCTGTCGCCCATTGAGATGATGGAGGTCGCTGTCCGCCATTGGCGTCGCAAGCCGTTGCTCCCGTATTCCGCATCGTATTAACGGCGGTGGTTCGGCTTGTTTAAAGATCACACCGTGCGCAACCGCAAAGCTCGTCAGCTCTGTTGGCCTATGGCCGCATGGCTGACAATCTCGCCAAGTTATTGGGTATGTGAGCCGTATCAATCCTTGCGGGTGAGACGCGACAGGCTTCCCTGCAATACGCGCAGCATCGACGTTTGAGCTTGTTGGGGGTCGGAAGCCTCGATGGCCTTGTATATTGCAAAATGGTCGTCGTATGAAATGGCCTTGGTTTGCTGTTGTTTTGAAGATACCTGTCTTGCCTGCCAGATCGCTTCGTAGAGGTGTGGCTGCAAGAACTCCATGAAACTAACGATCAATGGATTTTTTGTCGCCCGCGCGATCGAGAGATGGAAATTGATATCTGCGGTGTGAGCTTTATCGAAGCTGTTCTGGCCAGGGCGCATCTCTTTCAGGCATCGTGCCATATCCCGCAAGTCGGCGGCACTTCTGCGTTCCGCGGCGAGCATCGAACCTTGAACTTCAATCGCAATCCGGAGCTCAAAAATATCGCTAATCGAACTTTGCTTGCCGATTGACTCGAGTCTGAAAGGGCGGGCTTTCGTATCGTCTTCCACGAAGACGCCTTTGCCCTGGTGCGAGGTGATGAGTCCATCGGACTTCAATCGGGATAGTGCTTCTCGCACGACGGTAATACTGACGCCGAACGCTTCGCTTAGCTCTCTGCCGGAAGGAAGCTGACGGCCCGGCGGATATTTTCCCGTAATTATTTCCTCTCTCAAGGCCGCCGTGGTTTTATCGGTCAGATTGTCCGTCTTCGATCTCCTTACCCGCGTGTAATTCATCTCTGTCCCGGACTTTTGATAGGGAAAACCGAGGGGAATCGCTCCCGTAAACGGAATCCCGTGTGCTGCCTTAAATCGAAAAAACTGAATACCTCAGAAACATCCAATGTCGCATAGGTGCAACAAATTCTATCCTAACTGTTTAGATGAGTCGCCAAAAAACTGTTTAGCCGGCGGCAGTTATAGACCGAAACCACTGACGCGGCCTCTCCGGGCATCGGAGGCTGGTCGAGATTGCTCCTCGAGGATACTTGCTCGCTTCTAACATATCATATAAGATGACAATACTCACGGAGAGCATTCTAATGGCGACGGACAATCAGAGTTTGCGTGGTTTTATTGAAGATCTGGAAAGGGCTTTGCCTGCGGAAGTGCTTCGCATCAAAGACCCGGTGAACCAGAACTTCGAGATGACATCGACAATCATGGAGCTGGACCGGCTGAACAAAAGCCCGGTCGTGATTTTCGAGAACGTGGCAGGCTTTGACATGCCGGTCGTCACAAACACCGCAGCGAATCGAGGTTTGCTGGCGCGGTGTCTGAACACGAGCGTAAAAGAATTGCCGAGCGTCTTCCGGGAGCGGTGCCAGAATTACATTCCTCCGGAGATCGTTCCGCGGGGCGCGTGGGATGAGATCGTTCTCGAAGGGGACGATATCGATCTGACGAAATTGCCGATACCGCTCCAGTTTTCGGTCGATGCTGCTCCTTACATCACTGCAGGACAAGTAACCGCGCGTGACCCTGAGACCGGGATCGATACGACCGGTTTTCATCGTCTTATGTTGAAGGGAAAAAACCGGCTGGGAATATCACTGCATTCTCGGCGCCGTATGTTTGAATTCCATCGCCGTGCCGAGGCTCGCGGCGAGAATCTTCCCGCGGCCATCGTGCTGGGCGTTCATCCGCTGCACTATATGGGGTCGATGGTGTACGCCTATCCGCCGAATGTTCGAAAGTTCGATATTATCGGCGGACTCTTTGGAGAACCCTATCGTCTGGCCCGATGCGGCATTGCCGATCTTGAAGTGCCGGCTAATGCCGAAATCATCATCGAGGGCGAGATCCTCGCGAATGTGCACGAGCCGGAAGGTCCCTTCGGTGAATTCACCGGCTACGCCTCCTATCGCAGCACGCAAAACGTATTCGTCGTTAAACGTATTCGTATGCAGCGCAAGGCTTATTTCCACAGCATCACTGCGGGTATGGCGCGGGACCACATTCTCATCTCGTGCATTACGCGCGAGGGCGAGATTTTGAATGCGCTCCGCCGAAACATTCCGAACGTGAAGGAGGTCCATGTGCCTCATACAACGTGCGGTGCGTTTCTGGCTATCGTGTCGATCAAGAAGGTTTCGGAGGGCGAAGCCAAGATGGCCATGCTTTCTACACTCGGGACCGAGCTTTATACGAAGAGCGTGATTGTGGTGGATGACGACGTCAATATCTTCGATATGGACGACGTGATGTGGGCGGTCGCAACGCGCTCTCGTGCGGAAAAGGACATTATGATGGTTCCCGGCGTCAAGTCGGCGATCATTGATCCGACCTCGGATCCAAAGAACTTCACGATTACGAAGTGGGGTATCGACGCAACGGCACCGCTGGATGAGAAATTTGCAGAGAGGCTGACGATTTCCGAAGAGCATCGGTCGCGCGCTCTGGAGATTTTGTCTCGTGCAAAGGTTATATAGCATCGATCAAGGCGATTGACTGCCCGGTCGCCTTGGTCTTTTCCTTGGGTTTTGACAAGCCGATCCTTATGACAAAACGACGATTGATTGTTGGTATAACGGGCGCTTCGGGAGCGGCATATGGATTTGCTGCGCTTAAGGCTCTCAAGGCATCCGAAATCGAAACTCATCTTGTGGTTTCACGCTCTGGTCAGATCACAATCGCGCACGAACTGGGATTGAAATTCTCGGAATTGGCTGCTTTTGCCGACGTGACCTATAAAAGCGATGATATAGCTGCAGCGATTTCGAGTGGCTCCTTTAATACTCTGGGAATGCTGATCGCTCCTTGCTCGATCAGGTCCCTTTCCGAAATCTCAAGCGGGATCACTTCCAGCCTGTTGAGTCGCGCTGCTGATGTTGTTCTGAAAGAACGGCGGCGGCTTGTGTTGATGGTGCGCGAAACGCCACTGCACCTTGGCCATATCCGATCCATGGCTCAAGTGACGGAAATGGGCGCCATCGTCATGCCTCCTGTGCCGGCGCTCTACGCTCGACCTCAGACGGTCGATGACATCGTCAATCATTCGGTCGGCCGCGCGCTTGACCTTTTTGGTCTGGATTCGGGCCTCGTACGCCGATGGGGCGAAGAAATCAGTATCTCAGGCGATCGATCCAACTGAGTGGATGGCTGGAACGTCAGAGAGGATTGTCGTCGTACGGCCGATTTCTCCTTGAGAGGACGGCGCCCCTAGTTCGATGCCGCTGGTTTCGCTTGCTCCGTCAGCCAATTTTGAAATGGTGACCAAGAGCTGTGAGGGGCGGCGAAGGCTCAGCATTTGTTGACGTGAACCACTTCGACGCCGTGATCGGAAAAGAAGCTTTCGAGCCGGGCATTGGATTCCGCATAAGTCCCGCGCTTCCAGACCATGTGCCATTCGGCCGCCTCATCATTATAGAGGGCGGTCGGGAAAACCTGCCTGAAGGCGTCGATCAGCGCGCCTTCGCGGGGAAGATCCATGGTGTGCAATTCGCAGCGCTTGGTCAGGATGACGGTTTTCGGCGTGACGGGGCTCATGGGCGCATTCTCCGTTATATTTGTTTGAATATAGCATAGAACACGCCCGTTGGCTGCTTTTGCAAGGAAAGAGAGCAGGGATCGCTGCGATTTCAGGCGAACAGTCTTTGCGCGATGTCAATCGGTGAGCGGCGGGATGGAGCCGTCTTTGCCGGCGGGCCCCCTTCCATGTGCTCGGATGGCGTGGCGATCGGTGCTCGGGGACACAACCGTCCAGGTAAAACGAAATCGAGAGCCTGGGGACCAGACTCTCGATTGAGGGATCGGCTCTCGATTGAGCCAGCGTGTGCCAGGCGGTGCTCAGCGGCCGAAAAACAGCCACAGCAGAATGATCACCGGGATCGGCACGCCCAGCAGCCACAACAGAATTCCCCTACCCATTTTTTCTCTCCTCGTTTCATCCGGATCAGATGTCGGGATAAATCGGAGCAGGGACGCTGGTTCCGTGAAGAATATTTGACCGCGAACGGAACGATCGGCCTACCAGTGGCCGATATTCTGCATCGAGGTCCACGGCTCCTGCGGCGGCAGCGCGTCGCCTTTCTGCAGGAGTTCGATGGAGTGCAGATCAGGCGAGCGGATGAACGCCATCTGGCCGTCGCGCGGCGGACGGTTGATGGTGATGCCGAGCTTCATCAGGCGCTCGCAGGTGGCGTAGATGTCGTCGACCTCATAGGCGAGATGGCCGAAGAAGCGATCCTCGCCATAGGTCTCTTCTTCCCAATTGTAGGTGAGTTCGACCAGCGGCGCGCCGCGCCCCTTGGATTGCGCGACCAGATCCCTGTCTTCGGGCGCGGCGAGAAAGACCAGCGTAAAGCGGCCCTTGTCGTTGTCCATGCGGCGCACCTCCTCGAGGCCCAGCGCGTCGCGATAGAATTTCAGCGCGGCGTCGAGATTGCGGACTCGCAGCATGGTGTGAAGGTAGCGCATGGATCGAAATCTCCGGAAGATAGATAGATCAACGTTGGGCGGGGCGGCAGGTTGCGCGATGCAAGAGAGAAATCAAGACGCCGGAAGCCGCAGGATCGGATAAAAGGAGACATGCGAAACGTCCTCTTTATCCTGGCGCTCGGATTGGCGATCTCGGGCGCAGCGAGCGCGGCGACGGCGGATCAGATTCGCCCGGACCGGACATCGAAAAGCGGTGTTGCGCCGGGTCATACCGCGCGAAGCGCGACATCTTCCGAACGCGCGTCGCCAAAAAAGCCCGCCGCAGGCAATCCTTGCGCGCAATTCGGCGCCGGCTTTGTCGTAGCGCCTGGCTCCGATACCTGCGTCAGGATCGGGGGCGGCATCGACGTCGGCGTCGGCGGCTCCCGCTAGCGCGGCGTTCGGCCGCTCGCTCAGGCTTCGAGCTGCGCGAACTTGTCCAGGGGATAGACCCGCCCGTCGGGCGCGGTGATGCTGACGTCCCAGCAGCCGTCGTCGGTCAATTCCTTCGCCTTTTTCAACGCGCCGCTCTGGGTCTCACGTTTAAGTTCAATGCTTCCCGACGTGTCGGTCCCCTTGACGACGAACATGGCATCCTCCCGATCCCGAGCAATCGCATTCTTGCCGGTGAGGCCGGCAGGCTGGCTGAGAACCGGATGTTGCCATGGCCCGGACGGTGAGTGAACCGGGAAAACGGTCGAAAATCGGGAGATGCCGAAATACAGGAGACAAGAAAAGCCCCGCCAGCGGGGACTTGGCGGGGCTTTGGGGGATGAAGCCGTTGGGGGAAGGGCTTCGCTCCACCAACGTCACTCCGGGCGGTTGGTTCCCGGGTGGCGCGACATGACGCAGGTCCGCGGATGCCGATTTGACCGGGGCCGCTTTGCCGTGCCAGCGGCAAACAAAAAGCCCGCCGGGGCATGGCGGGCCGAGGATCCGGGGAGGTCTTGCTGCAAGGCTAACACCGGACCCGTCGAATGGTTCCGGCATTTGACGGGGTGATCAGTCCTGACGGACCTTCGAGCGCCGCCGGATACCTTCAAGCGTCGACATGGACTCCGGTTGCAGGCTGGCGTCGGAATCCGGCGGGCAGGGCTTGATGCTGTAATCCTCATCGAGCACACGCTCGGGCTTGCGATCGTCGCCGTCCGGCGAGACCTCGACCACCAGCCCGGCCTCGTCCGCCTTCCGCCAGACTTCCTGGCGTGTGTCGTAGGCTTTGCTGATCTGTTCGTCGTTGGTGAACAACGCATAGGGCATCGGTCACATCTCCAGGGGCGGATAACGCCGGCTCGCGCGCGCGGTTCCGCCTGCCACGACATTGAAAATCCGGAGAGCCTGCGCAGATAATGGCGAGCCCGCCGTTCCGGCGATGCGAAACGAACCGGTCCCAATGATTACCAGCAGCCAGCAAGAGGCGATCGCATGCCTCGAAGACATGATCGCGGCGGCCTCCGCAGTGGTGCCGTTCACCGGCGCGGGGATTTCGACCGAATGCGGCATCCCCGATTTCCGTTCGCCCGGCGGCTTGTGGACGCGCAACCGTCCCATTCCCTATGGCGACTTCATCGCCAGCCAGGACGCGCGTGACGAAGCCTGGCGGCGCCGCTTTGCCATGCAGCCTACTTTCGAGGCGGCGAGGCCGGGGCGCGGGCACCGCGCGCTCGCCGCGCTCTACAAATCCGGCAAGGTGCCGGCGGTGATCACCCAGAACATCGACAATCTGCACCAGCAGTCCGGCTTCGCGCCCGACGCGGTGATCGAACTGCACGGCAACACCACCTATGCGGTCTGTATCGGCTGCGGCCTGCGCCACGAACTCGACTGGGCGAAGCGGCGCTTCGACGAGGACGGCCTCGCACCGAACTGCGTCTCATGCAGCGAGCCGGTCAAGACCGCCACGATCTCGTTCGGTCAGGCGATGCCGGACATCGAGATGCGCCGCGCGGCGGAGCTTGCGCGAAGCTGCGACCTGTTTCTGGCGATCGGCTCCTCGCTGGTGGTGTGGCCGGCGGCGGGCTTTCCTCTGCTCGCGCGCAATTCCGGCGCGCGGCTGGTGATCATCAATCGCGAGCCGACCGATCTCGACGATGTCGCCGATCTTGTGATCCGGCATGATATCGGCGATGTCCTCGGCGGTTTTGTCGCGCATTGATTCGACCGGGCGCAAGGCTGTTCATAGCCTGCGGCTGATCCGTTTTTTGGCTTTGCCGACTCGACCGGAGTGTTATCTTCGAATCGCGAGATTCGCCGCGCAGCATCTTTGAATTGTCAGTGATGGGCGCAAGGGAAGTGGGGTTGCCAGCGCGGGCTGCCAGAACGTGGCAAGCGCCGTAGCAAATGGCAGACGCCTGGAGTGTGGGGTCGGGGGTCATGGGGTCGGACGATTTTGAGTCCAAGAGGCTGACCGGGCCGGGCGCGGGAACGACCGGCCGGTCTTCATCGGGTGATTACGCCGGACAATACCACGAGGGCGTGGCCGATCCTTTTTCCGGGCTGGACACCGCCGCCGCCAATCTGGTCGAGCTCAGCGGCGTCATCAAATGGTTCGACGCCTCCAAGGGTTACGGCTTCATCGTGCCGGACAATGGCTGGCCGGATATTCTGCTGCATGTCACCGTGCTGCGCCGCGACGGCTATCAGACGGCCTATGAAGGCGCGCGACTGGTCTGCGAATGCGTCCAGCGCCAGAAGGGCTATCAGGCCTTCCGCGTCGTCTCGATGGATGAGTCGACCGCGATCCATCCGGCGCAGATGCTGCCGCCCCGCACCCATGTCAGCGTGACCCCGACCAGCGGCCTCGAGCGCGCGCAGGTGAAGTGGTTCAATCGGCTGCGCGGGTTCGGCTTCCTGTCCTGCGGCGAGGGCACGCCGGACATCTTCGTGCACATGGAAACGCTGCGCCGTTACGGCATGACCGAATTGCGCCCCGGCCAGTATGTGCTGGTGCGCTATGGGCCGGGCTCCAAGGGCATGATGGCGGCCGAGATCCAGCCGGAAACCGGCGCGGGCGGTCTGTCCTCGCACTGATCCGCTCAGCCGTCCGTTTTCGGGACCGGGTGTCGGCAGCGGCGCCGGCTCATATCCTTGTTTTCGTTCGTCCGATAATGGCCTGGCGCTGAATGCTTTTCGACGCGGTCCGCCCACGAAGCTGTGATGGGGCGATGCTGGCGTCCGGCAAATGATCCCGCTATTGCCTTGGCCTGAAACGACGCCGGATCATGGATGATGGCGCCGTGTGAGAAGGCGGGATCGATGATGTTGCGCGCAGGATTGCCGGTTCGGATCGTGGAATCATTGGCGCGGCTGGCTCTGGCGGCTCTGCTCGGCGCCCTGTTGCTGGCCCTGCCGGCGCGGGCGGCGGAGACGCAATCGCTGGAGATCGTCACCCGCTCCGGCGTTCAGGTCTTTACCGTCGAGATCGCGCGGACCGATCAGGAACGGGCGACCGGCCTGATGTACCGCAAGGAGCTTCCGGAAGGTCGCGGCATGCTGTTCGACTTCTCGCCGGAACAGAATGTCTCGATGTGGATGAAGAACACCTTCATCTCCCTCGATATGATCTTCATCGGCGGCGACGGCCGCATCCTGCGGATCGCGGAGAACACCGAACCGCAATCCGAGAAGATCATCTCCTCCGGCGGGCCGGCGCGCGCCGTCCTTGAGGTCATTGGCGGAACGGCGCGGAAATATGGAATCCAGCCCGGCGACCGGGTTGCGTCGCCGCTGTTGGGCACCCGCTAGGCCGGCTCCGCAGCCTCCTTTGGCGGCTTGCTGGACCTGGGGGAAGGGTGTAACCACTGGCGGCTCGGGGTATGGCGTAGCCTGGTAGCGCGGCGGTTTTGGGTACCGCAGGTCGCAGGTTCGAATCCTGCTGCCCCGACCAGTCACCTGCCTGAGTTTTCTGACTTTTTCTCCTGCGCTTCCGACGTGATTCCGACACGCGGTCGGCGGGCTGCCGCGCCATCTCGGTTTGTCATACGCGGATGGGCAAGGCTGCCAATGCTATGAGTCAGCACACGTGAATGTCGGTCGCTCTGCACGCAACGAAGCCATCGCCGGCCACGATCGCGAAACCGAAATATCGGATATTCGTGCAGTAAAGCGCATCGACGATTGCGATCGTTATCTTCGACAACTTCAATTGCACGCCTTGCGATGTGCATAAGTCGCGGCATGCCGCGCAGCCCCGCTTAGAATACCTCGAAGAGAAAATGCGCGGTGATGTGTCACCGTCTGAAAATCGCGAAGTTTGCGCGCGGCGTATTGGCGCAAAATGAAAGATATTTAAAGCGCTTGGCGTTTACGCCGTGCAGGCTGGAACGTTTCTAAAATTATTGGCGGTTGCTTATTCCGGATTTGGATCGATTCTTTTTCGGGACTGCTGGCTGGACGTTTTGCCGCATTTCCTTCATCAGCGAAAAATGATTGCCGCGCATTCCCGCGGCAACGATTTCTCGGGGGCCAGGGGCAGTGAAGGATCGCGATCGCGTTTGCGGGGCAACTCGTTCAATTTCAAAATCGGCATTGCTGTCGGCAAGCTACATCGTGCTCGGGCTCGCGATGTGCATCACGGAGGCCGACGCGCAACAGGCGCAGACGCAGTCGGGCGTCAGCACGTTGCCGCCGGTGGTGATTTCGCCGAGCAAGCCGAGGACGCAGCGCCGGCCGCGCACCGCATCGTCGACCTCTCGCACACGGCGCGCCGCGCGGGCGCCCGCGCACAATCAACCCAAAACCGTCGAGCAGACCTGGGCGGCGGACAGCCAAGCGGCCCGCACCGGCACGACCGGCTACGTCGCGAGCAGCACCTCGGTCGCGACCAAGACCAACACGCCGCTGATCAACATTCCGCAGTCGGTCAACGTGCTGACCAAGGATTTCATCCAGGACCAGAGCTTCGGTCATATGACCGACGCCACGCGCTATGTGCCGGGCGTTGCGATCCATCAGGGCGAGGGCAACCGCGACGAACTCGTCATCCGCGGCGTCGATTCGAGCGCGAACTTCTTCGTCAACGGCTTCCGCGACGACGTGCAGTATTTCCGCGATCTCTACAACACCCAGAGCATCGAGGTGCTGAAGGGGCCGAGCGCGCTGATCTTCGGCCGCGGCGCGGGCGGCGGTCTCGTCAACCGCACGCTCAAGGAAGCCGACGGCACGCGCGTGTACGAGGCCACCGCACAGACCGGCTCGTTCGGCGACCGCCGCGTCACGCTGGATGCCGGGCAGGCGATCAACGAAGCCGTCGCGGTCCGCCTCAATGCGTTCTACGAAGGCTCCGACACGTTCCGCGACTACGGACGTCTGGAGCGCTACGGCTTCAACCCGACGCTGACCTGGAAGGTCAACGACGACACCAAGGTCAAGCTGAGCTACGAATATTATCACGACCGCGAACTGGCGGATCGCGGCAATCCTTCGATCGCGAGCACGCTGCCGGGAGGTGCGACGCGGTTCAATCCGACCGTGCCGTTCGCGCCGAACGGAAATTTCGCGACCTTCTTCGGCAATCCGCTCGTCAACAACACCTATGCCGACGTGCAGACCGGCATGGCCGTGATCGAGCATGATTTCGGCAACGGCCTGACGGTGAAGAATTCCTCGCTCTATGCCGACTACAACCGTGGCTATGTGAACGTGTATCCGGGCAGTGCGGCCAATCTCGTCAGCGCGCCGCCGTCGATGAACCTGTCGGGCTACATGAACACGACCAATCGCGAGAATGCGTTCAACCAGACCGATTTTACCTACAAGGCGGCCACCGGTTCGATCTTGCACACCCTGACGTTCGGGACGGAGTTCGGACGGCAGACCGGCACCGGCCTGCGCAACAGCGCGACCTTCGGCGGCGCGGCCAACGCCGTCGTCAATCCGTTCAATCCGACCTATTTCGGTCCGGTGGAGTTCGTTCACAAGACGACGGATGCCGACAACAAATATCGTCTCAATATCGAGTCTGCTTACGTGCAGGATCAGATCGAGATCACGCGCTGGCTGCAACTGATCGCCGGCGCGCGCTTCGACCGCTTCGACCTCGACGTGCTCGATCACAACACCGGCATCCAGCGCGGCCGTGTCGACGAGAAGGTTTCGCCGCGTGTCGGCGTCGTGGTCAAGCCGGTCGACAATGTGTCGGTCTACGGCGCCTACAGCATCTCCTATCTGCCCTCGTCGGGCGATCAGTTCAGCGCACTCAACGACGGCACGGTCATCCTCGAACCGCAGAAATTCGAGAACACCGAGTTCGGCGTGAAGTGGAATATCAATCCGAAGCTGCTGTTCACCTCGGCGGTGTACGAGCTCAATCGCACCAACCAGCCGATCACCGATCCGGTCCGCGGCTCGCCGTTCGTTCTTCCGAACGGTGCGACCCGAATGCGCGGTTTTGAAGCCTCCCTCAACGGCTACGTCACCGATCGCTGGCAATCGATCCTGGGCTATGCCTACACCGATGCCCGGATCACCAAGGACCTGACCGCGGGCAGCGTGGTCGCCGGCAACCGCGTCCAGCTCGTGCCGTACAACCAGTTCTCGTGGTGGAACAAGTACCAGATCGACTCGCGCTGGGCGGCCGCGGTGGGCGTCATTCACTTCACCGACTCCTACGCGGCGTCGGATGACACGGTGCGGCTGCCGGGCTTCACCCGCGTCGATGCTGCGGTCTATCTGAAGATCAACGAGACCTGGAGCGGCCAGTTCAATGTCGAGAACATCTTCGACAAGGGCTACTGGGCCAGCGCCGACGGCAACAACAACCTGTCGCCAGGCGCGACCCGCACCTTCCGCGTGCTGGCGCGGGCGAAGTTCTAAATCACATCGACCTCCAGGGATGTGATGAGGGGCGCGAGCGATCGCGCCCCTTTTTTTGTTGCGATGGAATTTTCTTGACGAGGAAAGCCGCGTCAGGCGTTCGCCGCGGAGGATTGCGGGGCGCTGGGCGGCTGCGGCCGCGCCGGCTTGTCCTGCTTCTTCGACCAGTTGCCGTAATAGGCCACCGCGGTCAGGATCGCGAGGCCGCCGAGGCTGACGCCGAGCTGCGCCAGCAGCGACCCCGAGCTCATCATCAGCGCGAAGTGGCCGACGAAGGACAGGAAGATGCCGACGCAGAACACCTGCAGCGACTGCTGGCCGCATTTGATCAGCGGATCGAGCCACGGCGATTGCAGGCCGGGCCAGTCCTTGCGCACGAAGCGGGTGACGAGGAAGGCGATCACCACGAAATGCAGCACGCGATAGGGCGCGAGGTTAGTCTTGTCGTTGGGGTTGAAGGCGTCGACCAGCCAGGCCGGAAACAGCGCGCCGAAATCCGGGAAGCGGCCGGCCAGTGTCATCACCATCGCGAAGACAAGATAGCCGATGCCGATCACCGGCATGGTGCGCGACCAGATCAGCGAGCGGGATTCGCGCGCGCCGCCGAGGGCGTACCAGGCGCCGAACACGAACAGCACCTGCCAGCAGAACGGGTTGAAGTACCACACGCCGGTCGGGTAGCCGGACAGGTTCCAGCCATAATGGCGGGCCGCGACGTACAGCGCGAGCGAGCCGAGCATGGTCAGGTTCGGCCGACGCAGCAGCAGCCACAGCACCGGCGGGAAGAAGCCCATCAGCACGATGTAGAGCGGCAGCACGTCGAGGTTGAGCGGCTTGAAGCGCAGCAGGAGACCCTGCGTGATGGTCTGGATCGGGCTGTCGACGAGGCCGGCGATGTTGAACTCGTGAATGATCTCGGGATCGCTGTAGCGCAGCGCCACCCAGCCGATCGCGGCGATGTAGATCACGAACAGCAGGACATGGGCAACATAAAGTTGCCAGACGCGCTTGAGCAGGCGGGTCGAGCCGACAATGAAGCCGCGCTCGATCATCATCTTGGCGTAGACGAAGGAGGCGGTGTAGCCGGAGATGAAAACGAACAGGTCGGCGGCGTCGCTGAAGCCGTAATTGCGGGTGGTGACCCAGTTGATGGCGTTGTTGGGGATATGGTCGAGGAAAATGGCCCAGTTGGCGATCCCGCGAAACAGATCGAGCCGCAGGTCGCGGCCCTTGCCGGGCAGGGTGGCGTGAATGTCCATGACGTCCGTTCGCGGTTGGTTCAAAAGAGCGGATTTTGCCACCAAATCCCGATTCTGGCCTGCGGGATTGCGCTTCCGGGTCAGATTGTGGCCCGGCGGCAAACCGTCTATATAGACATCCGATTTGAAACGGTATGGGGCGGCGGGGCCCGGACCGTTCACGCTCCATCACAACCACGCCAGATCGTCACCGGGATCACCGTCATGACCGCCCGAATCTTCAAGCAGCCTAAAAACGCCATGCAGTCCGGCAAGGCCAAGACCCGCGACTGGCAGCTCGATTACGAGCCGGCCGAGCCGCGCGTGGTCGAGCCGTTGATGGGCTGGACCAGCTCCGGCGACATGAAGCAGCAGTTGACGCTGCGGTTCGACACCAAGGAAGACGCCGTCGCCTATTGCGAGCGCGAGGGCATCCCGTATCAGGTGCTGGAGCCGAAAGAATCGATCCGCCGGCAGGTGGCCTATTCCGACAATTTCGCCTTCCGCCGCCCGGAGCCGTGGACGCACTGATGTCGGACGCGATCATCCGATAGGCCGAAAGCCGCTGTTTAAGAAAATGCCCGCGTTGTTCGCGGGCATTTTTGGTTCATATGGGCCGGCAACGCGGCTGGCGTCGCACGCGGGTTGCGGAACGAATCACCGCCGCGGCTCCGCTCCCATGATCAGATCGGGCAGCCACAGCACGATGTCCGGGAAGATGCACATCAGCAGCAGCGCCACCATCATCAGCAGCAGGAACGGCATGGTGCCCCAGATGATCTCGCTGAGGGGGACGTCCGGCGCGACATTGCGGATGACGAAGATGTTGAGCCCCACCGGCGGGTGAATGAGGCCCATCTCCATGGTGATGGTCATCATCACGCCGAACCAGATGATGTCGAACTCGGCCGCGCGCAGCGGCGGCAGGATGATCGGCGCGGTCATCAGGATGATGGAGACCGGCGGCAGGAAGAAGCCGAGCACGATTACCATGCCGAGGATCGCCGCGAGCAGACCCCAATGCGGCAGGTGCATGTTGACGATGGCTTGCGCCGCCGACTGCGAGATGTGCAGGTAGCTCATCACGTAGGAGTAGAGCAGGGACATGCCGATGATCATCATCAGCATGGTGGATTCGCGGATGGTCGAGGTCAGGATCGGTTCGAGATCGCTCGGCTTCCACACGCTGTAGATCGAGGCGATCAGGAACAGCGCCAAAAGGCCGCCGAGACCCGCGGTCTCGGATGGCGTGGCATAGCCGCCGTACAGCGCGATCATCACGCCGGTGAGCAGCGTCACGAACGGCAACACGCGCGGCAGGATGCTGAAGCGCTCCGCCATGGTGTAGTCGTCGTGCTCGAGGATCGGAGAATCCTCTCCTGTCGTCTCGAACACCTTCTGCGCGCTGGCGTACTCCTTGCGGAAGCGGAACACCGCATACAGCGCGAACAGCGTCACCAGCAGCACGCCGGGCCCGATGCCGGCGAGGAACAGGCGGCCGAGCGACTGTTCGGCGGCGACCGCGAACAGGATCATGGTGATCGAGGGCGGCAGCAGAATGCCGAGCGTGCCGCCGGCGGCGATGATGCCGGAGGCGAAGCCGCCGGAATAACCGCGCTTGCGCATTTCGGGGATGCCGGCCGAGCCGATCGCCGAACAGGTCGCGGGCGAGGAGCCCGCCATGGCCGCGAACAAAGCGCAGGCGAACACGTTGGCGATGCCGAGGCCGCCGGGAATCTTGTGCAGCCAGGCATGCAGCGCAGTGTAGAGATCTTGACCGGCCTTCGATTTGCCGATCGCCGCGCCCTTGAGGATGAACAGCGGGATCGACAGCAAGGTGATGGAGGCGAGCTCCTCGTAGACGTTCTGCGTCACCGTATCGAGCGATGCGGCGGGCATGTAGATCGCCATGAAGGCCACGGCCACGGCGCCGAGCGCGAATGCGATCGGCATTCCGGAAAACATCACGAGCAGGGTGACGATGCCGTAGCTGATGCCAATTCCCAAAACTGTCATTTGCGGGGAGCCCTGCCGAACGATCCAAGGAGTTGCAGCAGGATCTGCACGCACAAGAGCGTCATGCCCGCCGCCATCAGGCTGTAGGGAATGGCCAGGGGCGGACTCCAGATCGAGTTCGTCACCTGCCCGTCGACATAGGCTTCATGGGTCAGCGTCCAGGATTTCCACGCGAAGAAGGAGCAGAAGGCGAGGTTGGCGACATCGATCAAAAGCTCGCGCACCCAGTTGGCGCGCGGCGAGAGCAGGCCGACGAACGCCTCGATACCGATATGGCCGCGATGCTGCTGCACGAAGGCGCAGGTCATGAACGTCACGCCGACGATCAGGAACACCGAGGCCTCGTCCTGCCAGTAAGTGGGGCTGTGGAACAGGCTGCGTGTCACCACGCTATAGCTGAGAATGACGCAGGCGAGCACCATCGCCACCGACGAGACGATGACGATGATGCGATTGACGAACGCCAGAGCGCGATCTGCCGCCGCCACGAAGCGATTGGTGGCGACGGCAGCGGCGACGGGTTCGCCCCCGATCGGACCATGCATCATGTAACGTCTGCGGCCAGCTTCATCAGGTTGGCGGATGTCGCGGTCTTGCCGGAATAATTCTTCCAGGCGGTGTCGCGGGCGATATCCCGCCACTTGCCGACCGTCGCGGCATCGAGCGCGCTGACCTTGGCGCCGGCCTTCTCGTAGACCTTGGCGACTTCGACATCGTCGGCCTGAGCGCCCTCGCGGCCAAAGCCCTCCATCTCGGCGCCGACCGCTAGGATGATGTCCTGATGCTTCTTCGGCATCGCGTCGAAGATCGACTTCGACATCAACAGCGGCTCCAGCATGAACCAGTAGGAATTGCCGGCGCCGGAGGTCAGGCTCTTGGCGATTTCCTCCAGCCGGAACGAAATCAGGCTGGTCGAGGAGGTGATGCCGGCATCGCAGGCGCCGGTCTGCATCGCCGCGTAGATTTCGTTCGACGGCAGCGACAGCACGGCCGCGCCGGCGGCCTGCAGCACCATGTCCATTTCCTTGGAGCCGCCGCGCACCTTCATGCCCTTGGCGTCTTCCGGCGCGACCAGCGGGCGCGAGCGGCTGGCGACGCCGCCGGCCTGCCAGACCCAGGTCAGCATGACGATGCCCTTGTCGGCGAGGAAATCGGTCAGCGCCTTGCCGACCGGATTCTTCTTCCAGGCAAGGCCCTGATCGTAGCTCGCCACCAGACCCGGCATCAGGCCGATATTGGTCTCGGGCAGTTCGCCGCCGGCGTAGGGCAGCGGATACAGGCTGATATCGAGCGCGCCCTTGCGCATTGCGGAGAACTGCGCGTTGGTCTTGATCAGCGAGGAATTGGGATAGACGTCGGCATTCAGTTCGCCGCCGCTGCGCTTGGCGATCTCGGCGGCGAACTTGCGGCACAGCCGATCGCGGAAGTCGCCTTTGTCGATCGTGCCGCCCGGAAACTGGTGCGAGATTTTCAGGGTGGTGGCGGCTTGCGCCAGACCGAACCGCAGCACCGCGGGTGCAGCAACCGCGGAGGCGAGAAGATGTCGCCGTGTCAGCATATCATTCTCCCAGAGCTTTTTATTTTGTTTGTGTTGGACCGTGATGTTAGCGGGCGTTTGTTGCCCGCAAAAGGAAATTGCGTTCAATCCTTCGTATGAGCAACACAATTCTGGAGACATTTTATTTGCTCAGGCGGGCGGTAAATTGTTGCGTTGCACATGTTTTAAGTCGAAAGACATCGCGAGAGCGAAAGCGCGGCCCGCGCATCTGGCGTTCTGCCGATATTTCTGGCTGGGTGCCGCGAACGCGCCGCGCGGCCGCACACTGACGGTTCTGAGATGGTCGAGATCAACAAATACGACGCGCTGCGCGATTACCTGCTTCAGCAGACGAAGGATGAGCTCGAGCTGTCGTTCGCGGAGATCGAGGACATTCTCGGCTTTGCATTGTCGCGCAGTTCGCAGCGCGCGCGCTGGTGGGAGAAGGAACGCAATCCGCAGGATGCGATGCCGCAGCGGAACGCGATTCGCGACGGCGGCTATGAGGCGACGCGGCTCGCCACCGGCGATGGCGTGCGTTTTCGCCGTCTGGGTACGAAGCGCCCGCGCTGGCGGTAGGGTGAGTGCCGCTCGCCATAAATGTGGATGCGATTTGCCGAGGTGGCGATCCCGGCAGGATTCGAACCTGCAACCCTCAGAGTAGAAATCTGATGCTCTATCCAGTTGAGCTACGGGACCGTCTTGCTTCCAGCATACCACAGACAGTGTCGCGGCATCTCGAAGCGCATATGTGAAATCGGCGCGGATGCTTAAGGCGGGAATCCCGCCCCGGCCAGCCCGCCGTCCGGCGTGTTTGAACCATTTCCCGGGATCACCCGTCAAACCCAAACCCGGAACCGTTGCCTTCGGCTGCACGCCTCGTAGAGTCGTCCACAGGCGGGCAGCGGATGTCCGCGTCTTGAAATTCGATGGATGGGCGGCTGTTCCGCCCGACAGGAGTTGCCCATGATCGGTCTGGTTCGCGCCGCCATCCTCTGTGTGGCGCTGGCGTATGGCCTCGTGGCCGCCCATGCCGCCGACAAGGCCTTCACACGAGAGGAACTGGCCGATGCCGCGATCCGGCTCGAGGCGCAGATCAAGACCGAGACCGGCCCGGTCGGCAAATCGGTGGCGACGCTGAAGACCGACGCCGACGCGGCCTTCAGGAAGAACGATTTCCGCAGCGGTCTCGTGCTGCTCGGCCAGATCGCCACCATCGCGCCGGACGACAGCGGCAACTGGCTGCGTCTGGCCCGCACCATCTTCCAGATCAAGCCGGCGGATTCCCGCGAAAAGACCTTCCTGCAGGAGCGCGCCACCACGGCCGCCTACATCGCCTATCAGCGGGCCAAAGGCGCGGAGGAGGCCGATGCGCTGGCCGTGCTGGGGCAGGCTTTCGCCAATCGCTCGCTGTGGCGTCCGGCTCTCGACACGCTGCGGCTGTCGCTCGACCAGCGCGAGGTGGCGCAGGTGCGCGAGCAATACGAGAAGCTGCGCGACCAGCACGGCTTCCGCCTGCTGGATTATTCGATCGATTCGGATTCGGCCTCGCCCCGCGCCTGTCTCGTGTTCTCCGAGGAGCTCGCCAAGCGCGCCGATTTCACGCCGTTTCTCGCGCTCGAAGGCACCGACAGGCCGGCGCTGACCTCCGAGGACAAGCAGCTTTGCGTCGAGGGGCTCAAGCATGGCGAGCGCTACGCCATCAACCTGCGCGCGGGTCTGCCGTCCACCGTGAAGGAGAGCCTGCCGAAATCGGCCGAGTTCAACATCTATGTCCGCGACCGCAAGCCATTCGTGCGTTTCACCGGCCGCGCCTATGTGCTGCCGCGCACCGGCCAGCGCGGCATTCCGCTGGTCAGCGTCAACACCCCGGCAGTGACGGTGAAGATTTTCCGGATCGGCGACCGCAACCTGATCAACACCGTGATCGACGGCAATTTCCAGCGCAGCCTGTCGAGCTATGAACTGACCGAACTGGGCAACGAGAAGGGCGTCAGGGTCTGGTCCGGCGAGGTCGCGACCGAGCAGACGCTGAACGCCGATGTCACCACGGCGTTTCCGGTCGATCAGGCGGTCGGCGACCTGCAACCCGGCGTCTACGTGATGACGGCGGCGGCGCAGGGACCGGGCTCCGGCGGCGGCGATGACGAGGACTCCTCCGGCTCGCTGGCGACGCAGTGGTTCATCGTCTCCGATCTCGGCCTCACGGCGTTCTCCGGCAATGACGGCGTCCACGTCTTCGTCAATTCGCTGGCGAGCACCGCGCCGACCGCCGGCGCGGAGGTGCGCCTTGTCGCGCGCAACAACGAAATCCTCGCCACGAAGAAGACCGACAGCGCCGGCCATGTGCTGTTCGAGGCCGGTCTTGCGCGCGGCGCGGGCGGCCTTGCCCCGGCGCTGTTGTCGGTGTCGGGCGAGAAGGGCGACTACGCCTTCCTCAACCTGAAATCGGAAGCCTTCGACCTGACCGATCGCGGCGTGTCGGGCCGCGCGGTGCCGGCCGGTCCCGATGCCTTCGTCTATGCCGAGCGCGGCGTCTACCGCTCCGGCGAGACCGTGTATCTGACGGCGCTGCTGCGCGACGGGCAAGGCAACGCCGTGACCGGCGGCCCGCTGACGCTGGTGGTGGAGCGGCCGGACGGCGTCGAATTCCGCCGCGCGGTGCTGCAGGACCAGGGCGCGGGCGGCCGCAGTCTGACCCTGCCGCTGAATTCGGCGGTGCCGACCGGCACCTGGCGGGTCCGCGCATTCACCGATCCGAAGGGCGCGGCGGTTGGCGAAACCACCTTCATGGTTGAGGATTACGTCCCGGATCGGATCGAATTCGATATAAAAACCAATGCGAAACAGCTTTCTACCGAAGTTCCTGCAGAACTTGAAGTGAGCGGCCGTTTCCTCTACGGCGCGCCGGCCTCGAACCTGACCATCGAGGGCGATCTCCTCATCACCAAGGCGGCTGGCCGGCCCGGCTATAAGGGCTATCAGTTCGGCGTGCCGGACGAGGAAAGCGCCAGCAACGAGCGCAAGCCGCTGGAGGACGTTCCCGACGCCGACGAGAACGGCAGGGCGACGGTGAAGGTCGGCCTCGACAAGCCGCCGTCCTCGACCCAGCCGCAGGAAGCGCAGATCTACATCCGCATGGTGGAGACCGGCGGCCGCGCGGTCGAGCGCAAGCTGACGCTGCCGATCGCGCCGAAGGACGCGATGATCGGCGTGAAGCCGCTGTTCGCCGACAAGAACGTCGCCGAGGGCGATCCCGCCGCGTTCGATGTCGCCTTTGTCGCGCCGGACGGCACCTCGCTGCCGCGCAGCGGATTGCGCTACGAACTGCTCAAGCTTGAATCGCGTTATCAATGGTACCGGCAGGGCTCCTATTGGCAGTACGAGCCGGTGAAATCGACCAGGCGCGTCGCCGATGGCGACATTGCCATCGCCGCCGACAGACCGGCGCGGATTCAAGTCGCGCCGCAGCCCGGCCGCTACCGGCTCGACGTGAAATCGGCCGAGGCCAACGGTCCGATTACTTCAGTGCAGTTCGATGTCGGCTGGTACTCGGACGGCAGCGCCGACACGCCGGACCTGCTGGAGACCTCGATCGACAAGCCGGAATATCAGTCCGGCGACACCATGGTGGTGTCGGTCAACGCCCGCACCGCCGGCAAGCTGACCGTCAACGTGGTCGGCGACCGCCTGCTCACCACGCAATCGGTGGACGTCAAGCAGGGTGCGAACAAGGTCAACATCGCCATCGGCAAGGATTGGGGCACCGGGGCCTATGTGGTGGCGACGCTGCGCCGGCCGCTCGATGTCGCCGCCCAGCGCATGCCGGGCCGCGCCATCGGGCTGAAATGGTTCGGTATCGACAAGGCGGCGCGCACGCTCAAGGTCAGCCTTTCGCCGCCCGCTTTGGTGCGGCCGAGCACCAGACTGGTGCTGCCGGTGAAGATCGAGGGCGCCAGCCGCGGCGAGGACGTCAAGATCGTGGTGGCGGCGGTCGATGTCGGCATTCTCAACCTCACCAACTACAAGCCTCCGGCGCCGGACGACTATTATCTCGGCCAGCGCCGTCTCACGACCGAGATCCGCGATCTCTACGGCCAGTTGATCGACGGCATGCAGGGCACCCGCGGGCAGATCCGTACCGGCGGCGACAGCGGCAGCCAGGAATTGCAGGGCAGTCCGCCGACGCAGAAGCCGCTCGCGCTGTATTCCGGCATCGTCACGGTCGGCCCTGACGGCACCGCGCAGGTCGAGTTCGAGATTCCCGAATTCGCCGGTACCGCGCGCGTTATGGCGGTGGCGTGGACCGCGACCAAGGTCGGCCGCGCCGACACCGATGTCACGGTGCGCGATCCGGTGGTGCTCACCGCGACGCTGCCGCGTTTCCTGCTGAATGGCGACCGCGGCACCGTCAATCTCGATCTCGACAATGTCGAGGGCGAGGCGGGCGACTATGTCATCACGGTGAAGCCGTCCGGTCCGGTGAAGATCACCGGCAATCCGTCGACGACCATGAAACTTGCCGCCAAACAGCGCAGTTCGACCGGCCTCGCCATCGATGCGGCGGGCGCCGGCACGGGCCAGCTCGACATCGCCATCAAGGGGCCGAACGGGCTGATGCTGGCGCGGCACTACGATCTCAACGTCAAGCCGGCGACGCAGATTCTGGCGCGCCGCTCGGTGCGGACGCTGGCGAAGGGCGAGAGCCTGACGCTGACCTCCGACGTGTTCTCCGATCTGGTGCCGGGCACCGGCGGGGTGCAGATGTCGGTCAGCCTCTCGACCGCGCTCGATGCCGCGACCATCCTCAAGGCGCTCGACCGTTATCCGTTCAGCTGCACCGAACAGATCACCAGCCGTGCGATGCCGCTGCTCTATGTCAACGATCTCGCGGCCGAGGCGCATCTGGCAATGGACACCGCCGTCGATCAGCGCATCAAGGACGCCATCGACCGCGTGCTGGCGCGGCAGGGCTCGAACGGCTCGTTCGGCCTGTGGTCGTCCGGCGGCGACGACGCCTGGCTCGATGCCTATGTGACCGACTTCCTCAGCCGGGCGCGGGAGAAGGGCTTTGCGGTGCCGGACGTGCTGTTCCGCACCGCGCTCGACCGCATCCGCAATTCGGTGGTGAACGCCGCCGAGCCGGAGAAGGACGGCGGCCGCGATCTTGCCTACGGTCTCTACGTGCTGGCGAAGAACGGCGCGGCGCCGATCGGCGATCTGCGTTATCTCGCTGACACCAAGCTGGGTAACATCGCAACGCCGATCGCCAAGGCGCAGCTTGCGGCGGCGCTGGCGCTGGTCGGCGACCGCGCGCGGGCGGAGCGGGTCTATGCGGCGGCGCTGGACAGCACCTCGCCGAAGCCTGCGCTCGAGTTCGGCCGCTCCGACTATGGTTCGGCGCTGCGCGATGCGGCAGCTCTGGTCTCGCTCGCGAGCGAAGGCAACGCGCCGAAGGCGACGCTGACGCAGGCGGTCGAGCGGGTCGAAGCGGCGCGCGGGCTGTCCGCCTACACCTCGACGCAGGAGAATGCCTGGCTGGTGCTGGCGGCGCGGGCACTGGCGAAGGAGGCCAATACGGTTGCGCTCACCGTTAATGACGAGCCGGTCAAGACCGCGCTCTATCGCAGTTATAAGGCGGCCGATTTTGCGGCCAAGCCGGTGACCATCGTCAACACCAACGATACGCCGGCGCGCGCGGTGATTTCCGTCACCGGCGCGCCGTTGGTGCCGGAGCCTGCCGCCTCCAACGGCTTCAAGATCGAGCGCAGCTATTACACGCTGGGCGGCGATCCCGCCGATCCGGCCAAGGCCAAGCAGAACGAGCGCTTCGCCGTGGTGCTGAAAGTCACCGAACCCAAGCCGGAATTCGGCCATGTCATGGTGGTCGATTATCTGCCGGCGGGGTTCGAGATCGACAATCCGCGTCTGGTGTCCTCCGGCGACAGCGGCGCACTCGACTGGATCGCAGATGGCGTCGAGCCGGAGAGCAGCGAATTCCGCGACGACCGTTTCAACGCTGCGATCAAGCGCGGCGGAAGCGACAAGCCGGTGTTCACCGTGGCGTATATCGTCCGCGCGGTGTCGCCGGGCAAATACGTGCTGCCGCAGGCTTATGTCGAGGACATGTACAACCCCTCGCGCTACGGCCGCACCGGCACGGGCAACATCGAGGTCAGGCCGGCGAAATGAGCGAGCCGTCTGCCGATAAACTCGTATCGTCCGTCGTCCCGGCGAAAGCCGGGACCCATAACCCCTGTCAGTCCTTGTCGGAGCAAGATGGTCCGGCGCCATGTCCAACTGACGGGCCGGTGGTGATGGATCCCGGCTTTCGCCGGGATGACGTTGACGGTCATGACGGAGAGAAAAGCGGGCATCGTCGACTGCGCAGGCTTGCGATTGCGACGGCCGCCGTCGTCGCCATCTGCGTTACCGTCGCCGCGATCTGGATCGCCTCGCTGCCGCCGCTGCCGCTCGATCAGGCGCGGCAGGTCTCCACCACAATGGTGGACCGGAGCGGCAAGTTGCTGCGCGCCTATGCGATGGCGGACGGGCGCTGGCGTCTGCCGGTGCATGCGCAGAGCGATGTCGATCCGGGCTATCTGAACCTGCTGCTTGGCTTCGAGGATCAACGCTTCCGCGAGCATGGCGGCGTCGATCCGCTGGCTCTCGGCCGCGCTGCGCTGCAGCTCGCGACCCACGGCCACATCGTCTCCGGCGGCTCGACCATCACCATGCAGCTCGCGCGGCTGATCGAGCCGCGCCGCGAGCGCTCGGTCTACGCCAAGCTGCGCCAGATCGTGCGCGCGATTGAGATCGAACGCAGGCTGAGCAAGGACGAGATCCTCGACCTTTATCTGACGCTGGCGCCGTTCGGCGGCAATCTCGAAGGCATCCGCGCCGCCTCGCTGGCTTATTTCGGCAAGGAGCCGAAGCGGCTGTCGCTCGCCGAATCCGCGCTGCTGGTGGCGCTGCCGCAATCGCCGGAGAAGCGGCGGCTCGATCGCTATCCGGACGCGGCGCGGATCGCGCGCGACCGCGTGCTGGAACGCATGGTGGAGGAGGGCCGCGTCTCGCGCGAGGATGCCGATCATGCGCGCGCCGAGCCCGTGCCGCGCCTGCGCAAGCCGATGCCGCTGCTCGCGCCGCACGCGACCGATCAGGCAGCCTCGCTGATCAAGGACCTGCCGCTGATCAGGCTGACGCTGGACTCCGTGATCCAGCGCAATCTGGAGATGCTGGCGCGCGACCGGGCCGCGGCGATGGGGCCGGATATCTCGATCGGCATTCTCGCGGTCGATCATCACACCGGCGACGTTATCGCCCATGTCGGCTCGCCGGATTATTTCAGCGAGCGCCGCGCCGGGCAGGTCGACATGACGCGCGCGGTGCGCTCGCCCGGCTCGACGCTGAAGCCGTTCATCTACGGTCTCGCCTTCGAGGACGGCTTCGTGCATCCCGACAGCCTGATCGACGACCGTCCGGTGCGCTACGGCAATTACGCGCCGGAAAATTTCGACATGACGTTCCAGGGCACCGTGCCGGTGCGCAAGGCGCTGCAACTCTCGCTCAACGTGCCGGCCATCGCGCTGCTCGACCGTGTCGGCGCGAGCCGGCTGTCGTCGCGGATCAGGCAGGCCGGCGGCCATCTGGTGCTGCCGAAGGACGAGGTGCCGGGTCTGGCGATGGGACTTGGCGGCGTCGGCATCACGCTGTCGGACCTCGTGCGACTCTATGGGGGACTGGCGCGACTCGGCAGCACCGTCCCGTTACGGGAAATCGTCCGGTCGGACGGCGCGATCGAGGTCGACACTCGTCGGCTGATGGATCAGGCCGCGGCCTGGCAGGTCGGCAACGTGCTGATCGGCACGCCGCCGCCGGAGAACGCGGTGCGGGGCCGCATCGCGTTCAAGACCGGCACCAGCTACGGCTATCGCGATGCATGGTCGGTCGGTTTCGACGGCCGCTATACCATCGGCGTCTGGGTCGGGCGGCCGGACGGCGCGCCGGTGCCGGGCCTGCTGGGGCGGACCGCGGCGGCGCCGATCCTGTTCGACGCCTTCGCCCGCACCGGCAAACTGCCGGCTCTGCTGCCGAAAGCGCCCAGGGGCGTGCTGGTTTCGAGCAACGCCAGATTGCCGCTGCCGCTGCGGCGGTTCAGGCCGGCGGGCGACCTGCTGCGGCAGGACAACGGGCAGACCCCGCACATCCAGTTCCCGCTGAACGGCTCGCAGATCGACGCGACGGGGTCGGGGGAGGCCGAACCGACCCAGTTGCCGGTCAAGGTCGCGGGCGGGGTGCTGCCGCTGACCATGCTGGTGAACGGCCGCTCGGTCGGCACCATCGGCAGCCAACGCCGGACCGCGATCGACCCGCCCGGTCCGGGATTTGTCCGGCTCACCGTGATGGACGCCACTGGCGCGGCGGACACAGTTGTCGTGAGAATTCAGACGCGGTGACCTAAGCGGTTGTCCCTCCGTTGGTTTCATCGTATGCGGAACCGATGGACGAGACCCTGCACCGACCGCGATTTGGCGCGCCGCGCGAGCCCGTACCGAGCCGGAATCCCGGCCGCGGGCTGGTGCATGTGCTCAATTTCGCGATGGAAAGCGACCTGCGGGCGACGATCCTTCTGATCGTGTGCGGATTGCTGTTTTTCCTGCCGGGCTTTTTCAACATTCCGCCGATCGATCGTGACGAGGCGCGCTTCGCGCAGGCCACCAAGCAGATGGTGGAGAGCGGCGACTTCGTCGACATCCGCTTCCAGAGCGAGGTCCGTTACAAGAAGCCGGTCGGCATCTACTGGCTGCAGGCGGCGGCGGTCGAGACCGCATCGAAGCTCGGGCTGCAACGCGCGCAGATTCGCATCTGGCTCTATCGCGTGCCCTCGCTGATTGGCGGCATCGGCGCGGTGCTGCTGACCTACTGGACCGCGCTTGCGTTCCTGTCCAGGCGCGGTGCGATCCTGGCCGCACTCATCATGTGTAGTTCGATTTTGCTCGGCGTCGAGGCGCGGCTCGCCAAGACCGACGCGATGCTGCTGCTCACCACCACGGCGGTGATGGGCGCGATGGCGCGGGTCTATCTGTCGTGGCAGCGTGGCGAGGAGCCGGCGCACCGGTCGTGGCTGGTGCCGGCGATCTTCTGGACCGCGCTCGCGGGCGGCATGCTGCTCAAGGGGCCGCTGATCCTGATGTTCGTGGCGCTGACCATCGTCGCGCTCGCGATCATGGATCGCTCGGCGGCGTGGCTGTGGCGGCTGCGCCCGATCATCGGGGCGATCTGGGCGCTGGCGCTGGTGCTGCCGTGGTTCGTCGCGATCTTCCTGAAAGCGGGCGACAGCTTCTTCGCCGACTCGCTCGGCGGCGACATGCTGAGCAAGGTCGCGAACGCACAGGAATCGCATGGCGCGCCGCCAGGACTTTATTTCGTGATCTTCTGGCTAACCTTCTGGCCGGGATCGGCGCTCGCCGGCATGGCTGCGCCCGCGATCTGGCGCGCCAAGCGCGAGCCGTCGGTACAGTTCCTGCTGGCGTGGCTGGTGCCGGCGTGGCTGATTTTCGAGATCGTCATCACCAAGCTGCCGCATTACGTGCTGCCGCTTTATCCCGCCATCGCCATCCTGATCACGGGCGTGCTGGAGCGCCGGATGCTGTCGCAGACGCCGTGGATCGTGCGCGGCGCGGCGTGGTGGTTCGTGCTGCCGGCGCTGCTGTCGGTCACCTCCATCATCACCGCCATGGCCGTGCTGCGTCAGCCGGCCTTCGCCGCATGGCCGTTCGCCGCGGCGGCGCTGATCTTCGGTCTGGTCGCATGGTGGATGTATGACGAGGACCGCGCCGAGCGCTCGCTGCTCAATGCGATCGCGGCGTCATGGGCGCTCGGCACCTGCGTCTGGGGCGTCGTGCTGCCGGCGATGAAACCGGTGTTTCCGAGCGTGGAGATCGCACGCGCGCTGCGCAGCGTCGAATGTGTCGGCCCGGTCGCGGCCGCCGCGGGTTTCCAGGAGCCCAGTCTGGTGTTCATGGTCGGCACCCAGACGCTGCTCACCAATGGCTCCGGCGCGGCCGATTTTCTCAGTCAGGGAAGCTGCCGCTTCGCGCTGGTGGAATGGCGCGAGGAGAAGGCGTTCGCGCAGCGCGCCGAAACCATCGGCCTGCATTACGCGCCGGTGAAACGGATCGACGGCTATAACTACTCGCAGGGCCGTGCGATCTCGGTCGCCGTGTTCCGCTCGGACAGCATCGATTGAGCGCCGCGCCCTCCGATCCGTCCGCGCGAGGTTATGTCCGTAATCTCGGATCGCTGACATGGCATGGGCTTGCGCAGCTCGCCCGCGCGCCGACTCATTCGCGCCGAGAGCAGGCGAGACAGCGGCTGGCGCGGGGCTGGCTGGTGCTGGCGGCATGCTGCGCGCTCGCCATCGTCATCCTCATGACGACGTTCGATGTCCGCGCGATCAGCCTGATGCCGCCGCGCGGCACCGTCAGCCTGTGGCCGCTGCGCGCCTTCACCGATCTGGCCAAGGCCGCCTATGTGCTGCGGGCACTTGGCATCGCGTTGCTGGCGATCCTGCTCGTCGCCGCAGCCTTGCACGGTACGCGGCGCGCGCTGGCGCTCGGCGTCGGTCTGCGCGTCGAGTTCCTGCTGCTTTGCGTGCTGCTGCCCATTTTGATCGGCGAGGTCGTCAAGGGCGTGGTGGGCCGCGGGCGGCCGTTCGTCGGCGGTGCGGCCAATGCGTTCAACTATTCGCACTTCGCCTGGACCGAGGCTTATGCGAGCTTTCCGTCGGGCCATGCCATCGTGGCGTTCGCGCTGGCGATCGCGGTGCCTGCGGTATGGCCGCGCCTGCGGATCGCGATGTGGATCTATGCCGTTCTGATCGCGATCAGCCGCGTGGTGCTGCTGGCCCATCATCCCAGCGACGTGGTGGCGGGTGCGCTGGTCGGCATCGTCGGCGCCATGCTGGTGCGCTACTGGTTCGCCGCGCGCCATCTCATTTTCGTGATCGGTTCCGACGGCGCGATCCGGCCCCGCGCCGGACCCTCGTTCCGCCGCCTGAAGGGGGTTGCCCAACGCCGCGCGGCCCCATAAGAAGCGGCGCAACCCCGCGCCAACGGCCCCCGCCGGCGGTCGCCGGGCCGAAGAATGATCGGACGATGACCAACCCCTTGCCCAGCCCCGATAATGCGGCTCCCGCCGTGTCGATTGTCGTTCCGGTCCGCAACGAGGCCGACAATATCAGCCCGCTGATCGCCGAGATCGCCGCGGCGCTCGACGGGCGATGGGCCTATGAGATCGTCTATGTCAATGACGGCTCGACCGACGCCACCGCCGATCGTCTCGCCGCCGAGATGAAACAGCGTCCGAATTTGCGTCATGTCCGTCACGCCAAATCCTCGGGTCAGTCGGCGGCGGTGCGCAGCGGCGTGCGCGCTGCGCGCGGCGCGATCGTCGCCACGCTCGACGGCGACGGCCAGAACAACCCCGCGTTCCTGCCGGCTCTGATCGGCGCGATCGAGGAGGGCGGCGAACGCGTCGGCCTTGCCGCGGGACAGCGCGTCGGCCGCAAGGACACCGGCTTCAAGCGCGTGCAATCGCGGATCGCCAACACGGTGCGCAACGCGATCCTGCGCGACGGCACCCGCGACACTGGTTGCGGCATGAAGGGATTCCGCCGCGAGGTGTTTCTGGCGCTGCCTTACTTCGACGGCCTGCACCGCTTCCTGCCGGCGCTGGTGCGCCGCGAGGGCTACGACATCGTCTATGTCGACGTCACCGACCGGCCGCGCCACGCGGGCGTCTCGAACTATGGATTCTTCGACCGGCTGTGGGTGGGCATCATGGATCTCACCGGCGTGTGGTGGCTGATCCGCCGCAAGAAATCGACCCCCGTGGTCACCGAGGTCACGTGATGCTGATCCAGTTTGGACAAGACCTGCACGATTATCTCTACGATGTCTTCATTGCCAAGTTCGACTTCTGGCTGGCGTTCGGCCTGATCGCGCAACTGTTCTTCACCGCGCGCTTTCTGGTGCAGTGGATTTCCAGCGAGCGCGCCGGCAAGAGCGTGGTGCCGATGGCGTTCTGGTTCTTCTCGATGGGCGGCGGCGTGATGACGCTGGTCTACGGCATCGCCAAGCGCGAACCGATCATCATCCTCGGCCAGGGCCTCGCGACCGTCATCTACATCCGCAACATCATGCTGATCTGGAAGAATCGCGGCCGCAATTCGGAAACGCTGAGCAACTGACGGCAGCGCGCTTACTGCGCGGATTTCATGACGGCGAACGCCGCATCGAGATCGGCCTTGAGATCCTCGGTGCTTTCCAGTCCGATGTGGAAGCGCAGCGTCGGGCCGCCCGGAATCCATTTGGTCGCCGTGCGATACGAGGTGCAGTCGAACGGCACCACCAGGCTTTCGAACCCGCCCCACGAATAGCCCATCCCGAACAGCTTCAGCGAATCGAGGAACGCATCGACCGCCTTGGCGGGCGCAGGCCTCAGCACGATGCTGAACAGTCCGCTCGCGCCGGTGAAGTCGCGTTTCCAGATCGCATGGCCCGGATCGCTCTCGAGACCGGGATGCAGCACGCGCAGAACTTCCGGCCGGCTCGCGAGCCAGCGCGCCATTTCGAGTCCCGATTGCTGGTGATGATTGAGGCGCACCGCCAGCGTGCGCAGGCCGCGCAGCGCGAGGAACACATCGTCCGGCCCGCAGCAGACCCCGAGCAGGCGGATCGATTCGGTCACCAGCGGCCAGGCCTTGGCGTTGGCGGAGATGGTGCCGAACATGATGTCGGAGTGACCGCCGATATATTTGGTGGCGGCCTGGATCGAGATGTCGACGCCCTGATCGAGCGAGCGATGATAGAACGGCGTCGCCCAGGTGTTGTCGTCCAGCACCAGCGCGCCGCGCTCGTGCGCGACCGCCGCGATGGCGGGAATATCCGGCATCTCGAAAGACTGCGAGCCGGGCGCCTCGACCAGCACCGCGCGGGTGTTCGGCTTGAACAGTCCGGCGATGCCCGCGCCGATCAGCGGGTCGAAATAGGTGGTCTCCACCCCGAGCCGCTTGAGCATGCCCTCGCAGAAAGCGCGGGTCGGGCGGTAGGCGCTGTCGATCACCAGAAGATGATCGCCGGTTTTGACGACGGCGAGCAGCGCCGTGGTGATGGCCGCGACGCCCGACGGGGCGAGGCCGACACCGGCGCAATTCGGTCCCTCCAGCGCCATCAAGGCCTGTTGCAGAGCCTGGGTGGTCGGCGTGCCATGGCGGCCGTAATGGAATTCGCCGCGATTCTGATGCAGATCCTCGGCGGTCGTATACAGCACAGTAGAGCCGCGCACGACGGGCGGGTTGACGAAACCGCGCTGCGCCAGCGTGTCGCGGCCCGAGGTTACGAGTTCGGTCGTAACGTCGTACGGCCGCGAGGAAGCGTCATTTCGGGAAGATGTCATGGATCAAGCTATAAGCTGCCGGGAAAGCCAAACGTCAACCCCTTGACCCCTTCGGCCAACCGTTCTGTTATATGCACCTGCGACGTAAGTCCCCGTTTTAACTCGACATCCGGCACGAGGACGGACAATCGGCGGCTTTCTTCGCCGGTCCGGCCAGCCCCCAGGCGGATGTCGTACGTTCGGCGGATCACCGATCCCGCCATCGTTGTGAAAGGTTGTTCTGATGAAATGCGCATCGCTCGGCGCCGCTCTGCTTCTTACCGCCGTCGCCGGTTTTCAGCCGGCCTTCGGCCAGACCCTGAAGACAGTGCAGGACCGGGGCGTGCTGTCCTGCGGCGTCAGCCAGGGGCTGCCCGGCTTTTCCGCGCCGGACGACAAGGGCAACTGGACCGGGCTCGATGTCGATGTCTGCCGCGCCATCGCCGCGGCGGTGCTCAACGATCCGACCAAGATCAAGTTCGTGCCGCTTTCGGCCAAGGACCGCTTCACGGCGTTGCAGTCCGGCGAGATCGACGTGCTGTCGCGCAACTCGACCTGGACGCTGTCGCGAGATACCTCGCTCGGCCTCAACTATACCGGCGTGACCTATTATGACGGGCAGGGCTTCATGGTCCGCAAGGCGCTCAAGGTGAATTCGGCGCTCGAGCTCAACAGCGCTTCGGTGTGCGTGCAGACCGGCACCACCAACGAGCAGAACCTCGCAGACTACTTCAAGAGCAACAACATGAAGTATGAGGTGATCGCGTTCGCGACCGCCGACGAAACCCTCAAGGCCTACGAGTCCGGCCGCTGCGACGTCTTCACCTCCGATGTCTCGCAGCTTTATGCCGAACGTCTCAAGCTCGCCAAGCCGGACGATCATGCGGTGCTGCCGGAAGTGATCTCCAAGGAACCGCTGGGGCCGGTCGTGCGCCACGGTGACGATCAATGGTTCGACATCGTCAAATGGACGTTGTTCGCCATGATCAACGCCGAGGAGCTGGCGGTGACGCAGAAGAACGTCGACGAGATGGCGAAGTCCAACAAGCCGGAACTGAAGCGCATGTTCGGCACCGACGGCAATCTCGGCGAGCAGCTTGGCCTCACCAAGGACTGGGTCACGCGCATCATCAAGGCGGTTGGCAATTACGGCGAGTCTTTCGACCGCAATGTCGGTGCGGGCTCCAAGCTTGCGATCTCGCGCGGGCTCAACAGGCTCTGGAATCAGGGCGGCATCCAATACGCGCCGCCGATCCGCTGACGGCGGGCCGCGTCTCGATGGCCGGCGAAGCGCGACCGCCGCCGCTGCAAGCTGCGGCGCGGCTGCGCCGCATGCTGGGCGGCCGCGCCGGGTGGGGCGGTCTTGCGCTGCAGATCATCTTTCTCGCGCTGCTGGTGTGGGTCGGCTACGAGATCGTCGCCAACGCCCGCGCCAATCTACAGGCGCAGCGCGTCGCCTCCGGTTTCGGCTTTCTCGGAAATACCGCGGGCTTCGGCGTCAGCCAGACGCTGATTCCGTATTCGGAAAGCGACACCTACGCGCGGGTGTTCGTCGTCGGGCTGGTCAACACGCTGGTCGTGTCGGTGATCGGCATCGTGTTCGCCACCATCATCGGCTTTGCCGTTGCGCTTGGCCGGCTGTCGCCGAACTGGCTGCTGGCGCGCGTGGCTAGCGGCTATGTCGAACTGATCCGCAACCTGCCACTGCTGTTCCAGATCCTGTTCTGGTATCTCGCCGTGCTCGCGGCGCTGCCGGGCCCGCGCCAGAGCATTTCGCTGTTCGGTTCGTTCTTTCTCTCCAATCGCGGCTTCGTGGTGCCCGATCCGGTGCCGCAAGCGGGATTCGGCGTCTTCGTCGTCGCGGTCGTCATCGGCATCGTCGCGGCATTGGCGATCCGCCTTTACGCCCGTCGCCGCCTTTACAGTCGCGGCGAGAGGCTGACGATCTGGCCATTCGTGCTGGCGATGCTGCTCGGCCTGCCGCTGCTTGCCGCACTGCTGTTCGGCGCGCCGGTGAGTTTCGAGATGCCGGTGCTGCGCGGCTTCAACTTCGCCGGCGGCGCGCGCATCCTGCCTGAATTCGTGGCGCTGACGCTGGCGCTGTCAACCTACACCGCGGCGTTCATCGCCGAGATTGTCCGCGCCGGCCTCCTGTCGGTGCCGAAAGGACAGATGGAGGCGGGCGCTTCGCTCGGCCTGCCGCGCGGTGCGATCCTGCGGCTGATCGTGATCCCGCAGGCGATGCGCGTCATTCTGCCGCCGCTCACCAACCAGTATCTCAACCTGACCAAGAATTCCTCGCTGGCGGTCGCGATCGGCTATCCCGACCTGTTCTCGGTGTTCGCCGGCACCACGCTGAGCCAGACCGGGCAGGCGGTCGAGATCATCGCGCTGACCATGGCGGTGTATCTTCTGCTGTCGCTGATCACCAGCGCGGCGATGAGCTTCTATGGCTGGCGCATCGGCCGGAGCATGAACGCATGAGCGAGGCCGCGCGATCATCGGACTTCGTGCGCACGGCGCTGGTGCCAAAACGTCCCGCGCCTGTGGTGACGACGGGCGTTATCGGTTTCCTCCGTGCGCGGATGTTCAATTCGCCATTCAACATCCTGCTCACCATCGTCAGCGCGCTGGTGCTGTGGTCGCTGATCGCGCCGATGGTGAAGTTCATGCTGATCGACGCGGTGTGGCACGGCACCGACCGCTCGGCCTGCCTGGAGGCGAATGTGGGGCACCCGGTCGGTGCCTGCTGGCCGTTCATCCAGGCCAAGTTCAGCCAGTTTATCTACGGCTTCTACCCGGAAGCGCAGCGCTGGCGCGCCGATCTCACCTTCGCGCTCGGTGCGCTACTGCTGCTGCCGCTGCTGATCCCGCGCGCGCCGGCCAAGAAGATCAATGCGGCGCTCTTCTTCGCCGCGTTTCCGGTTGTCGCGTTCTTCCTGCTGCGCGGCGGCGGCATGAAAGGTTTTGCCGTGCACTGGCTGGCCGATCTCGGCAACACCTTTGCGGCGAGCTTCCGTGATGCCGGCGGGCGACTGACCGATGCGGGACAGGCTATCGCCGCGCCGCTTGGCGCTGTCGGCCAAGCGGTGAAATGGTTCGGCGATGCCATTGCTTATGTCGTCTGGCCGGTCGCTGCGCTGCGCGACTGGATCGATACAACCGCTTATCCGTTCTGGACGGATTTCATCATCACCGCCGTGGCGATCTCGTTCCTTGTGTTCTTCCTGAGCGGCGGGCTGCGCAACGGCTGGTCCGCGCTCGCAGCCAGCATCGCGACTTTCGCCTGCATCGCGGCGGTGATCCTGGTGATGCAGCTCGACCGGGGCGGACTGCCGCCGGTCGATACACGGCTGTGGGGCGGCCTGTTGGTGACGCTGGTGGTGTCGATCACCGGCATCGTCGCCTCGATGCCGGTCGGCATCGCGCTGGCGCTGGGGCGGCGCTCGACCATCCCGCTGATCCGGATTTTCTCGGTCGCCTTCATTGAATTCTGGCGCGGCGTGCCGCTGATCACGGTGCTGTTCTTCGCCACCTACATGCTGCCGCTGTTCCTGCCGGGCGATTTCACCATCGACGGGCTGCTGCGCGTGCTGGTCGGCATCGCGCTGTTCGCGGGCGCCTACAATGCCGAGGTCATTCGCGGCGGCTTGCAGGCGGTGCCGCGCGGTCAGGCGGAGGCGGCGCAGGCGCTCGGTCTGTCATACTGGAAAACAACCGGCCTGATCGTGCTGCCGCAGGCGCTGCGCCATGTCATTCCCGGTCTCGTCAACAGCTTCATCGCGCTGTTCAAGGACACCACTTTGGTGCTGATCGTCGCGATCTTCGATCTGCTCGGCCAGCTTCGCGCCTCGTTCGCTGATCCGAACTGGGCGACGCCGACCACGCTGTTCACCGGCTTCGCCTTCACCGGCATGATCTATTTCGTGGTGTGTTTTGCGATGTCGCGTTACTCGCTGTTCGTCGAGCGCCGGCTCAACGCCCACCGCAACGCCTGATGGAGGGCTCATGACCGCCGATCCGATCGTCTCCATCGCCGGCCTGAACAAGTGGTACGGCGCTTTCCATGTGCTGCGCGATATCGACCTCGACGTCGCGCGCGGCGAGCGCATCGTGATCTGTGGGCCCTCTGGATCGGGCAAATCGACGCTGATCCGCTGCATCAACGCGCTGGAGGAATTTCAGGAAGGCCGCATCGTGGTCGATGGCATCGCGCTCGGCCCGAACCTGCGCCATGTCGATCAGGTGCGCCGCGAGGTCGGCATGGTGTTCCAGAGCTTCAATCTGTTTCCGCATCTGACCGTGCTGGAGAACTGCACGCTGGCACCGATCTGGGTGCGCAACATCCCCAGGAAAGACGCCGAGGCGGCGGCGATGCAATATCTCGAGCGCGTGCGGATTCCCGAGCAAGCCGACAAATATCCCGGACAGATTTCCGGCGGTCAGCAGCAGCGTGTCGCCATCGCCCGCGCGCTGACCATGAATCCGAAAGTGATGCTGTTCGATGAGCCGACCTCGGCGCTCGATCCGGAGATGGTCAAGGAGGTGCTCGACACCATGGTCGATCTCGCCAAAGAGGGCATGACCATGATCGTCGTCACCCACGAGATGGGGTTCGCGCGCGAGATCGCCAACCGCGTGGTGTTCATGGATTCGGGCCAGATCATCGAAGTGAACACGCCGGCGCAGTTCTTCGAACATCCGCGCCACGAGCGGACCAAGCTGTTTCTCAGCCAGATACTAAGATGAAGGTTTGATGCTCCTCATCCTGAGGAGCCAGCAAAGCGGGCGTCTCGAAGGATGAGGCCTCATGGTTCGAGACGCGCTTACGCGCTCCTCACCATGAGGGGCGGTCTCTTACACCTTCTCGTACGGCACGCTGATCTTGTTCTTCGTCTCCAGCCAGTCCGGCACCGGTAGGTTCTTGCCGCGCAGGAAGTCCGGATTGAACAGTTTGGACTGGTAGCGGGTGCCGTAGTCGCACAGCACGGTCACGATGGTGTGGCCGGGGCCGAGCTCCTTCGCCATGTGGATCGCGCCGGCGACATTGATGCCCGACGAACCGCCGAGGCAGATGCCCTCATGCTCCAGAAGATCGAACACGATCTTGAGCGCTTCGTCGTCGTGGATCTGATACGCCCTGTCGATCTGCACGCCTTCGAGATTGGCGGTGACGCGGCCCTGGCCGATGCCTTCGGTGATCGAGGAGCCCTCGGCCTTCAGCGTGCCGGTCTTGTAGTAATTATAGAGTGCCGAGCCCATCGGATCGGCAAGCGCGATCTGGATTTTTGCGCTCTTGCTCTTCAATCCCATGCTGACGCCGGCCAGCGTGCCGCCGGAGCCAACCGCGCAGACGAAACCGTCGACCTTGCCGCCGGTCTGGTCCCAGATCTCCTGCGCCGTGGTGTCGATATGCGCCTGCCGGTTGGCGACGTTGTCGAACTGGTTGGCCCACACCGCGCCGTTCGGCTCGGTGCTCGCAAGCTGCTGCGCGAGGCGGCCCGACAGCTTCACGTAATTGTTCGGATTGGCGTAGGGCACGGCCGGCACTTCGACAAGCTGCGCGCCGCACAGCCGGATCATATCCTTCTTTTCCTGGCTCTGCGTCTCGGGGATCACGATCACGGTGCGGAAGCCGAGCGCATTGGCGACCAGCGCAAGGCCGATGCCGGTGTTGCCCGCGGTGCCTTCGACGATGACGCCGCCCGGCTTCAGCGTGCCGCGCGCGATTGCGTCGCGGATGATGAACAGCGCCGCGCGATCCTTCACCGACTGGCCGGGATTCATGAACTCGGCCTTGCCGAGAATGTTGCATCCGGTCGCTTCCGACGCATGTTTCAGTTTGATGAGGGGTGTGTTGCCGATAGCGTCGACGACGTCGTTACGAATTTGCATGGGACCGTGATGTGGCAAGAGGCGAGGCGTTCAACCTAGTTGCCGATCGCCATCAGCACAAGGGCGAGCGTGCCGCGCTAAACCGGTCACGGCGTTTTGGCGAACACCACCTGACGCACGTCGATGTTGCCGGACAGGAATCCGGCCTCGCAATAGGCAAGGTAGTATTCCCACAGCCGGCGGAAGCGCTCGTCGAATCCGAGCGGCGTGAGATCGGGCCACGCGGCGCGGAAATTGTCGCGCCAGCTCGCCAGCGTGCGGGCATAATCGAGGCCGAAGATCCGCTCGCGAATGACAGGGACGCCGAATTTTTCGCCCAAAGCCTGCAAGACGTGCGGCGAGGGCAGCATGCCGCCGGGAAAAACGTAGCGCTGGATGAAATCGACCTCGCGCCGGTAGGTGTGGAAGAACCGGTCCTGAATGGTGATGGCCTGCACGCCGGCAAGCCCGCCGGGTTTGAGGCGGTCGCGCAGTTGCGCGAAGTATTGCGGCCAGAATTGTTCACCGACGGCTTCGATCATTTCGATGGATACGATGCGATCGTAGGTATCGCGCTCGTCGCGATAATCCTGAAAGCGGATATCCACCAGGTCGGACAGGCCGGCCGCCGCGATCCGCTTCCGCGCGAAGTCCCGCTGCTCGCTGCTGATGGTGAGGCCGACGACCCGCGCGCCGTAGTTCTTCGCGGCGTATTCGGCAAAGCCGCCCCAGCCGCAACCGATCTCGAGCAGCTTATGTCCGGGGCGGAGATCGATCGCCTCGGCGAGCCGTCGATATTTGTTGTGCTGCGCCGTGGTGAGATCGTGCGCGTCGTCCTCGAACAGCGCGGACGAGTAGGTCATGCTGGGATCGAGCCACGCGGAGTAGAAATCATTGCCGATATCGTAATGCGCGTAGATGTTCTTTCTCGCGCGTCGTTTGGTGTTGCGGTTAAACCAGTGCCGCAGGTTCTGCAGCACGCGGACCAACGGCTGGTCGCCGAGCAGCGACTGGATCAGATCGTGGTTGACGCAGAACAGATAGAGGAACTGGGTCAGGTTCGGCGTGTCCCATTCGCGCCGCAGATAGCTTTCCGCGATGCCGATGTCGCCGCCTTTGGCGAAGCGCCATGCGAAACTGTAGCTGTGGATGGTCATGGCAGCGGAGGGGCCGGGCTCGGCGCCGCCGCAGCGGATCACGCGGCCGTCCGGCAGCGTCATGTCCAGCGTGCCGCGCCGCAACCTTGCCGTGAAGCCGAGTGTCAAACGGACAAAACGGGGGAGGTCCGGCACCCGCTGTTCGATGGTGTCCGGGGCAAGAACGATGACTTCAGACATGACGCGGGTCCATCGGCATGAGGTGCTCTTGATCCAGCGGCTTGTTCCCGATTGTGGCGGCGTGCCCGGTAAAATCAACCGGCTTGCATGCGACCTAAGTTCGCCCTGCCGATTCGCGGACTGCGCGGCGAGGCGGCCGCGGGGGACGGCAAAAACCGTGTCCGGGCGGCCACGGCAGATGAAATATTCGTCATGAACCTGAACGGCTTGGGCCGAATGTCGATTTGACGCCGTTTTTCGGGGTTCTCTGAACCGGCGCGCCGGTGTTTTCCCCTCTCATCTCATGCTGTTGGAGGGAAGGTGTCTGGGCGCGGTCTGAGCCGGCCGTTACAATGTCCCCGTTCCGCAGGAAAGCCGTCAGCCTTTGTTCGTATCCAGCCCACACCTCCAACGCCCTCGCAGCGCGCGGCTTCCGCGCGGCGCGCGGTTTGGCGCGCTGCTGGCGCTGGGCGCAAGTCTGGGCGGCTGCATCCTGACCACGGATCTGCCCGCCCCGGCGCTCGATATCCCGGCCGCCTACAAAGAGGCACCGAAGAAAGGTCAGGACGCCGCACCGCCGACGCTCGACTGGTGGCGCGGCTTCCGCTCGGCGGAACTGACCGTGCTGATGGAGGAGGCGCAGACCGTCAATCTCGACATCGCGGCGGCGACCGCCCGCATCCTCCAGGCCGACGCACTGGCGCGGCAGGCCGGCGCGGCGCTGCTGCCGAGCGTGACCGGCAACGGCTCGGCCAGCCGCTCAAGGTCATCGTCGAATTCAACCAGCGGCGTGAGCAGCGGCAGCACCACCACCTTCAGCCGCGGCGAGACCACGACTTACACCACCTCGCTGAGCGCGAGCTACGAGATCGACTTCTGGGGCAAGAACCGCGATGCGCTGCTTGCCGCCGAGGAAACCGCGAACGCCAACCGTTTCGACCGCGACACCGTGGTGCTCACCACGCTGGCGAGCGTCGCCAACGCCTATTTTCAGGTGCTGGCCGCGCAGGACCGTCTCGCAACCGCGCATCGCAATATTGCCAGCGCGCAGCGGATCTTCGATGCGATCAAGGCGCGGGTCGATGCCGGCACCAGCTCCGACCTCGATCTCGCCCAGCAGGAAAGCGTGCTCGCCAATCAGCGCGCCGCGGTGCCGCCGCTGCGCCAGACGTTGGTGCAGAACCAGAACATCCTCGCGGTACTGGTGGCCCGCCCGCCCGAGCGCGTGCGCCTCGGCGGCGGTTCGCTGGGCCGGATTTCGCCACCGCGCGTGACGCCCGGATTGCCGTCCGAACTTCTGATCCAGCGTCCCGACATCCGGCGGCAGGAGGCGCAGCTTGCTTCGGCGACCGCCAATGTTGGCAGCGCGCGGGCGCAGTTCTTCCCGAGCATCCAGCTCACCGGGCAGGGCGGCTATCAGAGCGCGGCGCTGGCGGCGCTGATCAATCCGCAATCGGCGTTCTTCAGCATGGCGGCGGGTTTGACCCAGCCGATCTTCGACGGTGGGCGCATCCAGGCCAATTTCGATCTGACCCGCGCGCAGCAGGACGAGTTGTTGCAGACCTATCGCAAGACCGTCATCCAGGCGTTCTCGGATGTCGACACCGCGTTGGTCAACATCAGACAGACCGCTGAAAAGCTGCGGCTGCAACGGATCGTCGTCGCGGCTTCGCGGCGCGCCTTCGACCTGTCGGAAAAGCAGCTTCGCGCCGGCACTGCCGACATCGTAACTGTGCTAAACACGCAATTGACGTTATTTCAGGCTGAGGATTCGCTGTGGCAGGCACAGCTCGCCTGGCTGCAATCCTATGTCAGCCTGTATCAGGCATTGGGAGGCGGTTGGATGCCGAAGACCGAAGGGCTCGTGAATGCTCTTTAAGCCGGATGCCGAGGACAAGACCAAAGCCGGGCAAGGCACCGCTCCGGGCCGCGGCCGTCCGCTGCGTGCGCTGATCCTTCTCGCCGTGCTCGCCGTCGCCGGCTATCTCGCATGGTCGTGGTTCGCGCCGAAACAGAACGGCAGGGGCGCGCGCCCCGATCTTGCGGTGCCGGTGCTCGCGGCGACGCCGCGCGTGCAGGACGTGCCGGTCTATCTCGATGGCGTCGGCACGGTGCGCGCGATCAACACCGTCACCGTCCGCGCGCAGGTCGATGGTAAGCTGTTGTCGGTCAATTTCAAGGAAGGCCAGGACGTCAAGGCCGGCGACGTGCTCGCCGAGATCGATCCGGTCATCTATCAGGCGCAATACGATCAGGCCGTCGCCAAGAAGGCGCAGGACGAGGCGCAGCTTGCCAACGCGAAGATCGATCTGGTGCGCTATCAGCAGCTCGCGACCGCCAAGGCCGGCTCGGCGCAGCAGGCCGACACCCAGCGCGCCACCGTGGCGCAGCTCGAGGCGCTGGTGAAATCCGATCAGGCTGCGATCGACAACGCCAAGGCGACGCTCGGCTACACCAAGATCATCGCGCCGCTGTCCGGTCGCGCCGGCCTGCGTCAGGTCGATCCCGGCAACATCGTGCATGCGTCGGACACAACCGGCGTGGTGGTGATCACGCAGTTGCAGCCGATCATGGTGCAGTTCAGCCTGCCGCAGCAGGAGGTCAACCGCGTCAACGCCGCGCAGAGCAAGGAGCGGCTCGCGGTCGATGTGTTCGGCAATGACGGGCGTACCGTCGCCGACACCGGCCTCTTGCAGAGCATTGACAACCAGATCGATCCGACCACCGGCACCGTGAAGCTGAAGGCGGAGTTTCCCAACGCCAATTACCAGTTATGGCCGGGCCAGTTCGTCAATGTGCGCCTCAAGGTCGAGACGCTGAAACAGGTGCTGGTGGTGCCGACCGCCGCCGTGCAGCGCGGGCCGGGCGGCACCTTCAGCTATGTAATCGGCGCGGGCGATATCGTCACCGCCAAGCCGGTGACGGTCAGCCAGCAGAACGAGAACGATGCGGTGATCGCCAGCGGACTGAAACCGGACGAGCGCGTGGTTACGACCGGCTTTGCGAACCTGTCGGACGGCGCGAAGGTGCAGATCGGCTCGGCGGACAACGTTCCGCAGCAGGATCTCGCGCCGCGCAAGAAGGGCGGCGGACGGCCGCGGCCCTAAGGCAACCATGATCGCGGACCGATGAGCGTTTCCGAACCATTCATCCGTCGCCCGATTGCGACGTCGCTGCTCGGCTTCGCGCTGCTGATCGGCGGCGCGCTCGGCTATTTCGCGTTGCCGGTCTCGGCGCTGCCGCAGGTCGATTTCCCGACCGTGCAGGTGACCACGCAGCTTCCGGGCGCCAGCCCCGATGTGGTGGCCTCGCTCGTCACCGCGCCGCTGGAACGGCAGCTCGGGCAGATTCCCTCGCTCTCGACCATGACCTCGACGAGCTCGTTCGGCGTCAGCCAGATTTCCTTGCAGTTCGATCTCAACCGCGACATCGACGGCGCGACGCAGGACGTGCAGGCGGCGATCAACGCGGCCAACGGCGTGCTGCCCAAGAACCTGCCGTATCCGCCGACCTACGCCAAGGTGAACCCGGCCGATGCGCCGGTACTGACGCTGGCGCTGACCTCCGATCAGGTCTCGCTGCGCGACATGAGCGATCTTGCCGACACCATGATGGCGCAGCGTCTCGCGCAGATCAGCGGCGTCGGCCGCGTCTCGGTGCAGGGCGGCCTCAAACCCGCGGTGCGGGTGCAGGCGGACCTCGCACGGCTCGCCGCCTATGGCATCGGCATGGAGGACCTGCGCACCGCGATCGCCGGCGCCAACGTCTCGGGCCCCAAGGGCTCGCTCGACGGCAAGCAGCAGGCCTACACCATCGCCGCCAACGATCAGATCGCCGCCGCCGACGCCTACAAGCCGATCGTGATCGCCTATCGCAACAACGCGCCGGTGACGATCGGCGACGTCGCCGACATCGTCGATGGGCTGGAGAACAACCGCACCGCCGGCTGGTATCAGGGAACGCCCGCCGTCATCATCGACATCCAGCGCCAGCCCGGCGCCAACGTCATCGACGTGGTGAAACAGATCCGCGCCGAAATTCCCAAATTGCAGAGCGCCGTTCCCGCGTCGGTGAAACTCACCGTCGTCAGCGACCGTACCGTCACCATCCGCGCCTCGGTTGATGACGTGCAGTTCACGCTGGTGCTCAGCGTCATTCTGGTCACGCTGGTGGTGCTGCTGTTCCTGCGCTCGCTGCGCGCCACCATCATTGCCGGCGTGGCCCTGCCGCTGTCGCTGATCACCAGTTTCGGCATCATGTGGTTCGCCGGATTCAGCCTCGACAATCTGTCGCTGATGGCGCTGACCATCGGCACCGGCTTCGTCGTCGACGACGCCATTGTGATGATCGAGAACATCGTGCGTCATATGGAGGATGGCGAGACCGCGATGGAAGCGGCGCTGCGCGGCGCGCGCGAAATCGGCTTCACGGTGATCTCGCTGACCGTCTCGCTGATCGCGGTGTTCATCCCGCTGCTGTTCATGTCCGGTCTTGTCGGCCGCATGTTCCGCGAATTCGCGCTGACACTGACTATCGCCGTCATCACGTCCGCCGTGGTGTCGCTGACGCTGACGCCGATGATGTGCTCGCGGCTGCTCAAGCGCCATGGCGAGGAGTGGCAGGTGCCGGGGCTCGCCGCCGTCAGCCGCGGCATCGACCGGATGGTCGAGTTCTATCACCGCACGCTGCTGGTGGTATTGCGGCATCAGCGCGCGACGCTGATCCTGACATTCGCCACCATTGCCGCGACGCTGGTGCTGTATGTGATCGCGCCGAAAGGCTTCCTGCCGTTGCAGGACACCGCCTCGATCGTCGTCGTCACCGAGGCGGGGCCGGACGTCTCCTTCACCGAGATGAAGAACCGGCAGGCTGCCGTCGCCGCCGCGATCCAGGCCGACCCGGATGTCACCGGCGTGGTGTCGCTGGTCGGGGCTGGATCGGTCAATCCGACGCCGAATGTCGGACGCATCGTGGTCAACCTCAATCCGCGCGGCGAGCGCAAGTCTGACATCGTCACCGTCATCGACCGCTTAAAGGCGCGGGTTGCGACTATTCCCGGCATGCAGGCCTATTTCCAGCCGGTGCAGGACATCCAGATCAGCACCCGTTCGAGCCGGTCGCAGTACCAATACACGCTGACCGCGACCAGCAGCGACGACGTCATCAAATGGTCGGACCGTCTGGTGCAGGAGTTGCGGCGCGATCCGCTGTTCCGCGATGTGTCGTCCGAGGCGCAGGAAGGCGGCCTGCGCGCCGCGCTCCACGTCGATCGCCAGCGCGCCGGACAGCTTGGCGTGTCATTGCAGGCGGTGACCGACACGCTGAACGACGCCTTCAGCCAGCGCCAGGTGTCCACCATCTACGGCCAGGCCAATCAGTATCGCGTGGTGCTGGAGGCCAAGCCTCAGGATCAGCGCGATCCGGATATCCTCTCCAGGCTTTACGTTCCGGGCGCGGCCGGGCAGGCGGGAGCGGGGACCACGCAGGTGCCGATCTCGGCGATCGCGACCCTGACGCGTACCACGGCGCCGCTGTCGATCTCGCATCAGGCGCAGTTCCCCGCCGTGACGCTGAGCTTCAACCTCGCGCCGGGCGTCGCGCTCGGCGATGCGGTCGACGCCGTGCACAAGACCGAAGCGCGGATCGGCATGCCGAGTATCATCACGGGCCTGTATTCCGGCGATGCGGCGGAGTTCTCGCGCTCGCTGGCGGGCCAGCCCTGGCTGATCCTCGCCGCCGTGGTGACGATCTACATCGTGCTCGGCGTGCTTTACGAGAGCTACATCCATCCGATCACCATTCTCTCGACGCTGCCGTCCGCCGGCGTCGGCGCGATTCTGGCGCTGATGCTGTTCGGGCAGGACCTCTCCGTGATCGGGCTGATCGGCATCATCCTCCTGATGGGCATCGTCAAGAAGAACGCCATCATGATGATCGACTTCGCGCTGGAGGCCGAGCGCCACAAAGGCATGTCGCCCTATGATGCGATCGTGCAGGCGTGCCTGCTGCGCTTCCGCCCCATTATGATGACCACGCTGGCGGCGTTGTTCGGCGCGCTGCCGCTCGCGATTGAAAGCGGCACCGGCGCGGAGCTGCGCTTTCCGCTCGGCATTTCGATCATCGGCGGCCTGCTGCTCAGCCAGATCCTGACGCTCTACACCACGCCGGTGATCTATCTCGCGCTCGACCGCATCAACCGGCGGCTGGAGAACGCCGTGCCGCCGGCGGGCGATCTGCCGTCGCCGCCGATCGCCGGCGCGACCGAGGGAGTCCAGTAAGGTGTCGATCTCCGAACCCTTCATTCGAAGGCCGGTCGCCACCACACTGCTTGCGATCGGCCTGTTCCTGGTCGGCGCGGTCGCCTACGTCAACCTGCCGGTCGCGAGCCTGCCGAACGTCGACTTCCCGGCGATCTTCGTATCGTCGACCCGTCCCGGCGCCAGCCCGTCGGTGATGGCCGCGACCGTGGCCGCGCCGCTGGAGCGGCGGCTTGGGGAAATCGCCGGCATCGACCAGATCACTTCGACCAGTTCGCTCGGCACCAGCAATATCCAGTTGCAGTTCGCCATCGGCCGCAGCATCGACAAGGCCGCGCGCGACGTGCAGGCGGCGATCAACGCATCGCTCTCCGACCTGCCGACCGATCTTCCGACGCTGCCGAATTTCCGCAAGGCCAATCCGTCCGCCGCGCCGGTGTTCATCATCGCGCTGACGTCGAAAACGATGTCGTCGAGCGCGATCTATGACGTCGCCGACACCGTGGTCGCCCAGCGCCTCGCGCAGGTGCGGGGGGTCGGCGAGGTGACGGTGAGCGGCGCCGACCAGCCGGCGGTTCGGGTCCAGCTCAACCCGGTGCTGCTCGCCGCGGCCGGGCTCTCCACCGAAGCGGTGCGCACCGCGATCGTCAACGCCAACGCCATCGGCCCGATCGGCACCTTCAACGGCGCGCGGCGGGGCGAGACCCTCGGCCTCAATCCGCAGATGCGCACCGCCGCCGAGTTCAAAAACATCATCGTCCAGTCGTCGAACGGCAATTTCCTGCGCCTGTCGGATGTCGCGACGGTGATCGACGCGACCCGCTCCAGCCGCTCGATTGCGTGGTTCAACAAGCAACCTGCGGTGCTGCTGCAAATCACCAAGCAGGGCGATGCCAACGTGCTCGACACGGTGGACCGCATCAAGGCGCTGCTGCCGCAACTCAAGCGATGGATTCCGGCGGGCGTGGAAATTTCGGTGCTGACCGACCGCACCGGCACCATCCGCGCCAGTGTCGAGGACATGCAGTTCACGCTGGCCGCCACCTGCGTGCTGGTGATGCTCGTGGTGTTCCTGTTCCTGCGCCGCATGACGCCGACCATCGCGGCCGGTATTTCCGTTCCGCTGGCGCTGGCCGGCACCTGCGCCGGAATGTGGGTGGCGGGGTATTCGATCAACAACCTGACGCTGATGGCGCTGGCGATCTCGATCGGATTCGTGGTCGATGACGCTATCGTCATGATCGAGAACATGTATCGGAATCTCGAGCATGGCATGCGGCCGTATCAGGCCGCCTTGCAGGGCGCGCGGCAGATCGGTTTCACAGTGCTTTCCATCAGCCTGTCGCTGGTCGCGGCGTTCACGCCGCTGATCTTCATGGAAGGCATCGTCGGCCGGCTGCTGCGCGAATTCTCGATGACCCTGGTGTTCGCCATCGCCGTCTCCACCGTGGTGTCGCTGACCATCACGCCGATGATCTGCGCGCACTATATCAAGGGCGCGATTTCAACCAACGAGACCTGGTTCGACCGGGTGGTGGAAGGCGCGCTGTCGCGCATCCTGACATTCTACGAGCGCACGCTGCATGTGGTGCTGCGATTTCCGTTCGCGACCCTGCTGGTGTTCTTCGCCACCATCGCGCTCACCGTGGTGATGTTCGCCAAGATGCCGAAGGGCTATTTCCCGACCGACGACAGCGGCTTCATCTTCGGCTCGACCCGGGCGTCGGCCGACATCTCGTTCCAGGCGATGCGTGAGCTGCAACAGCGTGTCGCCGATGTGGTGATGGCGGACCCCGCGGTCGCGGCCATCGGATCGAGCCTCGGCGGCGGCGGTCCGGGAGGCGGCGGCTCCAACCGCGGCACCATGTTCATTTCGCTGAAGCCTGTCGACGAGCGTGACGGCCTGTCCACCACGCTGGTGATCGACCGGCTGCGCCGCGAGCTTGGCAAGATTCCCGGCATCCGCCTGTTCATGGTGGCGGCGCAGGACATTCGCGCCGGCGGACGGCAGAGCGATTCCGACTATCAGTACACGCTGGTCAGCGCCGATCTCGATCTGCTGCAGAAATGGGCGCCGATTGTCGCCAAGCATATGGAAACCGTCGAAGGCATCACCGACATCTCCAGCGACAGCGATACCGCCGGCCTGCAGCTCAATCTGAGCATCGACCGCAGCATGGCCTCCAGCCTCGGCGTCGATGTGCAGGACATCGACAACGCGCTCAACAATGCGTTCTCGCAGCGGCAGATTTCGATCGTCTACACCCAGCGTAACCAGTATCAGGTGGTGCTGGAGGTCGATCCGAAATTCCAGGACGATCCCGCCGATCTCGCGCACATCTATGTCAATGGCGCCAACAACGCGCAGGTGCCGCTCTCGGCGGTGGTGCATTACAGCCGGGGCCTTGCGCCGCTCGCGGTGCGCCACACCGCCTCGTTCCCCTCGACCACGGTGTCGTTCAACCTCTTGCCGAACGTGCCGCTGGAGACCGCGACCGCGAACATCCAGCAGGCGGTCGCCGAACTGCATATGCCCGAAGGCATCCGCGGCAATTTCGAGGGCAACGCCGCCGACAGCCGCAAGACCGCCGGACGCCAGCCGTTGCTGATCCTGGGTGCGCTGGTCGCGGTCTACATCGTGCTCGGCGTGCTCTATGAAAGCCTCGCCCATCCCTTGACGATTATCTCGACGCTGCCGCCGGCGGGGCTCGGCGCGCTGCTCGCGCTCGCCATCACCGGATTGCCGCTCACGGTGATCGCCTTTGTCGGCGTCATTCTGCTGATCGGAATCGTCAAGAAGAACGGCATCATGATCGTGGACTTCGCACTGGAAGGCGAGCGCCAGCGCGGGCTCTCGTCCGACGAGGCGATCTTCCAGGCCAGCATGGCGCGCTTTCGCCCGATCGTGATGACGACGATGGCCGCATTGCTCGCCGCCGTGCCGCTGGTGATTGCGACCGGCCCCGGCACCGAACTGCGCCGCCCGCTCGGCGTCACCATCATCGGCGGACTGATCGTCTCGCAGGTCCTGACGCTCTATACGACGCCGGTGATCTACCTCCTGATCGACCGGCTGCGGAACAGGATCTCGCCGCGCCCGATGCCGCACGCCGCGCCTGCCGAATAGCCAAACAACCGTCCGGTTGCCGCTGCGCTGGGCGCAGCGTATAGCGGGCGCATGTCCTCTCCGATCGAGCCGTCCGCCGCGCCGCCCCCCGACATCCCGGAATGCCCGCATTGCGGCAAGCCGGAGCCGCTCTGCGTCTGCGACAGCGTCACGCCGATCGACAACCGCATCGAACTGTTGATCCTGCAACATCCGCAGGAACAGGACCGGCTGCTCGGCACCGCGCGGCTGACCGCGCTCAGCCTGAGCAACGCCACGCTGAAGATCGGCCTGTCATGGCCGAGCCTGTCCAAAATCCTCGGCCGCTCGGTCGATCCGGCGAACTGGGCGGTGCTGTATCTCGGCTCCGCCAAGGTCGAGGACCTCGACACCGATCGCGACGTGGTGGCGATCGACCGCAAGGGACAGATCGAGGAGGGGCAGCGCTACATCATGGAGGACATCGAGGGGGTGATCCTGCTCGATGGCACCTGGAGCCAGGCCAAGGCGCTGTGGTGGCGCAATGCCTGGATGCTGAAATGCCGCCGGGTGATTCTCGGGCCCGCGTCAGCCTCGCGTTACGGCAAACTGCGCCGCGAGCCGAGGCGCGACGGATTGTCCACCATCGAAGCGGCGGGGATGTTGCTGGCGCGGCTGGAACGCCGGCCGGAGATCGAAAGCACGCTCAACAGCGCGTTCGAGCGGATGCTTGCCAAATACCGGCAGGCGCAGGCAACCATGCCGGAACTCACGCCGAAGCCGCGCCCGAAACGGGACTGGCGCCGCCGCAAGCGGGCCTGAGCGCGCGGTACGCCTTGGTCCGATCCAGACCACAAAATGGACCCGGACCAGTTGCCCAAGTGCTTGATTGGCTGTAACAGTTTCGCCGCTTGATGGGGCCACGTGGCGGAGTGGTTACGCAACGGTCTGCAAAACCGTGTACACCAGTTCAATTCTGGTCGTGGCCTCCAAGCTTTTCTTCAAAGCGTTATCCATTCTCGTTGAATTTTCTGCGATTTACGCTTTGCAAGATCGGCGGGCCTTTGTTATATGCGCCCCGTCACTGCGTCGGCAGTCTTCCTCGGTAGCTCAGCGGTAGAGCATTCGACTGTTAATCGAATGGTCGCTGGTTCGAATCCAGCCCGGGGAGCCAGACGCAACGTTGCCCGACATCCCCGCACATCGCTGACAGGTCCGCGCCTCGCGCTAGTGCGTCTTGGCCGCCTGCGCCCGCTCGATCTTCTCCACCGCCGCCAGAATATCTTTCGCCAGTTCCCGCGCGCCATCCGCCGTGACGATCAATTGCAGGTTGCCGCTCGGTCGCTCCTGGGTATCGCCACGCATCATGAAAGGCAGGCGCAGCGCCAGCGCCTTCGATTCGACCACCATGGTCTCGTAGCCGACCAGCGGAAAAACCACGATGTCGCCCTTCTCGTCTTTGACCCAGGCCTCGTTCATCCACCATTCTCCATGTTACGCGGAACGTCGCCGGCGGGGCCGGCCTCCAGCATTCCGACAATGCGTGTCGCGGGCGATGTTGGCATGCCGGTGCCGCCCTTGCCAGAGCGCGGCGGCGGGTCCGCACGGGCCGCCGGGTTATTGCGTTTTCGGCTGCGTTGCATCAAAGATGACGCGCAAAAGGGCCCCTATAAGAGGCCGTTTCCGAGCGTGAGGATTTTCGATGTCAGAAATGTTGGCCGCGCGCCAGAACATGGTCGATTGTCAGATCCGGCCGAGCGACGTGACCGATTTGCGTCTGATCGACACGATGCTGGCCGTGCCGCGCGAGGTGTTCGTGCCGCAGGACCGCCGTGCGCTGTCCTATCTCGATCAGGATATCGAGGTCGGCGCGGCGGGTGATCGCAAGGCCTTCCTGATCAAGCCGGCGGTGCTGGCGCGCATGCTGCAGGCCGCGACGATTGCGCCGACCGATCGCGTCCTGGTGGTCGGCTGCGCCAGCGGTTACGCGGCGGCGGTCGTCGCCGGGCTGGCCAAGCATGTATTCGCTACCGAATCGAATCCCGATATCGCCGCGGCGGCGCGCACCGCGCTTGCGCAGGCTGGTGCCGGACATGTCGACGTCGCGGTGGCCGATGCCGCCGCCGGCCGTCCGGACGCTGCGCCTTTCGATGTGATTGTGCTGGACGGCGCGACCGAGGTCGTTCCGGACAAGCTTTATCGCCAGTTGAGGCGGGGAGGCCGGCTGGTGGGCGTGTTCGCGCTGTCCACGCCGCCGCGGGCGACGCTGGTCACCCGTTCTCCGACCGATTATGGCAACCGGACTCTATTCGACGCGACCGAGCCGGTGTTGCCGGGCCTCGAACGGGTTCCGGTCTTCACCTTCTAGATTCGCTTGATAATTCATGAGGGTGGAGGTGTGGCGCGGAAACCCCAGCCCACACTTACTTGTGGTTGTTCCACTCTCCGAGGCTTACGTTGCCGCATTCTGCCGCCTATGCTCTCGGCCGACGATCGGCCTTTGAGTCGGCCGCACGGTTTTCCTGTGCCTTTGCGGGCGCATGACATCGTTCTGGAACGGATTGGATGACGGTTTTGAGAAAGACGCAGGGGTTGGCCGGAGCTGCGGTTGCGGCTCTTTTGCTGTGGACCGGCGCGGCGCCGGCTCTTGCGGAGACCATCGAAGGGGCTCTGATCCGGGCCTACCAGAATAATCCACAGCTCAATGCACAGCGCGCTTCCGTCCGTTCGACCGACGAGAACGTGCCGCAGGCGCTGTCGGGCTATCGGCCGAAGATCGCCGTCACCGCCAGCGCTGGCGGCCAGTATTCGGACACGCGCAGCCGCAATGCGCCGGGCCAGCCGATCCAGGCCCTGGATGGCAGCAATGCGCCGCGCAGCGTCGGCGGCACCATCACGCAGACGCTTTACAACGGCAATCAGACAGCCAACCGCACCCGCGCGGCGGAGAGCCAGGTCTCGGCGGCCCGCGAAGGTCTGCGCGTGCTGGAGCAAAGCGTGCTGCTCGCGGCGTCGACCATCTACATGGACTACCTGCGCGACTCGGCCATCGTCGAGGTTCAGCGCAGCAACACCCGCGTGCTTGAGCAGACGCTGAAGCAGACGCAGGACCGCTTCAATGTCGGCGAGGTGACCCGCACCGACGTCGCGCAGTCCGAAGCCCAGCTCGCCGCCGGCCGCACCCAGTTGCTGACCGCCGAATCCAACCTCACCACCACGCGCGCGAACTATCGGCGGATTATCGGCAACGATCCGGTCTCGCTGGCGCCGGGCTCGC
>MKUJ01000010.1:141421-166874 GCA_001897755.1 Afipia sp. 64-13
ATCAACACCGGCCTGATCGAGAATCCGAACGTGACCGCCGCGATGTATGGCATCGACGTCAGCTACCTTCAGGTCAAGATCAACGAAGGCGCGCTGTTCCCGACCGTGACCCTGCAGGGCAGCGTCCAGCAGGCCTGGGACAGCACCCTGCAACTGCCGCGCAGCTTCAACGCCTCTGCGACGGCGCAGGTCGTGGTGCCGATCTATCAGGGCGGCGCCGAATACGCGCTGATCCGCCAGTCCAAGGAATCGCTGGCGCAACAGCGGCTCAATCTCGATCTGGTGCGCGACCAGACCCGCGCCACCATCGCCCAGGCCTGGGGCCAGTTGATCGCGGGCCGCTCGCAGGTCGCCTCGGCCCAGGCTCAGGTGACGGCGTCGGAGATCGCGCTCAACGGCGTGCGTGAGGAGGCGAGGGTCGGTCAGCGCACCACGCTCGACGTCCTCAACGCCCAGCAGGCGCTGGTGAATGCGCGCGTCGCGCTGGTGACGGCGCAGCATGATCGCGTGGTGGCATCCTACGCGGTGCTCAACGCCGTCGGACGGCTGTCGCCGTTGACGCTGAAGCTGCGGACCTCGGTGTACGACCCGAACGTGCATTATCAACAGGTGCGCGATAGCTGGGGCGGCATCCGTACGCCTGACGGGCACTGATCACGGCGTAATTACACTGTGGTGAAGTGGTCGCTCGCACGGCCGATTGCTTGCAATCAATTGTTGCACTGACGTACCTTTTTGCAGGATCGCGTGGCGATTCGTGACAGTGGTGTGCGGTTTTCCGGGAAGGAAAACCGATGATGTGGAGTCGGCAATGACGCAACCGGCAAAGGCGCAAGAGCCCTCGATGGAGGAGATTCTGGCGTCGATCAGGCGGATCATTTCCGACGACGAAGCCAAGCCGGCCGCTGCGGCCAAGCCGGAACCGGCACCCGCGCCGACACCGAAAAGCGAACCGCCGCGCGCTGCCGCATCTGCTCCCAAGCCTGCGGCTGCCAGCGCCCCTCCGGCAAGACCCGCGGTGTCCAGGCCGACGCCGCTGCCAGCCGCGCCGACACCGGCTCCGCCGCCGGCCGCAAAGAACAGCCAGGACGACATCGACGCGATGCTCGCCTCCTTCGACAGTCCGACTCCTGCACCGCCGCCAGCGGCGCCTGAGCCCGAGGCGGCCGACGACGATGTGTTCGAACTGACCGAGCAGATGGCGATTCCGGCAGCGGCCGTCGTCGCCGACGAGGTCGACGACGATCTCGAATTCGCCGAAACCGCGCCGCCGCAGCAGCAGCCACGGATCGTGCCCGCGCGGGTCGCCCCGGCCGCTGTTTCAGCCGCATCCTCGCAGGCTGCGCCGTCGATGTTGTCGAGCACCACCACCGCCGCCGTGGAATCAGCGTTCAACACGCTCGCCAGCACCGTCTTGAGCAACAATGCGCGCACCCTTGAGGATCTGGTCAAGGAGATGCTCCGGCCGATGCTCAAATCATGGCTCGACGACAATCTGCCGAGCCTGGTCGAGCGCATCGTGCGGGCCGAGATCGAGCGGGTCGCGCGCGGCCGCTGACGGCAGGGCGATCAGCGACGCCTTCCGGACCTTGCCCTCCAAAGACCGGACCGGACGGCCGTCCCGACCTGTCGTGCGATTTTCAGACATGCGATCCGGGACATGCCGAAGCAGACCCCATCGGGGACGAAGGTGTTGACTTGCGCGGCGCGGGAAGGTTCTTTGGGCCGGATCTTGTTGCCGTTCTTCGGCCAAAGACCTGATAAACCGTCGAATTTCAGGACGTGCGGCGCCTGTCCGAGACTGCCCCGCTTACAGATGATTGTGTTGTCATGATCGAGAAAAACTATCAGCCTGCGGATATCGAAGGCCGCATCAGCGCGGCGTGGAATTCTGCCGGCGCTTTCAAGGCCGGACGCGCCGAGCGCCGCGACGCCGAGCCGTTCACGATCGTGATTCCGCCGCCGAACGTCACCGGCTCGCTGCATATGGGCCACGCGCTCAACAACACGTTGCAGGACATCCTGTGCCGGTTCGAGCGCATGCGCGGCCGCGACGTGCTGTGGCAGCCGGGCACCGACCATGCCGGCATCGCGACCCAGATGGTGGTGGAGCGCCAGCTTGCCGCGCGCAAGGAGCCGGGCCGCCGCGATATCGGCCGCGAGGCGTTTCTTGAAAAAGTCTGGGCATGGAAGGCCGAGAGCGGCGGCGTCATCATCAATCAGTTGAAGCGTCTCGGCGCATCCTGCGACTGGTCGCGCGAGCGCTTCACCATGGACGAGGGGCTATCGCGCGCCGTCGCGAAAGTGTTCTGCACGCTCTACGCCGAAGGGCTGATCTACAAGGACAAGCGTCTGGTCAACTGGGACCCGAAGCTGCTCACCGCGATCTCCGATCTCGAAGTGCAGCAGGTCGAGGTGAAGGGCCACCTGTGGTATCTGCGCTATCCGCTGGAAGGCGCGGCGTTCGATCCGAACGATCCCAGGACCTTCATCGTGGTTGCGACCACGCGCCCCGAAACGATGCTTGGCGACAGCGGCGTCGCGGTCAATCCGAACGACGAGCGCTACACCGATCTGATCGGCAAGAACGTGGTGCTGCCGCTGGTCGGTCGCCTGATCCCGATCGTCGGCGACGATTATTCCGATCCGGAGAAGGGCTCGGGCGCGGTGAAGATCACGCCGGCGCACGACTTCAACGACTTCGAGGTCGGCAAGCGCCACAGCCTGCCGCAGATCAGCGTGCTCGACATCGAAGGACGGCTGACGCTGAGCGACAATGAGGATTATCTACGCGGCTTGCCCGAGGGCGCGCTGATGATGGCCGAGGAGCTCGACGGGATCGAGCGCTTCGCCGCGCGCAAGATGATCGTGGCGAAGCTGGATGAGGCCGGATTCCTCGAGAAGATCGAGCCGAACACGCATATGGTGCCGCATGGCGACCGCTCCGGCGTCGTGATCGAGCCGTTCCTCACCGACCAGTGGTACGTCGACGCCAAGACGCTGGCCGCGCCCGCGATCGCGGCCGTGCGCAGCGGCGCGACTTCGTTCGTGCCGAAGAACTGGGAAAAGACCTATTTCGAGTGGATGGAGAACATCCAGCCCTGGTGCATTTCGCGCCAGCTCTGGTGGGGTCATCAGATCCCGGCGTGGTACGGGCCGGATGGCAAGGTGTTCGTCGCCGAGACCGAAGACGAGGCGATCGGCAAGGCGCTGGGCTATTACGTCGAGCAGGAGGTCATCACGCCCGAGCAGGGCGATGCGATGGCCAACGATCCCGCCAAGCGCGAGGGCTTCATCACCCGCGACGAAGATGTGCTCGACACCTGGTTCTCCTCGGCACTGTGGCCATTCTCCACGCTCGGCTGGCCGGACACCGACATCGACGTGAAGCGCTATTACCCAACCAACGTGCTGGTGACGGGCTTCGACATCATCTTCTTCTGGGTCGCCCGCATGATGATGATGGGCCTGCACTTCATGAAGGACGTGCCGTTCCCGACCGTCTACATCCACGCCCTCGTCCGCGACGAGAAGGGCGCCAAGATGTCGAAGTCGAAAGGCAACGTCATCGACCCGCTGCATCTGATCGACGATTACGGCGCCGACGCGCTGCGCTTCACGCTGGCGGCGATGGCGGCGCAGGGCCGCGACATCAAGCTCTCGACCCAGCGCGTCGAGGGCTATCGCAACTTTGCGACCAAGCTGTGGAACGCCTCGCGCTTCGCCGAGATGAACGGCTGCGCGCTCGCGCCCGGTTTCAATCCCGAGCAGGCGAAGGAAACGCTGAACCGCTGGATCGCGCACGAGACCGCGCAGGCGACGCGGGAAGTCACCGAAGCCATCGAGGCTTATCGTTTCAATGACGCCGCCGGCGCGATCTATCGTTTCGTCTGGAACGTGTATTGCGACTGGTATCTTGAACTCGCCAAGCCGGTGCTGACCGGACCGGACAACGCGGCGAAAAGCGAAACGCAGGCCAGCGTCGCCTGGGCGCGCGATGAGATATTGAAACTGCTGCATCCGTTCATGCCGTTCATCACCGAGGAATTGTGGGCGACCACGGCGCAGCGCACCGGCATGCTGGCGCTCGCGGAGTGGCCGCTGCCGGCCGCCACCATCATCGATCCCGTGGTGCAGGCGGCGATGGCGGGCGATCCGCTCGCGATCCCGGTGCTGCTGCCGCCGGTGGTGGAGACCTTCAGCGATCCGGCTGCCGAGGCCGAGATCGGCTGGCTGATCGATCTCGTCACCGCGATCCGTTCGGTTCGCTCCGAAATGAATATTCCGCCGGCGACGCTGTTTCCGCTGACGCTGGTCAACGCGCCGCCCGAGACCAGAGAGCGTGCGCGGCGATGGAGCGACGTCATCAAGCGACTGGCCCGCGTTGCCGACATCACCTTCGCCGATGCGCCGCCGCAGGGTTCGCTGCAATTGCTGGTGCGCGGCGAGATCGCCGCGATCCCGCTCAAGGGCGTGGTCGATCTCGGTGCCGAACGTGCGCGGCTCGACAAGGAAATCGCCAAGGCGGATGCCGATATCAAGCGGGTCGACGCCAAGCTCGGCAATGCCGATTTCGTCGCGCGCGCGCCCGAAGAGGTGATCGACGAGCAGCGTGAGAAGCGCGAGGAAGCGCAGGCGCGCCGCGCCAAGCTGGTCGAGGCGCTCGACCGCCTGAAGGATGTCGAATGAGTTCGCAGCGTTCGTCGTTCGGTCCACTGCTTCTGCTGTGGCTCGCGGGAAATACTCTTCGGCTCACCATTCTTGCGGTGCCGCCGGTCCTCGCGCTCATCATCCTCGATCTTAAGCTGACGGGCACCGAAGTCGGCATCCTCAGCGCCATTCCGGTGTGCCTGTTCGCGCTGATCGCCGTTCCGGGATCGCGGCTGATCGCGCGAGTCGGCGCCGTGCCGGCGCTGATCATCGGGCTTCTGATCACGGCGGCAGGTTCGGCGCTGCGCGGTATCGCCTCCGATGCGATGATGCTTTATCTCACCACGCTAGTGATGGCAGCCGGCGTCGCGGTGATGCAGCCGTCATTGCCGGCGATCGTTCGCCAATGGGTGCCGAACCGGATCGGCTTTGCCACCGCTGTCTATACCAACGGCCTGTTGTTCGGCGAAATCTTTCCGGTGGTGTTTGCAGCCGCGTTGCTGCCCGTGCTTTCGGGAAGCTGGCGCGCCAGCCTGGCGTTCTGGTCGATTCCGCTTGTGATCGTCGCGCTGGTGATTTTCCTGTTGCAGCCCGGCGGCAAGGGCGCGCCGGTCTCACGTCCGAGCCGCTGGATGCCGAACTGGCGCGATCCGCTGCTCTGGAACATCGCCCTGATGATGGGCGGGGCCAACCAGCTTTATTTCTGCGCCAACGCGTTTCTGCCGGGCTATCTGCTGCAAACCGGACGCACCGACCTCATCACCGTGGCGTTGACCGCGCTCAATGTCGGCCAGTTGCCGGCATCGTTCGTCCTGCTGGCACGGGCGAGCAAATGGGAGCGCAAGAAATGGCCACTGATCGGCGGCGGCCTGATCGGACTTGGCGGCGTCGCCGCAATCCTCGCGGTGCCGGCGCCATGGGGCGTGATCGGCGGCGCGGCGATGATCGGCTTTTCCTGCGCCACCATGCTCACGCTCGTGCTGGCGATGCCGGCACTGCTGGTGCCGCCCGATGACGTGCCACGGATGTCGGCCGGCGTCTTTGCCATCGGCTACAGCATGGCGGTGACCGTCTCGATCATAGCCGGCAGGGCGTGGGACCTCGGCGGCGACGCCACTTATGCCTTTGTCACCATCGGCATCGCCGGGCTGACGATGATCCTGTTCGCGCTGCCGATCGATTTCTCTAGGCGCCATTCCTGAACGGCTTGCTGATGAACTTCGAGCCTTTCAGGCCGAGCCGCCAGGGCAGGTCGGCCGCCTTGGTGATGCCGATGCGCACATCGCGCACGATCTGCGGCACCTCGCGGCGCGCATGGATCTCGATCGGCGCGTGATCGAGCGCGAGGCCGTTATGGTCGCGCGTTACGCCGAGCGCGGCGCAGATCTTGCCGGGGCCGGAACACAGCGAGCGCTCGTCATGCAGCATGCGCCGCCGTCGCATCAACGCGATGCCGTGGGTCGGCTCCAGCGCCCGGATCAGGATTGCGCTCGCCGACCCCTCCGCTTCGCAGACGAAGTTCATACACCAGTGAATGCCGTAGGACCGGTAGACGTAGAGATAGCCCGGCGGGCCGAACATCACCTGATTGCGCGGGGTCGGCCCGTTGTAGGAATGCGCTGCCGGCTCGGTGTGGTGATAGGCCTCGATTTCGACGATGATCCCGCCGACGCCATTGAAAAGCAGGGTGGCCCCGATCAGGTCGGACGCCACATCATGGACGCTGCGGGCGAAGAATTTGCGCTTCAGAAGGCGGCCCGGCGCGACGGAATTGCGGATTTCAGGCATCTGATATCGGAAAGGATAATATCGAAAGCATGCGGGAAAACCGCGATCATGCTAAGGTTGAACCCTAGCACGGCGGGGGTGGGTTGCGGCAAGCTGCGCCTGATCCTAGCTCATCAGCGCGGCCGGCATGTCCGCAGAACCAGGGTCCTTCATGGTCGTCCTCATCGATACCGTTTCTCAAAATCAGGTGCGGCCGCGCCACCCGGAGAAGGTCAACCGCCCGGACGCCAAATCGCCGCCAAAGCCGGACTGGATTCGCGTCCGCGCCCCGACCTCGGGCGGTTTTTCGAACACCCACAAGATCGTCAAGGAAAACGGCCTCGTCACCGTGTGCGAGGAGGCCGGCTGCCCGAATATCGGCGAGTGCTGGAGCAAGAAGCACGCGACCTTCATGATCATGGGCGACACCTGCACCCGCGCCTGTGCGTTCTGCAACGTCAAGACCGGACTGCCCGGTGCGCTCGATCACAACGAACCCGAGCACATCGCCATCGCGGTCAAGAAGCTCGGCCTTGCCCATGTCGTCATCACCTCGGTCGATCGCGACGATCTCGCTGACGGCGGCGCGGAGCATTTCGCCCGCACCATCGCCGCGATCCGCGCCGACTGCCCGACCACCACCATCGAGATTCTGACGCCGGACTTCCTGCGCAAGGACGGCGCGCTGGAGAAGGTCGTCGCGGCCAAGCCCGACGTCTTCAACCACAATCTGGAAACCGTGCCCTCGCGTTACCTCACCGTGCGGCCCGGCGCGCGCTACTTCCATTCGATCCGGCTGTTGCAGCAGGTGAAGGAGATCGATCCCACCATCTTCACCAAGTCCGGCATCATGGTCGGCCTCGGCGAGGAGCGGCACGAGGTGCTGCAGGTGATGGACGACCTGCGCTCGGCCGATGTCGATTTCCTCACCATCGGCCAGTATCTGCAGCCGACTTTGAAGCATCATGCGGTGATGCGCTATGTCACGCCGGAGGAGTTCAAGGGCTACGAGACCGTCGCCTACACCAAGGGCTTCCTGATGGTCTCGGCAAGCCCGCTGACGCGCTCATCGCATCATGCCGGCGAGGACTTCGCGAAATTACAGGCCGCACGCGCGGCTCTCGCGCGATGACGCGCTGATCTCACGATGCCGCAATTCTCCAGCAAGCGCCGGGTCCAGCACAGCGCGGCGCAGATGTTCGATCTCGTCGCCGATGTCGAGCGCTATCCGGAGTTCGTGCCGATGTGCCAGTCGCTGCGAATCCGTCAGCGCCTGCAAAATCCAGACGGCACCGAAACCGTGATCGCCGACATGACGGTGTCGTTCAAGCTGATCAGCGAAACCTTCACCAGCCGCGTCACGCTCGACCGCGCCAATCTGAAAATCCTGGTCGAATATCTGAAGGGTCCGTTCAGCCATCTCGAGAATCGCTGGACCTTCGAGGCGAAGTCCGACACCGCCTGCGATGTCGGCTTTTTCATTGCCTACGAATTCAGGAGTCGGATGCTCGCGGTGATGATGGGCGCGATGTTCGACGCCGCTTTTCAGCGCTTCGCCGCGGCGTTCGAGACACGCGCGGATGCGATCTATGGTCGGCCGCGGGCGCGCGTTTCTTGACCGGCGATTTCGGTCCGCGCGCCATCTCCATCAGCATCTTGATCGCTTCGACCACCGAGTTCTGCCGCACCACGCTGCGGCCGACCGCGCCGAAGCGGAATTCCTTGTGCGTCAGCCGTCCGTCACGCGCCGCCACCGCGATGTGAACGAGCCCGACCGGCTTGCCGGGCGTCGCGCCGCCGGGACCGGCGATGCCGGTGATCGCGACCGCCAGATTGACATCGGCATGTTCGAGCGCGCCGAACGCCATCGCGGTCGCGGTTTCCTTGCTGACCGCGCCGAAGGTCGTCAGCGTCGCGGTCTCGACGCCGAGCATCGCGTGCTTGGCGTCGTTGGAATAGGTGATGAAGCCGCGGTCCACCACATCGGAGGAGCCGGGGATTTCGGTGAGCGCCGCCGCGACCAGACCGCCGGTGCAGGATTCCGCCGTCGCGATTTTCAGTTTACGCATCCGGCACAGATCGAGCAGCGAACGGGAGAGGGCGCGGGTGGCGCTGCCGCTCATGTTACTTGCTCCCGCCACTCAGCAGGGCGTTGTCGTCCCACGGCAGCCGGATGGTGGCGCTCGCGGTCGCGGCGATGCCTTCCTGACGGCCGGTGAAACCGAGCCGCTCGCTGGTGGTCGCCTTCACGGCGATGCGCGAGAGCGGCAGGCCGGTGATTTCGGCAATGCGGTTACGCATGCTCTCGCGCAGCGGGCCGATCTTCGGCGCTTCGCAGATCATGGTGACTTCGAGATGGGCGATGCGGCCGCCGCGCTGCTTCACGAGGTCGACGGCATAGACCAGAAACTGGTCGGACGCCGCGCCCTTCCATTTCGGATCGCTCGGCGGGAAGTGCGAGCCGATGTCGCCATCGGCCAGCGCGCCGAGAATAGCGTCGACGATCGCATGCAGCCCGACATCGCCGTCCGAATGCGCAAGGAAACCGCGGTTGAACGGCACCCGCACGCCGCACAGCATCAGATGATCGCCGTCGCCGAAGGCATGGACGTCATAGCCGGTGCCGGTGCGGATATCGCCGAGCGCGGCGCCGAGCCGGGCTTCCTCGCGGGCGAAATCCTCTGGGGTGGTCAGTTTCATGTTGGCAACATCGCCTTCAAAAGTCGCGACGGTCAATCCCGCCCATTCCGCCAGCGCCGAATCGTCGGTGAAATCGTCGCGGCCGTCCTGCGCGGCGCGGCGGTGCGCGTCGAGAATGGCCTCGAAGGCGAACGCCTGCGGGGTCTGAGCGATGCGCAGATGCGCCCGGCTCGGCGTCGCCTCGACCGCGCCGCTCTCGCCAACGAGCTTGATAGTATCGGCCACCGGCACCACCGGGATCGCGGCACCGGACGCCTGCGCAGCGTCGATGGCGCGGGAGATCACGGCCGGGGTGACGAAAGCGCGGGCCGCGTCATGGATCAGCACCACGTCCGGCCGCTCCGGACCGGCCGCCAGCGCCTCGAGCCCGGCCCGGACCGAGGCCTGTCGGGTTGCGCCGCCATCGACCGGCGCGCGGTAGGCGAGGCCTTCGGTTGCCTGATCGAAGATCGCGGCATCGTCGGGATTGCGCACCGGCTGGACCGCGACGATCCCTTCATGGTTGCAAAACGGGGCCATGGCCCGCGACAGGACGCTGCGGCCTCCCAGCGAGCGGTATTGTTTGGGGGCGCCCGCGCCAGCCCGCAGGCCGCGACCGGCGGCAACGATAATGGCGGCGGCTCGTTTGGATGTGGTCATTCCGATTCGACTGTTTTGGAAGGCTTATCGAGAGGTTCCCGGCAGGCTTTAGCATATCGGATTGAGAAACGGCCATGATTTCATAAGTGTGGCCCGGTTTCCGAATATTGTGCAGCGCACTTGCATCTGAAAAACAATTGTCTAAACTGTAGGCATGATACATTGTTGCTCAATAATTGAGCTTGTTGGCCTGCACCTCGATGTGCCGGCCTAACCGGGAAGATCAGTGACGCGCGCTGGAGCAGCACGGCCCGACGATTTGCGGATTGGCGATGTCAGCATCACCAATCGGGTTCTTCTCGCACCGATGTCCGGCATTACCGACGCACCGTTTCGTCGTCAGGCGGAGAAGCTCGGCGCGGGTCTCGTTGTGTCCGAAATGACGGCGAGCGACGATCTGGCGCGGGGTCGGCGGATGTCGGTCCTGCGTTGCGAGGCCACCGGAGTGGGGCCGCATGTGGTGCAGCTTGCCGGCTGCGAGCCGCGCTGGATGACCGAAGGCGCCAAAATCGCCGAAGACGGCGGCGCGGCGATCATCGACATCAACATGGGCTGCCCAGCGCGCCATGTTACCGGCGGACAGTCCGGCTCGGCGCTGATGCGCGATCTCGACCACGCGCTGCGCCTGATCGACGCCACGGTCGGCGCGGTCAAGGTGCCGGTGACGTTGAAGATGCGGCTCGGCTGGGATCATGCCTCGCTCAACGCGCCGGAGCTGGCGCGGCGCGCGCAGGATGCCGGCGTGCAGATGGTCACCGTCCACGGCCGCACCCGCTGCCAGTTCTACAAGGGCAGTGCCGACTGGGACGCGGTTCGCGCGGTGCGCGAGGCGATCACCGTTCCGCTCATCGTCAATGGCGACATCACCTCCTACGACGATGCCATCGCCGCGCTCGATGCCTCGGGCGCGGACGCGGTGATGATCGGGCGCGGCGCGCAGGGCAAACCCTGGCTGCCGGGACAGATCGCGCGGCGCATGAACACCGGCCACGCTGAATCCGTGCCATCGATCCCCGATCAGTTCGAGCATCTCAGTCAGCTTTATGAGGACGTGCTGGCGCATTACGGCCTGCGCGTCGGGCTGCGTCATGCCCGCAAGCATCTCGGCTGGACGCTCGATGTCGCCGCCGAGGCCGCGACCGCCTCCACCGAAACCCTGAAGCGCTGGCGGCAGACCATCCTGGTCAGCGAGGAGCCGGGGCAGGTGCGCCGCGCGCTGCGCGAGGCGTTCGACGAATTCGCTTGGAGCGCGGCTGCATGAGCGGACTTGCCGACCATTCCGCAAGGTCACCGGCTCTGGGGGATGCCGTGCTCAACGCATTGCCCAACGCGCTGCTGCTGATCGCGCCGGACGGCAAGATCGTCGATGCCAACATGGCGGCGGAATCCTTCTTCGAAACCTCGATCTCGCATCTCAAGCGGCAATCGCTGAAGGAGCTGGTGCCGTTCGGCAGTCCCGTGCTCGAACTGATCGAGCAGGTCCGCCGCGTCGGCGCGCCGGTCAACGAATACAAGGTCGATCTCGGCACGCCGCGCATCGGCGTTGACAAGCTGGTCGATCTGCATGTCGCGCCGGTGCCCGAGCAGCCCGGCCATATCGTGGTGATGGTGCAGGAGCGCACCATCGCCGACAAGATGGACCGCCAGCTTACCCATCGCAGCGCCGCGCGTTCGGTCACCGCGCTGGCGGCGATGCTGGCGCACGAGATCAAGAATCCGCTGTCGGGCATTCGCGGCGCGGCGCAACTCCTGGAGCAGGCCGCTTCGCCGGAAGACCGCACGCTGACGCGGCTGATCTGCGACGAAGCCGACCGCATCGTCACGCTGGTCGACCGCATGGAGGTGTTCGGCGACGAGCGCCCGGTGCAGCGCGGCCCGGTCAACATCCATTCGGTGCTGGGCCACGTCAAACGGCTGGCGCAGTCGGGCTTCGCCCGCAATGTCCGTTTCGTCGAGGACTACGACCCCTCGCTGCCACCGGTGCTGGCCAATCAGGATCAGCTCATTCAGGTATTCCTCAATCTGGTGAAGAACGCCGCCGAGGCGACCGCCGACATTGACGATCCCGAGATCGTGCTGACCACCGCGTTCCGTCCGGGCGTGCGGCTCTCGATCCCGGGGCAGGCGACGCGGGTGTCGCTGCCGCTGGAATTCTGCGTCAAGGACAACGGGCCGGGCGTGCCCGACGACCTGATGCCGAACCTGTTCGATCCGTTCATCACCACCAAACTGACCGGCAGCGGCCTCGGCCTTGCGCTGGTCGCCAAGATCGTCGGCGATCACGGCGGCATCATCGAATGTGAATCGCAGCCGCGCAAAACGGTGTTTCGCGTGCTGCTGCCGATGTTCAACCCCACCAGGAAAGCCAGCGACGCGAGCGATGCCGATCCGGGAACGGCGTCTCAGCATGTCAGAATGCGAGATGAGGATTAGCCATGGCGACAGGAAGCATACTCGTTGCGGACGATGATACGGCGATCCGGACCGTGCTCAATCAGGCGCTGTCCCGCGCCGGATACGAGGTGCGGCTGACCGGCAATGCCGCCACGCTGTGGCGCTGGATCGATCAGGGCGAGGGCGACCTCGTCATCACCGACGTGGTGATGCCGGACGAAAGCGCCTTCGATCTGCTGCCGCGGATCAAGAAGCTGCGGCCCAATCTGCCGGTCATCGTGATGAGCGCGCAGAACACCTTCATGACCGCGATCCGCGCCTCCGAACGCGGCGCCTACGAATATCTGCCCAAGCCCTTCGACCTGAAGGAACTGATCGCGATCGTCGGCCGCGCGCTGGCCGAGCCGAAAGACCGGCCCGCCGCCGCCAAGGACGATGGCGAATTCGATTCCATTCCGCTCGTCGGCCGCTCGCCGGCGATGCAGGAAATCTACCGCGTGCTGGCGCGGCTGATGCAGACGGACCTCACGGTGATGATCTCGGGCGAATCCGGCACCGGCAAGGAACTGGTGGCCCGCGCGCTGCACGACTACGGCAAGCGCCGCAACGGCCCGTTCGTCGCCATCAACATGGCGGCGATCCCGCGCGACCTGATCGAATCCGAACTGTTCGGCCACGAGCGCGGCGCCTTCACCGGCGCCAACACCCGCGCCACCGGCCGCTTCGAACAGGCCGAAGGCGGCACGCTGTTTCTCGACGAGATCGGCGACATGCCGATGGAGGCGCAGACCCGGCTGCTGCGCGTGCTGCAGCAGGGCGAATACACCACGGTCGGCGGCCGCACCCCGATCAAGACCGATGTGCGGATCGTCGCGGCCTCCAATAAAGACCTGCGCATCCTGATCCAGCAGGGTCTTTTCCGTGAAGATTTATTCTTCCGTCTCAATGTCGTGCCGCTACGTCTTCCACCATTGCGTGAACGGATCGAGGATCTGCCCGACCTGGTCCGGCATTTCTTTGCGCTGGCGGAGAAGGACGGGCTGCCGCCGAAGAAACTCGACGCGCTGGCGCTGGAACGGCTCAAGCAGCACCGCTGGCCGGGCAATGTCCGCGAACTGGAGAATCTGGTGCGGCGGCTCGCGGCGCTTTATCCACAGGACGTCATCACCGGGTCGGTGATCGAGGGCGAACTTGCGCCGCCCGCCGTGGTCTCCGGAGGCGGCGGTCTGCCGCAGAGCGTGGACAATCTCGGCGGTGCGGTCGAACTCTATCTGTCGTCCCACTTCGCCGGCTTTCCCAACGGCGTGCCGCCGCCGGGTCTCTATCACCGCATCCTGCGCGAGATGGAGGTGCCACTGCTGACGGCAGCGCTCACCGTGACGCGCGGCAACCAGATCCGGGCCGCCGACCTGCTCGGGCTGAATCGCAACACCCTGCGCAAGAAAATCCGCGATCTCGACATTCAAGTCTATCGCGGTGGCTGACCGCGGGGTCAGCCTATCTCCCTGATCGTCGCGGCGTACGTTAGACGATCAGGTGAACCACCAACCGGATCGAAAATAGTTCTCAACCGCTTTAGGGGTACGCGCCTAGGATTTGTCGCAATTCGGCAACATTGTGATATGAATGCATCACCTGAATTGCGGGATTCACCGCGTTCAGCCTTATCCTGGCCGCGCATCAACAAGCATGAGCACTGCTGACACGTCGGCACCATCGTTCGACCCTGTGATTGGCAAGCCGCGCGGAACCTCGTTTCGCCGGCTGATCGGCCCGTTCGCGGTCGCCCTGGCGCTGCTGTCGGCCTGCCTGACCTTTGTGGTGCTGACCGGACTGACCCCGATCGTCCCGACCCATCGGGTGGTCATCACCTTCCTGCTGATCAATGCCGCCACCATCCTGCTGCTGCTGGTCATCATCGGCCGGGAGCTGTGGAAGGTGTTGCAGGCTCGCCGCAGGGGACGGGCGGCCGCCCGGCTGCACGTCCAGATCGTCAGCCTGTTCTCGGTGATCGCAGTGCTGCCGGCGGTGCTGGTGTCGATCGTCGCCAACGTCACGCTGGACCGCGGCCTCGACCGGCTGTTCTCCGGCCCGACCCGTGCGGTGATCCAGAATTCGCTGATCGTCGCCAACGCCTATCTCTACGAGCACGCCCAGCTCATCCGCGGCGATATTCTCGGCATGGCGAGCGATATCTCGCGCGCCCGGCCGCTTTGGGATCAGGACCGCCAGAGCTTCCGCGCGGTGCTGACCCAGAGCGCGAAATCACGCAACCTGCCGGGCGCGATGATCATCGACAAGGATCGACACATCCTTGAGACCGCCGCCACCGGCATCACCCAGGAGTTCACGACGCCGGCCGAGGACTTCCTCAGCAACGTGACCGAGAACGACCCGCAGATCGGCGTTTTCATCGAGCAGAACTACGTGGCGGCGGTGATCCGGCTGCGCGCCTTCGACGACACTTTCCTCTATGTGGCGCGGCTGCTCGACCCGCGCGTGGTCGCCCAGTTGCGGCAAACCCAGGCCAGCGTCGCCGAATACAGCGAACTTGAATCGCGCAAGCTCGGCATCCAGGTCGCCTTCGCGCTGATGTTCACGGTGATCGCGCTGACGGTGCTGATGTCGGCGGTGCTGATCGGCCTCAATTTCTCCAACTGGCTGGTGGCGCCGATCCGCCGCCTGATCGGCGCGGCCGATCAGGGCTCGACCGGCAATCTGCATGTGCAGGTGCCGGTGCTGCGCTCCGAAGGCGATCTCGCCAATCTGGGCGAGACCTTCAACAAGATGACGCAGGAGTTGCGCACCCAGCGCGACGAACTGGTGAGCGCCAGCGAACTGATCGACAGCCGCCGCCGTTTCATCGAGGCGGTGCTGTCGTCGGCCAGCGCCGGCATCATCGGCGTCGACGGAGAGGGCACCATCGCGGTGCTGAACCGCTCCGCCGAGAAACTGATCGGTCTGCCGGAATCCGAGGCGCTCGGCCATCCGCTATCCGAGATCATTCCCGAGCTGAACGAACTGATGGCGTCCGCGCGCGGCAGCTCCTCGCGTCTGGTGCAGGGGCAGATCGAGGTCAGCCGCGGCGGCGTCGAGCGCAATCTGTCGGTGCGTGTCAGCGCCGAGCTGTCGGCGCAGGCGAGGGAAAGCTACATCATCACGCTCGACGACATCACCGAACTGGTTTCGGCGCAGCGCACCTCAGCCTGGGCCGACGTCGCCCGCCGCATCGCTCACGAGATCAAGAACCCGCTGACCCCGATTCAATTGTCGGCGGAGCGCATCCGCCGCAAGTTCGGCAAGACCATCACCGAGGATCGCGCGATCTTCGACCAGTGCACCGACACCATCGTGCGTCAGGTCGACGACATCCGCCGCATGGTCGACGAATTCTCCAAATTCGCGCGGATGCCCAAGCCGGTGATCGAGGGCGAGGACGTCGCCGACACCGTGCGGCAGGCGGTGTTCCTGATGCGCGTCGGCCATCCCGAGATTGAGATTACCGCCGACATCAAACAGGATCCGATGCGCGCGAAGTTCGACCGCCGTCTGATCTCGCAGGCGCTGACCAACATCATCAAGAATGCGACCGAGGCGATCGGTGCGGTGCCGCCAGAGGAACTGAACGGTGGTGGGCGCATCGATGTCATCGCCGCGTGCGAGGACGAGGATATCGTCATCGACGTGATCGACAACGGCATCGGCCTGCCGAAGGAAAGCCGCGCCCGGCTGCTCGAGCCTTACGTGACCACGCGCGAGAAGGGCACCGGCCTTGGTCTGGCGATCGTCGGCCGCGTGCTCGAAGACCATGGCGGGCGGATCGACCTGAACGATGCGGCAGCCATCCGGCCGGGCGCGCGCGGTGCGTGGGTGCGCCTGCGTTTCGCCGTTTCCGGCCAGCCCAAAGACGGCGCCAAGCCGGCGCAGGACATGACATCAACGAGCGTTGAAAAAGTGGACGTAATCCATGGCGAATGACATTCTGATCGTCGATGATGAAGCCGATATCCGTGATCTGGTCGCGGGCATTCTCGACGATGAAGGGTTCAAGACCCGCACGGCGCGGGACAGCGATTCCGCGCTGGCGGAAGTCTCCAGCCGCCGTCCGAGCCTGATCTTCCTCGACATCTGGATGCAGGGCAGCAAGCTCGACGGTCTGCAACTGCTCGAGCAGATCAAGAAGGATTTTCCCGACGTTCCGGTGGTGATGATCTCCGGCCATGGCAACATCGAGACCGCTGTCGCGGCGATCAAGCGCGGCGCCTATGATTTCATCGAGAAGCCGTTCAAGGCCGACCGTCTGGTGCTGGTGGCCGAGCGCGCGCTGGAGACCTCGCGTCTCAAGCGCGAGGTGCGCGAGCTCAAGCATCTTGCGCCGTCCGCCGGAAATCTGATCGGCCGCTCGCCCTGCGTGAACCAGCTTCGCCAGACCATCGACCGCGCCGCCAAGGCCAACAGCCGTATTCTGATCGTCGGCCCTTCGGGCAGCGGCAAGGAGCTGACCGCGCGCACGCTGCACAACATGTCGAACCGCGCGTCGGGTCCGTTCGTCGTTATCAACGCGGCCGCGATCACGCCGGAGCGCATGGAGGTCGAGCTGTTCGGCGTCGAACTGTCGGACGGGGAGAGCCAGCGCAAGGCCGGTGCGCTGGAGGAGGCGCATGGCGGCACGCTGTTCATCGACGAAATCGCCGACATGCCGCGCGAGACCCAGAACAAGATCCTGCGTGTGCTGGTCGATCAGACCTTCCAGCGCGCCGGCGGCACCACCAAGGTCAGCGTCGATGTCCGCATCATCTCCTCGACCTCGCGCAATCTGGAAACCGAGATCGCCGAGGGGCGCTTCCGCGAAGATCTCTATCACCGCCTGTCGGTGGTGCCGATCCGGGTGCCGCCGCTGTCCGAGCGACGCGAGGACATTCCCGAGCTGGTCGATTATTTCATGGAGCAGATTTCCGCCTCGACCGGCCTGCCGAGGCGCAAGATCGGTGACGACGCCATGGCGGTGCTGCAATCGCATGTCTGGCCGGGCAACATCCGCCAGCTTCGCAACAACGTCGAGCGCGTCATGATTCTGGCCGGCGGCGAGCCGGAAGCGATCATCACCGCCGACATGCTGCCACAGGATGTCGGCTCGATGATCCCGGCGATGCCGACCGGCGTCAATGGCGAGCACATCATGGGGCTACCGCTGCGCGAGGCGCGCGAAGTGTTCGAGCGCGATTATCTGATCGCGCAGATCAGCCGTTTCTCCGGCAACATCTCGCGCACCGCCGAATTCGTCGGCATGGAGCGCTCGGCGCTTCACCGCAAACTCAAGGCGCTCGGCGTGGGGTAGGGCGCAAGCAAATTGAGGTTCCGTTTTTCGTCATTGCGAGCAAAGCGAAGCAATCCAGACATCAACTTGATCCTCATCCTGAGGAGCGCGCTTGCGCGCGTCTCGAAGGATGAGGTCTCACGGTTCGAGACGTCGCTTCGCTCCTCCTCACCATGAGGGTTTCCCATGTCACGCATCGCCTATGTCAACGGCCAGTATCGCCCCATGCGCGATGCGGTCGTGAATATCGAAGACCGCGGCTATCAGTTCTCCGACGGCATCTATGAAGTCTGCGAGATCCGCGGCGGCCGGATCGTGGACATGCCGCGCCATCTGGCCCGCCTGCAGCGCTCGCTGTCCGAATTGCGGATCGCGATGCCGATGCCGCTGGCTTCGCTCGAAGTCGTGATCCACGAGGTGGTCCGGCGCAATCGCGTCAATTACGGCATCGTCTATCTGCAGATCAGCCGCGGCGTCGCCCGGCGCGACCATGCCTTTCCCTCGCCCGCGGTGCGGCCAAGCGTGGTCGTCACCGCCCGCAGCCTCAATCTGGAAAAGAACGAGGCCACCGCCAGCCACGGCATCAAGGTCATCACCACGGCGGAAAACCGCTGGCCGCGCGTCGACATCAAGTCGATCAGCCTGTTGCCCAACGTGCTGGCCAAGCAACAGGCCCGCGAGCAGGGCGCCTATGAAGCCTGGTTCGTCGACCGCGACGGTTTCGTCACCGAGGGCGCGTCCAGCAATGCCTGGATCATCACCAAAGACGGTATCGTGGTAACGCGATCGGCCGATGCCGGCATTCTTCCCGGCATCACGAGGACGGTTCTGACCGAGGTTCTGGCGGCTCTGCAGATCAGGCTGGAGGTGCGGCCGTTCACGCCGCAGGAGGCTTACGAGGCGGCCGAGGCCTTCGTCACCGCCTGCAGCCAGATCGTGATGCCGGTGGTCGCCATCGACGGAAAGCCGGTTGGCGGAGGTCAACCGGGGCCGATCGCCCTCAAGTTGCGGCAGCATTTCCACCAGTTTTCGGCATTTTCCTGATTTTTCAGGTGTTTTCCGGTCGCTGCGGCATGGCGCGATCTTGCCTATCCACAGGACCTGCCGTTTAATTGCAGTGCAGCGCCCGGAGGGGGATCTCGGGGCGGCCGGCAGCCAGAACCGCCGAACCAAAAGGCGAGGCTGGCCCAATAAGAAAAGCGTTGAAAAACTCCGGGACAAGAATAATGGCGGCAGACCGCGCACAAAATCTACAGGACACCTTCCTCAATCACGTTCGCAAGGCGAAAACGCCATTGACGATCTTTCTGGTCAACGGAGTGAAGCTGCAGGGCATTGTCACCTGGTTCGACAATTTCTGCCTGCTGCTGCGCCGCGACGGTCACTCGCAGCTTGTCTACAAGCACGCGATCTCGACCATCATGCCCGGCGCGCCGATCCAGATGTTTGAAGGCGGCGAGGAAACGTCAGCTTGAGAATCGACTGAGTTGGAACCCCGGGCTTTCGATGGGGACGCCGACCGTCCGCGGTCGGAGAGCGGCGAGACGACAGGGCGGGTGCTGGTCATCGGCCCGTACCGGCGCGCGCGTCGTGGCGATCCCGACGCGCCGGCCGGCGTAGTTGCCGTTCGCGATCCGCAGGCAAGGCTGGAAGAGGCAGCGGGTCTTGCCCGCGCCATCGATCTTGTCGTGGCCGACGCCATCCTCGTTTCGCTCACCGACATCCGACCGGCGACCTATCTCGGCAAGGGCAAGGTCGAGGAGATCGTCGGCCTGATCAAGGCGCATGACGTCGATCTCGTGGTGATGGATTGCGCGCTGTCGCCGATCCAGCAGCGCAACCTCGAAAAGGAATGGGGCGCCAAGGTGCTCGACCGCACCGGCCTCATTCTCGAAATCTTCGGCCGACGCGCCAAGACCAAGGAAGGCTCGCTGCAGGTCGAGCTCGCGCATCTGAATTATCAGCGCAGCCGTCTCGTGCGGTCATGGACCCATCTGGAGCGCCAGCGCGGCGGCTTTGGCTTCATGGGCGGCCCCGGCGAAACCCAGATCGAGGCCGACCGCCGCATGATCGGCGAGCGCATCACGCGGCTCGAAAACGATCTGAAGAAAGTACAGGCGACACGGCGACTGCATCGCGCCGGACGCCAGCGCGTGCCGTATCGCGTGGTGGCGCTGGTCGGTTACACCAACGCCGGAAAATCGACGCTGTTCAACCGCCTGACCCGCGCCGACGTGCAGGCCGCCGACATGCTGTTCGCAACCCTCGATCCCACACTGCGCGCGCTGACGCTGCCGCACGGCGGCAAGGCGATGCTGTCCGACACGGTTGGCTTCATCTCGGATTTGCCGACCACGCTGGTCGCGGCATTCCGCGCGACGCTGGAAGAGGTGATCGAGGCCGACGTCATCCTCCATGTCCGCGATATCTCGCACGAGGATGCCGAGGCGCAGGAGCGCGATGTCGATCAGGTGCTGCGCCAGCTCAACATCGATCCGGAGCAGGGCCATCGCCTCATCGAGGTCTGGAACAAGATCGATCGCTTCAGCCCCGAGGAGCGCGAGAACCTCGCGCGCATCGCCGCGCGGCGGCCGGCCGATCAGCCGGCGCTGCTGGTCTCGGCCGAAACCGGCGAGGGCGTCGATGCGCTGCTGGCCGCGATCGAGGATCGCCTCGCCGCGACCCGCATCACGCTCGATCTGTCGGTCGATGCCGGCGACGGCGCCGGGATCAGTTGGCTGCACCGCAATTCCGAGGTGCTGGACAAGCAGCTCGAGGACGGCCGCTACCGGATGACGGTGCGCCTTGACGAAACCAAGCGCGACATCGCCATCGAGCGCTTCGGCGCGGTGCCCCGCGCGCCGTAGGATATTTCTGCGAACCATCATTCGTCATGCCCGGACTTGATCCGGGCATCCATCTTTTCAGAAACCGATGGATTGCCGGGTCAAGCCCAGCAATGACGAGAAGCAGAACATATCATCACCGTCATTGCGAGGAGCGACAGCGACGAAGCAATCCAGTCCTGAACTCAATCCTCATCCTGAGGAGCACCGCGTAGCGGTGCGTCTCGAAGGATGAGGCCACGATTCCACGATCCATTTCGGCCTCATGGTTCGAGACGTCGCTAGAGTGCATCGGAAGACGCGCGTAACCGCGCTGTTGGCTCCTCCTCACCATGAAGAACTGAATGGCTTCGCGGAGCCTGTCATCGGGCCGGCGAAGCCGGCCCCGTTGGCTCGCAATGACGAGGGTAGGGTGCGATTGGAGCCCGCCGAGCTCAGACACGATAACTTACTCCCTCTCCACCCGCTTCGCCTCGTTCCACAGCGTGTCCATTTCCTCCAGCGTGGAATCGCCGAGCGCGACGCCGCGCTTTTCCAGCGCTTGCTCGATATAGGCAAAGCGCCGCTCGAACTTCACATTGGTGGTGCGCAGCGACATCTCCGGATCGGCGCCGGCATGACGCGCGAGGTTGACTACGGCAAACAGAAGGTCGCCGGTCTCCGATGCGATCTCGCGGACGTCCTTGCGATCGAGCGCGGCTTCGATCTCGTCGGCTTCCTCGCGGATCTTGCTGAGCACCGCGCGCGGATCGTTCCAGTCGAACCCGACCGTGGACGCGACGCGCTGCAGGTCGAGCGCATGCGCAAGCGCCGGCTGACCGGCCTTGACCTTGGCCAGCAGCGAGGAGGGCGCGGGCTGCGGATGATGCGCCGCGCGTTCGGCTTTCTCCTGTGCCTTGATCCGCTGCCATGACTGCTTCACCTCCTCCGGCGACATGCGTCCGGCCTTGTCGCCGAACACATGCGGGTGCCGCCGGATCATCTTGGTGACGACGGCATCGACCACGTCGCCGAATGCGAACGCGCCTTGCTCCTCCGCCATGCGCGCGTGAAACACCACTTGCAGCAACAGATCGCCGAGTTCTTCGCGCAGATCCGCCATGTCGTCGCGGGCAATGGCGTCCGCCACCTCGTAGGCTTCCTCGATGGTGTAGGGCGCAATCGTCGCGAAATTCTGCTCCAGATCCCACGGGCAGCCTGTGCCGGGCGTGCGCAGCGCCGCCATGATCTCAAGAAGACGCGAAATCTCGCGGGAGGACGTGGTCATGCGGGCACCCGGCCGGTTGAAAGCAACATTGTATCTCTATGCCGCAAGCGTGGGCCGCCAGACAGCCCCAAGCTGCATCCATCCCCCGGAATGCCGTGGATTTGCCGGTTGGCCAAGGCTTTCTGCGGTGCTACATGCGCGGCCATGAGCAATCCAATCACGACACGGCACACCGGCGGCGAGGCCGCTTTGGTGCTGTTTTCCGGCGGTCAGGATTCGGCGACCTGCCTTGCATGGGCATTGTCCGAATTCGAACGTGTCGAGACCGTGGGCTTTTCCTACGGCCAACGTCATCTGGTCGAACTCGACTGCCGCGACCGCCTGATCGACGGCATGAAGACCATCCAGCCGGGCTGGCGCGACAAGATCGGCGAGCGTCATACGCTCGACATTCCGACGCTCGGCGAATTGTCGGACACCGCGCTGACGCGCGAGATGGCGATCGAGATGGGCGAGGACGGCCTGCCCAACACCTTCGTGCCCGGCCGCAACCTGTTGTTTCTCACCTTCGCCGCGGCGCTGGCCTATCGGCGCGGCATCCGCCACATCGTCGGCGGCATGTGCGAGACTGATTTCTCCGGTTATCCGGATTGCCGCGACGTCACCATCAAGGCGCTCAACGTCGCGCTCAATCTCGGCATCGCGCGCAACTACGAATTGCACACGCCGCTGATGTGGCGCGACAAGGCCGCGACCTGGCAGCTCGCCGAACAGCTCGGCGGCAAGGCGCTGGTCGATCTGATCGTCGAGCAGTCGCACACCTGCTATCTCGGCGAGCGCGGCGCGCGCCATGCCTGGGGCTTCGGCTGCGGCGAATGCCCGGCCTGTCAGTTGCGCGCCAAAGGCTGGCATGAGTATGCTGGCCGCAAGGATAAACCGGCGCAGACGTGACCAGCCCTCGCTGTTCGCCGCGCGCAAGGCGCAGACCGGACCGATGCCGCGGATGATCAGCGAGGATGCGTTAGGACGGCGGAGGCGGGTGCACTTCGCCTGGACGCTGACGGCGCTATGCTACATCGCAATGGTCCCGACAATTGCCAGCGCAGCGGACAAAGCCGATAAGGACGAGGCGGCCGGCAGCACGCCCAACATCTATCTCGATCTGTCCACCGCCTACGCCAGGGTGCCGGCCAACACGCTGCTGCTCGGCTTCCGCAGCTTCGCCTCGTTCTCGGCGCTGGCCAGCCAGAACGTGACCTTCAACGCGCCGGTGACGGTGGATGTGAACGACAAACTGTCGCTCTACGCCGGCGTCAGCGGCAGCACGACATCCACGGCGCTGACCGACTGGAGCGCGGTATCGCTGGATAGCTGGAATGTCGGCTTCACCGCCGATGTGATCGAGCAGAAAGGCTACATGCCGGCGGTGACGGTGCAGTCGATCGTCTCGCGCACCTTCAACGGCGCCGCGCTCGGGCTGTCCGCCACGACATCGTCGAGCGCGGTCGAGATGAAATACGCCTTCGACGAGGACGAGACGCGCGGCGTGCTCGGCGGCGTCAAATTCACCAAGGTGTTCGTGAATTCGGATCTCGCGCTCGGCGGAAACATTGCGCCATCGGTGATCGGCTATGCCGGCGCGTTCTATCAATGGCCGGACAACTGGAAGCTGACGGGGCGTTTCGGCGTCCAGTCGTTCGGCGGCGCCCATGTCGGCAATCTGATCCAGTTGCCGTCCTTCACCCAGCCGATCCTGCGGGTCGATCTCGACCGGATGGACGACAATGACAACCGCCTGTTCGGCATCTCGTTCGAGGCGGCATGGACGCCGGCGCCGGTGATCCAGCTCACGTTACGCACGCCGATCTATGCGGTGCGCAACTAAGGAGCCGCTACCACTTCATTAGATCGAGGGTTTCCTGCCGCGGATGCTGCTTGCGCCATTCGCGCGGCATCATGAACGTTCCGCGCCAGATGCCGCGCGCCGCGCGGCGCGCCTCGTTTTCCTCGGTCTGATAGATCTGCGCCCGGTTCGCCATCACCGCCCAGCCCTGAAGCACCAGCCAGCTATTGATGTTGGAGTCGTCGGGCAGGGAGCAGGTGGCCAGCGTCCGCTGGTAGTAGTCGCGCCCCTTCGGCTGGCAGGTCACGACATGGCCGCGCAGATGCTTGTGCAGTTCGGCGCTGGCCGCCTCGCCGCAGGCCCATGATTTGCCCTGCGCGTCCTCGCAGGTCTGATCGAGTTCCGGCGCATCGATATCGAGAAGCCGGATCCGGGTGTCGAAGATGCGGATGGTGTCGCCATCGGCGACGCTGGCAAGGCCGCTGATCGGCGCATCCGGCGGCCGCAGCAGGCGGTCATAGGCGAAATACGACAGCGAGCCGCCGAGCAGCACCAGCACGGCGATCCAGCGGGCGGTGTCCGATCCGCGCCCGAGCGGTCGCGGTGGTCGTTGTCTGGGGTTCACCGGGATTCCTGTCGAGGCCATTGTGGATGCGGAAGGATGGTCATGCCCCAGTTCTATCGTCATTGCGGGCGAAGCGAAGCAATCCAGACGGATTTTTCGCAAGATGATTTTCGCAAGATAGATAAGGGAGCCGGATTGCTTCGTCGCTGCGCTCATCGCAATGACGGCGATCCAACGTCATGACATCCCAAGACAAGACGTGGATGGCAAGAGGTGGATGGCCGGATCAAGCCCGGCCATGACGAAGATAAGGTCTGAAGGGCGGTTGAAACGACCGGGTGCCAGCCGGTGGGCCAGCTCCCTCGGCTATTCCGAAATTCGCATAAGGTATATTATGGAATATAATTAGATAGTATTTTTCAGATATTTGCAGTCGGATATCGCCAAATCACATGAGATTTGAGCCATCCCGGGCCAACTCCATGATCACCAAATCAGTCGATGTGATATCGCCCCGGCGCTGGATTGTTACGGCGCTATTCCACTAGAGTTTCGCCATTGCCCATCTCCTGGAAAACGTCAATGAGCACCGCGCCCGGACCTTACGACATCGGCCTCGACAAGACGCCCGCCAACTTCGTGGCGCTGTCGCCCGTCAGCTTCCTGGCGCGGTCCGCCAGCGTCTATCCGGACCGCCTCAGTACCGTCTACGAGGACCGGACCTTCACCTGGGCCCAGACCTATGAGCGCTGCCGGCGCTTCGCGTCCTGGCTGGCGCGCCAAGGCATCGGCCGTGGCGACACCGTCGCGGCCATGCTGCCGAACCTGCCGGCGATGAACGAATTGCATTTTGCCGTGCCGATGACCGGCGGCGTCATCAACGCGCTCAACATCCGGCTCGATCCGACCGCGCTGGCGTTCATGCTGGAGCATGGCGGCGCCAGGGTGCTGCTGGTCGATCCGGAATTCAGCGGCGTGATCGCCGAGGCGCTGCGGCTGATGAAAACGCCAAAACCGATCGTGGTCGATGTCGACGACGCCGCATTTTCCGGCGGCCGCCGGATCGGCGAAATCGAATACGAGGAGGCGGTCGCATCGGGCGATCCGGACTTCGTCTGGACGCTGCCGGCCGACGAATGGGACGCCATCGCGCTGAGCTACACCTCGGGCACCACGGGCGACCCCAAGGGCGTGGTGACGCATCATCGCGGCGCCTACATCAACGCGGTGAGCAACGCCCTCGCCGGCAATCTCGGCCTGCATCCGATCTATCTGTGGACGCTGCCGATGTTTCATTGCAACGGCTGGTGCTTCATCTGGACCATGGCTGCGACCGCCGGCGTCAACGTCTGCCTGCGCAAGGTCGATCCCGCGAAGATTTTTCCGCTGTTCGAACGCCATCAGGTCACCCACATGAGCGGCGCGCCGATCGTCTACAACATGCTGATGAACGCGCCCGAGGCGCGCGTTGCCAGATCGAGCGGCCATGTCGTGGGCTTGATCGCGGGCGCCGCGCCGCCGGTCG
>MKUJ01000010.1:166942-205432 GCA_001897755.1 Afipia sp. 64-13
CCCGCCTCGTTCTGCGCTGAGCAAGACGGCTGGAGCGCGTTGCCGGTCGAGGACCGCGCGCACCTGACGCGGCGGCAGGGCGTCTCCTATCCGCTGCAGGAATCGATCACGGTGATCGATCCCGAGACCATGCAGGTGGTGCCGCATGATGGCGAGACCGTTGGCGAGGTGATGTTCCGCGGCAATATCGTGATGAAGGGCTACCTGAAAAATCCGGACGCCACGCGCAAGGCGTTTGCCGGCGGCTGGTTTCATACCGGCGATCTCGGTGTAATCGACGAACAGGGCTACGTCATCATCAAGGACCGCTCCAAGGACATCATCATTTCCGGCGGCGAGAACATCTCCTCGCTGGAAATCGAGGATGTGCTCTACAAGCATCCCGCCGTGCTGTTCGCCGCCGTGGTGGCGAAGCCCGACGACAGATGGGGCGAAGTCCCCTGCGCGTTCATCGAACTGAAGGTCGGCGCCAGCACCAGCGAAAGCGAGATTCTGGCTTATTGCCGCGAGCGGCTGCCGGGCTTCAAGGCGCCGAAAGCCGTTGTATTCGGCGCGATTCCCAAGACCTCGACCGGCAAGATCCAGAAATTCGTGCTGCGCGAGCAGATGCAGTCGGCCAAGGCGATTTCGGCGTAAGCACCACACAACAAATCGTCATGCGCGGGCTTGACCCGCGCATCCATCCTTTTGTCAAAAGGGTCCATTTTGATGGATTGCCGGTTCAAGCCCGGCAATGACGAACTCAAAACACCGGCACCATTTCTCCGTCATGGCCGGATTTATTCCGGCCATCCACGTCTTGCAGTGCCTGCGGCAACATAAGAGGTGGAAACCAGGTAAGTTCGTTCGCAAGCGTCTCAGTCATTAGCCAGCGTCAACCGCATGCCGTCGAACGCCGGAATAACGCCGGCCGGCAGCTTCTGCCGCAGCACCTCGTAATCGAGATCGGCGTGCATGTTGGTGATCACCGCCCGCTTCGGCTTGAAGCGTTCGATCCAGCGCAGCGCGTCATCAACGCTGAAATGGCTGGGATGCGGCGCATAGCGCAGACCGTCGACGATCCACAGATCGAGACCTTCGAGCATCGGCCAGCTCTCGGGCGGAATGTCGTTGACGTCCGGCGTGTAGGCGGCATCGCCGATGCGATAGCCGAGCGCCGGGATGTTGCCGTGCTGCAGTCCGAAGGCGGTGAGGGACAGCGGACCGCCCTTCCCGTCGATGGTTTTGGTGTCGCCCGCCTCCACGTCGAACCGGTCGAGGATCGGCGGATAGCCGCTGCCCGGCGGCGATTTGAAGCAATAGCCGAAGCGGGCGATGATGTCGGTCGCGGTCGAGCGATTGAGATAGACCGGCACGCGGCGGCGCTGGTGCATCACCACGGAACGCAGATCGTCGATGCCGTGGGTCTGATCAGCATGCTCGTGGGTCAGGAACACCGCGTCGACGTGATCGACATCGGCGTCGATCAACTGTTCGCGCAGATCCGGCGAGGTGTCGATGATCACCCGCGTGATGCCGTCCGCCGATTGCCGTTCCGCCATCAGCGAACAGCGGCGGCGGCGGTTCTTCGGATTGGTGGGATCGCAGGCGCCCCAGCCGAGCGCCGGACGCGGCACCCCGGCGGACGAACCGCAGCCGAGAATGGTGAGAGTGACGCTCATACCGTTCCCGGACCTCGCGGCACCTTGTCGAAGAACCGATAGAAATTGTCGGTGGTCTGGCGCGCGATCTCCTCGAACGACACGCCGCGCACATCCGCCAGCACTTTCGCGGTCTCGACCACGAACGCCGGCTCGTTGCGCTTGCCGCGGAATTTGCCCGGCGCGAGAAACGGCGCATCGGTCTCGACCATGATGCGGTCGGCCGGCAATTCGGCGGCGATATCGCGGATCGCCTGCGAGTTTTTGAAAGTCAGAATCCCGGTGAAGGAGATCGACAGTCCATGCGCGATCGCTTTCATCGCCAGATCGCGGCCTCCGGTGTAGCAATGCAGCACCGCGCGGAATGGGCCTTTCTCCATCTCCTCGTCGAGAATGCGGCCGCAATCCTCGTCCGCCTCGCGGGTGTGGATCACCAGCGGCAGGCCGGTCGCCCGCGCGGCGGCGATGTGAGCGCGGAAACCCCGCTCCTGCGCTTCGCGCGAGGAATTGTCGTAGAAATAATCCAGCCCTGCCTCGCCCAGCGCCACCGTTTTCGGATGCCGCGTCAGCGCGATCAGCTCGTCGGCAGTGATGCCATCTTCCTCGTCGGCCTGATGCGGATGGGTGCCGACCGAGCAATAGACGTTGGCAAACCGCTCGGCGATCGCCTGCAGCGCCGCGATCCGCCGCACCCGCGTCGAGATCGTGACGATGCGCTCCACCCCCGCCGCCTCGGCCCGCGCGACAATGCCGTCGAGATCGTCGCCGAAGTCCGGAAAATCGAGATGGCAGTGGCTGTCGACAAGCATCAGGATTTCACTGCAGTTGAATCAACCGGCTCGACATAACGTGGGAACACCGGCGAGGTCGGCGGCAATTGCGTGCCGGCCTTGATACGGGTGGCGAGCGCGGCGAAATCGCGCGCATCCGCCGCAATGGCGAGGATGTCGAGCATCTTCGTCATGGCGTCGGGCATCGCCGGCTGCGCCAGAATGGCGATCTGCCGCACCACCTCGGCGGTGACGTAGAGCACGGTCTTCTGCCGCGCCGGATCGGTCTTGGCCAGCACCCACGGCGCCTCGCCTGCGAAATAGCGGTTGGCTTCCGCCACCACGGCCCAGATCGCGTTCAGCGCCTGATGGATCTGCTGCGTCACCATCGCCTCGCGCGCCTGCGCCAGCATGGCGTCGGCCTGCGCCAGAATCGCCTTGTCGTTGTCGCTGAACTCGCCCGGCTCCGGCAGCACGCCGGCATGCTGCTTGCCTATCATCGACAGCGAACGCTGCGCGAGATTGCCGAGATCGTTGGCAAGATCGGCGTTGGTGCGCGCGACGATCGCCTCGTGATTGTAATTGCCGTCCTGTCCGAACGGCACCTCGCGTAGCAGGAAGTAGCGTAGCTGATCGACGCCGTATTGATCCGCCAGATTGAACGGATCGACCACATTGCCGACCGACTTCGACATCTTCTCGCCGCGGTTGAACAGAAAGCCGTGCGCGAATACCCGCTTCGGCAACGGAATGCCGGCCGACATCAGGAACGCCGGCCAGTACACCGCATGGAAACGGATGATGTCCTTGCCGATGATGTGAATGTCCGCCGGCCAGTAATGCCAGTTCTTGTCGCCCTCGTCGGGGAAACCGACGCCGGTGATGTAGTTGGTCAGCGCATCGACCCAGACATACATCACATGCTCCGGATCCTCCGGCACCTTCACGCCCCAGTCGAACGTGGTGCGCGAGATCGACAGATCCTTCAGCCCGCCTTTGACGAACGACACCACTTCGTTCTTGCGCACGTCGGGGCCGATAAAATCCGCCTGCTGCTCGTAAAGCGCCAGCAATTTGTCCTGATAGGCGGAAAGCCGGAAGAAATAGCTCTTCTCTTCCACCCACTCGACCGGCGTGCCCTGCGGCCCGCGCCGCACGCCGTCCTCGCCGACCGTCGTTTCGTCCTCGGCGTAATAGGCTTCGTCGCGCACCGAATACCAGCCGGCGTAACTGTCCGGATAGATGTCGCCGTTCTCCTGCATCCGCCGCCAGATTTCCTGCGTCGAGGCGTGATGCTGACGCTCGGAGGTGCGGATGAAGCGGTCGTAGGACACGTTGAGACGCTGATCCATCTCCCTGAACCGCCCCGCGTTACGCGTGGCGAGATCGGCCGGCGTCATGTTCTCCTTCTGCGCGGTCTGGATCATCTTCAGGCCGTGCTCGTCGGTGCCGGTCAGGAAGAACACATCCTTGCCGTCGAGGCGCTGGAAGCGCGCCAGCGCGTCGGTCGCGATCGCTTCATAGGCGTGGCCGATATGCGGCGCGCCGTTGGGATAGGCGATGGCCGTGGTGATGTAGAAGGCGTTGCGCGCCGGGGCGCCAGCCATCTGCACCGGCTTTGCAGCGGGTTTCGGCTGCGCCGGCTGGCGCGGTGCTTTCACCGGCGCGGGTTTGGGTTTTACTGCCGTAACCGGCACAGGCTTCGCCTTCGGCGCTGCGACTTTCTTCGCTTTGGAAGCAACGGACTTCGTGGGCTTGGTTTTGGAAACGGACTTGGCAGCAGATTTGGCCTTGGCAGCAGACTTAGTCTTGGCGACAGATTTAGCCTTGCCGGCAGGCTTGCGCTTCGCGACAGACTTGGTCGTGCGTTTCTTGGCAGCGCCCTTCCTGGCCGGGGAGTTTGATCCCCCCGTCTTCCGCTTCTTTGCAACGGACTTTTTGCCCGCTTTCCTGGCAACCTTCTTCACCGCTTTCTTCGCGGTCTTTTTAGTTGCCTTCGCCTTGGACGCCTTGCGGCCACGCGCCTTCGATGCAGCAGCCTTGGCGCGCTTTGGCGCCCGCGCCTTTTTCACCGTTTTCTTTTTCGATTTGGCTGCCTTGGCCATCACGCGTCCTTCAGCTTTCGCAACAATGCCGACGGGATCGCGATCGCATGAAGCGCTCCGGGCCGGCGGTGTCCATTATTAAGCCCGCGACGGAAAATTCGCGGTGGCTTCGACCAGCATGCTAAAGACCGAAAACACCAGCGGCTTGCGCTCCAGATTGAACGCTTCGGTCTCGCGCGCGGACTGATTGATCTTTTCCCATACCTCCGCAAGGCGCGCAAGGCGCGGCAGATTCGCCTGCACATCCGGCGCGCGCAGATGCGATGTCAGCCAGCGATCCACCGTGTCGATAAACGTGCGCAAGGCGACGCGGTCGTTGAGCGGCAACGCATCGCCGAGTGCATGCAGCGCGCGCGGATCGACATGCGGCAGGGCTTCGAGCAATGCAGCGGTGCGGTGATGCAACCCCAGCGCATCGCCGCCCAAGAGCGCCAGCGTCCGCGCCACGCTGCCCTCGCCCGCCTCCGCCGCCTCGCGCAAGGCCGCATCCTGCGGGCCGCGCTCGGCCGCTTGCGCGGCGGCGAGAATCACATCACTCGCCGCCAGCGGCCGCAGCATCAGCTTGCGGCAGCGCGACTGGATGGTGGCAAGCACGCGCGAGGGCGCGTGGCTGATCAGCAGAAACAGCGAGCGCGCCGGCGGCTCCTCCAGAATCTTGAGCAGCGCGTTGGAGGCGTTGGCGTTGAGTTCGTCCACCGTATCGACGATGCAGACCCGCCAGCCGGCGACGGCGGCGGTCGAACCGAAAAACGAAATCGTCTCGCGCGATTCATCGACGGTGATGACGCTCCGCATCACCCCTTTGTCGTTGGCGGTGCGCTCCAGCGTCAGCAGGCCGCCATGGCTGCCCGCCACCACCTGCCGCGCCACCGGATGATCGGGATCGAGGTCGAGGCTGGTCGCGCGCTGCACCGCCGGCAGCGACGGCTCGGGATTGGCGAGCACGAACTTCGCCATGCGGTAGGCCAGCGTCGCCTTGCCGATGCCCTGCGCGCCGCCGATCAGCCAGGCATGCGGAATCTGGCCGCTCTTGTAGGCACTCAGCAGCGTCGCCTCTGTCGCCGCATGGCCGTAGAGCCGCGCGGTCTTGCGCGGCGGCGGCACCATGGTGTCGCTCTCGGCCTCGCGCGGGCTCATGCGCGCACCGTCTGGCTGGCGTCGCTCTTGAGCAGGCGTTCCTGCACGACGGCCCAGATCCGCGCCGCCACGGTGTCGGCGTCGGCATTGGCGTCGATCAGCACGCAGCGCTGCGGCTCGTCGGTCGCAAGCTGCTGATAGGCCGCGCGCAGCTTTTCATGAAAGCCGAGGCTTTCCTGCTCGAAGCGGTCAGCGACCGCCTTGCCGCGCCGCTTGATCGCGCGCCGCAGCCCGACCGCGACCGGCACGTCGAGGATCAGCGTGAGATCCGGTTTGAGATCGCCGATGGTGACGCGCTCCAGCGCCGTGATCAGCGCGGGATCGACCTTTCCGAGCTTGCCCTGATAGACCCGCGTCGAATCGGTGAAGCGATCGCACAGCACCCAGATGCCGCGCTCCAGAGCCGGCTTGATCACCTGATGCACATGATCGTCGCGCGCCGCCGCGAACAGCAGCGTCTCGGCGTCGCTGCCGAACGCCTTGCCGACGCCCGAGAGCAGCACATGGCGGATGATTTCGGCACCGGGCGAGCCGCCCGGCTCGCGCGTCACGATGGTGCGGAACGCGGTGTTGTTGAGACGGTCGGCCAGAATCTGGATCTGGGTCGACTTGCCGGAGCCCTCGCCGCCCTCGAAGGTGATGAAGCAGCCCAGCGTGGCCGCCGCAGACGCATCGTTCCCGGCCATTGTCACAGCTTCTCCACGCCGGCGCGGAACAGCCCGATCGCAAGTTCGCTGGCGCCGTCAATCGCGCGCTGGGTGGTCGAGCCGCGGCCGATGTCCTCGGCGGCGTGCAGCGGCATTTCCAGTGCGAGATTCTGTCCGCGCCAGACCTTGAGCACGCCGACCGGCTGGCCGCTGGCGATCGGCGCGCGCACCGGGCCTTTATAAATGATGCGGGCCACGAGCTTGTCGTTGCCGTTCCGCTGCACCATCACCTTGACCGGCTCGCCCGCGCTCAGCTTCACCGAACCGGCCTCGCCGCCGAACACTTTGGCGTAGCCGACAGTCTGCCCGGCCGCGAACAGCGTGCGGGATTCGAAATTGCGGAAGCCCCATTCCAACAGGCGCTTGGCGTCGGCTGCACGATCGGCGGAATCCTCGAGGCCGTTGACCGCCACGATCAGCCGCAGGCCGCCCTGTACCGCCGAGCCGACCATGCCGTAGCCGCCTTCCTTGGTGTAGCCGGTCTTGAGCCCGTCGGCGCCGTCGAGCGAAGCCAGCAGCGGATTGCGGTTCTGCTGACGGATCTTGTTCCAGGTGAACTCACGCTCGCCGAACAGTTTGTAGAATTCCGGATAGGTCAGGATGATGTGGCGCGACAGCATCGCCAGTTCGCGCACCGACATCTTGTTGTCCGGATTGGGCAGGCCGTTGGTGTTGCCGAAGGTCGAGTGCGTCAGGCCGAGCGCGCGCGCTCGCTTTGTCATCCGCGCGACAAATTCGGTCTCGTTGCCGGACATTCCTTCGGCCAGCGCGATGCAGGAATCGTTACCGCTCTGGATGATCGCGCCGTGCAGAAGATTGTCGACGCTGACGCGGCTGTTGAGTTCGGCAAACATGGTAGAGCTGCCGGACGGCGCGCCGCCGCGCCGCCACGCATTCTCGCTGATCTTGTATTCGTCGGTGAGCTTGACCTCGCCCTTGACGATGGCGTCGAACACCACCTCCACGGTCATCAGCTTCATCATGCTGGAGGGCGCCAGCAATTGGTCGGCGTTCTTCTCGAACAGGATGCTGCCGGTCTTCGCCTCGATCAGGATCGCGGTCGGCGCGTCGATGTCGAGGCCGCCTTCCTCCTTCTTGGCGCCCTGCACGCTGTTGTTGGCGGCATACGCCACCCCGCCGGCGACGAGCCCGAGGATCACGCAGGCAGCCAGCAGCGCCCGCCACCACGACATGGCCGGGCGTCTCGACGTTACATAGCCTGATGAGATTGCTGCCATTCCTCGATTCCTGAGAATGGCGTTGTAACAGTTGCAACAGGACCGAACAACGCGAGGCTGGCCCTCATTCCTGCGAGGGCGCAGCAAGACGAAATCGTTGGAGTTTTGACTGGTCGTCCCGGCGCAGGCCGAGGTCAGTAAAGGCCGCCCGACAGCGGGTTGCCGATGGTTTCCGCGGCGACCGGGCGGTAGGCGCTCACCGAGCCGATATCATCGCCCATCGGGGCGGCGGATGCCGACCGATAACCGCCCTGACGCACGGCGCGGCGGGCCGAAACCTCGCTCGCACCCATGCCGGCCATGTCGGCCTGCGTGGTGCCGAGGCTGTAGGGCCGGTCCGCCGGCAGCGGAACATCCGCGCGGGCGACGCCCCTGCTCTCCGGCATCTCCGGCACGAAGGGCTTGGCCGAAGCGATCCGGACCGCGGACGGTGCCGGGGCCGGCTCGCCGGTGCGCAGCGTGGCGACAAGCTGGCGGTCGTCGGAGCCTTCCAGCGGCGCGCGGCCGACATATTCGACCCGGACGCGGGCGGTGCCGTTCTTGTAGAAATCGAGCAGCGTGGCGGCGCGGTGCGAAACGTCGATGACGCGGTTGCCGTGATACGGCCCGCGATCGTTGACGCGCACGATCAGCGATTTGCCGTTGCTCGTGTTGGTGACGCGGACATAGCTCGGCATCGGCAGGGTCGGATGCGCGGCGGTCAGCGAGGTCATGTCGAAGACCTCGCCATTGGCGGTCAGGCGACCGTGGAAATTATCGCCATACCAGGAGGCGAGACCCTCGGCGCGGTAATTGTAATTCTCCTGCGGCACGTAGGTGCGGCCGGCGACGGTATAGGGCTTGCCGATCCGGTAAGCGCCGCCGCCCTTTGGAACCGGCTGGTCGAAATCGACCACGCGGGGGCTGGAGGAAACGCCGTATTTGGGATCGACACGGGAGAACGTGCCGGATGCCGAGCAATTGGCCAGCAGCAGGCAGGCGCAGGCAAGACCCGCGAATTGCTGGCTGCGACGCACGGCCGCTTGATTGATCAACCCCATTCGATCCCGACGCAAAATCGCCGCCGGCCGGAACGGCCCGCGGTCCCCGAACGATTGTGGATCATAAACCATAGTCACCGATGGCGAAATGGGGGATGGCCAAGTTGGTAAACCAAAGGTTCCCAAGCGATTTTCGAGCCCGTCTTGGTCTCTCCCCGGCCCCCGGCGCGGCGAATCGGGAGACCAATTCATATTGAAGCCCGGCGCCAGAAGAGTCATTCTCGGCGCATGTTTCCTGGATTGGAGGACGATGAGATGACCCTCGCCTCAGCACCCGTCGGCACCGTGATCGGGCCGGACAGTTTCGCCATCCAGCATCTGTTCGCCGCCAAGGCGGCCGAATGGCGCGATGCCGGGCTGAAAGTCGTCGGTCTGATCGGCGAGGCTCATGCCTTGCCCGACCGCAGTTGCACGGCGGGTATCCTCCGCGACATCGTCACCGCCAAAAGCTTCCTGATGTATCTGGAGACGCCGCCGGCGCACACCTCCTGCCATCTCGACGGCGAGGGCGTGGAAAGCGCCTGCGCCACGCTGCTGGACCAGATCGCGGACAGCGATCTCGTGGTGCTGAGCAAGTTCGGCAAGCTGGAAGCCCAGGGCGGCGGCCTTGCCGCGGCGTTTCAGGCAGCCATCGCCGCCGGGGTGCCGGTGCTGACCACGGTATCCGAGAAGCATCTCGATGCCTGGTGGCAGTTCGCCCCGGATGCGGTCAAGATGCGGGCGGACACGCAGGCCATCGAGGAATGGTGGCAGGCGGCGCACGCCGCCGACCGCGTAGCGTCCTGACATACGTTCCGGCCTATCCGCTCGGGTCCATCCACCCGGATTTGTCTGCCCGGCACGCACCATTCTGCTTGCGCCGGTGTTGATGTCGTCCGTTCTAAGCCAGCGGGCATTTGGCCTCCCCGCGTTGACGCTCCCGCGAAGGATTGCAATAACGTGCCGCATCCGCGTCAGCGAACCGGATGGGTGGCCGAGTGGTTTAAGGCAGCGGTCTTGAAAACCGCCGTGGGTGCAAGCCCACCGTGAGTTCGAATCTCACCCCATCCGCCAAACGCCGGAAATATCTTCGCCATGCAGCCAAACTTGGGCCGACATGTTGACGAACGGCTTTCGTTAGGCGCCGTTGACCTTCGGCATCCATTCCCGGCGCAAAATAGCATATTGCATGGTATTTTCATAAATCGGATCGCCGGCATCGTCGTCGGTGAACGAAACGAATTCCACGAACAACCCTTCATTGCGCATTCCCAGCTTTTCGCAGAGCCGTCGCGATGATGTGTTGTGATCTTCGACATAAGCGTAGAGACGGCGCGCTCCCTTGTCTTCGAAAAGGTGGCTGAACAGCGCTCTGGCAGCCTCGAGCGCATACCCGTGTCCTCCGAACTCCGGATTGAAATTCCAGCCGACAGAGAAGGTGTCGGTTTCGGGTACGGCGAATACATCACCGATAAGCTGGTCAGTACCTTTCAGGCAGACGGCAATATGCTCATCGTCAGCGCTTCTCTTCTCAGCCTCGGCCTCGGCATCTTCCGTATCTGCAAGCTTGAGCGACAGAAAGCAGTTGGCTTTTGGTTCACGCAGATATGCCAAAAGACCGGCAGCGTCGTTCCTGCGAAAATTTCTTAGAACGAGTCGATCTGTTTTAATGATTTCCACTTTCAGGACCTCGCGAGACAAGGCTCTTCGATCATCTGGTATCGTCGCGATATTGCACCGCCACTGCTGGCACCAACATTTACCGCCAGTATTTGCAGCGTCGGAGTTCAAGATATCAAGCAGGAAGCGATCTCAGACATCGCTGCCACCAAGCGAGAAGTCTTATAAGGCGCAATTCTTCTCCGTCAGTTCAACTCCAGATTCAACCGATGGTCCTCAGATGAAAAGTTCGGGGTTTATCGGCGGAACCTCGCGCCGCCGAGCCCGTTAAACCCATTCACAGCAACGGTGCGCGATGAAGAGCAAGCTCATCCATGAATCGGACGGTCAGCGCACTTATGCGATCGTGCTGGCGAGCGGCGACGAAGCCGTATCCAGCTTGAAACGGTTCGCCGCGGATGCCGGCCTCTCCGCCGCAAGCATCACGGCCATCGGCGCATTTCGGCGCGCCGAGCTCGGCTATTTCGACTGGGACGCGAAAGACTATCGTCCGATCCCGGTCGATGAGCAGGTGGAGGTCGCTTCCCTGATCGGCGATATCGCCATCGGACCGGACGGCAAGTCGGCGCTTCATGTTCATGTCGTGCTCGGCAAGCGGGACGGCAGCGCAGTTGCCGGCCATCTGATCAAGGCCGAGGTGCGCCCGACCCTCGAAATCATCCTGACCGAGTCGCCGCAGCATCTTCGCAAGCGCCACGATCCGGAGAGCGGTCTTGCCTTGATCGCGCTGGATTCTACCAAGTGACGCACGCCACGATTCGCGTGCCGCATTCTCGCCACACGAAACATCTCTGGTGGATCGTGTTAAATTTGAACGATCGCAGCAACAGAAAGGATCGGTATGAACTTCACCAAATTGGCACTGGCCGCAGCGGCTTCGCTTTTCGTCATCAGTTCCGCCTCGGCAGCTCCTCTTGTGACGTCACAACCGACTGTCGACAACCCGTTGATCCAGGTCCAGCACCGGCGGCATGCGGCTCCGCCGCACCGTCATCATGGACACCGGTATGTCCCGGGCCGCCGCTATTCGACGGCTCCGCGTGGCTGGCGCCGATATGGCGCGCGTCCCGGTGATTGGCGTACGCGCGGCTGCGTGATGGCCGGTCCGGTCTGGTTCTGCCCATAACCAAATCGATAAATTGAAGAGAATGGAAAACCCGGCAGCGATGCCGGGTTTTTTATTATTGCCCTGTCACCGCACTTGCCGGGCGCATCATGTCTCGGCTGATCGCTACGTGGATTTGCCTGCCCGACCGGGAGAATTGCGATCCGGCGACAGCAATTCCAAATCTCCGCGCCTGAATTCGGAACCGCCGGCCGCCGCAATCTCTGCCTGGCCGCGCGCGATCTCGTCGGCCGGCTGGCCGCTCATCCAGAACACCGGGCCGCCTTCGTGTTTCGGAAAACCGTAGCCGTTGACCAGAACGAGATCGATGTCCGAAGCGCGCTGGCACACACCCTCCGCGATGATCAGCGCGGCCTCGTTCAGGATCGCCGCCAGACAGCGGCACACGATGTCGCTCGCCTCGATCTGTCTGCGGATGCGGCCGGTCTTCGCCACCTCCTCGTCGATGATCGTGCGGACAAGCAGGTCCGGCGCTCTCTTGCCGTCTTCACGATAGACGTACCAGCCCGCCCCCGACTTTCTGCCCAAGCGTCCGAGTTCGACAAGCCGGTCGGCGATGGTCACGTAGCGCTCCGTCGCAGGGCGCGTCGCATCCTGACTGCGCCGCATGCGCCAGGCGATATCCAGACCCGACAGATCGGTGACGGCGAAAGGCCCCATGGCGAAACCGAACTCTTCCAGCGCCGCATCGACTTCCTCGGGTGCAGCGCCCTCCTCGACCAGAAATTCGGCCTGGCGGCGATAGGCCGCGTAAATCCGGTTGCCGATAAAGCCGAATGAATCGCTGGCCTGGATCGGAAGCTTGCCGAGCCTGCGCGCGAATGCGGTGACGGCGGCAAGATCGGCATGATCCGCTTTATCGTAACGCACGACTTCGACAAGCTTCATGATTTCAGCCGGACTGAAGAAATGCAGTCCCAGCACATGCTCGGGATGAGACGAGGCTTCGGCGATCGCGGCAATCGATAGATAGGATGTATTGGTCGCGATAATCGTCTGAGGGCGCACGCTCGCCGCAAGCTTGCGTACCAGATCTCGTTTGACCTCGAGATCCTCGAACACCGCCTCGATCACGATGTCGCAATCCTCAAGCCCCTCCAAAGAGTCCGACACCGTCAGCGCGCCACGGCGCGCCGCTGCGGTGTCAGCCGAGACGCGGCTGCTGGCGACGTTTTTCTCGTAATAAGCGGCAACGCGCTTGCCGGCACGCTCGATCGCCGCCGCATCCGGATCGACAAGCCTGACCGGCAGGCCCGCCTCCAGCATGGCAATCGCGATTCCGATCCCCATGGTGCCGGCCCCGATCACCGCAGGACGATCGAGTCGACGCGGTTTCCCTTCAACCGCAAAAGCAGGCTGCTGCGCGGCCCGTTCCGCAAAGAACAGATGGCGTAAGGCAAACGCCTCGCGGCCGACACGAAGACGCTGGAACGTCGCGCGCTCCTGCGCGAGCGCATCCGCAGGCGGCAGATGGGCCGAGGCCTTGATCGCCGCGATGGCTTCCAGCACATGCGGCCGGTGTTTGCCGGCTTTGAGCGCCGTCTTCGCCGCCGCCTCAACCGCAGCGGGATCGGCCGCGGGCGGCATTGTATCCATGATCCGGCGTCGCCCTTGTCCGGCCTGCGCGCGTACCGCCGCCACGGCCGTTTCAAGAAGGTCGTTCTCGGCGACCCTATCGATCATGCCGAGCGCGAGCGCCTCGCGCGCCTCGACCCGCCGTCCGCTGCAGATCAGCGCAATCGCCTGCGGCACTCCGGTCAGACGCGGCAGACGCTGCGTGCCGCCCGCGCCGGGAATGAGGCCGAGCGTGGCTTCGGGCAGACCCACGATCGTGCCGGGCGCCGCGATGCGCTGGTCGCAGCCGAGTGCCAGCTCATAGCCGCCGCCAAGCGCGGCGCCGTGAAGCGCCGCGACGACAGGCTTGGCACCCTGCTCGATGGCGGAGATCACGGTGGGAAGCTGCGGCTCCTCGATCGGCTTGTCGAATTCCCGTAAGTCCGAGCCGGTGATGAATGTCTTTCCGGCGCCGATCAGCACCGCGCCGATCAACGCGGCATCGGCCTCGACCTCGGCCAGACATGCGAGCAGACCGTAACGCACCGCATGCGAGCCTGCATTGATCGGCGGATTGTCGATGGTGATGACGGCGACGTCACCCTGCCGGGAGAACCGCACCTGCGTGTTCGCAACATCCTGCCCTGTCATCAGACGCGCTCGACCAGAACAGCGATGCCCTGCCCAACACCGATGCACATCGTGGCAATGGCGCGCCTACCGCCCAAGGTCTCCAGCGCACGCATGGCGGTGCCCGCAATCCGTGCCCCGGACATGCCGAGCGGATGTCCAAGAGCGATGGCCCCGCCGTGCGGATTCACCTGCGCGGCATCATCCGGCAGACCGAGATCGCGCATCACCGCAAGGCTCTGGCTTGCGAACGCTTCATTGAGTTCGATCACGTCGATATCCCGGATTGCGAGGCCGGTGCGCTCCAGCAGGCGTTTGACCGCGGGAGCCGGACCCATTCCCATGATGCGCGGCGGCACGCCCGCCGTCGCCATCGCGACAACGCGCGCGCGCGGGGTCAGACCGTGGCGGCGCGCGCCGTCCTCCGAGCACAGCAGCAGGGCCGCCGCGCCATCGTTGACGCCGGAGGCGTTGCCCGCGGTCACGGTGCCATTGGCGCGAAACGGCGCCTTCAAGGACGCAAGCCCTTCCAGTGTCGTCTCGGGACGCGGATGCTCGTCGGCCGACACGACGACATCGCTCTTGCGCCCCTTGATGGTGACCGGGGTGATCTCCGGCGCAAAATAGCCGGCCTCGATCGCCGCCCTGGTCTTCTGCTGGCTGCGCCAGGCGAACAGATCCTGGTCGGCGCGGGAAATTGCGAAATCCTCGGCGACGTTCTCGGCGGTGTCCGGCATCGAGTCGACGCCATAGGCGGCAGCCATCGCCGGATTGACGAAGCGCCAGCCGATGGTGGTGTCCTCGAGTTTCGCGCTGCGCGACCACGGCGCCTCCGCCTTGCCCATCACGAAAGGCGCCCGCGTCATGCTTTCGACGCCGCCGGCCAGCATCAGATCGGCGTCGCCTGCGCGGATCGCGCGCGCCGCCGTGCCGACGGCATCGAGACCCGACCCGCACAGACGATTGATGGTGCTGCCTCCGACGCCGACCGGAAGGCCCGCCAGCAGCGCCGCCATCCGTCCGACATTGCGGTTGTCCTCGCCGGCCTGATTGGCGCAACCGAGATAAACGTCATCGAGCGCCTGCCAGTCCACATCGGCATGGCGCTCCTTCAGCACCCGCAGCGGGATTGTTGCAAGATCGTCCGGGCGGATATCCTTCAACGCGCCGGCGTAGCGCCCGATCGGCGTGCGCACATAATCGCAGATATAGGCCTGTGTCATGCTATGGCCGCTCCTGTTCCGCGCCCGGCGCCAGACGGACCAGCACGTCGACGGCGCGCACGCCCTGACCCGTGGGCAGAACGAGCAGAGGATTGATTTCGAACTCGACGACCGGCATGCCGCTCGATGCCATCCGTGACACCGCGACCAGCGTGTCGGCCAAAGCTTCTAGATCGCCGGCCGGACGTCCGCGAAATCCCCTGAAAGCCTCGATGATCTTCACCTCGTCGAGCATCTCGTAGGCGGCCGCGCGATCGATCGGCGCAACGCGAAGCGAGCGGTCGCGATAGATCTCGGTCATCACCCCGCCCGCCGCCAGCAGCACCATGCCGCCGGCCTGCGGATCGACGCGATATCCGACCAGCATCTCTCCCAGCGCTCCGGCCGTCATTTCCTGAACCAGCAGCCGCTCGACACTCAGATCCGGCTTCTTCTCGCCGACGGAACGGACGATCCGGCGCGCGGCGCCGGCGAATTCCTGATCCGACCGGATGTCGAGCACGACACCGCCGACATCGGATTTGTGGGGGATGTGCGCATGAAGAACCTTGACCGCGACCGGCCAGCTCAAGCCCTTGTCGGAGACGACTTGCGTCCCGCACCCCACGGTGATGGCGCGGGCATGGGACACACCGAGCAGATCGAGAAGACCGTAGCCTTCCATCTCATCGAGCACCGGACCGCCCGGCCGGTTGGCGGGCGTGGCCGGCACCTCACCACGCGCCGGCCGCCGCCTGAAGGCCGAGGCGACCACATCGCCAAGCGCCTCCGGCGAGCGGAATGCGGGAATTCCCGCTTCGCCAAGCATCTTCAGCGCTTGCGGTGCGTCCGGCACCATGAAGGCCGCGAGCGGCGTATTCTTGTTTGCCACGTCGATAATCGGGCGAACCGCAAGCTCGGGCTGAAACCGCGACGACGAGCCGACAACCGCGATGACCAGATCGTATTTCGACGACGCCAGCAGGGCTTCCAGCGCCCCTTTCATAATTTCGTACCGCACGCCGGCAAGCGTGAGATCGACGATGCGCGCTGCGGCCACATCGATGCCGGTGGCCCGGATCGCCGCAAGCGTCGGATTATCGGGCGGCTCGACGGCAATGCCGCGAATGCCGAGCTGATCCACCACCATCGCCGCACCGCCGCCGGTCGTGGTGACGACGGCGACGCGCGGCCTGGCGGCGCCCGCGCTCCGAATTGGAAGGCGCGACAGCAGAGGCGCGGCCTCGATCAGACCATCGAGCGTTTCGACCCGGGCAATTCCGCAATCGGCAAGGAAGGCGTCCGCGACATCGTCCTCGCCGGACAGAGCGCCGGTATGCGAGACGGCCAGTTCGGCCGCCGCCGCCGAACGGCCGAGCTTCAACGCCGTCACCGGCTTGCCGGCCGCCGCGGCCTTGGCCGCGAAACGACGCAGCGCCGGAGCGTTCCGCAAATTCTCCAGAAACAGCATGAAGCTGGTGACATGGGGATCTTCAAGCCCGGCCTCGCACAGGTCGCCGATGCCGAGATCGAGCTCGCCGCCGACCGACACCAGCGAGGCAAACCCGATGCCACGTTCCTTGCCGCGCGAGAGCAGCGCGCCGATCATGCTGCCGGACTGCGAGGCGCAGAATATGCCACCACGCATCAGACCCGATTCGGCAAAGGCGGCGTTGGCCGTAAGCACCATGGAATGATGCAGATTGACGATGCCGAGGCTGGACGGCCCGATCAGACGGACCCCGTGCGCGCGCGCCGCTTCCCTCAGGCGCGCTTCGCGGTCCTGCCCTTCCCGTCCGAATTCCGAAAATCCCGAGGCCAGAATTGTCGCCACTTTGACGCCGCGACGTCCGCATTGAATGACGGCATCGATCGCCGCCTCCGCCGGCAGCAGGATGAAGGCATGGTCCGGAATCTCCGGAACGTCCTCGACCGAGGCGAAGGCGCGCTCGCCGAGCACGGTCCGCGATCTCGGATTGACCGGGTAGATCGTGCCGGAAAATCCGTTGTTGCGCAGATATTGCAGCGGCCGGGAGGTCGTCTTGGATGGATCGTCCGACGCGCCGATGATCGCGACACTGCGCGGCGCAAACAACATCCTCGCAAGGCTGGCGTCCATCGATCTATTCCATCGGGCCGGCGCTTTGCGCGGGTCGTTGATCGAACCGGCGCTCGAACACGTGTTCGGCGATCCGGTTCTTCAAGATCTCGATCGAACCGCCCGCGATCATCCAGCCGCGCGTGCGCCGCATGCAATATTCGGCGAGGCTTTCCTGACTGTAGCCCATTCCTCCCATGATCTGCACCGCTTCGTTGGCCACCTCGAAGCCCGCCAGATTGCAGACCATCTTGGCGATCGCGGAATCATAGGCGGACGGCACCCCGTTGTCCGCGTTCACGGCGGCGCGATAAAGCAGCAACTGGGCGCTCTCGAGCTGGGCCGACATGTCCGCGAACTTCCATTGCAGTCCCTGGAATTCGCAAAGCGGGCGGCCGAACTGGCGCCGCTCGGTGGCGTAGGCCTTGGCAAGGTTGAAGGCATGACGGCCGATCGCGATCGAGCGCGCGGCATTGCCGATCCGTTCCACATTGAAAGTGGCGATCTGCTTCTTGAAGCCGCCGGGCCCGAGCAGCAGATTTTCCGCTGGCACCCGCGCGTCCTCGAAATAAAGCTGGCACCACTCCTCCCCGCTCATGAACGGCGAAGGCTGGCCGATACGGAATCCCGGCGTGTCGCGTTCGATGATCAGGGACCCGATGCCGTCGAGGCCCGGACCGAATCGGACATAGACGAGATAGATGCCCGCCTCCGGACTATGGGTGCCGAACACCTTGGACCCGTTGACGATGTAATGGCCGTCTTCAAGCCGCGCGCTGGTGCGCAATTCCGTCGTCGCCGAGCCTGCATCGGGCTCCGTCATGCCGAGGCTGATCAGCATCTCGCCGCGGAGCAGATTCGGCAGCCATTTCGCCTTCTGGGCAGAGGTCGCATATTCCGCGAAGGTGCGGATCGGCCCGAAATTGCCGGCCTGAACGATGTCCGCGCTCTTCGGACAGACCAGAGCCGTCTCCTGGATCGCGATCACCGCATCCATCAATGAGCCGCCGAGACCACCGTCCTCCGACTTCAACGTGATGCCGAGCAGTCCGGCCTGCGCAATCTTCCTGGCCACATCCCATGAATTGCCGGCGATATGCGCACGCTCCAGCGCCCCGTCCGCCAGCTCCGCGCGCGCGAAGCGGCGAACGGAGTCGGCGAACATCTGCTGTTCTTCGGTGAAATCGAAATTCATACCGTCGTCCTTGTCATCAATTCCGGCATCCGTTCAAAAGTCCGTCTTGTGGCTGACCAGCTTGGCACTCGTATAGCAAAGCAGGCCCTCGGTCCCTCCCTCGCGCCCGTAACCGCTATCCTTGACGCCGCCGAACGGCGTCTCCGCAAAGGATGCCGTCAGATGATTGATGGCGAGATTGCCGCATTCGATCTTCCCGGAGATCAACGCGACATAGCGGGCCGATTCCGTGAAGGCATAGGCGGCGAGCGCAAACGGCAAGGCGTTCGACCTGCGGATGGCTTCCTCGACCGATTGAACCCGCACGATCAGCGCCACTGGCCCGAACGGTTCTTCCAACATCGCCCGTGCGGTGTCGGGCACGTCGGCGAGCACCGTCAGCGGATAGAAATAGCCTTTGTTGCCGGCCCGTGCGCCGCCGGCCGTCAGGCGCGCGCCCTGTCGCGTCGCATCGATCACCAGTTCATCGATCGCGTCGAGCCTGCGCCGATTGACCAGAGGCCCCATATCGGACGCCGGGTCCAGCCCGTCGCCCAGCCTGATCCGCGTGGCCCGTTCGGTGAAAGCCGCGACGAACCTGTCATAGACCGCGTCGTGCACGAAAAAGCGTGTCGGCGCGACGCAGACCTGGCCGGCATTGCGCGACTTGGTCACCGCGCACAGCGCCGCAACCTTGTCCGGATCGACGTCCTCGCAGACGATGACCGGGCCATGCCCGCCCAATTCCATGATCGCAGGCTTCATGTGCTGGCCCGCAAGCGCCGCGAGATGCTTGCCCACGGGAATGGACCCGGTGAAGGTCACGAGCCGCACCGAGGGATGCGCGATCAGGAAACTGGAAATCGCGGCGGGATCGCCGAAGATCAGGTTCAGCACACCGGGCGGCAGGCCCGCATCCTGAAACGCTTTCGCCAGCAGCATCGCGCTCCCCGGCGTTTCCTCCGAGGACTTGAGAATAATGGCGCAGCCCGCGGCCAGCGCGCCGCCGACCTTGCGCGCCGGCGCACTGATCGGAAAATTCCAGGGCGAGAACGCCGCGACGATGCCGATCGGCTCGCGCACCACGGTCAGTTGCATGCCGCTTTCGGCGGGAATCACCCGGCCATAGAGGCGCCGCCCCTCGGTCGCGTCCCATTCGATCATGTCCGCCGCGCGCTGCACTTCGAGGCGCGATTGCGCGATCGGCTTGCCCTGCTCGAGGGTCATGACATGCGCGATCGGCTCGGTGCGCTCCCGCAGAAGGCGTACCGCCGCCAGCATGATGTCCTGCCGATGCCGGGGCGACATCGCGCGCCAGACGGCGAACCCCTGCTCGGCGGCGGTCACGGCGTCCGCCAGATCGTCCGGCGTCGCATGCGGAACGTGGCCAATCACGGCCTCGTTGCCCGGATTGATGACCGGGGAGCCCTGGCGAGCGCGCCATGTCCCGCCGATCAACAATTCGATCTTGGGATAGCCGCTCATCTCTCCCGTTTCGCTGGCCTGTGAAGAAGCCGGCATCGCCCATACCGCCTAGAAATGCGTGGCGCTCTCGTATCGCGACTTCCAGAAATCGCTCGGATACGGGTACCAGACGTTGCGATAACCGGCCTTGGTCGGGTCGATATCGACATCGACGACGTAAGGCTCGCCGGAATCGACCGCCTTGCGCACCGCCGGCACGAGGTCTTCGGGATTCTCGACCCGCACCGATTGCGCACCCATCGCCCGACCGATCTGGGAATAATCCGGTCCCCACGGGGTGTTGTTTTTCATCCGCTTGTAATCGACGAAGGCGCTGCGTCCGTACTTCTTCTCCATCAGTTCGCGCTCGATCAACAGCGAGCGGTTGTTCATGATGATGGAGACCACCGGCTGGTCGTATTCGTAGGCGGTGGCGAGCGTGGCGTTCGAGAACAGGAAGGAGCCGTCACCGATCAGCGCGATCGCGGGCTGATCGGGGCGCGCGAACTTGGCGCCGAGCACCGCCGGCAGGCTCCAGCCCATGCAGTGGAAGAAGCCACAATGGTGGAAGTTCGGCCGCAGCGTCTTGAAGAACGGCGGCGAGAACGACAGCAGATGTCCCGTGTCGACGCAGACCGACGCCTCCGGATAGCTTTCATTGATCAGGCCGCTGACCTGATCGCAGACATAGCCATAGCTCAGGGGCGCCGAGGCGGCGATCAGATCGGCTACCGTTTTGGTCCACTCCGCACGCATCTTGTCGATCTGCGCGCGCCACGGCGCGAACCGGGCCGGATCGACGCCGACAGACTTCATCGCCTCGATCAGTTCCAGGATCGCCAGCTTGGGATCGGAATGCAGCCCGATCTCGGTCGGATAATTTCTCGCGATCTCCGACTCATCGATGTCGATATGGATCAGCTTGGTCTTTTCGGGGATATTGAAGACGGTCCAGCCGCCGGTATCGACATCGGAGAAATGCGTGCCGATCGCGACCAGCACGTCGCACTGGCCGGCGGCCTGATTGGCATGCCCCGCGCCCGAACGCCCGACGACGCCGACCGACAGCGGCTTGTTCTCCGGATAGGCGCCCTTGCCCATCGTGGTGGTCGCAATCGGCAGGCCGAACGATTCCACCAGCGCCGCCAGCTCCGCGAAGGCCGCGGAATTATGAATCCCGGACGAAACGAACACCATCGGACGTTCGGCCCTGGCGATCAGCTTCGCCGCCTCCCTGATCCCGGCGGCATCGGGGCCCGGCGGGCAGATCTCGACCATCTTTCTGGCGCGCCCGAGGTCGTCCATGAAGGTCTCGGAGTGCTGGATGTCGAACGGAATCTGGACGACCACGGGTCCCGGCCGGCCGGTCACGGCGGTCTTGTAGGCGCGCAGGACCATATCGACCGCGGTGTCCGGCCGCGTGATCATGACCGACTTCTTGGTGTAGGCCTTGACCGTCTGGGTCCATTCGTCCGGCGCGTAGCGGTAGTATTCCTCGATGCCGCCGCGATCGAGCCAGTGCGTCGATCCGCCGCCGGCCAGCACCAGCATCGCCGACGACTCAAAGAAGGCGTTCGACAGGGCCGAGGCGATGTTCATATTTCCCGGCCCGACCGAGGTGCTGACGATCGGAATGGCCTTGTTGTGCCGTGCGCGATAGTAGCCGTCCGCCATGTGGACGGCCTGATGTTCGCCGCGCGTCGCCACGCACTTGACGTTGCTCTCATACTCAAACGAGTCGAGCAGCGCCCAGTTGCCGTGCCCGTTGTAGCCAAACACGACATCCGTGCCGATCGCCTCAAGGGTTTTGACGATCGCGGTCGCGCAACGAACTTTTGTCATTCTATTACCCTGGAAATTGGGAGTGATGCCGGATTGGCGGCCACCATGGCTGTCGTGGAGAGAACGTGAAACGCAGCGCGGATTGCGGCAAGTTCCGATCCATCATCGCGCCATGCAGTTTCATCATCCGCGGCGGCGGCACTGGTGCAAGGGTATCCGCCGACTTGAGTTAATATCATGCACCGATGACCGTAAGGTAGTGGAAGAAATATCCGCCATGCCTAGTATTTCTTTCCGCGTGCCATGACAAAACCGGCAGACCGGCGAGTTCGCATCTGCGTGCTTGCCACCGACAACATTTGAGTTGAACCACCCGGAAGGACCGAGAATGAAGATCTGGTATCAAAGCATGACGCGCCTGGACACATGGGGAGAGTATGCACGTGTCCTTCCCACCATCCTCGACAAGGTCAAGGACCCCGATACGGAAATCGAGCTGCACGGCATCACCAAGGTCGGCGGCATCGGCGACCAGTTTCGCTATCTCGAATTCATGGAGACCGCCGAGGTTCTCGAGAACGTCCAGATCGCGATGGAGCGCGGCTTCGATGCGTTTCTGATCGGCAACACCGGCGAGCCGGGCCTTCGCGAGGCGCGCGAGATCGCCAACATCCCGGTGCTCGGCCTGCTCGAGACGGCCTCCCTCACCGCCTGCATGATGGGCTCGTCCTTTTCCTTCGTGACCATCAACGAGAAGTACAAGCCGCGCATCATCGAGATGGTGCGCCGCCACGGCCTGCAGGACCGTCTCGCCGGCGCTCACCGTATGGATCTCGATCGCATCCTCGATCTCGACGAGGGGTTCGAGAACCCCGAGGCGCGCAAGCGCATTCTCGATCAGTTCATGAAAGCGGCGCGCCGCAATGTCGATGACGGCGCCGAGGTGGTGATCGCCGCCGGCGGCGTGGTCGTGGCGCTGCTGGCGCATTGGGACGTCTATCAGACCGATGACGGCACGCCGATCCTGAACGGCATCACCAACCTCGTGAAGATGGGCGAGGCTGCGGTGAAGATCCAGCGGCTGACCGGCAGCTTCCATAGCAAGAAGGCGACCTACGCAACGCCCACGCCCGACCAGATCGTCGAGCTCAGGAAATATTACGGAGACAAGATCTATCCGACCGTCAAGGCGCCGAAATAGAGCGCCCGCACAACGCACCTCAACTGCGGCCAACGCAGTGAATCTGACAGGGAGAACCAAATGCTTTCACGCCGTCATTTCATTGCAGGCTCGGCCCTGAGCATCGCAACACCCAGCATCGTCAGAGCTCAGGGCTGGCAGGGCAAGACCATCACGCTGATCGTGCCGTTCGCCGCAGGCGGCGGGACCGACTCGATCGGCCGTATCATTGCCGAGGACATCACCAACACGCTCGGACGGCAGGTCGTCGTCGAAAACCGTCCGGGCGCCGGCTCCAATATCGGCATAGAGTCCGCCTCGCGGGCCGATCCGGACGGCAACACCATCCTGATCGCCTCGATCGGATTTGCGATCAACCGCTTCCTCTATCGCAATCCGGGCTGGGACCCGATCAACGACTTCGATCCGATCTCCTTCATCGGCTTCGTGCCGAACGTCATGGCGGTGCCGAACACCTCTCCAGCCAAATCCGTGGCTGAGTTCATCGCCTACGCCAAGTCGCAACCCGGCAAATTGACCTACGCATCGGCCGGCATCGGCTCCTCGCTGCATCTGTGTGCGGAGCTGTTCCAGCGGGTGGCGAAGATCGAGATGCTGCATGTCCCCTATCGCGGCAGCGCGCCCGCGCTTCAGGACGTCATGGCGGGCCGTGTCGATTGCATTTTCGACGTGCTCACCGCGATCAACCCGCAGGTCCAGGGCGGCACGCTGCGCGGCCTCGCAGTCACCAGCGCGAAGCGCATCAAGGCGTCGGGCAATTTGCCGACGGTCGCCGAAAGCGGCCTACCGGACTTCGATTTCTCGACCTGGTTCGGCATGTTCGCGCCGAAAAAGACTCCGAAGGACGTGATCAACACCATCAGCCAGGCGGTGCAGAAAGCGACCAGGACGGCCACGGTCAAGGAGAAGCTCGAAAAGATCGGCGTCGACGTGGTCGGCAGCGATCCCGAAGCGCTGTCCGTCCATGTGAAGAAAGAACTGGCGCGCTGGGAGCCGATCATTCGCGGCGCCAATATCCAGCCGCAATAAGCCGCAACAAAAAAGAAGACCGGAGAGCGGTATCGCAGCTCTCCGGCCCTCTCCTCCCCCAAAAGACACCACGATTTCAATCGCGGCCGTAGCCTCCATCGACGACGATCACCGAGCCGTGGGTATAGCTCGAGGCCGGCGAGGCGACGAACAGGATCGTGCTGGCGATCTCATCGATCGTGCACCAACGTTTTCCAGGCAGCGTAATCCGCGCGCCCCACTCTTCCTGAATCTCGGACGAGGTCCGCGACCCGCCACCCATGGAGTTGCGCCAGCGCTCGAAGCGTTCCGGCGCCACCACGAAATTCGGCACGATGCAGTTGACGCGAATGCCGGAGGGACCGACCTCCGCCGCCAGCGCCTTGGTGAAACGGATTTCCGCCGCCTTGGCGGGCCCCGTACAGGTGGACAGGAACGGCGGATCGAGCACCATCAGGCCGGAGCAGCCGGAGATATTGACGATCGAGCCGCTCCGCGCCTTCTGCATAATCGGAACGAACCGCTGCGCAACGCGGAACTGCGCGAAAAAGTTGAGCTGCATACCGCCGACCAGATCGTCCTCGGTGACGTCGAGGAAAGGCTTGTAGATGCCCGTGCCGGCATTGTTGATCAGGATATCCACCCGGCCATGAAGGCGCATGACCTCATCGCGCAGCCGGTCCACCTCGGCGGGCTCTGTGACATCGATCGACAGGCCGGCGATGATCTTGCCGGTGCGCTCGGCAACCTGCGCGATGGCGCCTTTCAGCACGTCTTCCCGCCGCGCGCAGATCACCACCTCGGCGCCCTCGGCGGCCATGCGTTCGGCGACGCCAAGGCCGATCCCGCTGCTGCCGCCGGTGATGACCGCCACCTTTCCTGACAAACCAAGATCCATCGTCCGTCGTACCTTTCAAACCGCCACGCGGGGCGTATGGGATATGGAGAAAGCGAATTAGTGAAGCGGCAGGAAGCCAATCACAAAGAAAAGCGCCTCATTTGGGCCAGGTGCTCGGATCGTCCGGCTTGAAGCCTTTCTGGATCAGTTCGGTGATCGTGCCGCCGACGGCCGTGGTGTCGATATAGGCCGAGCCCGGAGGAGCGCCGTGCTTGATCAGGATCACCGGAAACCCGGCCGCCTCGAACGCGCGGACCGACGCCTGAATATCGTCCACCTCGTAACCGAAATGCTCGATGCCCTCGCCACGCTCGCGCAGGAAACGGGCATGAACCTCGTTCTCGCCGCCGGAAGTTTCGATGATCTCCAGATTAACGTCATCACTGAGCCCGATGAGGGCAATGCTCAGGGTGTATGACGTCACGCGCCCGTAGATCTTCGAGGTGCTGTTGAACTCGAACCGGCGCACCGGGCCCGGCAGGATCGGGGCCAGGAACTGCACCGCCTTCTCACGGTCATGAACCGCCATCGCGAAATGATCGAGTCTGGCTCCGGCCAGCAATTGTGCAATGCGGTCATTCATCGCTGCGTCATCCTGTTCGGAGGCGTCCTTTGAGCCTTATTCTAATGAGGATGCGACGACCCGTCACTTCGCGAAGCTCAATGCGTTATGAGCTTTTATCATCCCGGGAAGGCGTGTACCATTTGACGCTTCATCGTAGACATCATCGATGAGCGCGGGTCGCCGATCAGCCGGCAGCGTCTTGCAGGAGCCCCGAAAGACATGTCGAACGCCTTCCCTCCCCTGAATCCGCTCCGCGTCTTTGAGGTGGCGGCGAGGACGGGAAGTTTTACGGCCGCCGCCGAGGAAATGCGCGTGACGCAATCGGCGGTCAGCCGCCAGATCGCGACGCTGGAGGGTTATCTCGGTCTGCGCCTGTTCGAGCGCGGTCGCGGCAGCGTCAGCCTGACGGCCACCGGAGAAAGCTATCGCCGGCAGATCGCGCCCGCCTTCGAGCTGATCGGATCGGCGACGCAGCAACTCGTGACCCAGGGCCGCGTCGAGCCCCTTCGGATCCGGGTCTACACCATCTTCGCCGCCAAGTGGCTGATCCGGCGTCTGCCGCGATTCCGTGCGCAATATCCCAAGATCAAGGTGCATCTCGACAACGCGGTGGCGCCGGTCGATTTCTCGAAAGACCGGATCGATATCGCGATTCCGCTCGGCGACGGCAACTGGCCCGGAACGGAGGCCGAGCTTCTGTTCAAGGATGTGATCCAGCCGGTCTGCAGTCCGCAACTGCTGAAGGGAGACAAGAGCCTCAAGACCATCGACGACCTGTCCCGCTTCCAGTTGCTGCACTCCCGCTATCGCAAGAAAGACTGGCCGCATTGGCTCGAGGCGATGGGCAAGAGCGAGGTCATGAAGGAAACGATGACCTTCCCGACCTCCGTCCTCACCTATCAGGCGGCGATGGAGGGCATCGGCGTCGCCATCGGTCAGGTCAATCTGCTCGGCGAGGATTTTGCCTCCGGAACTCTGGTGCCGTTGTTCGGCCCGCCGATCGAAAGCGGCCTCGGCTACTACGCGGTCTGGCCGAACGACCGGCCGGTCAGCCAGAAGCTGCGCTCGTTCCTGAGCTGGCTCCGCAAAGAGACCGCCGCGGCGGCCGTCAAGCCGGCCTGAACCGTTCCGGATGCGCCGTCGTCCTCAATGATTGCTCTCAATGATTAAAGTGCATGGCGTGATGCGGGATAGGAACTGGCCTCACCTTCCGCATATGCTCATCTAAGCTGAACGACAGTATCAGCGGCCTGCCGCGGGCGAGAGCATCCCATGAATTTCCAGTTCACCGCCGAACAGCGCCTCTTTCAGGAATCCGTCGGAAAATTCGCCCAGAAATTTCTCGCAGACGGCGCGGTCGCGCGGGCCAACAGCCGCGAATATCCGTGGGACGTCTCCCGCCAGCTCGCGGAACAGGGATTGCTCGGTCTCACCATTCCTGTCGAGAGCGGCGGTCACGGCGGCAGCCTGATCGATGCCGTGATCGCCATCGAACAGGTCACCCTCGCCTGCCCGAAAAGCGGCGATGTCGTTCAGGCCGGCAATTTCGGCGCGATCCGCACCTTTGCCGAATATGCTTCGAAAGACCAGAAAGAGCGATTCCTTCCGGACCTGATCAACGGCACGAAAGTCATTTCGGTCGCCATGACCGAACCCGGCGCGGGATCGGCCACGACCGAGCTGACGACATCGGCGAAGCCGGACGGCAAAGGCTTTCGCATCAACGGCTCGAAGATCTTCACCACCAACAGTCCGCACGCCGAACTGTTTCTGCTCTACGTCCGGTTCGGGCCGGGCGTCGGCGGCATCGGATCGGTGCTGGTCGAACGCAACACGCCCGGCTTCACGCTGGGCGAAACCTCGGCATTCATGAATGGCGAAACATGGCAGCAGCTCTATTTCGAGGACTGCTACATCCCCGCCGAGAATGTCCTGCTGCCGGCCGGCGGGTTCAAGAAGCAGATCAGCGGCTTCAACGTCGAGCGCCTCGGCAACGCCACCCGCTCGCTCGCCGTCGGTCAACTGGCGTTCAACATCGCCTCGCGCTACGTCGACGAACGCAGGCAGTTTGGCCGCAGGCTGTCCGACTTCCAGGGCATGCAATGGAAGTTCGCCGAGATGGCGCTGAAGCTGGAAAGCGCGCGGCTGCTGCTCTATCGCGCCGCCATCAACGCCAGCACCGGATTGCCCTCGGCGTACGAAACCGCGATCGCCAAGCTCGCCTGCAACCGCACCGGCTACGAAGTCGCCAACGACGCGATGCAGGCGATGGGCGGCCTCGGCTTCTCGGAGGATTGTCTGGTGCAATATTGCATGCGACGGGCGCGCGGCTGGATGATCGCCGGCGGCTCGTCGGAAATCCTGCTCAACCGGATCGCCGAGAGCGTCTTCAACCGCCCTCTGCCGCAGCGGCAGGCAAGCCTCGAAGCCGCGCAGTAAAGAGCCGGCACGCCGAGGCGGCGGCCTGTCTTCATTGCCGGTTCGATCAGAGAGCATGACGCGGACATTCCGATGACACCGGAGAAGACAGAGTATGATCTGATCGTCGTCGGCTCCGGAGCGGCCGGGCTGACGGCTGCGCTCGTCGCTTCCATCAAGGGACTGGACGTGCTGCTGCTCGAACGGGCGGACGTCCTAGGTGGCACCACCGCGATTTCCGCGGGCTCGGCCTGGGTGCCGAACTCCCATTACGACACCAGCGACAAGGATTCCAAAGCCAACGCCAGGCGCTATCTCGACGCCACGGTCGGCGGACATGCGCCGGACGATCTCAAGGATGCGTTTCTCGACGCAGCGCCGGCGATGGCTCGCCTGCTGGCGGATCATTCGGAGGTTCGCTTCTGCGCCTATCCGCACCTTCCCGACTATTACTCCGAACGGGACGGCGCCACTCTGTCCGGGCGGGTTCTCGAAACCCTACCGTTCGACGGACGCAAGCTTGGTCGCCACTTCGCCCTGATCAGGCCGCCGCTGCCGGAATTCACGATCCTTGGCGGCATGATGGTGAGCCGTTCCGACATCGCCCATCTGCTGAACGCATTCCGGAGCGTCCCATCATTCATCGCGACCGTCTGCATGCTGCTCAGACATGCGAAAGACCGGATCAGCCATCCGCGCGGGACGCGCCTGGTAATGGGGAATGCGCTGGTGGCGCGCTTCCTCCATTCCCTGCTGGAGCGCGGCGTCATCATCAAGACCGCAACGCGGGCGCGCGCGCCGATCATCGAGGACGGCGCCGTGCGCGGCGTTCTCGCCGACATCGGCGGCAAGCCCCGCGAATTTCTCACGCGACGCGGCGTGGTGCTGGCCGCGGGAGGTTTCACGCATCATCCCCGCCTGCGCGCGCCGTTGCTACCGGCTCCCGTTGCGAAATTTTCTCCCGTTCCGTCCGACAACGAAGGAGACGGCGTGAATCTCGGCCTGCAAGCCGGCGGCGCCATCGGCCAGACCCACGCCAACAATGCATTCTGGGCGCCGGTCTCGGTACGCCCGCGCCGCGACGGCACGACCGCCGTGTTTCCGCATTTCGCGCTCGATCGCGGCAAGCCGGGCCTGATCGCGGTGAACGGCGCCGGCCGGCGCTTCGTCAACGAGGCGACGTCCTATCAGATGTTCGTCGAGGCGATCTATGCCGCACAGGCACGCACACCGAGCATCCCCTGTTTCTTCATCTGCGATCAGGCCTTCCTGAAGACATACGGGCTCGGCATGATCCGTCCCGGGCAAATGAGCCTGCGCGCCTTCATCGACGACGGCTATCTGACGACCGGACGGACCATCGCGCAGCTCGCGAATACCCTGGGCCTCGATCCCACGGCGCTGTGCGAGAGCGTCGAGCGCTACAACGGCTTCGCCAGAACCGGCACGGATGCCGACTTCCACAAGGGCGAAAGCGCCTATAGTCGCAATATCGGCGATCCCGCTGTTGCGCCGAATCCCAATCTCGGACCGATCGAAACGGCGCCGTTCTATGCGATCCGGATCTATCCCGGCGATATCGGCACCAGCGCCGGGCTAGTCACCAACACCTCGGCGCAGGTCCTCGATGCCGGCGGCGAACCCATCGAGGGACTTTACGCCGCGGGCAACGACATGAACTCCGTCATGGGTGGTGTCTATGCCGGACCGGGCTGCACCATCGGCACCGCCATGACGTTCGGATACATCGCCGCGATGCATGCGGCCGGCTGAAAAAATACGGGCGGGGCCGGTCCTTCCCGCCCTGCCCATGTAAAGCCGTCACGAAGTCTGGAGTGTTTTTACTTCAAACTGGATCACGTCTGTCGCGGCGGTGTCCGTCACCTCTCCCCGCTGGGAAGAGGTGCGTATCGCGCATGCCGGACCGCTTCCATCAAAGCGAAACGCTAACCGTCGCGAAGCGCGGGGACATTGTAGGCCGCGCCCATCTTCTTCACGAGTTCCTTCGGCGGCGCTTCGTAAAGCAGATGCCGGCTGACGCAGACTCCGGTCAGCTTGTGCATGCTGGCCATCATCTCGGCGCTCTTGGCCAGCAGCGTGTAAGTATCGAGCAAGGGCACGCCATCGATGGCAAAATGTCCGCGCTGGGCCATCATGGTGCCGGGAGGGCCGGCGCAGAACACGACTTCGGCGCCCTTCGCCACCGCGCGCCGTGTCGCGGCGACGACTTGCTTCTCCATGGCATCGGCGACAGCCTCGCTGGTGAAGATGTCCTCCTGGCTGCGCACGTCGTCGAACTCGATGGGCTCGACGGCGGCAAGGCGATCGCGCAGGCCATAGCCGATCGGCATTTCGCGATACCGCGCGATCATCTTCCGGTTCGGCACGATGACGCCGAACCGCTCGCCCATGGTGCAGGCGGTGAAGCAGTTCACCTCCATGAACGACAGCACCGGGATATCCATAACCTCGCGCAGTTCGACCAGACCCGGATCCAGCGAATTGGCGAGCACGAAAGCGTCGTATCCGCCCTCCTGACGAATCCGGAGCGCGTTATCGAGCACCTCCCGGCTGTCGTAATGCCAGAACAGCCGGTACTGATCGCCCAGCACGCCCTTGGTCGTGCCCCTGACCTCCACCTTGGTGCCGGGCAACATCGCGCGATCGACATGTTTTTGTGTCGCCGCGATAAAGTGCTTCATCCCCGTTTCGGATGAAAGCAACTGAAACCATATCCGCATCGAAACCTCTTTTCCTGCTTGCCGTCACAACCGGACGATTTCAGCCTTCGCGCAATGCGTCGACGTTATAGGCCTGCCCGACCTTCTGAACGAGATCATGGGGCGGCGCTTCGTAAAGCAGATGCCGGCTGACGCAGATGCCGGTCAGCTTGTGCATCGAAGCCATCAGTTCGCCGGTCTTGGCGAGCAACGTGTAGGCGTCCAGAATCGGCACGCCATCGATCTCGAAGCGGCCGCGTTCCGCCATCATGGTGGCCGGAGGTCCGGCGCAGAACACCACTTCCGCCCCCTTGGCGACCGCCCGGCGTATCGCCGCGATGACCTGATGTTCCATCGCTTCGGCGACCTTCTCGTCCTTGAAGATCTCCTCCATCGAGCGGACATCGTCGAACTCGATCGGCTCGACTGCGGCAAGGCGATCGCGCAGGCCATAGGACAGTACGATTTCCCGGTAGCGCGCGACGAACTTCCGGTTCGGCACGATGACGCCGAACCGCTCGCCCATGGTGCAGGCGGCAAAGCAGTTCACCTCCATGAACGACAGCACGGGAATGTTCATGATTTCGCGCAGCTCGACCAGACCCGGATCGAGCGAATTGGCGATCACGAACGCATCGTAGTTGCCATCTTTCCGGATCCGCAGCGCGTTATCGAGCACCTCGCGCGTGTCATAGTGCCAGAACAACCGATACTGATCGCCGAGCACGCCCTGGGTCGTGCCGCGAACCTCGACGACACTGCCGGGTGACAGGCCGCGATCGACGAGCTTTTGGGTTGCCGCGATGAAGCGCTTCAGGCCGGTTTCCGACGACAATAGCTGGAACCAAATTCTCACGTTCACTCTCCGTATTGATCAAGCAGAAACCGGCCGGTCCGGAATGCTCATTCCTTGTAGTTTCGCGCCTGCTGGCGAACGGCCTCGTGATCGAAATCGTTGATCTCCTTGAGCAGGCTCGGGTCCCAGAACTTGTCGAGCGGCAGAGGCTCCTTGAGGATGCCGCCCGACACCATCAGGTTCATGTAGCCGTTGATCTGCGCGGTGGTCGAATTGCCGACCAGACCATCGATGATATCGATGTTCTTCAGGCGCGCGTTGAGGTTCATCAGGCCGTGGCGCATCGCCTCCTTGTCATCGACACCGCGTCGCTTCGTTGCCGGAAACACCTTCCAGTGAATCCGCACTGCGGCTTCCGGATTGGCCTTTGCAAACTCGACGCCCTTGGCGACACCGCGCCCGAGCTTGATGACATCCGCCCTGTTCTCCTTCAGATAGTCGGCGCGAGCCCACAGGGCAGCGTTGAAACCGAGCTTGCTGCGATCCAGCGCATCGCTCGTCAGTTCGCGCAGCGGCACGCCGGCGGCCTCGATCGAGGCATGCAGGCCGTCGAACAGCGCGATGGCGTCGACACGTTTCTCGGTCAGCGCATGGGCCGCCTCGGGGCCCTCGCCCACGGCGGTGAACTTGATCGACGCCGGATCGCCACCGGCCATCTTCATCAGCGCCCGGACCACGGGAAGCTGGCTGTTGGCGAGACTCTGCAGGCCGACATTCTTCCCTTCAAGATCGCGGATGGTCTTCAGCGGACTGTCCTTCAACACCACCGGCGTGGCGTTGAAGGCCGTGGTATGGGTGTAGAACGCCTTGATCTGCGCATCGGGGACCTTCTGATACATCGCGAACAGCGCCGAGTTGGTGCCCGGAACGATATCGACCGTCCCGGCCATCAACGCCTGCAACGCTGCGTTGGCGCCGGCGAGGCCTACATACTCGACATCGAGTCCGTCCTGCTTCCAGTACAACTCCATCGGAATCGAGCTGTAAGTGCAGCCAAGCGGCGTGGTGGTGACGGTGGCAGAGCCGAGAATGATTTTCTTGCGGGTCTGGGCATTGGCGAAGCCGGTCGGCCCGAATATCGTGGCGCCGAGAGACATCAACAAGGCGTCTCGCCTCGATATACCGTTCGTGCTCATGTCTTGTTCCTCCGTGGGTAACGTTGGATCATCCGTTGGCTTGCGTGATGTCGTTGGCCCAGAACGCGACGCGCGTTTCGATCTGGACCATGACGAAATGGAGCAGCATGCCCATCAGCATCAAAATGAGAAGGCAGGCATAGACCGCCGGCGTGTCGAACGTCGCTTTCGCCTGCAGCATCAGATATCCGACGCCGGTGTTGCTTCCGACGAATTCGGCAACGACGGTTCCGATCAAGGCAAAAATGACGCCGATATGCAGGCCGGCGAAGATGTAGGGCACGGCATGCGGCAGGCGAAGCCGGTAGAACATCTGCCAGCGCGTGGCGCCGAGCGATTTGAACAGTTCGTAGTGATCGCGGTCGCGCACCTTCAGGCCGTGCAGCGCGTTGATCAGGATCGGAAAGAAACAGACCGTCAGGACAATCACGATCTTCGAAACATCGCCGAAGCCGAACCAGATGATGATGAGAGGCGCGATCGCGACTTTCGGCATGCTCTGGAATGCGACGATGAAGGGCGTGATCACCTTCTCGAGGAACGGCAGGCTCGACAGGATTCCGGCCAGCACCACCGCGATGACGGCGCCCAGCACAAATCCCACCACCACGGACCACAGCGTCGACAGCGTGTTGTCGAGATAGATGCCGGAGGCGAAGCCGTCGATCAGCGCGGCCCAGATCTGGCTCGGCGCCGGCAGCACAAGCGGCGTGACCCAGTTGTTGCGCGCGGCGATTTCGGCGATGACAACCAGCGCCACGGCGATGAGGCCCGACAACGCCAGTTCAAATGGAAAACGCAGGAATGGCGAGGAGGAAACGCCCTGCGGCGCGGATGCCTTGGAAGCCGGAGCGGTCATGGCAGCGTCTCTTCACGATTGAGCAGCGCGCGAATTCGCGCAACCGCCCGAGTGAATTCAGGGCTTGCTTTCACGGACAGCGATCGCGGACGCGACAACGTGATATCGATGGTCTCGACCAGCCGCCCCGGCCCCGCCGACAGCGCGAACACGCGATCCGACAGCAGGACGGCCTCCTCGATATCGTGCGTGACGAACAGCACCGTCTTGTGCTGCTTCTGCGAGATCCGCTGCAACTCCATGTTGAGGTCCTCGCGCGTCATCGCATCGAGCGCGCCGAACGGCTCGTCCATGAACAGGATATCCGGATCGTGCAGCAAGGCCCGCGCGATGGCGGCGCGCTGCTGCATGCCGCCCGACAATTCTCTTGGATATTTTTCTTCCGCGCCGGCAAGGCGCACCGTCGCCAAAAGAGCGCGCGCGCGCTCCGTCGCGGCGGCCTTGTCCAATCCCAGGATATCGGCCGGCAGCGCGACGTTGGACAGCACCGTGCGCCATGGCAGCAAGGCCGGGGCCTGAAACACGAAACCGAACTCGCCGGGGGCGATGCTCTTTCCCGTCTCACCGAAGGTGATGGTGCCGGCGCTTGGCGTGATCAGGCCAGCGCACATCTTCAGCAGCGTAGTCTTGCCGCAACCGCTGGGACCGACAAGGCTGATGAACTCTCCCGCACGGACCTCCGATGTGACCGGAAGCAGCGCGGTGCAGGATCCGGACTGCGAGGCGTAGGTCTTCGCCGCCCCCTGAATACGCAGGACGACATTACCGTTCCGTGATGCTCCGTCGGCTTGCGCGGACTGCAGCATTCGTCCTCCCCTCGCAGATTCTGACGACCGCGTTTCGTCCTTTCAGTTTTCCCCGCGAGGCATGGCGTTGACAGTGTCTATTGCTCATCGGACCATGCCCTTTGCTCATTGAGGCCTGCGGACACGTCACTGGCGTCGCGGCTCGTGCTGCGGCATGCTCGGACCATCCAGGCTGAGGGCCCTCCCGAGACTTTCCGGTTTCCATCACCATGACATTCGCGCTTCTTTCGCAACGCGATACGAGTCCGCCGCCGACACGCCGATGGCGGCGCAAGCCGGCGATTTCCGGGTCCGCCGAATGTCCCTGGTGATCTTCGACGCCGCTTTTTATGCGGTGGCCATCCCTGCGGTCATTGCGCTTGGGCTTTCAAAGGGAGGCTTCAGCGGACTCGGCGCGATCGCGACGCCGCTGGTGGCGCTCTATCTGCCGCCGCTCTCGGCTGCCGCGCTGCTGCTGCCGATCATGATATGCCAGGACCTGATCTCGCTTTACGTCTATCGCAAGGACTGGAGTCCGCGAAATCTGAAAGCCCTTCTGCCGGGCGCTCTGGTCGGCGTAGGCCTCGGCTATCTGTTTGCGGCCTACGTCTCGGACGCCGGCGTACGGATCGTGGCTGGAGGAATCGGTCTCGCCTTCGCGGTCACCGCCTGGCTGCGGCGGGGCAGTCTCGCCTCGTACAACGCGACCGTCACGCGCGGTGCGTTCTGGGGCACGGTCTCGGGATTTACATCGTTTGTCGTGCAAGGCGGCGGCCCCGCTTTTCAGGCCTATGTCCTGCCCCAGCGGCTGCCGAAAATGACATTCGTCGGAACCTCGACGATCTTCTTCTTTATCGTCAATGCCCTGAAAGTCTTTCCCTACTTTCTTCTCGGACAATTCAGTCCGCACAATTTGACGACATCGCTCGTGCTATTGCCGCTGGCCGTCGCATCGAACTTCCTCGGCTTCTGGCTGGTCAGGCACACCTCGACCACATGGTTCTACCGCATTGCCTATACCCTGCTGGTCCTGATCTCCCTCGGCCTGCTCTGGCAGGGCGTCGGCGACCTGCTGCAGGCATAGAGCGCGCCATACGCGCTCCCCGCACGCAGTCCAACTGCGCTATTTGACGATCGAGAACGACGTCGGTTGCAGGAATTGATTTCGGATGTTCTGGATGAGCTGTCCGTCGCGTTCGGTTTCGACACGCGCCGCGAGCCAGGCCGGATCGTTTTGAAACGCCGTCCATTTACGTTCGCGTTCGGCCATCGATTCCCACGCCAGCAGATAGGTAAGCTCCTGATTGGACTCGCCGATGACGGTGGTGAAGAAACCCGCCTGAAGGATTTGGTGCTTCTCCCATAGGCTCAGCGTCACGCTCTCGAACCGCTTCAGCACATTCGGCAAACGGCCCGGCAAACAGGAATAGACGCGCAATTCATAGATCACGACAGTTTCCTCCGATCACATGCACCATCGCTCCATAGAGCGACCGGCATGGTTCGGCAAGAGCCGGAGCGGCGTCACGGCGCGGCAGCCGCGTCTCGTCTTCGGGATTTTCAGATGCACGATCCCCGGCTATCATCGAGATCGTCGCTCCCTCGCGGACGTTCTTGCGATGATGAAACTGATCCTGATCCTCGCGTCTTTGGTCGGCGGCGCCGCGTACACCGACAGCGAAATGGTGGACGTCGCCAAGCGCGGACCGGTCGATCTGAAACCGTTCGCCTGTCAGGACGTCACGCGCAGCAGCGTGATCGACCGCGTCTGCTACGACAAGGCAAAACGCTACCTCCTGATCCGGCACCGCATGACCTATGATCAGTTCTGCGCGATCCCGGACGATACGGTCACGGATCTGCTGGACGCGCCATCCATGGGCCAGTTCTTCCGGCACAATATCGAAGAGCCAGTCCACGGCGCGGCTTACGACTGCCGGACGCATCCCATGCCGGCGCACTGAACGGACACTCGCGCAAAGGAGATCATCATGATGAAGGCCGGATCAGTTCTGTTCGTCGCCATTCTCATTACGACGTCGTCCGCCGCCCATGCCGCGGGCACGTACGAACAGCGCCGCGCCTGCCGGTCCGACGCCATGAAGTTCTGCCGCGAGTACGTGCCGAACGTCAAAAAGATCACGGCCTGCATGGAGCGCAATATCAAGCGGCTTTCGCCGGCCTGCCGCGCCCAGTTCCACTAACCGCGCATCGGCGGCACGGGAACCCGCGAAGGCGCCAAGCCCGGAGCGACCGCGATCGTTCACGAATCCGTCAGTAGCCCCCGCCTTGTCGGGTGCGACAACCTGGCGCAGTATCGTGCAGAAGCGCTCGCCCGGAGTCGTCCCATGAACGCCCCCGCCCAGGCCTCGTCTCCCCGGCCGGCCTCCTCGCGCCTTGCCACTGTGCTGCGCGTAACCAGCGGCAACTTCCTGGAAATGTTCGACTTCTTTCTGTTCGGGTTCTACGCGACCTACATCGCGCGGGCGTTCTTCCCGACCGGCAATGAATTCGCCTCGCTGATGCTGACCTTCATGACCTTCGGTGCGGGCTTCCTGATGCGGCCCTTGGGCGCCATCGTGCTCGGCGCCTATGTCGACCGGATCGGCCGCCGCAAGGGCCTGATCGTTACTCTCGCCATCATGGCGGTCGGCACCGTGCTGATCGCTTTCGTGCCGTCCTACGCCACCATCGGTCTGATTGCTCCGGCGCTGGTGTTGATCGGCCGCCTGCTGCAGGGATTTTCCGCCGGCGTCGAGCTTGGCGGCGTCTCGGTCTATCTCGCGGAAATGGCGCCGCCCGGCCAGAAGGGCTTTTACGTGAGCTGGCAGTCCGGCAGCCAGCAGGTCGCCATCATCGTCGCCGCGACGCTGGGCTACCTGCTCAACACGACATTGGCGCCGCAAACCATGTCGGACTGGGGCTGGCGCATTCCCTTCTTCATCGGCTCGCTGATCGTGCCTTTCATCTTCATGATCCGCCGCTCGCTGCAGGAGACCGAAGCCTTTCTCGCGCGCAAGCATCACCCGACGCTGTCCGAGATTTTTGCATCCATCGTGACCAACTGGCAGATCGTGCTCGCCGGCATGCTGCTGGTGGTGATGACCACGGTCTCGTTCTATCTGATCACGGTCTACACCCCGACCTTCGGCAAGAGCGTGTTGAAGCTTTCGCTGACGGATTCGCTGGTCGTCACCTTCTGCGTCGCGCTGTCCAATCTGTTCTGGCTGCCGGTGATGGGCGCGCTGTCCGACCGCATCGGCCGCAAGCCGATCCTGCTCGGCTTCACGCTGTTGACCATCCTCACCGCCTATCCGGCGATTGCCTGGCTGGTCGCCGCACCCTCGTTCCAGCGCATGCTGGCCGTCGAACTGTGGCTGTCGTTTCTCTATGCCAGCTACAACGGCGCGATGGTGGTGGCGCTGACCGAGATCGTGCCGGCCAGCGTGCGCACGGTCGGTTTCTCGCTCTGCTACAGTCTGGCAACCGCGCTGTTCGGCGGCTTCACGCCGGCGGTTTCGACCGCGCTGATCGAAATGACCGGCGACAAGGCCGCGCCCGGCATGTGGATGACCTTCGCCGCGGTGTGCGGTCTGGTCGCGACGCTGACCGTCTACCGGCGGGGCGAGTCGAGCCGCCTGGTGCAAGCCGCGGCGGCGTAAACCGGAACTCCGTGCCCTGTCATTGCGTTAGAACGGGCGATGCCATGACATGACGGAGACGGCGTGAGCGATCAGGAGCCCGGTTTTAAGAAACAGGACAAGCGGATCGCCGACAACGAGGCCGCCGAGGTCGTCCGTCATCAGGCGCGGGTCTCGACCTGGGCGATCATGCTGGTCGGCCTGATCGGCCTGTTTCTCGTATTTTATGCGGTCCGATAGATCGCCTGCCGCTAATGATCGAATTCCATGTCGACACATTGCAGCACGTTGTCGCCAATGCCGGTGGCCAGATCGATGCAGCCCCTCACCTTCCGCGCCGTGATATCGGCGACCCAGATCGCCATGCCGCCCGAGCCGAAAAATGCATTGGTGTTCGGCGGTTCGGTTTCCGTGGCGTCGAAGGCATAGGTCGAGTCTGTCGGGAACATGCGCCCCCGCGACACGCAGTGTCCGCTGGCGCTGGTGTTCTTGAGTTCGCGGCTGTCGCGCGTGACCTCGACCGAGACTTCGCAACGATAAAATTCAGACGTCGCCGTGTTCATCACATAAGCATGCGAGCGGCAGCCGATGGTCTGCATCTTGCCCGGCGCCAGCGCCCGGCTGCAGGCGATGCGATGATTGTTGCTGAGCTTGAAGGATTCCGCACCCTGCGCGCGCGTCGGCGCCGCGAGCAGCAGCACCGTACAGGCAGCAAGCGCAAAGGGTCCGGTCAGATGGCGCACTCGCCGTGATCGGCTCATGGTCGATGTCCCGTCTCGTCACTGGAGATGAATCGGTCGCAAGCCGCGCAATCTAGTGGAGCGCGGCGGCGGACGCTACCGCTCTGGCGAAGCGGCGTCCGCGACGATCAGCGCGATCTCCCGCCGCAGATCATCGATCGAGGGATTGTCGCGTGCGACCCGGTAAGCGCGGCGAACGGCGGCGCCAAGGTTTGGAATCGCTACCGCATCATCGCAAATCGGCTTGATCAGGGCATCGACGATGCAATTCCATTTCATCAAACCGATCTTGCCGGGCATGCCGCAGCCCCCGACCAGATCGGCGGTCTCGACAATC
>MKUJ01000010.1:205495-207056 GCA_001897755.1 Afipia sp. 64-13
GCGCAAAACGCAGGGAGTAAGGCCGCGCCTGCCGCACCGCGCTCCAGAATCGCAGCCGCCGCAGATCGCCCGGCGTCGCTGCGCCGAAGCGTAATTCCCTGGTCTTGTCCGACCAGCGCAGCCGGTCGAGCTTCCTGACCAGCGAGGTCGCGGTTTCGGCCGGCAGCATCGCCGCAAGCTCCGCCCAGCGGAGAGTTCGCACTTCGGCGCGAAGCGAGGGATCGGGCCGCGCCGTCTCGCCGCCCGCGCGCGTCAGCAGATCGTGGGCAATGGCCGATGGGTCCTCATAGAGCATCCGCCTCCGCATGCGGCGGGCAAGGTCGGCGAAGATCACCGGATCGAGCCGGCTGCCGGCATAGCGCCCGATGCGGTCGAGATAGAGCAGTGCGTGATCGGAATCCTGATAGGCGATCAAGGCCGGCACGGCATCGCCCACGATCGCCGCCACCTCGGGCGGCAGGCGCGCGATGAGGCTTGCGAGCTTGTTGCGCGCGACCCACGGATTGCGCGAGGCCTCGCCGAAATAGCGCTCCTTCAACAACCGGATCGGGACCGGCAGCTTGGTCGGCAGCGACAGTCTCACGACGCGGCCTGCCCGGCCTTGAGAACGGCAACCTCGCCTTCCAGCTTCTCGAGATTCTGAAACAGCCGCGCGCTGACGAGGCGCAGGAAATAGAATCCGAATTCCGGATTCTGTACGTAAAGCTCCTCAACCTTCTGGTAGGTCACGCTGAGGATCATGCCGTCGGCGAGACACTCCAGAGTCTGGGTGCGCTTGTTGTCCGGCGAGAGCATGCCGAGTTCGCCGACGATCGCGCCGACCGGCAGTTCGATGCCGGATTCGACGAGATGAAAGCGGCCGCTGACGATGTAGAACATCTCCTTGGCGCTCTCGTGCTTGTAGAACAGCACCTCGCCGGCCTTGCATTTGCGCTCCGTCATGAACGGCTTCAGCCAGGCCATTGACAGATTGCCCTTGACCGATTTCTTGACGTTGCGCACCAGCAGCAGCATCTCGTGCAGACGATAGACATTCAGCGGCAGCAGCACGACATGCAGCGCCACGATCGGGTAGTTGCGATGATGCAGGCCGTAGACGATCAGCAGAAGGTTGGTGAGGATTCCGAACACACGCAGCGGAATCATGGTCCGCATGGTGTAACCGGCGACCACGAACGCCGTTGCCAACAATCCGCCGGCGCCTGAAGCCAATCCAGAAATGTCCATGGAAGCCAATCCGAATGCGATGAGATGCGATCAAGACAGCGGCACGCCGAACCGCGACGACGAAAGCGGATTGCCGCCGCGAGCCCGGAGGGCGGATTGAAGCGGTTTTTATTCCTTGTGTCACCTGTCCCGCGCTGCCTTTCGGCGCGAGGCCAGCGGGACGCCCCGGCGTGACGGGAAGGCCGTCAACATGACACGTCATGTGAGTTTAATACTGAGTTCATGAAGCCGATTGGGGCGTCCTGACCCAGCCAGCGCCACCCCTCGTCCTCCCTCGGCTGGGGTTGGGCCGACTAGACGCTTAACGACATCCCTTCCTTCGCCACCAGCGTAC
>MKUJ01000010.1:207075-239534 GCA_001897755.1 Afipia sp. 64-13
TCGCTATGGTCCGGGTCATGATGAAACAGGCACAGCGTTTCGACGCCGGCCGCATCGGCGAATCGCATCGCTTGCTGCCAGCTCGAATGCCCCCAGCCGGCATGATCGGGCAACTCCGCGTCGGTGTAGGTCGCATCGGTGATCACGAGTTGCGCGCCCTTGGCCAGCGACAGCAAGGCCGGATCGATTGCGCCGGACCCAAGATCATTGTCGGTGATGTAGCAAATCGCCTTGCCTGCATGGTCGATCCGATATCCGGTCGCGCCACCCGGATGATCGAGACCGGCCGTGCGAACGACAAGGCTTTTGCGCGGTGTCAGCACCTCGCCACGCTCGAAGTCGTGAAAGCTCACACCGGCCTGCGCGGCATCGACGCCGATTGGAAACAGCGGAAACCGCATCAAGGCGCTGATCGCGTTCTTGACCCCGCCTATCGCGACCAGACCGCCGGCCCAGATTCGCAACCGGCGCCCCTTCTCCATCAACGGAGAGAAGAACGGCAGGCCGATCATGTGATCGACATGGCCATGACTGAGAAACAGATCGATCTCGGTATCGTTCGCATCGAGCGCGGCGCCCAGCGCACGCAATCCCGACCCCGCATCGAAAATCAACAGATGCTCGCCGCAACGCACCTCCACGCACGAGGTGTTGCCGCCATAACGCAGCGTGTCCGGCCCCGGACAGGGAATACTGCCGCGAACGCCCCAGAACCGTACGGAGATGGAATCAATCATCGAAAAATCCAATTACGTATCGAATAGAACTCAAATCAGGTCGAGCAGGATGACATGCAACGGGGGTCGCCGCCATATCTGAAAGACCCGCGATGCGACAAGATAGCTCTTGCGAACGGACGATCTTTTCTTTTCGCCGCACGTTATTTGCTGGCCGCCGCGAACACGCCATCCCAGTCTTCCGGCGGCGGCGCATCCTGAAAAGCACGGATGCGCGCCGCATAAAGATCGTGGAGCTGCCTGAAGCGATCCGCCCCTTTGGTCGCGCGTCCTTTGTCGAGCGCGAGCTGCGCGCCCGTCCAGTCGCGATTTCGATAGCAGGCCAGCGTTTCGATGAAGAGATTGCGCAGCCGCTGGAAATCCGGCGAATTGGCCACATCCTGCCGGCCCGCAATCGCGTAAATGATTTCCGGTTCGCTCTTGCCTTTGACTGCGATGAAATCGAGTTCGAAAATCGCAAACCTCTCCTTCACGGCGAGCGCGGTGCGCGAGCCGGCGATCACCGGCACGCCGTAGGATTTCGACTGCCCCTCAAGGCGGGAAGCCAGATTGACGCTGTCGCCGAGGACCGAATAATCGAACCGCAAATTCGATCCCATGTTGCCGACCACGCAAGGTCCGGTGTTCAGACCGATCCCGACGCTCAGCGGAAGGAACGGCTTGCCATTCTCTTGCGCCTCGCGCTCACGCTCGACGTTGAGGATGGCAACCCTGTCCAGCATGTCGAGCGCGGCTTCACAGGCGTTGATCTCGTGGGCCGGGTCATCGAGCGGCGCGTTCCAGAACGCCATGATCGCATCACCCATGTACTTGTCGATAGTGCCCTTGCGATCGAGAATGGCGTTGGTGAGCGGCGTCAACAGGCGGTTCATCAGCGACGTCAGACCTTGCGGGTCGCGCTTGAAAGTCTCCGACAGCGCGGTGAAGCCGCGCATGTCGCTAAACATGACGGTCATGTCGCGTTCTTCACCACCAAGCTTGAGCTTGTCAGGCGACTGCGCAAGTTGCTCGACTAAAGCCGGCGACAGATACTGGCCGAATGCCGAGCGGATGCGGCGGCGCTGCTTCTGTTCGCGGGCGTAGCTGGAAAATACTAGAGCAAGATAGATCGCCGCGCATGTGAGCAACGGGAAGGTGAAATCGATCAGCAGTTTTTCCTGCACGAAGAAATACCATGACGTGCCGATCAGCAGCACGACCACACCCAATCCAAACGCCAGCAGCATCAGCGGGCCAAGCACCGGCGCAAGCCAGATGATCGCAAGAGCGAACACGATGGCGGCGATCACTTCCGCGCCGATCGCGTAATTCGGTTGCGAAAGCACCGAGCCGGATAACGCCGCCTCCAGCACCTGCGCATGCACTTCGACGCCGGGCATCACCGGATCGAGCGGCGTGGTTTTGGTATCGAGCAGACCGGTCGCGGACGTGCCGATCAGCACCAGTTTCTGCGAAACAGCCTCCGCGCCGATCTTGCCGTCAAGAACATCGGTGGCGGAAACGAACCGCGCCGGATCGTGTTTGGCGAAATGCACCCAGATCTGGCCGTTGCGGTCCGTCGGGATTTCGAAGCCCGGAATGCCGACGCTTTTCACGCCGGCTTCATCGGATTTGATCAGGATGGTGTTTGCGCGCGTGACGACACGCAGCATCTCGAAGGTGAGAGACGGCATCAACTGGCCCTGCGCCAGCATCACCACGGGCACGCGCCGCACGATGCCGTCGCGCTCGGTGTGAATGGTGAACAGCCCCCGCCCCGGCGCAGCCTCTTCCAATACGGGCACGTTGCGAAGCAGGCCCGGAAAATTGAGCAGGAACGGCGTGGGATCACCGCCAAGGGTCGCCAGACCCGTGACCGGCAGTTTCACATCGGGCCGCGGCATGACCATCGGTAGCCCGGATTCGCCGAGCACGACCGGCGCCTTGCGCAGAACCGCAGCGAGAATGTCGTCGTTGCTCGCCAGGCTGCGCAGCTTGTCGCGCGTCGCCTCGTCGAGATCGCGAAAACCTTCGACCGCAAGATGCGGCGAAAGCCGGTCCGGTTCGGCGAATATCACATCGAAGGCGATCGCCGCCGCGCCGAGGTCGGTCAGACGCTGCACAAGATCGGCGATCCGGGTGCGCGGCCACGGCCATTGTCCGAGCCTGGCCAAACTTTTCTCGTCGATATCGACAATGACGACCGGCCGTTCGGTCACCGCGCGAGGACTGATCAACTGATAGACATCGAAGGTGCGCAGGCGCAGCTCCTTGAGCGGCGCCGGATCAACAATCCGCAAACCGACCAGCCCCGCGAGCAGGACGAGGGAAAGGATACGGGCATACCCGAACCGCCGCGCGGCTCTGTCGAGTTGCGTGATGCGAGACTTCCCCCAGCCCATGGAACCGCTTGCGATTTCCCGAATGCCTGCCGTCGATGACTGCGAAGCTACCATGCCGCCCGCGAGAGATCGAACGGGTTCCAATTGAGTGCCCATGGCGGGCATTGGGGCCGCAGGCAGGGGTTTTGGAGACAACTAAGTTACGGAAATCACAGTATATCCGGCCACTGGCCGGCATACCTGGGCGTCAAGGCACCGCCGGACCCTGCCCGGGGCATCTTAAACGGCGGGCCGGTCAGGCCTTCGTCATCGTCCGTACCATCTCGATCAGGATCGCGGCTCCGGCCGCAATCAGGATCCAGTTCGGGTGTTCGCAAAAGATCGCGCCCTGCCGGCAGAGTTCATGAGACCAGAGCCAGCCGGAATATTGGGTGGCGCTCGCCAGAAAAAATACGCCTGCTGCGCCGAGCAAGCCCAGAATGACGACAAGCATGGGAATTCTCCATGTTTCTCGTGAAAAATCTCGAACAATACCCGTAAATCAATACTTGCGCCGATCCGCGAAACTGCGGCGTTTCTCCAAAAATAGTCACCCGGCCAAGTTCCATCGAGCGCCTCGCCTTAGGGTTGCCCGCCTTTGCGGCTATCCCGCGCGAGACGGAAATGATTGCGACCTATTTCTTCCTTAGAGGAGATTGCGACGATGGCGACACGTGCGCAAAGACTGGCCGAATTCAACGATGCCGGCGCCCCGCCGCCGGCCGAACCCGTAGAACTCCTGTGCGAAGACAAGAGCGGGACATATCAGCTTCCATTCGCATGCCAGTGGGTCGACGGCGCCTGGATCAATTGCGATTCGGGCCGCATCGTCGAAGCGACGGTTGTCGGCTGGCGCCGTCCGCGGGATTGAGACCGGAGCGGCAACGCGCTTATTTCGGCTGCCTGCTCTTCCACTCCGCGTAGCGCGCCTTGGTTTCGGCGTTCATCGGATAAAGCCCCGGCAGCGCCGCGCCGTTATTCACCTCGTTGACGATCCAGCCTTCCATCCGCTCCTGCTCCTCGCCCTCTTCGAGGATGACCGGCAGGAATGCTTGCGGAATCACCACCGCGCCGTCCTGATCGGCCACGATGATATCGTCCGGAAACACCGCGACGCCGCCGCAGCCGATCGGCTCTCCCCAATTGACGAAAGTGAGACCCGCAACGGACGGCGGCGCAGCCACCCCGTCGCACCAGATCGGCAGACCGGTGCCGAGCGCCCCTTCGACATCACGCAGCACGCCGTCGGTCACCAGAGCAGTGACGCCGCGCTTGAACATCCGCGCGCACAGGATATCGCCGAAAATTCCGGCATCGGTGATACCCATCGCATCCACCACGGCGATGCAGCCGGCCGGCATCGCTTCGATGGCCGTGCGGGTCGAGATCGGTTTCGACCATGATTCCGGCGTGGCGAGATCCTCGCGGGCCGGCACGAACCGCAGCGTGAAAGCCGCGCCGACAAGCCTTGGCTGACCCGGCCGCAGCGGGCGCGTACCGCGCATCCAGACATTGCGCAGCCCCTTCTTCAGCAGCACGGTGGTGATGGTGGCCGTGGAGATACGCCTGAGGGTCTCGACGGTTTGGAACGGCAGTGTCATTGATCGACTCCGGGCTGGCTCAAGCGGCGAGGCATCATGCGAATGATAGAAGGCGCGTCAAGCCGGGCCGGCATCACGATTCTGCGGATCGCTCCCCTGCGTCGGGATTGCGCGAAAGGGCTGGACGCCTTCTGAGTCTGACTGCATCGTCCGGCCATGATCGAGATTCAGTCCCCTCGCGTGCTTCCCAGCGGCGACGCTGCGCTGACGGTGGAGTTCGGCCGCAGCATCGATATCGAGGCTAACCGCCGCGTGCTGGCGCTCGACCACGCCGTCGCGGCGGCCCACATTGCGGGAGTCACCGAGACCGTACCGACCTATCGCTCGCTGCTGATCCACTACGATCCGGTGCGGATCGGCTTTGCCGCGTTGTCGCGACAAATCCTCGCGCTGGTCCCGCCGGACACGCCCAAGTCCGTGGTCATCCGGCGCTGGCGGATTCCTGTCGCCTATGGCGGTGCGCATGGAATCGATCTCGACGACGTCGCGCGCGCCCACGATATGTCCACCACGGAGCTGATCGCGCGTCATACCGGAGGCGACTATCGAGTCGCGATGATCGGATTCACACCGGGCTTTGCCTATCTGAGCGGCCTCGATCCCTCGATTGCGACCCCCCGGCGCGCCAGTCCGCGCACGCATACGCCATCGGGCACGATCTCCATCGGAGGCACCCAGGCCGGCATCCAGTGCCTTGCCGCGCCAAGCGGCTGGCATCTGCTCGGCCGCACGCCGGTGCGCACCTTCCATCCGCAGCGCGATCCGGCCTTCCTGCTGGAGCCCGGCGATGCCGTCACCTTCGAGGCGATCGGGCCGGCGCAATTCGATCGGCTCGACAGCGCCGCCGAACGCGGCGAGCCGGTCGCGGAACTGATCGCACCATGAGCACGCTGGACATTATTTCCGCCGGAATCGCGACATCGATTCAGGATGCGGGACGCTTCGGCATGCAACGCTATGGCCTTGCGCCCAGCGGAGCGATGGACCGTCTTGCTCTCGCCGCCGCCAATTGCCTGGTGGGAAATTCCGCTTTCGCCCCGGCCATCGAGATCGGACCGCAAGGCGCGGTCGTCACCGTCCGCGATGGGCCGCTCCGCGTCGCGGTCACTGGCGCGTTGCGGGCGTTGGACATCGACGGCCACGGCAAGCGCCTGGGACAAACGATCACGCTGGAGGATGGCGAGCGCCTGACCCTCGGCATGGCCCGCGACGGCATCTTTGGCTATCTGGCCATCCAAGGCGGTATCGCGGCAACGCCGGTGTTCGGGAGCTGTTCGGTCAACGCCTATGCCGGTCTCGGCAGCCCCTACCCGCGCGCCCTGCAAAACGGCGATCGCCTCACGGTGAACGTCTGCGCGGCGTGGTCCCATGAGCGCACGATCGACCTGCCTTCGCAAACGACGGGCGCTCTGGGTGTGGTGATGGGACCGCAGGCGGACGAATTCGCGGATGCTTGCGAGCTGTTTCTGAATTCGCAGTGGCGCGTCTCCGCCAGCAGCAACCGGATGGGCTACCGGCTCGAAGGCCCCGCGCTCAAACACCTGCATGGCTACAATATCGTATCCGACGGCCCCGTGGACGGCAGCATTCAGGTCGCCGGCAACGGCCAGCCGATCGTGCTGATGAAAGATCGCGGCACCACGGGTGGCTATCCCAAGATCGCAACCGTGATCAGCGCCGATCTCGGGTGGCTGGCCCAAACGCGCTTCGGTCGAACCATCCGGTTCGAAGCCCTGAGCATCGAGGATGCGCAGGCACGGGCCTGCGCCTTTCACGATCTGATCCGGTCATTGCCGGACCGCATCCGCAGTGTCGCCTAAATCAGGCCCAGCGACGTCGCTATAAATTGAATCGGTCGGATATCAGAACAAGCGGGTGAAAGCGGTGCCGAAGACAACGGCCGCGATCAGCGCGAGCGCGCCATAGATGGCGAGCCATTCCGCGCCATCTCGGTAACGTGATGGAGCGCTGAGCGTTTCTGCTCGCGAGGAATTGTCATAACGGCGCTGCATTCACGATCTCCAGCGGATCATCGTGCACCATATGAGCGGCCCTCGATCGTCGTTGCAAGGTGGAAGCCAAAAAGACGATATTCTTTCTCTCCGCGACAAGCGTCGAGACAAATCATCCATCCTTGCCGGATTTCTCATGCGATTCGTCATCATGCACGCATCGTCCGTCATCCGCGGCAGATCTCGCGCGTATCCAGTCCCGCCCATTAAATCCACCCGCGCCGTGGCGCGGCCGCGCCTCCGACAGGCCCGGAAAAATCGGGACAGTATTTGCTCGAAGACCCCGTCACAGTCCCGCGAAAAAGCTCGCCGGAATACCCTCAAAACGCTCCTAAGGCCTTGTATTTGCGAAAGGACAGGGATAGTCCCTGCGTTTTACTAAGCAGGATCGAATGGATCAGTCGGCCGCCCCGAAAGTCAGTTTCGTGTCCCTGGGTTGTCCCAAGGCCCTGGTGGATTCCGAGCGCATCATCACGCGGCTGCGGGCGGAGGGCTACGAGCTCGCGCGCAAGCACGACGGCGCAGACCTCGTGATCGTCAACACCTGCGGCTTTCTCGACAGCGCCAAGCAGGAATCGCTCGGCGCCATCGGCGAGGCGATGGCCGAGAACGGCAAGGTGATCGTCACCGGCTGCATGGGCGCCGAGCCCGAGCAGATCGAAAAGGCGTATCCTAACGTGCTGTCGATCACCGGCCCGCAGCAATATGAGAGCGTGCTCGAGGCGGTGCATCGCGCGGTGCCGCCGGTGCACAACCCGCATCTCGATCTGTTGCCGCCGCAAGGCATCAAGCTGACGCCGCGGCATTACGCCTATCTGAAGATTTCCGAGGGCTGCAACAACCGTTGCACCTTCTGCATCATCCCGAAGCTGCGCGGCGACCTGGTGTCGCGGCAGGCGAATGACGTGCTGCGTGAGGCGGAACGGCTGGTTGCGGCAGGCGTCAAGGAATTGCTGGTGGTGTCGCAGGACACCTCCGCCTACGGCATCGACCTGAAATACGCGACCAGCCCGTGGAAGGATCGCGAGGTTCGCGCAAAATTCTACGATCTCGCCAGAGAGCTTGGCGAACTCGGCGCGTGGGTGCGCCTGCAATACGTCTACCCCTACCCGCATGTCGATGAGGTCATCGACCTGATGAGCGAGGGCAAGGTGCTGCCCTATCTCGACATCCCGTTCCAGCATGCAAGCCCCGACGTCTTGAAGCAGATGCGCCGGCCTGCCGCTCAGGACAAGACGCTGGCGCGGATCAAGGCGTGGCGCGAGCAATGCCCGGACCTCACGCTGCGTTCGACCTTCATCGTCGGATTTCCCGGCGAAACCGATTCTGATTTCCAGTATCTGCTCGACTGGCTGGATGAGGCGCAGATCGACCGGCTCGGCTGCTTCAAATACGAGCCGGTCGCAGGCGCGACCTCAAACAATCTCGAAGGCGCCGTGCCGGAAGAGACCAAGACCGCACGCTGGAATGCGCTGATGGCACGGCAAAAGAAAATTTCCGCGCAGCGCCTCAAGCGCAAGGTCGGCACGCGCCAGCAGGTGATCATCGACGAGGTCGGCCCCAGCGTCGCCAAGGGCCGCTCCAAGGCCGATGCGCCGCAGATCGACGGTTCGGTCTATGTCGCCAGCCGCCGCCCGCTCAAGGTCGGTGAGATCGTCACCGCGAAGATCGAGAGCGCCGACGAATACGACCTGCACGGAACGGTCGCGGGATTTTAATCACCACCTCGTCCTCGTCATTGCGAGGAGTAAAGCGACGAATCATTCCAGCTCTTTTTAAAATTCTGGATTGCTTCGCTTCGCTCGCAATGACGTGAGAATTGAGATTACGGCTTCAACACCGAAGCGCCGGTGGTAACCCGGCTTTCCAGATCGATATGCGCCTTGGCGGCGTCCTTGAGCGCATAGGCGCGATTGATCGGAATATGCAGCGTGCCGCTGATCACGGCGGCGAACAGCGCGTCGGCGCCCTCCATCAACTCGGCGCGCGTCACGATATGGTCGGCCAGCTTGGGTCGCGTCGCGAACAACGAGCCGTGAGCGTTGAGTTCGGCGAGATTGAACGGCGGCACCGGCCCCGACGCATTGCCGAAGCTGACGAACAGCCCGCGCCGCTTCAGCGATTTCAGCGATCCTTGGAATGTGTCCTTGCCGACGCCGTCATAGACCACGTCACAGAGTTCGCCGCGGCTGATCTGCTTCACCCGCGCCGCGACATCCTCCTCGCGGTAGAGAATGACGTGATCGCAGCCATTGGCGAGCGCAAGGTCCGCCTTCTCCCGCGATCCCGCAGTGCCGATCACCGTCGCGCCGAGCGCTTTCGCCCATTGGCAGGCGAGCGATCCGACGCCGCCCGCGGCGGCATGGATCAGGATCCGATGTCCCGGCCCGACCGCGAAGGTCTTGTGCAGCAGATAGAACGTCGTCAGTCCCTTGAGCATCAGGACGGCTGCCTGCTCGTAAGTGATGAAATCCGGCAGTTTCACCAGTCGGTCCGCCGGTGCATTGCGCTCGGTGGCATAGGCGCCAAGGTTGAGATAATAGGCGACGCGGTCGCCCGGATGAAAGCCGGTGACGCCGGGCCCCACAGCGACAACCTCGCCGGCGCCTTCATGACCAACGATGAACGGCAGCGCCGGAGCCTTGTAGAGACCGGTCCGAAAATAGCAGTCGATGAAGTTCAGACCGATGGCATGATTGCGAATCCGCACCTCGCCGGGACCCGGCTCGGCAAGCTCGACATCCTCGTACGTCAACACCTCCGGCCCGCCGAGCTTGTGAACCCGTACCGCCTTGGCCACCATGTCTCCTGCCCTCAAGATTCCCGGTTGTCGTTATAGGCACAACGGAAACCATCGCACCGGACTTGTCAACGCGCCCGAGCGGCTGAGGGCTATGCGGTCTTCTTCTTTTTGCGGTTGCGCTTGGCGAGGATGTTGAATGCCTCGACCGCGGCCGAGAACGTAATCGCCGTGTAGATATACGCCCGCGGGATATGAAACTTGAACCCGTCGGCGACCAGCGCGACACCGATCAGAACCAGAAACGCCAGCGCCAGCATCTTGGTGGTCGGATGCTCGGCGACAAACCGCGCGACCGGATTCGAGGCGGCATACATCACGCCGCAGGCAATGATCACCGCCCCGACCATGATCTCGATATCCTTCACCATGCCGATCGCCGTGATAATCGAATCGAGCGAGAAAATCAGGTCGATCACCACGATCTGCATGATGACCCAGAAAAAGGCGTTAGCGGCATGGCCCTCACCGCCCTCGTCTGCGCCGCCCTCGACCTCGGCGTGAATCTCGTGCGTCGCTTTCGCGATCAGGAACAGCCCGCCGCCGATCAGAATGATATCGCGCCACGACAGCGCCATGTCGGCGACCGTGATCACGGGTTCGGTCAGACCGATCAGCCAGACCAGGATGCTGAGAAGCAGGATGCGAAACACCAGCGCCAGCCCGAGCCCGATCTGCCGCGCGCGTTTGGCCTGCTCCGGCGGAAGCCGAGCCACCAGCACCGAGATGAAGATCACGTTGTCGATACCGAGAACGATTTCCAGCGCAGTCAGCGTCAGCAAGGCAACCCATGCTTCGGGGCTGGTCAACAGCTCGATCATGAAAATCTCCGAGTGAATGTACGTAAAATCAGGTCACTGAAAAGGACGTAGAGCGCGATGGCGCAGAGCACGATTTTCACAATGGCGGACACATCGAAATTCGCTGCCACGGTGAAAATGCACAGCGCGGCCCAAAGCACCATCAATGTCAGGTTGAACGGTCGAAACCGCATCGTGCGAACCGGATGCATGACATGAACCGGCACGAACGAAAGCACGACCAGCAGTGCCAGCGCGGCACTGCCGATCGAAGCCGGCGGCTTCAGCAAGAACAGATAGAACGCAGCCAGGTTCCATAGCGCCGGAAAGCCGCGAAAACGATTGTCGTCGGTTTTCATCCGACGGTCCGCAAAATACAGCGCGCCCGAAACGACGATGACGAACCCGAGCAGCGGCGCGGCCAACGGAAGCAGCAATCCGCTTGCGGTAATCACATAGGCTGGCACGAAGACATAAGTGACGAAATCGACGACAAGGTCGAGCGTCTCGCCAGACCAGTTCGGCAATCGCTCGCCGACATCGAGACGGCGCGCCAGCGGCCCGTCGATCGCATCGATCAGCAATGCGAGGCCGAGCCAGCCGAACATCGCTGCCCAGTGCTCGCGCACCGCTTCGAGCATCGCGATCAGCGCGAGGCCGGTTCCGGATGCGGTCAGAAGGTGGACGCAGAATGCGCGCAGGCACGCCGACGATCGTGTGGATTTCTGATCGGTCAAATCGCTCACCCCGACAACATTAACTCAGTATGACATCGACATTAACTGTCATGAACCTGCGGCCCGCCCGATGATTGAGACGTATCGCGACGATGCAGCGGTATCCTCGGCCGAAATGAGTTTGACACGAATTGCGAGTGTGGGAAAAGACGACAGCAAAAGCAGGATATAAATACCCATGGGCCAGTCATCAGACCAGTCGGCGAAGTTCGACGTCATCGTTGTCGGCGGCGGTCCCGCCGGGCTCGCCACCGCAATCGCGCTGGCGCAGGACGGCGTTGCTACGGCCCTCGTCGCTCGCAGGATTCCCTATCGCGACAACCGTACCACCGCTCTGCTCGGCGCGTCGATCGACTTCCTGACCCGGATCAACGTCTGGCCGCATTGCCAGTCGCAGGCCGCCGCGCTGCGCACGATGCGGCTGGTCGATGACACCGGACGCCTGATCCGCGCGCCTGAAGTACGCTTCTCCAGCGAGGAGATCGGCGCGGAGACATTCGGCTATAACATCGAGAACCGGCTTCTGATGGATGCGATGGAGCGCCGCGCCGCGGAGCTCGCGCATCTTGCGCGATATGACGACACTGCGGCCTCGATCGAACCCGGCGATTCCACAATCACGGTCACGACGGGCAATGGCGACGTGTTGACTGCATCGCTGGTCGCGGGCGCGGATGGCAGGCAGTCGCCGTGCCGGCAGGCTGCCGGCATCACCGTGAAGTCGCGTGCGCTCGATCAGTCGGCCGTAACCTTCAACGTCGGTCACACCCGCCCGCACCACAACACATCCACCGAATTCCATACGCAGCACGGTCCTTGCGTGTTCGTGCCGCTGCCGGGCGAGCGCTCCAGCGTGGTCTGGGTCTCGACCCCGGATGAAGCCGCGCGGCTCGCGCAACTGAACAACGAGGATCTGGGACTCGCCGCCGAGCGGCAGTCGCATTCGATCCTCGGACGCATGGTTGCCGAGGACGGCCGCCACGTCTTCCCGCTGGCGATCGAGACGCCGAGCGCGTTCGCCGCGCGGCGCATCGCCCTTGTCGGCGAAGCCGCGCATGTGCTGCCGCCGATCGGCGCGCAGGGCCTCAACATGGGCCTGCGCGACGGCGCCGATCTTGCCGACATTGTCAGCCGGGCCCGCGCGCAAACCGAGGACCTCGGCGCGGACCAGGTTCTGTCGCGCTATGCCACCGCGCGCCGCGCCGATGTGTTCAGCCGAACCATGGCGATCGACGCCGCCAACCGCTCGCTGCTCAGCGATTTCCTGCCGGCCCAATCGATCCGCGCGCTCGGCCTGCATTTGATCGGCTCGGTCGGACCGCTCCGCCGCCTTGCGATGCGCGAGGGTCTCGCGCCTTGGTGGCGCCGCGCCGGCTGACGCTGTTACGGGAACACGATCGTCCCGTTGCGGATCAGCAGCATCACGGCAGTCAGCGTCACCACCGATGCGAGGGTGCCGAGCAGCACGGCGGCCGAACTCGCCTCCACCCAGGTGTCATATTGTCGCGCCAACACGAACACGTTGAGCGCGGGCGGCAGCGAACCGAGCAGCAGCGCGGTCGCTGCCCATTCCGGCGGGAACGGACCGAGCGCCAGCAGCAGCCCGAACAGAATGAGCGGGTGCAGCACAAGCTTCACCATGATCAGTCCCGGCACCTCCCATGGCATCCGCGTGAACGGGCGCAGCGCCACTGTCACGCCGAGCACGAACAATGCCACCGGCGCCGCGGCGCTTTGCAGGAACAGCAGCATGGTATCGATCGCCACTGGCGGCTCGATATGGAACGCGGCGACCAGCGCGCCGCAACAGGACGCGACAATCAGCGGGTGCAGCAGGATATGCCTGATGATCAGACCGATGGTCGGCAGCAGGGGCCGCTTGCCGCCGTCCGTGACCACCATCAGCAGCGGCGTCACGGAAAACAGGAAGATGGTGTCGAAGCAGAACACCAGCGCCACCGGCACATTGGCCTGCGAGCCGAACATGGCGAGCGCCAATCCCGGGCCCATATAGCCGATATTGCCGTAGCCGCCGCCCAGCGCCGCCATCGACGAGTCCCGCCATGGCAGACGGGCAATCAACCGCGTGCCGAGCAGCGCGAGCATGAAAGCGGAAATCGTGCCGAGCGTGGTCGCCAGGATGAACGGCAGATTGTTCAATTCCTCGAACGGCGTCTTGGCGAGAATACGAAAAAACAGCGCGGGCAGAGAGATGTAGAGCAGAAAGAAGTTCATCCACGCGAGACCGGATTCCGGCAGCGATTTCAACTTTCCGCAGATAAACCCGATAAAAATCAACCCGAAATAGGGCAAAGCCAGATTCAAAACATCAATCATCAACGCTTGCCCTGCTTACCGGGCTCCGCCCAGGCATCCGCCGAATGACGGATTGGTGACTTCCTCGAATGCCCTCTAGCATCGGCCACAATCCTGGTCTATTCGACGATGATGATTAAAGCGCGGACAGCCAAGTTTCAGATCGGACAGATCGTGCGTCACCGGGTGTTCTCATTCCGGGGCGTGATCTACGATATCGATCCGGAGTTCAACAACACCGAGGAATGGTGGCTGTCGATTCCCGAAGAGATGCGGCCGCACAAGGATCAGCCGTTCTACCATCTGCTGGCCGAGAATTCGGAGTCGGAGTACGTCGCCTACGTCTCCGAGCAGAATCTGCTGCCCGACGAATCCGGCGAGCCGATCCGGCATTCCCAGGTGTCCGAGATTTTCGTCAAGGACAAGTCCGGCGGCTACCGCCAGCGCAATCCCTCGCTCAACTGACGCCGACAGCGGCCGGGCCACCGCCGGCTGGCCTGCTCATCGAGCAGACAACAAAAAAGCGCGCATCGCTGCGCGCTTTTTGTTTGGGTGCCAAAAGATCACTTCGGCGCGGCGCTCTGGCTTTCCAGTTTCTGGCGGGCCTCGGCGGCGCGCTTCTGCAGTTCTTCCTGCAGCTTCTTCTGGTTTTCCTCGAACACCTTCGGATCGGTCGGCGGGCCATCATAGGCCTTGGCGAACTCGGCGAGCGGCAGCGGCAGCGTCAGCGGCGCGCCGTTCGAGTTGATGGCCTGCACCACCAGGTTCTGGCCCTTCTTCAAGTTGGCCAGCAGTTCCGGCGTGACCTCGTAGTCCGACATGCAGCCATTGGCGAAGCAGATCACATAGGGGCTCTGCGCCGGAGCGTTGCTGTCGACGATGATGCGGGTGCCGTAGCCGAGCTGCATGCCGAGCGGCAGGGTGACGCGCAGCACCTTCTTGGGCTCGCCTTCCGGCTCGATGATCACGGCGGCGATCACGGTCTGGCCGGACTCGATGCGGCCGTCCTTGCCGGTGAAGCAGACCTGCTTGGCGTTGGCATCCTGCCCCTTGAGACAGAACTTGGTCCACGGACCGTAGATCAACTGGACCTGCTGTTCCGCCGGCTGCTGGGCCGCGGGTGCCTGTTGCTGGGCCTGGGCCGGAGCCTTCGGCGCCCCCTTGGGAGCGGCCGCTTTCGGCGCGGTCTTCGGAGCGGCCTTCGGTGCCGGCTGCTGGGCCTGCGCGTTGGCGGCGACAATCGAGGCGGCGGTCAGGGCGGTCGCGGTCAGGAGCGTTGCAAATCCCCGCCCGCGCGGCAGGGCCTGCGCGGCCAGCTTACGAAAATCCATCAGGAAATCCCTTCTCATCAACTGCGCGTTCGCCACCGCATAGGGGCGCACCCGCCGGCTTGGTGGCGGCTGTCTCGGAGCCAAATGAGGCCGTTACGTGACAGACCGCGCAACCTGATCTGAATTGCCCGCCCTCAATACAACGGCGAGCGAAAAGATCAATGCCGACAGCGATATTTGGGCGTTCCTTCGCGGGGAATAGCTCGCGGTCGTGGTAAATTCCAGCCGCGCAAACCGCCGAATCGACGAGGTTGACGGGAATGGGCTGGATTTGGCCTGGCAAGGCATTGGCGGCGGCCAGCGGCGCGGTTCTCCTCGCCCTGCTCCCCGGTGCCGCCCCCGCCGCCGGCGAGCCCGCCCCGGCCATCGCCATGCATGGCCGGCCTGCCCTGCCCACGGGCTTCACCCACCAGCCCTATGCCAACCCCGACGCGCCCAAGGGCGGCCGGATGGTTCAGGGCCTGATTGGCACCTTCGACAGCCTCAACCCCTTCATCGTCAAGGGTATCGCAGTGCAGCAGGTTCGCGGCTACGTGGTCGAGAGCCTGATGGCGCGCGGCAATGACGAGCCGTTCACGCTGTACGGCCTGCTGGCCCGGAGCGTCGAGACCGACGACGCCCGCAGCTATGTCACCTTCCATCTCGATCCCGACGCCCGGTTCTCCGATGGCCGGCCGGTGCGGGCCGAGGACGTGCTGTTCTCCTGGGCGCTGATGCGCGACAAGGGCCGGCCGAACCACCGGCTCTATTACGCCAAGGTCGCCAAGGCCGAAGCACCCGACGAGCGCACCGTGCGGTTCGATTTCGGCGGCGCGCCGGATCGCGAACTGCCGCTGATCCTCGGGCTGATGCCAATCTTCGCCAAGCACGCCGTCGATGAGGCGACCTTCGAGGACACCTCGATGACCGCCCCGCTCGGTTCCGGCCCCTATCGCGTCACTGCGGTCAAGCCGGGAACCAGCGTGACCCTGACCCGCAACCCGGATTACTGGGGCAAGGATCGCCCGACCAATCGCGGGCTGTGGAATTTCGACGAGGTGCGGATCGATTACTATCGCGAGGCCAACGGCGCGTTCGAAGCCTTCAAGCGCGGGCTGTACGACTTCCGCGTCGAGACCGAACCGCTGCGCTGGCACGAGGGCTACAATTTCCCCGCCGCGCGCAACGGCGAGGTGATCCGCGACGAGATCAGGACCGGCACCCCGCAGCCCTCCGAATTCCTGGTGTTCAACACCCGCCGGCCGGTGTTCGCCGATATCCGGGTGCGGCAGGCGCTGACCCTGCTGTTCGATTTCGAGTGGATCAACCGCAACTATTTCTTCGGCCTCTACGGCCGCTCGCCGAGCTTCTTTGCCGGCTCGGAATTGTCGGCCGCCGGCCGCCCGGCCGACCCGCGCGAAAGGCGGCTGCTGGCTCCGTTCGCCACGGAGATCCGCCCCGATATTCTGGACGGCAGCTACCGCCTGCCGGTGACCGACGCCAGCGGCCGGGACCGTGCGACCCTGCGCGCGGCGCTGGCGTTGTTCAAGCAGGCCGGCTTCGAACTCGACGGCACGGTGCTGCGCAAGCGCGGAAGCCATGAGCCGCTGAGCTTTGAAATCCTCACCACTACCCGCGACCAGGAACGTATCGCGCTGGCCTATGCCCGAGACCTCAAGCGCGCCGGCATCGCAGTGTCGGTGCGCGTGGTCGACGCCGTGCAGTTCGACCAGCGCCGCCTCGCCTTCGATTTCGACATGATCCAGAACCGCTGGGACCAATCGCTCTCCCCCGGCAACGAGCAGGCGTTCTACTGGGGCAGCGCCGCCGCCGATATCCAGGGCACCCGCAACTACATGGCCGCGAAAAGCCCGGCGATCGACGCCATGATCGCGGCGCTGCTGGAGGCCCGCGAGCGGCCCGAATTCGTCAGCGCGGTGCGCGCCCTCGACCGCGCCTTGATGTCCGGCAGCTACGTCATCCCGGTCTACAATCCACAGCGGCAATGGATTGCGCGCTGGAATCGGATAGAACGGCCCAAAGCCACCGCGCTCTCCGGCTATCTGCCGGAGACGTGGTGGGCCAAACCGCGGAAGCAGGCGCCGTGACGAACGACGACTCCCAGACGGCCAATATCGCGCCCGGCGTATCGCCGACGCTGTGCGATCTGTTCGCCCGGACGCTGGCGCGCACACCCGATGCGCTGGCGCTACGCGATCCGCGCAACAAGCCGCGCATTACCGGCCAGCAGGCGGCGCAACTGACTTATGCGCAGGCCGACCGCGCCATCGCCGCGCTGGCCGCGCAGCTCGCCGGCGCGGGTCTTCCGGTCGGCTCGGTGATCGCGCTGCAACTGCCCAATACGATCGAATTCGTACTGACCGCGCTGGCGGCCTGGCGCGCGGGCCTCGTGATCGCACCGCTGCCGCAGCTCTGGCGGCAGGCCGAACTCAGCGAGGCGCTCAACCGTGTCGGCGCCCGCGCCATCGTCAGCACGAGCCGGATCGAGATCATCGATCACGCCGACCTTGCGATGAACGCAGCGGTGGAGGCGTTCTCGATCCGCCATGTGTTCGGCTTCGGCGACAACCTGCCCGACGGCATGATCCCGCTCGACTGGGCGATGGACGGCGACGTTCCGGCGCTCGCGCAAGGCGGCTCGGTGGACGCGCGCAGGGCCGCGCTCGTCTCGTTCGACATGACGCCGGACGGCCTGCTCGCGGTGCCGCGCAGCCATGTCAATCTGATCGCCGGCGGCCTTGCCATCACCATGGACGCCAACGTGGCGCAGGGCGCGCGACTGATGTCGTCGATCCTGCCCTCGTCCTTCGGTGGACTGGTGTCGTCGGTGGTGACGTGGCTGCTCAGCGGCGGCTCGCTGTCGCTGCACCATCCGTTCGACCCCCAGCTTCTGGAAGAGCAGATTCGCGGCGAGGACTGCGACACGTTGATCGTGCCGGGGCCGCTCGCGCTGCGTCTGGCCGAGGCCGGCACGATCGATGCGCTGCCAGGACTGCGTCAGGTGCTCGGCCTGTGGCGGACGCCCGAACGCGTCGCCGCCAGCAACGACTGGCCGGCCCGGCAGGCGAAGCTTGCCGACATCTATCTATTCGGCGAGATCGGCCTTGTCGCAGCGCCCCGGCTCAACGACGGCGCGCCGGCCGATCTGTTCGCCGGCGGCGTATCTGCCGACGCCCGCGGAAAGACCGGCGAGCTGATGCTGACCCCGCACGGCACGCTCGGCATGCGCGGCGCGATGGTGGCGATGGCGGCATATCGGCCGCCGCCGAAAGGCAGCTCGGCGCTGCTCGCGAACGTGCCGGCGGACTATGCCGACACCTTCTATGCCGCCAAGCGCAACAAGACGACCGGCGCGATCAGCATCACCGCCCCGCCCGCCGGCCTTGTCGGCGTCGGCGGCTATCGCTTCCGCGAGCAGGATCTCGACCGCTGGGCGAGCCGGCTCGCCTCCGGCGCGATGCTGACCGCGCTGCCGGACCAGCTCAACGGCTTCCGCCTCGCCGGACGGACCAGCGACAATGCGCGGGCCCGCGAGGCCTTGATGGAACTTGGTCTCAATCCGCTGATGACCGAGGCGTTCCGCGAGCGCGGCAGCGCACGATAGACGCGGAACCAAAGCGAGCGGCGCGGCCGACATCGTTGACGCCGCGTTAACAACGCCGACCTAGGATGACGCGCCCTGGTCCCGATCCGTGTCGAGCGCGTCATGTCCCAGCAAGGTCCGATCATTGTCGTCTCCGGCGGCGAAAGCGCGCTGCCCGCCGCGGCGCTTGCCGAGTCCCGGATCGGTCCGGTGACGGATGCCACATGGCGCGATGCGGCCGAGACGGTGGCCCGCGTGCAACCCGCCGCGGTGCTGGCGGCCCACGACAGTCCCGACGAATTGACCGCGCTGGCGCGGCAGATCGAGGCGCACCAGCCCTATGTGCCGCTGATCGTGTTCGACCCGGCCGGGCCGCTGCCGCACAACGCACTTCCCTTCACCGGCCTGCGCAGCAACGCGGCGCGTCTTGCCGTCCGCCTCAAGGCCGCGCTGCGCGTGCGCACGCTGCATGCCACGGTGCTGTGCCGTCTCGGTCACGCGCATGCTTCCCCGGCGCATCTGCCGCCGACCGACCCGCTGCAGGATGCGACCGTATTGCTGATCGGCCGCGGTGCGTCGTATCCGGCGCTGTCGGTGGCACTCGGCGAACGCACCGGCGTCGTCGGCGCGCTCAGCATCGAAGCCGCGGCAAAACATCTCAACGCCCGCGATCTCGACGGCGTGGTGATCGGCGACGGCTTCAGTCCGCGCGTGGTCGAGGCCTTCGTGCAGGTGCTGTCGGAGGACTCCCGGTTCCGCCATCTGCCGGTGATCCTGACCGGCGACACCGTATCTGGTCAGAACCACGATCTGCCCAACCTGGAAATCGCGCCCGCCGCTGAAACCGTGACCCGCGCGCTTCCGCTGATCCGGCAGAACGCATTCGCGCTGCGGCTGCATCGCGCGCTGCAATCGATCGACGCCGGCGGCCTGCTCGATCCGCGCACCGGGCTTTTGACGCAGGATGCGTTCGCCCGCGATTTCGCCAACACGGTGATCGACGCGAAAGCACGCGGCGCGGCGCTGTCCGCCGTCCGTCTGAGCCTGCCGTCAAGCGCTCCGCGCGCACGGCTCGACGCCGCGCGCATCCTCAGCCGTCTGATGCGGCGGATGGATTTCGCGACCCTGCACGATGACGCATCGATCGTCATCGCGTTCCCTGAGACCGATCAGCGCACCACGCGCATGATCACGCGCCGACTGGCCAGCGTGCTGAAACAGACCATCGTCAGCAGCAGAAAGGACGGCCGGTTCGATCCCGAGGTGACGTTCGCCACATTGCAGCCCGGCGACAACGTGGACACCATCATCGAACGCCTGCGAAGTTCCGATCATCGCGCGGCATCGTAGCTCGGTCGCAATCAATCAGGAACAAGCACAAGATTTGCGCATTGGCCTCATCTCAACACCAACGTGAGGATGACCAATGAAGAAATCGATGATGATCGGCCTGTCGCTGGCGATGCTTGCTGCTCCTGCCTTCGCTCAATCGACGATGACGCCGTCCGGCAGCGCCGGAAGTACCGCCGCGCCCGCACCGACTGTCGGCACCGCACCGGCCACGCCGCGCTTCGCGACGGTGTCCCGCGACGAGATGTTCTCCTCGAAGCTGAAGGGCCTCAACGTCTATAACGAGAAGGACGAGTCGATCGGTGAAATCTCCGACCTCGCCATCAGCAAGAACGATCAGGTTCAGGCGCTGATCCTGTCGGTCGGCGGTTTCCTCGGCATGGGGGAGCGCTATGTCGCAGTCGCGCCCTCGGCGGTGAACGTGACCTATGATGCGTCGAGCAAGAAGTGGCGCGCCACCATGAACACCACCAAGGAAGAACTGAAGTCGGCGCCGGAATTCAAATATCCGCAGTAAGAGCATGATCCCCGAAAAACGGGCACCGGTTTTCGGATAGGATCACGCTCAAATAAAAGGCCAAGTGACGGGCCGTCCGTTTCAACATCGGATCAGCCCGCTCATAAGGACGCGTATTGAATTCGACACTTGCCTTTGCATCGGGTTGCCGGTTTATCCGGCGGCCCGATGTGCTGTGTGCCCACGTGCAGCGGGAGTGATCACGCCGCCTTGCGACCCTCGGCCAGTTCGGCCAACTGGCGCAGAATTTCCGCCGTCCCTTCCATGCGCTGATCCGGCGTCTCCCATTCCTGGAAGAACACCACCTTCATGTCGGGCCGCACCTTGGCGGCCTTGCCGTGACGGGAGATAAAGAACATCAGCCGATCCGGATGCGCGAAGCTGTTGTCGCGGAACGAGATCACCGCGCCCTTCGGCCCGGCGTCGACCTTGTCGATATTGGCGCGGCGGCAGTAGTTCTTGATCGAGGCGAGCTTGAACAGATAGCGCACCTCGTCCGGCAACGGACCGAAGCGGTCGCGCAGCTCCGCGCCGAAATTCGCAATCTCATCCTCGGTCTCCAGATCGGCCAGCCGCCGATACAGCGACAACCGCACCGACAGGTCGGCGACGTAATCCTCCGGGATCAGCACCGGCATGCCGAGCGTGATCTGCGGCGACCAGCGATCCGCGATCGGCTCGGAGATGCCGGCCTTGAGACTCGTGATCGCCTCCTCCAGCATCGACTGGTAAAGCTCGAAGCCGACTTCCTTGATGTGACCCGACTGCTCCTCGCCGAGCAGATTGCCCGCGCCGCGGATATCGAGATCGTGCGAGGCAAGCTGGAAACCGGCGCCGAGGTTCTCCAGCGACTGCAGCACCTTGAGGCGGCGTTCGGCCTGCGCGGTGATCTTGCGCTGCGCCGGCAGCGTGAACAGCGCATAGGCGCGCAGCTTCGAGCGGCCGACGCGGCCGCGCAACTGATAGAGCTGCGCGAGGCCGAACATGTCGGCGCGATGCACGATCAACGTATTGGCGGACGGAATATCGAGGCCGGATTCGACGATGGTGGTCGAGAGCAGGACGTCATACTTGCCCTCGTAGAACGCCGACATGATGTCCTCGATCACGGTCGGCGCCATCTGGCCGTGCGCCACCGCAACCTTCATCTCCGGCACGTTCTTGTCGAGGAAATCCTTGGCCTCGGCGAGATCCTCGATGCGCGGGCAGACATAGAACGCCTGCCCTCCTCTGTATCTCTCGCGCAGCAGCGCCTCGCGCACCATCAAGGGATCGAACGGCGCGACGAAGGTACGCACCGCGAGGCGATCGACCGGCGGCGAAGCGATGATCGACAGGTCGCGCACGCCGGTCAGCGCCAGTTGCAACGTGCGCGGGATCGGCGTCGCCGACAGCGTCAGCACATGCACCTCGGCGCGGAGTTGCTTCAGCCGTTCCTTGTGGCTGACGCCGAAATGCTGCTCCTCGTCCACCACGATCAGGCCGAGATTCTTGAACTTGATGCTCTTGCCGAGCAGCGCGTGAGTGCCGACCACGATATCGATGCTGCCGTCGGCGATCCCCTTCTTGACCTGCGACAGCTCCTTGGCGCTGACAAGGCGCGAGGCCTGCGCGACATTCACCGGAAAGCCGCGAAAGCGTTCGGTGAAGTTCCTGGCATGCTGGCGCGCCAGCAGCGTGGTCGGCACAACGACCGCGACCTGCCTGCCGTCGAGCGCCACTGCGAAGGCCGCGCGCAATGCCACCTCGGTCTTGCCGAAACCGACATCGCCGCAGATCAGGCGATCCATCGGGCGGCCGGAGTCGAGGTCGTGCAGCGATGACTCGATCGCGGACAACTGGTCCTCGGTCTCGTCATACGGGAAGCGTGCGCAGAATTCGTCGTAGGTGCCCTGATGCACCGGGAAGCGCTCGGCCTCGCGAAGCTGCCGCTCGGCTGCGATCTTGATAAGGTCGCCCGCGATCTCGCGGATGCGGTTTTTCAGCTTGGCCTTGCGCGCCTGCCAGCCGCCGCCGCCGAGCCGGTCGAGTTCGACACCGGCGGTGTCGGAGCCGTAACGCGACAACAGTTCGATGTTCTCGACCGGCAGATAGAGCTTGGTGTCGTTGGCGTAATGCAGTTCGAGACAGTCATGCGGCGCGCCGGACACTTCCAGCGTCTGCAACCCGACGAAACGGCCGATGCCGTGCTCGACGTGGACGACGAGGTCGCCGGTGGCGAGGCTGGTGACTTCGGAGATGAAGTTCTCCAGCTTGCGGCTGGATTTGCGGGCGCGCACCAGACGGTCGCCGAGAATGTCCTGCTCGGTGATCAACGCGACGCTGTCGGTCTCGAAACCGGATTCCAGGCCGACCACGGCGAGCATGGTTTCGTTGCGCGGCGTCGCCTGCACCACGCGCCAGGTGTTGACGCTGGTCAGATTGAGCAGCCGGTGATCGGTCAGCATGCTCGCCATGCGCTCGCGCGAGCCTTCGCTCCACAGCGCGATGATCACCTTCTTGCGCTCGCTTTGCAGCTTTCCGACATGCGCGACCACGGATTCGAAGACGTTGACCGCGGCGTCCGCCCGCTCCGGGGCGAAATCGCGCCCGGCTCGCGCCCCGGTATCGACCACATTGGCGCCTTCCGGCACCGCGAAGGGCGTCAGTCGCGCCAGTGCGCTCTTTTCGAGATGCTCGCGCCACTCGGCCTCGGTCAGATAAAGTCGGTCCGGCGGCAGCGGCTTGTAGATCGCGCCGCCGCCCGGATGTTGCATCGCCTCGCGCCGCGCCTCGTAATAATCGGCGATCTGCTGGAAGCGTTCGCGCGCGGCATCCTCGGCCTGTGGTTCGACCGCGATCGGCGCATCGTCCAGATAGTCGAACAGCGTGTCCATCCGCTCGACGAACAGCGGCAGCCAGTGCTCCATGCCGGGATGGCGGCGGCCTTCGCTGACCGCCTCATAAAGCATGTCGTCGCGCTCCGGCGCGCCGAACTGCGCCATATAGCCCATGCGGAAACGCTTGATGGTCTCGGTGACAAGCTGGAATTCGGACACCGGCACGAGATCAAGCGCGCGCATGTCGAGCAGCGTGCGCTGGGTCTCGGCATCGAAGGTTCGGATCGATTCCAGCGTATCGCCGAAGAAGTCGAACCGCACCGGCTGTTCGAGGCCGGCGGGAAACAGATCGAGGATGCCGCCGCGCACGGCGTATTCACCCGGCTCACGCACCGTCGAGGTGCGGCTGTAGCCGTTATGCTCCAGCCAGGCGACGATGGAATCCATCGGCACGCGATGACCGGGCGCGACCGACAGCGCCTGCGCGGCAACCATGTCGCGCGCCGGCACGCGCTGCACGATGGCGTTGACCGTGGTCAGCACGATCAGCGGCTTGTCGCCGCCTTTGAGACGCGCCAGCCGCGCCAGCGTGGTCAGACGCTGGGCAAGAACGCCGCCATGCGGCGAGACGCGGTCATACGGCTGGCAGTCCCAGGCCGGAAACTGCATGACTCCAATATCAGGCGCGAAGAAATCGAGCGCGCGCGCCAGTTGCGCCATGCGCGGGCCGTCGCGGCAGACCACGGCGAGGCTGACCGCCGGCGGGTTCTGCCGCGCGGCGACCGCGCGCGCGAGATCGGAGACGATCAAGCCCTCCGCGCCTTCCGCGACATTGGCGAGCGTGATCGCGCGGCGCGGCTGCAGCAGATTGGCCGGAGAACGCGGCGAACTCATACGGCGGACCCCGCGATGCCGAAGGCCCTGATGCGCCGGAACATGCCGTCCGCGACGCCGGGCGGCAGCGGCGTCTTGTCGCTGAAGGCGGCGTAGAGATCGGGATCCGGCAACTCGATCAGGCGCTCGAGCTCGGCGAGTTCGGCCTCGGTGAAATCGGCGATATGGGCGTCTGCGAAGCGTCCGAGCAGCAGGTCCATCTCGCGGGTGCCGCGATGCCAGCAACGGAACAACAGCTTCTTGCGCCGCGGCTCCAGCCCCTCGCTCGAACGTGACGAACCTGTCATGGGAAATACTCTCCGGACGCCAAAAGCCCGGACGTGCCGGGCGGGGTTGATATAACCGTCGCCGTCCGCAATGTCAGTATGTTCTTAAGGTCCGCATACCGGGCTTGCGGAACATGACGGGCACTCGCGATACTTACCCGAAGCGTCATTGCGAGGAGCACTTGCGACGAAGCAATCCAGCTCTTCGGATATGTTATAGAAAGACTGGATTGCTTCGCTTCGCTCGCAATGACGCGGAGAGACGATTTGGCTTGGAATTCGCTTAGGTCCTGATGCGCCCACCTTTGCTCAACCCGCTATTCGCGCCGATCACCAGCCTTGCCGGCGTCGGGCCGAAGCAGGACAGACTGTTCCGCTATCTGCTGGACCGCGATGAGACGCCGCGTCTGGTCGATCTGCTGCTGCATCTGCCGGCCAGCGTGATCGACCGCCGCGCGCGGCCGAAAATTCGCGACGCGGTGCCGGGCACCGTGGTGACGCTGGAGGTGACGGTGGACCGGCATCGTCCCGCCCCGCCGGGCCGCTCGCGCGCGCCGCATCTGGTCTATGCCAGCGACGACACCGGCAGCGTGATCCTGACCTATTTCCGCGCCCAGCCGGGCTATATCGAGAAGCTGCTGCCGGTCGGCGAGACGCGCTTTGTCTCCGGCACGGCGCAGACGTTCGACGGCATGCTGCAGATCGTCCATCCCGACCGCGTGGTGGACGCGGAAGCCTTCGCCAAGCTGCCGTCGATCGATCCGGTCTATCCGCTAACCGAGGGGCTTGCCATCGGCTCGGTCCGCCGGGCGATGACGCAGGCATTGCAGAAGCTCCCCAACCTGCCGGAATGGATCAGCCCCGAGGTGCTGCGGCGCTGCTCGTTTCCCTCCGTCGCCGAGGCGCTGAACCGGGTACACAATCCGGTCGAACTGACAGACATCCTGCCGGACGGGCCGTTCTGGTCGCGCCTCGCCTTCGACGAATTGCTCGCGGGCCAACTCGCGCTGGCGCTGGTGCGCGCGCAGTTGCGGCGGCCGGCCGGCGTGCGCAATGCCGGCGACGGCCATCTGCGGCGCAAGATCATCGATGCACTGCCCTATGCGCTGACCGTCTCGCAACAGGACGCCGCGAAAGCCATTGCCAGCGATCTCAGCCAGCCGGTGCGGATGCTGCGGCTGCTGCAAGGCGATGTCGGCTCCGGCAAGACCGTGGTGGCGCTGCTCGCGGCGGCAGCGGCGGCGGAAGCCGGCAAGCAATCGGCGCTGATGGCGCCGACCGAAATCCTCGCGCGCCAACACATCAAGACCATCGCGCCGCTGGCCGAACGGGCCGGCATGCGGGTCGCGATCCTCACCGGGCGCGAGAAAGGCAAGGAGCGCCGCGATATCCTTGCGCGTCTGGCCAACGGCGAGATCGACCTCCTGGTCGGCACCCATGCGCTGATTCAGGACGATGTGGAGTTCAAAGCACTGGCGCTCGCCATCGTCGACGAGCAGCATCGCTTCGGCGTGCGCGAGCGCCTGACGCTGACGAACAAGGGCGAAGACGTCGACGTGCTGGTGCTGAGCGCGACACCGATCCCGCGCACGCTGGTGCTGACCTATTTCGGCGACATGGATGTCTCCGAACTGCGCGAGAAACCGGCAGGCCGGCAGGCGATCGACACCCGCGCGGTGCCGGACTCGCGGCTTGGCGAGATCATCGAAGCGGTCGGGCGCGCGCTGCAAGCCGGCAAACTGGTCTACTGGATCTGCCCCCTGGTCGAGGAATCCGAGACCGTCAGCCACCTCACCAATGCCGAGCAGCGCTTCGAGACCTTGCGCAAACGCTTCGGCGAGCGCGTCGGTCTCGTTCATGGCCGGATGAAAGGCAGCGAGAAAGATCGCGTGATGGCCTCGTTCGCCGCCGGCGAGATTCAGGTGCTGGTGGCGACCACGGTGGTGGAAGTCGGCGTCGATGTCCCTGCCGCCACCATCATGGTGATCGAGAATGCCGAGCGCTTCGGCCTGTCGCAACTGCATCAGTTGCGCGGCCGGATCGGGCGCGGCGCCGAGGCCTCCACCTGCCTGCTGCTCTACCACGAGCCGCTTGGCGAGATCGCCAGCGCCCGGCTGCACGTCATTCGCGAGACCACGGACGGCTTTCGGATTGCGGAAGAAGATCTGCGGCTGCGCGGCGAAGGCGACATTCTCGGCATTCGCCAGAGCGGCCTGCCCGGCTACCGGATCGCGCGCTCCGAGGTGCACGGCCAGTTGATCGCGCAGGCCCGCGACGAGGCGCTGCGCATCATGAAGGACAATCCGAAATTGCAGGGCGAGCACGGCGAGGCATTGCGTTGCCTGCTCTATCTCTACGAACGCGACGAAGCGATTCCGCTGATCGGCGCGGGGTGAAGCAGATTTAGCTTGGGCGGAATCAGCAACTCGTCATGCCCGGCTTTATGCCGGCCATGACGAAGCGTAAAACGCTCCCACCGGCCAGCCGTCGAATTTACGCCAGAAGCCTTGCCAGCAGAATGCGCCCGGCCAGCCACAATGCGTTCGGAATCGTCGGCGCGCCGATCATCGTCAGGGTCACGATGCTCAAAACGACATTGCCGATCCACCACGGCCGCTCCGGCGTGCGGAATCCGAGACCCGAACATGCGATGTTGATGAAGAACGCTGCGTAAGCCATGACGGCCGAAGGAAACACGCCGACATGGCCCGCGATCCGAAGTTCGGTCACGATCTGTAAAGCAACACTGACCAGAATGACGGTCCAGACCAGCGATCGCGAGGTGAAGCTGCGCATGTCGTCGCGATCGCCTATTCGCTAACCGTCACTTGATCGGCCGGGTCGCGCAAATCAGTCGACCTTCACAGGCTGACGTTCGGCCTCGCCATTCGCCTGATTGGCGGCCTGCGCCATCGCCGCGAGCGCGGCGACTTTCTTCTGCGGATCGCTGCCCGGCTGCACCACACCCGCCGACATGATGAGCGTCGCGGCGTCCTCGGCCTTCATGTCGATCTCGATGATCTTGCTCTTGGGCACATAGAAAAAGAAGCCGGTGGTCGGGTTCGGCGAGCACGGCAGGAAGACGGAGATATGCTCCTCCTCGCCCGGCAGGCCGGCGATGATTTCGCTGCTTGGCGGTTGCGAGATCAACACGATCGACCACATGCCCGGCGAGGGAAACTCCACCAGCCCGACCTTGCGGAAGCTCGAGCCGTTGCTCGAGAACAGCGTCTCGAATACCTGCTTGAGGCCGCGATAGATCGCGCGCACCACCGGCATGTGTCCCAGCAGCGTGTCGCCAAACTCCACCAGCTTGCGGCCGATCAGGTTGGCGGCGAGGAAACCGAGGAACGTCAGCGCGAACACGGCGACGATCAGGCCGGAGCCCGGCAGGCCGAACGGCAGATAGGTTTCGGGACGATAGGCCACCGGCACGAACGGCTGCACCAGAGCATCGACCCAGGTGACGAACGACCAGGTCAGATAAAAGGTGATCGCGATCGGGCCCGCGACGATCAAGCCGGTCAGAAAATAGTTGCGCAGCCGCGCCATCATGCCGGGTGGCGATTCCTGCGGGGCCGCCGACAGGATGGGAGGCACTTTATTCGGGTCTTCAGTCATCATTCAGCCGATCTGCAATGGCCTCTCCTAGCGGATCGAGACCATCATCACCATAGCCGGACCGTATCAGAATTTTACATGTCCGGGCGAACTTGCCGGGGCCGGCTGCGGCAGTTTGTCATGCCGATGCGAGCGGACTCACCAGCCGGTTCCCGTCCGGCGCCTATTCCACCGTCACCGATTTCGCCAGATTGCGCGGCTGATCGACGTCGGTGCCCATCACCACGGCGGTGTGATAGGCGAGCAGTTGCACCGGAATGGCATAGACCATCGGCGTCACGCTCGCAGGCATATCCGGCAGCGTGATCGTCACCAGCGACTCCACGGTGGCCTCGCGCGCGCCCTGCGCGTCGGTCATCAGGATGATGCTGCCGCCCCGCGCCGCGACTTCCTGCATGTTGGAGACGGTCTTCTCGAATACGCGGTCGTGCGGCGCGATCACCACCACCGGCATCGTCTCGTCGATCAGCGCGATCGGGCCGTGCTTGAGTTCGCCCGCGGCGTAACCTTCGGCGTGAATGTAGGAGATTTCCTTGAGCTTGAGCGCGCCTTCCAGCGCCAGCGGATAGCTGGTGCCGCGGCCGAGATAGAGCACATCGCGGCATTTCGCGATATCGCGCGCCAGCTTCTCGATCTGTGGCTCCAGCGCCAGCGCCGCCGTCATCAGGCGCGGCACTTCGACCAGCCCATGTACCAGGCGCATTTCGTCGTCCGCCGACAATTCGCCCCTCGCCTTGCCCGCCGCGATCGCCAGCGCCATCAGCGCCATCAACTGGCAGGTGAATGCTTTGGTGGAGGCGACGCCGATCTCGGGGCCGGCCAGCGTCGGCAGCACCGTCTCGCTCTCGCGCGCGATGGTCGAAGTCGTGACGTTGACCACGGCGATGGTGTGCAGCCCCTGCGCCTTGGCGTAGCGCAGGGCCGCCAGCGTGTCGGCGGTCTCGCCCGACTGCGAAATGAAGATCGCAAGATCGCCCTTGCGCAGCGGCGCCTCGCGATAACGGAATTCCGACGCCACATCGAGTTCGACCGGCAGGCGGGCAAACCGCTCGAACCAGTATTTGGCGACAAAGCCGGCATAGCTCGCGGTGCCGCAGGCGGTGATCGAAATGCGCTGGACGTCGGCGAAATTGAATTTCAATTCGGCCGGAAGCGCGACACGCTCGGTCGCCATGTCGACATAACGCGCCAGCGTATGGCCGACCACTTCCGGCTGTTCGTGGATTTCCTTCGCCATGAAGTGGCGGTAGTTGGCCTTGTCGACCAGGAAGGTCGCCGCGCCCGATTTGAGCACCTCGCGCTGCACCCGCGCGTTGCTCTGGTCGTAGATCTCGGCGCTGCCGTGCCGCAGCACCACCCAGTCGCCGTCTTCCAGATAGCTGATGTCGTCGGTGAACGGCGCGAGCGCGATGGCGTCGGAGCCGAGATACATCTCACCCTCGCCATAGCCGATGGCGAGCGGCGAGCCCTTGCGCGCGCCGATCATCAGATCGTCCTCGCCCTCGAAGATGAAGGCGAGCGCGAACGCGCCGCGAAGCTGCGGCAGCGTCTCCCTGACCGCCTCGACCGGCGAAAGCCCCTTGGCCAGATAGGAATTTGTCAGATGCGTCACCGCCTCGGTGTCGGTGTCGCTGGTGAAGGTCGCGCCCTGCGCTTCCAGTCTGGCGCGCAGGTCGCGAAAATTCTCGATGATGCCGTTATGGACCACAGCGACGCGATCGGTCGCATGCGGATGCGCGTTGTTCTCGGTCGGCTTGCCATGCGTCGCCCAGCGGGTGTGGCCGATGCCGACGCGGCCGAGCAGCGGCGATGCCTTGAGGCGCGCTTCCAGATTCTTCAGCTTGCCCTCGGCGCGGCGGCGGTCGAGATGCACTCCTTCCAGCGTCGCGACACCGGCGGAATCATAGCCGCGATATTCCAGCCGCTTGAGGGAATCCACCAACTGATCCGCGACCGGACCACGCCCCAGAATGCCAACGATGCCGCACATGCGGATTCAGGTCTCCCAATCGCGGAACAATCCGCGTGTCTCAATAACCATTATTGCACATCGGCGGACTCAATAATTGTTGCCGATTGCGACAGGGTTAAGCCGTTAACCCTCAGTCCTTGCTCGGCTTCGGCTTGCGGTCCTGCTGCTTGTGCGCGCGGAAACGCTCCGCCCAGCCCGGCCGCACCACCTGCTCGCTGCGCTCCACCACCAGCGCGTTCTCTGGCACCTCGCGGGTGATCACCGAGCCCGAACCGATATAGGAGCCCGCCCCGACCTTCACCGGCGCAACCAGCGACGAATTCGAGCCGACAAAGGCGCCGGGGCCGACTTCGGTGCGGTGTTTGTCGAAACCGTCATAATTGCACACGATGGTGCCGGCCCCGATGTTGGCTTTCTCGCCGACATGGGCATCGCCGACATAGGACAGATGATTGACCTTGACGCCGGTCTCCAGCACCGCGGCCTTGGTCTCGACGAAATTGCCGATCTTTACGCCGTCGCCGAGCGACGTGCCGGGACGCAGGCGCGCATACGGTCCGAGCGAGACATTCCTGCCGATCGCGGACTGCACGATATGGCAGAACGAGTGGATCACCGCGCCGTCGGCGATGCTGACGCCGGGGCCGATCACCACGAACGGTTCGATGGTGACGTCGCGGCCGAAGGTGGTGTCCCTGGAGAGGAACACGGTCTCCGGCGCGATCATGGTGACGCCCGCCTCCATCGCCGCGCGGCGAAGCTGCGTCTGCAGCACCGCCTCGGCTTCGGCGAGCTGCGCCTTGGTGTTGATGCCTCGCACTTCGTCCTCGCTTGTTTCGATCACGGTGGCGTGCAGTCCAAGCTCGCGCACGATGCCGACCGCGTCGGTGAGATAATATTCGCTCTTGGCGTTGGCAGCGTCGATCCGCTCGAGAATCTTCAGGGCGGCGCGGCCGTCGAACGCCATCATGCCGGCGTTGCACAGCGTGACCTTGCACTCTTCCTCGCTGGCATCGGCCTGCTCGCGGATCGCGGCCAGTTCGCCGTTCTCGACCAGCAGACGGCCGTAACCTGTCGGATCGGCGGCGCGGAAGCCGAGCACCGCCAGCGTCGCGCCATCCGCCAGCGCCGCGCGCAGCCGCGAAAACGTGTCCGCCGTCACCAGCGGCGTGTCGCCGAAGGCGATGACAAGATCGTCCGCGCCGTTCGCGATGGCCTCGCGCGCCGCCAGCACGGCATGCGCGGTGCCCTTGCGCTCGCGCTGGACAAACGTCGCCGCGTCCGGACGCAGCCGTTTGATTTCGTCGATCACCGCCTGATGATCCGGCCCGACCACGACCGCCAGTGCATTGCCCTCGCCGTGCGGCGCAACCTCCAGCACATGACCGAGCAGCGACTGCCCGGCGACCTGATGCAGCACCTTCGGCAGGCTGGAGCGCATCCGCGTGCCCTCGCCGGCCGCTAGCACGATGGTCAGGCTGGTTCTGCCGCTCATGGTCGTCCTTTGCGCGAATGCTCGCGCCCCTTCATCCGATCAGGCCGCCCGATGCGGCGGATGCGCCGTCATAAGGCCTTTTGCCGCCTGATGGAATTCCCCTCCGCGCATTGTCCGGCGCACCGTGGACCGGTTCCTGTTAATATTTCAGCCGTGATTCGCGGGGGAATCGCTGGGGACTGCTGATACGGGATGGCGAAGGACCGTAAAGAGCTCGACACGAGTTTTGCGGACGACGGTGCCTCGGGCTGGATTGCGCGTTTCCTGGCCGAAGAGGACGAGTTCGACCGCCGCCTGATGTGGCGTGTCGGGTCCTGGGCGGCCGCCTCGGTTGCCGCGCTGGTGGTTGCGATCCTCGCCAGCCAGCAGTCGAGCGGCCTGCGGCGGGAGCGCGCCGCTTTCGCCGAACTGGCCAGGCAATCGCAACACATGCAACGGGCCGCCAAGGAAAGTCAGGACGAGGCGCGACGTCTGGCGGCGGCGATCGATACGCTGAACGGCGATCGCGACCGGCTTTATTCGCGCGTCACCACGCTCGAGCAAGGTCTCGATTCGGTCACCGGCTCGGTGGCGCGCGCCGGCGCCACGGCGATGCCGGCGCAGTGGCCGCTGTCCCTTCCCGCGCCCGTGGTGGCCTCTACCGGCGCGCCGGCTCCGCTGACATCCGTCAGCGGCCTGATGGAGATCGCCAGAGCGGCGGACGGTGGCGCCGCCGGCGGCGAGCCCCCGGCACGCACCGTCGCGGGCGCGCTGCCGCCAGTGCCGAGCGGCAAATTCACCGACGCGAAAGCCCACGCCAAAGACGGGGCCGATCATTCCGGCCTCGACGCCAAAGCCGAAGCCAGACCGGCGGAAGGCAAGCCGGCGGCAAAGACCGAGGCCGCGACATCCGATGAGCCTCCCGCCACCACGGCAACGATCACCGCTGCGCCGGACACCGGCGCGGCGATTCCGCACCAGCCGGTGCAGCGCACCGAATTCGGCGTCGATCTTGGCGGCGCGGCCTCGGTCGACGGGCTGCGGGCACTGTGGCGCGGGGCGTTGAAATTGCACGATACAGTGCTCGCGCCGCTGCAGCCGATCATCGTGGTGCGCGAGCGGCACGATGATCGGCTGCAGCTCCGTCTGGTGGCCGGCCCCTTCGCCGATGCGGCGGCCGCCGCGAAGATCTGCGCGCGACTGGCCGAGAGCAAGCGCGGCTGCGAGACCGCCGTTTATGACGGCCAGCGCCTGGCGATGACCGCGGAA
>MKUJ01000010.1:239542-239982 GCA_001897755.1 Afipia sp. 64-13
GCTGCTGCCGAGTCGGCGCCAGCCCCCGTCCCCGAGCCGCCGAAATCGCGTGGCTTCACCTCGTTCCTCGGCCGCTAGCGCGTTTGCGGCAAAGCGAGCGTCCGTTCGCGTGAAGAAAATGGGCCAAGGCTCTGGTTCTTCACTGTTTTCCTGAGAACGACAAGAGAACCATTCATTTCGCTGTCGATCGCGGGCCGCCGCCGGTTGTCTCGCCCGCCGATCCGAACCATATTCGGCCGGTCATGAAAAAAGACCCGTTCCGACCGACCCCGTACCAGGTGCAATGGCTATTGATCGTCGGCTTCCTCGCCGTCGGCTATGCGCTCTATGTGCGCTACTTCGCCATCGAATATTCACCGGTCGCGCTCGCCTGCGACAACGGCCTGCCGACCATGTTGTGCAAGACGCGGGCGCTGGCGACCTATCTGTTCAAGCATTCG
>MKUJ01000010.1:240008-255251 GCA_001897755.1 Afipia sp. 64-13
TGACCGCCGGCCTCGTCGCCGCGGGGTTCGGCATCGTGCTCTATAATATCGGGCTGTCGGGCGCCGCTATCGGGCTGCTGATTCTGGGCTTTGCGCGACCCGCGCCAAAGACAGCGTAAGGGCGAGCAAGAGATACATCCCGCAGGTCCACAACGACTGCCAGTTGTTCTGGCCCTCGTTGAACAGGATGTAGATCGCGCAGATCGCGAACAATCCGGCGAACGTCATCTCCGCCACCGGCCGCGTTCCCTGCTGCGGCTTGTTGAACAGCATCAGCGCGAAGAACGGCACCACCGCCATGGTCAGGGCGGCGAACGGGAAATCGCGATAGCGCGGATCGAACACGAAGCCGAGCGCGGTCTCGGCCGCGATGATGACCAGCACGATCAGCACAAGACCGACAAAGCGCTGCGAGCGCGAGGTGGTGCGGATGTCGAGCGGGCCGACGATCTCCACGAAGGTCGGCAGATGGCGGCCGGACATGAAGGCGATCGCGGTCAACAGCGGCGCGCCGAACGCGGCGATCAGCAGCATGACGCTGCGCACCCAGCCTGCGATGCCGAAGCTCTCGATCATCGCCTTCTCGACCGCCATGCCGGCCAGCGTGCCGCCAACGGTCGCGCAAAGCGCCACCACAAACCATGAGCTGAGCCGCGGCGACCACGGCCGGCGCCGCAGCGTGATCAGAGCCGCGCCGAAGATCACCAGACAGAATGCGATCCCGCCGGCCATCTGCTCCCGCCATGCCGGATAGTCGGTGATCGGCTGGCCCGGCGGATATTTCAGCGCCCGCGCCTTCGAATCGTACAGACCCCAGTAACCGCCGACAGTGCCTTCGAGGGCTTCCTTCCACGGCTGGTCATAAGCCTCGATCAGATTGACGTGGAACTTCTCCTGACGCGCGAGATCGAGAATCTCGGACACCACCCGCGCCTGGTTGGTGCGGGACGGCAGCGCGCCGGCCCGCATCCGGCCGGCGCTCGGCCAGCCGGTCTCACCGATCAGGATTTCCTTGTTGGGGAACGCCACCGCCATCCGCTTGCGGATGGAATCGACGTGCGTCGCGGCGTATTTGGCGCGGACCGGGAAATCCTCCCAATACGGCAGGATGTGGATGGTGACGAAATCGACCGCATCATAGACGTCGCGATAGCGCAGCCAGAACTCCCAGACATCGGCATACGTCACCGGGACGTTGCCGACCTTCGATTTCACCAGCCGGATCGCGGCGACCAGATCGGCCGAGGTCATCTCGCCGCGCAGCAACACCTCGTTGCCGACCACCAGCGACTCGATGGTGTCGGGATGGGCCTTGGCGAGCGCGACGGCGGTCTCGATCTGCCGGGCATTCTTGTAACGGTCGCTGCCGAGCCAGATGCCCTGGATCACCTTCAAGCCGAACTTGGCGGCCTGGGTCGGCACCTGATCGAGCCCGACATCGACCGAATAGGTGCGGATGCAGCGCGTGATCTTGGCAAGTTGCTCCAGATCATGGGCGATCTGGTCGGCGGAGACATAAAGGGACGGATCAAGCGGGGTCTGGTCGCCCCGGAACGGGGTATAGGAGACGCATTCGAGCTTCGCCGCCGGATCGATCGGGGCGCGCGGCAATGCTACCGGCCTGGCCAGCCAAAGCCAGATTCCGGCGATGATGCCCAGCGAAACAAGGAGCAGCGCAAGCGGGGTGCGAAGCGAAATGGGTTCCGTCCTCCTGAAGGCCGTTCGATTAACCCTTCGGCGTTGCGCTGCCAAGGCCCGACGCACCGTAACCCACGGCCATGGCCGTGGGCATCACCAAAAACACCTCCAAGTTCCCAATTGCTGGACAAAAATGCAAATGTCCGTCATGGGATTCAACGCACAGCCCGCGAGAGTCTCGCCGCAATGGAGACCCATTTGGGCGGCATCAAAACAATGTCCTGCGGCTGCAGGCTCGGCTGAACTCGGGGACCACATGAGCGTCTTTCTATCTGGCTATCGACACGTGGCGTTGCGCGGACTGGCGGTCTCCACGGCGCTTCTGCTCGGCATCGCCGCCGCCGCCGCCCAGAGCGGCGAACAGCAGCGCCCGCAGCAAGACCAATCGAAGCAGGGTCAGCAACCTGCCGCAGCCGCCGAAGCCGCCGCCAAGGAAGGCCAGCGCAAGGCGGACGAATTCGTCGAAGCGTCCAAGGCGATCAACGGCCCCGCCGGCAATCCGGAATGCGTCTGGCTTGGCCGCCGCGTGGTCAGCCTGATGTGGCGCGACGACCTCGACACCGCCTTCCGCCACCTCGATCTTTACGATCGTTTCGGCTGCCCCGGCGGCCACGTCCAGGCGACGTTCCGCTGTCTGGTCCGGTTCGGCGGCCAGATCGACAACAAGGTCGCCGAAACGCTGAACAGCCGGGTCCATGCCTGCTGGATCAACCCGTCGGCGCAACCGGCCGGTGCTCCCGCAGCGGCTCCTGCACCGGCAAACCCGGCGCCTGCGTCACCGGCGCCCGCACCGGCTCCGGCCAAGTAAGCCGTCCGCGCGGGGCATTCGCGCAAAGTTTTTCGAAATGTCCCGCGCTACGGCCCTTAAAACGCCATCGCATCATACCAGATGTTAAATCGCATGGCGTAAAAGAGCGAGCTTGGCTAAGCTTTAAGCGCCGCCCTGATCGAGCCTTGGGGACAGGCCCGTCGATTTTCCATTTTGGTCCCGGATGGTTTTGTTGCGATGCGAGCTGTCGTCGCCGTTCTGCTTTGTGTAACCGCCCTTCACGCCGCTTTGTGGGGTGTGTTGCGGGACCAACAGGAAGCTCCGGACTTCAAGGGTATTCTTCCCAGCGTCTCCTACGCGCCGTTTGAAGGCAGCGCCCATCCCGATGTCGACAACATTCCGACCATCGAGAAAATCCGCGCCGACCTGAAGACGCTCTCGACCATGACCAAGGCGATCCGTCTGTATTCCTCGACGGGCGGCGTCGAACTGGTCCCGCCGATCGCCGCCGAATTCGGCCTCAAGGTCACGGTCGGCGCCTGGATCGACAAGAATTCCGACCGCAACGAGCGCGAGATCCAGGCCGCCATCGAACTCGCCCGCCGCAACAGCAACGTCATCGGCGTCGTGGTCGGCAACGAGACCATCTACCGCGGCGAGCAGAAGGTGGACGACCTGATCGCGCTCATCCAGCGTGTCAAGAAACAGGTCAATGTCCCCGTCACCACGGGTGAAATCTGGAACATCTGGCGCGACAATCCGCAACTGTCCTCGGCGGTCGACTTCATCGCTGCGCACATCCTGCCGTACTGGGAAAATTTCACCGACAAGCAGGCCGTCGATCAGGCGATGTACCTCTACAACCTGTTGCGCAACACCTTTCCCGGCAAGCGCATCGTCATCGCCGAATTCGGCTGGCCGAGCGCCGGCTATAACCTGAAGAACGCCAATCCGGGCACCTTCGAGCAGGCCCATGTGCTGCGCGACTTCGTCACCCGCGCCGATGCGATCGGCATGGACTACAACATCGTCGAAGCGATCGATCAGCCCTGGAAGTTCTTCGAAGGCGGCGTCGGTCCCTATTGGGGCATTCTCAATGCCGACCGCGAGCCGAAATTTTCCTGGACCGGCCCGATCGTCAATCAGGACTACTGGAAGCTCGCGGGCATCGCTTTGCTGGTCGGCATCCTGCTCTCGCTGCCGATCCTGCGCCTGATCCACCCGACCCCGCTGCAGGCCTTCGTGCTCGCCGTCGCCGCCAACGGCGCCGGCGCCTGGGCGGCGGCGGTCTTCGCCTACTGGAACGGCCACTACTTCGTGTTCGGCTCCGCCTTCGCCCTCACCCTCGGCGTCATCCTGCTGGTGCCCCTGGTGGCGATTGCGATGGCCCGGATCGAGGAAATCGCCACCGTCGCGTTCGGCCGCAAGCCGGCCCGGCTGATTGCCGAGCCGCTGCCGCCGCCGGCCGACGGCAAGTTTCCGAAGGTCTCGATCCACATTCCGGCCTATTACGAGCCGCCGGAGATGCTCAAGCAGACGCTCGATGCGGTGGCGCGGCTCGACTATCCGAACTTCGAGTGCGTGGTGATCATCAACAACACACCCGATCCGACCTTCTGGCAGCCGATCCAGGATCACTGCCGCACCCTCGGCGAACGCTTCATCTTCATCAATGCCGAGAAGGTGCAGGGCTTCAAGGCCGGCGCGCTGCGGATCGCCATGGAACGCACCGCCGCCGACGCCGAGATCATCGGCATCATCGACGCCGACTATGTGGTGACGCCCGACTGGCTCAAGGATCTGGTCCCGGCCTTCGCCGATCCGCATGTCGGGCTGGTACAGGCGCCGCAGGACCATCGCGACGGCGACCGCTCGCTGATGCATTACATCATGAACGGCGAATATGCCGGCTTCTTCGACATCGGCATGGTCCAGCGCAACGAGATGAATGCCATCATCGTGCACGGCACGATGTGCCTGATCCGCCGCGCGGCGATGGACATGGCCGGCGGCTGGGCCGGCGACACCATCTGCGAGGATACCGACCTTGGCCTCGCCATCATCGAGCAGGGCTGGACCACGCATTACACCAACCGCCGCTACGGCCACGGCCTGCTGCCCGACACCTATGAGGCCTTCAAGAAGCAGCGCCACCGTTGGGCTTATGGCGGCTTCCAGATCGTCAAGAAGCACTGGCGGCGCTTCCTGCCCGGCGCGAGCCGGCTGACGCCGGACCAGAAGCGCGAATTCGCGCTCGGCTGGCTGAACTGGCTCGGCGCCGAAAGCCTCGGCGTCGTGGTTGCGATCCTCAATCTGATCTGGGTGCCGGTGGTCTCGTTCGCCGACATCGCCATCCCCGACAAGATCCTGACGCTGCCGATCATCGCCGCGTTCGTGGTGTCGCTCGCCCACTTCCTGACGCTCTATCGCCTGCGCGTGCCGATCAAGACCGGACAGATGCTCGGCGCCATGATCGCCGCGATGTCGGTGCAATGGACAGTGTCGCGCGCGGTGGCCAACGGCCTGATCACCGAACATCTGCCGTTCGCCCGCACCTCCAAGGGCGGCCTGTCGATGATGTCGGTCGAATTCCAGGCGTTCTGGGAAGCGGTGATCGGCGCCCTGCTGCTGATCGGCGCGGTGGTGCTGGTCGCCTTCAACCAGAAGGAAGTGCGCGAGATCTACATCTTCGCCGGGGTGCTGGTGCTGCAGAGCCTGCCGTTCCTCTCGGCGGTGGCGATCGCCATTCTCGAGAACTCGCGCATCAATTCGTTCGCGTTCTGGCGCAATTCCGCCATCCGCACCGCCGAACTGATCGGCCTGCGCCGGGCGGCATTGCCAACCGTCCAGCAGCCGGTGGCCTCCGACGTGCGGACCGACACGCGTTGATCGAAAATCACCGCACAATCATCATGCGGCGATAGGTCGCTGGCGCTGCGACAGCACGACACAGTGACTTTTTTTAAAAAATTTTGCAGCCGACTGCTCTGTTCCGCTCATAAATCATATTAATAAATCGGCATAATATACTGATATAAAAAGATAATGTTCGACAATTTGCACGGATCAAGTCGCGCCGCCAATTTGCGCCGGAACATTGCTTCGTGGAATTTAATATACCAGACTTTCCTCCACGCGCGGGCTTGACCCGATAACAGCGCGCTATTGGGAGGAAACATGACTGACTCAGGAGTGGCTCAGCTTCCGGCTGAGGGTAAAGGCAGCTTCCGCTGGTTCCAGCTCGCCATGGGCATCGGCTGCATGGCGATGGTCGCCAACCTGCAATACGGATGGACCCTGTTCGTCGATCCGATCGACCAGAAATTCCATTGGGGTCGCGCGGCCATCCAGTTGGCTTTCACCTTCTTCGTCGTCACGGAGACCTGGCTCGTGCCGGTCGAGGCCTGGTTCGTCGATCGCTACGGCCCCCGCATCGTGGTGATGTTCGGCGGCGTGATGGTCGCGCTGGCCTGGGTGCTGAACTCCTACGCAAGCTCGGTGGTCGTGCTTTATGCCGCTGCGGTCGTGGCCGGCATCGGCGCCGGCTCAGTCTATGGCACCTGCGTCGGCAACGCGCTGAAGTGGTTTCCGGACCGACGCGGCCTCGCGGCCGGCGCCACCGCCGCCGGATTCGGCGCGGGCGCGGCGCTGACCGTGGTGCCGATCGCCCACATGATCACCTCGAGCGGCTATCAGACCGCATTCTTCGATTTCGGCGTCGGCCAGGGCATCATCGTCTGCCTGCTCGGCTTCTTCCTGCGCAAGCCGACCGTCAACCTGCCGATCCGGAAGAAGAAGCTCAACCTGCCGCAGACCACGGCCGATTTCACGCCCTCGCAGACCCTGCGCACGCCGATCTTCTGGGTGCTGTACGTCACCTTTGTGCTGGTCGCGTCCGGCGGCCTGATGGCGGCCGCGCAGATCGCGCCGATCGCGCACGATTTCAAGATCGCCAACGAGCCGGTCAGCCTGATGGGCTTCCAGATGGCCGCCCTGACCATGGCGATCTCGCTCGACCGCATCTTCGATGGCTTCGGACGTCCGATGTTCGGTTTCGTCTCCGACACCATCGGCCGCGAGCCCACGATGTTCATCGCTTTCGGCACCGCGGCGCTGATGCTGCTGACGCTGGCGAGCTATGGCCATATCCCGATGGTGTTCGTGCTGGCGACGGCGATCTATTTCGGCGTGTTCGGCGAAATCTACAGCCTGTTCCCGGCCACCAGCGGCGACACGTTCGGGGCGAAATACGCCACCACCAACAACGGCATGCTCTACACCGCCAAGGGCACGGCCGCGCTGCTGGTGCCGTTCGGCAGCATCATCGCCAAGCAGTACGGCTGGCACGCGGTGTTCGTGATTGCGGTGGCTGCGAACGCGATTGCGGCCCTGACGGCAATCTTCGTGATCAAGCCGATGCGCCGCAACTTCATTCAGAAGAGCAACGAGCGCGCGCCGGGTGAAGCAGCCTCCGCAACGGCCCGGCAAACCAGCATGGCCTAGCAAACCGACAGGACTAGAGAGATCGTTCCAGACTGGGGGAAGCAGCAGCTTCCCCCTTTTTTTATGCCGCTAGATCACTTCGTAAGCGAAAAACACGGCGACCAAGGCGATGCTGACGAGCCCGACCAGGAAAGTCTGGTCGGCAAGCAGTTCGCAGCGAGCGCTGAGTTTTGCGTTCCGCTCATGCCGCATCGAGACATAGGATGCGATGGCGCTGACCAGAAATGGCAGCGTGGTCAGCGCGGCGAACTCATCGACATGACTGGGACCGATCCGCGCCTCGGCGATCTTGACCAGACCGATCAGGGTCGCGGCAACGCCGATCATGGTGCCTGAGGCCGGAAGGATATGGCTGGAGAGCCAGCCTCTCTGCCGCGTTTCTGGTCCGGGTTCGGTCACGTCAGGCCCGCCGGCGGCGCCGCCGGGATGCCCGTGGTCATGTCCGGCGCTTCGTCGCGCGCATGTTGCCGCCGCCGCAGCTCATACGCCACCAGCACCACGAAGGTCGCGATCCAGACCATACGCGCGCCATAGCGGTCGTGCGGCCCCGAGATCACGCCGCAGATGAAGGCATTGCCGAGCAGCGCGAGCGTCACCGTCGTCGCCAGCAGCGTCAGGTCATCGAGCCGGCGCCGCCGGATCGCGCCGCCGATCAGCGCGACGGTGAGCAGCATCGACAAGAGCGCAACCGGGACGTGGACCCAGTTGAACGGCTTGAAGTTGATGTCCCAATGCTGCTGGTGCGCGGCCCGCATGGCCCCGATCTGCCGCGGATAATAACGCTCGATGATGCCATAAGTGTGCGGGATCCAGCCATGGGTGCCCTCGCCCGTGGCCACCTGCACGAGCTGTTCCGCCGTCGCGACCAACGCCGCGCGCGCCTGCCAGAGCGGATATTCGGCCAGCGCGTGCAACGCGATGTAGCTCATCTCCTGGTTCATGCCCTCGAAGCGGCCCAGCGTGTTGAACATGCTGTTGCCCCAGAGAAAGTCGTCGGCGGTCGGCGGCAGCGCGTTGCGATAAGGGCAAAGCTTGAAGACGGCCTTGCCGCAATGGTCGTTGAGGTAGCGCGCCACGATGCCATCCTGCAGCATGCGGCCGAAGGCGACGCCATAGCCGCCGGGCGTCCAGGCCAGTTTGCCGGACAGCGCGAAATTGGCGGCCAGCAGCATCAAAGCGCCGACCACGATGGTCAGACTGCCTTGCAGCAGCCCCGTTACCGACAACCGTCCACGCAGGAACGGCCACGCCATCCAGCCGACGCAGCACAGGCCGAGCAGCACGCCCAGCGTCGCGCTATGGGTAGCGCCGGCAAAGGCGATGAACACGAACAACGAGACCTTTTCGACCCGCGAGGTCTTGTCGCCGTGCAGCACCAGCACATACAGCGCCAGCACCGAAAGGCCGGCGAAGATGTCGGTCAGCAGCATGCTGGCGAGCCAGGGCAGCGCGGTGGCGAGCGTCAGCACAAGCCCGATCGACAGCAGCCTGCCCGGCCGCGTGATGCCGAACACCCGCAGCGTCAGTTGCAGGATCCAGAATGTCGCGAGCGCCTGCGCGGCGAGATTGATCCAGAAAAACGAGCCGCGGCCGAAATAGAGGTAAAGGCCGAACACCGTCGAGCGGCTCGGCACCAGATAGCCTTCGTACCAGCGCGCCAGATAGCCGCCGGTGTCGTATTGCAAGAGCGGATAGCCGTTCCAGATCGCCGGCGTGAGCAACAGAAATGGCAGGACGACAGCGACGATCCAGACCAGAGCGGAGTCGGGCCGGCGCGTGTGATCGAAAGTTTGCGTGCTAATGGACGTGGGTCCCCGTTACGGGAACCCAGAATGCCAAATCCATCTCATTCCGCAAGCGGCTGATTTTCTATTTTGCATCGCAAAACAACCAGCCACACCCAGGCTCCTGGGCCTCCGGGGTGCGAAATAAGGAGCGACTTCATGCAGTCACCGGCAGAAGCTCGTCCCGCCGCCGATCGCGGCGGCCCTCAGAAGGTCGCACGCATCTTGAGGTAGTAGTTGCGGCCCGGCTGCGGCAGTCCCCAGGCAAGCTCAAAGTTCTGGTCAAAGAGGTTCCTGACGCCGACCGCAATGTCGAAGTTGGATGCCACCTTGTACTCAGCCTGAATATTACCCAGTACATAGGCCCCGGTCAGAACATAGGGGAATGCCTGAACCGGGTTGGTGGTGACATCGCTCCAGCGCGAACTGGCCACCTCAAGGCTCGGCGTCAGCGTCCAGCGATCCAATGGCTGCCAGGACGCATAGAGAAACGCCTTGTGGGTGGGCACGCCGGTCGCCTGCAGATTGGGCTGCAACGGATCGTGGATGGTGCGACGGATATAGGTGTAGTTGCCGCCGACCTTCAGTTGCTCCGTCACCTGGGTTTCGGCCGAGGTCTCGAAACCATAGAACCTGCCGTCTCCGACATTCTGCGTCTGCGTGGTGGTGTCAGGCAGCACCACGGTCTGAATCATGTCCTTGACGTCGCTGTAGAACACCGCGGCCGACAGGCGGGTGCCGGAAGCGAAGGTGCCTTTCCACGCGAGTTCGTAGTTGCGCGCCCGCTCCGGCCCGAGATTGGGATTTGGCGTCGCGGTGCCGAACCGCGTGCTGTAGAGCTCGAAAAGCACCGGGAAGCGCGCACGGTCGGACACCGACGCGCTGAACTGCCCCGTGTCGCTGTAGCGCCAGATCGCCGCGGTCTGCCAGTTGAAGGCATCGGCGCCGCCGCGCGGATATTCGAAGAGGCTTCGGGTGCCGCTGTTGAACTCCTCGGCTCTGTCGATGGCGTATTTGTCGTAGCTGATGCCGCCGACGAAATCGAGGCTGGAGGTGGCGTGGAAAGTATTCTCCGCCGCCACCGACCAGGTGTGCTGCTTCTGCGTCTGCGGCGGCTCGATGTAATTGAACGAGGGATTGGGACTCGTCGGCCTGTTGTGATTCCATTCGACATGCCGGTCGGCGCGATAGTGGAACGCCGCCTTCAGGCTGTTCATGGGAATAAGCTCGGTGCCGAATTCTGCGCTGCCGCCATGCGCCTGGTCTTCATAGATGCTGCGGAAGCGTCCGTTGGCGGACTGCGTCGAGTATGAGATATCGTCATATGCATCGAGCACGTTGTCGAACGTGTTGTAATACAGCTTCGTCTTGACGTAGGACGCGTTGCCGAGCTGGGTGTTGGACATGAACGCCAGATTCTGCACGTTCCACGTCGGCCAGCGCCAGTAGCTGTTCGGAGGCACGGGCGGATTGTTGTAGACGTTGAGCGGTGCGCCCTTCTCGCCCTTCTGCTTGATGAAGTTGATCGAGTATTCGTCGGTTGCGTTCGGCGTCCATCCGGCCTTGACGTTGGCCCGCCAGTCGCTGTTATCCGAATTGTCGCGGCGCCCGCCTTTTTCCAGCGAATTCGCTGTCGGCCGGTATCTGTCGGACATGGTCCAGAAATTCTGATCGAGATAGCTGAAGCTGCCCTGGACGTAGTAGTCCTGCTGGCGCGAACCGGCCATTAGATAGTTGTTCCAGCCCTGGAATTCTCCATGTCCGCCGAATGACAGGCCGCTCTGGAACTCCGCCTCATAGGGCTTGGTCGGTTTGCGTGTCACCAGATTGATTGCGCCACCCATCGCGCCCGGCCCGTTGATGACGGAGGCATAGCCCTTCTGGATCTGAATCTCCGACAGGTCAGAGGTCAGGAAGCGGTTGTAGTCGAGCCGGTTGTCGGCAGGCAGATAGACGCGCACGCCGTCGATGGTCAGGGGCACCTGCCATCGGCCAAAACCCCGAACAAAGATGTCGCTCTCATTGCGGCGGCCGTTCGAATCCAGATTGGCGCTCACGCCGGGAACGAGATTGACCGCCTGATCGAGCGTGTTCTTCTGAAACGTCCAGGTCTGCTCGCGCGTCACGGTAGCCGAGCCGACGCCGTTCTGCTCCTCGCCGAGGCGAGCGCCGACCACCTGAATTTCTCCGAGAGCATAGACGTCAGCCCGCTCCTGCGCCGAAGCACATGGCAGCAGCACCGCGCTTGCCACCGAAGACAACAGGATTTGCTTGTAGAAACGACGCATCGACAGAGCCCCCGAAAGAAAAATACATCGCGTCAGCCCTCGCTGATGCACGATGTATTCGTACGAATATAACGAAAATCGAGTCAATGAGCCCTCAGGGATTTCACGTGCGACAAAATGACGGAACGTGTGGTTCATCCACATGTTCATGGCGTCCATTCCGAAAGCATCGACAGCAGCCGACCCGGCTCGTCTTGCCGAATGCGCTGAATATCCGTGCAAAAGATCGAGGAGGCAGCGACGAGCTGCGGGACAAAGCTCTCGAAAGAGCGCGTCAGGGCGGTGAAGCCTGCGCGTGAAGACGGCTGGATATGACGGTTAAATCCGACGTCGGCCCACAGTGGATATCTACCGCACGCCCGGACGGCAGATGCGCCGTCCATTTTGCGGCGCAGCATTTCACCAACGAGCGGGACAAGTCGTCACACCGGCCGAAGTGTCACATGGGAACCCGGGGGATTCGCCATTAGTTTTCGGGCGCGGGTTTTGTCAGCGGTCACTTGGCCACCACTTCCCCGTCGACGAAAGTCGTTTCATCCCAGACTTGCCGCGTCGTCTCTCCATGGGCGGCGCGGTTTTTCATTGGGCCAACGCTGAAAAATCGAAAGCGTGCGCGGGCCTCCCGTTTGCCGGCAAAGGAAACGGCGCGCGGCCCTCCCCGTTGCGCTCCCCGGGTTTCGCACGTCCTGACAGCGCCCTGTTCGGACTGCCGGCACGCGAAGCAGCGACATCCCTCTCCTCGCCATCACAGAGGCGCGAACGCTTCTGTATCTCCGCCCAGCCTCTCATCCATCATGACCAAAAGTTAATCGTGGCGGCTGGAACACTGTTCCAACCCTGCGTGTTGCTCGAAAAGATTTCAATCCAAAACTGCTGGCATCCCGCAGAAGCCGGTGAAAGCTGACCTCACGAGCGCTTTGCCCGCAGGGGAGTGCTCTCCATGTCAACCTCAACAATCTTAGAAAGCCCGGGCGCGGCTCCAAGCGCCAATCGCTGGTGGCAGCTTATCTTCGGCATCATCTGCATGGCCAGCGTCGCCAACCTGCAATACGGCTGGACCTTGTTCGTCCTGCCGATTCAACATCAGTGGGGATGGAGCAAGGCGGAAATCCAGGTCGCCTTCTCCATCTTCATCCTGCTCGAGACCTGGCTGGTGCCGTTCGAGGGCGCCATCGTCGACCGCATCGGACCGCGCTGGATGGTGCTCGCCGGCGGCATCTGCACCTTCCTCGCATGGTTCATCAATTCACGCGCATCGTCGCTCGGGATGCTGTATCTCGGCGGTGCGATCGCCGGCATCGCCGGCGGCGCGGTCTATGGCACCTGCGTCGGCAACGCGCTGAAATGGTTTCCTGACAAACGCGGATTATGCGGTGGGCTGACGGCGGCCGGCTTCGGCGCCGGCGCGGCAATCACCATCGCGCCGATCCGTGCGATGATCGAGAGCAGCGGCTATCAGCACACGTTTCTGGTGTTCGCGATCATCTACGGGGTCATCATCGTGGTGATCTCGAATTTCATCAAGGCACCGCTCGCGAGCGACACGGTGCCGATGACGAACATCAAGGTGGCGCAGGGGGCCGAAGACGTTCCGCCGTCGCAGGCGCTGCGTTCGCCGATCTTCTGGGTGATGTATCTGATGTTCTTCCTGGTCGCGGCCGGCGGCCTGATGTCGACGGCGCAACTGGCTCCGATCGCCAAGGAGCGCGGCATCGCCGACGCCATGGTGGTGATCTTCGGCATGAGCACGCCTGCGATTGTCGCCGCACTCACCGCGCACAACATCACCAACGGCGTCGGACGCCCGTTGAACGGCTGGATCTCCGATCACATCGGCCGCGCCAACATGATGGGCATCTCGTTCGCGATCGAGGCGCTGTGTCTCGCCGCGTTCGGGTTCTTCGGCACCACGGCGATCTCGTTCATCATCACCGACGCGCTGGTGTTCCTGTTCTGGGGCGACATCTTCAGCCTGTTCGCCGCCACGGTCGGCGACGCGTTCGGCCGAAAATACGTCACCGTCAATTACGGCATCATGTACACCGCCAAGGGTGCGGCCTCGCTGCTGGTGCCGGTCGGCAATCTGCTGACGCATACGACCGGCAACTGGCACATCGTCTATGCGCTGGGCTGCGGCATGAATATCGTCGCGGCGCTGCTCGGCTTCTTCGTGTTGAAGCCGATCATCAACGAGCGCCTGAGGAAACCTGTCGCAAATATGGCGCATGGCGCGCATGCCGCTCCCGCGGCGTAAGGGCATCATGGAAATGGTGAGCGGTGCGGGCAAAAGCAGTCCCGCACCGCTTAGCAGTGAGTTAGCATCAACAATGCCAGCGGGACCTCCTTTGGTTTGGGTCGAGTCGCCTCAAGCGCACTAGCGATACGCTTAAGAGTTGCCAGACACCGTTGTTCAAGTTCGGTCATTTCAGCCCGCGCCTCGGTTGATGATTATAATGGGCAGCGTCCGCATTCGGCGCTGGGCTATCTCACCCCGGCGGCTTACGCCGCCAACCTCACCGCAACATTTGATCGGCTGAGCAATCTCGACCAGTTCCGCCGATCACACGTCGCTCACCCTGCGCCAGACGGCGTAACATCCGCCGAGACTCATTGTCCCCAGATGAAAGTTCAGTAGCAGGTCAGTCGGTGAGGATGATCCGGTTCGGCGTGACAACGCGTGGATTGCAGCTCGTGCTCACCGTGAAGGGCTCGGCGTTGAAATTGGCGGTGTCGAGGACCCAGTTGCCGGCGCCGGACGCTATTTTGTCCGCGCCACCACCGTAATCGACCAGGCCGCCGAAGCGCGCGGGAACGGAGGCACACTTCGTCCCGAAGATGCGAGCCGAAATAACGAATGTGATTGCTTCCCTGACTTGCTGGCGTTTCGCCGGCGAGATCCCGTTTGTCGCAAAGCGACGAGCCGGCCGCCATCGAAATCTAAATTCTTTCGCTGAGAAATATTGTGGATTTCATGTTTATAGATTAGTAAAAAAATGTTTACTTACGAATGTCAACAAGACATCTGTCACCTGAGAGGCAATCACTCATGAGCGGTTTTAATGTGGTATCAGCAAAAAACACGAACAAGGCCCCAAAAAGCATAGGCCCGTACTCGCAAACTGTAGCGTTCTCTCACTACAACAATCTCGCAGCTCAACTCCCTATCGATCCAAAATCCGGCAAGTTGGTCGGCGGCGGCGCAAAGGAACAAGCTCGGCAGTGCTTCGAAAATATCAAAGCAATTTTGGAAAGTATCGACCATGTGATGGAAGATACAGTTCGGATCACTGTATTCGTCACGCACATCACGGATCTTGAAGCCGTAGACGAAGTTTATAGACAGTTTTTCCCGGCTTATGTGCCTGCGAGGACTTCAGTGGCAGTCGACGCCCTGCCTATGGGGGCCTTGGTGCAAATTGAAGCACTTGTATCCCACGGCGAAGGTACCATTCCAGGTGCGCCGCAGGCCGGTGATCTCCAAAAGGTCGCAAGAAATACAGCGGAGGCGCCGAGAGATCCTCTCTCCACGCAAACGGTTGCCTTTTCCCACTACAACAACATTTCGGCTCAATTGCCTATCGATCCGAAGACCGGAGAAATCGTAGCTGGCGGTTTAAAAGAGCAAACTCGGCAGTGTTTGGATAACATTCGCGCCATCCTCAAAAGTATCGACCACGTTATGGAAGATATCGTCAAGATCAACATCTTCCTTTCAAAGGTCGAAGACATCGAGACCGCAAAGCAAGTTTACATAACATTTTTTCCAAACTCACTTCCCGCGTTGACGGTTATGGCCGTCTCAGCCTTGCCTAGGAATGCCTTGGTGCAAATCGAGGCTGTTGTTTCGCATGGAGATGGCACGCCTCCGCAAGCTCCTGAAGACGCACGTTACATTGTGGTGGAAGCAAACAATACGGAGGATGCGCCAAAGGGTCCCTACTCCCAAACTGTCGCTTTTTCTCATTACAATCACATTTCGGGTCAACTTCCCTTGGACCCGAAAACCGGGAAAATAGTAGCTGGCGGTGTGAAAGAGCAGGCAAGCCAGTGCTTAAGAAACATCAAGACAATTTTGGAAAGCACTGACCATGTGATGGACGACATAGTCAAAGTAAATATCGCCCTTAGAAACATCGCGGATATTGACCTGCACCCCTGAAACGCCCCCGATTTTGAGTTAGGATTTCTGTTCTCCAGCCAG
>MKUJ01000011.1:0-96386 GCA_001897755.1 Afipia sp. 64-13
TGAAGCAGTTGCTGGACGATCCGTGGCAGGGCATCGAGGCGAAGTACCCGCTCAACGCGCGCTTCACCGGCCGCGTCACCAACATCACCGACTACGGCGCGTTCGTCGAGCTCGAGCCGGGCATCGAAGGCCTGATCCACGTCTCCGAGATGTCGTGGACCAAGAAGAACATGCACCCCGGCAAGATCGTCTCGACCTCGCAGGAAGTCGAAGTGCAGGTGCTCGAGGTGGATTCCGCCAAGCGCCGCATCTCGCTCGGCCTCAAGCAGACCATGCGCAATCCGTGGGAAGTGTTCGTCGAGAAATTCCCGGTCGGCTCGACCGTGGAAGGCGAAGTCAAGAACAAGACCGAATTCGGTCTGTTCCTCGGCCTCGACGGCGATGTCGACGGCATGGTGCATTTGTCCGACCTCGACTGGAAGCAGCCGGGCGAGCAGGTGATCGACAACTTCAAGAAGGGCGACATGGTCAAGGCCATCGTCCTCGACGTCGATGTCGAAAAGGAGCGCATCTCGCTCGGCATCAAGCAGCTCGAAGGCGACCCCTTCGCCGAGCCGGGCGATGTCAAGAAGGGCGCGGTCGTGACCTGCGAAATCCTCGAGGTCAAGGATACCGGTATCGAGGTGCAGATCACCGGCACCGACTTCGCTACCTTCATCAAGCGTTCGGAACTTGCGCGCGATCGCAACGACCAGCGCGCCGAGCGCTTCGCGGTCGGTGAGAAGGTCGACGCCCGCGTCATCCAGTTCGACAAGAAGGCCCGCAAGGTCCAGGTGTCGATCAAGGCGCTGGAAGTCGCCGAGGAGAAGGAAGCCATCGCGCAGTACGGCTCGTCCGATTCGGGCGCGACGCTGGGCGACATTCTCGGCAACGCGCTCAAGAAGCGCGAGAAGTAAGCAACAGAGCGACACCTCGTGTCGCAATGATCTGTCGCAACGATCAGGGCTCCGGATTTTCCGGAGCCCTTTTTGTTTGAGTTTTTTCGCTGCGTCGATTCGTGCAGCCGAATTGCGCGGATCGACAAATCGCATTGTGACGGTTGTTCGTCGCGCGCGTGGAACTCCTGCGCGCCCGCTTCTTCTATTTGCAGGACATTTGATGTATTGGAGTTACCTCCTATCAAGGACGTGCGGACGATAAGATGTCGCGCGCCGTGCCAAGCGGTGCAAAGTTTGTCGGGGGAATTTTCATGTCGCTTGATTCCGATCTGATCGTCGATCGCCGCCGGATCCGGCGCAAGCTCACCTTCTGGCGGGTGGTCGCCGCGCTTGCCGTGATCGTCGCGATCGCCGGGATCGGCGTGCTGGCGAGTCCGGCGGGCCGCAGCGCGCTGTCGGGCTCGGGCAACATCGCCCGCGTCAAGATCGATGGCCTGATCCGCAGCGATCAGACGCGCGTCGAGGCGCTGGAGCGTCTGGAGAAGTCGTCAGCCGCCGCCGTCATCGTGCATATCAATTCGCCCGGCGGCACCACGGCGGGCTCCGAACAGCTTTACGACGCCTTGACGCGTCTCAAGGCGAAAAAGCCACTGGTCGTGGTGGTCGAGGGCCTCGCGGCGTCGGGCGGCTATATCGCCGCGCTCGCCTCCGATCACATCGTCGCGCAGCAGAGTTCGCTGGTCGGTTCGATCGGCGTGCTGTTCCAGATTCCCAATGTGTCCGAATTGCTGAAGACCATCGGCGTCAAGATCGAGGAGGTGAAGTCCTCGCCACTGAAGGCCGCGCCGAACGGCTATGAGCCGACCTCGCCGGAAGCGCGCGCCGCGCTGGATGCACTGGTGAAGGATTCCTACGCCTGGTTTCGCGATCTGGTGAAGAGCCGGCGCGGCATGGACGACGCCAATCTGCAGACCGTGGCGGATGGTCGCGTGTTTACCGGCCGACAGGCGATCGGCCTCAAGCTGGTCGATCAGCTCGGCGATGAAAAGACCGCGGTGGCGTGGCTGGTGGCGAACAAGAAGATCAACTCGGAGCTGCCGGTGCGCGATTTCAAGCTGTCGCCGCGCTTGAGCGACATGACCTTCCTGCGCGCGAGTGTCGCCGTGGTGCTGGATTCGCTGGGTCTGTCGTCACTGGCGCGCAGCCTCGAGCAGAACGGGATGGTCGCGGCGGCGGATCGGCTCGGTCTCGAAGGTATGCTCGCGGTGTGGCAGCCGCCGGCGAGCCGTTGAGAATGACCCGTGAATGTCTGAATCCGCTTTCAGTTACCGTTCTGCAATCGGAGAGGCTCCAAAACGCCGAATATCGCGTCTTTTCGCGCCCTTCCGCTGGATTTAGCGACTTGACAGTTCAAGGCTTTTTCAAGGAAATGGTGCAGCAAAATTCAAGAGCGCCCAGGTAGATGATCAAATCCGAGCTGGTTCAGCGCATCGCCGAACATAATCCCCACCTCTATCAAAGAGACGTGGAGAACATTGTGAACGCGATTCTCGATGAAATCGTCGCCGCGCTTGCGCGCGGCGATCGGGTCGAGCTGCGTGGTTTTGGCGCGTTTTCAGTCAAGCATCGTCCGGCCCGCGCCGGACGCAATCCGCGGACCGGCGCGCATGTCCCGGTCGAGCAGAAGAGCGTGCCGTTCTTCAAGACCGGCAAGGAAATGCGCGAACGGCTCAACCGCGACAACGACGGCCAGGGCGATCTCGGCGCGAACTGATCCGCCGGGTCCGCGCATCGCTGCCTGCAGCGCAGAAGGATCGGGATGCGCAAGGTTCTCAATGCCATTGTGATCGTGCCGCTGGCGCTGATCTTTCTGGCCTTCGCGGTCGCCAACCGGCAGTTCGTCACGCTGTCGTTCGATCCGTTCAATTCCGGCAATCCCGCGGTGGCGCTGACCCTGCCGCTGTTCATCGTGATCATCGCGGTGGCGATGCTGGGCGTGGTGGCCGGCAGCGTGGCCACCTGGTTCGGCCAGCGCCACTGGCGCCGCGCCGCGCGGCGCCATGAGGCCGAGGCCCGCGAGGCGCGCCAGCAACTCGCCGATCTGCGGGCTCAGGGGGGTTATTCCACCCCGTCCAGGGACGGTTACGGGGCGACGCTGGTCCCGCCGGCCCGGTTGCCGCCGGCAGAGGCGCGCGGGGCGGCCCGGCCGCTGGCCATCGGGCAAGACAAGCCCGGCGTGACGTTGTAGAACCCGCCCCATCCTTATCCTTTCGTCGGAACGCCATGTCGCTGGTCGTGAAAATTTGTGGTCTGTCCACGCCCGAGACGCTTGAAGCGGCTCTGGGCGCGGGTGCCGACATGGTGGGATTCGTGTTCTTTCCGCTCTCGCCGCGTCATGTCGCGCTGGAGACGGCGCGCGAGCTCGGCCGGCTCGCGGCGGGCCGCGCGGCGAAGGTCGCGCTGACGGTGGATGCCGACGACACCACGCTTGCCAATATCGTCGAGACATTGCGGCCCGACTGGCTGCAACTGCATGGCCGCGAGAGCATTGCGCGCGTGCGCGACATCAAGCAGCGCTTCGGGCTTCCGGTGATGAAGGCGATCGCGGTGGAAAGCCGCACCGATCTTGGCGCCGTGCCGGGCTACGCGGCGGCGGCCGACCGCATCCTGTTCGATGCCCGCGCGCCGCAAGACGCCACGCGTCCCGGCGGTCTCGGCGTGCCGTTCGACTGGCATCTGCTCGATGCGATCGCGGGCGATCGCTCCTTCATGCTGTCCGGCGGCTTGAGCATCGCCAATGTCGCGGAAGCCATCGGCATCGCGCGCCCCGGCGGCGTCGATGTCTCGTCCGGCGTGGAGCGCGCGCCCGGCCTCAAGGATTCCGAGATGATCCGTGCTTTCATCCGCGCCGCGCGCGGAGCGGAAAGCGCGTTGCCACATACGAAAGTTGCGACTGCATGAGTCTGTCCAAACCCAATTCGTTTCGTTCCGGTCCTGACGAGCGCGGACATTTCGGCATTTTCGGCGGCCGCTTCGTCGCCGAGACGCTGATGCCGCTGATCCTCGATCTGGAGAAGGCCTATGCGGACGCCAAGGCCGATCCGGCGTTCCAGAAGGAGATGAACGGCTATCTCGCGCACTATGTCGGCCGGCCTTCGCCGCTGTACTTTGCCGAACGCCTCACCGAACATCTGGGCGGCGCGAAGATCTATCTGAAGCGCGAGGAGCTCAATCACACCGGCTCGCACAAGGTCAACAACGTGCTCGGCCAGATCATGGTCGCGCGCCGCATGGGCAAGAAGCGCATCATCGCCGAGACCGGCGCGGGCCAGCATGGCGTCGCCACTGCGACGCTGTGCGCGCGCTTCGGACTCGAATGCATCGTCTATATGGGCGCGGTCGATGTCGAGCGGCAGCAGCCCAACGTGATCCGCATGGAGATGCTCGGCGCCAAGGTGGTGCCGGTGCAGTCCGGCACCCGCACGCTGAAGGATGCGATGAACGACGCGCTGCGCGACTGGGTGACCAATGTCGCGACCACGTTCTACTGCATCGGCACGGTCGCCGGCCCGCATCCCTATCCGATGATGGTGCGCGATTTCCAGTCGGTGATCGGCACCGAGACCCGCGCGCAGATTCAGGAGCTCGAAGGCCGGCTGCCGGATTCGCTCGTCGCCTGCATCGGTGGCGGCTCCAACGCGATGGGCCTGTTCCATCCGTTCCTCGACGATCCGTCGGTGGAGATTTTCGGCGTCGAGGCGGCGGGCCATGGCCTGACGCAGCTTCACGCCGCCTCGATCGCGGGCGGCCGTCCCGGCGTGCTGCATGGCAATCGCACCTATCTGTTGATGGACGACGACGGCCAGATCCAGGACGCGCATTCGATTTCCGCCGGCCTCGATTATCCCGGCATCGGCCCGGAGCATTCCTGGCTGCACGAGACCGGCCGCGTGAACTATCTGTCAGCGACCGACGAGGAAGCGCTCGCGGCCTTCCAGTTGTTGTCGCGCCTTGAAGGCATCATTCCCGCGCTGGAGCCGGCGCACGCCATCGCCAAGGTGATGGAGCTGGCGCCGAAGCGGCCGCGCGATCATCTGATGGTGGTCAATCTGTCGGGCCGCGGCGACAAGGACGTGCCGCAGGTCGGCGATATCTTGAGAAGCAGGAAGACGACGTGACCACGCGCATCGACACCAAATTTGCCGAACTCGCCAAGCAAGGCCGCGCGGCGTTCGTCACCTTCCTGATGTGCGGCGATCCCGACCCCGCGACCTCGCTCGCCATCGTCAAGGCGTTGCCGAAGGCCGGCGCGGACGTCATCGAGCTCGGCATGCCGTTCACCGATCCGATGGCGGACGGTCCGGCGATTCAGGCCGCCGGCCTGCGCGCGCTCAAAGCCGGCATGACCCTGAAGAAGACGCTCGAACTGGTGCGCGATTTCCGCAAGGACGACAACGCCACGCCGATCGTGCTGATGGGCTATTACAACCCGATCTATATTTACGGCGTCGACCGCTTTCTGGTCGATGCGAAAGCCGCCGGCGTCGATGGGCTGATCGTGGTCGATCTGCCGCCGGAGGAAGATGCCGAATTGTGCCTGCCGGCGCTGAAGGCGGGATTGAACTTCATTCGCCTCGCGACCCCGACCACCGACGACAAGCGCCTGCCGGCGGTGCTCGCCAACACCTCGGGTTTTGTCTATTACGTCTCGATCACCGGCATCACCGGCTCGGCCAGCGCCAACGCCGGCGCGGTGTCGGACGCGGTGGCGCGGATCAAGCGTCATACACCGCTGCCGGTCTGCGTCGGGTTCGGCATCCGCACTCCGGAAGCCGCCCGCGGCATCGCGCAGGCGGCGGATGGCGCCGTTGTCGGCTCGGCGTTGGTCGATGCCTTGCGCGTCACGCTGGATGCGGAGGGACGCGCCACGGACAAGACCGTTCCGGCGGTGATCGATCTCGCGACGGCGCTGGCGCGGGGCGTGCACGGCGCGAAACAGGCCGCCGAATAGTTGTTCTTTCCCCTTGTGGGGAAGGGCGCCGAACCGCATCTATGCGGGGAGGCTCGTCTTGGTTAAAATCTCACCGGCAAGCGCCGCTATTTTGCGGAGCCCTGCCGGCCTCTCTTTTCAAAGAGAGTTTGGATCGTCGCCGCAAGATCGCGACGTCACGGAGCTTGAAACATGAACTGGTTGAACAGCGTCGTCCGGCCGAAGATCCGCAGCTTCCTCAAGCGCGAGACGCCGGAGAATTTGTGGATCAAGTGTCCGGATTCCGGCCAGCTCGTGTTTTACAAGGACGTCGAGGCGAACCAGTTCGTCATTCCCGGCTCAAACTATCATATGCGTATGGGCGCGACCGCGCGGCTCAAGTCGATCTTCGACAACGAGACCTGGTTCGACGTCGCGCTGCCGGACGTGATGGCCGATCCGCTGAAATTCCGCGACGAGCGCAAATATGTCGATCGCATCCGCGACGCTCGCGCCAAGACCGGCATGAACGACGCGCTCAAGGTCGGCTTCGGCCGGCTCGAAGGTACGCCCGCGGTGGTCGCGGTGCAGGATTTCGATTTCATGGGCGGCTCGCTTGGCATGGCGGCGGGCGAGGCGATCGTGCGCGGTCTTGAACTTGCGGTGGAGAAGAAAGCGCCGTTCATTATGTTCGCGGCTTCCGGCGGCGCGCGGATGCAGGAAGGCATCCTGTCGCTGATGCAGATGCCGCGCACCACGGTGGCGATCCAGTTGCTGCGCGAGGCGAAGCAGCCCTACATCGTGGTGCTGACCAACCCGACCACCGGCGGCGTCACCGCGTCCTATGCGATGCTGGGCGACGTGCAGATCGCCGAGCCCGGCGCGATGATCGGTTTTGCCGGCGCCCGCGTGATCGAGCAGACCATTCGCGAGAAGCTGCCGGAAGGCTTCCAGCGCGCCGAATATCTCAAAGACCATGGCATGGTCGATATGGTCGTGCATCGCCACGATCTGCGCCCGACGCTGGCGCGGCTGTGCCGCCTGCTGACCAAGGCGCCTGTCTCCGAGGTCGCGCAGACGATGGGCTCATCGCTGCCGCCGGATGTCGATATGACCGCGGACGCGTCGCCCGCGTGAGTGCGGACGCACCACGCCCGGCCGCGCTGGACGATTTGCTGGCGCGGCTCACCAGCCTGCATCCCAAGCGCATCGACCTGACGCTGGAGCGGATGTGGCGCATCCTCGATGCGCTGGATCATCCCGAGAAGAAGCTGCCGCCGGTGATTCACGTCGCCGGCACCAACGGCAAGGGTTCGACGGTGGCGTTCATGCGCGCCATTCTCGAAGCCGCCGGTCTGCGCGTTCATGTCTACACCTCGCCGCATCTGGTGCGATTCAATGAGCGCTTTCGTCTCGGCAAGGTTGGCGGCGGCGTGCTCGCGACCGACGAACAGCTGCGCGTCGCGCTGGACCGCTGCGAGCGCGCCAATGCCGGCGCGCCGATCACCGTGTTCGAGATCGAGACCGCGGCGGCGTTCTGTTTGTTTGCCGATCATCCCGCCGATGTGCTGCTGCTCGAAGTCGGCCTTGGCGGACGTCTCGACGCCACCAACGTGATCGAGACGCCGCTTGCCAGCGTGATCGCGCCGATCGGCATCGATCACACCGAATTTCTCGGCGAGTCACTGGCGCAGATCGCGAGCGAAAAAGCGGGCATCATCAAGAAACAGGTGCCGGTGATCTGCGCCGAGCAACTGCCGGATGCCATGGCGGTGATCGAGGTGGCGGCGCGCAGATTGCATGCGCCGCTGCATGCCGCGACCGAAGGCTGGCACGTCAATATCGAGCACGGCCGTCTGGTCTATCAGGATGAGCGCGGCCTGCTCGATCTCGCCGCGCCGCGGCTGTTCGGCCGGCATCAGTTCGACAATGCCGGTCTTGCGATCGCGGCGCTGCGCGCCATCGACACGCTTGATCTTGAGCCCGCCGCGTTTGAGCAGGGCATTGCCCGCGCCGAATGGCCGGCGCGGATGCAGCCGCTGACCTCGGGTCGTCTTCTCGCCATGGCGCCGAAGGATGCCGAGCTGTGGCTCGACGGCGGACACAATCCGGATGGCGGGCGCATCGTTGCCGCCGCGCTCGGCGATCTGGAAGAACGCGCGCCGCGCCCGCTGGTGATTGTCGCCGGCATGATGGGCAACAAGGATGCCGCGGGCTTTCTCGCCAATTTCGCCGGGCTGACGCGCCACATCATTGCGGTGCCGATTCCGGGTCATGACAATGCGATGCCGCCGGAAAAACTCGCCGATGCGGCGCGCGCGCTCGATATGCGCGTGGAGATCGCGGACAGCGTCGAGGCGGCGCTGCGCCGGATCGCGGCGCTGGCCTATGAAGTGCCGCCGCGCATTCTCGTCACCGGCTCGCTCTATCTCGCCGGTCATGTGCTGGCGGACAACGGCACGCCGCCCGCATAGCGCTTCGGCATCTGTTCCGCGATATGATCTCAATCGTCATGCCCGGCTTTATGCCGGGCATCCAAATCTAAAGGCGTGAAGAAAAACGTGGATGGCCGGGACGAGCCCGGCCATGACGATCGACTTTGTGTGTGATGACGAAACCAAAGCGGCCGGCGCTTGCGCACCGGCCGCTTCCTCAAATTTCGTCTCGCCGAAATTACACCGCGGCGCTGATCCACTGCTGCAGCTTCTGCTTCGGCGCCGCGCCGACCTGGCGCGAGGCCATCTCGCCGCCCTTGAAGATCATCAGGGTCGGGATCGACATCACGCCATACTTCGACGCGGTCTGCGGGCTCTCGTCGACATTGAGCTTGACGATCTTCACCTTGTCGCCCATCGCGCCGGCGATCTCGTCGAGGGCGGGTGCGATCATGCGGCAGGGGCCGCACCACTCCGCCCAGAAATCGACGACGACCGGACCTTCCGCCTTGAGAACCTCTGCCTCGAAGTCGGCGTCCGAAACCTTGCCCACGCTCATGATATGCCTCGTTGTTCGGGAAAAGCGCTCAATTCAGAATCGCGCTCGAATTTGTAGTGCCAACCTATGAACGGCCGGTTGCGGGGTCAAGGTTGGTCCCCATCAGATGATGCGGCCGCAGTTCGGCGTCAAGGGCAGCGGTAGAAAGTTCCACGATTTCAGGACGTTCGGTCCACAACAGGCAGCAGCGGACGGCGCGGTCGGGATACAGCCTGCCGAGCACGGCGCGATAAAGCGCCATCTGCCGCAGATAGGCGGGCGGGGTGTCGTCCGGACTTTGCGGCGGCGCCTGATTGGTCTTGTAATCGACGATCAGAATTTCGGTGTCGCTGACGACAAGACGATCGATCTGGCCGGAGATCAGGAGCGGCGAACCGTGGCGCCGTTGCAGCCGGCCGATGATCGGCACCTCGGCGCGGCTGCCGGGTGCGAACACCGCGGCGAATTGCGGATTATCAATCAGCTCCAGCACCTGTGTGGCCAGCGCGCCGCGCTCCGGCGGCGTCCAGCCATTGGTGTCGCGGGCGTTGCGCGTCAGAAATGCTGTCGCGGCATCCTTGCGTTGCGCCGCTGGAAGATTCGGCAGCGACTGCAGCAGGCGATGCACCAGCGTGCCGCGCTGCCGGGCACGGATGCGCGCTTCGGAGGATTGCGGCAGGCGTGGTGTGGTGTCGCGCTCGTCGAGCGGATCGGAGGGATGCAGCACGGTGTCCGCATCGCGCTCGCGCGCCGCCATGCTGTGCAGCCACGATGGCGCGGGTTCGGAAAACGTCGCCTGCGGCGCGGGGGCATCGGCGGTCGGCTGATCGAAATCCTCCGGGCGAGCATAGCGCCGCACCGGACCGTAAGCCGTCTCCACCGCCTGCATGTGCAGGCCGGAGCGCTCAAGCCCGTCGCGGATCAGGCAATACCACGAGGTCGGCAGCGGCTCCTTGCGGTTGCCGGGCAGCACGCCGCCGACGATCAGCCGGTCGGCGGCGCGCGTCATCGCCACATAGAGCAGCCGGCGGTATTCGTCGTCGGTCTCGCCGGTCATCGCCGCGCGCGCGTCGGCGACGGCGGGCGGATCGTCGGCCTTGCGGCCGGTCCAGACCACGACATTCGGCGCGCCGGGCGCGGCGTTGCCCTGCGGCAGCCGCACCAGCGACAGGCGCTGCGATTCGGTCGGCGAGCGCGTGGTGTCGATCAGGAACACCACGGCGGCTTCGAGGCCCTTGGCGCCATGCGCGGTCATCACCCGCACCTCGTCGCGGCGGATTTCCATGTCGCGCTTGATCTCGATGTCGGCCGAGCGCAGCCAGGCCATGAAACCCTGCAGCGACGCCGCCTCCTTGCGCTCGTAGCTCAGCGCGAGTTCGAGGAATTCGTCGAGCGCGTCGTTGGCTTCCGGGCCCAATCGGGCGAGAATCCGCGCGCGGCCGCCATCGCCGCCGAGCAGCCAGGAGTAGAACGAAAACGGTGTCTCCTGCGCGAAGCGGTGCTCGCACCGCTCCAGCCTCGTCAGCGCCTCGTGCAGCTTCGTGTTCTCCATCGCATGACGGGCCAGCGCCTCGCGCAGCGTTCCCTTGCGCTGCGGCGCGATCAGCAGCAGATCGTCGTCGTCGAGCCCGAACAGCGGACTCTTCAAGGCGACCGCGAGCGCCAGATCGTCGCGCGGCAGCAGCAGCGCGTCGGCAAGATTCATCAGATCGATGATCGCGATGTGCTCGGTCAGCTTCAGCCGGTCGGCGCCCGCCACCGGAATCCGCGCGTGTTTCAGCGCCTGGATCACCGCATCGAACGCGGTGCCGCGCCGGCGCACCAGAATGAGAATGTCGCCGTAGGATAGTGGCCGCCGCTTGCCGGCAGGGCCCGTCATCTCGCGCCGTGCGATCAGGTCGCCGATCGCGCGCTGCACGCGGTCCGCCAGCCGCACGTCCGGACTGGTTTCCGCCACCGCATCGAACGGCGCGCGCCAGCCTTCGATCTCTGGCCGCGCGTCCGCGACTTCGAGGTCCCACAATTCGACCATGGCGGGCGCAGCATCGGCGAGCGCCATATGCGGGGCCATGCCGCCGCTGTCGGTGGTGACGCTGCGGAAAATCTCCGGCGTGGCAAACGTCGCGGAAACCGATTGCAGCACGCTGACGCCGGAGCGGAACGAGTAATTGAACGACACCGACTCGAAGGCGAGCTGCGCCGCCTTGAAGCGGGCGCCGATGTCGCGCTTGCGCAGATCGAATTCGCGCGGCTCGGCGCCCTGGAACGAGAAGATCGACTGCTTCTCGTCGCCGACCGCGAACACCGTGCGCTTGACGCCGTCGCGCGCGCCTTGGCCGGCCGCGAATTCGGCGATGATGCGCTCGATGATGTCCCATTGCCGCGGGCTGGTGTCCTGCGCCTCGTCGATCAACACGTGGTCGACGCCGCGGTCGAGCTTGAAATGCACCCAGCCGGCGGAGACGTTGTCGAGCATCGCCAGCGTCTTGTCGATCAGGTCGTCATAATCAAGCACGCCGCGCACCTGCTTCTCACGGCGGTAATGCGCGGCGACGGCGCTGGCGATCACCAGTAGCGCATGAGTACGCTCGCGCGCGGCGATGGCGCGGCGCTTTTGCAGCAGCGCAAATACGCGCTCGCGCTCGCGCTCCAGACGTTGCGTGAAGTCCGGCCGGGCATCGCCGATCTTTTTTGTCGCAAGCGATTTGCGCGGCTCCATCTTGTCGGTCAGGAAGACGCCAAGATAACGGTCGACCTGCGCGCTGCCGGCTTCGGCCAGCGCCTGACGCAGCCGTAAGGCCTGATCGGCGTCGGTCTTGCTGCCGGTCTCGAATAGCGTGGCGGCAGTCTCCCATTCGGAGGACGGCAGATACGGTCCGTTGGCGATCTCGCGTTCGACATCCTCGAGCCGCTCGTCGGCACCGATGCCGAGCGTCTGCGCGAGCTGCGCCAATGCGGTTTGCGGATCGCCGGCCCGGTCGACCCAGGCCAGCATGTTCTGGCGGCTGAGGCAGGCCTCGCGCACTACGTCGCGGAAGGTGGCGTCGGCGGCATTGGCCATCGCGATTTCAAGCGCGCGGCCCTCGGCGCTGTCGGGGGCGGCGGACGCCGCCAGCAGCACCGCGATGTTGGCGCGCTCCATCATCTGCGCCTGATCGCGATCGTCGAGCACGGCGAAGCGCGCCGGCACGTTGGCTTCGAACGGAAACTGCTGCAGCAGGCGCGTGCACAGCGCGTGGATGGTCTGCACTTTCAGCCCGCCCGGCGTCTCCAGCGCGCAGGCGAACAGTTCGCGGGCGCGGCGGCGCTGCCGCGCGCTCGGCCGCGGCGCGCCGGTCTCGACGATGGCAGCATCGAGCGCGGCATCGTCGAGCGTCACCCAATGGCCCAGCGTGGTGAACACGCGCTCCGCCATGTTGGCGGCGGCAGCCTTGGTGAAAGTGATGCAGAGAATCTTTTCCGGCGTCACGCCGCTGAGCAGCAGGCGGATGACGCGGCTTGCCAGCACATGGGTTTTGCCGGAGCCGGCATTGGCGGTGACGAAAGCCGAGCCGTCCGGATCGGAGGCTTTCGCCTGCGCCTCGCGCACCGCCTGCGGGATATCCTGGCGCGGCCCGCTCATTCCTCGCCTCCGCCGGCGCCGCCGGTCGCGGACCATTCCTTGATGCGGGCGAGATCGTCATAGGTGCCGTAGCGGTTCGACCACATCGACAGGCTGAGCGAATTGTAGGGCTGTGCTTCGTTCTCGAAGCTGCGGATCAAGGCTTCCAGCTTCATCCGCGCCGCGAGCGCGGCATCGTCCGGCGCCTGCGCCTGATCGCCGCGATTGAGCTTGAGTTCGAGCAGGCGTTCTTCGCCCGCCGGCCTGTTGCCGCTCAGCCTGACATAGACGATCTCGCTGACCGAACTGCCGGCGGCAATGCCGGCAAAGCCGCCCTCGCGCAGGATCGCCGCTTCCAGCGTGAGCTGCGGCGACAGGCCGAGATAGACCTGCTTGCCGCTCGGCGGCTGGCCGGTCTTGTAATCGACGATGGCGAAGCTGCGGTCGCTGCGATGCTCGATGCGGTCGGCGCGGGCCGACAGCGTGAAGACGCGCCCGGCCTCCAGCGCAATCGCGATCTCGCCGCGAATTTCCGCCGCGACGCGCGCAACGTCGTCTCTGCGTCCGGTCTCCCAGCCGCCGAACCAGTTGGCGATGCGCAGAAAGCGCGGCCACCACAGCGCGCGCGCTTCGGGGCGCTCCATCAGCGGCGCGAAATGCTTCTCGCCGATCGCGATCAGCGCGCCGACCGGATCGTCAGGCAGATTGTCCGCAAACGTCTCGGTGAATTCGCCGAGCGCGGCATGGATCGCCGAGCCGCGATCCGCCGCCGACAGCGGCATGTCCACCGGATCGAACGGGGTCAGTTTGAGAATGCGTCTGGCATAGATCGTGTAGGGATCGCGCAGCCAGTCCTCGATCTCGGTCACCGACATTTTCAGCGGCCGCAACGCGCGCGGCGGCTTCGGCTGCGGCGGCGGTTGCGGCGTCACCGTCGCGGGATGGTCGAGTGCATCGGCATGGCGGACATAGACATCGCCGCGCATCTTCATCCCGTTCCAGCGCGCTTCGCCCGCGACGGCTTCAAGACGGTGCAAAAAGCGCGAGGCGACCGCCGGCGCACCGCCGATCTTGGCGGCATGAGTCAGGATCACCTCTTTGGTGCCGAGCAGTTGCGCGAAGTCGTGCGCGGACAGGCCGATGCGCCGTTCCGGCAGATCGAGGCCGAGATCGTGGCGCATCGGGCGGCTGAGCCACGGGTCGATGCGCGGCGCCGGCGGCCACACGCCCTCGACCAGTCCGCCGAGAATCACGCGGTCGCATTGGGTGAGGCGCGCTTCCAGCGGACCGTAAATGCGCAGCGTCGCGCCATCAGTCTGCGGCCGCCGCACCATGCGGTCGGCGAACAGGGTCTTGAAGGTTTCGGGATAATCGGCGCGGCTGACGGTGAGACCGCTGGGCGTATTCATCTCGGCAAGATCGTCGAAGGCCTTGGCAAGCGCCTCGCCATCCATGCTTTCAAATGCGCGCGCGGTGCCGTTCTCGTCGCGCGACAATGCTTCGAGCACCGCGCGATGTCGCTGCGCCACCGTGCTGAAATCCAGCGCTTCGTTGGCCTTGATGCCGGCGAGTGGTTGCAGCGCTTCGCACAGCCGGGCGGCAAACGTCCGCAGCACGGCAAGTCGGTCCGGCGGCAGCGCCGCGCGCGGCTCGGAGGGATGCAGCGAGGACAATTCGCCGCGTCGCAATTTTGCATGCTCGTCGCAGAATTGATCAAGGTCGCGCATCAGACCGGCACAGCCTGCGGAGGGGCGGGTGCCGCGATAGAGCGCGATTTCGAGATCGGCGATGGTTTCCGCGTCGGCGCCTTGCGCTGCGCCGAGGCGGAACAGCGGATGCTTGAGCAGCGCCAGCAGTGGCGCCGGTGCCAGATTCTCGGCAGCGGTCTGCGCGGCGAGCCGCGCGAACAATCCGGCCGGCGTGTCCATCAGGGAATCGCCGCCGGAATCGTCGTAGACCAGTTGCCAGCGCTCCAGCGCCGCCATCACCCGCCGCGCCAGCGCGCGATCCGGCGTCACCAGCGCCGCCGAAATGTCGTGCGCGCGCGCCTCGCGCATCGCCACCGCAATCGCCAGCGCTTCCATTTCCGGATTGGCGGCTTCGACAATAGTGAGATTCTGACAGGCCGTTGCGATCGCGGCCTCGACGGCAGGCTCGGCGAGGCGTTCGCGCCAGCGCGCACTGGCGCTGGCCGGCCGCATCAATTCCGAGGTCAGGATTTCGCGGCCTTGCGGCGCGGACGGCGCCAGCGTGACCACATCGCGGCGAAGGATGCCGAAGCGCGCGAGCAGGCCGTGCAGGGCGAATTGCGGATGGCTCGGCAGCGGTGCGTTGTTGCCGTCGCTCCGATCGCCGCCGATCGCCTTCCATGCGTCGTCATCGAGATCGGTGTCGAGACCGGGCAGGACCACTGCGCCATGCGGCAGCTTCGCGATGGCGTGGAGGAATTTCGCGGTGGCCGGCATCGAGCCGGTCGAGCCGGCGGCGATCACCGGACCTTTGTGATGTGCGGTGAGCCGCGCGGCCTCGGCCTCGATCAGGTGGTCGCGGCGCAGCGCCGGCTCGATGGTGCCGGTCGCGGCGAGAATCGTGGGCCAGGCGTCCTTGGCAATGCGCAAAAATTTCAGCGTCAGTTGCCAGTAGCGGTCGAGATCGTCGGGCACGAGCCCGTCGAGCGCGTTCCAGGCGATGCCGCGGGTCGCCATGTCGTCCATCAGGCGAGCGAGATCGTCGGCCAGCGCAAGGCTGGCGGCGGGTCCGCCCGTCACCAGCGGCGCGGCGGCGGGATCGCCGGGCGCGAGCTGTCTGGCCCATTGCGCCACGAGCTGCGTCAGCGCCAGCCGCCGTTCCAGCGGTCCGAGCGCGGGCGGAATTTCCAGCGCGGCGAATTCGTCGCCGGTTTCGGTCTGTGCGAATTCCAGTTCGTCCTCGTCGATGCCGCCGAGCGCGGCAATGCGCGGCAGCAGCACGGCATCGGTGCCGAGCACGTCGAGGAACACCTCGCGCGCCATGCGGCAGGCGCGTTGGGTCGGCAGATACAGCGCGGCGTCGGCCAGGCGCTCGGGATGCGCGCGCGCTTCGAAGCCCGCAATCAGCTCGCCGTCGATCAGGGCGGCGATGACCGTGCGCAGAAATGGCACCGAGGTGGGAATGTTGAAAACGCGCATGGAGATCCGATTCGATACGGACCCATCATGGCACGGTCAAGGACCGCTGCGACAGCGATCAGGCGACGCTGGCGAGCACGGCGTTTTCGGCGGCCTGCACCGCGTCCGGCGTGCCGACATGCATCCAGACGCCCTCGAGCCGCAGCCCGAACAGCCGGCCCCGTTCGGCGGCGGCGTCGAACAGCCGGGTCAGCGAGAATTCGCCCTGCGGCGCGCCCTTGAAGATCGCGGGCGAGAGGATGGCGACGCCGGCATAGACGAAGGGCGCGACCTGCTGCTCCTTGCGCTTGTGCAGTCGCCCGTCGGGGGTCATGGCGTAGTCGCCGGTGCCGTCATAGCCGATGCTGCTCGCGGTCGGCGCCATCAAGAGCAGGACATCCATTTGCGAAGGATCAAAGGCGGCGGCGAGCCGGTCGAGATTGGGCTGCACGCCGTCGATCCAGATGGTGTCGGCGTTGAGATGGAAGAACGGGTCGTCACCGAGCAGCGGCAGCGCCTTGACCACGCCGCCGCCGGTGCCGAGCACCACGTCGCGCTCGTCGGAAATCGTGACACGCGGGCGCTCGCGCTCCGCGACATGGGCGATGATCTGCTCGCCGAGATAATGGACGTTGACCACAGCCTTATCCACGCCGGCGTCGGCGAGACGGTCGAGCACATGATCGAGCAGGGTTTTGCCGGCGACGACGACGAGCGGTTTGGGTCGATGGTCGGTCAGCGGCCGCATGCGGGTGCCGAAACCGGCGGCAAGAACCATGGCGGTATGAGGTTTGGTCGGCATGCGTCTCCCCGGGGGGCCGATTGCGGCGAATCGCAAACAGCAAACTAGCAGCCGGCGCTGGCGCGCGCAGCCGTCCGGCAGGCTCTAGCGATTCAATATGACAGCGATGCGACCGTTCGGTCGGGTGGTGCTCAGACTTCCACGATGTCGGAGGACGCGCTCTTGCGATGGATGCGCTTCTTGGCGTCCGGCTTGAGGAAGGCGACGCCGATCTGCTCGCCATTGACCCAGGACAATTCGCAGCGGCGATAGGCAAGGCCGGTGGAGGAGAGCAGCAGGAAGAACTCCTTCAGCGCAAGACCGGTGACGGTGCCCTCGACGGTGAGCTTGGCGCCTGTCTCGGAAATATCCTCGATCAGGCAATTGCGCCGCCAGGTGCCGTCAATTCCCATCATGTGGGCGGCAAAACCGCGTTCGAAGATGACGCGTTCGCCGCTTTTCCGCTCCGCCACGATCGTATCTCCACGATTTCGCGAGCGCGTCCGCCGTCGCGCCCTTCCGGACCTAGCCGTCAAACTACCGGCGGCCGGCTAACAAGCGGTAAACCGTCGTTCTCAGGGGGTGCCGGCCGGCGGCGGAACATGGGCGAGGCACCAGTCCCGCACGCCGGCGAGCGCGGGGTGGGCGAAGGCGCGGTTGAGATAGGTCCAGATCCGCGGCTGGTGGCGCAGGTAATGCGGCTTGCCGTCGCGGCGGTTGAGCCGGGCGAAGGTGCCGAGCAGGCGGGTGTTCCGCTGCGCCGACATGATGGCGTATTGCTCGGCGAAGGCGGCCGGATCGAACGCCGCGTCGGCGGCGCGGCGGGCGCCGACATAGCGCGCCAGCATCGCGATCTCCAGCGAGTCCGGCACGTCGACCCGCGCGTCCTGCAGCAGCGAGACCAGATCGTAGCTTGTCGGCCCGACCACGGTGTCCTGGAAATCGATCACGCCGACGCGCTTGATGCCCTCGCGCTCTTCCAGCCAGATCAGATTTGGCGAATGGAAGTCGCGCAGCACCCAGGTCGCGGGCGCTGCGGCAAGTCTGCCGAGCAGCCGCCGCCACAGCACGATGAAGTCGGCATGCTCCGCGCCGGTCAGTTCGACCTGCCGGTCGGGCAGATACCATTCCAGCATCAGGCCGATCTCGACCATCATGGCCTCGAGATCGAATGGCGGAATCGCGTAGTCGCGATGCGGTGCGAGCGGCAGCGTCTGCGGCAGGTTCTCGCCATGCAAGGCCGCGAGCATGTCCACCGCGGCCTGATAGCGCTCGGGGATCGGCGCGGGCGGATCGCCGGCGACGAAAGCGGCGCTGCCGAGATCCTCGGTGATCAGAAAGCCGGAGCCGAGGTCCGCGTGCAGGATCGCGGGCGCGGAGAAGCCGTGCGCGCGCAGGCCGCTGGCGATCGCGACAAACGGGCTGACGTCTTCGGCCAGATGCACGGCGGCGCTGTAGGACTTGCCGTCGTAAAGCGCGGGTCCGTCGGGGCGCGGCGGCGCGTTCATCAGGATGGTTGAGGCACCGTTCGAAAGCAGCCGCGCATAAGAGCGGGTCGAGGCATCGCCCGGCATGCGCGTGCGATGCGCCGCGAGCGCGCCGGACAGTTCGAGAAACTGGCGCAGCGCCTGCAACCGCTCGACCTTGGCCGCGGCGCTGCCGAACCCCGTGATCTCGGCGGCGCGCGCCGAAGAGCCGAGCGAGGGGCGATGACTGAACAGGATGTCGATGCGGTCGGCCGGCATCAGATCGGACGCGCGCTCCGGCCATTCGATCAGCGACAGCGTGGCGTCGGGCAGCGGCGCAAGTCCGATCTCCTCGAGTTCGTCCGGATGGCCGATCCGGTAGAGGTCGGCGTGCAGCACCGGATAGGCCGGCAGATCGTAGGTCTGCGTCAGCGTGAAGGTCGGGCTCGGCACCTCGCATTCGTCATCGCCGGCGAGATAGCGGATCAGCGCGCGGGCGGCCGCGGTCTTGCCGGCGCCGAGATCGCCAGAAAGCGTGACGGTGTCGCCGGGCCCGATCAGCAGAGCGAGATCGGCCATCAATTGCGCGGTGGCCGCTTCGTTGGCGAGGGCAACCGAGAAGGTCGATGGCGCGGTCATTCGGCGGCGTTGCGATGCAAATTATGATCGGCCGGGAATTCGCAGGTCACAGTGGTGCCGCGGCCGGCCGCGGAATCCACCCGCACCTTGCCGCCGTGCAGTTCGACGAACGAGCGCACCAGCGACAGGCCGAGCCCGGCGCCGCGATGGCGCGAGCCGTTGGCGTGGCTTTCGAACCAGTCGAACACCTTGTCCTTGACCTCGGCGGGAATGCCGGGACCGGAATCGGACACCGAGAACATCACGCTGCCGTCGCTGCGCCAGGCGTTGATGGCGACCGTGCTGCTCGGCGGCGAGAAGCCGATGGCGTTGGCGAGCAGGTTGTAGAGCACCTGCACGATGCGGCGCTCGTCGGCCACGAAGCTGCCGAGCGAGGGATCGATCTCGACACGCAGCGCAATGCCCTCGCGCTCGAGCCGGTCCTGCAGGCCGGCGGTGGCTTCCGCGACGGTCTTGCGCAGATCGACCGGACCGAGATCGAGCGTCATCGCCCCGGCATCGATGGTGGCCAGATCGAGGATGTTGTTGATGATCGCGAGCAGCGCGTTGGTCGACGTGGTGATGTAGCCGAGATATTCGTTCTGCTTCTGCGTCATCGGTCCGGTGGCCGGATCGTTGAGGAAGTGCGCGAAGCCGATGATGGTGGTGAGCGGCGAGCGCAGCTCGTAGGAGACGTGATGGACGAAATCGACCTTCATCTGGTCGGCGGCTTCCAGCGCCTCGTTGCGCTCGCGTAGCGCGCGCTCGACGTTCACGCTGTCGGTCACGTCCTGGAAGGTCAGCATGGTGGCGCCGTCGGGCAGCGGTGTGGTCATGCAGTCGAGCACGCTGCCGTCGCGGCGTTCCAGCCGTAGCTGCACCGCCTTGCGGTTGTCGATGCCGGTGATCGCGGCGCGCATGGTTTGCCAGGCCGCGTCGTCGTCGAGCAGCGGCCGGCACCATTGCTCGATCGCTTCGATATGGGGCTGCTGCGCCAGCGCGTCCGGCGACAGTTTCCACATCTGCGCGAAAGAGGGATTGAACAGTTGCGCGCGGCCATTGCCGCCGAACACCGCGACCGCCTCGGCAAGATTGTCGAGCGTCTCGCGCTGGACGCGCAGGAGGCCGTCATGCTGGCGCTGCAGCTTCAGGCTTTCGGTGACATCGTCGAACAGGTAGGTGACGCCGCCTTCGGGGTTCGGTGCGGTGACAATGCTGATGGCGCGGCCGTCGGGCAGATACCAGGTGTCCTTGGCCGGTTCGACCGCGCGATAGGCCTCGTGCAGCTTGGCCTTCCAGGCTCGGAAATCCGGCTGCTCGGAGATCTTGCGCATCGCCCGCAGTTTTTCCAGCACGCTGGAATCGTCGGGATTGGAATCGAGGAAGGCGGGGTCGAGGTCCCACAGCCGCCGGTAGGAATCGTTGTAGAAGGCGAGGCGCTTGCCGGAGTCGAACACCGCGACGCCCGACGAGAGCTGGTCGAGCATGCGGCGGTGTGCATCCGCCATCCGCACCAGAGCGGCGGTGAGTTCGGCCGCCTCGCTGGCGTCGATCGCGACACCGGCGCTGCCGCCTTTGACGTTGAGCGCGTGGACGTCGAAGATGCGTCGCTGGCCGCCGATCGCCACCGGCACGCGGGCATTGTAGGCCTGACTCTGCGCCAGCGCGCGCGCCATGTCGGCGCGGTCGGCGCTGTCGAGCAGTTCGACGTTGCGTTCGATCGCCTCCCGCGGGCTCGCGGCTTCCGCCGCCTGCGCATAGGCCGCGTTGGCGAATGTCAGCGTACCGTCGTCGCGCCGCACCCACATTGGCTGCGGCATCGCGGCTGCGAAGGCGCGCAGCGCCTCGGTCTCCTCGATCAGTGCGCGGTGGCGCAGCGTCATGTCCGCCAGTTCCATGCGCACGCCGGACAATTCGCGGATCCGCACGATGGCCTGGCCGCCGATGGCGCGGCCCATCACCTCGAAGGTGCGGCCGTTGGCGGCTGTGAGGTTGAGCAGGAAGCTCTCGCCGGCCTCGCGCAGCGCATCGACCGCGTGATCCATCTGCAGCGCCTGTTCGGGATGAAGCCAGGTGCCGAAAGCGAGAATGCGCTGCTGCGGTTGCGCCGATTGACCCGGCGGCATCAGCAGTGCGACGTCGCCGCCGATCTCGGGCCGGTCCTCGCCCGCAGCCCAGGAGATCAGCACCTGCGGTTCGGCGAACAGCAGCGCGCGCAGCCGGTCGGTCTCGTTCTGCAGTGTCTGGTTCTCGGCGCGCAGGCCGCTTTCAATCGTCGCGGCGCGGATGCGGGTGCGCATCAGCAGGATCGCGGCCACCACCGAGAAGCCGAGCACCGAAGCGGCGACCATCAGCGCGGCGATTTCCTGCCGCTCGAGACTGCCAAGGATGGTGCCGATGTCGCCGAGTACGCCGCTCTCGGCCGCATGCGCCGGCCCGATCCCGGCAGCCACGCTGACGATGCCGCCATGCACGATCGCTGTGCATGACAAGACGGCTCGACGCATCGTCCCAAGGACGCCCGGCATGAAAAATCCCAACCACCCGCGAATCGAAAGACAATATCCCCAACGGGAGTCGGTGGGTAAGAGTCCAGACCGTGAACGTGAATCGCGGGGCAAAATTAACGGCGCAATGATGCGAAAAACCGTCGCGATGGGCCGATAATTACCGTCCGGTCGAGCCGAAGCCGCCGCTGCCGCGCGCGGTTGTCGTGAGTGCGGTGACGGCCACGAGTTCCGCCTGCGTTACCGCCGCGATCACCATCTGCGCGATACGCTCGCCGCGCCGGACCAAGAAGCCATTGGCGCCGTGATTGATCAGTGCGACCAGAATCTCGCCGCGATAGTCGGCGTCGATGGTTCCCGGCGCATTCAGCACGGTGACGCCGTGCTTGGCGGCGAGGCCGGAGCGCGGGCGTACCTGCGCTTCGAAGCCCGGCGGCAGCGCGATCGCAAGCCCGGTCGGCACCAGCGCGTATGTCCCTGCCGCGAGCGTTAGCGGCTGGTCCTGCGGAACCGCGGCCACGAGGTCGAGGCCGGCGGCATGGGCGGTCTGATAGGCCGGCAATGCCAGGCCCTCGCCGTGCGGCAGGTGCAGAACTTCGACAGGAATGGGCGCGGTCATGATGCGGTGGGCTCCGGGGCATTCAGCGCCTGCGCGATACGCGCCACCAGCGCCGTGGCGACGTCGTCCTTGGTCATCACCGGCCACGAATCGGGCTGATGATCCGGCGGATCGTCGCGGGTGATGAGATGGATGGTGTTGCGGTCGCCGCCCATCACGCCGCTGCCGGGTGAGACGTCGTTGGCGACGATCCAGTCGCAGCCCTTGCGCGCCAGCTTGGCGCGGGCATGGGCGATCAGATGCTCGGTCTCGGCGGCGAAGCCGACCACGAGGCGTGGCCTGTGATGCGTCAGCTTCGAGATGGTGGCGAGGATGTCGGGATTCTCGACAAGCTGTAGCGGCGGCATGCCGCCTTTCGTTTTCTTGATCTTCTGCTCGCCGGCATTGGCGACGCGCCAGTCGGCGACGGCGGCGGCGAAGATCGCGACATCGGCCGGCAAAGCCTGTTCCACCTGCGTCAGCATCGCGCGCGCCGAATCGATGCGGATCACGGTGACGCCCGCCGGATCGGGCAGGTTGACCGGGCCGGAGACCAGCGTCACCGCGGCGCCAGCGGCAGCGGCGGCCGCCGCGATCGCATAGCCCTGCTTGCCGGAGGAGCGGTTGGCGATGTAGCGCACCGGATCGATCGGCTCGTGAGTCGGGCCGGCGGTGATCAGCAATTTTCGGCCTTTGAGGATCTGCGTTTGCGGCGGACGCAGCAGCGCCTCGGCGCGGGCCGCGATCTCGAGCGGCTCGGCCATGCGGCCGATTCCGGCTTCGCCGGCTTCGGCCATCTCGCCGGCATTGGGGCCGATCAGGGCGACGCCGTCCCTGGCAAGCTGCGCGGCGTTGCGCCGGGTCGCAGCGTTGGACCACATCGCCGGATTCATCGCCGGCGCCAGCAGGATCGGCCTGTTGCTGGCGAGCAGGACGGCGCTGGCGAGGTCATCGGCATGGCCGTGCGCCATCTTCGCCATCAGATCGGCGGTGGCGGGCGCGACCACGATCAGATCGCAGTCGCGGGCGAGGCGGATGTGCCCGGCGTCGAACTCGCTCTGGGCGTCGAACAGGTCGGTGTAGCAACGCTCGTCGGCCAGCGCGCCGGCGGCGAGCGGGGTGACGAATTGCTGGGCGGCGCGGGTCAGCACGCAACGGACGTGGCAGCCGCGATCCTTCAGCCGCCGGATCAGGTCGAGCGCCTTGTAGGCGGCGATGCCGCCGCCGATGATCAGGGTGACACGGGGCCGGTCGCCCGCTGCCGTCCCAATGCGGCGCGGGGCGGCTGGGATGACGCTTGCGGCCGGAGGGGCCGATGTTCCGGACGGTGCGGCTGACGCCTGGGCGGCCTCGCGCAGGATCACCCGGACCTCATCCTCGACCGAGCGACCGCTGCGGGCGGCGCGCAGCTTCAGCGCGGTCTTGATGTCGTCGTCGAGCTTGCGGACGGTCAGGCTGGCCATGGCGTTTCCCTGGCGGCAAGGCTAGCAAATGATTGCGATGCAATCAAATTCAAATCCAGAATGATTGCAAATTAATCAGGCGGACCAGAGCAGTGCCAGCAAGGCCAGGGCAATGATCCACAGCGCGGCGCTTTGCCAGCGGCTCTTGCGGGCCTGCTGCTCGCCCAGCGCGGCGACGGTCTGCGGCGCCAGCACCAGGCCGTTGCGGGTCACCGCCTCGAACTGCTCCAGCGCCGCCAGTCCGCGCGAGGCCAGCGCCGGCAGGCCGAGCAGGATGCGGCCGAGATCGCCCGCGCCGCTGGCGGCGGCCTGGATCCGGCCGACCGGGCCGAGATTGCGCTCGATCCAGTCGCGCACCACCGGATCGGCGGTGCTCCAGATATCGAGCTTGGGATCGAAGGAGCGCGCCACGCCTTCCACCACCACCATGGTCTTTTGCAGCATGATCAGCTCGGGCCGCGTGCGCATGTCGAACAGGCCGGTGACTTCGAGCAGCAATGTCAGCAGTTTCGCCATCGAGATTTCGTCGGCGGCGCGGTTGTGGATCGGCTCGCCGATGGCGCGGATCGCCTGCGCGAAATTCTCCACCGAGTGATGCGAGGGCACGTAGCCGGCCTCGAAATGGACCTCGGCGACGCGGCGATAATCGCGGGTGATGAAGCCGAGCAGAATTTCGGCGAGGAATTGCCGCTCCTTCATGCCGAGCCGGCCCATGATGCCGAAATCGACCGCGATCAGATGGCCGGCATGATCGACGAACAGATTGCCCGGATGCATGTCGGCGTGAAAGAAGCCGTCGCGCAGCGCATGGCGCAGGAAGCTCTGGATCAAATTGCGGCCGAGCGCGGGCAGATCGATGCCGGACGCTTCCAGGCGCGCGCGATCGTTCAGCGCGATACCGTCGATCCATTCCATCGTCAGCACATTGTGGCTGGTGCGGTCCCAGTCCACCGTCGGAGTGCGGAAGTCGGGATCGTCGCGTGTGTTCTCCGCCATTTCGGAGAGCGCCGCCGCTTCCAGCCGCAGGTCCATCTCCATCGCCACCGAGCGCGCCAGCGTCTCGACGATCTCGACCAGGCGCAGCCGCCGCGCTTCGGAGGACAGGCCCTCCATCTTCTGTGCGGCGTAGCGGAAGGCGCTGAGGTCCTCGTTGAAACGCGCGCCGACATGCGGCCGCAGCACTTTCACCGCGACCGGCTTGCGGATGCCATCGGTCTCGATCTCGGCGCGGTGCACCTGCGCGATCGAGGCGGCAGCGACCGCTTCGCCGAACTGCGCGAAGATTTCCGACAACGGTTTCTCGAACGCGGTCTCGATAGTCGCGATCGCCTCCGTTTGCGGGAAGGGCGGCAGCCGATCCTGCAGGCTTTCGAGGTCGCGCGCCATCGCAACCCCGACCACATCGGGCCGGGTAGCGAGAAACTGGCCGAGCTTGACGTAAGTGGGGCCGAGCCGGGTCAATGCCCGCGACAGCCGCGCGCCGGATTTGGCGTCGCGGCGCTCGATCAGCCGCGCGATGCGGATCGCCGCCTGCGCCGGCGGCGGCAGCGGCGAGGGATCGACCAGTCCGAACACGCCTTCGCGCGCGAACACGAAGCCGGCGCGCGCAAGCCGCACGATATGGGACAGCGATGAGATCACAAACGCCAGCCCGAATGCAGTGCGACGATGCCGCCGGACATGATGTCGTATTTGACGCGGGAGAAGCCGGCGTCGCGGATCATGCCGGCGAAGGCGTCGGGCTTGGGAAAGCGCCGGATCGATTCGACGAGATAGCGGTAGGACTCCGCATCGCCGGTGACGGCCTGTCCGATCCGCGGAATGACGTTGAACGAGAACATGTCGTAGAGCTTGTCGAGACCCGGCATCGTGACGCTGGAAAATTCCAGGCAGAGAAAACGCGAGCCGGGCCGCAGCACCCGGTAGGCGTCCTTCAGCGCCAGCGGAATCCGCGGCACGTTGCGGATGCCGAACGCGATGGTATAGGCATCGAACTCGCCGTCGCCGAACGGCAACGCCTCGGCATTGCCCTCGATGAAACGGACGCGATCGTCGAGATGCTGCGCCTGGGCCCGCTCGCGGCCGACCGCCAGCATGTCGGTGTTGATGTCGCACACCGTGGCCTGGAAATTCGGGCCGGCCGCCTTGGCCGCCCGGAACGAGATATCGCCGGTGCCGCCGGCGACGTCGAGCAGCGCGAACGGCGCGTTGTCGCGCGGCGGGTTGAGCGCCGTGATCATCACGTCCTTCCAGACCCGGTGCAGGCCGCCGGACATCAGGTCGTTCATCAGGTCGTAGCGGCGCGCGACGCTGTGAAAGACGTCGTTGACCAGCGCCTGCTTGTCGCCCAGGGGCACATCCCTGTAGCCGAAATGAGTGTGTCCGTCGGGGCGTTCCATCTGTCGTCGTCTCTGGAGGGCTTTGTCGGCCGGGACCATAGCCTGTCGGGATCAGCCGCGCTACATAACTTGCCTGCGGCCGCCCCGTCATGGATTGATGTCAAGGTTAACGCGCCGCAGGCCCGGATGTTGCGAGAGAGCCCTCGATGCTGATCGAATTTGGCCGTGTCATTCCGACCTTGCGGATGTTCGACATCGCCAAGGCGCGGGAGTTCTATCTCGGTTATCTCGGCTTTACCGTCGATTTCGAGCACCGGTTCGAGCCCGAGCTGCCGCTGTTCATGCAGGTTTCCCGCGGCGAGGCCCGGCTTTATCTCAGCGAGCATCATGGCGACGGTACGCCCGGCACCCATGTCACCATCGAGATGTGCGGCGTCATCGCCTATCACGCCGAGCTCGCGTCGAAGACCTATCATTACATGCGGCCCGGCCTCGTCGAGCAGCCCTGGGGCGCGACCACGCTGACCGTGTACGATCCTTTCTCCAACTGGGTTATTTTCAGCGAGCCTTCGCCGAACTGATTCCGCAGGACCTGTCCGATGCCCGAACTGCCCGAGGTTGAAACCGTCCGCCGCGGCCTGCAGCCGGTGATGGAGGGGCGGATCATCCGGCAGGTCGAGCTACGGCGCGGCGATCTGCGCTTTCCGCTGCAGAAGGATTTCGTCGCCCGGCTGGAAGGGCAGAAGGTGATCGGCCTCGGCCGCCGCGCCAAATATCTGCTCGCCGATCTCGCCTCCGGCGACGTGCTGCTGATGCATCTGGGCATGTCCGGCTCGTTCCGGGTGATGCAGGATCGGGGCGAGCGGACGCCCGGCGAATTTCATTATCCGCGCAGCGAGAATCGCACCCACGATCATGTGGTGTTTCACATGGCCTCCGGCGCGGTGATCGCGTTCAACGATCCGCGCCGTTTCGGCTATATGAAGATCGTGCCGCGCAGCGAGCTTGCCATCGAACCGCTGCTGCGCGGGCTCGGTCCCGAGCCGCTCGGCAACGAATTCGACGCCGCGATGCTGGCGAGCGCCTGCGCCGGCAAGAAAACCTCGCTGAAAGCGGCGCTGCTCGACCAGCGCGTGGTGGCGGGGCTCGGCAACATCTATGTCTGCGAGGCGCTGTTTCGTGCGCATCTGTCGCCGAAGCGCGAAGCCTCGACGCTCGCCGCCCGCAACGGCACGCCGACCGATCATGCCAAACGGCTGGTGTCGGCGATTCACAGCGTGCTCAACGCCGCGATCGAGGCCGGCGGCTCGTCGCTGCGCGATCATCGCCAGACTTCCGGCGAGTTCGGCTATTTCCAGCATTCGTTTCAGGTCTATGACCGCGAAAGCGAGCCGTGCAAAACGCCGCGCTGCGGCGGCACCGTGAAACGCTTCACCCAGAACGGCCGCTCGACCTTCTGGTGCCCGAAATGTCAGAAGTGAGGTCGCGGCTATTTCCGCACGCAGATCACCCGCACCATCGCGGCTTTCGCATCCGCCGTGCCGCCCGATGGCGCGATCTTGTTGGCCTGCAGAAAGTCGCGCACCGTTGATGCGCTGACATAGGACGCCTGACCCGCCGGCGCGGCCGGGCCTGCGACCTGCGCCGGCCGCAGATGCACGGCGCCGAGGAATTTGCCCTCGCCGTCCGTCACCGCCGCGCCGGAGAAGCCGCTGGCCGGCGCGGGCGAGAGCGTGTTCTCGGGCGCCTGACCGGCGGTCGCGGCGACGCTGCTCACCGCATGGCCGCCATTCTGCATCTGCGGATCGGCGACGCCGGTGATGGTGACGGAGGGTTTGGCCGGGGCCGCATCGCCGATCGCCAGCGCCGGCATGGCCTGCACGCCGTAGAGCCGCAGCAATGCCAGATCGTGAATGTCGTCCTGCGCGATCCGGTCCGCATTGCCGAAGCCGGCGATCGCGATGGTGCCGCACCCGTCGATCGCATAACGGTCGGCGAGGATCGCGCCGTCCGGACCGACCACGATGCCGCTGGAATATTCCACCTTGCTGCGCGGCGGCGGAAAATCCTTTGACGAGGGAAACGGATTGAACGCGCTCGACATCGCCACCGTGACCGGGATCATGGTGCCTTCGGTCGCCTGATCGTACAGGACGGTGAGGATGCGCGCCTCGTTATTGCCGATCTGGCCGCGGATGTAGAATTTCTTCAGGTTCTGGGTGCCGGACAGCACGAAGAAATCCGGCTTCACCACGCTGTATTCGATCTTGCGCGCCGCGGCCTTGCGCTCCTGCTCGGCGACCGCCGCTATGGTGGTCGTGTTTGCGTCCTTGCGCCGCGTGAAAATGATCTGGATCGTGCCGGTGGACGAGGACCAGCGCGAGCCGTTCTGGTCGGCGGCGGTGCTCGGCACCAGTTTCGCGGGCAGGCCGATCCGGGCCCCGGTGGTCATTTCGGTGACGACCTTCCAGCCGACATTGTGCTGCGCCTTCTTCGCCGCCTCGGCCAGCGCGCCGCGCTCCTGCGGATTGAGCACGCCGGTGTCCTTGCCGCCATGATCCTTCTGGAAGGCCTTGATCGCGGCGATCATGCGCTCGCCGACCTCGCCATTGATCGCGCCGTTGTAATGACTGGTCCAGGCGAGGTCGGACTGGATCGCCAGCCGGTCGGCCTGCGCCATCGCCTTGGCGGTATCGGCGGGCGTTTGCAGTTTGGGCCGCGCCGTCGTAGCGCCATCGGAGCGCACCGGCAGCGGCTTGGGCCTGACCGTGGAAGCGGGCGAGGTGCCTTGCGCGGCCAGCGGGCCGGAGACGGCGATCATCGCGGCTCCGGCGGCCACGATGGAGAGCAACGGCACTTTCATGATCGATCCCGCGCAAGACATGAGGTCAAGCTAACCACACCTGCCGGATCGGCAAAAGCCGGGCGGAGCTTGCGGCGATGCGAGAACCATGTTGCCGCGCCGCCGCCGATGGCCCATATGTCAGGGCATGCTGACAGGCGAAGAACTCGAGCGCTATGCCCGCCACATCGTGCTGCGCGAAGTCGGCGGCCCCGGACAGGCGGCGCTGAAGGCCGCGCGCGTGCTGGTGATCGGCGCCGGCGGGCTCGGCGCGCCGGTGCTGATGTATCTTGCGGCGGCCGGCGTCGGCACGCTCGGCGTGGTCGATCACGACACCGTCTCGCTGTCGAACCTGCAGCGCCAGATCGTCCATGCCACGCCGGATGTCGGACGGCCCAAGGTCGAGAGCGCGGCGGAGCGGATCAAGGCGCTCAATCCACATGTCGCGTTCCGGACCCATCACGTGCGGCTCACCGCGGCGAACGCGCTGGAGATGATCGGCGGTTACGACATCGTGGTCGATGGCTCGGACAATTTCACCACGCGCTATCTGGTGTCGGATGCCTGCTATCTGGCCGGTGTCACGCTGGTCGCCGGCGCGCTCGGCGTGTTCGACGCTTCGCTGACCACGATCCGCGCCCATGGGAAGAACGCGGCCGGCGAATTCAATCCGACCTATCGCTGCCTGTTTCCGGAAGCGCCGCCGCCCGGCACCACGCCGACCTGCGAGGAGGCCGGCGTGCTCGGCGCGCTCGCCGGCGTGCTCGGCTCGATGATGGCGCTGGAGACCATCCGCGAGATTGTCGGTTTCGGCGAGAGCCTGGTCGGACGTCTGGTGATGATCGATGCGCGGGCGATGCGGTTCGAGACGCTGCGCTATGCGCGCGATCCGGCGAATCCGCTGAACGGCGATCATTCGACGATCAGGGATTTAAGTGCGCACAAATAGCGCGATGTCGGCTTGCGCAGTGTTGTCTTGAGGAACTGCCGTCCGGAAGTGGCCTGACGGATCAGAGCATGCTCGGCAGCACGCGGTCCGGCGGCTTGTGGCCGTCGAGGAAGGTGCGGATGTTGATGATCACCTTCTCGCCCATGTCGACGCGGCCTTCGATGGTGGCCGAGCCCATATGCGGCAGCAGCACCACCTTGCCGGCCTTGGCGAGGCGCAGCAGTTTCGGATTGACGGCAGGCTCGTGCTCGAACACGTCGAGCGCCGCGCCGGCGATCTCGCCGTCCTCGATCAATTTGGTCAGCGTGGTCTCGTCGATCACCTCGCCGCGCGCGGTGTTGACGACATAGGCGTCCTTGCGAATCAGTTTGAGCCGCCGCGCCGAGAGCAGATGGAAGGTAGCCGGCGTGTGCGGGCAGTTGATCGAGATGATGTCCATCCGCGCCAGCATCTGGTCGAGGCTGTCCCAGTAGGTGGCGTTGAGCTCGGCCTCGATCTGGGCGGCGACCGGGCGGCGGTTGTGGTAGTGGATCTGCATGCCGAAGGCCTGAGCGCGGCGCGCCAGCGCCTGGCCGATCCGGCCCATGCCGACGATGCCGAGCCGCTTGCCGCCGACGCGGTGGCCGAGCATCCAGGTCGGCGACCAGCCGCTCCAGTCCTTGCCCTCGGTCAGGATCGAGGCGCCCTCGATCAGGCGGCGCGGTACCGCCAGGATCAGCGCCATGGTCATGTCGGCGGTGTCCTCGGTCAGCACCTTCGGGGTGTTGGTGACGGTGATGCCGCGCGCCGCGGCGGCGGCGACGTCGAGATTGTCGACGCCGTTGCCGAAATGGGCGATCAGCCGCAGCTTGCTCTCGGGCTGGTTGAGGATCTCCGCGGTGATTTCATCGGTCACCGTCGGCACCAGCACGTCGGCGATGCGGACCGCCTCGGCAAGCTGGTGTGGCGCCAGCGGCTTGTCTTCGAGATTGAGGCGGGTGTCGAACAGCTCGCGCATGCGCGTCTCGGTGCTGTCCGGCAGCTTGCGGGTGACGACGACCAGAGGTTTTTTCTTCACCGACATTGCTCGCTCTCAGGACGCTTCCGCCGCTTGTTCAGTCCCCATTAACCCGCCTGTTCGAATGTACGATGTCGAAGCCGGTTTTCGCAGCCTCGGGGCGCGGGACTTTCGTCCTCTCTAGCAGAAGGCCGGGCCAAGACAAGAACCCAGCCGAACAACCCGGTGGGTGATGTTGGCGTCGATAAGGGCGCTGGCCGGCGCCCTGTCGGGGCTTCGACGAAAGACGCAAGACCAAGGATGGAACATGGCGGTGCAGGCATATCTCGGAGCGCTTTTTCTGACGGGAGCGCTGCTCGGCATGGCTGGAACAGGAGCGGCGGCGAAAGACACCGGCATCACCAGCGGTCTGCCGGTCCCGCGTTACGTCAGCCTGAAGTCCGACCACGTCAATGTCCGCGTCGGCCCGACCAAGGATCAGGACGTGAGCTGGATCTACACCCGCGCCGGCCTGCCGGTGGAGATCACGGCGGAGTTCGAGAACTGGCGGCGAGTGCGCGATTCCGAAGGCGCCGAGGGCTGGGTTTACCATTCTTTGTTGTCGGGCCGTCGCACCGCCGTCGTCACCATGAAGCAAAAGGACGACCTGGCCGCGCTCTATGACCGCCCCGATCCGGGCAGCGCGGTGGCGGCGCGGCTGCAGGCCGGCGTGGTGGCTCAGGTCAAGCGATGCAGCGGCGGCTGGTGCCGCATTCTCGGCAAGGGCTTCGATGGCTGGATCGAGCAGCAGCGGCTGTGGGGCGTCTATGCCGACGAGGTCTTGAACTGACGCGCCGACACGCGCGCCATCGCGCACATCAACCTTGTGTCTCGATAACCTTGTGTCTCGATCCGGGCGGAAACGGCTGGGCTTCAGCGCTTCTTGCGCAGGCGCACGACCATGTCGACGCGGCTGATCTCGTAGCCTTCCGGCACGTCCGGCATCGTCTGCAGCATCAGGTTCTGGTCGGGAATGTCGACCAGCTCGTGATTGCTCTCGAGATAGAAGTGATGATGCGAGGTGACGTTGGTGTCGAAATAGGTCTTGGTGCCGTCCACGCTGACTTGACGCAGCAGACCCACTTCGGTGAGCTGGTTCAGCGTGTTGTAGACGGTGGCGAGCGACACCGGAACCTTGGCGAGGGTGGCTTCCTCGTAGAGCATTTCGGCGGTCAGATGACGGTCGCCTTTGCCGAACAGCAACCAGCCGAGCGCCATGCGCTGCCGGGTCGGACGCAGGCCGACCGATTGCAACATCTCGTTGACGTCGTGCCACGGACAGCCGGTCAGGGTCGGCGGGTGATGGGCGCGATGGGCGGCGTCGCTACCGCCGTCCTGGGCATTCCGCGGGTCGAGATGACGCTGATCGGTGGTATCCATCGTGCTCATTTCTGGTCTGATCCGGCCTGACGCAAACTGGGAGTGTCGGGCCAATATCGCCACGACACGACCTCCCGCTGGCGACGGCTGGCGGGATGTCAGGGAAAATATAGAAAAGATGGCAAGCAGATGCAAGTTTTTCGCAACTGGCCATGACCGGATTGCAGTCCGAATCGTTCCCCGGGGCGGGGTGAGGGCGGGCCGATTCATGGTTAAAAGGCCGGTTTCCGACGCTTTGACGGAAGAAATCCCTATGTTAGAGGTCGGCCATGGGCTGCGTGATGCGGCAAGGGACATAAGGAATAGGCCGCATGCGCGAACGTCAGAACAGCTACGACTATGAGGAACTGCTGGCCTGTGGCCGCGGCGAGCTGTTCGGGCCGGGCAATGCCCAGTTGCCGCTGCCGCCGATGCTGATGTTCGACCGCATCGTCGAGATCACCGAGACCGGCGGCGAGTTCGGCAAGGGCGTGATCCGGGCCGAACTCGACGTGAAACCCGACCTCTGGTTCTTCGGCTGTCACTTCAAGGGCGATCCGGTGATGCCGGGCTGTCTCGGTCTCGACGCGCTGTGGCAGATGATCGGCTTCTTCCTCGGCTGGAGCGGTGGCGCCGGCCGCGGCCGTGCGCTCGGTCTCGGCGAGCTGAAATTCTCCGGGCAGGTTTTGCCGAACATCAAAAAGGTCGCGTACCATATCGATATGAAGCGCGTGATGCGCTCGAAGCTCGTTCTGGGCATCGGCGATGGATGGCTTTCGACCGACGGCGAGATTATCTATCGCGCCAAGGACCTGAAGGTCGGGTTATTCCAGCAGGACGCCGCATTGCAGCCCGGAACGTGATGCAAGGCTGACTGTCGGTTGTGTCGCATTCCCATGCGGCGCAACGCGGCCAATAACAACCAACATGCGGCAAACGAACGAGCAAAGGTGAGGCCATCATGAGGCGGGTTGTGGTTACCGGGATGGGGATCGTCTCGTCCATCGGAAACAACACTCAGGAAGTGCTGGGGAGTCTGTTCGAGGCGCGCTCCGGTATTTCGCGCGCGGAAGATTATGCCAAGCTCGGTTTCCGTTCGCAGGTGCACGGCGCGCCGAGTCTCGATCCGTCCGAGGTGGTCGATCGCCGCGCGATGCGTTTTCTCGCGCAGGGCGCGGCGTGGAATCACGTCGCGATGGAGCAGGCGATCCAGGATTCCGGTCTGGAGCCCACGGAGGTGTCCAACATCCGCACCGGCATCATCATGGGATCGGGCGGGCCGTCCGCCCGCACCATCGTCGAAGCGGCCGACACCACCCGCACCAAGGGCCCCAAGCGCGTCGGGCCGTTCGCGGTGCCGAAGGCGATGTCCTCGACCGCCTCGGCGACGCTTGCGACCTGGTTCAAGATCAAGGGTGTGAACTATTCGATCTCGTCGGCCTGCGCGACCTCGAATCACTGCATCGGCAACGCCTACGAGACCATCCAGTACGGCAAGCAGGACGTGGTGTTCGCCGGCGGCTGCGAGGAGCTCGACTGGTCGCTCTCGGTGCTGTTCGACGCGATGGGCGCGATGTCGTCGAAATACAACGACACGCCGGCCACCGCATCGCGCGCCTATGACGTCAATCGCGATGGCTTCGTCATCGCCGGCGGCGCCGGTGTTGTCGTGCTGGAAGAGCTCGAGCATGCCAAGGCGCGCGGTGCGCGGATTTACGGCGAGGTGGTCGGCTACGGCGCGACCTCCGACGGCTATGACATGGTGGCGCCGTCGGGCGAAGGCGCCGAGCGCTGCATGCGCATGGCGCTGTCCACCGTGAAGGGGCCGATCGACTACATTAATCCGCACGCGACCTCGACACCGGCGGGCGATCCGCCGGAAATCAACGCCATCCGCAAGGTGTTCGGCGCCGGCGACAAGTGCCCGCCGATCTCCGCCACCAAATCGCTGACCGGGCATTCGCTTGGCGCGACCGGCGTACAGGAGGCGATCTATTCGCTGCTCATGATGAACAACGGTTTCATCTGCGAGAGCGCGAACATTCAGGAGCTCGATCCGGTGTTCGCCGATATGCCGATCGTGCGCAAGCGCATCGACAACGCCAAGGTCGGCACCGTGCTTTCCAATTCGTTCGGCTTCGGCGGCACCAACGCGACGCTGGTGTTCAAGCGGCTGGACGCCTGATTTTCAGCCCGTCCGCCCGGACGGGTTTTTCATTTCGCAGGACGAACCGATGTCAGGACTGATGCAGGGCAAGCGCGGGCTCATCATGGGCGTCGCCAACGATCACTCGATCGCATGGGGTATCGCCAGGGCGCTCGCGGCGCAGGGCGCGGAGCTGGCCTTCACCTATCAGGGCGAGGCGCTTGGCAAGCGCGTGCGGCCGCTGGCTGAATCGCTCGGCGCCAAACTGGTTCTGCCTTGCGATGTCGAGGACATCGCCAGCGTCGATGCCACCTTCGATGCGATCAAACAGGCCTGGGGCAAGATGGATTTCCTGGTCCATGCCATCGGCTTCTCCGACAAGAACGAACTCAAGGGCCGTTATGCCGACACCACGCGCGCCAACTTCTCGCGCACCATGGTGATCTCCTGCTTCTCCTTCACCGAAGTGGCGACGCGCGCGGCGAAGCTGATGCCCGATGGCGGCGCGATGGTGACGTTGACGTTCGGCGGCTCGACGCGGGTGATGCCGAACTACAACGTGATGGGCGTCGCCAAGGCGGCGCTGGAAGCTTCGGTGCGCTACCTCGCCGCCGATTACGGACGGGACAAAATTCGCGTCAATGCGATCTCGGCGGGGCCGGTGCGCACGCTGGCCGGCGCCGGCATTGGCGATTCGCGCGCGATGTTCGCTTTCCAGCAGAAGCATTCGCCGCTCGGTCGCGGCGTGACGCTGGAGGAGCTCGGCGGCACGGCGGTCTATCTGTTGTCGGATCTGTCGGGCGGCGTCACCGGCGAAACTCATTTCGTCGATTCCGGCTACAACATCATTTCGATGCCGCATCCCGATGCGCTGAAGGATAATGGCGGCGCCGACTAAGCCTTACGCGACGAGCTTGGCGGCGGTCTGGAACGCGGGCCGCGCGGCGCAGGCGTCGAGATAGCGGTCGAAATTCGGCCGCGTCGGCACCATGTTGAACATGCGGATGGCGTAATTCATGCCCGCGCCGACGGCGACGTCGGCCGCCGTGAAGTCGTCGCCGAGCAGCCACGGGCCTGTCTCCAGCGCCCGATCGAGAACGTCGAAGGTTTGCGTGGTGCTGCCCCATGCGGCGGTGCTGGTCGGAATCTCGAACTTGAGATAGGCCTGCAGGATCGCGGGCTCGATGCAGCCCGTGGCGAAGAACAGCCATTGCAGATATTTGGCGCGGCGCGGGTCATCAAGGGCGGGTGCGAGCCTGGCTTGCGGATAACGATCCACGACGTAAGCGCAGATCGCCGCCGCTTCCGCCATCGTGACGTCGCCATCCACCAGCGCAGGCACCTTGCCCATCGGGTTGATCGCAAGATAGTCCGGGGTCTTGTTCGCGCCCGTGGAAATGTCGGTGAGCACGCGTTCGTAAGGTTGGCCCGTCTCCTCCATCAGCCACAACGTGGTGAAGGAGCGTGAGCGCGGCGACCAATAGAGCTTCATGCGAATCTCCCGAAGCGGAATTTGGCGAACGCTCTGACGTAATCATCGAAAAAGGGCAAGAGCGAGGGCGACGTTGAAACCGAAACCGTCTTGCCGTTCGATGTCCTTGCAAAGAAAAATTCCCGGCGAGCACGGCCCGCCGGGGATTTGTTCGTCGATGATCGGGACGAATGCCTAGCGCTCGCCCATGCCTTCCGCCGGCTGGGGCGCCGCTTTCGCACGCACCTTGTCTTCGATGCGCTGACCGACCTTGGCGTCGATTTTCTTCCAGTAGTCGATCGCGCGCGCCAGCACCTCGCCCTTGACGCCGCCCTGCAGGCTGCCGCTCACCTGGTCGACGAGACGGTCGCGCTGGGCATTGTCCATCACGTTGCGGACCAGAGCGCCCGGCTGGCTGAAGTCGTCGTCCTCGGCGTGCAGCGTGTAGGCCGCGCGCACCATCTCGCCATCGGCTTCCCAGCCGTTGTCGACCGGGCCGGTTTCGTCGGACCAGGGGCGGCCGCCGCTGTTCGGCGCATAGACCGGCGCGTTGCCGCTATGGTCGAAGGCCATGTGACCGTCGAACATGTAGGTTTTCACCGGCACCTTCGGGCGGTTCACCGGCAGTTGGTGGAAGTTCGCGCCGATCCGGTTGCGCTGCGCGTCGTTGTAGGCGAAGGCGCGGCCGAGCAGCATCTTGTCCGGCGACAGGCCGATGCCGGGCACGGTGTTGCCGGGCGAGAACGCCGCCTGTTCGATCTGGGCGAAGAAGTTCTCCGGGTTGCGGTTGAGCCGCATGGTGCCGACCCTCACCAGCGGATAATCCTCGTGCGACCAGGTCTTGGTCAGATCGAACGGGTTGAAGCGATACGACTTCGCCTCGTCGTAAGGCATGATCTGCACCGACAGCGTCCAGCTCGGATTCTTGCCGGCGGCGATCGCCTCGAACAGGTCGCGGCGGTGAAAGTCCGCATCGCTGCCCGCCATCGCGGCGGCTTCCTCGTTGGTGAAGAACTTCATGCCCTGGTCGGTGTGGAAGTGATACTTCACCCAGAACTTCTCGCCGCCCTTGTTGACCCACATGTAGGTGTGCGAGCCGTAGCCGTTCATGTGACGCCAGCTGCGCGGCAGGCCGCGGTCGCCCATGACATAGGTCACCTGGTGCGCGCTCTCGGGATTGAGCGTCCAGAAGTCCCACTGCATGTGATTGTCGCGCAGGCCCGAGTCGGGCAGGCGCTTCTGGCTGCGGATGAAGTGGGGAAACTTCATCGGGTCGCGCAGGAAGAACACCGGCGTGTTGTTGCCGACGAGATCGTAGTTGCCTTCGCTGGTGTAGAATTTGAGCGAGAAGCCGCGCACGTCGCGCCAGGTGTCAGGGCTGCCCATCTCGCCGGCGACGGTGGAGAAGCGCGCCAGCATCTCGGTGGCGGCGCCTTTCTGGAACATCGCGGCCTTGGTGAAGGCCGAGACATCCTCGGTGGTTTCGAACACGCCGAATGCGCCCGCGCCCTTGGCGTGCGGCTGGCGCTCCGGCACCTTCTCGCGGTTGAAGTGCGCCATCTGCTCCAGGAAGTGGACGTCATGAAGCAGGATCGGGCCGTTCGGGCCGATGCTGAGCGAGTTGCGGTCGCTGACCGCGGGCGCGCCTGCGCCAGTGGTCGAAGGCGGGTTGCCGGTTTTTAGAGCCATTGGAGATCCTCTCGTGAAAAGCGCATGTCGGCTGCTTTTCCCGAGTATGGCAGCCAGTTTTGATAAGGTCTAATCAGATTGGTTGCTGGTATCGATAAGCATATATTATCGTTGGAATGGCATGGCTTGGCCGCCGGGGGAAGGCGGCCGGTGGTCGCCGTCGCCAAAGAGACGTCCGGCAGGACACGGCATGCCACCAAAGCAAAAGGGCGGCCGCGCGGCCGCCCTTTGTGTTTCTCACATGCAGCGTTCAGAGCGTCAGCGTGCCGGCTTTGGCGGCGGCGTAGCGCTCGCCGATCTTCTGCCAGTTCACCACGTTCCACCACGCCTTGAGATAATCGGCGCGGCGGTTCTGGTAGTTCAGATAATAGGCGTGCTCCCACACGTCGTTGCCGAGCAGGACGCGCTTGCCATACATCAGCGGCGTGTCCTGGTTCGGCGTCGCCTCGATCGCGAGCTTGCCGTCCTTGGTCACGGTGACGAACACCCAGCCGGAGCCGAACTGGCCGGCGCCCGCGGTGTTGAAGGCGGCCTTCATCTTCTCGAGGCCGCCGAGATCGCGGTCGATCGCCGCCAGCACCTCGCCTTCCGGCTGGCCGCCGTTCGGCCCCATGATCTCCCAGAACATCGTGTGGTTGGCGTGGCCGCCGAGATTGTTGCGGACGCCGACGCGGATGCCGTCGGGCAGATTGACCAGATTGGCGAGGATGGTCTCGACCGGCGTCTGGCCGAGCTGCGGCGCGGTCTTGGCGAAATTGTTCATGTTGGCGACATAGGCGCCGTGATGCTTGTCATGGTGGATTTCCATGGTCCTGGCATCGATGTGCGGCTCGAGCGCGTTGGTCGCGTAGGGCAGTGGCGGGAGCTTGAACGGCCCTTCCGCCGCTGCGGGGGCTGGCGCGGCGGGAGCCGGGGCCGGCGCCTGCGCGAGCGTGATGCGGGGCAATGCGGTCGTGGCAACAAGACCGGCGGCACCCGTAAACAGGTGGCGGCGGGAAAGGCTGATCATACGAACATCTCCCTGATTGGTCGTGCGCAACCATCGTTGCGCAGTTTTCGACGCTACGCCAGCACGGTACGGGTCGTTTGCGGTCTCCTAAACGAAAAGGGGCGGCAAAATGCCGCCCCTTCGCAAAGTTGTGATCGATCGCCTTACTCGGCGGCCGGAGCGTTCTCGGCCTTCTGCTTGGCCTCGAGATCTTCGCCGGTCTGCTGATCGACCGCCTTCATCGACAGGCGGACCTTGCCGCGATCGTCGAGGCCGAGCAGCTTCACCTTGACCTTGTCGCCTTCCTTCACCACGTCCGAGCTCTTCTGCACGCGGTTGGCGGCGAGCTGGCTGATGTGAACGAGGCCGTCCTTCGGTCCGAAGAAGTTCACGAACGCGCCGAACTCCATCACCTTGACGACGGTGCCGTCGTAGATGTGGCCGACCTCCGGTTCGGAGGTGATCGACTTGATCCACTTGATCGCCGCGCGGATCGACTCGCCGTTGGCGGAGGCGACCTTCACGGTGCCGTCGTCCTCGATGTTGATCTTGGCGCCGGTCTTCTCGACGATCTCGCGGATGATCTTGCCGCCGGTGCCGATCACGTCGCGGATCTTGTCGGTCGGGATCTGCAGCACTTCGATGCGCGGCGCGTGCTCGCCGAGTTCGGCGCGCGCGGCGGTGAGGGCCTTGGCCATCTCGCCGAGAATGTGCAGGCGGCCGTCCTTGGCCTGGGTCAGCGCCACCTTCATGATCTCTTCGGTGATGCCGGCGATCTTGATGTCCATCTGCAGCGAGGTAACGCCCTTTTCGGTGCCCGCCACCTTGAAGTCCATGTCGCCGAGATGGTCCTCGTCGCCGAGGATGTCGGAGAGCACGGCGTAGCGCTGGTCCTCGAGGATGAGGCCCATCGCGATGCCCGCGGTCGGACGCTTCAGCGGCACGCCGGCATCCATCAGCGCCAGCGAGGAGCCGCACACCGTCGCCATCGACGACGAGCCGTTCGACTCGGTGATCTCCGAGACGACGCGCAGCGTGTACGGAAACTCGTGGTGCGCCGGCAGCACCGGATGGATCGCGCGCCAGGCAAGCTTGCCATGGCCGATCTCGCGGCGACCCGGCGAGCCGATGCGGCCGGTTTCACCGACCGAGAAGGGCGGGAAGTTGTAGTGCAGCAGGAAGGTTTCCTTGTAGGTGCCCGACAGCGCGTCGATGTACTGCTCGTCCTCGGCGGTGCCGAGCGTGGTGACGACCAGCGCCTGGGTTTCGCCGCGGGTGAACAGCGCCGAGCCGTGGGCGCGCGGCAGCACGCCGACTTCCGCCACGATCGGACGCACGGTCTTGACGTCGCGGCCGTCGATGCGGCGGCCGGTGTCGAGGATGTTCCAGCGGACGATCTTGGCTTCCAGTTCCTTGAACACGCCGGCGACGCGCAGTTTGTCGTATTTCGGCTCCTGCCCCTCGGGGAAGAAGTGCGCCATCACCTTGTTCTTGGCGGCGCCGACCGCGTTGTAGCGGTCCTGCTTCACCGGGATCGCATAGGCGGTGCGCAGCTCCTGCTCGATCAGGCCGAGCATCTCGTTTTCAATCGCGGCGTTGTCGATGGTGGTGACTTCGCGCGGCTCCTTGGCGGCCTTCTCGGCGAGATCGATGATCGCCTTGATCACCGGCTGGAAATGACGGTGACCGAACATCACGGCGCCGAGCATCACCTCTTCCGGCAATTCCTTGGCTTCCGACTCGACCATCAGCACGGCGTCGGCGGTGCCGGCGACCACGAGGTCGAGCTGGGTGTCGGCCATCTCGTCGAGGGTCGGATTGAGAATGAACTCGTTGTTGACGAAGGCGACGCGGGCGGCGCCGATCGGGCCCATGAACGGCGCGCCGGACAGCGTCAGCGCCGCGGAGGCGGCGACCATGGCGACGATGTCGGGATCGTTCTCCATGTCGTGCGACAGCGTGGTGACGATCACCTGGGTGTCGCAACGATAGCCCTTGATGAACAGCGGACGGATCGGGCGGTCGATCAGGCGGGAAACCAGCGTTTCCTTCTCGGAGGGACGGCCCTCGCGCTTGAAGTAGCCGCCGGGAATGCGGCCGGCCGCGAACGTCTTTTCCTGATAGTTCACGGTGAGCGGCAGGAAGTCGATGCCTTCCTTCGGCGTCTTGGCGGAGACGACGGTGGCGATCACCACGGTCTCGCCGTAGCTCGCGATCACCGCGCCGTCGGCCTGACGCGCGACCTTGCCGGTTTCGAGCTTGAGCGGACGCCCGCCCCAGTCGATCTCAACGGAATGGGTATTGAACATTGTGTCTGTCTTTCATGGTTTCACGAAAGCATGGACGTCGAAAAACAAAAACCATGCGCAAGATTGCGAGACGCTGATCGCGCACCTGTCGCGGCGTCAGCGTCCGGCGATCCTGCCATGGTTTCTGCAATTCGAATGGCGTCCATCCTTTCGATGGTACGGGCATCTGACCCGTCATCGCCCAGGAGCCGGATTGCTGCTGGACACGCCGCGTGGACTCCTTGGGAGGCCACGCGCTGGTAGAGCATGATCAGGATGAAAAAAACAAATGCCGGATCATGCGAAAACGCGCGCAAGGATGCGCGCGTGAATTCGTCAGCGGCGGATGTTGTGCTTCTCGAGCAGCGCCCGATAACGCGCCTCGTCCTTCTTCTTCACATAGTCGAGCAGCGAGCGGCGCGTGGAGACCAGCTTCAGGAGGCCGCGGCGCGAATGGTTGTCCTTGCCGTGGGTCTTGAAATGCTCGGTGAGGTTGGCGATGCGCTCCGACAGGATCGCGACCTGGACCTCTGGCGAGCCGGTGTCGCCGGCCTTCTTGGCGTTGCTCTTGATGACTTCCGCTTTGCGTTCCGCGGTAATCGACATCGTCACATATCCTTAATTGCGGTCCGGACTGGCAGTCAGCCCGGTGAGGTTGAACACGCGCTTGGGGATGAGTTCGCCATTGCCAAGCTCGGCGAGGGCCAGAAGCCTTCCTCCGACAGTGACATAGACTGTGCCGCTGGAATTGGGCGCATCCCGTCCGCGCAACAAAACCGCCTGGCCCCTGTGGAGCCTTGCGGCGTCAGCCCGTGTGACGGCCAGTGCCGGGATGTCGTCCAGCGCGGTCTCAACGGGCAAAAGCGCGTCGGCGAGGCTGCCCTCGCCAGACGCGGCTCTATCGCACAAAGCCTCCAATTCCGCCAGCGGAATCATATCGGTCTCGTCGAACGGGCCGCACTGGGTCCGGCGCAAGGCGCTGATATGGCCGTAGCAGCCGAGCAGGCGGCCCATGTCGCGGGCCAGCGCCCGCACATAGGTGCCCTTGCCGCACTCGGCCTCGAATACCGAATGGTCGCTATCCGGCTGTTCCGTAACGATTAATTCGTGAATCTCGACTGGGCGGGGCTGCAGCGCGACGGTCTCGCCGTCGCGGGCCAGGTCGTAGGCCCGCTCGCCGGCGATCTTGATGGCCGAGAATTGCGGCGGAGTCTGCAGGACGGTTCCGGTGAATTGCGGCAGCAGCGCCTGGATCGCCTCCGGGGTGGGGCGGGCCTCGCTGGTGGCGGTGACGCGGCCTTCGGTGTCGTCGGTGTCGCGTTCTTCGCCCCAGCGCACGGTGAACCGGTAGCGCTTGCGGCCATCCATCACGAACGGCACGGTCTTGGTCGCTTCACCAAGAGCAATGGGCAGCCCGCCGGAGGCGAGCGGATCGAGCGTGCCGGCATGGCCGACGCGCTTGGCGTTGAACAGGCGCTTGAGCACCGCCACCGCCTGGGTCGAGGTCATGCCGACCGGCTTGTCGAGAACGACCCAGCCATGGACGTCGCGGCGCTCGCGCTTTTGCTGACGCTGGCCCTTGTGCTGTTTGCCGCGCGGCTCCGTGTTCTCGCCGGAGCACCGCTCGGAAAAATTATTTTTGCCGGTGTCCGCCGGCTCGCCGGTTTGCGGCGCGTTGACGTGGTCGTGGCCGGTCGCGGTCATGCGTTGTCATCCGAATCGGAGGTGAGATCGCGCTGGACCGCAGGTGTTCGCAATAATTTCTCGATCCGTTCCGCTTCGTCGAATCGTTCGTCGACGCGGAAGCGAAGGTCAGGTGCGAATTTCAGGTTAACGCGATGCGCGACCTCGCCGCGCAGGAATTTCTTGTTGCGATCGAGCGCGGCGATGACGATGTCGGTGTCCTGTCCGCCGAGCGGCATCACATAGACGGTCGCGAGCTTGAGGTCCGGCGACATCCGCACTTCGGGCACGGTGATGATATGGCCGGCGAGGGTGTCGTCATGCACGCCACCTTGCGAAAGAATGTCGGAGACGGCGTGGCGCACCAGTTCGCCGACGCGGAGCTGGCGCTGCGAGCCGCCGCCCGGTGCCGATGATGATGGTTTGCCGCGTTGATGACGGGGCATGTTTCGTTCCTTGATACGGGAGAAGCGTCATGCCCGGGCTTGACCCGGGCATCCATCTTCTTTTTCGTTTTAAGCATCGCTTTCTTGGCGATGGATTGCCGGGTCAAGCCCGGCAATGACGAGGAGAATTCAGCGCACTCGTAAGACTTGGACTTACAGCGAGCGCTGGATGGTCTCCACGCGATAGCACTCGATCACGTCGCCAGGACGCATGTCCTGATAGCTCTCGAACGACATGCCGCATTCCTGGCCGGCGACGACTTCCTTGGCGTCGTCCTTGAAGCGCTTGAGCTGGGCCAGCTTGCCTTCGTGGATTACGACGTTGTCGCGGATCAGGCGCACGTTGGCGCCGCGTTCCACGGTGCCGTCGGTGACGCGGCAGCCGGCGATCTTGCCGACCTTCGAGATGTTGAACACCTCGAGGATCTCGGCATTGCCGAGCATGGTCTCGCGCAGCGTCGGCGCCAGCAGGCCCGACATCGCCTTCTTCACGTCATCCACGAGGTCGTAGATGATGTTGTAGTAGCGGATCTCGATGCCGTTGCGCTTGGCGAGCGCGGCCGCTTCCTTGTTGGCGCGGACCGAGAAGCCGATGATGGCGGCATTGAAGCCTTCCGCCAGCGTCACGTCGGATTCCGAGATGCCGCCGACACCCGCATGCAGGATGCGCGCGCCGACTTCCTCGGTGCCGAGCTTCTCCAGCGAGCCGATGATGGCTTCGAGCGAGCCCTGCACGTCGGCCTTCACGATCAGCGGGAATTCCTTGCGGCCGGCGGTCTTGAGCTGGCTCATCATCTGTTCCAGCGAACCGCGCATGCCGGCGGACATCGCGGCCGACTTCTCGCGCTTCTTGTGCGCGCGATATTCGGTGACCTGACGCGCGCGCGCTTCGTTCTCGACCACCGCGAGACGGTCGCCGGCTTCCGGCGGACCGTTGAAGCCGAGCACCTCGACCGGCACCGACGGGCCGGCCTCGGTCAGCGTCGCGCCCTGATCGGAGATCAGCGCACGGACGCGGCCCATTTCCGCGCCGGCGACGATGATGTCGCCGACCCGCAGCGTGCCGCGCTGAACGAGCACGGTGGCGACCGGGCCGCGGCCGCGATCGAGCTTGGCTTCGATCACGGTGCCTTCGGCCGGACGGTCCGGATTGGTCTTGAGTTCGAGCAGTTCGGCCTGCAGCGCGATCATCTCGAGCAGCTTGTCGAGGTTGATCTTGTTCTTGGCCGACACTTCGACGTCGACGACGTCGCCGCCGAAGGATTCGACCTGTACTTCGTGCTGCAACAGTTCGGTGCGCACGCGCTCGGGCTTGGCTTCCGGCTTGTCGATCTTGTTGATCGCAACGATGATCGGCACCCGCGCCGCCTTGGCGTGGTTGATCGCCTCGATGGTCTGCGGCATCACGCCGTCATCCGCCGCAACGACCAGCACGACGATGTCGGTGACCTTGGCGCCGCGAGCGCGCATCGCGGTGAACGCGGCGTGGCCGGGCGTGTCGATGAAGGTGATCTTCTTGCCGCTTTCGGGCGAGGTCACCTGATAGGCGCCGATATGCTGGGTGATGCCGCCGGCTTCGCCGGAGACCACGTTGGCGTGACGCAGCGCATCAAGCAGCGAGGTCTTGCCGTGGTCGACATGGCCCATCACGGTCACGACCGGTGGCCGCGGCGTGGTGTCGGAGGCGTGATCCTCGGCGACGTCGAACAGACCTTCCTCCACGTCGGCAGCGGCGACGCGCTTGACGGTGTGGCCGAGTTCCTCGGCGATGAGCTGCGCGGTATCGGCATCGACCACGTCGGTGATCTTGTGCATCGCGCCCTGCTTCATCAGCATGCGGATCACGTCCACCGCGCGCTCGGCCATGCGGTTGGCGAGCTCCTGAATGGTGATTGCTTCGGGAATGATCACCTCGCGAATGAGCTTTTCCTTCGGCTCGTTCGACTGGTGACCCTTCATCAGACGCTGGGTGCGGCGACGGAACGAGGCGATCGAGCGTTCGCGCACGTCGTCGGCGTTGAGCGCCGTCGAGAGCGTGAGACGGCCGCGCTGTTTCGCCGGGCCGGGCTTTGCGGTCGGCTTCGGCGCAACAACGGGGCGCGCGGGACCGCCGCCCGGACGGCGCACCATGCGCGGCGCTTCGTCTTCGTCGGAGCCGTCGGCGGCCACCGGCGCCGGACGCGCGGGCGTGGCGGCGGCGGGACGCTCGACCTTCGCCTTGGCTTCCTCGCCGAAGCGCTTCTTGGCTTCGCGTTCGGCCTTGGCCTTGGCTTCCTCTTCGACGCGGTGACGCTCTTCCTCGGCCTTCCTGCGGGCCTCGGCGGCTTCACGCTCCTGCTGTTCCTTGAATTCCTTGGTGTTGCGGCGCGCGGCTTCCGCCTCGGCGGCGCGGCGCTCTTCTTCCTCGCGAATCCGGGCATCGGCCAGCGCATGGGCGCGCGCGCTCTGCTCGTCTTCGGTCAGGGTCCGCAGCACGACGCCGGAGGGACGCGCGGGCGCGCGGGTGGCGGCCGGCGCGGGACGTCCCGGCGCAGGCTGCGCCGGTGCCGGTGCAGGAGTGGCGGTTTCGGCGGCCGGGGCCGGCTCGCCAGCCAGACGGCGCTTGGTTTTCTTCTCAACCACCACCGATTTGGTTCGGCCATGGCTGAAGCTCTGGCGCACCACGCCGGTCTCTGTCCGCGGCTTCAGCGACAGAGTCTTGGTCCCGACGCTCAGCGTCTTGTCGCCAGGGTTCTTGGTATCAGCCATTCAACAGTTCCACTCTCGTTCTGTGCACCTGAAGCTCAGGTGTTCGGGGTGTCCGCCCGCTTGCCGCCCGCGACCGTCGCGGCGAATTGCCGATAACGGGCAAGCTTTTGACAACGGGTCAGAAAAGTTCGGGTCGCTGGACCTGCAAGCAGGGCAGCATGTATCACATTTGACCGGCCCAGCGCCAAATCCAATTCGTCGCCGGTGAGGGCCTTTATGACCGGAAAATCCGCGGAATCGGCATTTTGCCCCCCGGTCCGGGCATGCCAGAGGGCGTCGAGCTTGCGGATTCCGTCAGCGGCGCCGTCGCTGGCGTGCATCAGGGCCACCGCCTGACCGCTCGTGATGGCTGCTTCCACCTTGGCAAAACCGGTCACCACCTGGCCGGCCTTGCCGACCATGGCCAGCGCCTCGCCGGCGCTGCGGGCCAGCAGGTCGGCCGTATCGGCGGCCAAAGCGGGCGAGGTTTTCACCCCGCATTTGAAGCCCTTGGCGAACAGGCCACGCTGCGCCGCCTCGGCCACCGCTGCCTGTGACAGCGACACCCAGAGCCCGCGTCCGGGCAGCTTGCGCTTGAGATCCGGCACGACCTCGCCCGCAGGCGAGAGCACGAACCGGATCAGATCATCGACCGGCTTGACCTGCCGGGTGACGACGCACATCCGCTCGGTCCCCGGTTTGGTCCGGGGGCCGCGATCGAGTTCCGCTGGATCGGCGAATGCGAGCATCGGCGGGCATGATCCTTATGCCGGATGGGTTTCGGCCGCTGCCTCGCCCTCGGCGGGCTTGTGCAGGTCGGCCTCGGTGATCCAGCCGGCGACGACGCGCGCCTGCATGATCAAGGTTTCGGCGTCCTCGCGCGAGATGTCGCCCGCATCGAGAATGCCCGGTTGCTTGACGGCTTCGCCGTCCTTGCGCTCGGTCCAGCCGACGAGATCGTCGGTGGCGCAACCGGCGAGATCCTCGACGGTCTTGATGTCGTTCTCGCCGAACTTCACCAGCATCTTCGAGGTGACGCCAGGCACGGTCTTCAGCGCGTCCTCGACGCCAAGCTCTTTGCGGCGGTCCTCGAACTGGGCCTCGAGCTGATCGAGATATTCACGCGCGCGGCTCTGCAATTCATTGGCGGTCTCCTCGTCGAAGCCCTCGATGCTCGCGAGCTCCCGCACATCGACCAGCGACAATTCCTCGACCGAGCTGAAGCCCTCGGAGGCGAGCAACTGGCCCACCACCTCGTCGACATTGAGCGCTTCCATGAAGACGCGCGTGGAGTTCTCGAAGTCGGCCTGACGGCGCTCCGATTCCTCCTGCTCTGTCAGAATGTCGATATCCCAGCCGGTGAGCTGCGAGGCCAGACGCACGTTCTGGCCGCGACGGCCGATCGCAAGAGACAGTTGGGTATCGGGAACCACAACTTCAATACGCTCGCGGTCTTCGTCGATCACCACCTTGGAAACTTCGGCCGGCGCAAGGCCGTTGACCACGAAGGTCGCGATATCGGGAGACCAGGGAATGATGTCGATCTTCTCGCCCTGCAGCTCGTTGACCACCGCCTGCACGCGCGAGCCGCGCATGCCGACGCAGGCGCCGACCGGATCGACCGAGGAATCGCGGGAAATCACGCCGATCTTGGCGCGCGAGCCCGGATCGCGGGCCACCGCCTTGATCTCGACGATGCCGTCGTAGATTTCCGGCACTTCCTGCGCGAACAGCTTCGCCATGAACTGCGGATGGGTGCGGGAGAGGAAAATCTGCGGGCCGCGGGTTTCGCGCCGCACGTCGAAGATATAGGCGCGGACGCGGTCGCCGTTGCGGAACAATTCGCGCGGCAGCATCTCGTCGCGGCGGATGATCGCTTCGCCACGGCCGAGATCGACGATCACGCTGCCGTATTCGACGCGCTTGACCACGCCGTTGACGATTTCGCCGATGCGGTCCTTGAATTCCTGATACTGGCGGTCGCGTTCGGCCTCGCGCACCTTCTGCACGATCACCTGCTTGGCGGACTGCGCGGCGATGCGGCCGTATTCCAGCGGCGGCAGCGTATCGGCGATGGTGTCGCCGACCTGCGCGGTGGGATTGGCGCGCTGCGCGTCGTGCAGCGAAATCTGGTTGGAGGCGCTCTCCACCTGCTCGACCACCAGCATGTGGCGGGTGAGCTGGAGCTGGCCGGTCTTGGGATGGATCTCGGCGTGCACGTCGGTCTCGCTGCCGTAACGGGCGCGGGCCGCCTTGGCGATGGCGTCTTCCATCGCGGCGATCACGATCGAACGGTCGATCGATTTCTCGCGCGCGACGGCGTCGGCGATCTGCAGCAGTTCGAGTCGGTTGGCGCTGACAGCGGCCATGGCTTAGTCTCCTTGGTGAGGATCGTTGTTGGCTGCACGCTTCTTGGCATCGGCGGCGAGCCGGTGGGCCTTGGTGTTTTTCGGTGCGGGCTTATTCGTCTTGTTTTTCGGCTTCGGCTGAAAGCTTTTCTTCAGATCACGCTTTTCGCGCGCGCGGCGCGCATGGGCTGGAGGTTCTGGAATCGCGCCGGACTGCTCGAGATGCTCGCGCTCGGCGTCCCGGCCGCGGCGCATGGATTCGGCAATCAGTGCGTCGGTCAGAACCAAATTGGCGTTGGCGATGTCCTCGATAGGAAGCAGAACTTCAGCTTCCTGCGCGCCTTTGTGATCCTTGGCGTCGTCACGCACGATGCGAACGCTGCCGCCTTCAAGGCCCTGAATAGCTCCGCGAAAGCGCTTGCGGCCCTCGTGCGGCACGGCCATCTCGATCTTCACCAGATGCCCTGTATAGCGCTCGAAGTCCGTGCGGCGGACCAGTGGACGGTCGATGCCGGGCGAAGAAATTTCGAGGCGATAGGCCCGCTGCACCGGGTCGGCGATATCCATCACCGGCGACAGCGCTTTCGAGATTGCCTCGCAATCCTCGATCTGCATGGTGCCGTCGGGCCGCTCGGCCATGATCTGCACGGTGCAGCCGGCCTCGCCCGAAATCTTGATGCGCACCAGGCGATAACCGAGCCCTTCCAGCACCGGCGTCGCGACCGCAGCCACGCGCGCGCCGACACCCGGCTCGACGACCAGGCGCGGTTCGTCCAGCAAGGCGTTGGTATCGGCAGGATCGGTCATGGTCGTGGTCAAGATCGGGTCCAATGGTCCGGCAACGAGGCCGGAAGCTGCAGGCGAATTCGGCGTGTCCGTCGCTGGACTGACAGCGCAGGACGTCCGGCCATCTGCTCGTTATTCGGGCCGGCGCGAACATGGCCGCGTTCAAGTAATAAAAAAGAGCGGGTCCCCGGGGGTCCCACTCTCCTACGCGACCGTATGAGAATTGATTTCAGTGCCGATATAGCGGTTCTGACCGGGTTCGGCAAGGGCGGAAGCCCCCATGGTCCAGGGGCGGAAACCCCGCGGCCAGGACGGGAACCCCTCTGGCACCCTTGTTTCACCCGCGCCGGGCCGGATCGCGCGCCCGCGGCGCGTCATTGCGCCGGTGATCTGCGAAAAATCAGATACGTCGCCTTGCGTCCCTCGCGCGTCGCCTTCGCGCCATAGCGCGTCATGGTGTAGCCGCCCCATGGCTTGCGCCAGTCGTCGGCGCGCGCCGCGGTCCAGACGAAATCGGGCGAGCGCAACATGTGGGCCAGCGTCCAGGCGGCGTAATCATCGATATCGCTGACGAACCGAAACTCGCCGTCGTCCGTGAGAACGCGCGACATCGCGGCGATGGTGGCGTCCTGCACGAAGCGGCGTTTCCAGTGCCGGCGTTTCGGCCACGGATCGGGGTGAATGAGATCGATCCGCGCCAGCGTCCGGGCCGGCAGCCAGGCGAGCAGCTCGGAGGCATCGCCGGCGAACAGGCGGATGTTGCCGATGTTGTGCGCCTCGATCTGCGCCAGGATTTTCGCCATGCCGTTGACGTAGGGCTCGCAGCCGATGAACCCGGTGTGCGGATGCGCCAGCGCCTCGGCGACCAGATGCTCGCCGCCGCCAAAACCGATTTCGAGGCGCATGTTTTGGATCTGCGGCGAAAATAGCGTCGTCGGTATGGCCGGCGCCGATTGACCGATGTCGATCGCAAGCCGTGGCAGGAGGTGATCGACCAGATCGGCATGGTGCGCGCGCAGCCGGTGTCCCTTGCGGCGCCCGAAGAACGAGCCGTGCGAATGGGCGATGGCGTCGTCGGCCTGACGGATGCCGGAAACTGTCTTGTCGGACGTCATGATGATCGATCAAATCCCGCAGCGTAGCGCCTACCTGTGCCGTCAAACCTGCCGGTTCGCAAGCACGGCCGCGGCGGCACGCATGGCTCGAGAGGGAAAGAGGAGGCCGCCAGGAGCGCCGGTTTGGCCTGGGGCGCGCTGGATCTGGGGCGAGGCTGTGGCCGGTCGGCTACGATTTGGACTCTTCGCGTGAGGCCATCTGCTCGACCAGATCGACGATGCTGCGCCGGAGCTTGGGGTCGGTGATCCGCATGAAAGCGCGGGTCAGCGTCAGCCCTTCGGTGGTTGCGAGAAAATCGGAAATATAGGTCGGGGAGGGTGCCTCGCTCAGGCCTTCCGGCACCGTCATGCCGCCGGTGGGGCCGCCCTCGAAGAAAAACGACACCGGCACCTGCAGCACTTCGCCGATCTGTTGCACACGGCTTGCGCCGATCCGGTTGGTGCCTTTTTCGTATTTCTGAATTTGCTGGAACGTCAGGCCGAGTGCTTCGCCGAGCTTTTCCTGACTCATGCCGAGCATGATACGTCGCATTCGTACGCGGCTACCGACGTATTTATCGATCGGATTCGGCGTCTTGGCTGACATCTCAACCTTCCTGTCCACACCGGGCGGATGCTGATCGACGGTCGAAATACGCTGTTTGTGACATGCTCGTCAAATGTTCCACGTGGCCGTTATGACTATTCCAAATCAACGCATGATGTCATTCACGAGGGGTGACCCCGGTGATATATTTCAAGTAAGTAAACCCTGAATTCATTCTCGAGGCGAGCGAAAACACACCTTGTTCAGGCGCGTGACCGGTCGTCAGGGTGTCGCCGCAGCCGTCTCCGGCTGACCATAAGAATTGAAATCGCCAGCATGATGGCCAGCGGCCAGTCGCCAATGCGGGAAAAGACCGAAGGGGGCAGCGCGGCCGGCAGCGGCGAATCCAGCACGCCTTCCTGGCCCAGCGGCAATTCGCCGATGAAACGGCCGAGCGGGTCGATCACCGCCGAAATACCGGTATTGGCGACACGCACGATCGGCAAGCCTTCCTCGATCGCGCGCAGTCGCGCCTGCTGCAGATGCTGATAAGGGCCGGTGGAAATGCCGAACCAGCCGTCGTTGGTCAGATTGACGATCCAGCCGGGTCTCTCGCCCGGCGGCACGATCTGGCCGGAGAATGCGACCTCATAGCAGATCAACGGCAGCGCCTTCGGCGCGCCCGGAATGGTCATGACGTTGCGCCGGGTGCCCGGAATGAAGCCGCCGATCACCCTGGTGAGCTGCATAATGCCGAGTTTTTCCATCGTCGACTGGAACGGCAGATATTCGCCGAACGGCACGAGGTGTAGCTTGTCGTAGATCGACAGCACGTTGCCGTCGCCATCGATGGCGTAGATCGAATTATAGGCGCGGCTGATTTTCACGCCCGGCGGCGCGTCGGGCGGGCGGACGGCGCCGGTGATAAGGGTGGTGCCGCGCGGCAGGAAGTCGGCGATCTGCGCCAGCACGTCCGGCTCGCGCGCGAGAAAGAACGGAAACGCCGATTCCGGCCAGATCAGGATGGTGGCGTCGCGCACGCCGCTCGATTGTGGTCCGGTGGCGCGGTCGGACAGCGCGAGATACTTCTCCATCACCTCTTTTTTGGCGCCGTAGTTGAACTTCACATCCTGCTGCAGGTTGGGCTGCATCAGCCGCAGCTTCACGCCGGGCACGAGTTGCGTGGCGTGTCGCGCCAGGCGCACCGTGCCATAGCCCCCCATGCAGAGCAGCACGGCGAGCGCGGCGGCAAGCGGCAGCCATGGCCGCCGGGTGACGGCACGGTCGTCGATCAGCACCGCGGGCGTGGCGAAGATCGCGAGCGTCAGGAAGGTGAGGCCCCAGATGCCGATCAGCGACGCGCTTTGCGCCAGCGCGAGCGGTTCGGTGATGGCGTACCCAAAAAGGTTCCACGGAAAGCCGGAAAGGATGTGGCCGCGCAGCCATTCGCTGGCGGTGATCGCGGTGGCGAACGACAGAATGCGGAAGGCATCACGGGTCCACAACAGCCGCGCCAGCGCGAAGCCGAGCGCCATGAACAGCGCCAGCACCGCAGGCAGTCCGGCCACCGCGATCGGCAGCAGCCAGGCGAACGTATCGGCGTCGACCAGAAAGGCGTAGCCGATCCAGTAAAGCCCTGCGATGAAATAGCCGAAGCCGAACCACCAGCCGGCGATGGCCGCCGCGGGGATGCCGTTGTGTTTGCCGGCCGCTGCGCCGTCGATCAGCCACAGCGCGACCGGCAGGGTGATGAACAGCACTGGCCAGAGATTGAACGGCGCCATCGCAAGCGCCGACAGCGCGCCGGCAAGACACGCGATCGTCGCGCGCTTCCAGCCCCAGGCCAGGATGACGTTGCGGCCGGCCGTGGCCAGAGCAGTCGATGCTGCGGTCATGCGGCGCCTGCGCCGTCATTGGGCCGAGAGGGAGAGTCACCGGGCGCGGTGCCGGGGGAATCGGGTGCCGCGTCGCGGCGGCGCGGCCGCAGGTTGGAGCGGTCCTTGCGCAGGCCGATGCGCATGCGCTTCACACGGCGCGGATCGGCGTCGAGCACCTCGATCTCGAAATCGCCGGGGCCGGAGATCACCTCGCCGCGCACCGGGAAGCGTCCGATCCGGTTGACCAGATAGCCGCCGAGAGTGTCGACGTCCTCGCCGGCTTCGCCGGTGTCGAACGCGTCGCCGATCTCCGCCTTGACCTCGTCGAGATGGGCGCGGCCGTCGACCAGGAAGGAGTTGTCGCTCTGCCGGATCACGGTCGGTGTTTCATCGCTGTCATGCTCGTCGTCGATCTCGCCGACGATCTGCTCGACGATGTCCTCGATCGAGACGAGGCCGTCGGTGCCGCCATACTCGTCGACCACCAGCGCCAGATGGATGCGCGTCGCCTGCATCTGCGCCAGCAGGTCGATCGCGGGCATCGACGGCGGCACGTACAGGAGCTTGCGGATCAGGTCGGCATCCGCCAGCGCCATGCCGAGATTGACCGAACGCAGATCGAGACCGGCGGGAAACGGCTTCTTGCGCTTGGCATTGGTGTCGGGATCGACCCGCGCCTTCGCCGCCATGAAGGCGATCAGGTCGCGGATGTGGACCATGCCGACCGGATCGTCGAGCGTGTCGTTGTAGACCACGAGGCGCGAATGTGCGGCGCTTTCGAACAGGCTCATCAATTCGCCGAGCGAGATGTCGCGCTTGACCGCGACGATGTCGCCGCGCGGTACCATCACGTCGGCGATGCGGCGGTCGTGCAGCGCCAGGATGTTGCGCAGCATGGTGCGCTCCACCGTGGTGAAGCTGGTCTCGCCCGGCGCGGTGGCGTCGAGCACCACCTGCAGGTCGGCGCGCGCCGAGCCGGCCTTCCAGCCGAACAGCGTGCGCAGCGCGCGCATCAGCCACATTTCCCGCGCGGGCCGCAGCACTTCGCCCTGCTTGACCGGGACCGGCAGGCGGGCGTCGGATGGCTGCGGTTGCGGGGCGTCGGCCGCGGCGCTGTCAGGTTCGGGCGTCACTCAATCCACCAAGTCTGGAGAAGCGTAGGGGTCGGGGATGCCGAGTCGCGCGAGGATATCACGTTCGAGCCCCTCCATGGCCGCCGCTTCGTCATCGGTCATGTGGTCGTAGCCGAGCAGATGCAGGAAGCCATGCACGGCAAGATGGCTGAGATGGTCGGCGAACGGCTTGCCCTCGCTCTCCGCCTCCCGCCGCGTGGTCTGGTAGGCGATGGCGATGTCGCCGAGCATCTGCGGCGCATCCGTCCCGGGCGCGGGCTCATCCTGCCAGGCGGCCGGAAACGACAGCACGTTGGTTGGCTTGTCGAGGCCGCGCCAGTCGCGATTCAGGGTCCGCACGCTGTCATCGTCGGTCAGCATGATGGCGACCTCGGTGGGACCCTCCGGCATCTCGATCATCGCCGCGGCGGCGGCGATGGCGCGCCGGACCACCGCCTCGGCCTCCTGCGCGTCCTGCCAGCAGGGCGCGGCGATCAGGATATCGGCTTCGGGGAAAGCGGCGGTCGGCATGGCGGAAATGTCGGTATGCGGCACGGGCACTGCAAGACGGCTCAGGGCCTGGCCTGGGTGGAGCGCTGCGGCGTTCCCTCATAGGCGGCGACGATGCGTGCGACCAGTTCGTGGCGGATCACGTCCTCGGCGGCGAAGCGAACCTGCGCGATGCCCTCGACGTTCTCGAGCAGCCTGCTGGCCTCGGCAAGGCCCGACGGCTGACCGTTCGGCAGGTCGACCTGGCTCGGATCGCCGGTGACGATCATGCGGCTGTTCTCGCCGAGGCGGGTCAGGAACATCTTCATCTGCATCGATGTCGTGTTTTGCGCCTCGTCGAGGATGATCGCGGCATTGGTCAGTGTACGCCCGCGCATGAAGGCGAGCGGCGCGATCTCGATCTCGCCGCTTTGCAGCGCGCGCTCGACGATGCGCGCATCCATCAGATCGTAGAGCGCGTCGTAGATCGGCCTCAAATAAGGATCGACCTTCTCGCGCATGTCGCCGGGCAGGAAGCCGAGCCGTTCGCCGGCCTCGACCGCGGGGCGGGTCAGGATGATGCGATCGACTTCCTTGCGCTCGAACAACTGACAGGCCCGCGCCACCGCAAGCCAGGTCTTGCCGGTACCGGCGGGGCCGACGCCGAACACCAGTTCGTTGCGCTTGAGCGCGCGGATGTAGGAATCCTGCGCCGCGGTGCGTGCGCGCACCGGACGCTTGCGCAGATTGATTTCCTCGAAGGCGGGTTTGGCCGCGCGCGGATCGAAATCGAACAGCGAGCCCTGCGCGAGAATGGCGCGGATCGCGCCCTCGACGTCGCCCTGCGCGATCTCGTGCTTGCCGACCGCCTGCTGGTAGAGCGTTTCGAGCACGCGCTGCGCGGCGTCGCAGCTGTCGCGGTTGCCTGCGATGTTGATGTGGTTGCCGCGCGAATCCGCCACCACGCCGAGCCTGCGTTCGATCAGCGCGAGGTGCTGGCCGTAAGGCCCGACCACCGCCGAGGCTGCGCGGTTGTCGTCGAAGGCAACGACGATCTGGGTTTCGGCTTGCGTGGGAGTGTCTCGGTCAGTCTTGCGGCCGGGAGCGAGGGTGGGCGAATCCGATGCGCTTTTCGGCAAGGGTTCAGGCTCCGGTGGGGAGGGATGACATGGACGATGACATGGGATCGGCCGGCAGCGATGTGTCGGCAAGCGCGCCGAGCAGGCTGTAGCGCTCAAGGCTTTCGATCGCGACGGGACGGACCTGTCCGATGATGTCGGGCGAGGCGATCACATGAGCCGGTTGCAGATAAGCGGTGCGGCCGACGATCTGGCCGGGATTGCGCGCGGGTCGCTCGAACAGCACGTCGACCGTGGTGCCGATCGCAGCCGCGTTGAAGGCTGCCTGCTGGCTGTCGATCAACTCCTGAAGCCGCGCCAGTCGCTGGTCCATCACCGAAGCCGTGACCATCCCCTCGAGCTCCGCCGCCGGGGTGCCGGGGCGGGGCGAATACTTGAACGAGTAGGCGCCAGCGTAGCTGATTTGTGTGACGAGCGCGAGGGTCGCCGAAAAGTCTTCCTCGGTCTCCCCCGGAAAACCGACGATGAAATCCGACGAAAATGCGATGTCTTCGCGCGCCTTGCGGAACTTCTCGACGCTGCGAAGGTAGTCGCGTGCGGTGTGCTTGCGGTTCATCGCGGCCAGAATCCGGTCCGAGCCCGACTGCACCGGCAGGTGCACGAACGGCATCACCGCGGGGATGTCGCGATGCGCCTCGATCAGCGCGTCGTCGACATCGCGCGGATGGCTGGTGGAATAGCGCAGCCGCGCGATGCCGGGAATGCCGGCAATGCGATGCAGCAGGCGGCCGAGCGACCACGTCGCGCCGTCTTCGCCTTCGCCGTGATAGGCGTTGACGTTCTGGCCGATCAGCGTGATCTCGCGCACACCGTTGTCGGCAAGGCGCGTGACGTCGTCGATGATGCGCGCGACCGGGCGCGAGACTTCCATGCCGCGTGTGTAGGGCACGACGCAGAAGGTGCAGAACTTGTCGCAACCTTCCTGCACGGTGACGAAAGAGGAAATGCCGCGGGCGCGGATCGCCGCGGGTCTGGGTTGCGGCAGCGCCGTGAATTTGTCCTCGATCGGAAATTCGGTTTCAACGGCGCGGCCATCCTGTGCGGCGCGGCGCAGCAGTTGCGGCAGATGATGATAGCTCTGCGGGCCGACCACGATATCGACCACCGGCGCGCGGCGGATGATCTCTTCGCCCTCGGCCTGCGCGACGCAGCCCGCCACCGCGATGCGCACCTCTTTGCCTTGCTTCGCCGCCTCTTCCTTGGCGAGGCGTAAGCGGCCGAGTTCCGAATAGACCTTCTCGGAGGCCTTCTCGCGGATATGGCAGGTGTTGAGGATGACGAGGTCGGCGTCTTCGGCGTTCGCGGTCTCGACGAATCCTTCCGGCGCCAGCGTGTCCACCATGCGCTGGGCATCGTAGACGTTCATCTGGCAGCCATAGGATTTGATGTGCAGCTTACGCGGCGCGGTCATGCGGTCGAGGATATCCTGATCGGGAGCGAACGAGGGTCAGATAGACCGGAAACGGGCTCGAATCCAGCGCGTCGGGCCGGCAAAAACCGCTGCGCGGCGCGAAAAGCTCAGGTTTTGTCCTCGTCGAGCGGAACGCAATACAGTTCCAGACGATGATCGACCAGTCGGAAACCGAGCTTGCGCGCGACCTCGGTCTGCAGTTTTTCGATGGCCTCGGAAGTGAATTCGATCACCGTGCCGTCGCGCAGATTGATGAGATGGTCGTGATGGCTGTCGCGCATCTGCTCGTAGCGGGCGCGGCCCTCGCGAAAATCATGACGTTCGATGATGCCAGCATCCTCGAACAGTTTCACGGTGCGGTACACCGTGGAAATCGAGATCTTGTCGTCGATGGCGACACAGCGTCGGTACAGCTCTTCGACATCGGGATGATCGGAAGCCTCGGCCAGCACCCGCGCGATCACGCGGCGCTGCTCGGTCATCCGCATGCCGGTGGCGGCACAGCGACGCTCGATGTCCGTTGACGGGGAAGAAGGCACGGGTTTCAGGGCTGTCATGGTTCCCATTTTGCCATCCGGCGCGGCCTACGACAAGCGGCGCTGCATCACAAGGGCATTCAATTCGCCGCCGCCGGCATCCTTGTAATAGCGCTCGCGGCGGCCGATCACGCCAAATCCGGCCTTCTCGTACAACGCCCGCGCCGGACGGTTGTTCTCCTCGACTTCGAGGAACACCTGCGCAAGTCCGAGCCCGGCGAGATAGCCCAGATGCGTGCGCAACAGACCGCGCGACAGGCCGTGGCCGCGATAGGTCTTGTCGATCGCGACGGAAAGAATCTCTGCCTCGTCGGCGGCGATGCGCGAGATGATGAAGCCGACAACCTTGCGGCCGATGCACAGGCGATGCGCCAGCGTGTTGCGCTCCACCAGCATCTGTTCGAATTCGTTTGCGCTCCAGCCGCGATGGAATGCGGCGCGATGCAGCCGCGACAGCGCCGGCGCGTCGCGCAGCGTGGCCGGCTCGACCACGGCGGGCCGGGTTCCGAACAACGCGGCGAGCCGCGCGAGGATGCCCATGGTTCAGCCCTGCGGCTGCATGCCGGCGTGGACGCCGGATTTGGCGGCCTGCGGCTTGGCGTCGGGTGCGCGCAGATAGAAAGGCCGCGCCGGCGCGGTCTCGGGCTGCGCGGCGGCGCCGATCCAGGCCACCCAGCCGATGTCGGGGCCGGGCCGGGTCTCGACCAGGAGCGGCGCCTCCGCCTGCGCGGACCAGCGCGCGGCCAAAATCTGCGCGGCGTTGCCGACCAGACGCGGCGCGCCGAAGCGTGCGGCGCGCAACGCCTCGTCGACCGGCATCACCGCCGGCTTGATCAGGGTGGCGCCGCGGCCGGAGAAGGTCTGGGTGTAGACGTGATCGTGCCGCGCATCGATCGCGACCACGATCGGCTCCTCGCCGCTGTCGTCGACCAGCGGCGCGGCATAGGCCGCCAGCGTGCTGACGCCGACCACCGGCTTGTCGGCGGCGAGCGCCAGGCCGCGCGCGGCGGAAATACCGACGCGCAGGCCGGTGAAGCTGCCGGGCCCGGTGGTGACGGCGATGCGGTCGAGTTCGGTGAAAGGCAATGCGGCGTCCGCCATCACCCGGGCGATCAGCGGCATCAGCGCTTCGGCATGACCGCGCTTCATCGCCTGGCTTTCGCGCGCCAGAAACTGTTCGCTGCCGGTATCGAGCACCGCGGCGGCGCAGAATTCCAGCGCGGTATCGATGGCAAGGACGAGCATGGGGCGGCCTGAAAGCAGTGACGAGGTGGCGGCACCCTGCCGCGCAAACGACGAAGGGGCAAGCGTTCGTGCGCCTACCCCCTGCGAATTTCGTCGAAAAGCTCGCGCGGCTTACATCGGCCGGACTTCGACCACGTCGGGCACGAAATGCTTCAACAGGTTCTGGATGCCGTGCTTCAGCGTCGCGGTGGAGGACGGGCAACCCGAGCACGAGCCCTTCATGTCGAGAAAGACGATGCCGTCCTTGAAGCCGCGGAAGGTGATGTCGCCGCCATCCTGCGCCACCGCCGGGCGGACGCGGGTCTCGATCAGATCCTTGATGATGGCGACCGTCTCGCTGTCGGCCTCGTTGAAGAATTCCTCGGCATGCGGGCCGTGATCGGGAGCAGCCCCATCGGCGAGCAGCGGCGCGCCGGACATGTAGTGCTCCATGATCACGCCGAGGATCGCGGGCTTGAGATGCTGCCAGTCGCTGCCGTCCTTGGTGACGGTGACGAAATCGGAACCGTAGAACACGCCGGTCACGCCCGGCACCTCGAACAGTCTGGTGGCGAGCGGCGAGCGCGCGGCGCTGTCGCGGTCGGCGAATTCCATGGTGCCGGCGTCGAGCACGGGACGGCCGGGAATGAATTTCAGCGTGGCGGGATTGGGGGTCGGTTCGGTCTGGATAAACATCGAAATCTCCGGCGCATCGCCGGTTCAAGGCCGGCGCGTTCGGTTAAAGATCACCGTTCCTAACAGATGGCGGTGAAAAAAGCACGATCAAGGGGTCATCTATTCGGTTCGCGAGGGGCTGCCGCCGTGCGGCATCCGCCGCAACCGGTTCAGGACAGCGCGTCGAGTTCGTCGTCGGTCAGGCTGCCCGGCACCACCGCCAGCGGGATCGGAAAGTTTCCGGCGGATTTGGCGAGGCTGGTGATGACCGGGCCGGGACCTTCGGCGCCGGTGCCGGCCGCGAGCACCAGCATGCAGATGTCGGCGTCCTCGGAGATCACATCGAGAAGCTGGGCGTTGATCTCGCCCTCGCGGATCACCCGCTGCGGCGTGATCGCGGCAACCGCATAGGCCTGACCGGCGGCAAGGTCGAGCGCGGCGTTGGCGCCTTCCTCGGCTTCGGCGCGCATGATGCTGGCGACGCCGAGCCATTGCTGGTTGAGATCGCCGGTCTCGATCACGCGCAGCATCACGACGTCGCCGCCGGCGCGGACCGCCCAGCGGCTCGCATAATAAACCGCGCGAGCGCATTCCGGCGTGTCGTCGACCAGCACGAGGCATTTGGGCCGATGACCGGATTCGTAACCGCGCCGCTTGCTGCCCATGCCTGCTCCCGGATCTGATGCGAACCGGCGGCATGCTGCCATGGCGCGCGCGGGTCCGACAAGGCGCGAGAGGACTTGCGAATCGCGGCGATGTGATGTTGGCGCCGCGTTATTTCTTGCGGATGAAGCCGACGATGTCCTTCACCGCATGCATGGTCTCGGCGGCGATGGCGCGCGCGCGATCGGCGCCGTCGACCAGCACCGCATCGACATAGCCGGGATCCTGCGTCAGGCGCTTCATCTCGGCGCCGATCGACCCGAGCTTGTCCACCGACAGATCGACCAGCGCCGATTTGAAGCTGGAGAATTGTCCGCCGCCGAAATCACGCAGCACGTCGGCCTTGCTGCGGCCCGACAGCGCGGCGTAGATGCCGACCAGATTGTCGGCTTCGGGACGCGCTTCCAGACCTTTTTCTTCCGAGGGCAGCGGCTCCGGGTCGGTCTTGGCCTTGCGCACCTTCTGCGCGATGGCGTCGGCGTCGTCCGACAGATTGATGCGCGAATAATCCGACGGATCGGACTTCGACATTTTCTTCGAGCCGTCGCGCAGGCTCATCACACGGGTCGCCGGGCCGGTGATCAAGGGCTCGGGCTGCGGGAAGAATTTCTCGTCAAGGCCGTGCGCGCGGATCGAGTCGGCGAAATCGTTGTTGAACTTCTGCGCGATATCGCGGGCGAGCTCGAGATGCTGTTTCTGATCCTCGCCGACCGGCACATGGGTGGCGCGATAGACCAGAATGTCCGCCGCCATCAGGTTGGGATAGGCGTAGAGACCGACCGAGGCGTTCTCGCGGTCCTTGCCGGCTTTCTCCTTGAACTGGGTCATGCGGTTGAGCCAGCCGAGCCGCGCCACGCAGTTCAGCACCCACGCCAGCTCGGCATGTTCGGCGACCTGGCTCTGGTTGAACACGATATGCTTCTTCGGATCGATGCCGCTGGCGATGAACGCGGCGGTGACCTCGCGGATGTTGCGCGTCAGTTCGGCCGGATCCTGCCACACCGTGATGGCGTGCAGATCGACCACGCAATAGATGCAGTTGTGAGTGTTCTGCAGTTTGACGAAATTGACGATGGCGCCAAGGTAATTGCCAAGATGCAGATTGCCGGTCGGCTGCACGCCTGAAAACACCCGCTCGATTGCCGCCATCGTTCTTCGTCCTGTGATTGCCTGCCGCGCCGGGCGGCTGTTGCGCCCGTCAATAACGCATCATTCTCCAAAGAGGAAACCGGATTTCGGCAAAGATCGTCCCGTTGGAGACAGGTGTGACCGCAGAGCCGCTCCGGATGGCCGTCAGGTCTGGCCGTTGCGGCCCCGCGCGCCGTTCTCGCGCAGGCCGACGATGGCCTCGCCCCAGCTCACCACGCCGAACAGATCGAGCAGCAGGCCGTAGAGCGAGATGCCGGCGGCGACAAAGCCGCCGAGGATGGTGAGGCGGGCGGTGAAACCCGCGCCTTCCATCACCGGGGCCACGAAGGTGTCCGAGCTCCACAGCATCGCGCCCATGATCGCGGCGCAGGCCGCGATGCGCGGCAGCCGCTTGCGCGCCAGGGCGTCGATGGAAAAGCCGAAGGTGGTGGCGCCGCGCCAGCCCAGCACCAGCGCGCCGCACCACGCGCCGAAGGTGATGCTGGCGGCGACTCCGGCGGCACCGAAACTGCGTCCGGCCAGAAGGCCGGCGATCACCGCGGCGGCGATGCCGGCGAGCGTGGCCAGCAGCGGCGTTCGGGTATCCTCGCGGGCGAAGAAAGCGGGCGAGAGCACTTTCATCAGCACGTGTGCCGGCAGGCCGAGCGCCAGCACCGACAGCGCCTGCGCGGTGGCGATGGTATCGGCCCTGGTGAAGGCGCCGTGTTCGAACAAGACGCCGATGATCGGCTGGCTGAGGAAGATCAGGCCGAGTGTCGCCGGCAGCGCGAGGCCGACGGCAAGTTCGAGGCCGCGCGACTCGGCTTGCGCCAATGCGGTGTGGTCGCCGCTCTGGATGGCGCGGGTCAATTCCGGCACCAGCACGGTGCCCATCGCGACGCCCACCATGCCAAGCGGCAGCTCGATCAGGCGGTTGGCGAAATACAGCCATGACACCGCCGACGGCGAGCTCGACGCGATGATGGCGCCGGCGACGATCAGGAATTGCGGGCCGGAATTGGCGAACATGCCAGGAATGCCCTTGCGGAAGAACGCCCGGATCTGCGGATCGAACGAGACCCGGATCGGCCGCGCGACGCCGTCGCGCCAGGGCCGGCGCTGAATCAGGATCAGCGTCTGCAGGCAGCCGGCGATGCCGACCGTGCCGGCGATGATATAGGCGCAGACCTGCGGTTCGTGCCGCCACATCAGCAGCAGCGCCAGCACCGCGATCAGCGTGATATTGAACAGCACCGGCGAGAACGCGGTGAGCACGAAGCGATGTTCGGCATTGAGTACGCCCATCATCACCGTGACCGGGCCGACAAAGGCGAAATACGGCATCATCAAGCGCGCGTCATCGACCGCGAGTTGCAGCGCGTCGCGCCCGGCAAAGCCCGGCGCGAGCAAAGAGATCACCAGCGGCATCAACGCCGTCAGCGCCAGCGCGATGCCGATCAGGATGACGCTAAGACTTCCGAGCACGCGCCCGGCGAACGCGGCGGCGGCCACCGCGCCCTCGCTCTCGCGCAGCCGCAGATAGCTTGGGATCAGAGCCGCGTTCAGCGTGCCCTCGTTGAGCGAGCGGCGGGTGACGTTGATGAACTGGAAGGCGACCAGAAAGGCGTCGGCCACCGCCCCGGCGCCGAGCAGCGCCGCGATCAGCGAGTCGCGCAGAAAGCCCAGCACACGCGAGGTGAGCGTTCCGCAGGACACTGTCAGGATATGGCGGATCATGGAGGTGTTCTGGACGCGGTTTCGAAGCTGCCTGCTTGCTGGCGCAGGGTTTGTCGTGATAGGTCGCCGGATCGTTCGATCCCGCATGACATATCAGTTTTTCGCTTCCTCGCCCCCCATCCCGCAGGATTAATCTTAATGACCACCGCTCAATACGACGTGCTCGGAATCGGCAACGCCATTTTCGACATTCTGGTCCAGGCGGACGACGCCTTCCTCGCCGCGCACGGCATGACCAAGGGATCGATGGCGTTGATCGACGAGGCGCGGGCGATAGCGGTGTATCGGGCGATGGGTCCGGCGACCGAAATGTCCGGCGGTTCCGCCGCCAATACCATTGTCGGCGTCGCCGATTTCGGGGCGCGCGCCGCCTATGTCGGCAAGGTCAAGGACGACCAGATCGGCCAGCTTTATACCCACGACATCCGCGCCGCTAAGGTGGCCTATGCGACCGCGCCGGCCAAGGACGGTCCCGCCACCGGCTGCTCCTATATCCTGGTGACGCCGGATGGCGAGCGCACCATGAACACCTATCTCGGCGCGGCGCAGGACCTGACGCCAGCCGACATCGATCCGGCGCAGATCGCGGCGGCGTCGATCGTCTATCTCGAAGGCTATCTGTGGGACCCGAAGAACGCCAAGGATGCGTTCGTGAAGGCCTCGAAGATCGCGCATGACAACAAGCGCAAAGTGGCGCTGACGCTGTCGGACGCCTTCTGCGTCGGGCGCTACCGCGACGAATTTCTCGGCCTGATGCGCGACAACACGGTGGACGTGATTTTCGCCAATGAGGCCGAGCTTGCTTCGCTCTATCAGACCGCAGATTTCGAGGCCGCGCTGGCGCAATTGCGCAAGGATGTTGCGCTCGGCGTGGTGACACGCAGCGAAAAGGGCTGCGTGGTCGCCGATAATGCCGGCGTCACCGCGGTGCCGGCGTTTCCGGTCGCCAAGGTGACCGACACCACCGGCGCGGGCGATTTGTTCGCCGCCGGTTTTCTGTTCGGCATGGTGCGCGGTGTCGGCCATCACGAATCCGGCCGGCTCGGTGCGCTCGCCGCGGCGGAGGTCATCCAGCATATCGGCGCGCGGCCGCAGACCTCGCTGAAGGCGCTGGCGCAGCAGCACGGCCTGCCAGTCTGACGCCGGCTCCTTTCCGAGCGGTGAGGCGCGCATGTAGCGGTCTTGCCAATGCGCGGCGGCGGCCCCATATGGTCGCCAACACGCCGAAATCTTTTGCATTGAACCATATCGGATGATGCGACGACGACATTTGAGTGACGATTGCGTTTCAGTAAAGAGTTGAGGGTTTGCGATGAAGACGACATGGGGCGAGTGGAAGCGGTATCCCAGGGCAGCGCGGGGTGAAGCGCTCGAGGCCCCGATCGGCCCCGGCCTCTATGAGGTGCGCAAGGCGATGACCGGAGAGCTTTATGCGTTCGGCGCCGTGGACAATCTCGCCGAGACGCTGTCGCGGATCGGCTGGCCGCCGCGCTCGCTGAAATCGCTGTTTATCAAGCGCGACCCGATCCCGCCCGACCTCGAATATCGCACCTGCGCGACCGGCACCAAGGCGGCAGCGCGGATCGCGGCCGAGCGCATGATCGGACGCCGCGAGGCCTATATTGCCGGCGCGGCCTGATCCGCGCCCGTTCTGTCTTGCCCGTCCTGCTTTCCGTCGCTGAACCGTCTCAGGCGGCGCTGGCCGTGCCGCTCTTGAGCCGTTTGCGCACCACCGGCGCGGCCGTCACGATTCCCTTTTCGACAAAGGCCTCGTGATTGCTCTCGATCGCATCGGGCGCGTAGAGATAGTTCACCATCAGGCCGTAGGACTGCCGCAGGCCGTTTTCCGACGTATCGCCGAGAAAATTGAGCCGCTCCAGCCGCGCACCATTGCCGAGATGGAAACGCGCCACCGCGTCGGCGACGCGTCCGCGCTTGTCCTTGGCTTCCAGAAAATAATAGGCGGCGGCGGCGAGCAGCACCGGACGGATGCGCTCGACCATCGCGCCATCCTCGTGCCAGCCGGGCTGGTCGAGCAGCGCCAGCGTCTCCTTGTCGGCGGTGTCGAGCGCAGCGGAGTTGTCCGCGGCACGCTCGCGCTTCAGCCAGTTGGCGAAAGTCGGTGCCGGTGACAGCGTGACGAAGGTGTGCAGGTTCGGCAACTCGCGCTTGAGTTCCTCCACCACCTGCTTGATCAGGAAATTGCCGAAGGAGATGCCGCCAAGACCCTTCTGGGTGTTGGAGATCGAATAGAACGCGGCAGTGCTCGCCTGCGCGGCTTCGATCGGCACCCGGTCCTCGGCCAGCAGCGGCGCGATGCTGCCGGGAATCTCCTTGGTCAGCGCGACCTCGACGAAGATCAGCGGTTCATCGATAAGCTGCGGGTGGAAGAAACCGTAGCAGCGCCGGTCGGGTGGAGCGAGCCTGCGGCGCAGATCGTCCCAGTTCTTGATCGCATGCACCGCCTCGTAGCGGATGATCTTTTCCAGAATGTTGGCCGGCGTGGTCCAGTCGATCCGCTGCAGCACCAGGAAGCCGCGGTTGAACCACGAGGCGAACAGATGGACGAAATCGCTGTCCACGGGCCGTAACTGCGGGTGCTCGGCGATATTGGCGAGCAGCATTTCCCGCATCCGCACCAGGGCCTCGGTGCCGCCGGGCGCGAGGTTGAGACGGCGGATCAGTTCCTGCCGACGCGGCTCGGCGGCCTCGTGCAGCGCGCTCACCGCGGCGCTGGAGAAGCCTTCCTTCTGTACCCGCGCCATCGCCTGCTCGATCTGCGCGCGATCGGGGCCGAACAGATCGCCGAGCGCGGTGAGGAAGGCCAGCCGCTCGGCCGGCGAGGCGGCGGCATAGCCTGCGAGCAGCGTCTGCGCCAAGGCGACGCCGGTGGCTTCGCCGCGCCGCGACAGCAGGGTTTCGCCAAGCTCGATCAGCTCGGCTTCGCTGAGGGCATGGCTCGAGCCATGGGTGATTCCGCGCAGCAGATGGCGGCCGCGCTCGGTCAGCGTGTTGAGAAGGTTGCCAAGGAATTCCGGCGCTCGGTCAAATCCCAATGTCGGCATTGCGGTCCTCGATTGCGGGCGGTGATGGTCTCGCGGGGCGAAGGAAGCGGCACGTCATTCCGGCAGCGGAATGAATTCGGTCTCCTCCGGCACATGGGCGAAGCGGCCGGTTTTCCAATCCTGTTTGGCCTGTTCGATGCGTTCGCGGCTGGAGGAGACGAAATTCCACCAGATGTAACGCGGTCCCTCCAGCGCGGTGCCGCCGAGAAACATCATGCGTGTTGGCCGCGCTGCCTTGACCGTGATGCGGTCGCCAGGACGGAAGATCAGCAGGCGCGGGCCTTCATAGCGCTCGCCGGCGATCTCGACCTCGCCGTCGACGACATAAATGGCGCGTTCCTCATGGTCGGCGTCAAGCGGCGCACTCATCCCGGCATCGAGATTGACCTCGACATAGAACCAGTCGGACACGGTTTCGACCGGCGATGACGCGCCGAACGCCGAGCCGGCGATGACGCGGGCGCGGATGCCGTTGTCCTGCACAGTCGGCAGTCTCGTGGCATCGTAATGCTGGAACGAGGGCGCGATTTCCTCGTGACCCGCCGGCAGCGCCACCCAGCTTTGCAGGCCGAGCATCTTCTGGCCGCTGGCGCGTTCGACGTCCGGCGTGCGCTCGGAATGGGCGATGCCGCGTCCCGCCGTCATCAGGTTCATCGCCCCGGGCCGGATTTCCTGGATATGGCCCTCGCTGTCGCGATGCATGATGCTGCCGTCGAACAGATAGGTGACGGTGGCAAGACCGATATGCGGATGCGGACGCACATCCATGCCTTGCCCGGCGATGAACTGCACCGGACCGAAATGATCGAAAAAGATGAACGGGCCGACCATCTGCCGTCGGCCGTGCGGCAGCGCGCGACGGACGGCGAAGCCGTCGCCGAGATCTCGGGTGCGCGGCACGATGACGAGTTCGAGAGCATCGCAGGTTTGCGGGTCGCCGAGGATCGGATCGTTGGAGGGCATCCAGCTCATGGCAGGGCTCCGTCAGTCACGCTCGATGAAGACTAGCATACATCGATTGTGATGACGCGCGAATGCGGCCGCCGCGCGGCGGGATGATTTCAGACTATCGGCTATGTGGTTTCGTGCACGGCCCTGTGCGCCGACGCGAAGAGAGTGTCAGGCGAACTTCGAAGGTGCCGCATCCGAGAGGCTCTGTATGGGGTCAGCCAAAAAGAAATCAGCCAAAGAGAACCGCGTCACACGTCCACGTTCGCTTCCAGCGAATTGTCCTGGATGAATTCGCGGCGCGGCTCGACCACATCGCCCATCAGCTTGGTGAAGATATCGTCCGCGGCATCGACCTCGCGGATCTTCACCTGCAGCAGCGAGCGGGCGTTGACGTCGAGCGTGGTCTCCCACAGCTGGTTCGGGTTCATCTCGCCGAGGCCTTTGTAACGCTGATAGGCGACGCCCTTGCGTCCGGCATCGGTCACCGCTTCGAACAGCGTCACCGGCCCGTGGATCGGCGTTTCGCTGTCCTTGCGGCGCAGCGTGGCGCTGCGCGGATAGGCCGTCTGCAGGCGTTCGGCATATTCGTCGAGCTTGCGTGCCTCGGCGGAAGAGAGCATCGCGGCATCGATCACCGCGACATCCTTGACGCCGCGCACCGTGCGCTCGAAGAAATAACCCTCGCCCTCGCGGAAGCTGCCGACCCAGCCGCGTTCGACTTCGTCGGACAGCGCGTCGAGACGCTTGGCGATGTAGTCGGCGGCGGCGTTCGCGGTCTCGACGTTGCCGACCACGCGCGGGCTGAGCACGCCGGCGATCGCCGCCTGTTCGATCACGCTGCGATTGTAGCGGCTGTGCAGATTGCCCAGCAGGTTGCGGATGGCGCGGGCGTCTTCGACCAGCGTCTGCAAATCGCGGCCGCGGCGTTCCTCGCCCGAGGCGAGCCGCAGCACGCAATCGTCGAGGCCGGTCTCGATCAGATAGTCTTCCAGTGCGCGCTCGTCCTTGAGGTACTGCTCGGACTTGCCGCGCGTCACCTTGTAGAGCGGCGGCTGCGCGATATAGAGGTGCCCCGCCTCGATCAGCGAGGGCATCTGGCGGAAGAAGAAGGTCAGCAGCAGCGTGCGGATATGGGCGCCGTCGACGTCGGCGTCCGTCATCACGATGATCTTGTGATAGCGCAGCTTCGACAGATCGAAATCGTCGCGACCGATGCCGGTGCCAAGTGCGGTGATCAGCGTGCCGATCTGTTCGCTCGACAGCATCTTGTCGAAGCGCGCACGCTCCACATTGAGGATCTTGCCGCGCAGCGGCAACACCGCCTGGAACTCGCGGTTGCGGCCCTGCTTGGCGGAGCCGCCGGCGGAATCGCCCTCGACGATGAACAGTTCGGACTTCGCCGGGTCGCGCTCCTGGCAGTCGGCGAGCTTGCCGGGCAGGGAGGCGACATCGAGCGCGCCCTTGCGACGGGTGAGGTCGCGCGCCTTGCGCGCGGCTTCGCGCGCGGCGGCCGCTTCGATCACCTTGCCGACGATGGTCCTGGCTTCGGTCGGATGTTCCTCGAACCAGGCCGACAGCGCGGCGTTCAGCACGTTCTCCACCACCGGACGGACTTCGGAGGAGACGAGCTTGTCCTTGGTCTGCGAGGAGAACTTCGGATCCGGCACCTTCACCGACAGCACGGCGGTGAGGCCCTCGCGGCAGTCGTCGCCGGTCAGCGCGATCTTTTCCTTCTTGGCGATGGTTTCGGCATAGCCGGTGACCTGGCGCGTCAGCGCGCCGCGAAAGCCGGCGAGATGGGTGCCGCCGTCGCGCTGCGGAATGTTGTTGGTGAAGCAGAGCACGTTCTCGTGGTAGCTGTCGTTCCACCACATCGCGACCTCGACGCTGATGCCGTTCTGCTCGGCGCGCATCATGATCGGATCGGGCACCACCGCCTTCTTGTTGCGATCGAGGAAACGGACGAACGCCTCGACGCCGCCCTCGTAATGCATCGCCTCGCGCCGTTCGACCGCGTGGCGCATGTCGGACAGCACGATGTTGACGCCGGAGTTGAGGAAGGCGAGTTCGCGCAGCCGATGTTCCAGCGTGTCGAAGTCGTATTCGACATTGGTGAAGGTCTCGGTCGAGGCGAGAAAGGTCACCTCGGTGCCGCGTTTGCCGCCGGCCTCGCCGACGACGGCGAGCGGCGCCACAGCTTCGCCGTGGCGGAATTCGATGTAGTGCTCCTTGCCGCCGCGCCAGACCCGCAATTCGAGCTTGCTCGACAGCGCATTGACCACCGATACGCCGACGCCGTGCAGGCCGCCGGAGACCTTGTAGGAGTTCTGGTCGAATTTTCCGCCGGCATGAAGCTGGGTCATGATGACCTCGGCCGCGGAAATGCCTTCGCCCTTATGGATGTCGGTAGGAATGCCCCGGCCGTCGTCGCGCACCGTGACGGAATTGTCCGGATTGAGGACGACTTCGACGCGGCTGGCGTGACCCGCGAGCGCTTCGTCGATCGCGTTGTCGACGACCTCGTAGACCATGTGATGCAGGCCGGAGCCGTCATCGGTGTCGCCGATATACATGCCCGGACGCTTGCGAACGGCATCGAGGCCCTTCAGCACCCGGATCGATTCCGCGCCATATTCAATGCTGGGAGAGGGCGCGGTTTCGGCGCTCGCTTGCCGGGCTGGTTCAGTCATGAGGTGCCTTCGCGGATGGTCGAATCGAGCCTGCGAAATCAGCGGCTTCGATTGTCAATTTGTGCCATGAAAACAAGTGGCCGCATAGCGCAAAGTGAGCGCCGCCAAGCCTTTGAATAAATGGGATTTTTTGGGGGTTTTTCAAGGCCTCGAAAAGACGTTTTTCGGCTTGTGGAAAAGTGCGATTCGCAAGGGCCCGGTCGCGTTTCGCCAAGCGTCCGAAAGCGTGTTGCGAAACGTTAGTCCCGGCGCGAGATCGCGCCCGCCTCGACCTCGAAAATGTCGGCGCCGGCACCGATGTCGGCGAAGGCGGCGGGATCGGCGCCGGTCATCCAGACCTGCGCGCCGAGCATCGCGAGTTCGTCGAACAGCGCGCGGCGGCGGCCGGGATCGAGATGCGCCACCACTTCGTCGAGCAGCAGCAGCGGCGTGATGCCGGTCATCTCGGCGACCAGGCAGGCATGAGCGAGCACGAGGCCGATCAGCAGCGCTTTTTGCTCCCCGGTCGAGGCATCCTTCGCCGGCATGTCTTTCGGCGCGTAGACCACATGCAGATCGGTCAGGTGCGGCCCGTTCAACGTGCGGCCGGCCGCGGCGTCGAGCACGCGGCTTTTTTTCAGCACATCGCGATAGCGATCCTCGACCGCGGTGGCCGGCTCCTGCAGCAGCGCGTTCTCCATCCAGCCATCGAGCGCAATGCGCGCCGATGGAAATGCGGAGCCGGCGCGTCGGCCCAGCATCGCGGCGAGCCGTTGCAGGGTCTCGCCGCGCTGGGCCGCGACGGCGACCGCGAGCTCGGCGGTCTCGCGCTCGATGGCGTCGCACCAGTGCGCGTCGAAATTGCGATCCTCCAGCAGGCGATTGCGCGAGCGCAACGCCCGCTCCAGTGCGGAGACGCGGCCGGAATGATCCTTGTCGAGGGCGAGCACCAGGCGATCGAAGAAGCGGCGCCGCTCCGAGGCGGAGCCGGTGAACAGGCCGTCCATCGCCGGCGTCAGCCACACCATGCGCAGATGATCGCCGAACGCGGTGGCCGAGGAGACCGGCTCGCGGTCGATCCGCGCGCGGCGGCCGGAGGTCGCGCCCTCGGCACCCGGAATGTCGATGCCGGTGCCGAGGGTGGCGAGGCCGAGCGCGCCTTCGATCTCGGCGGACACCGCCCATGAGCCGTCGCCCTGCTGGCTCGCGATGTCCTCGAGCGTGGCGCGGCGCAGGCCGCGTCCGGGCGAGAGCAGCGAGACCGCCTCGAGACAGTTGGTCTTGCCCGCGCCGTTGGGGCCGACCAGCACGACGAGATCGCCGCGCGTGTTCAGGCTTGCGGCGCGATAATTGCGGAAGTTGTTGAGGCCAAGGCGCAGGATGCGGGAGACGGTCATGGTAACTACTCTGTCGTCATGCCCGGCTTTATGCCGGGCATCCACGTCTTTCGAAACCATCCGCAAAGACGTGGATGGCCGGGACAAGCCCGGCCATGACGCAATCTAGTCAGAGCGTGAACAGGCAAAAGAGCTTTACACCCGCATCGGCATCAGCACGTAGAGCGCGCCTTTGGCATCCTTGTCGTGGATCAAAGTCGGCGAGCCCGGATCGGCGAGCTTCAGCACCGCGACCTCGCCCTCGATCTGTGCGGCGATGTCGAGCAGATAGCGCGAGTTGAAGCCGATATCGAGCGGATCGGCGGCGTATTCGACCTCGAGTTCCTCGGTCGCGCTGCCGGAATCCGGATTGGTCACCGACAGCACCAGCTTGCCGGGCGACAGCGCGAGCTTCACGGCGCGGCCGCGCTCGCTGGATATGGTCGAGACGCGGTCCACCGCCGCTTCGAAATCGGCCTTGTCGACCACCAGTTCCTTATCGTTGTTCTGCGGAATGACGCGGCCATAGTCCGGGAAGGTGCCGTCGATCAGTTTCGAGGTCAGCACCACATTGGCGAGGGTGAAGCGGATCTTGCCCTGCGACAATTCGAGCCCGACCTCGGCCTCGTTGTCCTCGATCAGGCGCTGCACCTCGCCGACCGTCTTGCGCGGCACGATGACGCCCGGCATGCCGGCGGCGCCCTTGGGCAGCGCCAGATCGACCTGCGCGAGACGGTGACCGTCGGTCGCTACGCCGCGCAGCGTCGGCTCCTTCGCGGTGCCGGCCGCGTGCAGATAGATGCCGTTGAGGTAATAGCGGGTCTCTTCGGTCGAGATCGCGAATTGCGCGCGATCGATCAGGCGCTTGATATCGGCGGCCGCGAGCGTGAATGAATGGGTCATGTCGCCGGCGGCGAGATCCGGGAAATCGCTTTCCGGCAGCGTCTGCAGCGTGAAGCGCGAGCGGCCGGCGCGGATGGCCAGCACCGAGCGGTCGCTGTCGCCTTCGAGCACGATCTGCGCGCCATCCGGCAATTTGCGCACGATGTCGTAGAACATATGTGCCGGCACGGTGGTGGCGCCGCCGGTGCCGACTTCGGCCGGCAGCGTCTCGGTAACTTCGAGATCGAGATCGGTGGCCTTGAGGCTGAGACGGGCGTTCTCGGCGCGGATCAGGACGTTGCCGAGGATCGGAATGGTATTGCGGCGCTCGACCACGCGATGCACGTGACCAAGAGACTTCAGGAGCTGCGCCCGCTCGACGGTGACTTTCATGACGCTTCGTCCGATTCCAAACCACTGATCTGCACCCGTCGCCCGCGCGGCCTCCGCTTTCGGGCGGCGTTCCGCGTGCTGCGACATGCGCGATGGAGATGCCGGGGCGCCTTGCGGCGGTCCGGCGGCTGACACCGTTACCGGCCCATGACCCGGGCCGGCGGCGGGGTGCGTAAAGTGGCTTGGATACGGAGCAAGCGCAAGGGCAGCGTGGCCGCCGCCGCCGCTTTCCCCGGCGGATTTGCCGGTTACTCCTGAAGCTGGCGCTTGAGCAGTTCGACCTCGTCGGACAGCGCGAGATCCTTGGCAACCAGCGCCTCGATCTTGCGTACCGCGTGCAGCACCGTGGTGTGGTCACGGCCGCCAAAGCGCCGGCCGATTTCCGGCAGCGAGCGCAGGGTCAGGGTCTTGGCGAGATACATCGCCACCTGGCGCGGGCGCACCACATTGGCGGTGCGGCGGGACGAGAGCAGGTCGGAGCGGCTGACATTGTACTGCCGCGCCCCCCCGCGCTGGATATCCTCGATCTTGACCCGGCGCGGCTCCTGTGGACGGACCAGGTCGCGGACCTCGCGCTCGGCCATCTCCAGCGTCACCGGCTGGGCGTTGAGCTTGCTGTGGGCGAGCAGACGGTTGATCGCGCCTTCGAGATCGCGGCCGTTATGGGTGATCGCCTTGGCAAGATACTCCAGCACCGGCAGCGGCACGTCGAAGCTTGCATGGTGGGCGCGCGCCGCGGCGACGCGCGATTTGAGGATTTCCAATCGGAGTTCTTCGCCGAGCGAGCCCATCTCGACCACAAGGCCGCCGGCAAGACGCGAACGCACCCGGTCGTCGAGGCTTTCCAGATCGGACGGCGGGCGATCGGCGGCGATCACCACCTGGCGGCCGGCATCGATCAGCGCATTGAGGGTGTGGCAGAACTCGGCCTGGGTCGATTTGCCCTGCAGGAACTGCAGGTCGTCGATCACCAGCACGTCGATGCCGCGCAGCGCCTCCTTGAAAGCCAGCGCGGTCTGGGTCTTCAGCGCGGCGACGAAGCCGTACATGAATTTTTCCGCGGTCAGATACAGCACCTTGCGCTCGATGCTGGAATTGCCGGCCCAGGTCACCGCCTGCAGCAGATGGGTTTTGCCGAGACCGACTCCGGCGTGGATGTAGAGCGGGTTGAACATCACCGGATCGCCGCGGCGTCCTTCGGCGACCTGACGTGCTGCGGCCAGCGCCAGCGTGTTGGAGCGGCCGGAGACGAAGCTTGCGAAGGTCAGGCGCGGATCGAGCGGCGAGCCGCCCAGTGCCTCGTGGCTTGCCGAGACCGGCACGGTCGCGACCGCGCGCGGATCGGCGGCCGCATGGTTGCGCTCGGCCGGCCGATCTTCGGCCGCCTTGGCATCCTTCGCCGCCGGCGCGGCCGCACGCACCGGCGTGCGAACGGTGAGGTCGATGCGATGCACCTGCGGCACTTCAGCCTGCCAGCAGCTCAGCACGCGTTCGGCGTAGTGGGTCTGGATCCAGCTTTTCAGAAAACGGGTTGGCACCGACAGATGCACGCTGTCGTCGCTGATCTGTTCAAGGTCCATGCGCGCGAACCAGCTCGAGTAAACATCCTCACCGACGCTGGAGCGAAGTCGTCCCTTCACCCGTGTCCAACGATCGTGTTCCGTGCCTGCCGCGATGGTCATGTTGTCCGTACTTTTCTGGTTGAGTTTCTGGTTCGACATCTCAGTGTCGGTGGAGGTGGTGGATCGCCGCGCGCGATCCGTTCCATTCATGGACAGGTCTGCGTTCGGCGAACCGCGCCGTGTCGCATTGTCGCACTGAAGGGAATGAGGTGCGCGGTTAGCGCGTACTTGGAGGAGGGTAGGAGGTGCAGATCGGAAAGCGCAGCAGGCCCGTCATCAGGAAAGCAACCTCGCTCCGCATCGCAAAACCCGCAGCGTGATCCGTCGCCTGGATGATTGACATAAAATCCCCCTCCTACCGCAGAACCGCCGCGGCAAGCTGCTTCGATTGATCTGTTTCAATTCTTGATGCGTGCCCGAACGGTTGCCGCTCAGTTCCGCTTTCGCCCGTCTTGCCCGCCCAACCCGTATCGTCCTTCTGCTTCCCCGCGGTGTTCGGAATGGATCGTCTGCGCGCTTCTCTCTTTTTAGGTCTGGCGCTGCGGTATCCGAAATCGGACGACGCGGCCTTGAGAGACTTAGTCAACGCAGGGATCCGATCTCACAAACCGTGTGAGGCTCAATCCGCCATCGCTTGGAAAGCATCGCTGACGTGCATACCGCTGTTAGTCTGCACGCTTGCCCTCGATTTACCGACCTCTCTGATCGACAAGTCGCGGGCGCCGCGACGGATTTAAGAAAGCCACAAGGGCTTTCGTCTCGCAACGCATTTGATTTTGCCGCCATCGCACCGAATTCAACTTGGGTGCCCTCGCGCCTTCGTTCATGCTCTGAAGCGGAACGGCAAGATTTTGAATCTGTGTACAGATTCGAAGAGGCGCAGCATCATCGTGCGCTGCGGTGCGGCCTAAAATAAATTCATAAATTGTTTACGTTTGCGGCCCGCCAAACCGCGTTTTGCAAGTACTGCTCCGCGCTATGTCGATAAGTGATTAGCGTGCCGTTGATTTTTGTGTTCGTCGCGACAGGGTAACTTCGCAGTCGGCCGATCGCTTCGACCTGTTGCCGGATTGATTTTTTCGAAGGCTCATGCATGGCCCGCGCCAGCAGGCGGAAGTGACATTGCCCTGTGCTAAAAAGCGCAGTCCAGGATGGCGACGGCGAAAAATCGCCGAGCTATTGTTCCAGGATGAGACCGTGATGCGCAACGCTGTCGCGCTGCCGCCAAGGTATCGTTGCGTAATCGCGCCGGTCGATGAGATGGTCAGCAAAAAAGCCCGGCGCGAAGGCCGGGCTTTGATCGATCGAACTGCTCTGTCGCGTTATTTCGCGAGACGGGCGATCTGATGCGCGAGGCGCGAGACCTTGCGGCTCGCATTGTTCTTGTGAACGAGGTTGCGCTGCGCCGCCTTCATCAACTCCGGCTCGGCGTTCTTGAACGCCGCCAGCGCCGCATCACGATCGCCCTTGGCAATCGCTTCCTCGACGGTGCGCACCGCGCCGCGCATCTGGGTGCGGCGCGACTTGTTGACGATGGTACGGCGGGCGATCTTGCGCGTCGCCTTCTTGGCGGAAGAGGTGTTGGCCATGTGCTCTCGGTCCTTCAGACAGCGGCGCCACCTTCAGGTGTCGCCGGACTGCTTTGATCTGATCGACCGGTTGGCCGATGCGTGGGTGATTGATGTTCCATCAAAGAACAGCGGCGGCCGGATCGCTCCGCCGCCAGTTGGAGGGTCTTATAATGGGATGGCTCCGGACCGTCAACGACTTCCGGGGCGTCTTAAAGCGGGCGGGGAGGGCCGTTTCGGTTGAATTTTGGGGCTTTGGCGGCTATTGCGGCGGAAACGCAAAGGATAACGCATGATCCGCGGGTTTTTCCGCCTGATCGGCCTCTTGCTGCTGGCCGGCGGCTTCATTTTTCTGGTTTATGACGGGGCCCGCTCGATCGCCGACCAGACTCTGCGGCTGACCCGGCTCGGCGACTTCTGGAACGACATCAACCAGGCGAGCCAAGCCTCGTTCCAGCACGCGGTCGAGGGCATTTCCACCACGCTGTGGAGCGGGGTGGTCAAAGTGATCCTCAACCAGCCGACCTGGGCCGTGCTCGGCCTTGTCGGCATTATCCTGCTGCTGGCGTTCCGCCCTGCCAAGCCGCTGATTGGCTACGGTCGCGACTAGTGCCTGCCGCGCTCCGATTTCTCGCGCTCTGACTTTTGATCTGTGGCTTCCTATATTCCTCCACGGATGAAGGGAGACCGCCGATGTTCTTTTCGCGCAAACCGTCGAGCCTGCCGACCGCCGCCGAGGCGTTGCCGGGCCGTTCCACCGCTATTCCCACCGCGCGCAGCCATTTCGTCAATGGCCGGTTGCTGAAGCCGCCGTTTCCGGACGGCATCGAGACGGCCGTGTTCGCGATGGGTTGTTTCTGGGGCGCCGAACGCAAGTTCTGGCAGCTCGGCGAGGGCATCCATATCACCGCGGCAGGCTATGCCGGCGGGGCGACGCCGAACCCGACTTATGAAGAGACCTGCAGCGGACGCACCGGCCACACCGAAGTGGTGCTGGTGGCGTTCGATCCGAAGACGATCTCCTACGAACAGCTTCTGAAGACGTTCTGGGAAAGCCACGATCCGACCCAGGGCATGCGTCAGGGCAACGATATCGGCACGCAATATCGCTCGGCGATCTACACCACCAGTGAGGCGCAGATGCAGGCCGCGCTGGCGTCGCAAGTGGCCTATGGCGCGGCGCTGGCCGCCAAGGGCCTCGACGCGATCACCACCGAGATCGCCCCGTTGCGCGACTTCTATTATGCCGAGGACTACCATCAGCAATATCTGGCGAAGAATCCCGCCGGCTATTGCGGCCTCGGCGGCACCGGCGTGTCCTGCCCGGTCGGCATCGGCGCCTGACGTGGGAAGCGGAACCCGTCCGCTCGTTACTCTTTGTTAACCATAAGTGCGGCACACCGGACCTTGTCTTTCATGGAGGGGGCAGGCCCCGGAGCGTGTCGTGCGCACATTTCGCTGTTCGCTGATCGCCATTGGCCTCGCGGCGCTTGCCGTGGCAGGCTGCGCGCGCACGCCTGCGCCGGTCGCGATGCAGCCGCGCACCGATCTCGACGCGCTGGCCTATAAAATGGCGCCGGCCGCCGCTGCTCCGGTCGCTTACAGCTACGCGTCGACCGAAGGGCCCTACCGGCTCGGTGCCGGCGACAAGCTGCGCATCGTGATCTACGGTCAGGAAGGCCTCACCAACACCTATGCGGTCGATGCCGGCGGTGCGATCACCCTGCCGCTAATCGGCGCGGTCAAGGCGCGCGGCCTGACACCGGCCGAGCTCGCCGCCGTGATTACCGCGCGGCTGAAGCAGGGTTATCTGCGCGAGCCTTATGTCGCGGTCGAAATCGAATCCTATCGGCCGTTCTTTATCCTCGGCGAGGTCGCCGCGCCCGGCCAGTATCCCTATGTGCCGAACATGACGGTGGAGAGCGCGGTGGCGATCGCCGGCGGATTCACGCCGCGCGCCCAGCGCGGCGAGGTGACGCTGACCCGTAGCGACCGCGAGGGACGAGCGTCGCGCGTGCCGGCGCCGCTCGGCACGCTGCTGCAGCCGGGCGACACCGTGCAGGTCGGCGAACGCTGGTTCTGATCTGCTTTCGGCGCGTGAGACGATCTTACGGCCGCAGCCAGGGCCGCGACCAGTCGCCCTTCCATCCGCTGAGGCGGCCCTTGCGGAATTGCAGATAAAGCGGATCGTTGCGGAACAGGAAACCCTGGCCGTTGACGTTGCGGATCACCATGAAGGTCTCGTTGCCCGGCGCGCCCCGCACATAGGCGAGCGGTGCGCCGAGCACGCTCGACACGGTGTCGGCGTCCATGCCGAAAGCGAGCGGCGTGGTGTTCGACAGCGTGTTGGTGAAGGGGCGCGGCTGACCTTGCGCGCAAAGCGGCAGCGGCGCCGCCAGCAGCAGCGCGCCGGCCAGACTCCCACAGGTCGACATCCGTTTCATGGCATTCTTCATGGACGCGATTGTCGCCGGAATGCTGCGCAAGGCAAGCCCGACATCGGGCCGCCGCACATCAATCGGTCAGTCCGAGCCATGCGTCTGCAAGCCGCGGCGGACCAGCGAGGCCCAGCCTTCCTCGGCGGTTTCGGCGAATTCGAACAGCCCGAGGTCTTCGGCGGCGATCACGCCCTCTTCAACCAGCGCGTCGAAGTTGATGATCTTGCGCCAGTAGCGCTCGTCGAACATCACGATCGGGGCGTGTGGCGCCTTGCGGGTCTGCTGCAATGTGAGCAGCTCGAAAAGCTCGTCCATGGTACCGAACCCGCCGGGAAAGATCGCCAGCGCATTGGCACGCATGGCGAGATGCATCTTGCGCATCGCGAAATAGTGAAACCGGAAACTGAGCTCCGGCGTGATGTAGGGATTGGGGATCTGTTCGTGCGGCAGGGTGATGTTGAAGCCGATGCTCGGCGCGCCGACGTCGGCGGCGCCGCGGTTGGCGGCCTCCATGATGCCGGGTCCGCCGCCGGTGGCGATGACGTTGTCCCGCCAGCGATGTCTCGGAGCGAAGGCGCCGCCGCGCTCGGAGGCGATGCGACCGAACTCGCGCGCAATCCCATAGAGCTCGGAGCGCTTCTGCCATTGCGTGGCCATGGTCTTTTCAGCCTCGGTCTGCGCGGCCGCCGTCGCGGCTGCGGCCTGCTCCGGCGAAGGAATCCGGGCGCTGCCGAAAACGATGATGGTGGAACGGATGCCCCAATCGCGCAGCGCGAATTCGGCCTTGCTGTATTCGAGGGCAAAGCGAATGGCCCGCATTTCGTCGCGAAGCAGGAATTCGGTGTCTTCGACGGCAAGCAATGAGCTTCGCGAGCCGTTCTTGATCGTCGTTTCGGTCATGGAATGATTGACTCGGATTTTCGCTCTGGAGCGGACAGAACATCGTTGCGTCCGGCGGCGATCGCGCCCCGGTCTGCCGACATTAGTCCGTGCGCGAACCAAGCGGAATAGAGGCCGCGCGCCCTTGGCGGAAGGCTTTGAGTTCGCACGCATTTGTCCGAAGTGAAGCGATCGGCAGATCGCTCCGAATTCTCAACGTCGGGCGAATCGGCGGTGGGATGCAGCGTTGTCGCTTTGGCGGGCGGGCGAAAGCGAATCGAGCGGCGCGAATTCGATGCGGTTGCGTCCGTTGGCCTTGGCTTTGTAAAGCGCCTGATCGGCGCGCCGGAGAATGTCGTCGAATATTGTATCTGTGGCGCAGAATGTCGTGGCGCCGCCCGATATCGTGAGAGGAACTTCGTTGGGGCCGACGCGGAAGCGTCCATGTTCGATCGCGGACCGCGCCTCCTCAATGCGCGCCAAGCCTTCACCGCGGCCGGTGCGGGGCATCAACAGGGCGAATTCTTCGCCGCCGGTGCGTGCGATCATGCCGAATGTGCCAAGCCGGTCGCGCAGCAGTCCGGCGACATGAATAAGCGCCTGATCGCCGCCCTCGTGGCCGAAGGTGTCGTTGATCGACTTGAAGTTGTCCATATCGAAGATCGCGACAAACAGCTCGGCTCTCTCTTGCCTGGCGTTCTGAAAAGCCTCCTTGCCGCATCTCGCGAGTGTTCTGCGATTCGGCAATCCGGTGAGGTAGTCCGTCGAAGCCGCGGATTCCAGTTGCCGTTTCAGGCTGTCGGAGCACATCAGAAGGAAGACCGTCGTGCCGACCACCGGCAACATCGCCATGAAAATCGGCGACAGCAGATTCAGCCAACTCACTCCGCTCTCGACGGCGAAGTTGGATCCGACGCCCATGACCAGATAGGCGGCGAGTCTGGCCGCGGCATAAGACAGAATCAGAAGGAAGAGGCCGGTCAGAATTCTCCGACTGACCGAGGGATTTCCTTTGGAATTTTTACGCAGTGTCACGACACAGGCGCCCATCAGCCAGATCCAGGCGAGTGAGACGACGATGACGCGGATGCGGAAGTCCGGCGTGACGATGGAGAACCACGCGACCGCGGCGGTCGCGATGATGGCGGGCAGACATTGCCAGGTCTTGGGACGCAGGCCGTCGAAACGCTGAACCGCGGCGTAATACGCTGTCAGGCCGAACGCCATCGGTGCATTTGCGGCAAGAAGCATGATCGGTCGCGGCAGCGGCGCGCCGAATGCAAACGCCGCACAACCGGCCGCAACGAGTATCGTTCCGATCTGCCAGTATCTTGACGCCGACCGGAGCGTGTCCGGCAAATCGCGCGAGACGACGGCGAGCACGGCGCCATTAGCGAACATCATCAGCGATACGGTTATGAAAACGGTGCTCGCATCCATCACTTTTGGCGATTTCCTTCGTTCGGGCGGCGCCCCGGTTTCCGTCCTATCATCGGTCGAGACGTCTAAACCGGCGGTTGAGTGAATTGATAAACGGCTGCTTAGCGCGGTCCGTAAAAGTCGATTGAAGCGTGGTGAGCGGCGCATCCGCGGCGTCAGTGATCCCGGCGCGTTGCGACGATGGCAGCTTTCAGATGGCGATAGCGCCGTCCGTTGCCACTGTCCGAGAAGGTCACGCCAAATTTTGCTGGAGTAGCATCGCCAGTCCGATGCGCCTGTCCGTATCGAGGGCATGCGGCGGATCATCTGCGCGGCCGGACGTTGAAAGGTGGCCGTACGGCAGCCATCGACGTTATGTAATCAAATGTGATATCGTATTTCCATGCTTTGGCGGCTCGCCGGTTCTTTACCAGCCAGGACAAGTCATCAGTATGGTGCGTCTGATCCTTTTGCTTGTGGCGCTCGTCGCCGCGGTTCTGTTTGCCCTCGCCATCGGCCGTTATCCGCTCACGATCGGCGATATCGTGGCTTTCTTTCAGGCCATGGTCGGTTTCAAGCCGATGGCGCCGGAGCGCTATCAATTGCTGAATAACGTCATCGTGGAAATTCGCCTGCCGCGGATTCTCGGTGCCGCGCTGGTCGGTGCCGCGCTCGCCTCGTCCGGCGCGGCGTTTCAGGCGGTGTTCCGCAATCCGCTGGTGTCGCCGGGAATTCTCGGCGTACTCGGCGGCGCGAGTTTCGGCGCGGCGCTGGGAATCCTGCTGTTCGGCAACTGGGCGCTGATCCAGCTCTCGGCCTTCGGCATGGGGCTGGGGGCGGTCGGCGTGGGTCTTCTGATCGCCAATTTGTTCGGACATGCCTCGATGATCATGCTGGTGCTCGGCGGCATGATTTCCGCGGCGCTGTTCACCTCGGCGCTGTCGATTGTCAAATACACCGCGGACCCCCAGGAACAACTGCCCGCCATCGTGTACTGGCTGATGGGCAGCCTCGGCGGCGTGGACATGACCCAGATCCGCTGGGCGGCGATTCCGATTGTTGGCGGGCTCGTGGTGCTGGCGTTGTTCGGCCGCGCGCTCGATGCGCTGTCGATGGGCGACGATGAAGCGCGCGCGCTCGGCGTGCCGGCGCAGCAGGTGCGCTATGGCGTGATCGGCGCGGCGACGCTGGTCTCTGCGCTGTCGGTCTCGCTTGCCGGGATGATCGGATGGGTCGGTCTCGTCGTGCCGCATGTGGTGCGTCTGGCGCTGGGGCCGGGCAATGCGCGGCTGTTGCCGGCCAGCGCCTTTGTCGGCGCGATCTTCCTGATCGCGGCCGACTGCCTGTCGCGCAGCATCACGCGCTCGGAAATTCCGATCGGCATCCTCACCGAACTGCTCGGGATTCCCGCCTTCATCATCGTGTTGCGGCGCGCACGAAAAGGTTGGACGTGATGACGGGCGTGCCTCCCACCGAATGTCTTGAAGCAAGTGCCGTGCACTTCCGGCGCGGTACGCGCGTCATTCTCGACGATGTCACGATCAGTCTGCGTTCGGGTGAAATCGTCGCGCTGCTTGGCGCCAACGGCGCCGGCAAGAGCACGCTGTTCCGGATTCTGCTCGGCTTTCTCAAGCCGGAGCGAGGCGAGGTTCGGCTTGATGGTATGCCGCTGAACCAATTCTCGCGCCGCGCGCTGGCGCGGCGCATCGCTTATGTGCCGCAGGCCCATGTCGCGCCGTTTCCCTACAGCGTGCGCGATGTGGTGTTGCTCGGTCGCCTCGCCGAGACCGGAATCTTCCGCGCGCCGCAGGCGGCCGATCATCATACGGTCGATGAGGTGCTGGAGCGTCTCGCCATCACGCATCTTGCGGCAAGGCCCTATACCGAGATTTCCGGCGGCGAGCGGCAACTGACCCTGATTGCGCGCGCGCTGGCGCAGGGCGCCGGCATCCTCGTGATGGACGAGCCGATGACGGGCCTCGACTACGGCTATCAGGTCCGTCTGCTGCAGCATCTGGTTGATCTGGCGGGGAGCGGCCACACCGTGTTGTTCAGCACGCATAATCCCGAACATGCCGTGCAGGTCGCGACCCGTATTGCGGTGTTGCGCGATGGCGCCATCATGGTCGACGGGCCACCGCCCGAGATCATCACGCCGCCGCTGATCCGCACGCTGTATGGTGTCGCGGTCTCGACCCTCACCAACGCCGAAGGCCAGATGGTGATCGTGCCGGTGATGGAGCCTGCACCGTCCGCAGCGATGTGAGTGTTTTTGACTGGCGAGGCGGCTCTGTCCCGATGCGTTCGCCGATATCGACATGATGGCGGAGCCGCGATTTCTACCGCGTCACGCCCGAAATCTCAGCGTTTCCACCAGCAGCGTGAAGGCCGACGACGCGTGTCGGCGATGCGGGTAATACAGGTGATAGCCGGGAAGGTCGGGCGTGAACTTGCCCAGCACCCGCACCAGTCGTCCCTCGTCCAGGTGACGTTGGACCTGATCGAGCGGCAGATAGGCGAGGCCGTGGCCGTCGAGCGCGGCATCGAGGATCAGGTCGATGGTGTTGAGGATCAGCGGCCCCTCGACCCGCACGCGCACGTCGCGGCCGCCGCGTTTCAGCCGCCAGCTATTGAGCGTGCCGGAGGTCGGCAGTCGCAGATTGATCGCGCGATGATCGATCAGTTGCGCCGGCGAGGCCGGAACGGCATGCGCGCGAAAATATCCCGGCGCGCCGACGATCGCCATCGGGATGTCCGGTCCGATGCGCATCGCGATCATGTCCTTCGCGATCTCGCCGCCGAGGCGGACGCCGGCATCGAAACGGTCGGCCACGACATCCGCCAGCCCGTAGTCGATCGTCATCTCGACCGTGATGTCCGGATTGTCTTTGAGCAGCCGCTTCATCGCCGGCACGAGAATGGTCTTTGCCGCGTGCTCGACGGTGGTGAGGCGGAGGGTGCCGGTCGGCCGGTCGCGCAACTCGCCCAATGAGGCGATCGCGGCGTCGAGATCGTGCAGCATGGGACCGAGCGTCGCGATCAGCCGCTCGCCGGCGTCGGTCGGCGCCACGCTCCGCGTCGTGCGCGACAGCAGCCGCAACCCCAGCCGCTCCTCGGTCCGCCGCACGATCTGGCTGAGCGCGGACTGCGCCATGCCGAGCCGGGCGGCCGCCTTGGTAAAACTGCGCTCCTCGGCAACCACGACGAAGGCCGCCAGATCGGCAATCTCGTCCCGCCGCATTTATCACCTCAATGATAGACCTAAGACAAATCACCCGTCTAATCGATGTAATCTTTCTGGCCTAGATTGCGCTTATCAGCAAGGGGCCGTCGGCGGCGAACCGCGAGACCGCGAACGAAAAGGAACCGGACCATGGGCAAGATCAGCTTCGCCAATTCGAACAACAGGACCATCGTGATGTCGGCGGTGATCAATGTCCCCGCGGGCTTCGACGAAAAAAAGAGCTATCCCGCCATTGTCGTTTCGCATCCGGGCGGCGGCGTGAAGGAGCAGACCGCCGGCACCTATGCGAAGAAGCTCGCCGAGCAGGGCTTCGTCACCATCGCCTACGACGCCTCGTATCAGGGCGAGAGCGGCGGCGAGCCGCGCCAGCTTGAGAATCCGTATATCCGCACCGAGGACGTCAGCGCCGTCATCGACTACCTGACCACGCTGCCTTACGTCGACAAGGAGCGCATCGGCGCGATGGGCATCTGCGCCGGCGCCGGCTACACTGCCAATGCCGCGATCCAGGATCGCCGCATCAAGGCGATCGGCACGGTCAGCGCCGTCAATATCGGTTCGATGTTCCGCAACGGCTGGGAGAACAACGTCAGGTCGATCGATGCGCTGCCGTATGTCGAAGCGGGCTCGAACGCTCGCACCTCCGACGCCGAAGGCAAGGGATACGCGACGATGCCGCTCGCGCCGCTGACGGAGAAGGACGCGCCGAACGAGGAGCTGCGTCAGGCGTGGGAGTATTACCACACGCCGCGCGCCGAGTGCGCCACCGCGCCGGGTGTCGCAACGCTGCGCAGCCTGAACCAGATCATCACCTACGACGCCTATCACATGGCGGACGTCTATCTGACCCAGCCGATCCAGATCGTGGCCGGCAGTAAGGCGGGCAGCAAATGGATGAGCGACGATCTGTTCGATCGCGCCGCCAGCACCGACAAGTCATTCCATGTCGTCGAAGGCGCCAACCACATGGACCTTTATGACGGCAAGGCGTTTGTCGACGAGGCTGTGTCGGTGCTCGCGCCGTTCTTCAAGGCAAAGCTTAAGGGTGCAGCCGTGAGACAGGCTGCTGAATAGCTATATGTCCATGCATGGAAGCTCGTAATCAATGTCGACCGGAAAGGAAAACCTCATGGAAACCGTCAAGATTCGCAATCCCGGCATGTACTGGGATATCGCCGCGAATATTCACGTTCCGGCTGATTTCGACGCCGGCAAGCGCTACCCGGCGGTGGTGTCGAACCACCCCATCGGAAGTTGCAAGGAGCAGACCGCCGGCAACGTCTATGGTGCGGCGCTGGCCAAAGCCGGCTTCGTCGTCATCGTGCCCGACGCCAGCTTCCAGGGCGGCAGCGGCGGCGAACCGCGCTGGATCGAAGACCCCGAACAGCGGGTGAAGGACTATCGCGACGTCATCGACTACGCTCAGTCCCTGCCTTATGTCGATCCCGACCGGATTGGCATGCTCGGCATGTGCGGCGGTGGCGGCTACTCGGTGAAAGCGACCATCATCGACAAGCGCATCAAGGCGCTGGTCACGATCACCGGCGTGAACTTCGGGCGGCTGATGCGCGAAGGTTTCAGCAACTTCGATCCCGTCGGCGCGCTCAAAGGCATGGCTACGCAGCGCACCGCCGAGAATGCGGGTGCCGACGCGCAGATCAACATCTTCCTCCCCGCCAGCGTCGAAGCGGGCAAGGCCGCGGGCATCACCGACATCGATGTGCTGGAGGCCACCGACTATTACCGCAACCGTTGCCCGGCTTCAGGGTCGGGCACCCGCATGCTGGTGTCGCACGCCGCTCCCGCGATCGCATGGGATGCCTTCGCTTTTACCGAAACGCTGCTGACGCAGCCGATCATGCTTGTGTTTGGTGACAAGCCCGGCGGGTTCGGCGCCTATCGCGACGGCATGGAGCTCTATGGCCGCGCTGCCTCCAAGCACAAGGAACTGGTGGTGGTCGAAGGGTGGTCGCATTACGACCTCTACGACAAGCCCGAACCGGTACGTCAGGCGCTGGAAAAGTTGGTGCCGTTCTTCAAGACGCATCTCGGTGGCACGGCCACTGCAAGCCGGCCCCAGGCGGCGGAGTAGGCGTGTGTTTTTTCGACGGAGCGGCGACGGGTTTCCGCGCCGTTCCGAATTTTAAGAGCGTTTTCGAGCGAAGCGGGTACCGGTTCGCGTAAAGAAAACGCGTCAAAATTTGGAGATAGAGCCCCGTTCCGATTCCATCGGAATGGAAATGGTTCTGTGAGGATGAAAAATGACGAAAGTTCTTGTTCTGGGCGCGGGCGGCCAGATCGCCCGTCACGTCGTGGCCATGCTGGGTGGTGATAACGATATATCGCTGACGCTGTTCGCTCGCAGCCCGACGAAGCTGACGCAGGCGCCTACCAACGCCAAAATCGTTCAGGGCGATGTGCTCGACAGCGTGAAACTCAATGACGCGATCAAGGGGCAGGACATCGTCTATGCCAATCTGACCGGCGAGGATCTCGATGCGCAAGCCAAGAGCGTGATCGCGTCGATGCAGGCCATGGGCGTGAAGCGGCTGGTCTTCGTGCTGGCGCTCGGCATCTACGACGAGGTGCCCGGCAAATTCGGCGAGTGGAACAACGCGACCATCGGCGAGGAGTTGAAACCGTTCCGCCGCGCCGCCGATGCCATCGAAGCCTCGAAGCTCGATTACACCATCCTGCGCCCCGCCTGGCTGACGGACGAAGACGAGGTCGACTACGAACTGACCGAGCGTGATGCGCCGTTCAAGGGCACCGTCGTCTCGCGCAAGAGCGTCGCCGATCTGATCGTGACGGTCATCCGTTCTCCTAGTCTTCATCTGCGCGGCAATGTCGGCGTCAACAAGCCGGGGACCGACGGCGATAAGCCTTCCTTCATGTAGGCGAAGACATCAGGTTCGTTCATTCTCGCGAAATGCGGACAGGCAGGAGAAACCATTCCCGCCTCGCACCGGATCGGGCGCGCGCACGGATTGTGTCGTATGTCGATGGCCGCAGCGAAGCCTTCGGTGTTCCGCCGTGGCCCGGGGCGCCTCCTGGGCGCACCCCGATGTCCGCCATCCCTGCCGCCCACCGTCTCCCGCCGCGGGCGATCATACCGTCACCGCCGCCGGACCGGCGGCCGATGTGGGCCGGCGAGAACAAACTTTGTGGAACGGAATTACCCTGTGCCCTATGAACGTCGCAGGCGAATCGGCAAGATCGTCTCTGTCGTCGCGCACCGTTTCGTGACACGGACATCCCGATGATCGCCGGTATTGTCCTCGTGTCGCGTTTCTAAACAGATCTTGCCAATGGCCCTGGACACAGCAAACGACGGAAGAGCGGTGCGGCCGCTGCTGGCGCTGAACTTCTTCATGGCGGATATGCAGGCCGGGATCGGCCCGTTCCTCGGTGTGTTTCTGCTCGCGCATGGCTGGCAGAGCGGCTGGATCGGGACGGTGATGACGGTGGGTGGCATCGCGGGCATGCTGATGACGACGCCGGCCGGTGCGCTGATCGATGCCACGCACAGCAAGAAGCTGTTTGTCATCATTCCCGGCATTTGCACGGTTGCGGCTTCCGGCATCGTGCTGTTGTCGCAGGAGTTCTGGCTGGTGGCGACCTCCCAGGTCGCGACCGCCATTGCGGGCGCCGCGATCGGCCCGGCCGTCGCGGGCATCACGCTCGGCATCGTGCGCCAGGCCGGCTTCAATCGGCAGAATGGCCGCAATCAAGCCTTCAACCACGCGGGCAACATGGTGGGAGCTGCGCTCTCCGGCTTTGTGGGCTGGGTCTATGGCTTCACGGCGGTGTTCTGGCTCGCCGCGCTGTTCGGCGTCTTCTCCATCGTGTCGGTGCTCATGATCCCGGGCGATGCCATCGACGACGACGCGGCGCGGGGACTCGCGCATGAGCCCGGCGACGGCAAGCACGCCAGGGGGTTGCAGGTGCTGGTGGAATGCAAGCCGTTATTGATCCTCGCGGCGGCGCTCCTCTTCTTCCATCTCGGAAACGCGGCGATGCTTCCGCTCTACGGGCTCGCCGTCGTCGCCGACAAGCAGGCCGATCCGGCCAGCTTCGTCGCCATGACCATCGTGATCGCCCAGGGCGTCATGATCCTGACGTCGCTTGTCGCGATGCGCATGGCTGAGAAGGAAGGCTACTGGCTGGTTCTGCTGGTCTCGTTCATGGCGCTGCCGGTCCGCGGCGTCATCGCGGCATGGCTTTTGAACCGCTGGGGAGTCTATCCGGTGCAGATCCTTGACGGCGTCGGGGCGGGCCTGCAGAGCGTCGCGGTGCCGGGTCTGGTCGCGCGCATCCTTGACGGTACCGGGCGCATCAATGCGGGCCAGGGTGCGGTCATGACCGTTCAAGGCGTTGGCGCGTCGCTCAGCCCGGCCATCGGTGGCTGGATCGCACAGGAACTCGGCTACGGGCCGATGTTCCTTATCCTCGGGGCGTTCGCGGCGGTGTCGGTCGCGCTCTGGATCGTGTTCGCATCCCTGCTCAAGCCCGCCTGCGCGATCAAACCTCAGTCTAACGAAACAGCCTCGCCGGCGGCAGGGATTGCTTGATGCTTGACGCCAACATCGCGACCTGGGGCATCGCAGGTCTTGCCACTTTCGGGGTCATCGCGCGCCCCTGGAATCTGCCGGAATACATCTGGGCCGTCACCGGCGCCATATTGCTGGTCGCGTTCGACCTCCTGCCGTGGCGGGACGCGATGATGGCCGCGGGGAAAGGCACCGACGTCTATTTCTTTCTGGTCGGCATGATGCTGCTCGCCGAGGTTGCACGGAAGGAAGGCCTGTTCGACTGGCTTGCGCAACAGGCGGTCAAACACTCGCGCCGCTCGGCATCCCGGCTGTTCGCGATCGTCTACGCGGTCGGTACGCTTGTCACCGTCTTCCTGTCGAACGACGCGACTGCCGTCGTTCTGACGCCCGCCGTCTATGCCGCAACCCGCGCCGCCAAGGTCGAGCCGTTGCCCTATTTGTTCGCCTGCGCGTTCATCGCCAACGCCGCCAGTTTCGTGCTGCCGATATCGAATCCGGCCAACCTGGTGGTGTTCGGCGAGCAGATGCCGCCGCTTCTGGAATGGCTTCGGTACTTTGCGTTGCCTTCGGTGGCGGCCATCGCGGCCACCTTTGTCGTGCTTCGCATCAGCCAGCGCGATTGCCTTCGCGGCAGCATCGACAGCGTAAGCGACCAGGCCGTGATGCTCGCACCGATGGCGGCAGTCGCCGCCGTCGGCATCGGCGCGACCGCGGTCGTTTTGCTCGCCTCGTCAGCGCTCGGCATGGATCTCGGCCTGCCGACTTTCGTCTGCGGGGTGGCGGTCGCCGCAATCGTCCTGCTGGTGACACGTCAGGCCCCGACTGCGATCGCTCGGGATATCTCCTGGTCGGTCCTGCCCCTCGTCGCCGGGTTGTTTATCCTGGTCGAAGGTCTCAATCGCACCGGCGTGCTCCCGGCTCTTGCGGAGCAATTGAAGCAAGCCGCCGCTCTTTCGCCGCACGCGACGGCCTGGGAAGCCGGCATCATCACCGCGTTCGCGTCGAATCTCGTCAACAATTTGCCGATGGGGCTGATCGCGGCAACCACGACGCAAGCCGCGCAATCATCGCTTCATGTCATCGGCGCTGTGCTGATCGGCGTCGATCTCGGGCCGAATCTTTCGGTCACGGGATCTCTCGCCACGATCCTGTGGCTGATCGCGCTACGCCGCGAGGGCGAGCACGTCGGCGCGCTCCGCTTTCTCAAGCTGGGCATTCTGGTGATGCCGCCTGCTTTGATCCTGTCATTGCTCGCGCTCGCGTTGACGGCGCCATAACGTCGCCGGATGCTTATGAATAAGCAGCCGCAGCGTGCGCTTGCTGATGCGCGGTCTGGTCTATCAACATCGTCGCGGAGTCGGAACGCGCGATCTGTCTATGCGGCCAGCCGCGCTTCATTGTGAATGATCTCGGCAAATCCCTGCCGCCATGAGGAATAACGCGGCGACCACCCGAGTTCACGTTTGGCCTTCGCGTTCGATCCCGCGCGCGCCTGCGTCATCATGACGACGATATGCTCTCCGGCGGCGAGACGGCCAAGCCACGCCGGCACGTGGAACGGCGGTTTGGCACCGAGCATGGCAGCAAGCGCGGGGAGCCAGTCATGCACCGGCGCGGGATCGTCGTCGACGATATTGTAGATGCCGCGGCCTTGCTCGACTGCGAGGACAGTCGCCGCCGCTGCGTCGTCGATATGCAGGAACGACCACCACGCCGTGCCGCCGCCGATCAACGGCATACGGCGCTTGCGAATCTGCTCGATCATGGGCGGATCGAACACGCCGGTGCCGGGGCCATAGAAACCGCCATAGCGTAAGGCGACGCCCGCTACTCCCGGCGCCGTCGTAACCGCGTGTTCGAGATGGCGGATGGCGTCGAGCGTGCCACGGAATTCCTGCGGCGGGTTCGGGTCGAGCGGATCGTCCTCGGTCTTCACATGTCCGCCGTCCCGTGCATAAGGCCATCCGCAGAAGCTCTGCGCGACCATCCGCTTCGCGCCGCAGGCGCGCGCGGCCGCAAGCAGATAGTCGGTTCCGGTGGTGCGCAGCCGATTGCTGCTGGCGAAGGCGTGATCGAATTTGCGCAAATCCAAAGCACCTTTCAAATCCGTCAACTGATGCACGATCACATCCGGGCGTGCGGCGGCGACGGCAGCGTGAATGGCGCTTTCATCGAGCGCGTTCGCGACGACCGGTTCGGCGCCGAGTTCCCGCAGAAGGCCGGTCTTCGCCGGCGTTCGCGTTAATCCGACCACGATATGCCCGTTGCGGATGAGGCGCGGAACCAGACTGCGTCCAACGGCGCCCGTCGCGCCTGCAACGAAAATGCGCATGGCGTTACCTCGCGGCGTAATAAGCTGCTTAGAGTGGGTTAGTATCGATCGCGGCGAGTTCAAGGGGGCGCAAGCGACTTCGGGCGGAACAACGACGAGCCAGATTATCGAGGCGGTCATATCGTTCTTGCGCGCGACGGCTATGACGCTACGAAAATGGACGATATCGCGATGAATACGCGGATCACAAAGCCGCTACTCTGCGATTATTTCCTCGAAGCAGGCGTTGTTTCTTGCGGTGTTTCCATCGATCCGAGACGGCGCTGATCGCCAGTGGCCGGATCGAGCCGCGAAGAGATCGTTGACATCGTTCTGGATGTTGCGTGGCTGCTAGCGCGGCGACAGACACGCTGACCGCGTTGCCGTTCAAGCGGTCGCCGCGTCGGCCGTTGCTTGATCAGTCGGGTCGGAGCACTTGCTGACAGGCCGCGAAACCCGGCGGAGGTCATGATGCAATTGCTCATGCGTACGCTCAAGACGACCATCATTGGTGTGATCGTCTTTTGCTGTCTCATCTTCGTCCCGGCCGGCACTTTGGCTTACTGGCAAGGATGGATGTTTATCGCCGTCTTCGGCATATCGACCGCCCTCATCGGCCTTTACCTCGCATTGGCGAACCCCGTGCTGCTTGAGCGGCGCGTCAAGGTCGGGCCGGCGGCGGAGACCAGGCCGGTCCAGAAAATCATCATCACGGTCTCTTTCGCGGTGTTCTGCCTGATGCTGATCGTCTCGGTGCTCGACCATCGCTTCGGCTGGTCACACGTTCCGACCTGGCTTTCGGTCGTCGGAGACGCGCTTGTTGTGCTGGGGCTGATGATTGACCTTCGCGTCTTTCGCGAAAACAGCTACGGCGCATCCACCATCGAGACGATGGCGGGACAGAAGGTCGTTAGCACCGGTCCCTACGCCGTGGTCCGCCACCCGATGTATGCCGGCGTTCTCGTCATGATGCTTGGAACGCCGCTTGCGCTCGGCTCCCGATGGGGCATCTTGCTCGCAATCGCCACCGTTCCGATCCTGATGTTGCGCATTCTCGACGAGGAAAGAATGCTGCGTCATGAACTGGAGGGCTACGAGAGCTATGTGCGAGATGTGCGCTATCGGCTGCTGCCGGGCCTCTGGTAATGAGGCCGTCCTTCGAAAGGCACAGGGCCCAGTCGAAACAGCGGTCGGAGCCCCGAAGCTTGAAGACATCATCCGCCACCGGAAGCGATTCGATTTTTTTCGCCGCCAATCGCTGCGGTTTCTACGGACGTAGTTTGGTGGCTTTAGAAGTGCATCGGAGGTATTTGGCGCACCGCACCGGGTGAAGATGATAGTTATGTTTACGCCATAGCCCTCTAAATTCGCCTTCGTCGAAGGGCCTTAAACCCTTTGAAATTGTAGAAGATTCTTGCACGCCATCGCCAAAGCGGCTTCGTTGGCCTACATCAACGGCTTAGCTGCGAGATCGGGTCGCCGCGCAGGCCGGGTGTCAAGGCCAGCAAACGATCTGACGGATTCATCGCTACGCCCAGGGCGGCTTGATACAAAGCCGAATGTACGGTTGACGTAAATCGTCATAGCCTGCTATCTTAATCGTATGATTTTGAGCTTCCGCGACAAACGGACCCAAGCCTTCGCCGATGGCACGTTCGTCAGGGAGTTTCAGAGTTTCGACCGGCAGGCGTGGAAGCGCCTTGAAATTCTGGAGGCGGCGACGAGCCTCGACGATTTGCGCGGCTTGCCGAGCAACCGTCTGGAGGCGCTTCGCGGCGACAGACGCGGCCAATACAGCATCCGCATCAATTCCCAATGGCGGATTTGCTTCGAGTGGCCGCAGGGCGCTGCCGGACCATCGGAGGTCGAGATTGTAGATTATCACTAGATGAGGCGAGAAAGCTATGGCGCGGCCCCCCATCCATCCCGGCGAAATCCTCGCCGACGAATTGCAGGAGATCGGCGTGACGCCAACCGAGCTGGCGCGCCAGATAAATGTGCCCGCCAACCGGGTAACGCAGATCATTCACGGCCGGCGCGGCATCACCGGAGATACCGCTCTGCGCCTCGGCCACTGGTTCGGCAACACCGCACAGTTCTGGCTCAACCTCCAAAGCGCCTTTGACATCCGTGTCGCGCAGGAGAAGGCCGGCCGCGAGATCGCCGGGCTGCCCATCCGGCCCGAAGCGGCTGGCGCGAACGCGCCATAAAGCCATAAGGCGGCAGGTTGGGGGGAAGAAATGGAAGAGATCAAGGTCGAAGTCAGGCCCGATTTTCTGGAACGGCAGGCGAAGGCTCAGCCGATCCAGGCTCTGGCCGAACTGATCTGGAATGGACTCGACGCCGATGCGACCACCGTCAATGTCGAGATCGAAAATGACGCTCTTGGCGGCATGTCCAAAATCGTCGTGACGGACAACGGGCACGGCATGCCGCGCGCCGATGCCCCGCAGCTTTTTCAGAACTTGGGCGGCTCCTGGAAACGGCAACGGCCCGGCACGCTCAACCTTAACCGCATGCTTCACGGCCAGGAGGCAGAGGTCGCTTCAAAGCTTTTGCGCTTGGAAACGTCGTTGATTGGAAAGTCGTCTATGACAACGGCGGCACGCTATCCCGCTACGATATAGCCGTGCTTGAACGTGAGATCGAGCGCGTCCGCATTTCCGACGAACAGCCCGCACCCGGCGCGGCGCGAGGCGTGACGGTTGTCATTTCAGAACTAAAAAGACAATTCTCGTCGCTCAAGCCCGAGAACGCTGTCCAAGAGCTGTCGGAAATTTTCGCTATCTACCTCAAGGACTACCGCAACGTTAGCATTGCTATCGGCAACGAAAGGATCGACCCGAGCCTTGCCATCGCCGGCACATGGGAATTTGACCTGACACCTATTCTCGACGAGCAAGACGCACCGCACAGCGTCGTTCTCGAAGTCATCGAATGGCGCAGGCAGACCCGCCGCACCTTGTATCTATGTAGTGAGCAGGGATTTCCTCTCTCGCAGGTTGAGACGCGCTTTCACGTTGGGGATTTCCATTTTTCCGCTTACTTGAAATCCAGCTTCATTCGCGACCTGCATCGCGACGGCCGGCTTGACCTCGCGGAAATGGTTCCTGCCCTAGCGAATGCCATCGAAGAAGCCCGCGACAAGATCAAGGAACTGTTCCGGTCGCGCGCGGCGGAGCGGGCGCGGATCGTCGTCGATCAGTGGAAGGAAAAGAAAATCTATCCCTACGAAGGGGATGCCGCCACGCCGCTCGAAACGGCAGAGCGCCAGATTTTCGACATCGTCGCTGTCACCGTCCAGGACGCATCGCCCGATTTTCGCGAGACGCCTCCCAAACAAGCCGCCCTGCATCTGCGGTTGCTGCGCCACGCTATTGAGCGAAGTCCCACCGAGTTACAGCGCATTCTCGATGAGGTCCTGAAGCTGCCTAAACGCAAGCAGAAGGAGCTTGCGGACCTTCTCGACGAAACCGACCTCTCTGGCATCATCAGTGCGGCGACGCTGGTTGCCGATCGCCTCAAATTCCTGGAGGCGCTACGCTTCATCCTGTTCGACTATGAGGCTCGCCAAAAACTCCGGGAACGCTCGCAGCTTCACAAAATTTTGGAGCAAAACACCTGGATATTCGGTGAAGAGTACAATCTATGGGCCAGCGACAAGGACCTGACGACGGTCCTGAAAACGCATCGGGAGAAGCTTGATCCCGACCTGGTGATTGATGACCCCGTCAAGGTCATCAACAAGACGCGCGGTATTGTCGATCTCATGTTGTCCCGCGCGCAGCGTCGCCATCGTCATAACGACCTGGAGCACCTCGTCATTGAGTTGAAGGCTCCCAAGGTGACGATCAACGCCGCCCACTTGATGCAGATCGAGGGATACGCCCTCGCGGTCGAGGAAGACCCGCGCTTCAATAGGGTCGATGGTCTGCGTTGGCACTTCTGGCTCGTATCGGACGAATACAACAAGGAGGTGGAAGCCCGCATCCGCAACGGCCCGGACCCGCAGCGGCGACTGATCCAGAAGGGCGCGCGCGTGTCGGTCGGCGTGAAGACATGGGGAGAAATTCTGGAAGAGAACAACGCACGCCTCCAGTTTGTGAAAGAGAAACTGGAACACCGCGTCGATGAGGGGCAGGCGCTTGCATATTTGCAGGAGCGTCATCGGGAATTCCTAGAGGGAATCCTGATTGAAGGCGAGGACGATGGCGACGCTACACCCGGTGCAGACGCGAAAGAGCCGGCGACAGACGAGGCAGGGAACGCGTGAACGCCGTCGAGATCGAGGAAGCCGTCATGGCGCTGGCCCGCTGAGCGAAGGACGTATTGATTGAACATCTATTTTGGGCATGGCCTGGGGGCACGAAAATGAGTTTGAGACCAATTGCGCTTATGAATGATCGGGTTAATCGGGCGCGCGAGGATTCTGATATAGCACTATTCCACGATCTTCTGTACGCTGGCGAATTCGTGGTACGGCTGACGACTGCAGCGATTGTTGCGGCCATAGACGACGACCGGGACAGACACCGGTACCGACTCCTTCACAAAATCGTCCGTGCCGACGGCATCGGAGAGTGGAGCGGTGTTTTGGATGACGCGCTAAGCGGTCCAGCCTCTCAACATCTTGTTCCAGCAGCGAAGGAAGATCGCCGCCTTCTCACAGAGCGCGTTGGCCCCGGCAACTGGCAGTATGATGCGGTGCGCCTCCTGTTGGAAGCTCAGCAACATATAGACCCTGAAAAGCAGCCTATCTCTGGGAAAGTCCCTCTACGCTCGTGGTTCGCCAGCTTTGCGGAGTTGAGAAACAAAACTCGTGGTCATGGCGCGCCCACCGCGACGCTCTGCTCCAAGATATCGCCGCAGCTTGAGGAATCGATTAAGCTGATATGTGAACATAATCCCCTGTTTCTTCGTCCATGGGCATATCTTCACCGGAATCTCTCTGGGAAATATAGGGTGATTCCCATGGGCGGCGGCGAGGGCGTCTTTGCCTCTCTGAAAACCGTTTCAGCCATTTCACAATCTGCCTATCAGAACGGAATTTATATATCGTTCGACTCTCTCAGACGAGTCGATCTTCTTTATACCGACGCGGATGTTTCAGATTTTTTCTTCCCAAATGGAGCGTTCAAAGGAAGAACCTTCGAACTCCACTCCCTGATCTCCGACAACCGCCAGGATGGCGATGCATCGCCCTATCTTGCCAGCGCCTCCGAACTGCCGGTCAGCGAAACACACGGTGTCGGACAACTCGATGTTACGAACAATGTCTGGAGCAATCTACCGCCAGCCCCGCCCAGCTATATTCACCGCCCCGATCTAGAAACTGAAATCACGAGCATCCTCACCAACGATCGTCATCCAATCGTGACCCTCGTCGGCAGGGGAGGAATTGGAAAAACGTCGTTAGCTTTACAGATACTTCATGCAGTAGCCGCTACGAGCCGCTTTGATACCATTCTCTGGTTCAGCGCCCGCGACATCGACTTGCTGCCACAAGGCCCTAAAATCGTTAGGCCCCAGGTGCTTACTGAGAAAGACATATCATCCGAGTTCGTAAACATAATGGGATACGGGGCCGAGCTAAGTCCTAAGCGAACGACGATAGACGTGATGTCCGACAGCCTGCGACAGAGCCCTCATAGCGGGCCGTTACTCTTCGTATTCGATAATTTTGAAACGATGAGGAATCCAGTCGATGTCTTCAACTGGCTGGATTCAAATGTCCGTCTACCCAACAAGATACTGATTACCAGCCGTTTTCGGGAGTTCAAGGCCGATTATCCGATTGCCGTTGGCGGCATGGAGGAACCCGAAGCACGCGCGCTAATTCGTCAAACGGCAGAGGCTCTAGGCATACAGGATGTAATCGACGACGAATATTGCAGACAGATTGCCGAAGAGTCTGACGGGCATCCTTATGTAATAAAGATCATGCTGGGTGAAGTTGCCGACAGCAAGAAAACCGGACGGCCGAAGCATATAATCGCCCGTAAGGACGATGTTCTGGATGCTCTATTTGAGCGGACATTTGCGAATCTCTCCCCGCTTTCCAGCCGCGTTTTCCTTACGCTTAGCGGATGGCGTTCTCTGGTGCCACAACTGGCCGTCGAGGCTGTATTGCTCCGTGACCAAAGCGAACAGATCGATGTTAGTGGTGCTGTAGATGAATTGGTCAGAATGTCATTGGTGCAGCGCGTGACTGCGCCGGATAAATCGGAATTTCTTGATGTGCCTTTGACTGCTGCGATTTTTGGCTCGCGTAAGCTGGCTGTTAGCCCAATAAAGATCATTATCGAAAATGATATCAGGCTGCTCCAAGACCTCGGAACCTCCAGCATCCATTCGCTGAAAGATGGGGTTCATCCAAAAATCCTAAGCCTGTTTGCCAAAGCGGCCTCACGGATTTCCGAGGGAAAGCAGAGACTGGTAGACATACAGAATGTTCTGGAATTTGTGGCACAGAGTTATCCCCCGGCTTGGCTGTTGCTGGCCGATCTGTACGAGGATGTGCATGGTAACGATGGTTCATCGGGCACCGCCGAGTATGTAAGGAGATACATCGAACAAGTGCCAGATGGCGACGCCAGCCGCGAAGCGTGGGCGAGATTGGCAAATCTATACAGGCGGACAAACGATGTCATTGCGGCTTGCGGTGCGTTCGTGCGCGCCTTCGGGGCAGCTGACGCGCCACTCACAGAGATCAGCACGATGGCGAACTGGGTAAATAACAACCGAACGATCATCACGGACCTTGATTCTACCGACAAACGCGCTGTTTTTGGATCGCTGATCGGCTTGATGGAGAGGCGTATTGATGAAGCATCCGCAACGGACCTGTCGCGGTTGGCTTGGTTGCATTTGCACGCTGATGACTCTGGAAGAGCCAATCAAATTGCAGAACTCGGCTTGGCTAAGGAGCCAGACAATAGGCATTGCCAAAGGCTTATAGAGCGATTGAGTAACGGCTACTAGCGGTCCCGATTTGGTGGCAGTCAGCCGCGCACGACGTATCGCTGTAGCAGGGCAAGGCTACTTCGGCTGCCAAACTATCTGGAACTAATATTTCATTTTGACCGCAAGCGATTCGAACTTTTTCACCGCCTAACGCCGCCGTTTCTACGCTTTTCACGTACAGGCTACACTCTATCCTTTGCACGGGGGGATGTTTGGCGGCTATAGCGTACAATAGAGGGCAATCGACGGTATTTGGCGCACCCGACACGATTCGAACGTGTGACCTTTGCCTTCGGAGGGCAACGCTCTATCCAGCTGAGCTAC
>MKUJ01000011.1:96528-157914 GCA_001897755.1 Afipia sp. 64-13
AGCACCAGCGCCGTCACCACATGGCCGATCGCCAGCCACCAGCCCGCCAGCACGAACCAGATGATGTTGCCGATCACGCCGAGCGGCCCGGTGCCGATGTCTTCGCGGCCGGAATAAAGCTCGCGCGAGACCGCCTTCTGTCCGAACGGAAACAGCGTGTAGGCCGCGATGTTGAAGGCGGCGCGGGTCCACGGAAGGCCGATGATGGTGATCGCCATGATCACGGCGGCGATCACCCAGCCCACCGCCATCCAGAAGCCGCCCAGTACGATCCAGAGAATGTTGAGAACAAGGGATACCGGAGACATGCCGATCCTCGTGATGCGATTGTGGTGTTTGTGAATTCTAGCACGAACCTTGTGTCACTTTATCGCCGCGCGCCATGCCTGATATTGCGGACGCAGGCAGACCCCGCATGGCCGGTAGCCGGCGGCGAGAGCGGCCGCTTCGTCGGCGAAGAACACGCGGTGCCTGCGATAGGTCCCGGTCCGGCTAAGCGCGCGCGTGGCGGCGCGGCAGTCGAGCCGGCCATAGATGCGCTGTTTGGCATGGCCGCCGAACAGGGCCGGCGCGGCGCTGTCATAAAACGCACCATCCGGGCCGAGCAGGCGATAGGTCTTGTGCGTCACGCCGTTCTCCCGCGCTCCCGAGGTCGTAACGGTCCGCCTTTATGCGGTTCTGAACAGGCGCGGATGCTCGTGCGGTTGCGAGCGCAGGTACTGGTTCGGCGCGATGATCTGCTGGCCGAGCTTGGCCGCCGCATGCCAGGGCCAGCGCGGATCGTAGAGGATTGCGCGGGCCAGCGCGATCGCGTCGGCATCGCCGCTGGCGACGATCGCCTCGGCCTGCTCGGGCTCGGTGATCAGCCCGACCGCGATGGTGGCGATCTCGGCTTCGTGCCTGACGCGGCGGGAGAACGCGACCTGATAGCCCGGCTCGAGCTTGATCTGCTGGCGTGGTGACAGGCCGCCGCTGGAGACGTGGATCGCCGGACAGCCGCGCTGCTTCAGCGCCTTGGCGAATGCGATGGTGCTCTCGACGTCCCAGCCGCCGTCGACCCAGTCCGAGGCCGAGACGCGGACCCAGACCGGCCTGTCGGCGGGAAATGCCGCGCGCACTGCGTCGAACACCTCGAGCGGAAAGCGCATCCGGTTCTCGAGGCTGCCGCCGTAATTGTCGTCGCGAACATTGGCGAGCGGCGAGAGGAACTGATGCAGCAGATAACCGTGCGCCGCGTGCAGCTCGATGCCATCGAAGCCGAGGCGCGCGGCACGCCGCGCGGCGGCGACGAAATGCTCGCGGATGCGCAGCAGACCCGCCGTGTTGAGCGCGGTCGGCGGGTTCTCGCCGTCATTATGCGGCAGCGCCGACGGTGCCTGGGTCTGCCAGCCGCTTGGCGCATTCGGCGGAATCTGCGCGCCGCCTTCCCAGGGCACGCGGGTGGACGCCTTGCGGCCGGCATGGCCGAGCTGCACCGCGACCTTGATCGGCGAATAGGCGCGGATCGCGGCCAGCACCCGCGCCAGCGCGGCTTCGTTGGCGTCGGAATAAAGCCCGAGATCGCGCGGCGAGATGCGGCCTTCCGGCGACACGGCTGTCGCTTCGAGCACCATCAATCCCGCGCCGGACAGCGCGAGATGGCCGAGATGGATCATGTGCCAGTCGGTGGCGTTGCCGTCATTGGCCGAATACTCGCACATCGGCGCGATCACGATCCGGTTCGGCAGATCGAGCGTGCCGAGGCGCCAGGGCGTAAACAACTGGCTCATGCGCGATGTCCTAGGCGAGTCCGTTGAGGAACGGATTGGTGGCGCGTTCCTGTCCGATGTTCGATCCCGGACCGTGCCCGCAGATGAAGGCGACATCGTCGCCGAGCGGCAGCAGTTTTTCCTCGATCGAACGGATCAGTGTCGCGTGGTCGCCGCCGGGCAGGTCGGTGCGGCCGACCGAGCCGTTGAACAGCACGTCGCCGACCAGAGCGAACCGCATCGCGTCATTGAAGAACACCACGCTGCCGGGCGAGTGGCCGGGGCAGTGCAGGATCTTGAACGACAGCTTGCCGAGATGGACTTCATCGCCCTCGCTGAGCCAGCGATCCGGCGCGAAATCGCGGACATTGGTCATGCCGAAGCGGCGGCCGCCCTCGACGACATGATCAAGCAGGAATTTGTCGGCGAGATGCGGGCCGACGATCGGCACCTTGAGTTCGTCGCGCAGATCGGCGGCGCCGCCGACATGATCGATATGGCCGTGGGTGATCCAGATCTGTTCGACGCTGACGCCGGCCTGCCGGATCGCGTTGAGGATTTCCAGGACATCGCCGCCGGGATCGACCACGACGGCTTTGTTGGTTTCGGTGCACCAGAGCAGCGTGCAGTTCTGCTGGAACGGCGTGACCGGAATGATGAGCGCCTGAGCGGGGGACTTGGCTTCGGCGGAGGAATGGTCGGGCTGTGTGTTCATGCGCGCCACAATGCCGATTTTTCGGGGTCCGCCAAGCGGATTTATCAAGAGCGATGCGGGGGCGGCTCACATCGCCTTGAAAGGGACGGGAACCTGCGATTTTCGCCTTGGTGATGAAAGACATCTGCTAGTCTGACCCGATGAATCTTGCCGCAATTTCCATCACGCCGGACCGCCGCCAGTCGGAGACCGCGCTGATTGTGGCGCGTGGCACCGCGCGCTGGCTGGCCTCGCTTGGATTTTCCTGTGTCGGCGAACTGGCGCTGCCGTCCGGCCGTCGCGCCGATCTGGTTGCGCTGAACGAGCGCGGCGAGATCTGGATCATCGAGATCAAATCATCGGCGGAGGATTTGCGGGCGGACCAGAAATGGCAGGATTATCGCGCGCATTGCGACCGCTTGTTCTTTGCCTTCACGCAGGATCTGCCGTGCGAGATTTTTCCGCAGGACACCGGCCTGATCGTCGCCGATGCCTATGGCGCCTATCTGCATTGCGAGGCGCCGGAGCACCGGCTGCCGGCGGCGACGCGCAAGGTGATGCTGCTGCGTTTCGGTCTGGCCGCGGCGCGGCGGATCAACCGGCTGATCGATCCGCAGGGCCACGCCGCGATCGACGAATAGTCTCTCCGAGAAAATCGAATCCGCGCGTCATGGCGACGACGCGCGGCGCGGCGCGTGAGATTGCAATCAGCGCGGGGCGCGCTTGGCCAGAATGCGCTGCAAGGTACGGCGATGCATGTTGAGCCGGCGCGCCGTCTCCGAGACGTTGCGGTCGCACATCTCGTAAATGCGCTGGATGTGTTCCCAGCGCACGCGGTCGGCCGACATCGGATTCTGCGGCAGTTCGGACTTGTCGCGTCCGATCGCGAGCAGGGCCGCGACCACGTCGTCGGCATCGGCCGGCTTGGCGAGATAATCCACCGCGCCGAGCTTCACCGCCGTCACCGCGGTGGCGATGTTGCCGTAGCCGGTCAGCACGATGGCGCGGGCGTCCGGGCGCTTGGCCTGCAGCGCGCCGACCACGTCGAGACCGTTGCCGTCGCCGAGCCGCAAATCCACCACGGCAAAGGCCGGCGGATGGCGCTCGATCTGGGCAAGACCTTCAGGGACGTTGTCGCAGCTCGTGACCGAGAAGCCCCGCGCTTCCATGGCGCGCGACAGCCGTTCCAGAAACGCCTTGTCGTCCTCGACGATCAGAAGCGAGCGGTCGGCCATCTCGGCGATGGCGCTGGCTGGCGAAGTCGTCGTCTGAAGCGGTGCGTTCACTGTTTGAGCCCTTTCATGGTCGTCTTTTCGATATGGCGCGACAATGTGGCATCGCAAGTGTCGCACCGTCCGTCCGGGGCTTGCAAGGTGCGGCGAATCGTCCGGTTCGCATTTTAACTTGCTGCAATGCCTGCGACGCTGTCGGCCTCGAAACGGTCGCGCGGCCAGGTGATGGTGACCACGGCGCCGTGATCGGGGAACACGCGGTTGGCGAAGGTGACGCGCGCGTCGGTTCGCTCCAGCAGGGTGCGGGCGATAAAGACGCCGAGACCGAGGCCACGCCGGGCGGTGGCATCGGAAGCGCGCTTGCGCGAGGATACGTAGGGTTCGCCGATCCGTTTGAGGATGTCCGGCGGAATTCCGGGCCCGTCATCGGAAATCACGATCTCGACCCGGTCCTCGTTCCACCACGCGTTCACTTCGACCGCTTCCCGCGCGAAATCGACCGCGTTTTCCACCAGGTTCCCGACGCCATACAGGATCGCTGGGTTGCGCAGCCCCACCGGCTCGGAGGAGCCGGCCACCGCGATGCGCACCTTGATGGCGATGTCGAACTCGCGATGCGGCGCCACCGTCTCCTCGATCAGGCTGGACAGCGGCATGCGGTCGAACGGCGCTCCGCCGGAAGACAATTGCGTGATCTTGCCGAGGATGTCGCGGCAGCGCTGCGCCTGCTCGCGCAGCATGCGCAGGTCGCCCATCACCTGTTCGTCGCGGGGATCCTGTTCCTGCAGCGCTTTCTCGAGTTCGCGTGAGATCAGGAAGATGGTGGAAAGCGGCGTGCCGAGCTCATGCGCCGCCGCGGCGGCAAGACCGTCGATCTGGGTCAAATGCTGTTCGCGAGTCAGCACCAGTTCGGTCGCCGCCAGCGCGTCGGACAGTTTGCGGGCTTCCTCGGTGACCTGAAACGCATAAAGACTGGTGACGCCGAGCACGAGCACGATCGAGAGCCACACGCCGGTCATGTAGATCGGCGGCAACACCAGTGGTTCGTCGCTGTCCCATGGCAGCGGAAGGTGAAAGAAGCCGAGTACCGAGGCGCAGGCCGCGGCCAGCAGACCGAGCATGATGGTGTAGCGCGTCGGCAGCGCCGTCGCCGCGATCAGCACCGGCGCCAGGAATAGAAATGAAAATGGATTCTGCAAACCGCCGGTGAGGAACAGCAGCACGGCGAGTTCGGCAATGTTGACAGCCAGAAGCAGCGTCGCGAACCGCGGATCCAGCCGGTGCACGCTATTGAAGCCGATTTGCAGGATGAGATTGAGGGACGCCGACAGGCTGACCACGGTGAGGCAGGCCAGCACCGGAATCTCAAAATCGAGGCCCTGCGCCACGACGAAGATGGCGGTGAGCTGACCCAGCACCGCGAGCCAGCGCAGCCGCAGGATGGTCTCGAGGCGGATGTTGCGGCGGCTGTGCCGGAACTCGGAGGCGGCGATATCGCTCATGCCGACACTATATATCCCTGGTGTTCCTGATCCGCCGCTTTCCCGGCCTTCGGGCGCATGACGGAGAATAGCTTTCTCACAGATTGATTTGTCAGGCTAATTTTAACTCACTGACAGCTTGTCCGATGGATGAATTGACGCTGGATGCCGCGAACGACATTATGTCGCGGCGCAAAACGAATCGAGGATGCCATGCCCATCGGAGAATTCGGTCGGCCGCCGGAACTGCCCTCGGAACTCAGTCCGACGACGACGTCGCCGCTCTACTGGATGTATGAGATGGGGCAGGCCTCGCTCAATCCGGCGCGCGCGGTTGCCGATGCGACCAAACTGATGTTCCAGAATCCGCTCAATCCGTTTTCCGCCACCGAATTCGGCAAATCGGTCGCGGCAAGCTGCGAAGTATTCGAGCGCACCACGCGCCGTTACGGCAAGCCGGAATGGAATATCAACGACACCGAGGTGCAGGGCGTCCGTGTTCCCGTCGAGGTCAAGACGGTGTGGGAAAAGCCGTTCTGCCGGCTGTTGTATTTTCAGCGCAGGCTGTCGCGGCCGCTGCGTGGGCCGCAGCCGCGCATCCTGATTGTCGCGCCGATGTCGGGCCATTACGCCACGCTGTTGCGCGGTACCGTGGAAGCCTTCCTGCCAAATCACGAGGTTTACATCACCGACTGGACCGACGCGCGGATGGTGCCGGTTGCGATGGGCCGGTTCGACCTCGACGATTATGTCGATTACGTCATTGAAATGCTGCATGCGCTGGGTGGCAACGTCCATGTCGTCGCCGTGTGCCAGCCTTCGGTGCCGGTTCTGGCGGCGGTCTCGGTCATGGAGGCCCAGCACGATCCCTATGCACCGATCTCGATGACCTTGATGGGCGGGCCGATCGATACGCGGCGCAATCCGACCGCGGTCAACAAGCTCGCCGCGGAGAAGGGAATCGACTGGTTCCGCAACCACGTGATTTCCAAGGTGCCGTTTCCCCATCCGGGCGTCATGCGCGATGTCTATCCGGGATTCCTGCAACTGACCGGCTTCGTCAGCATGAATTTCGATCGCCACATGGACGCGCACAAGCGCCTGTTCAATCATCTGGTGAAGGGCGACGGCGATCTCGTCGACAAGCATCGCGACTTCTACGATGAATATCTCGCGGTGATGGATCTGACCGCCGAATTCTATCTGCAGACGGTCGATCTCGTGTTCATCAAGCACGCGCTGCCGCTCGGTACCATGACCCACCGCGGCCGGCCGGTCGATCCGTCGAAGATCCAGCGTGTGGCGCTGATGACGGTCGAGGGCGAGAACGACGATATCTCCGGCCTTGGCCAGACCGAAGCGACGCACACGCTGTGCACGTCGATCTCCGACACGCGGCGGGTGCATTATGTTCAGAAGGGCGTCGGCCATTACGGCGTGTTCAACGGCTCTCGCTTCCGCTCCGAGATCGTGCCCCGGATCTCCGATTTCATGGTCTCGGCCGCGCTGACCCGGTCGGATTTCGTTGCCGCGGAATAGCCGCCGCAGGCCTCGAAAAACCCGCCGGAATGCCAAAAACCCAGATTTGACGGCATTTTAGCTCATCGCGCACCCTCAGATGCCGCACGGGGCAATGCAAACTATTGTTTTTCAACGGGTATTTTGAGTTAAGGGATGTGGCGTAAAAGTGACGGCCGAGCCCGCGGCCAGGCCGCGTCGCAGCTAAAAAACTGAACACAAATGTCATGTTTCATGCCTCTCTATGTGGGAGGTCGAGCGACGATTCGTTCAAGATGTTGGGCAAATGATTTGTTTTTGTGCCGATAGCTTTCTCTGGCGGCGGCTGTGGCAGAATCCGGGTGAACTCCTCACTCCCGGACTCCCCGATATGGCTTTTCGTGCTCTGCTCTACCGTCGCCCGACCGAACCGCGCACCCTTGCGGTGAAGATCGGTTCGGCCATCTATGCCGTTCAACTCCGCCGCCATCGCCGCGCGCGCCGCTATACGTTGCGCATTCATCCGAGCGCTCGGCAGGCGATCCTGACCATGCCGCCGCGCGGCAATCTTGCCGACGCCAAGGACTTTGCGGAGCGTCATGGCGCCTGGATCGCGGCGCGGCTTGGCGGTCTGCCGAAGGCCGCACCGTTCGCCACCGGGACGACGCTGCCATTGCGCAGCACGCCGCATAAGATCGTTCATCGTGCCGGCGAACGCGGCACCGTGTGGGCCGAGACCCGCGACAGCGGCGAGAAGATTCTCTGTGTCGCCGGCGACTTGCCGCATATCGAACGGCGGGTGCTCGATTACCTCAAGCGTGAAGCGCGTCACGATCTCGCCAAGGCATCGACGCGCTATGCCGAAATTCTGGGCGTGAAGGTGAAGCGCATCACCATCCGCGACCAGTCGAGCCGCTGGGGCTCCTGCACCTCGGCCGGGTCGCTGTCATTCTCGTGGCGGCTCATCCTTGCGCCGCCTTATGTGCTGGACTATCTGGCCGCGCATGAAGTCGCGCATCTGGTCGAGATGAACCACTCGCCGCGGTTCTGGAAAGTGGTAGGACGGATTTGCCCCGCCACCGAGCGCGCCAAGAAGTGGCTCGACACCCACGGTAACGACCTGCACCGCTATGGTGTCAAGGACTGAGCGTTTGACGGCTGTCAGCGCCACCGGATGAATTGAAGCCGGAAACGATCGTTTCCGGCGTTCTCATTCCGCCTTCGGATCAATCGGAATCGAGTTGGACCGCTCGCGGCGGCAACGGACAACTCCATGCTGTAAAAGGGTGTTTTATTCGCGTGATCCTGCCGCCATGGCGTGTTTCGCGAATCCGCATTCGATAGCTTGACTTGGAGTGCGCTCTAACCCGTAACTTCCCATGCGTCGCGACGAGAGAAGGACGTTCAATGAAGATTGGCGGACTGGCGAAGCGTTCGGGATTGTCTGTCCATACGATCCGTTACTATGAACGGATCGGGCTGCTTCCCCATGCCGATAGAGACCAGGCGGGCCAACGGGACTACGACGCATCAATCCTGGTTTGGATAGAATTTCTCGGCCGTCTCAAAACGACCGGAATGCCTATTCGTGAAATGCTGCGCTATGCGGCCTTGCGGGAGCGCGGCGTTGGCACGGAAGCGGAGCGCAGCACGTTGCTCGAACAGCACCGCGAGCGTGTCCGCGCGCATTTGGCCAAACTGCAAGCCTGCCTCCTCGTCCTCGATACCAAGATTGCCGGATACGCCGGTAACAAACAGAGGATGACAAATCATGACGCACCAATCCCCGAACGTCGGCGAAAGCCGGCTGGAACGCGGCAAGCGGGCGCTCGCTGAAATCGATGGCGAAGCCGGCCACAATGTCATTGCTGCCTTGGCCGACATTGCCCCCGACTTCGCAAACTACCTGTTCGAGTTTCCGTTTGGCGACATTTACAGCCGTCCCGGCCTCGATCTGCGCGGCCGCGAGATCGCGACCATCGCGGCGCTGACCGCGATGGGGACCGCAACCCCGCAACTGAAAGTCCATATCGACGCGGGACTGAATGTCGGGCTGACCAGAGACGAAATCACCGAGATCGTCATGCAGATGGCGGTTTATGCGGGCTTTCCTGCCGCGCTCAACGGGCTGTTCGCGGCCAAGGAAGTCTTCGCTGCTCGGCAAGGGAAAGACGCATGATGAATTCCCCGGTTTTGTTCGGGTGAGGCGTGGGTGTCAGGATAAATGACGTGGTGTCGATTTCATCCGAATGAATCCGCTTATCGCCCGCCGAACAGGCGGTCGATCAGCCAGCCGCCGCCGCCGAGACCGTTCGCAGACTCCGGGCGCGCGCCGTTCTGCACCACCTGTGGGCGCGGCGCAGGTTGCGATGGCGGCGGATAGGCCCGCTGCTGCTCCGGCTGTGCGCCATAGTTGCCGCTCGACGCGTAAGGATCGCCGGCCGGCACCGGACGCGGCGGCGGGGCAATCTGCTGGCCGTTGCCACGCGCCGCGGCGCGGAAGAAGTTGGACAGGAAGCCGCCGCCGTCGCTGCTCCTGCTCTGCTGCGCGCCGGGCAGATCGGCTACCGCGACATTCTCATGCGCGGCTTTCATGAAGCGCGTCCACACCTCGACCGGCAGGCCACCGCCGGTGGCCTTGTGGGTCGGTGAGTTGTCGTCATTGCCGAACCAGATGCCGGTGACCAGATTGGCGGTGTAGCCGACGAACCAGGCGTCGCGGAAATCCTGGCTGGTGCCGGTTTTGCCGGCGGCGTACCAGCCGGGAATGTCGGCCTTCTTCGCCGTGCCGATGACCAGCGTCTCATGCATCATCGCGTTCATCATGCCGACATAGCGCGGGTCGATCACCTGCGCGGCCGGATCGGACTTGCGCGCGTACAGCAGCTTGCCTCCGGCGGTCTTGATGCGGTTGATGACATGCGGCGAGGCCGCGGTGCCGCCATTGGCGAACGGGGCATAGGCGCCGACGAGTTCGGTGAGCGAGACTTCCGAGGTGCCGAGCGCGATCGACGGATTGGCTTCGAGCTTGGAGGCGATGCCGAGCCGGTGCGCGGTGCGCACCACATTGGCCGGGCCGACCTCGATGCCGAGCCGCACCGCCACGGTGTTGAGCGACATCGCCAGCGCCTGCGTCAGCGTCACCGGGCCGAAATATTCGTGACTGTAGTTCTCCGGCTTCCAGCCCTTGATCTCGAGTGGAGCGTCCTGCCGCACGGTGTCGGGCGTCAGGCCCATTTCCAGCGCGGTGAGATAGACGAACGGCTTGAAGGCCGAACCGGGCTGACGCTTGGCGGTGACCGCGCGGTTGAACTGGCTCTCCGAGTAGTTGCGCCCGCCGACCATCGCGCGCACCGCGCCGTCCGGCGTCATCGCCACCAGCGCGCCCTGGCTGACCTTGAACTTCACGCTCTTGGCCGCGAGTTCGTCGATCACCGCGGCTTCCGCGACGGCCTGCAACTTCGGATCGATCGAGGTCTCGACCACGATATTCTGCTCGACCTGTCCGACCAGATCGTCGAGCACCTCGCCGATCCAGTCGGCGACATAATTGACGGTGCCGGCGCCGACCGGCTTCACCGCGTAGGACGGATGGCCGATCGCGGCCTGCGCCTGCGCGTCGGTGATGAATTTTGCATCCGCCATCGCGCCGAGCACGGTCTGCGCCCGCTTTTCCGCGCCTTCCGGGTTGCGGTTCGGCGCGAGGCGTGACGGCGATTTGACGAGGCCCGCGAGCATCGCCGCCTCCGCGAGGGTGACGGCGCGCGCCGATTTGCCGAAATATTTCTGTGCGGCCGCTTCCACGCCGTAAGCGCCGGAGCCGAAATAGACGCGGTTGAGATAGAGCTCGAGAATTTCGTTCTTGGAGTATTTCCGCTCCAGCCACAGCGCGAGCTCGGCTTCCTGCAGTTTGCGCTGCAAGGTGCGCTCCTGGGTCAGGAACAGGTTCTTGGCAAGCTGCTGGGTCAGGGTCGAGCCGCCTTGCGACACGCCGCGATGCAGCAGGTTGGTCGCGGCGGCGCGGGCGATGCCGATCGGATCGATGCCGAAATGCGAATAGAAGCGGCGGTCCTCGATCGCGATGAAAGCTTTCGGCAGATAGGGCGGCAGTTCCTTGAGCGGAACATTCGCGCCGGGCATCTCGCCGCGCGTTGCGATCACGCTGCCGTCGATGCCGACGATCTGGATGGTCGGCGGACGCTTGGGAATTTCCAGCGATTGAATCGAAGGCAGATGTGCGCCGACCCAGACCACGACGCCGACGCCGGCGATGACGGCCCACAGGCTCAGCACCAGGCCCCAGTAAAGCACCCGGCCCAGCCTGCTGCGCGCCTTGCCGCGCGCGGCCTTGTTGTTCTCTCTTTTGTCTTTTTTCGCCTGTGCGCGGCTCTTCCGGGAACCGCGCGAGGCGGTGTCATCGGCGGCACGCTTGGGCGCGCGGCGCTTCGGCGTGGCGTCGGCGTCATCCTCCGGGCCGCCGACGCGATCCCACGGATTGAGCCGGATGCCATCCAGCGAGGCGCCGTCGTCGAACTTCGGCTCCCGGCGTCCGCCTGCTTTCTTCCGTCCCGCCATCCGTTACGCGCTCGATCCGATATGTCGATCCGCCGTGCACGCTAGCGATGGCGGTTTAAGGGCACGTTACCAAATCGTTAATGCGGATTAAGCGGAACGCGCCGTCCGCTTTTCGCCGACGCCGCCTTCGGCAAGCAGATGCACCAGCGCGCGCTTGATCGCGGCCTGTCGGGTCGGCGCGGTGATCTGCGCGCCGAGCAGGTCGGTGACGTAGAACACGTCGCGCGCCCGCTCGCCGAAGGTCGAGACATGCGCCGAGCCGATATTGAGGTTGAGCTTGGAGAGCGCCGTCGTCAGCTCATAGAGCAGGCCGGGACGGTCGAGACCGGAGACCTCGATCACGGTGAAGCGGTCCGACCATAGATTGTTGATGACGACATCCGGCTCGACGACGAACGGCTTGGGCTTGGATTTGGCGGCCGTGCGCTTGGCCACGATCTCGGGAAGCTGAAGCTTGCCGTCCAGCACTTGCTCGATGATCTCGCCGATGCGGGCGGCGCGGCGCGCCTCGTCCTCGTCGCGATCGTATTCGCGCGAGATCGCGATGGTGTCGAGCGCGCGTCCGTCGGTGGTGGTGTAGATCTGCGCGTCCACGATGTTGGCGCCGGCGGACGCGCAGGCGCCCGCGATGATCGACAGCAGCCAGGGATGATCGGGCGCGAGAATGGTGAGTTCGGTGACGCCGCGCGTCTCGTCGAACCCGACATTGATGGCAAGCTTGTTGCCGTTGCGATCGGTCTCCTTGACGAAGCGGGCGTGGCGGATCTTGCGTGGCAGATCGACCTTGAGCCAGTAGGCCGGATAGTGCCGCGCGATGTAGGCGTCGAGTTCGATCCGCGGCCATTCGGTGAAGGCGCCGCGGAATTCGGCCTGCGCGGCTTCGAGGCGCTGGACGCGATTGACTTCCGAGAAGCCGCCGGTCAGCACCGGCTCGGTCTCGTAATACAGCGTGCGGATGAGCTGCGCCTTCCAGCCGTTCCACACGCCGGGGCCGACGCCGCGGATATCGGCGGTGGTCAGGATGGTGAGCAGTTTCATCTGCTCGACCGACTGCATCACGGCGGCGAAATTCTCGATCGTCTTGCGGTCCGACAGGTCGCGCGACTGCGCCACCGTCGACATCGTCAGATGCTCCTTGATCAGCCAGGCGATCAGGTCGGTGTCGGCGGCGTTGAAGCCGAAGCGCGGACACAGCCGCCGCGCCACTTTCGCGCCGGCGATCGAATGATCCTCCGGCCGACCCTTGGCGATGTCGTGCAGGAACACCGTCATGTAGAGCACGGCGCGATGTTCGGGGCGGATCTTGCGCATCAGATCGGTGGCGACCGCGAACTCCTCCTGATTGCCGCGCTCGATGTCCTGCAGGATGCCGACGCAGCGGATCAGATGCTCGTCCACGGTGTAGTGGTGATACATGTTGAACTGCATCATCGCGACGATCTTGCCGAAGGCGCGGATGAACTGTCCGAGCACGCCGGTCTCGTTCATCCGTCGCAGCACGGTCTCGGCGTTCTCCGAGGTGAGAATCTCCATGAACAGCCGGTTCGCCTCGGCGTTTTCGCGCAATTGCGGCGTGATCAGCTTGAGCGAGCGCGTCGCCATGCGCATGGCGTCGGGATGAAAGGCCAGATTGTTCTTCTGTGCGAGGCGGAAGATTCGGATCAGGTTGACGGGGTCGTTCTTGAAGACGTTCGGCGTCGCGAGGTTGATGCGTGCGTTGTCGACCACGAAATCGATGGTGCCCGGCACCTTGCCGCGCCGCTGCGGCCGCAGCTTCGCTATCAGGCGGCCGAGCACGGGCGCGGGCTTGGCTTCCTCTTCCTCCAGCTTGGCGCACAGGATCGCGGTGAGGTCGCCGACATCCTTGGCCATCAGGAAGTAGTGCTTCATGAAGCGTTCGACATCCTGCATGCCGGGGTGCGAGGTGTAGCCGAGGCGCTGCGCGATCTCGCGCTGGATGTCGAACGACAGCCGCTCCTCGGGGCGTCCGGTGTAGAAATGCATGTTGCAGCGGACCGAAAGCAGGAAGTCCTCGCAGCGTCGGAAGGTGCGGTACTCCTGGGCGTCGAATACGCCGCGCTTGACCAGTTCGCGGGTGTCGCTGACGCGGTAGACATATTTGGCGATCCAGAACAGCGTATGCAGGTCGCGCAGGCCGCCTTTGCCGTCCTTGACGTTGGGCTCCACCAGATAGCGCGACTGGCCGGCGCGGCGGTGGCGTTCCTCGCGCTCGGCGAGCTTGGCGGTGACGAATTCGGACGCGGTGCCCTGCACCACGTCGTGGTCGAACCGCTTGACCAGTTCGTCGTAAAGCGGCTGGTCGCCGACCAGAAAGCGGGTTTCCAGGATCGAGGTGCGGATGGTCATGTCGGCGCGGGCGAGGCGGATCGATTCATCGACCGAGCGCGTGGCGTGCCCGACCTTGAGGCCCATGTCCCACAGGCAATACAGGATCACCTCGGCGACCTGCTCGCCCCACGCGGTCTGCTTGTAGGGCAGCACGAACAGCAGATCGATGTCCGATTCCGGCGCCAGCAGGCCGCGACCGTAGCCGCCGGTGGCGACCACCGCCATCCGCTCCGAATCCGAGCGCATGTGCGAGCGGTAGAGATGCCGGGTGGCGGCGTCGTAGAGCAGGCGGATGATCTCGTCCTGCACGGCGCACAGACGCTGCGCGCAGGCGCGGCCCTGACGATCCTTCAGCAGTTCGGCTTGCGCGATCTCCCGCGCCTGAGCGAGAGCGTTCTTGAGAAGCTGGGTCAGCGCGGTGCGAAACGCATCGTCGCTGCCGCCGTGCTTGTCGGCGAGGGCGTCGATCTGCCGGGCGATCGCATTCGGATCGAACTGCAGCGGGAGTTGATGGGACCGGTCGAGCGTCACGTCATCCATGCTATCCGGATATCCAACCGCAATCCCGGTGTCACGGCCGATTGTTCGGGATTTGGAAGGTTCATTCCCGTTTCCGTTTCGCGGAGAAAGTTTTTGCTGGCGCCTTGTTGTCGGAGGCAAGGATTTTCTGGTTGATTTTTTGAACTAAATAATTGATCTATTGGGGCAATTACTCATTTCAACGCTTCCTTGCCCTTTCCATCCATGGAGAAAATTATGTTCGAGATTTCCCGACGCGGCTTCGCCGTGCTTGTCGCGGGTGCGCTGGTCGCCCCGGGCGCGGTGCGTGCGGCGGATGCGCCCAAGCAGATCGCCATCGATTGGGCGACCTACAATCCGGTGTCCATCGTGCTCAAGGAAAAGGGTCTGCTGGAGAAGGAATTCGCCAAGGACGGCATCAAGATCGTCTGGGTGCAGACGCTCGGCTCCAACAAGGCGCTCGAATTCCTCAATGCCGGCTCGATCGATTTCGGCTCGACCGCCGGCTCCGCCGCGCTGGTCGCGCGCATCAACGGCAATCCGATCAAGTCGGTCTATGTCTATTCGCGCCCCGAATGGACCGCGCTCGTCACCGGCAAGGATTCCAAGATCACCAAGGTCGCTGACCTCAAGGGCAAGCGCGTCGCGGTGACACGCGGCACCGATCCTCACATTTTCCTTGTCCGCGCGCTGCTCGATGCCGGCTTGACCGAGAAGGACATCACTCCGGTGCTGCTGCAGCATCCGGACGGCAAGACCGCGCTGGTGCGCGGCGATGTCGATGCCTGGGCGGGCCTCGATCCGATGATGGCGCAGGCCGAGATCGAGGACGGTGTGAAGCTGTTCTATCGCAAGCCCGAGGCCAACACCTGGGGCATCCTCAATGTCCGCGAGCAGTTCCTCAAGGATCATCCGGACATCGTGCGCCGCGTGCTCGCGGTCTATGAGGAGGCGCGCAAATATTCGCTGGCCAATTACGACGTGGTGAAGCGCGATTTCATCGCCGTCACCAAGCTGCCGGATAACGTGGTCGACAAGCAGCTCAAGGAGCGCACCGAGCTGACCCACAACAAGATCGGCGAGCCGCAGCGCGAGTCGATCCTCGCCGCGGGTCTTGCGCTTCAGCAGGCCGGCGTGATCCAGCCGAATGTCGACGTGAAGGCCAATGTCGACGCGCTGCTCGATGCGCAGGTGCCGCTGCCGACCAACTGAGGCAGCAGGCTGTGAACGGTTCGGCATCGCGCAGGCTCGTCCCGCGCGATGCCGTCTTTTTTTGCCGGACGGGACATCATGGCCGGTGGCCGGCGATGGGAAATTGCGGTGCCGGCGATCAGCCGACGCTTGCAATCCGGCGCAATAAACGGTTCTTGCTATGGCGATGACACTCGAAAACACCATGGTGGAGACGAAGCCAGCCGTGCCGGCGCGGCGGAGCGGGCGCTGGATGCGGCCGGCGCTGGGTCTGCTGCTGCCGCTTTTTATTGCGGTGGTGTGGGAGCTTGCGGTCCGGCTCGGCTTCTCCAATGGCCGTCTGGTGCCGCCGCCGAGCATGATCTACCAGACGCTGGTCGAACTCACCGTCAGCGGCGAGCTTGCGCGTCATGTCGGCATCACGCTGTGGCGTGTCGGGGTCGGCTTCAGTCTGGGTGTTCTGTTCGGCACGCTGTTCGGCGCGATATGCGGCTACTGGCCGCTGTCGCGGCGACTGCTCGATCCCACCGTGCAGGCGCTGCGCGCGATTCCATCGATCGCCTGGGTGCCGATCTTCATTCTCTGGCTCGGCATCTTCGAGACCTCGAAGGTGGCGCTGATCGCGGTCGGCGTGTTCTTTCCGATCTATCTCGGTGTGATGGGCGCAATCCAGTCGGTCGATCGCAAGATCGTCGAGGTCGGCCGCGCCTTCCGTCTGTCCGGCCCCGCAATGATCCGCCGCATTCTGCTGCCTGCGGTGCTGCCGGCCTATGTGGTGTCGCTGCGCTCCGGTCTCGGGCTCGGCTGGATGTTCGTGGTCGCGGCCGAATTCATGGGCGCCTCGCAGGGCCTCGGCTATCTGCTGACCGACGGCCAGCAGCTCGGCAAGCCGGCGCAGATCCTCGCTGCGATCATCGTGTTCGCGTTGCTCGGCAAGATCACCGACTGGCTGATCCAGCTGGCGTTCGCGCCGCTGCTGCGCTGGGAGGATTCCTTCAGCGCCCATGCAAATGGGGCGTAAGATGCTGGCGCTCGATCATGTCGGCAAGGTCTATCCCAATGGCGTCAACGCGCTCGAGGGCTTTTCCGCGCGCATCAAGCCCGGCGAGATCGTTGCCATCATCGGCGGTTCGGGGTGCGGCAAGTCCACGCTGCTGCGCGCGATCTGCGGTCTCGATTGCGCGACCCATGGCAGCATCGTGCTCGATGGCCTTGCCATCGCCGCGCCGCATGAAAAGATCGGCATCATCTTTCAGGAGCCGCGGCTGCTGCCCTGGCTCAGCGTGCTCGACAATGTCGCGTTCGGATTGACTGGCCTCTCCACGGCGCAGCGCCGCGAGCGTGCCGAGGCCGCGCTGGCGCGGGTCGGGCTCGCCAACAAGGCCGATGCCTGGCCGCGCGAATTGTCCGGCGGGCAGGCGCAGCGTGTCGCCATTGCCCGCGCGCTGGTACCGCGCCCCGAAGTGCTGCTGCTCGACGAGCCGTTCTCTGCGCTCGATGCCTTCACCCGCACCGATCTGCAGGACCATCTGCTCGACCTGTGGGCCGACACCAAGCCGACCCTGATCCTGGTGACCCATGATGTCGAGGAAGCGGTGGTGCTGGCCGACCGGGTGATGGTGATGCGCCCGCATCCCGGCCGCCTGTTCGAGGAAATCAAGGTCGATCTCGCCCGTCCGCGCGATCGTGCCGCGCCACTGTTCGAGGGCATCAAGCGCCGCGTGCTCAACGCACTCGACCGCTCGCTGGATCGTGCGCCGCCGGTGGGCGAACAGCCCGTGACAGGCGCGGCGATGTGGTGGTAAAGCGCGTCCGAACCGCTTTATCTCATCCCGCTTTAAATCATTCCGCATTTTCCCGGAGACCGACAGATGGATTCGACGCAGTTGCGCGCCATGCAGGCGCCGATCAAGGAGCGTTACAAGGCCGATCCGAAGACTGCCTACATCACCTTGAAGGCCAATGGCTCGATCGACAATGAAGGCATCGCCTGCAAGGTCGAGACCGGGCGCGCGGTGGCGGTGGCGGGGCTGCATCCGGCAACCGGCGGCTCCGGATTGGAATTGTGCTCCGGCGATATGCTGCTGGAGGCACTGGTGGCCTGCGCCGGCGTCACGCTGAAATCGGTCGCGACCGCAATCGATATTCCGCTGAAGAGCGGCCATGTCAGCGCCGAAGGCGATCTCGATTTCCGCGGCACGCTCGGCGTCGACAAGGAGGCGCCGGTCGGCTTTGCCGAGATCCGTTTGCGTTTCGATGTCGAGACCGATGCGCCGCAGGAGAAGCTCGATCAGCTTCTCAAGCTCACCGAGCGTTATTGCGTGGTCTATCAGACCATCAAGAACGGTCCGAAGGCCGTGAACGTCTCGATTCGGCGGGTGTAAGGCGGCCGCATTGCGATGCCAGCCGACGGGTATTTTCTGTTCACCCTCGTTCTGAAAATGGCCGTTGCCGCCGGATTCGTCATTGCGGCAACGGTGATCGCCGAACGCGCCGGAGCGTTCATCGGCTCGCTGATCGTGACGCTGCCGATTTCGACCGGGCCGGCCTATGTCTTCATCGCGCTCGATCATGACGCCGCCTTCGTGGCGCGGGCGGCGTTGACCAGCGTCTACAATAATGTGCCGACCGCGTTCTATACGGCGATCTTCGTTGTCATGGCGCAGCGGTTCGGCCCATGGCTCAGCGTCGCCACCGGCCTTCTGGTCTGGGCGATCGCGACTTATCTTTTCAGTCAGATGGCATGGACCCTGACGCCGGCGATTTTGGCCAATGTCGTGGCGGTCACGGCGTTCTTCGTTCTGGTGCGCGCGTATCGCGAGGCGCCGATGCCGCGCCTGCCGCTGCGCTGGTTCGATCTGCTGCTGCGCGCGTTGATCGTCAGCGTGCTGATCGCCGCCGTGGTGACGCTGAGCTTCACCATCGGGCCGGAGAAAACGGGTCTGCTTGCGTCGTTTCCCGCGACCTTCACCGCCACCATGCTGATCCTGCATCGCCGGGTCGGCGGCAAGGCCACTGCGGCGGTGATGGCGCACAGTCTTGTCGGACTGCTCGGCTTCGGCCTGTGCATGGCGGTGTTGTATCTGGCCGCTGTGCCGGTCGGCGCGCCGCTGGCGCTGGGCCTCGCGCTGCTGTTTTCGGTAACGTGGAACGCGGCGACGCTGTTGCTGCGCCGGGCCGGCGTGCCGCTCTAGCTTTTCTTCGGCAGCTTCGCTTTCAGCGCGTAGAGCGCCTCCAGCGCCTCGCGCGGCGTCATCTCGTCGGGATGAATGGCTTCGAGCGCGCCAATCAGCGCCTCGGCTTCGCTCGGCGGATGCGGCTCGGCGGCGGCACGCGAGGGCACCGCGAACAGCGGCAGGTCGTCGACCAAAGCCTTGGTGGTTGAATTGCGATCCTGCGCCTCGAGCTTGGCCAGCACCGTCTTCGCACGCGCGATCACCGCGGGCGGCAGGCCGGCAAGCTTGGCGACCTGAATGCCGTAAGAGCGATCGGCCGAACCCGGCAGCACCTCATGCAGGAACACGACCTCGCCGTGCCATTCCTTCACTCGCACGGTGGCATTGAACAGACGCGGCAGCCGGGCGGCGAGCGCGGTCAGTTCGTGATAGTGAGTCGCGAACAGCGCGCGGCACTTGTTGCTTTCGTGCAGATGCTCGATCGAGGCCCAGGCGATCGACAGGCCGTCGAAGGTCGCGGTGCCGCGGCCGATCTCATCGAGAATCACCAGCGACCGCTCGCCGGCCTGATTGAGAATGGCGGCGGTCTCCACCATCTCGACCATGAAGGTGGAACGGCCGCGCGCCAGATCGTCGGCGGCGCCGACGCGCGAGAACAGCCGGTCGACCACGCCGATGCGAGCGCGGCTCGCCGGCACATAACTGCCGGTCTGCGCGAGCAGCGCGATCAGCGCGTTCTGGCGCAGGAAGGTGGATTTGCCGGCCATGTTGGGGCCGGTGAGAATCCAGATCTGTCCGGAATTCTGCGCAGGCGCGGGCGACAGGTCGCAATGATTGGCGATAAACGGCTCGCCTTCACGCTTCAACGCGCGCTCGACCACCGGGTGCCGTCCGCCTTCGATGCAGAACGACAGCGAAGAGTCGACCTCCGGCCGCACATAGTTCTCGTCGATCGCAAGCCGCGCCAGCGCGCTGGCGACGTCAAGCATCGCGAAGGCGTGTGCGGCGGCGCGCAGGTCCTCGCTTGCCGCGACGGCTTGCGCGCACAGCGCATCGAAGATTTCCAGTTCGAGGCCGAGCGCGCGGTCGCCGGCGCTGGCGATCTTGGCCTCGATCTCGCCAAGCTCGGTGGTGGTGAAGCGGATCTGCCCGGCGAGGGTCTGGCGGTGGATGAAGGTCGCGTTCAGTGGTGGCGACATCAGTTTGTCGCCGTGCTGCGCGGTGACTTCGACGAAATAGCCCAGCACGTTGTTGTGGCGGATCTTCAGCGCCTTGACGCCGGTGTCCTCGGCGTAGCGCGCCTGCATCGCCGCCACCACGAGGCGCGAGGCATCGCGCAACTGCCGTGTTTCGTCCAGCGCGGAAGCATAGCCGTCGCGGACGAAGCCGCCGTCGCGCTTGAGCAACGGCAACGCTTCGGCCAGCGCCCGCGCCAGTTCATGGCCAAGTTCGCGCGAGGGACGGCGCAATGCGGCCATCGCCGCCGCGATCTCCTGCGGCGGATCGTTCAATTGCGCGAGCCTTGCCAGTACGGCGTCGGCGGCAAGAATGCCGTCGCGCAGGCCCGCGAGATCGCGCGGGCCGCCGCGTCCGACCGAAAGTCGCGCCAGCGCGCGCGACATGTCGGGAGCCGCGCGCAGGATTTTGCGCACATCGTCGCCGGCCGCGCTGTCGGCGACGAACGCCGCGACGGCGTCGAGCCGCTGCGCGATCTGCGCGGTGTCGGTCAGCGGTGCGGAGAGGCGTTGCGCCAATAGGCGCGACCCCGCCGCTGTCACGGTGCTGTCGATGGCATCGAGCAGCGAGCCGCGCCGCTCGCCGCCGAGCGTGCGGATCAGCTCGAGATTGGCGCGTGTAGCGGAATCGATCGCCATGGTGGTGCCGGCGGCCTCGCGCGAGGGCGGCGACAGCGGCGGGCGTTTGCCGATCTGGGTGCGGTCGATATAGGTGATCGCGGCCGCCGCCGCGGTCGCTTCCAGCCGCGACAACTGGCTGAGGCCATCCATGGTGGCGACGGCGAAATAATCGCACAGTCGCCGCTCGGCGGTCGCGCCGTCGAATACGTCGCGGGTCAGCGGCGTCACCGCCGGCAGCGCGCGCAGCACCGGGCTGAGATCGGTGTCGCTATAGAGCGCGTCGCTGACGATCACCTCGTTGGGATTGATCCGCGCCAGCGTCGCGGCAAGCTCGCCCGAGGCGCATTCGGTGACGAAGAATTCCGAGGTCGAGATGTCGATCCAGGCGAGTCCGACGCGGTCCTCGCCATGCGAGGCGCGCGCCCGCGCGATCGCCATCAGATAGTTGTTGGTCCTGGCGTCGAGCAGGGTGTCTTCGGTCAGCGTGCCTGGCGTGACGAGGCGCACCACGTCGCGGCGGACCACGCTCTTGTTGCCGCGCTTCTTCGCCTCGGCGGGGTCTTCCATCTGCTCGCACACCGCGACGCGATGGCCGAGCGCGATCAGGCGATGCAGATAATCGTCGGCGCGCTCCACCGGCACGCCGCACATCGGAATGTCCTGACCCTGATGCTTGCCGCGCTTGGTGAGCATGATGCCGAGCGCGCGCGAGGCGGTTTCGGCATCCTCGAAGAACAGTTCGTAGAAATCGCCCATCCGATAGAACAGCAGCAGGCCCGGATTGGCCGCCTTGATCTCCAGATACTGCTCCATCATCGGCGTGACGCGGCCGGTGTCCGGGTCGGAGGAGGCCGGTGTCGTGCGCGCAGGCGTGGCCGCAGGGGCGGGCGAGTGAATGGTCATGGCGCCGCACGCTAGCAAGAAATGGCGCGGCGATCACACCCGAAAAGCGCGGAAATACCGGGTTTTCCAGCCTGATCGGCGATTCCGCGGCCCAAAACCGCCTTGCGCGCGGCGCGTTCACGGACAAACTCATGCCCATTCCACGCCGGATTCGGCGGCAAGGTCGATCGAGCTTTGCTTGCCGATGTCGTCGAAATGCTGGTCGAGAAATCTCTTGGCCGCGCGCACGCCGGCCCGGTGCAGAAGAGCGAAGAAATCGTAATCCGTCTTCAGCCGGCTCGATGCGGCGAGGCGGCTGCCGAGGCCGCCGAGATGGATGCGATGGATGTAAAGGCGGCGGTATTCGTTTTCGCGGGTGCCGCGCGGCAGGCGGCCTTCGTCAATCAGCTGGTTGACGAAATCCATGGCGCGCAGTTCGGTGATCAGCGCGGAGTTGAAGGTGATTTCGTTCAACCGGTTGATGATCTCGGTCGAGGTGCGTGGCGTGGTCTTGCGCGAGATCGGATTGATCTGCACCACCAGCACGTCCTCGGCGTCGGTCGCCTGCAGGAACGGGAAGATCGCCGGATTGCCCATATAGCCGCCATCCCAATAGGGCACGCCGTCGATTTCCACCGCGCGGAATAGGAACGGCAGCGCCGCCGAGGCCATCACCGCATCGGCCGTCACTTTGTCGCCGGAGAAGATGCGCAGCCGCCCGGTGTGGACGTTGGTGGTCGAGATGTAGAGCGCGATGTCCGGATGGTTGTGGATCGCGTCGAAATCGACGAAGCGTTCGATCAGGTCGCTGAGCGGATTGATGTTGAGTGGATTGAGATCGTAAGGCGAGAAATAGCGCGACATGGTCTGGAACCAGTTCTGCATCGGCGCGCTGGCGAATGGCAGCAGCGAGAACAACCGGTCGGTGATCGCGCGCTGCACCGGCGGCAGGTTGCCTCCGGCGCTGGCCGCGCGCCAGAAATCCGACAGCCGCTTGCGGGCTTCCTCCGGACCGCCGCGCGCAAGACCGTCGGCCAGCATCACGGCATTGACGGCGCCAGCCGACGCGCCGGAGATGCCGGTGATCTCGAGCCGGCCGTCCTCCAGCAGATGATCGAGCACGCCCCAGGTGAAGGCGCCATGCGATCCGCCGCCCTGAAGCGCCAGATTGATTTTCTTGGTGCTCGGCCGCTCTTTCCGCTTCAGCGCGGGGTGCGCCCAGGGCGCCAGGCTGTCGAGATAGGCTCTGAGATTGCTGTTCACGGCGAACTTCCTCTCGGGTGCGGGCGGGTGCTAGAATTGTATCGATGCGCCGGGCTCGGAACGCTCTCTCCCAATTGGGACTTTTATGGTGCGTCGCAATAGTTGATGTTGCAATGCAAATTGCGCACAATTAAATTACTGAAATAACACAATAATTTGAAAGTTTGACGGTAGTATCTGGCCGCAGAAGAGGGTGGTTCCATGACAACCGGCAGGCAGGCGTTTCCGACGCCCGATCATGATCATAGCCAATGCGCCGCCTCCGCGCTGGCGCATGCCGAGCAGGTCTGCCGTGACCGGGGCCAGAAATTCACCCCGATCCGGCGGCAGGTGTTGCAGGCGCTGCTGGCGAGTCATCGTCCGCTTGGAGCTTATGAAATCATCGATGCGCTGGCGCGCGACATCGCGCGGCTGGCCCCGATCACGGTCTACCGCGCGCTGGATTTCCTGATGGCGCAGGGGCTGGTCCACCGCATCGAGAGCCGCAATGCCTTCCTCGCCTGTGCCCATAATCACGATGCCAGCGCGGTGGTCGCGTTCCTGATCTGCGATAGTTGCGGCTCGGTGGGCGAATTGCCCGCGGCCGGGCTGGCCAAAGGGTTCCGCGAGGCGGTGCAGGGCACGGGATTTGCGCCGAAAATGTCGGTGGTCGAGATCACCGGCACCTGCGCCCATTGCCAGCGTGCGGCCTGAGCGGATCGGCCGAAGGCAGCCCTTATATTCGTATGTTTTCGGGATTATGTCCCGGCATGGCAGCCGGTCGGGCGATGTCGGGGAACCGGCATTGCTGGCATGCCCCGGGCGTTGCTGGTAGATTGGCCCCACATCGCGCGCCGGTCCTTGCTGGCCGTCATACAGACCTGATATTCAACGTCTTACCCTCAGCGACGTGACCGATTTTCCCATGACTGATCTCAAAGAGCGAACCAAGTCCATCGAGGCCGGCCCCAAGGGCCGCCACCGCACCGTTCAGGTCGTCGTGGGCAACGTCAAGGTTGGCGGCGGCGCACCGATCGTGGTGCAGTCGATGACCAACACCGACACGGCCGACGTCGATTCGACGGTCAAGCAGGTCGCGGCGCTGGCGCGGGCCGGCTCCGAACTGGTTCGCATTACGGTCGATCGCGACGAAGCCGCCGCCGCCGTGCCGCACATCCGCGAGAAACTCGACAAGATGGGCGTGGACGTGCCGCTGATCGGCGACTTCCACTACATCGGCCACAAGCTGCTGGCCGAACATCCGGCCTGCGCGGCGGCATTGTCGAAGTATCGCATCAATCCGGGCAATGTCGGCTTCAAGAACAAGCGCGACAGCCAGTTCACCGACATCGTCGAAATCGCGATCAAGAACGACAAGGCGGTCCGCATCGGCGCCAATTGGGGATCGCTCGATCAGGAATTGCTGACGCGCCTGATGGAGGAGAACGCCAAGTCTCCCGATCCGATCGACGCCCGCGCGGTGACGCGCGAGGCCATGGTGCAGTCGGCATTGCTCTCGGCCAGGCGCGCCGAGGAGATCGGCCTGCCGAAGACCAAGATGATCCTGTCGGCCAAGGTGTCGAACGTGCAGGATCTGATCGCGGTCTATCGCGAGCTCGCCGCGCGCTCCGATTACGCCATCCATCTCGGCCTCACCGAAGCCGGCATGGGATCGAAGGGCATCGTCGCCTCGTCGGCGGCGCTCGGCATCCTGCTGCAGGACGGCATCGGCGACACCATCCGCGTCTCGCTGACGCCGGAGCCCGGCGGCGATCGCACGCTTGAGGTAAAGGTCGGCCAGGAAATTCTGCAGACCATGGGCTTCCGCACCTTCGTGCCGCTGGTCGCGGCATGCCCGGGCTGCGGCCGCACCACCTCGACGGTGTTCCAGGAACTGGCGCGCGATATCCAGGACTTCATCCGCGACGAGATGCCGTCGTGGAAGACACGCTATCCCGGTGTCGAGCAGCTCAACGTCGCGGTGATGGGCTGCATCGTCAACGGTCCCGGCGAATCCAAGCATGCCGATATCGGCATCTCGCTGCCCGGCACCGGCGAGACCCCGGCGGCGCCGGTGTTCGTCGACGGCGAGAAATTCCGCACGCTGCGCGGCCCGACCATTGCCGCCGACTTCAAGGCGCTGGTGATCGACTATATCGAGCAGCGCTATGGCAGCGGCGCCAAGACTCCGGAAGTCACCGCCGCGGAATAAATCAGGTTACGAATTTTTGAGATGCATCAGGCCGGGTTCGTCCCGGCCTTTGCTTTTGGTGTTTGACGTTTGGGATAAGGCGACCCGTCCGGCGCAAGATCGCGATCTTGCCGCGGGAATGGATCGCTAGATCGGGGTGGTCTTCTCGCGGTTGTCGACCGCCGCTTCCTCGAGATCGAGATCGCGCTCGATCCGCCGCCGCGCCTCGTCGGTGATCTTGCCCTCGCGCAGCAGCCTGTGCAGCAGGCTGCGCTCGATGGCGATGATCTCACGTACCATCGCCGCGCCGCGTGTCGCCGGCGTGAGGTCGCCGGCCTTGGCCGGGGGATCGGGCAGCGCGCGCACATGCGTCTCGTGTCGGGATTCAAGAAACTTGGCGAGGCTCTGCGGCAGCTCGCGCTCGGCGATGATGCGTGTCAGCTCCTTGCGCGAAGCCGCCACCAGTTCGCGCCGCGCCGCGATCTCCTGCTCGCGCTCGTGCTTGGCCTCGGAGCGTCCGTATTTGTCGAGCCCCAATGCGCGCACCAGGAATGGCAGTGCACCGCCGATGCCGACCACGGTGACGAAGATCACGCCGAACGCGACCAGCAGGATCAGATCGCGGTAGGGAAACGGCTCGCCGCTCGCCACCGTGTAGGGCAGCGCCAGCGCGACCGCGAGCGAGACCACGCCGCGAATGCCGGTGAAGCCGATGGCGGCCACGCTTTGCCAGGACGGTGCCTTCTCCCGCTTGCGCACGCGGTGGCTGACGAGGCGTGGCAGATAGGCGGCGGGAAACACCCACAGAAAGCGTGCAACAATGACGATCGCCGAGGTCAGCGCGATCGCCCACGCCACTTCGTTGAGTGGGAGCATCTTGGAGGTTTCCATCAGGATCTTGGTCTGGAAACCGACGATCAGGAACAGCACGCCTTCGATGAGCCAGACCGCGAAGTCCCAGAAGAAGATGCCTTGCAGGCGCGTCGCCGCGGAGATCAGCAGCGGGCCGTTCCAACTGACGTAAAGGCCGGTGACCACGGTGGCGAGCACGCCGGAGCCGCCGAAATGCTCCGGCACCCAGAACGCCAGATAGGGCGTCAGCAGCGACAGCAGGATTTCCACGCGCGGATCGTGCGCCCATTGCCGCAGTCGCAGGCTGAGCCAGCCGACCGCGAAGCCGAAGATCACCTCGCCGATCAGGATCGCGGCGAAAGTGCCGGTGGCCGACGCCAGCGAGAAGGCGCCGGTGGAAACGGCCATCACCGCGAAGCGATAGAGGATCAGCGCGGTGGCGTCGTTGGCAAGGCCCTCGCCTTCGAGAATGACCAGAATGCGGTGTTGCAGGCCGAGCCGCCGTGCGATCGCGAGCGGTGCCACCACGTCCGGCGGCGACACGATGGCTCCGAGCACGAAACCGACGCCCCAGGGCAGGCCGAGAACCCAGTGCGCGGCGCAGGCCACCGCGCAGGTGGTGAAGATCACGCAGCCGATCGCGAGCAACGAGATCGGCCGCAGATTGCCCTTGAATTCGCGCCAGCTCATCGACACGCCCGCCGAATAGATCAGCGGTGGCAGCACCAGCAGCAACACGCCCTCGGGCTGCATCGCGATCGGCGGAAAGCCCGGCACCAGCGCGAGGATGATGCCGACCACCAGGAAGACGATGGCCGGGGTGAGTTCAAGCCGCCGCGCCACCGTGGCGGAGGCAGCCAGCACCGAGATCACGAGCAGGAAGGTGAGAAAACCTTGGATCATGCGCGGCGGAAATCCGGGTCTAGAGGGCGCTCGCGGCGATGTTCACCGTCAGCGCCAGCAATGCGGTGTTGAAAAAGAACGACACGACGCCGTGCGCGGTGGCGGTGCGCCGGATGATCTTGTCGGTGATGCCGACATCGGAGACCTGCGCGGTCATGCCGACGACGAAGGAGAAATAGACGAAGTCCCAGTAGTCCGGATGCTCGTCACCCGGAAATGCGAGGCCGCCGCCCCGGCCGCCGCGATAATATTCGTGCGCGTAATGCAGCGCGAAGGTGGTGTGGATCGCCGCCCATGACAGGGCGATGGTGGTGATCGCCAGTGCAAGCTGGGCCGGTTGGTGCTGCGTGCCGCCAAGCTCGAGCACGATGGCGGCCATACTGGCGAAAGCGGCGGTCGATGTCAGAATGAGGATCAGGAAACGGCCATCATCCTGCAGCGCGGCCTGCCGGCGCATGTAGTTCGCATCGCATGTCAGCACGGTGATGTAGGCCAGAACGAGATACAGCGTCAGGGAGACGTCCCAGCCCAGCAGCAGGCGCGTGGTGAGACGCCATTCGCCGGGCACCAGCCATGACCCCGGCATCGCCAGCAGCGACAGCAGGCCGATCGCGATCGAGACGAACAGACGCGGCCGCGCGTAGACGATGCGCACCGCCTTCGGCATGCGGCGGAAGCGGCGGAGGACCTCGTCTTCCTTCTGCTTCAGCGTGGGCGGGGCGCCGGGCGCGTCGTTCTCTGCGGTCATCGCGATTCCATGGCGTTTCAAGCGAAACGGGAACCGGTTCGCGTGAAGAAAACGCGTCAAACAAGACTCTGGCTTCGCGTCCGATTTGATCGGAAGCGCAAGCTCTAGTTCTGGCGCTCCGCGACAAAGCGCGCGGCGGCGCGCAGCACGTCGCCCTTCGATCCGAACGGCGCCAGCGCGGCGTCGGCCTGCTGGAGCAGATCGCGCAGCCGCGCCTTTGCGCCGTCGATGCCGAGCTGCGTGACAAAAGTGGTTTTTCCGAGCGCGGCGTCCTGACCGGCCGGCTTGCCGAGCGCCGCCGCATCGCCTTCGACGTCGAGCAGGTCGTCGGCGATCTGGAAGGCTTCGCCGAAGGCGTGACCATATGCATCCAGCGCCCCGTATTGCTCCTTCGAGGCCTGACCGAGCAGCGCGCCGGCGATGCAGCCGTATTTGAGCAGCGCGCCGGTTTTCATCTGCTGGAGTTTGGCGACGTCCGGCGGCTCGCGATCGCCGAAGCGACCTTCGCCGGCAAGGTCCATCATCTGGCCGCCCGCCATGCCGCCGATGCCGGCGGCCCGCGCGAGCGCGCGCGTCAGCGCGAGGCGCACGCCGGCGTCGCGGTGCACCTCGTCGCGGGTGATGATGTCGAAAGCCAGCGTCAGCAGTGCGTCGCCGGCAAGGATCGCGGTGGCGTCGTCGTATTTCTTGTGCGCGGTCGGTCGTCCGCGCCGCAGGTCGCTGTTGTCCATCGAGGGCAGATCGTCATGGATCAGCGAATAGCAATGAATGCATTCCAGCGCGGCGCCCGCCATCAAGGCGCCGGCGCGCGGTACGCCGAACATCTCGGCGCTCGCCACCGTGAGGAACGGCCGCAGCCGCTTGCCGCCATTGAGGCTCGAGTACCGCATAGCCTCGATCAGGCGGCGCGGGCGGGCGATCTCGCCCGGCATCGGCGCATCCGACAGCAATGTGCCGAGCAGGGCTTCGGTTTCGGCGGCGGTGGTGTCGAGCAGGGTGGCGAAATCGTCGGTGGTCGTCGCGGTGGTCATCGAAAGCTCCAGAATTTGCCGGACAATCGTTCATGGGATCGGTCACGTCAATTCCGCCGGCATCCCTCCGAGCGGGATTTCGCGACCGTGAGGCGGTCTGGTAAACAGACGCTGGCGGACGATCGCGCGATGCGGCGTCGTGAGCGAAAGGGGCGAGATGCGACGAGCGATCCGCATGGCTATGCTGGCGATCCTCGTCATTCTGCTGCTGCCTTACGTGCTGACGCCAATTTACGCGGTCGGTCATCCGGTCTCGACCCTGATGATCGGGCGCTGGCTGAGCGGCGCGCCGGTGACGCGGACCTGGGTCGATCTCGATGCGATGGCGCCGGCGCTGCCACGATCCGTAGTCGCGGCGGAGGATGCCAAATTCTGCACGCATCACGGGGTGGATTGGAGCTCGCTGCGCGAGGTGATCGAGGATGCGCAGGACGGCGAGGTGGTTCGCGGCGGCTCCACCATCACCCAGCAGCTCGCCAAGAACCTGTTCCTGTGGCCGGGCCGCAGCATGGTCCGCAAGGGGCTGGAATTCCCGCTGGCGTTCTGGATCGATTTCGTCCTGCCCAAGAAGCGGGTGCTGGAACTCTATCTCAATGTCGCCGAACTCGGCCCGGCGGGCCAGTTCGGAGCCGAGGCAGGCGCGCAATATGCTTTCGGCCGGTCCGCCGCGGCTCTGTCGGCCCAGGAGGCGTCGCTGCTGGCGGCGATTTTGCCCAATCCGGTGATCCGCAGCGCCCGCCGGCCCGGTCCCGGGGTGCGGCGGATCGCCGGAACCTACCGGATCCGGGCCCGATCCGCCGGACTGGACACTTGCTGGGGCCGAAATCGCGGATTTTAGGGCGATTTCTCCCGCTTCCGGCTCTGGCCTTTCCGCCCTGCATCCTCTATAAGCCCGGCCTTAATCCCTATTCTGGAAAGTGCGGAGCCTTCCGGGCACGCCCGCTTTCGACCCTAAAGGACCTGGATCATGGCCGTTCCACGCAGGAAAACATCGCCGTCACGCCGTGGCATGCGCCGCTCGGCGGACGCTCTCAAGAAGCCGACCTATGTCGAGGACAAGGATTCGGGTGAGCTGCGCCGTCCGCACCACCTCGACCTCAAGACCGGCATGTACAAGGGCCGTCAGGTCCTCAAGGTCAAGAAGGACGAGGCCTGAGGACGGATCGCGGCCCCCCGTTCGGGCCGCGCACGACGCTGGCGTCGCTGCCTCGCGCAGCGGCCGCCGCCGTTTTTCTGGCGGCTTTGGCGAGTTAAATCCATTTGGTTTTGAGAGATCGCGCCGACAGAAAGCCTGACCGATGCCGACAATCGGTTTCCCGCTGCTCCTCATCCCGCTCGCGATCTATAATATTTTCGTGTTTCTGATGCCGGACGTGGCGTTCACCGCGCCGCTGTTGTCCGTGCATCTGATGTCGGGGGCGGACTGGGCCATTACCTTCGGCGACGCGCTGCTGGCGCTCGGCCTGCTGCTGCTGTGGTTCGAGATCGCACGGGCGGCGCGCCCCGGTGCGAAGTACTTCACCGATCATGTGCTTTCGCTGGTGGTGTTCGCCGTCGCGGCGGCCGAATTTGTGCTGCTGGCGCCGTTCGCGACCTCGACCTTCTTCCTGCTGACGGTGCTGACGGCGGTGGAGTTTCTCGCCGGAACCTCGATCGCGCTGCGTCATCGCCGCTACTTCCGGCAGGTCGCCGCGTCTGCGTCGCAGGATGAGGCCCCCGTCAAAACGAAGGGCAGTGTGCCGGTGCTCGACCGGCCGATCGCTGACGAGCCGGTGGGCGCGTTCTGGGGCCCCGAGCCGTTGCAGCGCGATCCGGAGATTGACCCGCCGCCACCCGCGCCGCCTTCCACGCCTGCACCTGCAACCGGCCCGGCACCGGTCGCGCCAACGCCACCGTCCGCCGCTCCCGCCCCGTCCCCTGTCACGCCGCTTCCGTTGACGTCACCGTCCGCTCCGGCCGAGCCTGCGCCCGAGGTGCCTGCGCTGGAAAAGATTTCGCCGGCGGAGCACCCGGCGCCCCGCTCGGTGGCGGATTGGAGCGCGGCGGATCTCGTGGCCGACAACGACGCCCATGACAATACGCCGCGGCCCGACACACCGGCAGGCGGCAAGCCTCCCGAGACTCCCAGCCGCTGAATTTGGTTCGCCGGCGTTTCAGGCGAGACGCGAGGTCGGGCGCGAGCGTGCCGGACCCGTGGCCTGCATCGCTGCGCGATAGTCCGCCATCGCGTCCTGCGGCGCGGCGCGGCGAAGGGTTCTCGTCTGCGGAACCTGTTCCGCGGTGGCGAGCAGATGGGTGATGAAAGCGGCGTCGTTGTGCGGCCCGCGCGCGGGAAATGCGCGCTGGCGCGGTGTTTGCGGCACCAGCGCCGTGGCGTTTGCGGCCGGGGCGGAGGGCGTGTCGTCGGCTTCGTCCGAGCGCCGGGCGTGGGGCGTACGGTCCTGCGCAAGCGAGGCGACGGGGCCGGGACTGGCGGCTCTCCCGATCATCATGATTGCGCGTTCTCCGGTTGAGACCTGTACTGTTTTGGGACAGGGCAGCCCTGTCTTTCTTCACGTCGCAAGAGGCATGCCGCCAGCGCGGAGCAGGTGCCTGCCCTCCGTGCGCGGCGATTTTCTTAGATTGTTTAGGAAGCTGGCCTAGGATTTCCCGGAGAGGACGCACTATTCTCGACAACGAATCATCCGTGCCTGTCCCAGATCGAGGCGATCTTGAGCGTTGAGCCCATTTCCGTAGCGCGCGATGTCGTGCGGAGTCCGGTTCCGGCCGAATCCCGTCCGGCCGACGTCTCTGCGATCTTTGCGGCGCTCGGTCAGGTCACCTTCGTCTGGGATATCGCCTCTGACATGCTGCGCTGGAGTGAGAATGTCAGCAGCGTGCTGCCGAATTTTTCCGAGGCCGCGCTGGCGCGCGCTGGTGAATTCGCCGGCCTGATCGAGCCGCAACGCAACGTTCGTATCGATGCGGTGATGAACGCGGCAGCCAAGGACCGGGGCGACGGCGCGCTTTATCAGATCGAGTATGGCTTGCGGGCCAGCGTGGCGGCGCCACTGGTGTGGATCGAGGAATCCGGGCGTTGTTTCGCGGACGCCGATGGCAGGCCGATGCGCGCGGAAGGCATCCTGCGCATCAGCAGCGAACGGCATGCGCGCGAGGAGCAGTTGCGCAGGCTCTCGCAGCACGATTCGCTGACAGGCGAGCTCAACCGGACCTATCTGGTTGCCGCGCTGGGCGAGGCGATGGATGAAGCCTCGCGCTTCCGCTCGTCCTTTGCCTTCATGCTGATCGGAATCGATCATCTGGCGCAGATCAACGAAGCGTTCGGTTTCGACGTCGCCGATGACGTTATCCAGGAAGTATCGCGCCGGGTTCGCGCGCGGTTGCGCGGCGGCGACGTGCTCGGCCGGTTTTCCGGCAACAAGTTCGGCGTCATTCTGAAGAACTGCACCGGCGACGACATGCAGGTGGCGGCCGAACGCTTTCTCGCCGGCATCCGCAAAGACATCGTGCCGACCAAACTCGGTCCGGTGTCGCTGACGGCTTCGATCGGCGCGATCAATGCGCCGCGCTATGCGCGCACGCCCGAGGAGGCGATGAGCCGGGCGCAGGAGGCGCTGCAGAGCGCGAAAACGCGGCGCCGCGGCTCGTTTCTCGCCTGGCGTCCCAATGTCGAGCGAGAGACGCAGCGCCGCGTCAATATCCGCGTCACCGACGAGATCGTCACCGCACTGAACGAGCGGCGGATCGGCATGGCGTTCGAGCCGGTGGTGGCGACTACTTCGCGCAAGGCTGCATTCTACGAGTGTCTGGTGCGGATGCAGCGCGAGGATGGCGAGTTTTCGCTGGCGCCGGATATCGTGCCGGTGGCCGAGAAGCTCGGCCTGATCCGTCTTGTCGATCACCGCGTGCTGGAGCTTGTGGTGGCCGAGCTCGCGGCTGCGCCGGGCGTGCAAATGAGCCTGAACATTTCGCCCGACACCACGATGGACCCCGACTGGTGGTCGACGATTGAATCGCTGTTTCGCGCTTATCCGGGCGTGGCCGAGCGTCTGATCGTGGAGATCACCGAGACCGTGGCGATTCAGGATCTCGATCACGTGCGCGGGTTCGTGACGCGGTTGAAGAATTTCGGCAGCCGGATTGCGATCGACGATTTCGGCGCCGGCTACACCTCGTTCCGCAATCTGCGCAAGCTCGGTGTCGATATCGTCAAGATCGATGGCGTGTTCGTGCAGAACATCGCGCGTTCGGCGGACGACCGGGCCTTTGTGCAGACCATGATCGACCTGGCGCACCGTCTCGATATCGAGACCGTGGCCGAATGGGTGCAGGACGAGGCCGCGGCGAAACTGCTGCAGGGGTGGGGCTGCGACTACATTCAGGGCCGGCTGATCGGCCTCGCCTCCACCGAGCGCCCGTGGGGCAATGCCAATCCCGATTCATGCCCGCAAGCGTCGGCGCTGGGTTGACGGACGCCGACGCGCAGTCGACACGCACGATGCATCCGCATGCAAGTTGAACGCACGCGCGCATCATCACGCCCGGCATCGAGCGCGGAATAACGAATAATCAGGTCTTGTCGTCGTCCGGCGTCTTCGACATGCGTTCGAGCCGCTCCTGCATATCTTTCATCTGGCGCTTGAGGTCGTCGATATCGTCGGGGCCGGCCGGCTCCGAGGATTGCGGCGCGGGTTCGCTGCTTGCGGTATCCTGACGCGCGGTGGGCGCGAACGGCTTGAACATCGCAAAGGTACGCTCGAATATTTCCATGTTGCGGCGGACCTGTTCTTCCAGCGGAGCGAACGGCGTGCCGCTGAATGTCGTCGCCATCTGCTTGCGGAATTTCTCCTGCTCGCGGGTCAGCGTGTCGATCGACTGTTCGAGATATTTCGGCACCACCATCTGCATGCTGTCGCCATAGAAGCGGATCAACTGGCGCAGGAAGGTGGTCGGCAGCAGGTTCTGCCCGGCCTTGTTCTCTTGTTCGAAAATGATCTGCGCCAGCACGGAGCGTGTGATGTCGTCGCCGGTCTTGGCGTCGTAGACGAGGAAGTCCTCGCCGTCTTTCACCATCGTCGCAAGATCTTCCAGAGTGACGTAGGTGCTGGTGCCGGTGTTGTAGAGGCGCCGGTTGGCGTATTTTTTAATGGTGATCGGCTGGTCGGATTTCGCCATGGACTCGCACACAGTTCTAAAACGGGAGGAAACCATCGGCCGCGCCAATGGCAGCAAGCAATGCGTCGCACAAAGTAAGCACTTTCGACCGGGCTCGGCTACCGTTTTGTGCAGCACGGTTAATTGGCTGAGACGCCCCGTCTCACTGCGGCTTTGTAACGAAAGTCGTGCGTTTGTGGCTGGCCGTTTGGCTTAAAACCGCTACATTAACGATTAACGAGGATCGGCTCCCCGCCAACTCTCGCCTCGTCCTTAGCAACCTCAGGAGATGCCTATGTCCGACGGTGTCGTTATCGTCAGCGCCGCTCGCACCCCCGTTGGCTCGTTCAACGGTGCGTTTGCCAACATTCCCGCCCACGAGCTCGGTGCGGTCGCCATCAAAGCAGCGCTGGAGCGGGCTGGCGTCGAGCCTGGACGGGTCTCCGAAGTTATCATGGGTCAGATCCTGACCGCGGCGCAGGGGCAGAACCCGGCACGGCAGGCTTCGATCAAGGCTGGGATTCCAGTGGAAAGCCCGGCCTGGGGCGTCAATCAGTTGTGCGGCTCGGGTCTGCGCACCGTGGCGCTCGGTTATCAGGCCATCGTCAATGGCGATTCCGAGATCGTGGTCGCCGGCGGTCAGGAATCGATGAGCATGGCGCCCCATGCCCAGTATCTGCGTAGCGGCGTGAAGATGGGCGGCATCGAATTCGTCGACACCATGATCAAGGACGGTTTGTGGGATGCCTTTAACGGCTACCATATGGGCAACACGGCCGAGAACGTGGCCAAGCAATTCCAGATCACCCGTCAGCAGCAGGACGAATTCGCGGTGGCTTCGCAGCAGAAGGCCGAGGCCGCGCAGAAAGCCGGCAAGTTCAAGGACGAGATCGTCCCGTTCGTGGTCAAGGGCCGCAAGGGCGATGTCACGGTGGACACCGACGAATACCCGCGTCACGGCGCGAGCATCGAGGCGATGGCGAAGTTGCGCCCGGCGTTTGAAAAAGAAGGTACGGTGACGGCGGGCAGCGCTTCCGGCATCAATGACGGCGCCGCCGCGGTGGTCCTGATGTCGGAAAAGCAGGCTGCCAAGGAAGGCCGCAAGCCCCTGGCACGGATCGTGTCATGGGCGCAGGCCGGCGTCGATCCGTCGATCATGGGCACCGGACCGATTCCGGCTTCGCGCCGCGCCTTGCAGAAGGCAGGCTGGAAGGTCGATGATCTCGATCTGATCGAGGCCAATGAGGCGTTTGCCGCGCAGGCCTGCGCGGTCAACAAGGATCTCGGCTGGGATCTGGGACGGGTGAACGTTAATGGCGGTGCTATCGCTATCGGTCATCCGGTGGGCGCCTCCGGCGCGCGCGTCCTGGTGACGCTGCTGCACGAAATGCAAAAGCGGAATTCCAAGAAGGGTCTCGCGACGCTGTGCATCGGCGGCGGCATGGGAATTGCCATGTGCGTCGAGCGGTGACGCTGCCGGTCTGACGGGACTGCCGTCATTGTCCTTTTTACAAACGCCCGACTGCTTGTCAGTCGGGCGTTTTGTCTTGCGGTCGGCGCGAATGCCCCGAATAATCGAGCCGTAAAAATCTTTTTAGGGTGGAGGCCATCATGACACGCACAGCATTGGTTACCGGCGGAACGAGAGGCATCGGCGCTGCGATCAGCAAGGCGCTCAAAGAGGCCGGATACAAAGTTGCTGCGAGTTATGCCGGCAATGATGATGCCGCGGCGAAATTCAAGGCCGAGACCGGAGTGCCAGTCTATAAATGGGATGTCGGCTCGTTCGACGCCTGCGCCGAAGGCGTGAAGAAAGTGGAGGCCGATCTCGGGCCGATCGAAGTGCTGGTGAACAATGCGGGCATCACCCGAGACGTTCCGTTCCACAAGATGACACAGGATCAGTGGAATGCGGTGATCACCACCAATCTTGGTTCGCTGTTCAATATGACCCGGCAGGTGATCGAGGGTATGCGTGCGCGCAAGTTCGGCCGCATCATCAATATCTCGTCGATCAACGGCCAGAAGGGACAGTTCGGTCAGGTCAATTATTCGGCGGCCAAGGCCGGCGATATCGGCTTCACCAAGGCGCTGGCGCTGGAGAATGCCAAGGGCGGCGTCACCGTCAATGCGATCTGTCCCGGTTACATCAACACAGAGATGGTGCAGGCGGTGCCGAAGGATGTGCTGGAGAAGGCGGTGATTCCGCAGATTCCGGTCAATCGTCTCGGCGAGCCGGACGAGATCGCCCGCGCCGTGGTATTCCTCGCGGCGGATCAGGCGAGTTTCATCACCGGCTCGACGCTGAGCATCAATGGCGGACAATATCTGCAGTGATGTGCGCGGCTTGGTGCTGCAATCGCAATGCCCGGCGTTGCGCCGGGCATTGCCATCTTCTGACGGACATCCGGCGCGAATGGTCGGCGGCGCGGACAGGCTTGCACCCTCTTGCGTAGAACGGGCGGCGTGATCCGGTCATGACCGCATCATGAAATCATCCAGCGCGACGCTGATCGGTCTTGTCGCGATCCTGCTATGGTCGCTGCTCGCGGTGCTGACGGTCGCGACCGGCCGCGCGCCGCCGTTCCAGTTGCTGGCGATGACATTCGTCATCGGCGGCGGCATCGGCGCGGCGACATGGCTCGCGCGGCCGCATGCGGCGCGCGCGCTGCGGCAGCCGCCGCTGGCGTGGCTGGTCGGTGTCGGCGGTCTGTTCGGCTATCATGCACTGTATTTCTTTGCGCTGCGGTTCGCGCCGCCCGCCGAAGCCGGGCTGCTCAATTATCTCTGGCCGCTACTCATCGTGCTGCTGTCGTCGTTGCTGCCGGGCATGCGGCTCGCGGCGCATCACGTCATCGGGGCGGCGCTCGGCTTTGCCGGCACGGCGCTACTGTTTCTCGGCAACACCGGCACGCCGTTCGAGCCTGCCTTCATCCCGGGCTTTATCGCGGCCTTCGTCGGGGCTTTCGTCTGGGCCGGCTATTCGGTGATGTCGCGGCGGTTGGCCGCGATCCCGAGCGATGCGGTGGCGGGATTTTGCCTGGTGGCGGCGCTGCTCGCGGCCGTCGTGCATCTGCTGGCCGAAACCACGGTGTGGCCGCAGACATCGATGCAGTGGCTGGCGATCGCCGCGCTTGGCATCGGTCCGGTCGGCCTTGCATTCTATGCCTGGGATATCGGCATGAAGCGCGGCGATATCCGCGTGCTGGGCGCGGCATCCTACGCGACGCCGCTGCTCTCGACACTGTTTCTGGTTCTGGCCGGCGCCGCGCCGGCGACCGCAACGCTGGCCGTTGCCGCGCTGATGATCGCAGGCGGCGGTCTGCTGGCGGCAAAGGAGCTGTTCCGGCGGCGTTAGCCGCCTTAAGAGACGAGCGGCGGTGTCGACACCGGCGGCCTGCGCCATTTCGTTGCCTGCTCGAAAGCATAGGCGATGCGGATCAGCCGTGAGTCGTCGAACGGACGGGCGAGAATGTCGAGGCCGACCGGAACGCCGATCGGCGCATCGGCGCTCGGCGGCGAGAAGCCGGCCGGCACCGTCACCGCTGGAAAGCCGGTGACGCCGGCGAGAATGCCGGTGCGGTCGCCCTGAGAGGGCTCGCCGATGCCATAGACCAGACGCTTCTGCAGCGGATAGGCGACCGCATCGACGCTGTGGTCGGCCATCAGCAGCAGCACGCGCTCGCGCAGCCGCTCGATACGCGCGAGACGCATCAGATACTCGTGCTCCTCTTCCGGATGTTCGAGCGCATCGGTCTCGGCGAGAAACTTCTCCAGCGACAGCTTGTGATACTGGCCCGATACGATCAGCTCGCGCAGGGTCTTGACCGGCGCGCGGCCTTGGAGCGAGGCGAGATAAGCGTTGAACAGCGTCTTGAATTCCCATTTCTGCACGTCGTCGTCGCGCAGGATGGCGTCCGAATCGATCATCGGATCGGCGATCTCGACAATGGTCGCGCCGGCGCCGCGACATGCATCGAGCGCCGCGGCGACAATGGCATTGACCTCGGCGTGGACCGCATCCTTGCCGAGGAAACCGGTGAACACGCCAATGCGCGCGCCGCGCAGCCCGTCGGCATCGAGATAGTCGGTGAAGCTGTGCGGGATATGGCCGACCGCGCAGGCGGTCGCCGGATCGTCGCGATCGAAGCCTGCCATCACGTCGAGCATGATTGCGGCATCCTCGACCGAGCGGGTGATCGCGCCGACCACGTCCTGCGTGTGCGAGACCGGAATCACTCCGGCGCGGCTGACAAGACCTTTGGTGGAGCGGAAGCCGACCAGATTATTCGCCGAGGCCGGCGAGCGGATCGAATTCACCGTATCGGTGGCGAGACCGACAGCGGCGAAATTCGCCGCGATCGCGGCGCCCGTGCCGCCGCTGGAGCCGCCGGGCGTGCGGGTGAGGTCATAAGGATTTCTGGTCTGGCCGCCGAGCGAGGAGAGGGTGATGCCGGACAGCGCCAGCTCGTGCATGTTGGTCTTGGCAAGAATGATCGCGCCGGCCTCGCGCAGCCGCTTCGTCACCGCGCTTTCGGTTGGCGGGATCACGTTCTTGAACAGTACATTGCCGCCGCTGGTCGGCATGTCGGTGGTGTTGTAGTTGTCCTTCACCGCGACCGGGATGCCGTGCAGCGGTCCGGCAAGCTCGCCGGTTTTGGCGAAATGCTCATCGAGCCGCGCCGCCGTCTCGCGTGCTTGCGGGTTGATTGCGAGAATGGCGGCGAGGGCAGGGCCTTGATGGTCGTAGGCGGCGATGCGCGCGAGATAGGCCTCGACGATGGCGACGCAGGTGGTCCGCCGGCTCAGGATCGCCTCGTGCAGCGCGGCGATCGACGCCTCCTCGACAGCGAACGGCGCGGCGGAGCTGGATGCCATGATGATCTCCGGAAAGGAAAGTAGCGGTGCGATGACGGACGCCTAGACTGCCGGATCGAAGTCCGGCGGCGCAAGCTCGAAGCCGGAATACTCAAATCCCGGCGCGACGGTGCATCCGACCAAGGTCCATGCGCCGAGGCTGCGCGCCGCCTGCCATGCGCCGGTCGGCACGATGGCTTGCGGGCACTGGTCGGCGACAAGGTCGGGGCCCAGCGTGATGTCGTGCCGCGTGTCATCCCCGGCGATGCTGAGGATCAAGGGATCGCCGGCGTAATAGTGCCAGGTCTCCACCGCATCGACGCGGTGCCAGTGCGAGCGCTCGCCTGCGGCAAGCAGGAAGTAGATTGCCGTCGAACACGCCCGGCCGTCCGGTGTGGTGCGGGTGTCGCGAAAGGTCTGGCGGAATTGACCGCCTTCCGGATGCGGCGCGAGATCAAGGCGGGCGATCACCTCGGCCGCGGTGAGCGGTGCGGCGCCCATCAGGAGCGGTTCTTGCGTTCGCGGATTTCGCCGAACACCTCGGCCGGCGTGTTGCCGCTCATGCCGAGCGCGGCGGCGACCGCAGGCACGTCGGCGCGCAGGAACACGTTGGCTTCCTTCTCGTCGCGCAGCAGCACCGGAATGGTCGGCTGATTGGCCGCGCGCAGCCGCGCCACATCCTCGGCGCGCTTCTTCAACGCCGGATTGTTCGGCTCGATGCCGAGCGCGAACTTCACGTTCGATGCGGTATATTCGTGGCCGCAATAGACCCGCGTGTCGTTCGGCAGCGCGCGCAGCTTGAGCAGCGAATCCCACATCATCGGATAGGTGCCCTCGAACACGCGGCCGCAGCCGATCGAGAACAGCGTGTCGGCGCAGAACAGCGCGTGCTCGGCATCGAACATGTAGCTGATGTGGTCGAGCGTATGGCCCGGCGTTTCCAGCACGCGCGCGACCAGATTACCGACCTTGACGGTGTCGCCTTCCTTGACGCGCTGGTCGACCTCGGGGATCGCCGTACCGTTGTCATAGGGCGCCACCACGCGGCATTTGTATTTGCGCTTGAGTTCGGCGATGCCGCCGACGTGATCCTGATGATGATGGGTGACCAGAATGTCGGTCAGATTCCAGCCTTCGCGCTCCAGCGCCTCGATGACGGGGCCGGCTTCCGGCGCGTCGATCGAGGCTGTCGCCTTGGTTTGCGGATCGTGAATGAGATAGCCGAAATTGTCGGACAGGCAGGGAAACAAGCGGATTTCGGCGGCCATGGGATCTCCAGATTTTCTATGTGCGCTATATTAACATAGGGGGCGCGGCGGGAGAAAGGCCACGCTGTCGCTTAAGGACGCATGGTGAGGCTGCGTTGCGCCGCATGCCGTGTTAGATTGCCGTCATGACCATCGACGTGATCGATCTTCGCAATTTCTACTCGCAGCGCATCGGCATCGTGGCGCGGCGCCTGATCAATCGCGGCATCGCGAACTGCTGGCCGCGTGCCGACAGCATGCGCGTGCTCGGCCTCGGTTATCCGACGCCGTATCTCGGCCTGTTCCGCGATTCGTGCGAGCGCTGCATCGCCTTCATGCCGGCGGCGCAGGGCGTGCTGAAATGGCCGACGGCGCGGCCGGCGCTCGCCGCCCTGGTCGACGAATTCGCGATGCCGCTGCCGGATGCCTCGATCGACCGCATCCTGCTGGTGCATGCGCTGGAGATGTCGGACGATCCGGAAGGTCTGATGCGCGAGGTCTGGCGCGTGCTCGCGCCATCGGGGCGGATGCTGGCGGTGATTCCGAACCGGCGCGGGGTCTGGACGCGGACCGACGCGACGCCGTTCGGCCATGGTCGGCCCTATTCGCGTTCGCAGATCACCCAGCTTCTGCGGCAGACCTGGTTCACGCCGACCTCTTGGGGGGAGGCGCTGTTCGTGCCGCCGATCAACGGAAGCTGGTTCCTGCGTTCGGCGATGGCTTGGGAGCGGATGGGCGCGGCGCTGTCGTCGCCGTTTCCCGGCGTCTACATCGTCGAGGCCACCAAGCAGGTCTATCGCGGTATTCCCGTGCACCGCGAGCGCACGCGTCTCATTCCGGCGATGCGGCCGGTGCTGGTGCCGACCACGTCGCATCGCGGCTGACGCTGGCGCGCCGCCGCCTCTGCGCGATGCTGTTGTTGAAGTGGCCGGACGTCGATGAGCGCCCGCGCATGCGGGCGCTACCGATCACGGCTTATTCGTTGCCGGGCGCGAAATCGTCGGTCTGCGGCTGCGGTGCATCCGGCTGCATCGGCACCTGGCCTTCGGGGCGCGGCCGGCGACGGCGGCGATGGCCGAAGCGTTCGCCGGTCTGATTGCCGGGCTCAAAACCGGGCTGCGGCTGCGCGCCACCAGTGATGAAGGAGGGCAGGCGATCAACCGCGCCGGCATCGCCGCCCTGCGTCGAAGGCTGCTGGCGGGGTTCGCGCGGTTCGCGAACTTCGCGCGGCTGCGACTGCTGTTCGCGCGGCGCGAATTGCTGCTGCGGCTGCGGGGCAAAACCCGGCTCTGCGCCGAAGTTCGAATAGCCGTCGGCATCGTCGCCATTGTCGTCGGAGTTGTCGTCGATGCGCGGCTGCTGCTGCTGTTGCTGCGGCTGGCTCTGGCGCAGTTGCTCCTGCGCGGCGGCGATCAGGCGGAAATAGTGCTCGGCGTGCTGGTAGTAGTTCTCGGCCGCCACCGGATCGCCGGACGAGCGTGCGTCACGGGCGAGCTGGACGTACTTTTCGGCGACATGCGATGCGGTGCCGCGGATCTTGATGTCCGGACCGTTCGACTCAAACACCCGCGTCATCGGGTTCTGGCCGCGCCGGTTGTGGCCGCTATTGTTGTTGTTGGGCCGGCTACGCATACGCTTGTTGTTCTGACCGTTCCTCATGTCGAGCCTTCTCACCGATCCTGAATGGTGTCGATCGCAATAAAGCAATTCCGCGCACAGACGCGGGTTGCGGCATCATGGATGTTTCGTTCGAATCTGCCGTTCGTCGCGTGCAGCAAGAACGCGTTTTCCCCCATTTCCGGCGCGGCCGCAGGTCAAAGACCGGATGGCCCTGTGCGCCGGTTCACATCAGCCTGTTTGCACAAGCCTGCATTTCACTGGTGAATGTTCGAGCGTAAATCGGGCTTTCGTTCGCTTTGCGATCGGGGGGCTGCGTGGCGTTGAAGGCCTGTCGCGCTCCACAGGATCGGCTTTTCCGGAACCGTTCACTCGGCGATTCTCGACTTCCGAGAACACTGGCGTTGACCCGTCTCCTGACGGGAACACGAACCTTGAACCGAGGGTGTATTCGGAACCTAATCGCTCCCGCGCGATAATCCAAGAGGTTTTTTCGCGTCATATCCCCTTGAAAATGGCGGGTTTTTGTCCAGTCACGATTCGGATGACGCCGCCCAGATCGGCTTTGGCCGGATGTTGCAGGGTGAATCCTGCTTCCGTCATCACTTTCGCGACGGCGGCGTGCTGGCCCTGTCCGATCTCGACGATCAGCAATCCGCCGGTGCAAAGCTGTGCGAAGGCGTCGGGAATGATCGCGCGATAGGCATCGAGCCCGTCGGCGCCGCCGTCGAGGGCGAGATGCGGGTCGTGTTCGCGGACCTCGATCGACAGTCCGGCGATGTCGGCGGACGGAATGTAGGGCGGATTCGACACGATCAGATCGAACGGCCCCGGCGCGCCGTCCAAATAATTGCAGGCAATAAAGGACGCGCGCCCGGCAAGTCCGAGCACCTGCGCGTTATGGCGGGCGGTGGCGAGCGCCTCGGCGGACAGATCGGTGCCGGTGCCGATGGCGTTCGGCAATTCCGACAGCAGCGCAAGCAGGATCGCACCGGAGCCGGTGCCGATATCGGCGATGCGCAGATCATCTTGCAGGCGCTGCTCGCCGCGCAGGATCTCCAGCGCGGCCTCCACCACGGTCTCGGTGTCGGGGCGTGGCACCAGCGTCGCCGGGGAGAGCGCGAGCGGCAATCCCCAGAATTCCCTGGTGCCGAGAATGCGCGCCACCGGCTCGCCATTGAGGCGCCGGTTGGCAAATGAACTCAGTATTAAACCGTCATTAACTGTCATGCGCCGGTCGCCCTGCGCGATGAGCGTGGTGAGGTCGAGGCCGAGCGCCGCGCCGGCCAGGATCCGCGCATCGAGCTCCGGCGTGTCGATCCCGTGAGCGGCGAAACGCGCGGCGAGTTCGCGGCGCGCGTTGTCGATGCTGCGTCCTTCGAGATCGGCAGGCGCGATCACGCGTTGCCCTCGGCGGCGAGCAGCGCCGCCTGATGCTCGGTGGTCAGCGCGTCCGTCAACTCGCCCAGCGCTTCGCCTGCGATCACCTGCGGCAGCTTGTAGAGCGTGAGGTTGATGCGGTGATCGGTGACGCGACCCTGCGGAAAGTTGTAAGTGCGGATGCGTTCGGAGCGGTCGCCGGAGCCGACCTGGCCCTTGCGCTCGGCGGAGCGCTCGCTGTCGCGGCGCTGGCGCTCGGCGTCGTAGATGCGCGAGCGCAGGATGTTCATCGCGCTGGCGCGGTTTTTGTGCTGCGAGCGGCTGTCCTGCATCATCACCACGATGCCGGTCGGAATATGGGTGATGCGGATCGCCGACTCGGTCTTGTTGACGTGCTGGCCGCCCGCGCCCTGCGCGCGCATGGTCTCGATCCGCAGATCAGTGTCCTTGATGTCGACATCGACAGCCTCGACCTCCGGCAGCACCGCGACGGTGGCGGCCGAGGTGTGGATGCGGCCGGACGCTTCGGTGTCCGGCACGCGCTGCACGCGATGCACGCCGGATTCGAATTTCAGTTTCGCGAAGGCGCCGCGCCCCTGGATCTCGGCGACGATTTCCTTGAAGCCGCCGACGCTGCCTTCGCTTGCCGAGACGACTTCGACCTTCCAGCCCTGCAATGCGGCGAAGCGCTCATACATCCGGAACAGATCGCCGGCGAACAGCGAGGCTTCGTCGCCGCCGGTGCCGGCGCGGATTTCCAGCACCACGTTGCGCTCGTCCATTGCGTCCTTCGGCAGCAGCGCGATGCGGATGTCCTGTTCGAGCGCGGCGTGGCGCGTGGCGAGCTGCGGCCGTTCCTCTTCCGCCATCGCGCGCATCTCGGCGTCGATGGCCGGATCGGCGATCAGCGCGTCGATGTCGGCGATCTCCTGCCCCGCGGCGCGATAGGCGCGGACCGCTTCGACCACGGGGGTGAGCTCGTTGAGCTCGCGGGTGGCGCGCACATAGGCGTCCGACGAAAGCTGACCGAGCAGTTCGTTCTCAAGGGCGGCGTGACGGGCCAGCAGGATGTCGAGTTTGGCTTCAGGCAGCATGATTATCGAAATTGTTGGTGGACATTTTTACGGTCGTCATTGCGAGGAGGCGAAACCGACGACGCAATTCGGTTCTTGTGGGCAGCAAGGGAAGGACTGGATTGCTTCGCTCCGCTCGCAATGACGGCGATCAATTCGCAGCCGCCTCGCTACAACGACAGCCCCTCGGCTTCGGCGAATTCCATCAGCTTCTTGCGGATCGAGACGCTGCCCACCGGCGCATCCAGCCACTGCGTCATCATCGTCCCGGCCTTTTTCGCGTCGAGATCGAGGATCATCGCCTTGACCGGGCCGTGCGAGGTCGCCGACAGCGACAGCGAGCGATAGCCGAGCGCGATCAGCGCCAGCGCGCCGATCGGCTGCGAGGCCATCTCGCCGCACAGCGAGGCGGTCCGGCCCGCGGCGCTGGCCTTGCGCGCGATGTCGCGCAACGCGCGCAGGATCGGCGCCGACAGCGTGTCGAACCGATCGGTGACGCGGGCGTTGCCGCGATCGACCGCGAACAGGAACTGGAACAGATCGTTCGATCCGACCGAGACGAAATCGACGCGCTCCAGCAATTCGTCCATCTGATAGAGCAGCGCGGGCACCTCAATCATGGTGCCGACATCGACGCGCTCCGGCAGGGTGTGGCCGTGCTGGCGCAGATAGGTCAGCTCGCGCTCGATCATCAGCTTGGCCTGATCGAATTCGCCGACCTCGGAGATCATCGGGAACATGATGCGCAGCGAGCGGCCGCTGGCGGCGCGCAGCAGCGCGCGGATCTGGCCGCGCAGCAGGCCGGGCCGGTCGAGGCCGAGCCGGATCGCGCGCCAGCCCAGCGCCGGATTCTCCTCGACGATGGTGTCCATATAAGGCAGCGCCTTGTCGCCGCCGATGTCGAGGGTGCGGAAGGTCACCGGCTTGCTGCCGGCGGCGTCGAGCACGGCGCGATAGAGCGCGAGCTGCTCGCTGGTGCGCGGCAGGCTCGGGCTCACCATGAATTGCAATTCGGTGCGGAACAGGCCGATGCCGGCGGAGCCGGTGTCCTCGATATGCGGCAGGTCGATGACAAGGCCGGCGTTCAGCATCAGATCGACATGCTGGCCGTCTCTGGTCTGGCACGGCTTGTCGCGCAGTTCGCGATACTGCTCCTGCCGCCGGGCGCGGAAGCGCACCCGCTCGGCATAGGCCGACTGGATCTCCTGCGAGGGGCGCACATAGATCGAGCCTGACGTGCCGTCGACGATGATGGCGTCGTCGGTGTCGGCGATGCCGGCCGCGTTCTGCACTTCGCCGACGGCGGGAATGCCGAGCGCGCGCGCCACGATCGAGACGTGCGAATTGGCGGTGCCTTCCTCCAGCACCAGGCCGCGCAGCTTGTTGCGGTCGTAATCGAGCAGCGCGGCCGGCCCCATCGAACGCGCGACCAGGATCGCGTTGTCGGGCAGAAGCTCGCGCGAGGGCGCATGGTCGCGCCCCACCAATTGGCGCATCAGGCGATGGCCGAGATCCTCCAGATCGTGCAGGCGGTCGCGCAGATAGGGATCGGTCGAGCGCAGCATGCGCGCGCGGGTATCGGACTGCACGCGCTCGACCGCGGCTTCGGCGGTGAGGCCGGTGGCCACCGCCTCCTGCAGCTTGTGCTTCCAGCCCTGATCGTTGGCGAACATGCGATAGGCTTCGAGGATGTCGCGATGGTCGCCGCCATCGGCGACGTCGCCGCGCTCCAGCATGCGGTCGAGATCGGCCCGCAGCTTGGTGATCGCGCTGTCGAGCCGCTTGACCTCCTTGGGCACGTCCTCGGCGATGTAGTTGGTGATGACGACGCGCGGCTCGTGCAGCACCACATGCCCCATCGCGATGCCGTCCGACAGGATGGCGCCGGTCTTGTGCAGCGAATGGCGCGCGGCGGGCTCGGCGCCGGGCTTGGCCAGCGCCGACAACTCGCCCGAGGCGATCATCTCCGCGAGCACCATCGCGGTGGTCTGCAGCGCCTCGACTTCCTCCTCGACATAGGTGCGGTGGGCGCGGTTCTGCACCACCAGCACGCCGAGCGTGTTGCCGGCGCGCAGGATCGGCACGCCGAGGAAGGAGTGATAGATTTCTTCGCCGGTCTCCGGGCGATACGAATAGGCCGGATGGCTCTGCGCGTTGGACAGGTTCAGCGGAGTGGCTTCGCTGGCGACCAGGCCGACCAAGCCCTCATGCGCGTTGAGCACCGTCTGGTGCACCGCGTCGGGATTGAGGCCCTCGGTGGCGTAGAGTTCGAGGGTGTTGTCGACGCGCAGCACGTAGGTGGAGCACACCTCCGCCACCATGTTGGCGGCGATCAGCACCACGATCTTGTCGAGCCGCTCCTGCGCGCTGACCCGTTCGGCCATCACTTCGCGGAGCCGCCTCAACAGGACGCGGGGACCTCCCAGCGCGCTCCGCATGTGCCGAAACCCTCCTCTGCGCGGCCAGGCGGGGGCCGGAGCCGCCGCCAGGCGATTCGATACGTCCGCCGCGCGGCCAGGCGTGGCATCAACGGTGGGGCGGCCGGCGAAACCCGCGCCGGGGAGATGATTCCGACGTTGCCTGCGGCAGCCCTGTTTCAGGCTATAGCCAATTGGGGCAGGGTTCGCCAAGCAAAACCCGCGCCAGCGCCGCCGATCAGATGATCTTGATTTGGCACGGTTTTGCCGAACCGGCGGGGGCGGGCCCCAAGGCCGGCCGGGGACCCGCCCGGGATCAGGCCGCGGCCGGCATCAGGGCCATGAAACCGTTCCAGATGATCTGGATTCCGATGCAGAACAGGATGAAGGCGGACAGCCGCATCACCACGCTGGTGCCGCGCTCGCCAAGCCCGGCGACGATGCTGCCGGCGAAGCGGTAGCAGACATAGATGGTGGCCGCGATCGCGGCGAGCCCGGCGATCGCGCCGCCGCCGAGCAGGGCAAGTTCGCCGAGGCCGCCCGACAAGGTCGGCCGCTGGCTGCCCAGCGTGACCGCGACCGAGATCGAGCCGGGGCCGACGGTCAGCGGCATGGTCAGGGGATAGAAGGCGTCGATCGGGGCGCCCGGCGCGTTGTTGGTGGCGCTGCGCTGGTCCGCCAGTTCCTCATTGGCGTGCAGCAGCTTCCAGGCGAAGGCGGCGACCACGCAGCCGCCGGCGACGCGCACGATCGGCAAAGTGATGCCGAAGAATTCCAGCACATGCGAGCCGATGAACAGCGAGCCGAGCAGCAGCAGGAAGCTGTTGACGGCGACGCCGCGCGCCAGCACCTCGCGGTTCTGCGGCGCTGGCCAGGTCAGGCGCAGGAAGATCGGCGCGCTGCCGACCGGATTGACGATCGGAAACAGGCCGGCATAGACCAGCAGAAATGCGTTGAGGGCGCTTGCGGTGCTGTTCAGGACCCGCCTCCCGGAAGGCCGGGAATGATCTCAGGTCTGATCGAGGCCGTAAAGCGTATGCAGCGTGCGCACCGCGAGTTCGGTGTAGGCCGCGTCGATCAGGAGCGAGAACTTGATCTCCGAGGTGGTGATGGCGCGGATGTTGATATTGCGCTCCGACAGCGCCTTGAAGGCGCGGGCGGCGACGCCGGCATGGCTGCGCATGCCGATGCCGATCACCGAGACCTTGGCGACATCGGTCGCGGCATCGACCTTGGCGTAGCCGATCTTGTCCTTGGCCTTGGCGATGGTGTCCTTGGCGCGGACGAAGTCGGTGGCCGGCACCGTGAAGGTGAGGTCGGTGTATTTGCCGTCCTCCGACACGTTCTGCACGATCATGTCGACATTGATGCTGGCGTCGGCGAGCGGCCCGAAGATCGCGGCCGCGATGCCCGGCTTGTCCTCGATGTGGCGCACCGAAATCTGGGCCTCGTCCTTGGAGAAGGCGATGCCGGTGACGACTTGGCTTTCCACGATTTCCTCCTCGCTGCAGATCAGCGTACCCGGCGGCGTGCCGTGTGGATCGATATCTTCCGGTTTGTCGAAGCTTGAACGGACGAAGATCGGCATGTTGTGCACGAGGCCGAGCTCGACCGAGCGGACCTGCAGCACCTTGGCGCCCTGCGAGGCCATTTCCAGCATTTCCTCGAACGCGACCTTGTCCAGCCGCTTCGCCTTCGGCACCACGCGCGGGTCGGTGGTGTAGACGCCGTCGACATCGGTGTAGATGTCGCAGCGGTCGGCGTGCAGCGCGGCAGCGATCGCCACCGCCGAGGTGTCGGAGCCGCCGCGGCCCAGCGTGGTGATGCGCCCGCTGTCCTTGTGGATGCCCTGGAAGCCGGCGATCACCGCGACTTCCTTGCGGGTCTTGAACCGCGAGACGATCTCGCTGCCGTCGATGCCGAGAATCCGCGCCGAGGCATGGGCGTCGCTGGTGTGGATCGGAATCTGCCAGCCCTGCCAGGAGCGGGCCTGGATGCCGAGGCCTTGCAGCGCGATCGCGAGCAGCCCCGAAGTGACCTGCTCGCCGGAGGCGACCACCGCGTCGTATTCGCGGGCATCGTGCAGCGCCGAGGTTTCCTTGGCCCAGCCGACCAGTTCGTTGGTCTTGCCGGACATGGCCGAGACCACCACGGCGACGTCGTGGCCGGCATCGACCTCGCGCTTGACGTGACGCGCGACGTTCTGGATGCGCTCGACATTGGCGACGGACGTGCCGCCGAATTTCATGACTAGGCGGCCCATTTTCCCTTTATCGCGGCGAATGGCGCGTCCCGTTGACGGTTGATCTGATGCGCCGGTTCCGGGGAAAACCCCCGCGGCTCCGGCCCGAAAAGGCGCTATACATACCCGCGCCGGGATCGGCAAGCCATTCGGTTCCAGCCGGCGCCGGGCCGGTTTGATCAGGGCCAAACCAGATCGGGACGGATCGGGCTATGGGACGTTATGTCGACGAGATTCTGCAGCCGGGCGAAAAGGTGCGCTACTCCACCACGATCCACGGCATCGTCTATCTGCCGGGCCTGTCGTGCTGGCTCGGGTCCGTCATTTGCCTGATCGCGGCGCAGGGCGCACCCGGCGGCTGGGGCCTCGCGCTGCTGGTGGCGAGCGCGGCGCTGGCGCTGGTCGGCGGCATTCTGGTGTTCCAGGCCTGGTTTCGGCGCTGGACCACCGAGACGGACGTCACCTCCATGCGCGTCATCCACAAGCAAGGCTTCATCCGGCGGCGGACCTTTGAGATGAATCTCGATAGAGTGGAAAGCGTCGACGTCGATCAGAGCATTCTCGGCCGGATTTTCGGCTGGGGCGACATCACGATTCGCGGCGTCGGCGAGGGTGTCGAACGGCTCAGGATGATCCGTTCGCCGCTGCAATTCCGCAACCACATCACGGCGCACTGAAACCCAAGAAGCATGACCAGCATGACGGCCACCTCCTCACCCTCCAGCGTCGATCCCGCCGAGATCGCGCGGTTCTCCAGGCTGTCGGAACAGTGGTGGGACCCCAAGGGCAAGATGAAGCCGCTGCACGCGATCAACCCGCTGCGGCTGGCCTATATCCGCGACGCCGCCTGCCGCAAGTTCGACCGCAGCCCGAAAAGCCTGAACTGTCTCGCCGGTCTGCGTATCCTCGATATCGGCTGCGGCGCGGGGCTGTTGTGCGAACCGCTGACCCGGCTCGGCGCCGAGGTGATCGGGGTCGATCCGTCCGACACCAATATCGCGGTGGCCAAGCTGCATGCCGAGCGCGGCCATCTGTCCATCGACTATCGCGCCACCACCATCGAGGCGATGGACCCGCGCGAGCGTTTCGACATCGTGCTGGCGATGGAGGTGGTCGAGCATGTCACCGATGTCGGCGCGTTCCTCGACCGCTGCGCGGCGGTGCTCAAGCCGAACGGCCTGATGCTGGTCTCCACTTTGAACCGCACCTGGAAGAGTTTCGCGCTCGCCATCGTCGGCGCCGAATACGTGCTGCGCTGGCTGCCGCGCGGCACCCATCAATGGGACAAGTTCGTCACTCCGGCGGAGCTGACGCATCATCTGTCGCGCAACAAGCTTGCCGTCACCGAGGAGGCCGGCGTGGTCTACAATCCGCTCGCCGACCGCTGGAGCCTGTCCTCGGACATGGACGTCAACTACATGGTGATCGCCGAAACGGCGTGAGAGTCCGATTTCAAGCGAATAGATCGAGGGTCGTCCCGGCGCAGGCCGGGACCCATACCCACCGGCTTTGCAATAGAGATGTCGGACCCGCCGTTTCAAAAGGATCGACAGGGAATATGGGTCCCGGCCTGCGCCGGGACGACCTGATAAAAGATCCGGCATGACGGCAAACATCCTGAACAGACAGCCTGCATGTTCGGTCAGGCAGCGAGGCCGCCTCCGATGACCGATTTCGTCTGGCTCTGGATTCCGTTCACGCTGGTCGGCGCCGCCGGGCAGGTGGCGCGCAATGCCATGCAGCGCAATCTGACCGGGCCGCTCGGCACGCTCGGCGCGACGCATATCCGCTTTCTGTTCGGCTTTCCGTTCGCGCTGGCGTTTCTGGCGCTGGTTCTGGCCGCGACCGGCGAGCGGCTGTCCTGGCCGGCTTCCGGATTTGTCGTCTGGCTCGTGGTCGGCGGCATGGCGCAGATCGTCGCCACCGCCTTGATGCTGGCGGCGATGAACGAACGCTCCTTTGTCGTCACCACGGCGTATCTGAAGACCGAGGCGATCCAGGCGGCGCTGTTCGGCTTCGTCTTTCTTTCGGATCATCTGACGGCGCTCAAGCTGTTCGCCATCGTGCTCGCGACCGTCGGCGTGGTCGTCACCGCGCTGCGCCCCGGCGGCGCCAAGGGGTTCGGCGACTGGCGGCCGACCGCGCTCGGTCTTTTGGCTGCCGCGTTCTTCGCGCTCTCGGCGGTCGGCTATCGCGGCGCGATTTTGCAGGTGACGGGCGTGAGCTTCGTCGTCGCGGCGAGCGTCACGCTGGTGGCGACGCTGCTGCTGCAAAGTCTCGTGCTGTCCGGATGGCTGCTGCTGCGCCATCCCGGCGTGATGAGCGCGATCTTCCGGCTGTGGAAGCCCTCGCTGTTCGCCGGCTTCATGGGCGCGTTCGCCTCGCTGTTCTGGTTTCTGGCTTTCGCGCTGACCGCGGCGGCGAATGTGCGCACGCTGGCGCTGGTCGAGGTGCTGTTCGCGCAAGGCGCGGCGTATTACGTGATGAAGCAGCCGGTCTCCTGGCGCGAGCTTGCCGGAATCGCGTTGATCGTCATCGGCGTCGGCGTTCTGATCGCCGGATAGTCATCGCCGCAGCACGATCAGAACCGCGCCGGCCGCGATCAGAACAATGCCGAGCCAGCCGGTGGCGGACGGACGCTCGCCGAGAAAAATCACGCCGAACAGCGCCACCATCACCACGCTTAATTTGTCGACCGGCGCGACCAGCGTCGCCGGGCCGAGCTTGAGCGCGCGAAAATAGCAAAGCCACGACGCCCCCGTTGCGAGTCCAGACAGCACGAGGAAGAACCAGCTTCGCGTCGAAACCGGGCCGGGCGCCGACAGCCGCCCGGTGGCGAACAGCAGAAGCGCAAAGCTCATCAGAACGACGACGGTGCGGATGAACGTGGCGACATCGGGATCGATGTCCTCGACGCCGATCTTGGCAAAGATCGCGGTCAGCGCCGCGAACGATGCCGAGAGCAGCGCCCAGAACTGCCATGATGACGGCGAGAGCGCAGTCGGCTCCATTCGTGATCCCTTCGCCGCGCCCAGCGGCGCTCCCGGCTAGTTGCGGTCGCCGGGCAGCACCGGAAGCGGCACCACATCGACGCCCTCGTCGAGCAGCGCGCGCGCCTCGTCATTGGAGGCCTCGCCATAGATGGCGCGGTGCTCGATCTCGCCATAATGCATCTTGCGCGCTTCGTTAGGGAAACGCGAGCCGACATTCTCCGCCGTCTTGGTGACGTGGTCGCGCAACTCCCGCAGCTTGGCGGCAAGTTCGCGTGCTTCCGGCGCCATCGCCAGCGGCGCGGATGTATCGGGCGTCGTGTTCGGCACCGCTGCGGCCTCGGGCGCGACGACCTCGCGGTCCGCGTCGCGGCCCTTGCGGGTAAGCCGCGGCGCCATCACGGCTTTCTCGACGGCGGTCGAGCCGCAGGCCGGGCAGGCCACCAGCTTGCGCCGGCGCTGGCTGTCATAGGCCGCCGAGCTTCGAAACCAGCTTTCGAAGCGGTGGCCGCATTCACAGCGCAGCGCATAGCGGATCATGCCGAACTCCGCACCAGATGAAGCTGATCGGGGCCGAGGCGCGGGTCGCGCACGGTGAAGCGGCGGCCGTGCTGCAGCGATGGGATGCTCTTGCGCACGCTCTCCACCTTGGCCGGATCGATCTGCGCCAGCACCACGCCGGGCTCGCTGCCGCCTTCGGCCAGCACGGTGCCCCACGGATCGATGATCAGCGAGTGGCCGAAGGTCTCGCGCTTGTTCTCATGCACGCCGCCCTGCGCGGCGGCGAAGATGAAGCAGCCGTTCTCGATGGCGCGGGCGCGCAGCAGCGTGTGCCAGTGCGCCGCGCCGGTCTTCTGCGTGAAGGCGGCCGGCACGGTGATGAACGAGGCGCCGGCTTCGGCGAGCGCGCGGTACAGCGCGGGAAAACGCAGATCGTAGCAGATGGTCAGTCCGATCCGGCCCCACGGCAGGTCGGCGATCACCGCGGTCTCGCCCGGCTGGTAGTTGGCCGACTCGCGATAGCTCTCGCCATTCTCGAGATCGATGTCGAACATGTGGATCTTGTCGTAGCTGGCGAGAATATCGCCGCTCGGCGCGATCAGGAACGAGCGGTTGACGGCGCGCTCCGGCGAGGCTTTCAGCGCCAGCGAGCCGATATGCAGATGGATGTTGAGGTCATGGGCGAGCGCGCGGAACGCCTTGAGCGAGGCGTCGTCCTCCTCGGATGCAAGCAGTTCGAACAGCGCCTTGCGGTTCTCCTGCATCACGTTGGTGACTTCGGGCGTCAGCACATAGTCCGCGCCCTTGTCCTTCGCCTCGCGAATGAGGCGCACCGCCTGTTCGAGATTGTCGGCCGGGTGCAGGCCGGTGCGCATCTGCACCAGCGCGGCGGTGAAAGGCGTGACGTGTGTTTCGGTCATGATCAGGCCTTGTTGCCGGCGAGCAGCGGATCGAGCCGGCCGGCCTGGTCGAGCGCATACAGATCGTCGCAGCCCCCGACATGAAAATCGTCGATGAAAATCTGCGGGAAGGTGGTGCCGCCATTGGCGCGCGCCAGCATCTTCGGCCGTGCGGTGGGATCGATTCCGGCGTCGTATTCGATAAATGTCGCGTTCTTGCGCGTCAGCAGCGCCTTGGCGGCGCTGCAATAGCCGCAGCCGGGCCGTGTGTAGATTTCGATGTTGGCGGGCATGTGCTTCCGTCGGTTCTGAACCTGCCCAATTATATGGGAGTTCGGAAACCGTCCACAACCCGCGCGAACACCAGCACGTCCACGTTGCGCGCTTTTGCCCGCAGCAGCGCACGGGCGCAGGCGTCGGCGGTGGCGCCGGAGGTCAGCACATCGTCGATCAGCACGATCCGGCGGCCTTCGACCGCGCTTCTGTTCTCCGGCAGCACCTTGAAGGCACCCTGCACATTGCGGGCGCGCTCGGCGCGCGACAGGCCGATCTGCTGTTCGGTCGGGCGGACACGTGTCAGCGCCTCGCGCGCCATCGGGGTGCCCGCGTGCCCGGCGATGACGCGCGCGAGCGCGCCGGACTGGTTGTAGCGCCGGCTCCAGCTTCGCTTCCAGTGCAGCGGCACCGGCACCAAAAGGTCGGCCTCGGCGAGCAACTCAGCGCCGGCGCGGACCATCCAGCGCCCCATTGCCGGGGCGAGGTCGGTGCGATCCTGATATTTCAGCGCGTGAACCATGGTGCGGGCGACATCGTCGTAGCGCACGGCGGCGCGGGCGCGCCGATAGGACGGCGGGCTCGCGATCGCTTCCATCGACAGCAGGCCGGGGCCGGGATCGTAGACGAAGGGAATGCCGAGCCGGGAACAGAATGGCGGCGCGATGAACGACAGCCGCGCCCAGCAGGCCGGGCAGAGCCCTTCGCCGTCCACCGGCTCGCGGCAGGCAACGCACAGTGTCGGCAGCGCGAGATCGAGCGCCATCCGCCCGGCGGACGACAATGCCGCGCGGCAGGCGGCCAGCAATTTTGCCGGCCGGCGCGGCGCCGGGCGCGTGCCGGATGGATTGGCGGACGCGAGGGGAGTGTCCATCGTTCAAGGCTAGTCCCGGCGGACCATGGCCTCAAGCATTGTCGGGCCGAACCGCGCGGGATCGTTCTTGCGCCGGAGCATTGCGGCGCGGGGGCGAGCGGCGTAACAGGGGCCATGGCCGCCCCCGACCACGATCCGCCACGGTTCTTCGACCGCGCATTGCTGCGCCGGCGGCAACATCGTGCGCAGGCGCTGGGCGCGGAGACCTTTCTGTTCGACCGCGTCGCCGCCGATATGGACGAGCGGCTCGGCGCGGTGGTGCGGACGTTCGATCGCGCCATCGATGTCGGCTCGCCCGGCGAAGCGGTGATGCAGGCGCTGGGCGCGCGGGCGGGCAAGGCCGCCGCGATCGCGTTGCCGGACAGCGACAGCGAGCCGCTGCCGCTCGCGCGCGAGGCGTTCGATCTCGCGGTCTCGCTCTTCGCGCTGCAGGCGGTCAACGATCTGCCCGGTACGCTGGCGCAGATCCGCCGCGCCTTGAAGCCGGACGGCTATTTCCTCGCCGCGATGGCGGGTGGCGACACGCTGACCGAATTGCGGCAGGCGTTCGCCGCGGCCGAAGCGGAGATCGAGGGCGGGCTGTCGCCGCGGGTCGCGCCGATGGTCGATCTTCGCGATGCCGGGGCGCTGTTGCAGCGTGCGGGGTTTGCGTTGCCGGTGACCGATGTCGACCGCGTCGTGGTGCGTTACGGCCATGTGTTCGCGCTGATGCAGGATCTGCGGCGGATGGGCGCGACCAATATTCTGTCCGAGCGCCGGCGCGCGCCGCTGCGCCGCGCCACGCTGGCGCGGATGGCGGAGATTTATGGCGAACGCTTCGCCGACGCCGACGGCCGCATCCGCGCCACCTTCGATATCGTGTGGATGGCGGGCTGGGCGCCGCATGACAGCCAGCCCAAACCGCTGAAGCCGGGCTCGGCGACAATGTCGCTGGAAGAGGCGGTGAAGAAGGCGGGTCATCCCTCCGCGAGTCGTCCCGGCGAAGGCCGGGACCCATAATCCCTGAGTTGGCAGATTCACCGCTGGAGCGAGCCGGTCCCCGTTCATCGTTTTACAGGGGCTATGGGTCCCGGCCTTCGCCGGGACGACCGCAGAATTTTTTACAGCAACAACCCCGTCAGATGCGGGATCAGCGGAATGTCCGCCGGCGGCATCGGATAGTCGCGCAGCTTGTTGGCGCGGACCCAGGCGAGCGGCTGGCCCTCGCGGCCGCTGACGGTGCCTTCCCAGCGTCGGCAGACGTAGAGCGGCATCATCAGGTGGAAGTCCTCATAGGCATGGCTGGCGAAGGTCAGCGGCGCGAGGCACGCCTCCTGCACAACGATCCCGAGTTCTTCGTGTAGTTCGCGGATCAGCGCCGGCTCCGGCCGCTCGCCGGGCTCCAGCTTGCCGCCGGGAAATTCCCACAGCCCGGCGAGTTGCTTGCCTTGCGGGCGCTGCGCGATCAGCACGCGGTTGTCGGCATCGATCAGCGCGCAGGCGACGACGAAAACCAGCTTCATGAGACGAGCCTGTTCAAGAGACGAGTGCTGCACATTCGGGCGCGGGGCCCGGCTTCTGCCGTTCGTGCGGCATCTCATCATACCCGGCGGAGCGGCGCGAGGTGGGCGTGACAGCGATTCGGGTGGTGAATGTGCGCTCGCCGCGAGGGAATTTCAGAGTGTAGGTCATCGAATCCATTCCCGAGAATTCGTGTCGCGATTGATAGATAATTTGAACGCCGTCCATCTCGGTGTCGAGACATTGCTTCCCTTTGCCGAAAATGATGTGGCGAGGGATGACTTTGCCGTGCCGGATACAGACAAATCCGTTGCCCGGGGGAATTTCTATCCGGACGTTCGGAACGCCGATGCTTGCGCAAGCCTTGTTCCAGCGCGTGCCGATGCCGACAACGGATGGCGTGCCGCTCTCGACCTTTCGCTTCAGGAGGCGCGGCTCCGCGGTGGCGTCCGCCATGAACATGGCGGTGGCGCCAAATCCGACGGCGGCCTGCAGCAAGCGACTGCGAATCACGAGCGATAATCGCCGTTGATGGCGACATATTCCTTGGTGAGGTCGCAGGTCAGCACGCGGTCGCGGCCCTTGCCGAGGCCGAGCCCGACCTTGATGCGGATGGTCTGCTGCTTCATCAGTTTTGACACTTCCGCCTCGTCGTAGGACGGGTCGCGCGCGCCGCGATGGGCGACGCGGATGCCGTTGAACGAGATCGAGAGCTTGTCGCGATCGGCCGGCTCGCCGGCCTTGCCGACCGCCATCACCACGCGGCCCCAATTGGCGTCCTCGCCGGCGACAGCGGTTTTCACCAGCGGCGAATTGGCGATCGACATCGCGATCCTGCGCGCCGAGGCGTTGGAGGTCGCGCCCTCGACCGTGATCTCGATCAGCTTTCGCGCGCCCTCGCCGTCGCGCGCCACCTGCTCGGCGAGATTGGCGAGCACGCCGTGAAACGCTTTGGCGAAGGCCTTGAGGCGCGGATCGGAGGCGCGGCTGATCTTCGGCGCATCCTTGGCGGCGCCGGTGGCGAAGGCGAGCAGCGTATCGGAGGTCGAGGTATCGCCGTCGATGGTCACCGCGTTGAAGGTGTCGGCAACGCCGGTCTTGAGCAGCGATTGCAGCACACTCGCCGACAGCGGCGCGTCCGTGAACACGAACGACAGCATGGTCGCCATGTCGGGCGCGATCATGCCGGCGCCCTTAGCCATGCCGTTGATGGTGACCTTCGCCTTGCCGAGCCGCACCGTCGCGGTCGCGACCTTCGGGAAGGTGTCGGTGGTCATGATCGCGCGGGCAGCGTCGAGCCAGCCTTCCGGCACGGCGCGCAGCGCGAGGTCGTCGAGCACGCCGTTGAACTTGGTGGCGTCGAGCGGCTCGCCGATCACGCCGGTGGAAGCCAGAAAGATGTTATCGGGACTGCTGCCGGTCGCCTTCGCCGCGATCGCGGCGGTCAGCGTGGTGGCCTGCTTGCCGGTCTTGCCGGTGAAGGCGTTGGCGTTGCCGGAATTCACCACCAGCGCGCGGGCCTGTCCGCCTTTCAGTTTGGCGCGGCACCAGTCCACCGCGGCGCTCGGGCATTTCGACCGGGTGAACACACCGGCCACCGTGGTGCCCTTGTCGAGCAGCGCCAGCAGCACGTCGGTGCGGCCCTTGTAGCGGATGCCGGCCGCCGCCGTCGCAAGGCGCACGCCGGCGATCACCGGCATGTCGGGCACATCAGTGGGAGCGAGGGGAGAAATGGCAGTGGACATGGGGCGAGCCTTCAACGTCTTCCCTCTCCCCTTGTGGGCGAGGGTGCTGAGCGGCGAAGCCGCGAAGCGGGTGAGGGGCGCTTGTCACATCACCTCTCACCCGGCTCGAATGCGCTTCGCTTATTCTCGCCACCCTCTCCCACAAGGGGAGAGGGAAGAAAAGAGCAAACTCGGTGAGTGCGATGAGGATGCGAAATGGGCGGGTCACGAAAGACGTGGCCCGCCCATTGTCCGATCCGATCTTTCTGCCCCGTGGGCAGGAAGATCAATGTGTTACTTCTTCTTCGCGGGAGCCGTGTCCGGCTTGGCATCGGTCTTGGCCGGCTCGGCCGGTTTGTCGAGACGCTCGATCTTGGCTTCCGAGCGCAGCTTGGCGACGTAGTCGGCCTGCGCCTTGCGCACCACGAAGGCTTCGAGCTGCGGCTTCACCTGATCGAACTCCGGCGCCTTGCGGGCGCGCTTTTCCTCGACCTTGATGACATGCCAGCCGAACTGCGACTTCACCGGCTCGGAAATCTTGCCGGGCTCGAGCGCGAAGGCGGCGGCGGAGAATTCCGGCACCATCTGGTCCTTGGTGAAGAAGCCGAGATCGCCGCCGTCGGAGGCGCCGGGATCCTTGGACTTCTTTTTCGCCAGTTCGGCGAAGTCGGCGCCCTTCTTCAGTTCGGCGACGACTTCCTTGGCCTGATCCTCGGTGTCGAGCAGGATGTGCCGGGCGTGGACTTCCTGTTCGCCGCCGATCTGCTTGGCGGCCTCGTCATAGACCTTATGCAGCGCGGCGTCGGTGACGGCGGCCTTGCCTTCATTGGCGAGCAGCCCGTCCATCAGCAGGCGGTTGCGGGTAAAGGCGAGCTTCTGCTTGAAGTCGGGGGTGTCGCCGATCTTCTTGTCCTCGGCGGCCTTGGCGACGATCTTGAGGTCGATCAAAAACGAAATGATGTTGTCGCGGCGGGTGGCCGGGTCCATCTGGGCGAGGCTCGGTCCCAGTTCGGCCTCGGCGGCGGTCACGTCACTTTGATGAATGTCGGCGCCGTTGACCCGGGCGACCACGGTATTGGCATCCTGCGCGCGCAGCGGCTGGGCCGCGACCAGCGCCAGCGCGACACAGCCGGTCGCGACGGTCGAAAGCAGGCCAAGGCGCACGAAGATGCTCGTGCGGGTCGAAAACGGGGTCATGGAAAGTCCTTTTCTGTCAAAGTCGCCGGTCATGATCGACCGGATGTGAGACCGCCGGACACTCGCCCAACGTCCCGCGGATGGCAACGCGAAAACCAGTCAAAATCATGAAATCCTTGACAGGTCCGTGCGTTGACAAGGGTCCGGGGCGCCCATATCTGTCTGCCAGGCCGCCTTAGCGTCCCGAGCGGGTGCGCGAAGCGCGAACTTTTAGAGACACTGCCTCTTTCACTCATCCGCGAGGAATGGTCGCGCGAGGAATGGTCGCGCGAGGAACGGTCGCAAGAAGTTGTCCGCGCAGGCATTTTGGTCGCGGGCAGGCATCTGACGGATGTCGCGATATCGCGGCTGAACGCCCAACTGCAAGACAGGAATAGCATACGATGATCGGCGCGCTTGCCCGCAAATTGTTCGGATCCGCCAATGACCGTCGGCTCAAGGCGTATCAATCGCGGGTCGCCGCCATCAATGCGTTGGAGCCGGAAATCGCGGCTCTGTCCGACGAGGCGCTGAAGGCGCGCACCGCCGAGTTCAGGCAGCAGATCGCCGAGGGCAAGAGCCTCGACGACATTCTGGTGCCGGCCTTCGCCACGGTGCGCGAAGCCGCCAAGCGCACGCTCGGCCAGCGCCATTTCGACGTCCAGTTGATCGGCGGCATGGTGCTGCACGAGGGCGACATCGCCGAGATGAAGACCGGCGAAGGCAAGACGCTGGTGGCGACGCTGGCGGTCTACCTCAACGCGCTCGCCGGCAAGGGCGTGCATGTCGTCACCGTCAACGATTACCTCGCCCGGCGCGACGCCGCCTGGATGGGCCAGATCTATTCGTTCCTCGGCCTCACCACCGGCGTCATCGTGCACGGTCTGGACGACGCCGAGCGGCAGGCGGCCTATGCCTGCGACATCACCTACGGCACCAACAACGAATACGGTTTCGACTATCTGCGCGACAACATGAAGTACCGCCTCGAGGACATGGTCCAGCGGCCGCACTTCTACGCCATCGTCGACGAAGTCGACTCGATCCTGATCGACGAGGCGCGCACGCCGCTGATCATTTCCGGTCCGCTCGACGATCGCTCGGATTTCTACAACACCATCGACACCTTCATGCCGAAGCTGGAGAAGGCGACCGATTTCGAGGTCGACGAGAAACAGCGCACGGTGACGCTGACCGAAGCCGGCATGGAGAAGATCGAGACCCTGCTGCGCGATGCCGGGCTGCTCAAGGGCGCCTCGCTCTACGATGTCGAGAACGTCTCGGTCGTGCACCACATCAATCAGGGCCTGCGCGCCCATTCGCTGTTCACGCGCGACAAGGACTACATCGTGCGCGACGACGAAGTCGTCATCATCGACGAATTCTCCGGCCGCATGATGCCGGGCCGCCGCTATTCGGAAGGTCTGCACCAGGCGCTGGAAGCCAAGGAGCACGTCACGGTCCAGCCAGAGAACCAGACGCTGGCCTCGATCACCTTCCAGAATTACTTCCGCATGTACGACAAGCTCGCCGGCATGACCGGCACCGCGGCGACCGAGGCGGACGAACTGTTCGATATCTACAAGCTCGAAGTGATCGAGGTGCCGACCAACGTGCCGGTGGCGCGCCTCGACGAGGACGACGAGGTCTATCGCTCGGCCAAGGAAAAATACGCCGCGATTCTCGCCGAGATCGAACGCGCCCACAAGCGCATGCAGCCGGTGCTGGTCGGCACCGCCTCGATCGAGAAGTCCGAACTGCTCGCTGATTTCCTCAAGCAGAACGGCTACAAGCAGATCGATTTCAGCAATCCGAAATCGATGGAGAAGCTGTACGACGCGGCGCGCTCCGGCAAGCCGTCGAAACTGTTCGCGGTGCTGAACGCCCGCTTCCACGAGCAGGAAGCCTATATCGTCGCCGAGGCCGGCGTGCCGGGCGCGATCACCATCGCGACCAACATGGCGGGCCGCGGCACCGACATCAAGCTCGGCGGTTCGGCGGAGATGCGCGCCGCTGCCGCCACGGCCGGGGTCGAAGACGAGGCCGAGAAGCAGAAGATCGTCGAGCGGATCAAGGCCGACATCGAAAAATTCCGTGACATCGTGCTCGGCGCCTCCGAGGTGATCGAGATCGAGCCGGCCAAGGGCAGCAAGCCCGCCAAGACCATCACCAAGCCGGGCGGTCTCTACATCATCGGCTCGGAGCGGCACGAATCCCGCCGCATCGACAACCAGCTTCGCGGCCGTGCCGGCCGTCAGGGCGATCTCGGCCGCACCAAGTTCTTCCTGTCGCTGGAAGACGACCTGATGCGCATTTTCGGGTCCGACCGGCTCGACACCATGCTGCAGCGTCTCGGCCTCAAGGAAGGCGAGGCGATCATCCATCCGTGGATCAACAAGGCGCTGGAGAAGGCGCAGCAGAAGGTCGAGGCGCGCAACTTCGACATCCGCAAGAATTTGCTGAAATACGACGACGTGCAGAACGATCAGCGCAAGGTGATCTTCGAGCAGCGCATCGATCTGATGCGCGACCAGAACGTCGCCGAGACGGTTTCCGACATGCGTCATGTCCTGGTCGAGGATCTGGTCGCCAAGCACATCCCCGAGCACGCTTATGCCGAGCAGTGGGACGTCGCCGGCCTGCACGAGGAACTGGTCCGCGTGCTCGGCCTCGAGCTTCCGGTCGAGGAATGGGCCAAGGAAGAGGGCATCGCCGACGAGGAGATGCTGACCCGCATCGAGCAGCGCGCCGACGAGCACATGGCGGCGAAGTCGGCGCAGTGGGGCCCCGAGGTGATGCGCTATGTCGAGAAATCGATCCTGCTGCAGACCCTCGATCATCTGTGGCGCGAGCATCTGATCATGCTCGATCATCTGCGTCAGGTGATCGGCCTGCGCGGCTACGGCCAGCGCGATCCGTTGCAGGAATACAAGTCCGAGGCGTTCGCGCTGTTCGAGGGTCTGATCGCGCATCTGCGCGAGGCGGTCACCGCGCAGCTGATGCGCGTCGAGATCGTGCCGCCGGAAGAGCAGCAGCCGGAACTGCCGCAGATGGAAGCGCACAAGATGAACCCCAACACCGGCGAGGACGAGATGGCGTTCGCCGCCGCGTCGCTGGTGCCGGTGCCGCCGTCCGAGCGCGATCCGCAGAACCCGGCGACCTGGGGCAAGGTCGGCCGCAACGAGGATTGCCCGTGCGGCTCGGGTCGCAAGTTCAAGCATTGTCACGGCAAGCTTGCGTGATGCGGCGATCGATATCGCCGCGCGTGAGCGCGGGCGTTTAGTGAAAGAAAAAC
>MKUJ01000011.1:157923-160468 GCA_001897755.1 Afipia sp. 64-13
TAAAGGGTCGTCCCGCCCTGCGCCGGGGCCCATAATCCCGGTCGATGATTGTGGCACGGCAGCCCCGGCTTTCTTCCTGAAAGGCCTGTGGTGATGGGTCCCGCCCTGCGCCGGGATGACCGGGAGAGGAATGTCCATCAATGATCGGCGGTTTTTAATGGAAACTTGTTTCGGATTTTTCCGCTCTCGTCAGGGCCGGGCTTGTCCCGGCGATCCACGTCTTGCTTAGCCGAATATCGTGGAGACGTGGATGCCCGGGACGAGGCCGGGCATGACGGAAATGGATAATGACGATCTAGCGGAAGGTCGACCAGCGGCTGTCGAAGGTGTTCGACGGCACGGTGGGCTGCGCGCCGGCGATCGACTGCGGCGGCGTCGGCGCGGCGGGCGCCGGATTGGGCTGGGCCTGCGCCTGTTTCGGCCGGTCGAGCGGGATCACGCGCGGCGCGGCAGCGGCTGGCGTGGAGGCTTTCGCGGTCTGCACGCTCTTGGGCACCGGCTTCGACTTCGGCGCGGGTGCCGGCTTGGCGGTGCGCGTGGTCGCCGTTTTCTGCTCCGGAGTCTCGCGGCGCAGGCCGACCTTGGCGGCGAGGCTGCTGAAGAAGCCGCCGCTCGACGCCGTGCCGGCCGGCGCGGCGGAGCTGGCCGCCGGCGCGGTCGGTTCAGCCGGTGTCACAAGATCGGCGGTGGCGACGCCCTCGGGCAGCCGCGGCGGATTGACGTGCGAGGGGATCGTGCCGGGAGCCGGACCGTAGGAGGCGACGGTGTAATCGGTGGCGTCGCTGGTTGCGATGGTCTGCGCTTCCGGCAGCTTGGAGGCGAACACCGGATGCATGCCGCCGTCGATGCCGGCGCGCGATTTCGCCATCGGCGTGCCGCGCGAGATCAGCTCGGCGAACTTGCTCTGGTCGGCGCGTTCCTTGTTCTTGATCGCTTCGGCGATATCGGCGGGCACTTCATAGGTCGGGCACTTCGCCGAGGCGTTGAACACCGGCGGGCGAATGGCGTCCGCGGGCTTCTCCGCGCCGAACACGTATTTCTTCTCGCAGAAGTCGACCTTGGGTTCGAGCTTGGTGACCTCGAAATAGTCGTTGCCTTCCTTGATCATCTTCCAGAACGGCATGTTCGGATTGTCGCGATGGCGCGCCATGTTCTGCGGCGTCATGCGGAACGGATAGGCCTGCACCTGGAACGCGGTCTGGCCGCCGAAGAACGATTCGCGGCCGAGCGAATAGATTTCCGAAATCTGCTCGTCGGTCATCGCGTAGCAGCCGCGCGAGGAGCAGTCGCCATGCACCATGAGCTGCGAGCCGGTGCGGCCCCAGGCTTTGTCGTAGGCGTTGGGATAGCCCATGTTGAACGACAGGTAATAGGCCGAGCCCGGGTTCATCTGCGCCGGCGTGATCGAATAGAAGCCTTCCGGCGCCTGGCGGTCGCCTTCGCGGATCTTCGGGCCGAGATCGCCGGACCAGCGGCAGATCGGATAGGTCTTGAGCAGCGCGAAACGGCCGTTGCGATCCTGCTTCCAGACCTCGAGTTCGGCTTCCTGCTTGAACAGGCGCACCAGCATCGGCGAGCCCTTGTCCATGTTCCTGGCGTCCATCTCCTTCAGGAGCTTTTCCGGAATCGGTTTGGACGCCTTGGCGCTGGGCGAGAGGCCGTCGCCATTGCAGCCGGACAGCACGAGGCCCGCCGCCAGAACGGAGGAGAGCAGAAGCGCGCGAACGAGCGTGCGATGGGTCAAGATAACACTCCGCAGTTCGTCATCACGCGAGCAGATGCAAAGGGCCGGCGGATGGGAACCAGAAACTCCGGATACTTTTAACTAATATCCTTAAAGGACCCCTTGTCGCAAGCAGAGCGCGCCGCAGCGAAGCCGCGGAATGGCGGCGATGGTCAAGAAAACATTAACGATATTGACCACGAAAAAGCCATGATTGGCCGTCGCGCCGCTCGGTTCCCGATGCGACGACACGCTGGCGGGCATGGCCCGCATGAATCGGCGCGAATGAATCGGCGCTGATGGATCAGCCCGAATGAATCGGTGCGGACGTGGCGGGGCGAATGGATCAGCCGAGCCGGCGGCCGATATCGAGGAACTTCTGCCGGCGCTGGTTGCGCACGGTGATCGGATCGAGATGGCGCAGTTCCTCGAACGCTTCGGCGATCGCCTCGCCGGTGCGCGCGATCATGGCCTCGGGATCGCGGTGCGCGCCGCCCGGCGGTTCGTGGAGGATGGTGTCGATCACGCCGAAGCGCGCCAGATCCTGCGCGGTGATCTTGAGGTTGGTCGCCGCCTCCTGCGCCTTGCCGGCGTCGCGCCACAGGATCGAGGCCGCGCCTTCCGGCGAGATCACGCTGTAGACCGCATGCTCCAGCATCAGGACGCGATTGGCGGTGGCGATGGCGATGGCGCCGCCGGAGCCGCCTTCGCCGAGAATCACCGCGACGTTCGGCACCGTGAGGTTGAGGCAGGCTTCGGTCGAGCGCGCGATGGCCTCGGCCTGGCCGCGCTCCTCGGCGCCGATGCCGGGATAGGCGCCGG
>MKUJ01000011.1:160497-195694 GCA_001897755.1 Afipia sp. 64-13
GCCTTGCGATAGCCCTCGGGCCGCGCCATGCCGAAATTGTGCTTGAGCCGGCTCTCGGTGGTCGAGCCTTTTTCCTGGCCGATGACGCAGACGCTCTCGCCGTGGAAGCGGCCGAAGCCGCCGACCAGCGCCTCGTCGTCGCCGAATTTGCGGTCGCCGGCGAGCGGGGTGAAATCGGTGATCAGGCTGGCGATGTAGTTGACGCAATGCGGCCGCTGCGGATGGCGCGCGACCTGGGTCTTCTGCCACGGCGTCAGATTGGCATAGAGATCGTGCAGCGTCTGGCGCGCTTTGTCCTCGATGCGCGAGACTTCCTCGCCGATGTCGCTGCCATTGGCCGCCAGCGCGCGCAACTCGTCCACCTTGGAATCGAGTTCGGCGATCGGCTTTTCAAAGTCGAGATAGCTGCGCATCAGGTCCGTCATGGGAAATCAATATAGGAGCAATTGCGAAGATTGCTGCGGCGGGCGGAAACTGGACTCGGCGACGGCTCAAGTCAAGCGGCTCAAATTGTGAAGGAAATCATTGAATTCGCTTGATTTATTATTTTTCCGCAAGCGGATGCAGGTCCCGCACCAGGCTCTTCAGCCTCTCTTCGACGACGTGGGTGTAGATTTGCGTGGTGGAAATGTCGGTATGGCCGAGCAGGGTCTGCACGATGCGCAGATCCGCGCCATTGTGCAGCAGATGGCTGGCGAAGGCATGGCGCAGCACATGCGGGCTGACGATGCGCGGCGGCAGGCCGGCGGCGGCGGCAAGCTCCTTGAGGTCGCGCGCGAAATGCTGCCGCGTCAGGTGCCCGCTGTCGCCGGATGAGGGAAACAGCCATTTGCCGCGCGCGAGCGCGGATGTCTTGCCGCCGTGCGCGGCTTCCATGGCGGCAAGATAGTCCGCCATCGCCTGCCGTGACGACTGGTTGAGCGGCACCAGACGTTCCTTGTTGCCCTTGCCGCGCACCACGATCATGCGCGCGTCGCGCCGCGCCGCCGACAGCGGCAGCGCCACCAGTTCGGAGACGCGCAAGCCCGTGGCGTAGAGCACTTCGAGCAGGCAGCACAGCCGCAGGGCGCGGAACGTCTGCAGCGGCGACTGCTCCGGCGTTTCGGCCAGCTGCCGCGCCTTCTCCAGCAGGCGATCGACATCGGCGATCGACAGCACCTTGGGCAAGGTCCGCGCGCGTTTCGGCCCCGACAGGATCGCCGCCGGATCGTCCTCGCGCCGCCGCTCGTTGAGCAGGAAGCGAAACAGATGCCGCATCGACGACAGCCGCCGCGCCACGCTCGATGACTTGAAGCCGCGGGTGTCCAGATCGGCGAGATAATCGCGCAGGCTTTGCGTGTCGGCGCTGACGAAGCTCTTGCCCTGATGGGCGATGAAGTCCGACAGATCTTCGAGATCGCCGCGATAGGCCGCCAGCGTGTTGATACCGGCGCCCTGTTCGGCGGCCAGCATGTCGAGGAACAGATGGATGAGCTGCGCGTCGGAGGATGCCGCCATCGTTCCTCCCGCGCTATTTCTTGATGAACTTGTCGGGCGCCACGGTGACGGTCATGTCGCGCGGATTCGGATTGACGAAATTCGCCAGCGCGTAGATGCCGCCATAGATCAGGCCGCCGATCACCGCGACGACCGTGAGAAAACGGAACAGGGTGGGCATCGTCAGAACCCCGAGCACGGCTGCCGGGAGGCTTGCCTGGCCGCCAAGCCGACAGTCGGAAAATCGTTAAGCGACACCCACCATGTTCGCAAGGTTTCGGCAAGGGGCTCTGGCCCCCTGCCGCGCGCAGGTAGTATAGGTGTGAGGGGTGGCGCAGGGGATGCCGCCTTGAGCAAAAGGTCCGTTTGCCGCATGTCGGAGATCGCTGCCAGATCGGGTTCGGGCGTGAACCGCGCCGCCGAGATCGTCTCGGCGCTCGGCTCGCGCCTGATCGTGCTGGTCGGCATGATGGGCTCGGGCAAATCGACGGTCGGTCGCCGGCTGGCGGCGCGGCTGCATCTGGCCTTCGTCGATGCCGATCAGGAGATCGAGGCCGCAGCCGGCATGTCGATCCCCGATATTTTCGCCACCCATGGCGAGCCGCATTTTCGCGACGGCGAGGCCAAGGTGATCGCGCGCCTGCTCGACGAAGGCCCGCGCGTGCTGGCCACCGGCGGCGGCGCGGTGCTGCGCGAGGAGACCCGGGATCGGATTCGCGACCGGGCGGTGTCGATCTGGCTGAAGGCGGACGGCGATGTGATCCTGCGTCGGGTCAAGCGCCGGACCGAGCGGCCGCTGTTGCAGACCGCCGATCCGGCGGGAACGATCGATCGTCTGATCGCCGAACGCGGGCCGCTGTACGAGCTGGCCGATATCGCGATCCTGTCGCGCGACGTGCCGCATGAAAAGATCGTCGATGAATGCATCGACGCGCTGCACGCTTATCTGTTGAACAGGCCCGCCGTCGGGCAGGCCGCGAGCCGAGCATGATGACCATTGCACAGACTTTGACCCCGGCAACCGGCGCGGCCTCCGCGCGGGTCGATGTCGCGCTCGGCGAACGTTCCTATGAGATCGTGATCGGCCGTGGCGAACTGGCCTCGTTGGGCGCGCGCATCAAGGCGCTGCGCCCCGGCGCGCGGGTGGCCATCGTCACCGACCGCACGGTGGCGAAATACTGGCTGGCGCCGACGCGCGCCTCGCTGGCGCAAGCGGGCATCGATGCGACGGATATCGTCGTCGACGAGGGCGAGGGCTCCAAGAGCTATCGCGTGCTCACCGACGTCAGCGAAGGCCTGATCGCGGCGAGGATCGAGCGCGGCGATCTCGTGGTCGCGCTGGGCGGCGGCGTGATCGGCGATCTTGCCGGTTTCGCCGCGGCGATCGTGCGGCGCGGGGTCGATTTCGTGCAGGTGCCGACCTCGCTGCTGGCGCAGGTCGATTCATCGGTCGGCGGCAAGACCGGCATCAACTCGCCGCAGGGCAAGAATCTGGTCGGCGCATTTCACCAGCCGATTCTGGTGGTGGCCGATACCGGCGTGCTCGATACGCTGGCGCCGCGCCAGTTCCGCGCCGGCTATGCCGAGGTGGCGAAATACGGCGTGCTCGGCGATCTCGCCTTGTTCGAGTGGCTGGAGACGAACCACGCCGGCATCTTCACCGGCAGCGCCGCGCGCGAAGAGGCGATCGCGGCAAGCTGCCGCGCCAAGGCGGGAATCGTGGCGCGCGACGAGCGCGAGAGCGGCGAGCGCGCGCTGCTCAATCTCGGTCATACCTTCGGCCATGCGCTGGAAGCGGCCACCGGATTTTCCGACCGGCTGTTTCATGGCGAGGGCGTCGCGGTCGGCATGGTGCTGGCGGCGGAATTCTCCGCCGCGCTCGGCATGATCCCGCAGGAGGCGGCGGAGCGGATCCGGCGCCATCTTGCGTCCGCCGGCCTGCCCACCCATCTTCAGGACATTGCGGGCTTTGCGCAGGAGGGCGTCGGCGATGCCGATTCCCTCTTGGCGCTGATGGCGCAGGACAAGAAGGTGAAACGCGGCAAGCTGACCTTCATCCTGCTCGAAGCCATCGGTCGCGCGGTGGTCGTGAACGATGTCGATCCCGCCGCCGTGCGTGCGTTTCTGGCCGAGAAGCTTGCGGCCAAACCGGGCTGATCATTTCCATGGACTGGTTCACGTTTTCGATCGTCGTCGCGTGTCTGCTGATTTCGGCGTTCTTCTCCGCCAGCGAGACCGCGCTGACCGGCTCCTCGCGCGCCAGCATGCTGCGGCTGCGGAAGGGCGGCAGCACCCAGGCCGGCATCGTGACGCGGCTTCTGGAGAAGCGCGAACGCATGATCGGCGCGCTGCTGGTCGGCAACAACCTCGCCAATATCGGCGCGTCCGCGCTCGCCACCGGCGTGCTCACCGCCTGGTTCGGCGAGGTCGGCGTGCTCTATGCGACCGGCGTGATGTCGGTGCTCGTCATCATCTTCGCAGAGGTGTTGCCCAAGACCATCGCCATCAACGCGCCGGACCGCATCTCGCTGTTGGTGGCGCGGCCGATGCAATGGGTCACGGCGATCCTCGGCCCGATCCTCACCGTCATCGAAGGCATCGTGCGCGTGCTGATGAGGATGCTCGGCATTCCGCTCGGCGCCAATCAGCCGCTGCTGTCGCCGACCGAGCGGCTGCGCGGCGCGGTCGATCTGATGCATCACGAGGGCGGCGTCGAGAAGCAGGACCGCGATATGCTCGGCGGCCTGCTCGATCTGAAAGATCTCGACGTCTCCGACGTCATGGTCCACCGCACCGAGATGGTGATGGTCAATGCCGACCTGCCGGCGGAGGAGCTGGTGCGCGAGGTGCTGGCCACCGAATACACCCGCATTCCGCTGTGGCGCGACAAGCCGGAGAACATCGTCGGCGTACTGCACGCCAAGGATCTGCTGCGCGCCATTCGTTTGACCGGCGATATCTCGAAGGTCGATGCCGCCGCCATCGCGCTGCCGCCGTGGTTCGTGCCGGAGATGCGGCCGCTGTCGGAGCAGCTCAAGGCATTCCGCCGCCGCAAGACCCATTTCGCGCTGGTGGTCGACGAGTATGGCGAGGTCGAGGGCCTGGTGACGCTCGAGGATATTCTGGAAGAAATCGTCGGCGATATTTCCGACGAGCATGACGTGGTGGTCGCCGGCGTGCGCGCGCAGCCGGACGGCTCGGTGGTGGTGGACGGCTCGGTGCCGATCCGCGATCTCAACCGCGCGATGGACTGGAATCTGCCGGACGAGGAGGCGACCACGATCGCGGGTCTGGTGATTCACGAAGCGCGCTCGATTCCGGATCGCGGCCAGAGCTTCACCTTCCACGGTTTCCGCTTCCGGGTGCTGCGGCGCGAGCGCAACCGCATCACCGCGCTGCGCATCGTGCCGTTGCCGCCGGAAACGCAGGACGAATTGCAGCCGCGCCGCGTCGGCCGGGCGTTCAGCTTTTTCTAGGGCGTCATGAGATGAGGTTCGGCCAACTCCGTCGTCATTGCGAGCGGAGCGAAGCAATCCAGCCTGAATTCATTTTCAAGCAAGAGCTGGATTGCTTCGGAGCTTACGTTCCTCGCAATGACGGCTCGACTTTCTGTCATTTTGTTCGGGGGCGCCGGATCAAACCGTTTCGCCCGGTGCCTGCGCCTTGACGGCGAGGGCGTGGATGCCGCCGGCCAGTTCCTGCGCCAGCGCCGCGTTCACCATGCGGTGGCGTTCGACGCGGCTCTTGCCCGCGAAGGCCGCGGCGACGATCGCGACCCTGAAGTGAGTCTCGCCGCCCGGTCGAGACCCGGCATGGCCTTCATGCAGATGCGATTCGTCGATCACCTCGAGTTTATCCGGGGCGAAGGCCTCGGCCAGTTTCTTCGCGATGTGATCTCTTGCGGTCATGATCTGCGCACTATCGCGCGTTATACTGGAAGGTCAATGGCTGCGCGATCAAACATCGCCGCACGTGGCGACGCTGTTGCAATTGCGATTCATCGCAGCGGTGATGTATAATCCGCGGCCGCGAAAAATTCGCGCCCAGCGCGGAGTGTTGCGCGCCGGACTTTCTGAAGCTTGCAGCAAGGCATCATCGACCCGTCATGTCATTCGAATCAAAATATTTCGACAAGATCCGCATCAAGCCGACGAAGCAGGCGAAGCCGCGCGTCAAGGAAGAGGCGGTCGCGTGCGAATGGCCGGGCTGCACGTCGAATGCGCCGCATCGCGCGCCCAAGGGGCGCGGCCGGGAGCGCGAGTACTGGCACTTCTGTCTCAATCACGTGCGCGAGTACAACCAGTCCTACAATTTCTTTTCCGGTATGAGCGACGACGCCGTGGCGCGCTACCAGAAGGATGCGCAGACCGGCCATCGCCCGACCTGGAAGATGGGCGCCAATTCCGGGCCGGCCAAAGGCAAGCCGGGCGCTCAGGACGAATTCGAAGGCGCGCTCGATCCGTTCGCGATGTTCTCAGAGATGAACGGGCGCGGCCGCTGGCGGCCGGGTCCGGGCGCGAAGGCCGAGACCAAAACCGAGACCCGCAAGATTTTCAACGCCGAGCGCAAGGCGCTGCAGGTGATGGGCCTCGGCGCCGACGCGACGCTGGAGAGCGTCAAGGCGCAGTACAAGCTGCTGGTGAAGCGCCATCACCCCGACGCCAATGGCGGCGACCGCTCCACCGAGGATCGCCTGATCGAGATCATCAAGGCGTATAATTATCTCAAGACGGTGGTGCCGGGCGAAAGCTGAGCCGCCGCGCCAGCGCGGGGATCGGGGTTGCCGCGTGCCGGTTCTTTGGCAGCGGCGCGTTCCGAAAGACGAAAAAACCGGCCGAGCGCCGAGAGAATTGCAGGGCTGCCCTTCAAATCCGGCTGTGCGAGCCTATCTTTATGATAATTCAACGGAACTTTCATTGCGCGCAAGGCTTCTGCCGCCCGCTTCTGTCTGCTAGGTTGCGGCCGCACCCTACCTGCCGCGAACATGCACGTCCGGTTTCGGGAGCGCCCGAGACCACGGAGGAATGATGACTGCCGCTATCACCACATCGCAAGAGCCGGCCGGCCTGCCGGACATGAAAGTGTCCGTCCGCCAGGTTTTCGGCATCGACAGCGATCTCGAGGTTCCTGCCTATTCGGAAGTGGATCCGCATGTGCCGGACGTCGATCCGGATTATCGTTTCGACCGCGCCACCACGCTCGCCATTCTCGCCGGCTTCGCCAAGAACCGCCGCGTCATGGTCACGGGCTATCACGGCACCGGCAAGTCCACCCATATCGAGCAGGTCGCCTCGCGCCTGAACTGGCCGTGCGTGCGCGTCAATCTCGACAGCCACATCAGCCGTATCGATCTGGTCGGCAAGGACTCGATCGTGGTCAAGGACGGCAAGCAGGTCACCGAATTCCGCGACGGCATCCTGCCGTGGGCGCTTCAGCGCAACGTCGCCCTGGTGTTCGACGAATACGACGCCGGCCGTCCCGACGTGATGTTCGTGATCCAGCGCGTGCTGGAAGTCTCCGGCCGCCTGACGCTGCTCGACCAGAACAAGGTGATCAAGCCGCATCCGGCGTTCCGTCTGTTCGCCACTGCCAACACCGTCGGTCTCGGCGATACCTCGGGCCTCTATCACGGCACCCAGCAGATCAACCAGGGCCAGATGGACCGCTGGTCGATCGTCACCACGCTGAACTATCTGCCGCATGACGAGGAAGTCGAGATCGTGCTCGCCAAGGCCAAGCACTATCGCAACGACGCCGGCCGCGACATCGTCAACAAAATGGTGCGGCTCGCCGACCTCACGCGCAACGCCTTCGCCAACGGCGATCTGTCCACGGTGATGAGCCCGCGCACGGTGATCACCTGGGCCGAGAACGCGGAGATTTTCGGCGATCTCGGCTTTGCGTTCCGCGTTACCTTCCTCAACAAGTGCGACGAGCTCGAGCGTCCGCTGGTCGCCGAGTTCTATCAGCGCTGCTTCAACGTCGAACTGCCGGAATCGGCGGTCAACGTGGCGCTGAGCTGAGACTGCGGGGACAATTTCGCCTCTCTCCGCCTGAGGGGAGAGGAAGCGGGCACCGATGACCACATCCAACGTCAAGTTCAGGCCGAACTCGAAGGAATCGCCGACCGAGCCGTTCAAGCGGGCGGTGACCTCGGCGTTGCGCGCGATCGCCAAGCAGCCCGAGCTTGAAGTGACGTATTCGGCCGAGCGTCCCGGTCTGGCGCCGGGCAAGGCGCGGCTGCCGGAGCCGGCGCGTAAGCTGAGCCGGAAGGACGCCGCGATCGTGCGCGGCCATGCCGATTCGGCCGCGTTGCGGCTGGCCTGTCACGATCCCAAGCTGCATCGCAAGCTGTCGCCGGCGAGCGGACAGGCGCGCAGCGTGTTCGAGGCGGTGGAGCAGGCGCGGGTCGAGGCAATCGGCGCGCGGCGCATGAGCGGCGTCGCCAAGAACCTGACCGCGATGCTCGACGATCATTTCCATCGCGGCAAGTTCGACGAGATCACCAGCCGGGCCGATGCGCCGCTGGCCGACGCGTTGGCGCTGCTGGTGCGCGAGCGCCTCACCGGCATGGTGCCGCCGACCGCGGCACGGCGCATGGTCGATCTGTGGCGGCCGATCCTGGAGGAAAAGATCGGCTCGCGTCTCGACCGGCTCGATGGCGCTACCGAAGATCAGGCGAAGTTCGGGGAGCTGGTCCACGATCTGCTGACCGCGCTCGAAATCAACGAGGAACGCTCGTCCGACCAGGACGAGAACGAGGAAGAGGACGAAACCCGGCCGGGCGAAGCGGGACAGGCCGGCGAGGACGGCGAGTCAGAGAACGACAGCGGCGAGGACATCAGCGCCGAGCAGGCGCAGCCCTCGACCGAGAGCGAGTCCGAGAATGCGATGGACAGCGCGCAGACCGCCGACAGCGACACGCTCGACGATGGCGATCTGGCCGACGAGGACCATCCGGGCGAGGCGATCCGGCCCAACACCCACAGCACCAATGAGCCGCGCGGCCCCGAATATCATGCCTTCGCGCCGAAGTTCGACGAGGTGGTGTCGGCGGAGGATCTGTGCGATCCGGACGAGCTCAATCGCCTGCGGGGCTATCTCGACAAGCAGCTCGCGCATCTGCAGCACATCGTGGCCCGGCTCGCCAACCGCCTGCAGCGCAAGCTGATGGCGCAACAGAACCGCGCCTGGGAATTCGATCTCGAGGAAGGCATTCTCGATCCGGCGCGGCTGTCACGCGTCGTCACCGATCCGCAGCATCCGCTCTCCTTCATGCGCGAGAAGGAAGCGACGTTCCGCGACACCGTGGTGACGCTGCTGCTCGACAATTCCGGTTCGATGCGCGGCCGCCCGATCACGGTGGCGGCGACCTGCGCCGATATTCTGGCGCGCACGCTGGAGCGTTGCGGCGTCAAGGTCGAGATTCTCGGCTTCACCACGCGGGCCTGGAAGGGCGGTCAGTCGCGCGAGGCGTGGCTTGCCGCCGGCAAGCCGGCCAATCCCGGCCGCCTCAACGATCTGCGCCACATCGTCTACAAATCCGCCGACGCGCCCTGGCGCCGCGCGCGCAAGAACCTCGGCCTGATGATGCGCGAGGGTCTCCTGAAAGAGAACATCGACGGCGAGGCGCTCGACTGGGCGCACAAGCGCCTGCTCGGTCGCTCCGAGCAGCGCAAGATCCTGATGATGATCTCGGACGGCGCGCCGGTCGACGATTCCACGCTGTCGGTCAATGCCGGCAATTATCTCGAACGCCATCTGCGCTGGATCATCGAGGAGATCGAGACCCGCTCGCCGGTCGAACTGATCGCGATCGGCATCGGCCATGACGTGACGCGGTATTATCGCCGCGCCGTGACCATCGTCGATGCGGAGGAACTGGGCGGCGCGATCACCGAGAAGCTCGCCGAACTGTTCACCGAAACGCATGGCGAGGCCAAGGCGCCGCCGTCGCCGCGCCGACGCCTGCATTCCTGATTTTGATGACGGGTCGGTTCGGGCGCCGCGACATTCTGCGAGGCGCCGCGGCGCTGTGCGGCGCGGGCCTTGCGGCTTCGCCGCGTCAGGCATTCGCGCAGCACGGGCGCGCGGCGGCTCCCGCCATTGCGAGGCTCGAGGTCAATGCCCGGCCGATCCGTTCGTTCGATCCGCGCGATGCGTCCCATCTGCGTTATGGCGCGCTGCAATTTCGCAGCGGCCTGGTGCTGACCTCGCCGTTCCGCGCGTTCGGCGGTCTCTCGGCGCTGCGGCTGGATGACAAGGGCGAGCGCTTCATTGCCTGCAGCGATCGCGCCAACTGGTTCGCCGGGCGTCTTGTCTATGACGGCAAGGCGTTGTCGGGCATGGCCGACGTCACCTCGGCGCCGATGCAGGGCCCCGACGGACAGGCCATCACGGCGCGCGGCTGGTTCGACACCGAGTCGCTCGCGCTCGATGGCTCCATTGCCTATGTCGGTCTCGAACGGGTCAACAAGATCCTGCGTTTCGATCTGGCCGAAGGCGATCTGCTGGCGCGCGGGCAGATCGTCAGCGCGCCGGCGCATGTCGCCAAACTGCCGTTCAATCGCGGACTGGAATCGCTGGTGTTCGTATCGCGCGCGCGCAGCGGCGCGGGACAGGCGCTTGCCGGCACGCTGATCGCGATGTCCGAGCGCGCGCTCGATGGCGAGGGTCGTATCCGGGCGTTTCTGATCGGCGGCGCGATGCCGGGAGAATTCTCGATTCGCCGCCGCGACGATTTCGATATCAGCGATGCGACGCTGCTGCCGTCGGGCAGCCTGCTTTTGCTCGAGCGCAAATTCTCGCTGCTGTCGGGTCTCGGCATTCGTATCCGCCGCATTCCGATCGCGCAGGTGCGGCCCGGCGCGTCGGTCGACGGCGATGTGATTTTCGATGTCGATCTTGGTTACGAGATCGACAACATGGAAGGCATCGATTTCCACATCGCGGACGGCGACACCGTGCTGACGCTGATTTCGGACGACAACTTCTCGATGATCCAGCGCACGCTGCTGCTGCAGTTCACGCTGGTCGACGAGTAGCAAGATGATCGTTGGATGAAACCGGCCCGGATACGACCAAAATTTTCTTTGGACATGTGAAGCCGGAATCTTATCCTTTTGGCCGAGGAGGCCGAGCGGTTTCGCCGCGGCGGTAGCATCATCCGGAGCGGACCTGTTCCGCACGGCTTCGCGCCGCATTGGGTGCGTTGCAAAATTCAGCGAGAAAACGTCAAGCATCAGAATGGCAAGGCTGCGTTTGCGTCGCAGCAAAAACGGGTTCGTAACGAGGCTGGCGCGCGGCAGGCCCTTGCGTCAGATCGTCTCACTCCAGAGATTTTGGTATATTAAATACCTGTTCCCGTTGCACCATTAAGGCTCACGGCCGCGTGAGATTGACGGTCGAGTGAAATGAACGTTCGATGAGCCGGCGATAAAGACCGGTTGGGTCAACAGGGAGGTATTGAATGATGCGTACGCGCTATACGGCGAATTGTGCCTTTGCGGCTGTTCTTGGTGCCGCTTTTGCTTTCACGGCTTCGCCGTCACAGGCTGCTTGGGAGCCGACACGCCCCGTCGAACTGATCGTGCCCGCGGGCACCGGCGGCGGCGCCGACCAAATGGCCCGTGTTGTCCAGGGCATCATCAGCAAACACAATCTGATGAAACAGCCGATGATTGTCGTGAACAAGTCCGGCGGCGCAGGCGGCGAAGGCTTCCTCGACGTGAAGGGCTCGCGCAACAATCCGCACAAGCTGATCATCACGCTGTCGAACCTTTTCACCACGCCGCTGGCGACGGGTATTCCTTTCTCCTACAAGGATCTCACGCCGGTCACGATGATGGCGCTCGACGAATTCATCCTCTGGGTGAACGCCGACAAGCCGTACAAGACCGCGAAGGAATACATCGACGCGATCAAGGCGGCGCCGGACGGTCAGTTCCGCATGGGCGGCACCGGCTCGAAGCAGGAAGACCAGATCATCACCGTCGCGCTCGAGAAGGCGACCGGCAAGAAGCTCACCTACATCCCCTACAAGGGCGGCGGTGAAGTCGCGGTTCAGCTCGTCGGCAACCACATCGACTCCAGCGTGAACAACCCGATCGAGGCCGTGGCGCAGTGGCGCGGCAACAAGCTGCGTCCGCTCTGCGTGTTCGACAGCAAGAAGCTCACCTACACCGACAAGGTGGCCGGTGATCAGACCTGGGCCGACATCCCGACCTGCAAGTCGCAGGGCCTGGACGTCGAGTACCTGATGCTGCGCGGCTTCTTCATGTCGCCCGGCGCCAAGCCGGACCAGGTCGCCTACTACGTCGATCTGATGAAGAAGGTGCGCGAGACCCCCGAATGGGCCCAGCTCATGAAGGACGGCGCCTTCAATCAGACCGCTCTGAGCGGCGATGACTACCTCAAGTGGGTCGATGCGGCTGAAAAGACGCACGAGACCCTGATGAAGGACGCCGGCTTCCTCGCGGCCAAGTAAACGCTCTCACGACGCCGGCGAAGCCACAAGCTTCGCCGGCGCACGCTTCTTCGCGCAAGGAACAATCATATGAGCACTTCAAGTCCGAGCGGGACTGAGACCGGCCCGGCCCATCGTAGTGTCGAGGCGGGTGTCGCGGTTGCCTGCATCATTTTCGGCATCATCACCGTGCTGGGCAGCCTCCAGGTCGGCATCGGCTGGGGTCCCTCCGGTCCGCTCTCCGGGTTCTTTCCGTTTTATCTCGGCATCATCATCGTGCTGGCAAGCCTGGTGAACCTGAAGGCCGCTTTGTCGCTCGACCGCTCCAAGCTGTTCGCCAGCTGGGATCAACTCGGTCAGGTGCTCGCGGTGATCGTGCCGACCACCATCTACACGATCGTGTTGCCCTACACCGGCATCTACATCGCCTCGATCGTTCTGATCGCCGGCTTCATGATGTGGCTCGGCAAGTACGCCTGGTACAAGGCCATCCTTCTCGGCATCGCCGTTCCGGTCGCTTTCTACATCGCGTTCGAGAAGTGGTTCCTGGTTCCGTTGCCGAAGGGCCCGATCGAATATTGGCTCGGACTGTGACGCAAACGTCGTGTCCAGACGACAAGAGCTGAAAAAAGTTTAGGTAGGAAAACGTCCATGCTCGCAGATATCGCGAATCTGTTTCACGGCTTCGCCGTCGTGTTGCAGCCTTACAACATCTTGCTGATGGTCATCGGCATTTTGCTCGGCGTGATCGTCGGCGTGCTGCCGGGCCTCGGCGGCGCCAACGGCATCGCCATTCTGTTGCCGCTCACGTTCAGCATGTCGCCCACGGGCGCGATCATCATGCTCTCATGTATCTACTGGGGAGCGTTGTTCGGCGGCGCCATCACGTCGGTGCTGTTCAATATTCCCGGCGAACCATGGTCGGTGGCGACAACATTCGACGGCTATCCCATGGCGCAGCAGGGTCGCGCCGGCGAGGCGCTGACTGCGGCCTTCACGTCCTCGTTCGTGGGTGCGCTGTTCGCCGTGATCGTCATCACCCTCGTCGCTCCGCTGGTTGCCGATTTCGCGCTTGAGTTCGGTCCGGCCGAGAAGTTCGCGGTGTACTTCCTCGCGTTCTGCTCCTTCATCGGCATGGGCAAGGAACCGCCCTTCAAGACCGTCGCGGCGATGATGATGGGCTTCGTGCTGGCGGCTGTCGGCCTCGACAGCGTGACCGGCCAGTTGCGCCTCACCTTCGGCTTCACCGAACTGCTCAACGGCTTCGACTTCCTGATCGCGGTGATCGGTCTGTTCGGCATCGGCGAAATCCTCCTCACCATGGAGGAAGGCCTCGCGTTCAAGGGCAAGGCCGCCGGCATCAACCCGAAGGTGGTGTGGCAGACCTGGAAAGAGCTGCCGCGCTACTGGATGGTGTCGCTGCGCTCCTGCCTGATCGGCTGCTGGATGGGCATCTCGCCCGCCGGCGCGACGCCCGCCTCGTTCATGAGCTACGGTATCGCCCAGCGCATCTCCAAGCGTGGCCACAACTTCGGCAACGGCGAGATCGAGGGCGTGGTGGCGCCGGAGACCGCGGCTCACGCCGCCGGTACCTCGGCGCTGCTGCCGATGCTCGCGCTCGGCGTGCCGGGTTCGCCGACCGCGGCGGTGCTGCTCGGTGGCCTCCTGATCTGGGGTCTGCAGCCGGGACCGCTGCTGTTCGTCGAACAGCCGGACTTCGTCTGGGGCCTGATCGCCTCGATGTACCTCGGCAACCTCGTCGGCCTCATTCTGGTGCTGACCTGCGTGCCGCTGTTCGCCGCGATCCTGCGCATCCCGTTCTCGATCATCGCACCGATCATTCTGGTGATCTGCGCCATCGGCGCCTACACGGTCAACAATTCGAGCTTCGACGTCATCCTGATGGCGGTGTTCGGTGTTGTCGGCTACGCGATGAAGAAGACCGGCTATCCGCTGGCGCCGCTGGTTCTGGCCATCGTGCTCGGCGACCAGGCCGAAGAAGCGTTCCGCCAGTCGCTGCTGTCCTCGGGCGGCAACCTCGGCGTGTTCTTCTCGAACGGTCTCGTGTCGACGATCATGGTTCTCGCTCTGGTCGCGCTGTTCTGGGGTGCGATCTCGGAAGGCATCGCCAAGCTGCGCAGCCAGCCCAAGACGGCCTGATCCGATCCGAAGAACGAACGTCAATGTTATTGCGGGCGGCCCCACGGGCCGCCCGTTGCTTTTGGGAAGGGCTTTGCGCGGCTCGCGTGGCTGTGCTCATGCGCTGCACGCGATCGGAGCGGGCGAGGGGATGGCTCAAAGCCCTGAGTTCAAACGTTCTGGGCCCAAGCCAGAACCCCTGAGCCCAAGCCAACAAAAAAGCCGGGTCGCATGACCCGGCTTTTGTTATTTCATGAAAGTGCGATTAGCTCGCGGCGGCGAGCTTCTTCTCGATCTGGCGCTTCAGGTCGACGGCGCGCGGCGACAGCGTCGCGGCGTTGGCCTTGAGCAGGAAGGCATCGAGACCGCCATTATGGTCGACGCTCTTGATCGCGTTGGTCGAGATCCGCAGCCGCACCGAGCGGCCGAGCGCTTCCGACATCAGCGTGACATTGCACAGGTTCGGCAGAAACCGGCGCTTGGACTTGTGGTTCGAGTGGCTGACCTTGTGGCCGACCTGCGGCCCCTTGGCCGTCAATTCGCAGCGCCGTGACATGGCGAAATCCTTGTATGTCCCGGAGCCGGCCTCGCCTTCGAGGGGCTCGCAAGGGGTGATGCTCTGTCCATTTCAGGAACCGCGGACGTATAGTCGGCGTGGCGGCGAGCGTCAAGGCAGGGCGGGCCGAAAGCTCAGCTTTTTGGCCGCCAAATGCCGGTTTCCGCAAGGAAAAGCCCAGGTTCCGCAACATATAATCGACGTATTCGGCCGCACAATCGGAGCGGTCCGGCGGCAGAGGCCGTCGTGGCGATGGTGTCCGATCGCAGGCCCGACCGGGGAGCACCGGATCGGCCGTTCCAGCAGGACTTTTCTGTTCGTGGACAGCTCTCAGATTTCTTGCCGGCGGATGATCGCGGCGGGGTCGGGCCCCGGTCGGCGGGTGATGCTGGCCGCGACGGCGGCGGGCGTGTTCGGTGCGGCATGGGCGGCTCCGGCCGCCGCGCAGGGCCGGCTCGACGCGAAATACGCGGTGACGCTCGCCGGTCTGCCCATCGGCAAGGGCAGCTGGACGATAGCGATCGGCAACGACGATTTCTCGGCGGCGGTCTCCGGCGGCACCACCGGCTTGCTGCAGGCCCTCGGCAAGGGCGGCGGCACCGGCAGTTCGCAGGGCCGGATCGTCGGCGGCGCGCTGGTGCCGGCGGCTTATGTCACCTCGATCATGTACGGCAAGAAGAACGAGACCATCCGGATCAATCTGGCTGGCGGCAACGTCAAGGACTGGTCGATCGAGCCCGAACCTCCGGTCGATCCGAGGCGCGTTCCGGTGACCGACGCGCACCGGCGCGGCGTGTGGGATCCGATGACGGCCTCGCTGCTGCGCGTGCCGGGCAATGGCGATCCGGTGAGCCCGGAAGTTTGCACCAACAGGACCACGGCAATCTTCGACGGCCGCATGCGTTACGAACTGCAACTCGAATACCGGCGCATGGAGAGCGTGAAGCACATCAAGGGCTATCAGGGCCCGGCGGTGGTCTGCGCGGTCTATTTCAAGCCGATCTCGGGCTATGTGCCGGATCGCTATGCAATCAAATATCTCGCGACCCTGCGCGACATGGAAGTGACGCTGGCGCCGATCGCCGGCACCCGCGTGCTGGTGCCGCTGCGGATCAAAATTCCGACGCCGATCGGCACCGGTCTGGTCCAGGCCACCGAATTCATCACCGCGCCGACGCCGCGCACCGCCGCCAAGACCAATTAGCCGCGGAGTCCGAGGCGTTCTGCGTCACCGGCGCCGTCTTGACTCTTGGCCCGATCGGAGTCCTCCCTGCGATTAAGATTTGAACCGTGACAGCGCAGATCAAAAGCGGGGCGAAACCTTGATCTAGCGTTGCCGATAATTTGCGACGCGAGATGTTGCGGTGAACGAAGGCGGATACGATATGAGTCAGCGATTCGGGCCTCTTTCGTTCCGGAGTCGTTCCAAACCTTAAATCTGGCGCGATAAGCGTTGCATTGTGAGACACTTATCGCTGCAATCAGAGTCATTACGCTCGGTGCCCGTGCCACACGGCACATTCTGAGCCTCACGCGGACCCCGGCAAGATCACCATCATGACTGTTTTTCCGTCAGCGCCGCTTTCCGGCGATGCGCGCGTTCCCGGAGCCGGCGTCACCGCGGTGCTGGGGCCGACCAACACCGGCAAGACCCATCTCGCCATCGAGCGCATGCTGGCGCATTCCTCCGGCGTCATCGGGCTGCCGCTGCGGCTGCTCGCGCGCGAGGTCTACAACAAGATCGCGGCGCGGGCCGGCGCGGCGTCGGTGGCGCTGATCACCGGCGAGGAGAAGATCAAGCCGCCGAAGGCGCGCTACTGGGTCTGCACCGTCGAGGCGATGCCGCGCGATCTCGACGTGTCGTTCCTGGCCGTGGATGAAATCCAGATCGCGGCCGATCTGGAGCGCGGTCACGTCTTCACCGATCGCATCCTGCATCGCCGCGGCCGCGACGAGACGCTGCTGCTCGGCGCCGCCACCATGCGCCCGGCGATCGAACGGCTGCTGCCGGGCGCCAACATGGTCACCCGGCCGCGTCTGTCGCAACTCGAATTTGCCGGCGATCGCAAGATCACGCGGCAGCCGCGCCGCACCGCCATCGTCGCGTTTTCCGCCGACGAGGTTTACGCCATCGCCGAACTGATCCGCCGTCAGCACGGCGGCGCGGCGGTGGTCCTGGGATCGCTGTCGCCGCGCACCCGCAACGCGCAGGTCGAGATGTTTCAGTCCGGCGACGTCGATTATCTGGTCGCCACCGATGCGGTCGGCATGGGCCTCAACCTTGATGTCGATCATGTCGCTTTCGCATCAGATCGCAAATATGACGGGTACCAGTTCCGCCGGCTCAATCCGGCGGAGTTCGCCCAGATCGCCGGCCGTGCCGGCCGCGCCACTCGCGATGGCACGTTCGGCACCACGGGACGTTGCGCGCCGTTCGAGCCCGAGCTCGTCAACGCGCTGCAGAACCACACCTTCGACAACGTGAAGATGTTGCAATGGCGCAATTCCGATCTCGATTTCTCCTCGCTCGGTGCGCTGCAGGTCTCGCTGGCGCTGGCGCCGAACCACGAGATGCTGACCCGCGCGCCGATCGCCGAGGACCTGCGGGTGCTCGATCACGCCGCGCGCGACCCCGACGTGCGCGAGATGGCGACCACGCCCGCGGCGGTGGAGCGGCTGTGGGATACCTGTCTGGTCCCGGATTATCGCAAGATCGCGCCGGCGGCCCATGCCGAACTGGTGACGACGCTGTATGGCTTCCTGATGCGCAAGGGCCGCATTCCGGACGACTGGTTCGGCGCGCAGGTAGCCCAGGCCGACCGCACCGACGGCGATATCGACACGCTGTCGGCCCGGATCGCCCAGATCCGGACCTGGACCTTCGCGGCCAACCGCCCGGACTGGCTGGCGGACCCGGAGTATTGGCAGGGCATTGCGCGCGGGGTCGAGGATAAATTATCCGATGCCCTGCATGAACGACTAACTGAGCGTTTCGTTGATCGCCGGACCAGTGTATTGATGCGCCGCTTGCGGGAAAACACGATGTTGAACACCGAGATTGGAAAGACCGGCGAAGTGATTGTCGAGGGCCATGTCATTGGCCGTCTCGACGGGTTCATGTTCGCGCCGGAGGCGGCCGAGGCAGGGTCCGACGCCAAGGCGTTGCAGGCGGTCGCGCTCAAGGCGCTGGCCGGCGAGATCGACGCGCGCGCCGAGAAACTGTCAAACGCGGCGGACGATCAGTTCGCGCTGGCTTCCGACGGCACGCTGCGCTGGACCGGCGATGCTGTCGCCAAGCTGGTGGCCACCGAACATCTGCTGGTGCCGCGCGTGCGCATCGTCGCCGACGAGCGCCTCACCGGCGCGCCGCGCGACGGCGTGCAGGCGCGGCTCGATCTGTGGCTGAAGACGCATATCGAGAAGATCCTCGCGCCGCTGTTCGAATTGCAGAAGGCCGAGGACGTCACCGGCATCGCGCGCGGCATCGCGTTTCAGCTGATCGAGGCGCTCGGCGTGCTGGAGCGGCCGAAGATCGCCGCCGAGATGAAGGATCTCGATCAGCCCTCGCGTGCGGTGCTGCGCAAATACGGCGTGCGGTTCGGCGCCTATCACATCTTCTTCCCGGCGCTGCTCAAGCCCGCGGCGCGTGGTCTCGCCTCGCTGCTCTGGGCGCTCAAGCAGGACAATGTGGATTTCGCGGCGCTGACCGGCGCGCAGCATCTGGCGGCCAGCGGACGCACCTCGTTCGCCGCCGACCAGGCGCTGACGCAGGATGCCTATCGCCTGCTCGGCTACAAGCTCTCCGGCGAGCGCGCGGTGCGCGTCGATATTCTCGAGCGTCTCGCCGATCTGATCCGCCCGGCGTTGTCGTGGCGTCCGAACACCGGGGTCGAGAAGCCTGCCGGTGCGTTCGATGGCCGCTCTTTCGTGGTGACGCAGGCGATGACCTCGCTGACCGGCTCGGCCGGCGAGGATTTCGCCTCGGTGCTGCGCGCGCTCGGCTATCGCATGGATCGCCGCCCGCCGCTGCCGCCGGAAGACGTGTCGACCACGCCAGCCGTGACGGGCGAGGCTGAGGTCGCACCTGCCGAGGGCGCGAGCGCGCCGGGCGATGAGCCGCTGGCAAATGATGCGGCCGTGGAAGCTGAGACCACAGAAGCTCCGGCGACTGCCGAGGCCGCCCCGGCAGAGCAGGCGGACGCCGGCGAAGCGCCCGCCGCGACAGCCGCGCTGCTGCCGGAAGTGGCTTTCTCCGAGCCCGTGGAGGCGCCGGAGGCCGAGGGCGCGGAAGCGACCGAAACTGCCGCCGCCGCCGAACCGGCGACGGATGCGGCCGCCGATACGTCTGCGGCCGATACGTCTGCGGCCGATCCCGCTGCGCCGGCCGAGCCGATTCTGGTGGAAGTCTGGCGTCCGGCCGGACGTGCCGACGAGCGCCGTCCCCGGCATCATCACCGTCATCGCCATGGCCAGCAGGGCCACGGTCAGGACGCGTCGGGAGCGGAAGGCGAGCAAGCGGGCGAAGGTCAGCAGCGGCACGAACGTCACGGCCGCCGCCGCAACCGGCATGGCGAGCACCGCCGGCCCGAGGCCGCCGAGGGCGAGGGCAAGGGCGCCCAGGCCCGTCCCCAGCGCGAGGAGCGCGAGGACCGGCAGGGCCGCGACCGTTCCAAGGGGCCGAAGGGCAAGGGCCGGTTCGAGGGCAAGCGCGAACGCCGTGATGGCGGCGGAGCGCTGCGCACCTTCGCGAGCAGCGCGGGGCCGCGCGAGCGCGACCGGCCGGCCGATCCCAACTCGCCCTTCGCCAAGCTCGCCGCCCTCAAGGAGCAGCTTGCCAACCGCAAGGACTGATCGTTGGCGCGGCGGGTCACAAGTCCGCTTGTGTCGCCGCAATTTCCAAAGGCGGCCTTGTGAACCCAGGGCCGCCCCAAGGATGTATTTTCTTTGCCGGTTTCCCTTTAAATCCGAAGTTCGCGACGGAGCCTGCCGTCTCATCAGGCGAACTTCGGATTTGGGAAGCCGGATTGGATCGTCAGCGCATCGACAAATGGCTCTGGCACGCGCGGATCGTTCGCTCCCGCGCCGATGCCGCCGAGTTGGTGGCGCGGGGTCATGTGCGGCTCAACGGCCTGCGCCAGACTTCGCCGGGACACGCCGTCAAAACCGGCGACGTGCTGACCATCGCGCTCGATACGCGCGTGCGAATCCTCAAAGTGGCGGGCTTTGCCGAGCGAAGGGGCGATGCGCAGACCGCTTATGCGCTCTATGAGGATTTGCAACCTCGCACTCAATAACTATCTAGGAATGCAGACCAGCCCTTCCCTTGCAGCGCGGGACGTCCTGCGCTACGCAGCATCCGATTTAGAACGGTTCCGGAGCTCGTTGGATGACGTACGTCGTCACTGAAAATTGCATCAAGTGCAAATACATGGACTGCGTCGAAGTCTGTCCGGTAGACTGTTTCTATGAAGGCGAGAACATGCTGATCATCCATCCGGATGAATGCATCGATTGCGGCGTCTGCGAACCGGAATGCCCGGCCGAGGCGATCAAGCCGGACACCGAGCCGGGGCTGGAGAAGTGGCTGGAGGTCAACGCCGAATACGCCAAGACCTGGCCCAACATCACCCAGAAGAAAGATCCGCCGGAAGACGCCAAGGAATTCGACGGCAAGCCCGGCAAGTTCGAGGAATACTTCTCGTCCAAGCCCGGCACCGGCGACTGACCCTGCGCCCCGGAAATCGCCGCGCGAGCCCGCCGAAGCCTTAACCTTATCGGCAGCTAAATCGGCCCCGAGCCCCGCCCAAAAGCCAGAAACCGCATAAATCATTGATTTTTGCGGAAAATGTGCTATTTTGGGTACATTCGCTTGGTAAGCCCGCTCGCCCCTCCCGCCAGAACGGCCCTGGAGGTGCATTCGGTTCCGAACACCTAGTCAATCAGGGGCGTGGCGGTTCCACGCAATGCTTCGTGGCAGACAAAGCACGTCACAAGAAAACCAAAGCATCGAAGGATAAGGGTGCGTCGGCGGTCAGCCGCGACGCGGCCCGGAAAAAAAGCGCATCGGCCTCCGCCGATACCGCAAAAGGCAAAAGAAGCACAATGGTCAAGAAGACTGCGAAAACCTCCAAGCCGGCGGCCGCCAAGGCCGCGCCGAAATCCAAGACTGCGGTGAAGCCTGCCGCCAAGGCTGCGGTAAAACCGGCTGCGGCGAAACCGGCTGCGAAGGCCGCCAAGCCGGTGGCGAAACCCGCCGCCAAGCCGGTGCACAAGCCGGTGGCGAAGGCTGTCGCGCCGCGCGTGGAGGAGCCGAAAAAGGTGCTGACCCAGCGCCAGGGCTTCAAGACCAACGAGTTCGTGGTTTATCCGGCGCACGGCGTCGGCCAGATTCTGGCGATCGAGGAGCAGGAGATCGCGGGCGCCACCCTGGAACTGTTCGTGATCAATTTCATCAAGGACAAGATGACCCTGCGGGTGCCGACGGCGAAGGTCGCCAATGTCGGCATGCGCAAGCTGTCCGATCCGGCGCTGGTCAAGCGGGCGCTCGAGACGCTGAAGGGCCGTGCCCGCGTCAAGCGCACGATGTGGTCGCGCCGCGCCCAGGAATACGAAGCGAAAATCAATTCGGGCGATATCGTCGCCATCGCCGAGGTGGTGCGCGATCTGTATCGCTCCGAGTCGCAGCCCGAGCAGTCCTACAGCGAACGCCAGCTTTATGAAGCGGCGCTCGACCGGCTGTCGCGCGAAATCGCGGTGGTGCAGCACGTCACCGAGACCGAAGCGGTCAAGGAGATCGAGGCCAATCTCGCCAAGAGCCCGCGCCGCGGCGCCAAGGCGGAAGCCAGCGCCGATGCCGATGCCCCGGCGGACGACAGCGACGAGGATGGCGATGATTCCGTCGCCGAGGACGAGGCGGCCTGATCGCCGTCCCCGCTATCAGCTCTTTCACAAAACCCGGCCTCGTGGCCGGGTTTTTTGTTGGACGGGTGATCGGGTCTCAATCGACCACGATCTTGACGCGGTCGCGCGGCTTGAGCGTGGCGCGCGCCTCGAGGCCGTTGAGCACGCGGAAGCGCTCCAGCGGCCGATCGACGCCCTGCATGCGATAGGACAGCGATTCGGCGGTGTCGCCGGGCTGCACGGTGATGATCTTGATGCGCAGCGGCCGCGCGGCCTGAATCTCCGCCAGCGTCAGGCGGCGGAACGAGTTGACCGCGTCGCGGAAGCTGCGCTCGGTCTCGGGGTTCTTGTGCCGGCTTGCGAAGATGAAGCGGTAGACGTCGCTGCCGAAACGCAGCGCATAGATCCGGAATTGCCACTGCTCGCCGGACGCGGTGGCGGTCGCCGCCGGAAAGCCGTTGACGCTCAGCGTTTCGGTCGAGTTGCGGTCGACATTCTCCATCCAGCCCGAATTGAGATAATCGGCGAGGCTCTGTTCGGCGGGCACCCGCACCACGTCGAAGCGTAGTGCCTGCGCGCCGCCCTCGCGCACGCCGATCACCGCCTGCGCGGTGTTCTCCAGCATGAACGATTCGGGCGCCTGGAAGGTGAAGCCGAGCTTGGGATGCAGGAAGCGGCGGCCGCGCACGAAGCCTTCGCTCGGGTCCTCGCCATAGACGATGTTGTCGATGGCGCGCAGATAGGTGTCGCGGTCGCGTTCGACGGTGTGGGTGGAGGCGACCCGACGGGCGCTGGCCTGCGCGTTCTGCACCCGCTCCGGCGTCGCCGGATGCGAGGAGAGGAAATCCTGCGAGCGCGGATCGATCGCCGAGCGCGGGGCCTTCATCTCGGCGTTGCGCTCCATCGCGGTGAGGAAGCGCGCCGCGCCGTAGGGATCGAAATTGGCGCGCGCGGCGATGCCGACCCCGATGCCGTCGGCCTCGAATTCCTGCGCGCGCGAGAAGCTCGCCATCGTCAGCTTGGTCTTGGCCAGCGCCAGCGCGGTCATGTCGGCGTCGTTGTTGCCCATGTCGTTGACCACCCGCGTCACCAGCGCGGCCTGCCGCGCCTGCTCCTCGCGGATCGAGGCGTGCTTGGCGATGACATGCGCCATCTCATGCGACAGCACGCTGGACAATTCCGAGGTGTCGCTGGCGAGCGCGATCAGCCCGCGCGTCACGTAAAGCTGGCCAGTCGGCAACGCGAAGGCGTTGACCGCGCCGGAATTCAGGATCGTGACCTTGTAGGCGAGGTCGGGGCGCTCGGACGCCGCCACCAGACGGTCCACGGTCTTGCCGATCAGCGCTTCGAGTCTCGGGTCGTCATAGGTGCCGCCATAGGAGGCGAGAATCCGCTCGTGCTCGCGCTCGGTGGCGGCCGTCGGCAGCGCCGGCTTGTTCGGCCGCATGATCGGGGCAGGGGCCGCCGGCGCCGCCACCTGGAAGCGGCTCATGTCGCCGCAGCCGGCCAGCGTCACGGCGGCGCACACCAGCAGCGCCGCGCGCAGACGCCCGCCATGCCCTCCGATCTGTGCCATCAGCCTCACGCTATTCGTCCCTGGCTGCCGTCGCTGCCTGATTGTCGTCGATCGGCTCGATCTGTCCGGGATGGACGATATCGATCCGCGGCCCGCCGCGCCGCGTCACCCAGCCCCGGATGCGAACCCGCCGGCCCGCCAGCGATGTCAGGCTCAGCCCCTGCATCTCAACGGCCGGCATCATGCGCCGGGAAATCGTTGCCGCAAAGCCTTCAATCCGGCGCCGGCCGAAATTGACATACCATATCGTCCCCGCCTGCCGAACCGAGACCACCTTGCCCTCGACAAGGGCGAACCGCCCGACTTCCGCCAGGATATCGGCGGGTCTTTCAGCGTTTTTTATGGCGTCGGAACCGGCCCAGAGGCCGCGTTTCGCGGATCTTGCCTGCGCTTCCGCCTGAATCAGTTCCATGTTGCAGGCCCGGTCCGCGGCGGTTCCCGCCGCGCGCGCCTGGCCTTCGCGCAAGAGCCGGTCCTGGAGCGAGGTCCTGGCGCCGGAGACGACAACAAACGCCCGCTGCCGGCCGTAACGGTCGGGCGCGTCGTTCGGGCCGTGCAGGGTGACATCGCGGCCTTCCGCGAGCACGCGGAGCGCGGCGATCGCCGCGCTTTGGTCCCGGCCCGGGCTTTCGATTCCGGCAAGGCGGATGTCGCGGCCATCGTCGAGCCGCAGCGTCCGGGCATCGACGATCGCGCTGACGCGCGCCTCGCCCTGCCATTCAAGATCGCAGGCGGCCTCGGCGTTGCGGCTGGTCGCGATGACAAGGAAAGGCGCGATCAGCATCGCGCCGGCGGAGGCGATGCAGCGGCGGCGGCGCAGGATCCGGCCGTCGCCGCTCATATGCGCGACCGCGTCAGCGGTTGCGATCGGAAACTACGCCGCGCGCCACCAGCCTGTTCCAGATGAACAGCACCACCAGCGCGCCGATGGTGGCGGTGATGAAGCCAGCGCCCTGATTGGGGCTGTAATGGCCGATCGACTGGCCGATGAAGGTGGCCAGGAAAGCGCCGGCAATGCCGAGCGCCGTGGTGAGGATGAAGCCCGATGGATTGTTCGGGCCCGGCGACAGCAGTCGCGCGAGAATGCCCGCGACAAATCCAACGACAAGAATCCAGAGCATGGTCGCAACCTTTCCGTAAGTGATGTCGTCCGGCACGCGATCGTGCCGTCTGCCTCATTAAAGCCAGCGCGACGCCTCCTGTTCGGTCGGCAATCGTCCGTCCGGCGTCAGCTGATGGATCACGTTGGGCAGCTCCTGGCTGAGCCCGGCGAGCAGCTCCTCGCGCGACAGCCCGGTCTGGGAGGTGAGCGCGTTGATCTGGTCGGCGCCGAGCGCGCTTGCCAGATCGTTGGAGGAGATCTGGCGGTTCGGGCCGTTGCCGACCCAGGAATTGACGGTGTCGCCATGGCCGTTCTGCTGGAATTGTTTGAGCAGATCGCCAAGGCCGCCGCTCAGGACGCTGCCGGCCGCGCCGCCCGCGAGCAGACCGCCGAGCGCGCCGCCAAGACCGCCACCGAGACCGCCGCCTTGCAGCAATCCGCCGAGGCCGCCCAGGGCGTTGCTCAACGATCCGCCGGTTGTGGCCGTGGTGGTGCCGGGCGCCGGCAAGGGCTGCTGCTGCGTGTTCGGAGCGCCGGCGGAGCCGCCGCCAAGGTGCTTGACCGCCTTGTAGGCGAGCAGTGCGAGAATCGCCATCGTGATCGGCGACATGCCGCCGCCTTCTTGCGCGGGCGCGCTGGCGTCACTGGGACCGCGCGGACCGTTCTGCATGCCGTTGAGGATATCGAGCAAACCCATGGACGCCTCCTATATTCGAACGGCCCTGAAAATAGGTCCGGCCTGCGAAGCTTACAAGGCAAGCCGGCCCGCGCATCGCCTGATTGTGTAGCCGGCGTGGCGCGGTGCGCTTGCGGCGGACGAAAATACCGCGCGGTGCTCCGCGCGATAGCGACGCCGCCTTGAGACGGCCGAACGGCGGTCTGCCGAATGCCAGCATAGCGGCGACTTGTCTCACTGGCGTGACGTGTCCCAACGATGTGACAGGTCTCAGCGATGCGAGTGTCTCAGCGACGTGTGACGTGTCATGTCTCAGCGGCGCGACTTGGCCGATTTTCCCGTCTTCTTTCTGGTCGACTTGCGCGTGGTCTTGCGCGCGGTCTTGCGGTTGGATTTCTTCGCGGAGGTTTTGCGGGAGGATGATGTCTTGCGCGAGGATGTCTTGGCAGCCTTCTTGGTCGTCTTGCGGCCGGTCGCCTTTTTCGGGACTTTCTTGCCTGCCTTGCGCGCTTCGGACAGTCCGATCGCGATCGCCTGCTTGCGGCTCGTCACTTTCTTGCCGCTGCGACCGCTTTTCAATGTGCCGGCTTTGCGTTTGCGCATCGCGCGGGCGACCTTCTTGCCGCTGGCTTTGGAATATTTGCGTGCCATATCGATTGCTCCTCAATGGACCGTGATCAATTCCGTCAGCAGGACAAGGTTCCCGATTCTCAAGGACGCCGCATTGCGGCCGCGAGCGTGGTGAGTGCGGGCATGCTTGCGATTCGCCGCGCGGGCGGGGCGACGGCGGCGAGGCGGCCCATGATCGTGATGCGCTCGGGTGGCGGCGATTGTCGCACTCTGGTATCAGGTCTCGGATTGTCGCAAGTTGCGAATCGCGAGAGTCGAAGTCACGTATCGCCGTTTCCCCGGACGGCAAGATATTCGAGGCTATTCTGATTTTGCCCCTTCGCATCATTTCTGCCCTGTCAGCCGGAATTGGATCAGCATGACCGCGCCAGACCCTCACGATGCCGATGTCTCCGCGAGCGGGCGTGCTCGTTTCAGTATCGCGTTCGGTCTGGAGCGTATCGGGCTGGTGGCGATGCGGGCGCCGATCCTCTCGCTGTGCATCCTGGTCGCGTTGTGCGTGGCGGCTTTCTTCGGCCTGCAGCGCATCAAGGTCGACGATTCGCTGAGCCAGCTGTTCCGCTCCGACACGCCGGAATACAAGCAGTACGAGGAAGTCACCAAGCGCTTCCCGTCGAGCGAATACGATGTTCTCGTGGTGGTCGAGGGCAAGTCGCTGCTGGAGCGCGCATCGCTGGAAAAGCTGCGCGACCTCGTCACCGATCTGCAATTGATCGACGGCACGCGCGGCATCATCTCGCTGTTCTCGGCGCGCCAGCCGCCCGAGAACGGCCAGTTGCCGGCTCCGCTGTTTCCCGAGGTGCTGCCCGAGGGCGACGCCTACAAGGCCTTCATCAAGCGCGTGCGCGACAATGAGGTGATCCGCGGCAAGCTGTTGTCGGAGGACGGCACGCTGGCCTTGATCGTGCTGGCGCTCGATCCGGCCATCGTCAGCGGCAAGGGGCTCAACACCGTCGTCGGCGAGATCCGCAAGACGATGGCGGACGATCTGGAAGGCGCCGGCCTGAGCAGCCAGCTCTCCGGCGTTCCGGTGATGCAGCTTGAAATCCGCAACGCGGTGGAGCGCGACGGGCTGATCTACAACGTCGCCGGCGTGCTCGCTGGCTGTCTGATCGCGATTATCTTCTTCCGCCGCATCTCGTTCATGGTGATCGCGGCGTTCCCGCCGCTGATCGCGATCCTGCTTTCGCTCGGCGCGCTGGGCTGGTTCGGCTTCAGCCTTAACATGTTCCTGAACGTGATGACCCCGCTGATCATGGTCATCAGTTTCTCCGACTCGATGCAGCTCACTTTCGCGGCGCGCGACCGCCTGATCGCCGGCGAGGACCGGTTCTCCGCGTTTCGCAATGCCGTGCTGGTGGTCGGTCCCGCCTGCGTGCTGACTCATGGCACCGCGGCACTGTCCTTCATCGCGCTGCAATTCTCCGATTCCGATCTGATCCGCACCTTCGGCGAGGCCGGCCTGCTTGCGACCGTGGTCGCGCTGCTCGCGGTGCTCTCGCTGGTGCCGGTGTTCGGTGTGCTGCTGGTGCGCAAGGAGAACGTGTTCGTCACCAAGATCAAGGGCGCGGATATCGGTGTCGAGGCGCTGCGCAGCTTCTGCCGCTGGATCGCGGTGCGGATGGTTGGACATCCGGGCTTCTTCAGCCTGATCGCGCTGCTGGTGGTGGTCGGGCTCGGCGTGATCTACGCCAATCTCCAGCCGCGCTATCGTCTGGCCGACCAGGTACCGGACAAGCAGCAGGCGGTGGAGGCCTCGAGCCGGCTCGACGCCAAACTGACCGGCGCCAATCCGATTGACGTGCTGATCGAATTCCCCAAGGGGCAGAGTCTGTATTCGCCGCAGACGTTGCAGACCATCGCCGAGGTCCACGGCATCGTCGAGAAGCAGGCCGGCGTCGGCAATGTCTGGTCGCTGGAGACGCTGCGGCGCTGGCTGGCGGAAAAGGCCGGCAAGTCCGACGTCGCCACGCTGAAGGAATATGTCGACATGCTGCCGCCGCATCTGGTGCGGCGCTTCATCTCGAAGGATCAGGATGCGGTGGTGGTCTCCGGCCGCGTGCCCGATCTCGATTCCAGCCAGATCCTGCCGACCGTCGAAAAGCTCGACAAGGAAATGGCGGCGGTGCGGCGCGCGCATCCCGGTTACCAGATTTCGGTCACCGGCCTGTCGGCCATCGCGGCGCGCAACAGCGCGAGCATGATCAGCAAGCTCAACCATGGCCTGACCATCGAGTTCGGGCTGGTGGCGGTCTTTATCGGCCTCGCCTTCCGCTCGGTGGTGGTGATGCTGACGAGTATCCTGCCGGGAATCTTCCCGGTGGTGCTGTCGGGCACTCTGCTGTGGGCGCTGGGGGAGGGGCTGCAATTCGCCAGCGTGGTCGCGCTGACGGTGTCGTTCGGCCTCGGCCTGTCCGCGACGATCCACTTCCTCAACCGTCTGCGGCTGGAGGAGAAGCCGGGCGTGAGCGAGGGACTGGCGGTGGAGCGGGCGACCGTGCTGGTCGGCCCGGCGCTGATCCTGACCACGGTGGTGCTGGCCTGCGGCCTGGTGGTCACGGTGTTTTCGGACCTGCCGTCGCTGCGGCTGTTCGGCTGGCTCAGCGCGTTCTCGATGGTGGCGGCGCTGGTCGCCGATCTCTTCATCTTGCGGCCGACCGCGATGTTCCTGATCAGCCTGTCGCACAGGCTGCGCGGCGCGCGCCGGACCGATGCCAAGCCGGCGGCTAAATAAAGTCGCCCGCAAGTCCCGGCAGCTCGCGTCTAAAAAACATCTCCGGGCTTTCGGCCCGGAGATGTTGTATTTCGGAAAGAAGTCAGCGGCTCAGCGAGATGTTGACCGCGCGCAGTTCGCCCTTCGATGAGATGGCGATGGTCTGCTTGTTGCCGCGGGTCGAGATGTTGAAGCTCGCGGCGTATCCGGCGGTCTGCACCAGCGCGGTGACCTGTCCGCCCGACACCCGTCCTTCGACCGTGCCGTTCACGCCACGGCTCGCTTCCGTCCAGGAGCCGCTGAGCTGGCTGCCGGCCGCACGGACTTCGCTCGCCAGATCGAAGCGGTAGCTGTCGCTGGCGCAGCGCAGGTTGATATCGACCACGTTGTTGCCGTCGCTGACCGTATATTTGCCGCGACAACGAATCCGCTCGTTGTTGACGCTGTCATTGTTGGCAATGGATATGGTGCCGCTGCCCGACCATTGACCGGCATAATTGGCAAACGCGCCGGACTCGGCACGAGCGGCGACTGCGGCAGGCAACGCCAGTGCCGCCCCGAGCAGGGCAATCGCGGTGGTGCGGGTCAAGGTGTTCAAGAAAGTCAGGGTCATTTGGAAATCCTGAAAGGGAGCATAGCCCGAAGGTGGCGATCGGTCCTTGAAAACTTCGTCAGGTTACGATGGTTGCAGGAACCGGGGTACGAAACTTTTCCGCGACCTGACGCAAATTTGGGCGTTCGGTCTCCATTCGCCAAGGGGCAGAGCAGGGTTGCGAACATATCTCAAATGGCATCAGGACGTTGCGATGATCCGGCGCCGCCATCGCGGCATGCATGATCAGTCGCCCCGATAAGGGGAAAGGTTCAAACCTCGGCCGCATCGGATGTCAGGTTTGCGGAAGATAGGACGCGATCTCGATCAGGCTGCCATCGGGATCGCGGCAATAGACCGACATCAGCGTGCCGACCGCGCCCTGTTTCTTCACCGGCCCTTCCTCGACAGGGACGCCGCAGGCGGCGAGGTGATCGATCACCTGTTGCGGCGAGGCCGTGGTCAGGAAACAGAGATCGTCGCTGCCGGCGGTTTCATGATCGGCGGTGAACCATTCGCTCTTGAGGGTCGCGATCGGCCGCAGATTGAGCTTCTGCCGGCCGAACTGCATGGAAATGCGCGGCGGCTTGCCGGGGCCGGGGTCGAAGACCTTGGGCGTCATCCCGAGCACACGCTGATACCAGGCGGCCGAGGCTTCGGCGTCGGTGACGTTGACGACGAGGTGGTCGAGCGCGTCGATGCTGATCGGCATGAGATTTCCTGCTCGCGATTTCAACATCGGACCTTGTCAGGGATTCGCGGCGCGATGCGAATCCAAATTGGTTGTTTGTGCTGTGCAACGTAATGAGGTGGTTGCAGCGCTTTTGAGCAGCGGCTCTCCTCATCAAAGTCGGCGGCATTCAACCAAAGTCTGATGAAATCTGTTCCAATGGCGCGTCTAAGAGTCGCATCTGTCGGAACTTATGTTGCCAAACCTGCCGACAACCTTTTGTCTTGCCGCTGACACAAGAAAGACGCCGCACCAAAAAGATGCCGCACCAACAAGGTCGGCCAAAAAGCTTAAAAGAGGGGAGGACGCCATGACGTCACAGAAGAAAGATATCGCCAGCCGCCGTCAGTTCCTGAAAGTCGCCGCAGCCGGTGCCGCCACTGTCGCTGCGCCAGCCGTTGTGCAGGCCCAGGGCCCTGTCAACATGCGCTTCCAGAGCACATGGCCGTCCAAGGACATCTTCCACGAATACGCGCTCGACTACGCCAAGAAGGTCAACGACATGACCGGCGGCGATCTCAAGATCGAAGTGCTTCCGGCGGGTGCCGTCGTTCCGGCGTTCGGTCTGCTCGAGGCGGTGTCGAAGGGCACGCTCGATGGCGGCCACGGCGTGCTGGTCTATCACTACGGCAAGCAGAACGCGCTGGCGCTGTGGGGCTCGGGTCCGGGCTATGCCATGGACGCCAACATGCTGCTGTCCTGGCACAAATACGGCGGTGGCAAGGAGCTGCTCGAGAAGCTCTACAAGTCGATCGGCGCCAACGTGGTGTCGTTCCCCTATGGTCCGATGCCCTCGCAGCCGCTCGGCTGGTTCAAGAAACCGGTCACCAAGGTCGACGACATGAAGGGCCTCAAATTCCGCACCGTCGGCATTTCGATCGACGTGTTCTCCGGAATGGGCCTTGCGGTGAACGCGCTGCCCGGCGGCGAAATCGTCGCGGCGATGGACCGCGGCCTGCTCGACGCGGCCGAGTTCAACAACGCCTCGTCCGACCGCATCCTCGGCTTCACCGACGTCTCGAAGGTCTGCATGCTGCAGAGCTATCACCAGAACTCCGAGCAGTTCGAGGTGATGTTCAACAAGAACAAGTATGACAGCCTGCCGGAGAAGATCCGGGCGATTCTCGACAACGCCGCGGAAGCTGCCAGCGCCGACATGTCGTGGAAGGCGATCGACCGCTATTCCAAGGACTATGTCGAGATGCAGACCAAGGACAAGGTCAAGTTCTACAAGACGCCCGACTCCGTGCTGCAGAAGCAGCTCGAGGTCTACGATCAGGTCGTCGAGAAGAAGTCGGCGGAAAATCCGCTGTTCAAGGAAATCGTCGCCTCGCAGATGGCTTTCGCCAAGCGCGCGACGCAGTGGGAGCAGGATACGATCACCAACCGTCGTATGGCCTACAACCACTATTTCGGCCCCAACGCGAAGAAGAAGACCTAAGCTCGCCGGTGCCAATGAATTGGACCTCATCCGGGACAACGCTCCCGGGTGAGGTCTTGTATTCATATCGTCATCGCAACTAGGCTTGGTCGATTGCGCCGGTTTAGCGTCATGGCAAGTGTGCCTTGACCCTGCGTCGACGCCCCTTCTCGCTCCAAAATGGGGTTTGCATGACCTCTAACACTATTCTGCACGCCATCGACCGCTTCAGCACAGCGACAGGCAAGCTCGCCGCATGGCTGGTGATGGGATTGATGCTCCTCGTCTGCGCCGAAGTGTTCAAGCGCTACATCCTCAACATGCCGACGGCGTGGATCTTCGACGCCTCGAACATGCTGTACGGCACCTCGTTCATGCTGTGCGGCGCCTACACGCTGGCCCAGAACGGCCACGTCCGCGGCGACTTCCTCTACAGTTCGATGCGACCGCGCACCCAGGCGACGCTCGACCTCGCGCTGTACATCATCTTCTTCCTGCCGGGCATCATCGCGCTCGCCTATGCCGGCTGGGGATATGCCGCCGATTCGTGGCACATCAACGAGCACTCCAACGTCACGGCCGACGGGCCTCCGGTCTATCACTTCAAGGCCATGATCCCGATCGCGGGAGCGCTGCTGCTGCTGCAGGGCGCGGCGGAGATCGCGCGCTGCGTGATCTGCCTGAAGACCGGGAAGTGGCCCGAGCGTCTTGAGGATGTCAACGAGATCGACGTGGTCGAAGGCCAGCTCGCGCAAAGCGAGTTCGTCGACGAGGAGTCGCGCAAGATCGCCATCGAGAATGCGCAGAATATTGACGAAGCGGCGCGTCAGCGCGGCATGGGGGGAGCATCCACGCTATGAGCGATCCCGCACTCGGGCTGTTGATGCTCGGCCTGATCGTCGTTGTCATCATCATGGGTTTCCCGACAGCGTTCACGCTGATGGGACTCGGCATGTTTTTCGGTTTCTTTGCCTACCACCAGTCGGGGCAGCTCTGGACCGATAACCTGATCTTCGAACTGATGGTTCAACGCACCTACGGTGCGATGACCAACGACGTTCTGATCTCGATCCCGTTATTCGTCTTAATGGGATATGTGATGGAGCGCGGCGCGCTGGTGGACAAGATGTTCCACTCGATCCAGCTCGCCTTCCGCGGCGTGCCGGCATCGCTGGCGGTCGCCTCGATGATCGTCTGCACTTTCTGGGGCATCGCCTCCGGCCTTGTCGGCGCGGTGGTGGTGCTGATGGGCGTGATCGCGTTCAACCCGATGCTCAAGGCGGGCTACAACGTAAAACTCGCGGCCGGTGTCATTACCGCCGGCGGCACGCTCGGCATTCTGATCCCGCCCTCGGTGATGATCATCGTCTACGCGGCGGTTGCGGGGCAATCGATCGTCAAGCTCTACGCCGCGGCGATGTTCCCGAGCTTCTTCCTCGCTTTCCTCTATCTCGTCTACATCATCGGCTGGGCGATGCTCGATCCGAAGATCGCGCCGAAACTGCCGGAAAGCGAAACCCGCGTTCCGGTCTCCGGCTGGGTCCAGGAGTTGCAGAAAGCTTACGGCCGCAGGCTGCTTCCCGCCCTGCTGGGCGCGATGCTGGCGCCGGCGCGGGCGTTGCGCATTTCGGCCGATGGCGTGCGCGTGACTTACGGCATGCTGCTCAAGAGCGTCACTTTCGCTCTGACGCCGCTGCTGCTGGTCGCCGGCACGCTGTGGGGCGTGTGGTGGTATGTGGTGATCCATCCGCAGGCGGATGCGCCGCGGCCGACCACGGCGATTTCGCAACAGCTCGGATCCGGCGCGTCGGACCAGCAGACGGCCGACGAGCCGCTGCAGGAGCTTGGCGGAGGCGCCTCGGGAGGTGAAGAGTTCGCAGGTGGCGAGCCGCTGCAACAGATGGGCAGCGCGAGTCTTGCAGAACCCGCTGCCTCGCCTGCTGAAATGGGACCGTCGCACGACTTCTATATGTATTTCGCCTTCGCCGTCGGCGTCGGCCTCCTGCTGCTGCTCTATTATTACTGGGGCATGGAAGGGGAACAGTTCGAAGTCCTGCGCATGCTGATCTCGTCGGTGATGCCGCTGAGTATCCTCACCTTCGTGGTGCTGGCGGTGATCCTGTTCGGTATCACCACGGCGACGGAATCGGCGGCGGTGGGCGCGGCGGGTGCGTTCCTGCTCGCGATCCATGCCGGCACGCTGACATGGAAGCGGACGCAGGAGGCCGTCTACCTGACGGCCAAGACCACCGCGATGGTGTGCTGGCTGTTCGTCGGCTCGGCGCTGTTCTCGGCGGTGTTCGCACTGCTGGGCGGCCAGGCTCTGCTGGAAAGCTGGGTGCTGTCGCTCAACCTGACGCCGGTTCAGTTCATGATCCTGTCGCAGGTGATCATCTTCATCCTCGGCTGGCCGCTGGAGTGGACCGAGATCATCGTGATCTTCGTGCCGATCTTCCTGCCGATGCTCAAGCACTTCAACGTCGATCCGGTGCTGTGGGGCGTGCTGGTGTTCGTCAACCTGCAGGCGGCGTTCCTGTCGCCGCCGGTGGCGATGTCGGCCTTCTATCTGAAGGGCGTCGCGCCGAAGCACGTCACGCTCAACCAGATCTTCGGCGGCATGATGCCGTACATGGGAATCGTGATCGTGTGCATGATCATCATGTATCTGTGGCCGGGCATGACGCTGTGGCTGCCGACCTACCTCTACGGCGGCTCGGGGGGATAAGCGGGCCGGACCGGCTGACGATCGAACGCCCCGGCAGCAATGCCGGGGCGTTTTGTCGTGCGGTGATCGGCGGAGCGGGTGACGCGATGGACGCTGCGGGATCGTGGTTCCGACGGGGCCAGTGGCGAAGCGGCAGCGTCTCTGCTAAGGAAGCGGGCCCCGCATGATGCGCGGGCGTGGCTCCGGTCCCGTAGCTCAGCCGGATAGAGCGGCGGTTTCCTAAACCGCAGGTCGGAAGTTCGAGTCTTCCCGGGATCGCCAAGCTGTCATGGCGGCGTAACGCCGTTCTCAACCCATCGTCAGGCGCGGTATGTCCGCCGATTCGGTGCGATCAGATTCGGGCCGGTGGAGAGGCCGCGGTCTGCGTCGTCGGCGCGGAACGTGCGCCGGCCGCATCGGCTTGCGGGGCGTCGGCACCGACCAGCATCACGCGAGCGAGCAGCAGCGCGGCGACGATGGCCCAGAAGATCACAACGCCGAGCCGGCTCTGCTCCGCGCCGGTGCCGATCGCATGATGCCTGCGCTCGGCCCAATTGATGGTCCCGGATCGCGGCAGAAGGGCATCGGCGGAACGCAGCGGAGAATAGAAATGCACGGGATCGCTCATCTGAAGAGGGGTGTCTGTTCGCGATAGAATCGGCTTGAAAATCAATAAATTCAAGGAAATGAAGCGCCATATTTGGGCGCGGCCGGAGCACAACAGCGCCGCATCGGACGGCTTCGGAAGATGGTTTTTTCGACGGGTGCGCGCTGTTCTTTTGCGCCGCGTCGGATGGGGTGCGAGGGGGCCCACGCGCGACACTGAAAGTTGCGGACGGACCCGGGGCTCGATCATGCGGGCATATCGCGCTGTTGCGCGTATCGTTGCGCGTGAGGCGATGCGCCATTCGGGCTTGCCGGTCGTCCAGTCCTTGCCGGGGCAATCGGCCGCAGGCTTGTCGGTTCGGCAGCGTCGCCGCACCGGACGATTTGTTTCAGGAAATGCCGCGCAAAGCGAAAACAGCTCCCGTCCCCGACGACAACTCGCGCGTGATGAGAATCCCCTGCCGCCGCTGCGTTCGCGCGGGATTTTGCGCAAGGCGTCCGGCCGCGAGCGGATGACCCCGGCCGGCGTGGCGTTGCGACGAGTCGATGGTCGGGGAGGCAGGAGGGCGCATGAGGTCGTTCACCGCTCGCGACGTCAAGTCTTATATCAGACATATGACATCTTTACAGCCCGGCCGGACGATGGCACGCTGGCTCAATGACGGGAGACGTCGCGCAGGGAGGGACGCCGTCGCGCGAGCCGGTCATGACCGCCAGGAAAACCCGCCACACAGAAGCAGGGTTCGGCGTCGTGAACGGCTCGCTCTATCGAACACGCAATCTCGGAGGAGGATGTCGTCCATCACGGGCGAAATATGGGCAAACGGCCTCTTTCCCTGAGCGCAACAACAACAGAAGCTGAGACAGGTCGATCTTGGAGGAACGGATGGAGACGACGAGCCCACTTTTGGA
>MKUJ01000012.1:0-21226 GCA_001897755.1 Afipia sp. 64-13
TGCCTCATCTACCAGACCCATCATGCGGCTCGGCGTTGTATAATGCACCATCATCGCAGCACACCCCGACCTTGCTGAGCGCGCGAGAGCGACCGCTGCAGCCAGATAGGGGTCCGGTGGTGCGCCTAATGCAGTTCGTGCAAGCCACGTCTCAAGAGGACGGTCTGAAATACCAAAGGATGATGCTGTAGGACGTGCATGGTCATGCGCATTAATTAGAGCCGGGAGGACAAATTGTCGGCGGCCATGTCTGTCTGCCGCTGTACTTGCGCTAATCTTGGTAATCAGGCCTTTGTCGTAGCTCAGCGAAGCGTCCTTTATCACGCTCGGTTTGACGCCGCCGTATAGGAAATGCGCAAAGTGTTCCACGATTGGCCCCCCGCCTTGCGAAGTAAGTAATATGCTTATTACTTAGTCAAGTAAGAATCTTCTCACGAGAACACAAAACCAAATCATGACTCGTTGCTTGGCGAGGGACGTCACAATCGTCACGAACGTCACGTGACCGCAGGGCTCATTGATAGACCGCAGCCTGCAATAGAGCCTTCTCCGATTAGCCCCCGTATGTCAGCCCATCTTGCGGAGATTGCGCAACTCTTCGCTCTGTGATTGTAGTCATCGCGGGCATGTCGGCTTTGACACAGCGCTTTCACCACGAGATCCGCCGCATTAGCAATCGCCGAAACGGACAAGAATACGCCAGCCACAGTAACAAAGGTCTGCAACGTCTGTCGGCTTATCATGTGGTATCCCCCGTAAATTTTGAACGATGAATTTAGAGAAACAATACGGGCTCAAAACTTGGGTAAGGTCACCTTGCCGTCCACAATCTGGATCAGGTACATGCCCGGCTCGCTCTGACCGCTTTCCTTTCCCTTGGGGCCTGATTTATTGAATTTGATTGTGCCGTTCAGACCTTTGACCTCGACTTGCCAGAGGGCGGCGGTGATCGCAGCAGGGTCAGTCGAACCCGCCTTCTCAACCGCGGCGGCAATAGTCCGTATGCCGTCATAGCCGCGAAAACTCTCCGTTGTCCCGGCAAAGTCGTAGCCGCGCTTTTTCCACTCACTCAAAAAGTACTTCGTGATTTCCGGGTTGGGCGTGTCGTTGGGAAGCCACGGAAGAAAGGTCACAAGATGAAAGGAACCGTCAGCGGCCTTTCCGGCCTGCTCGATCAACTGATCAGGATTTTGCGAGCCGCCCGTGGTGACGATTCTCTTTTTCAATCCCAAGGATTGGGCTTGCTTGAGCACCAGTGTCAGCTGTTCGACACCTGTGGTCACGATAAGTGTATCGGCATCTGAAGATTTGATGTTTGAAAGTTGAGCTCCCATTTCGACGGACGTCTGATCCATCGTCTCGGTACGTCCGGTCGCAACGCCGGCTTTCTTGAACATCTCTCCGAAATCGCTGATGACGCCGCGGCCCCAGTCATTATTCAGAACGAGATAATCGACCTTTTTGATACCCAGTTTAGCCACAAGCGGGGCAAAGCCCTTTGCCTCGAGCGACGACGGAGGTGAAATCCTGAAAACGTAAGGATTCCCCAGCGTCGTGATCTTCCCCGACGATGAGGTCTCAACCAACATCGGGACCTTGTATTCGAGCAACTTGGGCATTGCAGCCAGAGTGAGCGTAGAACCCCAGGCTCCCATCAGTGCCGCCACTTTATTGCCTGTGATAAGTCGTTCTGTGACAGCCGCAGCTTCGGTTGGATTGCTCTTGTTATCTTCCACGACCAGTTCGAGCTGCTTGCCGAGAATACCGCCACGGGCATTTATCTCATCGGCCGCGATCTTTGCGCCGTTTGCCACGTATGTTCCAGATGCAGCAAACGGTCCAGTGAGCGGTTCATTTACTCCGATTTTAATCGTTTGCGCATATGCGTTCGCGACAAAGCCAATTCCGATAGATAGTGACAAAATCAGTTTGCTTAGTTTTCTTGACTTGCCCTTCATGTTTTCCCCCTTGAGATGGAATCTAGCTTACGTTGCACTGAAGGAAGGTCATGTTTGCTCCCATATGATCGCCTCGATAGGCGTCGGAGCGAATCCTGCGGCGGGGTTATCTGTTTGCGGACAGTTTGAAATAACAACTACAACAGGCATCTCGGCCTGGAGAGTGACGTAGTCGCCGGGCTTTGATACGCTGTCAGCAATGACAATGTTGCCGTCACCGTCGAACGGCACTTTCATAAAAAAATTGATATTCGACACAATCTCGGACGGAGCAAGCGCCCACTTGGCAAGCTCAGCAATGAAATTCGTCCGACAGCTTTCGGTCTTTTCGACTCCATAGCGAACTTTGTCGATTTCACAGCTACAGCAACCGGCCAGGGTATCGTGATAGCCGCATGTATCTTCAATGACCGACATCATGACGCGAGCATGGTCGGAGTAGATTTTGCATCCCTTAGTGACGTACAGGGACTTATTCAACTTGACGGTGTTCGGAAGATTGATCCTGTCGAGCGGAAGAGAATCGCTGTAGCAGAGAAAGTCGACAGCTTGCTTACCTTCCAGGTCAATGAAGGTGAGCTTCTGTCCCTGCTCTAGTCTTGCGGACCATCTGCCCTTGGCCGGTACGGTCTCGCGACTGATGATCTTTTTGCCATTTTCTTGAAAATTCGCCATTGCACATCCGTTAGAAATCTTGCGATGGCCGCCGACCGCGTCTTGCAGTCTCGCGGCATCGGCGAAATAGACGCCTCTTCAAAAACCTGATAAATAGCAATAATACGATCTTAACATTCGTATTATTGGTGTATTCATGCGGATGACGAATTCGGACCTCACGTCACTGGCGGTTTTTTGTTCGGTCGTCGAACATCAATCGTTTCTAGGCGCGCAGGTCGCGCTCGGCCTTAGCCAGTCTGCAGTCAGCTTTCACATCAAGGCGCTTGAGGAGCGATTTGGCTTTAGTCTGTGTCAGCGGGGCCGGCGGGGATTTAAGCTCACTGATAACGGATCAGTCGTTTTCGAGAAATCACGGGCAATCTTTGGTGAGCTCTCAACGTTTGAAAATGAAATTGGATCTTTAAAAAAAAGAATTTCCGGAACCATCCGGTTGGGTGTTGTGAACAATACGGTGACGGATTCTCACTTACCAATCCATCGGATGATTGCATCGCTCCATCGAAAAGCGCCGGACGTTTTGGTTTGCGTTGAAATTTCCTCTCCGGAATCTTTGATTTCAGGATTGGGAAACGGAACGCTTGATCTTGCCATTCTTCCTGAAACCACTCGGTACCCAGGCATTCGATGGGAACCGTTTAGAAAAGAAGCCCACGCACTCTACTGCGGATCGGAACATCCTCTCTTCAAGAAGAAGATCGCCGAGATCAACGTGAAGACCGTGGAGCAACACGCTTTTGTCGTTCGTCCCTACGCCATGATGCTTGAACTCAAGCACCTTCCAAAAGCACTTGCGCGCCTGACCGTTTCGAGCATGGAGGCGCAGGCCATGCTTGTGTTAAGCGGTCTTTATCTGAGCTATCTGCCTGAGCACTTCGGAAATGCCTGGGTTAAGCGCCGAGAGATGCGATCCTTGTCGCCCAAGATCCCTCGTATTTATTCGAATTTCTTTATCGCCACCCGAATTGAAAAACGACCGTCGTCACTCCTTCTGTTTGTTATGAAAGAGTTTGAGACCATCTTGAAGTCATCAAGCAAATGAAAAAAGCTCACTGCTGGATCGGAGAACTTAGCTCGCACGACAGCTTAAGCAGGTGCGACGTCAACGGCGTATCGGCGTTCAGGTAGACACCATAGTGGAGTCCAAATGCTTGGCTTCTGAACCGAACCTTTGGGACCGTATCAGCGATCTTATGAAAATACGAAGGCTCGCTTTGTGCCAATAGCAGCATTTCGCCGATCCGAAATTATAGAATGCAAAGGTCCGCTTCGCGCCATTTACGGCCGCGTGCTAGATGCCCGCTTTGGGTCAGAAGCTGACATCACAGTGTTGATAGCGAAACAACAGTTGAGACAGAAATTTATCGCCCCTTCTGGCCAGCACCCAGTGCTATCGAACCCGTCTCTGGCCTAAGTTCTCTAAAAACGGGAGTATTTTATCAGGCCGCCGGAGAATACTGCTCAATTTCGGTCGCATTGCCGCGAAATCTGCCTCCGCAGAGAACGACCTCGCGGGAAAAGCCCGCTGTTGGCGGCGCTTTTTCAAACCTAAAACGGAAATTCTCCGAAATCCGCACTGACTGGCTGGGGCGGGAGGGATCGAACCTCCGAATGGGGGAATCAAAATCCCCTGCCTTACCGCTTGGCTACGCCCCAACAGCGTCATGCGCGCTTGCACGCATTGCCAATATGCCCGGCGCCGATCTGATGCTTCCCCGAAACAGGCGAGCCACCGGATCCACGATGGGCATGGCAGCCCGTCTATAGGCGGAGCGACCGTATTTCAATAGCCAGAACAACGATTTCGCGTCAAATCGGCTGGCAAATGTCCGGGAAAACAGCCGCCTCGCGTTGAGGGCCGCCGGTTTTCGTGGAATGAAAGGCACAGTGCCGTCCCCAGCGAGATCACGGTCATGACCTACCGCGCGCCCCTCATCGACATGCTGCTGTCGCTCCATCACGGCGCCGGGCTTTTGGCGGCGGCGGAGGCCGGACATTATAATGACTACGACGCCGACATGACGGCGGCGGTGATCGAGGAGGCCGGGCGCTTCGCCGCCGACAGGCTGGCGCCACTCAACCGGGTCGGCGACCAGACCGGCGTCACGCTCGCGGATGGTCATGTCACCACCCCGCCCGGCTGGGCCGACGCCTACCGCACCTGGGCGGAAGCGGGCTGGAACGGGATTTCGAGTCCGGAGTCCTTCGGCGGCCAAGGCCTGCCGCTCGCGGTGCATGCGATCTGCAACGAGATCTGGAGCGCGGCGAACATCTCGTTCGGCCTCTGCCCGCTGCTCACCTCCGGCGCGATCGAGGCGCTCGCCGCGCATGGCAGCGAGGCACTGCGGACTCGTTACCTGCCGCATCTGGTCGCCGGCACATGGACCGGCACCATGCAGCTCACCGAGCCGCAGGCCGGCAGCGATGTCGGCGCGCTGCGCACCCGCGCCGAGAAGCAGCCCGACGGCAGCTATCGCCTGTTCGGCAGCAAAATCTTCATCACCTACGGCGACCACGACATGACCGAGAACATCGTGCATCTCGTGCTCGCCCGCCTGCCCGGCGCGCCTGCCGGCACGCGCGGCATTACGCTGTTCCTCGTGCCGAAATTCCTGGTCAACGAGGACGGCTCGCTTGGCGCGCGCAACGACATCGTCGCCAGCGGCATCGAGCACAAGCTCGGCATGCACGCCTCGCCGACCTGCACCATGAGCCTCGGCGATCATGGCGGCGCGGTCGGCTATCTGATCGGCGAAGAGAACAAGGGCATGGCCTGCATGTTCACGATGATGAATCAGGCGCGCCTCAATGTCGGCATCGAGGGCGTCGGCATCGCCGACCGTGCCTTTCAGCAGGCGCTCGCCTATGCGCAGGAGCGCAAACAGGGCCGCGCCGTCGGAAAGGGCGGCGAAGGCTCCGATCCGATCATCGTGCATCCGGATGTGAAGCGGAATCTTCTTTTGATGCGCAGCATGACAGCGGCAGCGCGCACCATCTGCTACGCCACCGCGGTCGCGATCGACCTCTCGCATGGCGCGGTGGACGAGAAGGTCCGCGCGGCGGCGCATGCCCGCGCGGCGCTGCTGACCCCGCTCGCCAAAGCGTTTTCCACCGACATCGCCAACGAGGTCGCCGCGCTCGGCGTGCAGGTCCATGGCGGCATGGGCTTCATCGAAGAGACCGGCGCGGCGCAATATGTCCGCGATGCACGCATTCTCACCATCTATGAAGGCACCAACGGCATCCAGTCGATCGATCTGGTGATGCGCAAGCTCGGCGCCGACAAAGGCGCGGCGTTGCGCGATCTGCTCGACGAACTCTCCGGCATCGTCGCGAAGGTCGAAGCCAGCAACGATCCGGCCTTCGGCGCGACCGGCGCGGTCCTGCGCGAAGCGCTGGGTGCCGTGACGCGCGCCAGCGAATGGCTGCTGGAGAAAATCGTCAGCGCGCCGAACGACGCGCTGGCCGGCGCGACACCCTATCTGCGGCTGCTCTCCACCGCGACCGGCGGCTGTCTGCTGGCGCGCGAGGCGCTGGCGGCGCGCGACGACGATGCGTTCCGCGACCAGGCGGCGGGGCATGTGTTGCTGACGCGGTTCTTCGCCGAAAACCTCGCGGTGCAGGCGCAAGCCCTGGAGCGCAGCGTCACCGGCGGCGCGGACAGCATCAACAATGCGGATGCGGCGTTGACCTAAGATTGATACCGGTCATCCCGGCAAGCGAAGCGCAAGCCGGGATCCATCATCCCGGTCGTCACGATTGACGCAGGACCGGTCCCGACGATCGTCTCTGCACCGCGGCAACGACGCTAGTTGGCCCACACGAAACGCCGCGCATCACACCAGCGGCTTCAACCCCGCTTCGATCTCCCTGCGGCGCGATTCGAGAAACGGCGGCAGCGCGAGTTTCTCGCCGAGCCTGTCGGCCGGCTCGTCGGTGGCGAAGCCCGGCCCGTCGGTCGCGATCTCGAACAGGATGCCGTTCGGCTCGCGGAAATAAAGACTGCGGAAATAGAAGCGATCGATTTCCCCGCTCGATCTGATTCCCATCTCATCCAGCCGCGCGGTCCAGGCGTGATACTGCGCATCGTCGGGCGTGCGAAACGCGACATGATGCACGCCGCCCGCGCCCTGCCGCGCCACCGGCAGATCACGCTGCTCCAGCACATGCAGTTCGGCGGCCGGTCCACCCCCGCCCATTTCGTAGACATGGATGCGATGTTCGCTGTCGGGCGAGGCATAATCGCGCACCCGCCGCATGTTCATCACATCGAGCAGCACGCGCTCGGTGCGCGCCAGCTCCGGCACGTTGAGAATGATCGGACCGAGGCCGCGAATCTGTTGCTCAACCGGCACCGGGCTTTTCTCCCAGGGATGCGCCTCGCCGGCATCATGATCGTCCACCAGCACGAGGCGCTGGCCTTCGGGATCCTCGAACGGCAGGGTCAGGCGCCGGTCAACCTCGGTGATGCTCCCGGTGTGCGCGCCGAGCCGGATCAGCCGGTCGCGCCAGAACACCAGCGATGCCTCGCCATGAACACGCAGCCCGGTGCGCGATACCGCGCGCGTGCCGCGCTGTTCGCGCGGCGCCGGCCAGTCGAAGAACGTCAAATCGCTGCCGGGGCTGGCTTTGCCATCTGCATAAAATAGATGATAGGCGCTGACGTCGTCCTGATTGACGGTTTTCTTCACCAGCCGCATGCCGAGCACGCCGGTGTAAAATGCGAGATTTTCCCGCGCATGGGCCGAAATCGCCGTCAGATGATGGATACCGGTGAGCTGCAACATAATAATGTCCTGCAAATCACAGATCGGTTGATCTGAATGAGTTTGGCGCCGCGCCGGATCATGTAAGATGCGCAGGACCGGATTGCCAGCCCGGCCGCCGGGGCCACAATCTAGCAGGGAACGAGCCATTTCGCATGACCGAGCACGTCATTGTCACCGACGAGGATGCGACCCGCATCATCCGCCTGCGGCGGCCGGAGAAAAAGAACGCGCTGACGCAGGACATGTACCTGACGATGAGCGAGGCCATCGATAGCGCGCAGAACAATCCGGCGATCCGCTGCATGATCATCACCGGCGGCTCCGGCGTGTTCACCTCCGGCAACGATGTCGACGACCTGCTGCGCGCCAGCCAAGGTCTCGGCTCGCGGCCGCTCAACGCGGTGAAGTTCCTCTACTCGCTGGTGCATAATAAGAAGCCGATCATCGCGGCGGTGGATGGCGTCGCGGTCGGCATCGGCGCCACCATGGTGTTTCATTGCGACTATGTGCTTGCCTCCACCACCGCGACTTTCTCGACGCCCTTCATCCATCTCGGCCTCGTGCCGGAAGGCGCGTCCAGCCTGCTGGTGCCGATGGCGATGGGCCATCAGCGCGCCTTTTCCATGCTGGTGATGGGCCGCGCCATCAGCGCGGAGGACGCCAAGATCGCCGGCTTCGTCAACGCCGTGGTCGCGCCGGGCCACACCGAGGTCGAAGCGCGCAAGGTCGCGCTCGATATCTGCGCGCTGCCGGTGGAAGCCGTGACCTTGTCGCGCAGGCTTTTGAAACAGCCGCCGGACGAACTGGTGCACCGCATCGAGCAGGAAAGCCATATGTTCGGCGAGCGCATGGAATCGCCGGAAGCCATCGCCGCGTTCAAGTCATTCCTTGCGCGCAAGAAAAAGAAGTGACATCCCGGTCACTCGGATCCGTCTGTAAGGAAAGCCCCTGAAGGAAAGCTCATGTCGACCCTGTTGCTGACTCACACCGCCGCCTCGCTCAACCATCGTACGCCCGAAGGTCACCCCGAGCGACCCGACCGTATTCGCGCCATGAACAAGGCGCTCAGCCTCGAGGTGTTCAACGATCTGATCCGCGAGGAAGCGCCGATCGGCGATCTGGAAACCGTCAAGCTGTGCCACGACGAAGCCTATGTCGAGGAAATCCGCGAGATGGCGCCGAAAGAGGGCATCGTCCATCTCGACGGCGACACCGCGATGTCGCCCGGCTCCTGGGAGGCGATCATGCGCGGCGTCGGCGGCGCCAATGCCGGCGTCGATGCGGTGGTCAGCGGCAAGGCGCAGAACGTGTTCGTCGGCATGCGGCCCTGCGGCCATCACGCCGAGCGCGCCCGCGCGATGGGCTTCTGCTTCTTCGATCAGGCGGCGGTCGCCGCGCGCTACGCGCAGAAGAAGCACGGCATCGGCCGCGTCGCGGTGGTCGATTTCGACGTGCATCACGGCAACGGCTCGCAGGACATCTTCTGGGCCGACCCGACCGTGATGTATTGCTCGACCCACCAGATGCCGCTGTTTCCCGGCACCGGCGCCTCGCAGGAGCGCGGTGAGCACGACACCATCGTCAACGCCCCGCTCGCGCCCGGCGACGGCGGCCCGAAATTCCGCCAGGCCTTCGAGGGCGTGATCCTGCCGCAACTGCGCAAGTTCTCGCCCGAACTGATCATCATCTCGGCCGGCTTCGACGCGCACTGGCGCGATCCGCTGGCCAACATCAAGCTCGACGAGAAGGATTTCGGCTGGGTCACCCGGCAGTTGATGGACGTCGCCGACGCCTCGGCGGGCGGGCGCATCGTCTCGGTGCTGGAAGGCGGCTACGATCTGCAGGGCCTGCATGATTCGGTGGTCGAGCACGTCACCGCGCTGATGGGGAAGTAATCTCTCTTCGGGATGCGCGGGATAACTCGCGCATCCATCCTTCAAGGAGACTTCCTCAAGGTGGCTTGCCGGCGCGAGCCCTGGCCGTGACAGGCCAGAACCGCCACATTGCACCCGTAAAGCCTGCCTAGCCTTGCTAGCCTTGGCTGCACACAACCGATTTCAGGAACTTGATCTTATGGCCGAAAAGACCCTCGCCGATCCCGGAACGCTCAGCTTCGAGCGCGCCATCGAGGAACTGGAGTCCATCGTCCGGCGGCTCGAGGACGGCAAGGTGCCGCTGGAGGAATCGGTGGCGATCTACGAGCGCGGCGAGAGCCTGAAACGACGCTGCGAGGAACTGCTGCGTCAGGCCGAAGCGCGGGTCGACAAGATCACCACCGACGCCGCCGGCAACGCGGTCGGCACCGAACCGCTGGACGTGCCGTAAGGCCAGCCGACGCCCCCTGCTCCCCTGATTTTGACCGACGCCCCGCTTTCCGGCGGGTACGCGGCGTTGGCATATTTATAGAATTGGTATAAGTCAGCCTCAGCACGCTTGGGCCGGGTTTGTTCCCGGATTAACAAGCCTTTGAATCTCCAAACAATTCTTGCGAGACATCGACGTGTCCTCAGCCAGCCCGACGCCTTTGCTCGATACACTCGACACGCCCGACAAGCTGCGCCGGCTGAAACCCGAGCAGCTTCGCCAGGTCGCCGACGAGCTGCGCCAAGAGACCATCTCGGCCGTCTCGGTCACCGGCGGCCATCTCGGTGCCGGCCTTGGCGTGGTCGAACTGACCACGGCGCTGCATTACGTTTTCAACACGCCGGACGACCGCATCATCTGGGATGTCGGCCATCAGGCCTATCCGCATAAGATTCTCACCGGCCGGCGCGACCGCATCCGCACCCTGCGCCAGGGCGGCGGCCTGTCCGGCTTCACCAAGCGCGCCGAGAGCGAGTACGACCCGTTCGGCACCGCGCACTCCTCGACCTCGATCTCCGCCGGCCTCGGCATGGCAGTGGGCCGCGACCTGCTCGGCCGGAAGAACAACGTCATCGCGGTGATCGGCGATGGCTCGATGTCCGCCGGCATGGCCTATGAGGCGATGAATAATGCCGGCGCGCTGAATTCGCGCCTGATCGTCATCCTCAACGACAACGACATGTCGATCGCCCCGCCGGTCGGCGCGATGTCGGCCTATCTCGCGCGCCTGCTGTCGAGCCAGACCTACGGCTCCGCCCGCGAGATCCTGAAAAACCTCGCCCACCGCATGCCGAAATTCTTCGAGGATCGCGCGCTGCGCGCCGAGGAATACGCCCGGGGTATGGTGACCGGCGGCGCATTGTTCGAGGAACTCGGCCTGTTCTATGTCGGACCGATCGACGGTCACAACCTCGATCACCTGCTGCCGGTGCTGACCAATGTGCGCGACAACGGCAACGGGCCGGTGCTGATCCATGTCGTCACCAAGAAGGGCAAGGGTTACGCCCCGGCCGAGGAAGCCGACGACAAGTATCATGGCGTGGTGAAGTTCGACGTCGTCACCGGCAAGCAGATGAAGGCAAAGTCCAATGCACCGTCCTACACCGCGGTGTTCGGCCAGAGCCTGGTCAAGGAAGCGCAAAAGGACGACAAGATCGTCGCCATCACCGCGGCGATGCCCGGCGGCACCGGCATCGACATCTTCGCCAAGGCGTTTCCCGAGCGCACCTTCGATGTCGGCATCGCCGAGCAGCATGCGGTGACCTTCGCCGCCGGCCTCGCCACCGAAGGCTTCAAGCCGTTCTGCGCGCTGTACTCGACCTTCCTGCAGCGCGGCTACGATCAGGTGATCCACGATGTCGCGATCCAGCGCCTGCCGGTGCGTTTCGCCATCGACCGCGCCGGACTTGTCGGCGCCGACGGCCCCACTCATGCCGGCGCATTCGACAATGCCTATCTCGGCTGCCTGCCCGGCATGATCATCATGGCCGCCGCCGACGAAGCCGATCTCGTGCACATGGTGGCGACGCAGGTCGCGATCAACGACGCGCCGAGCGCGCTGCGCTATCCGCGCGGCGAAGGCCGCGGCGTCGATATGCCGGAGGTCGGCGTGCCGCTGCCGATCGGCAAGGGCCGCATCATGCGCGAAGGCGCCAAGGTCGCGCTGCTGTCGTTCGGCACCCGTCTTGGCGAGTGCCTCAAGGCGGCGGACGATCTCGCCGCGCAGGGCATCAATCCGACGATCGCCGATGCGCGCTTCATGAAACCGCTCGATGTCGAGATGGTGCTCAAGCTGGCGCGCGAGCACGAGGTGCTCATCACCATCGAGGAAGGTTCGATCGGCGGTTTCGGCACCCACGTGATCCAGACGCTGGCCGATCACGGCATGCTCGATCGCGGCCTCAAGGTGCGCGCCATGGTGCTGCCCGACACCTTCATCGATCAGGACACGCCGGCGAAGATGTACGAACAGGCCGGGCTCGACGCCAAGGGCATCGCCGCCAAGGTGTTCGAGGTGCTGGGCTCCAGCCCGACGGTGAAGTCGGCCTGAGTTTTGCGGCGGGCGCTGCGATGCGCGATGCGTGATGACGCCGCCTGCGTGAATTTTCAAGGTCGTCCCGGCGCAGGCCGGGACCCATACTCCCCGTCGATATTTCTTCAATGATGGAATTCGGCATCAGTCTTGAGAATCCGGTGGCTATGGGTCCCGGCCGGAACCTGTCATCGGACGACGCTTCGCGCCGATCCGTTGGCCGGGACGACTTGATGCTTTGATCGCGGCGCTCCAACAAGAGTGCAGGAGGAGCACATGACCACAAAGCAGCGCGCAGATACCCTTCTTGTCGAACGCGGCCTGTTCGAGAGCCGCGCCCGCGCGCAGGCCGCGATCGAGGCCGGCGGCGTGTTCGCCGATGGCGAGCCGGTCACCAAGCCCTCCGCGATGCTGGCGCGCGATGCCACGATCGAAGCCGAACCCGCGCATCCCTGGGTGTCGCGCGGCGGCGTCAAGCTAGCGGCGGCGCTGGAGCATTATCCCGTCGAGATCGAGGATCACGTCTGCGTCGATGTCGGTGCCTCCACCGGCGGCTTCACCGAGGTGCTGCTGGCGAACGGCGCGAGCCTGGTCTACGCCATCGATGTCGGCACCCGGCAACTGCATCCGAGTCTGCACGGCAATCCGAAGATCGTGTCGATGGAGAACACCGACATCCGCTCGCTGGCCGGCAAGCGGCTGGAAATCCGGCCCGACATCGTGGTGATCGATGTCAGCTTCATCTCGCTGAAGCTGGTGTTGCCCGCCGTGCTGCCGCTGGCCGCCGCGCCGATGCATCTGCTGGCGCTGATCAAGCCGCAATTCGAAGCCGACCGCAAACATTCCAAGAAGGGCATCATCCGCGACGAGGCCGTGCACCGCGCGGTATGCGACGATATCGCCGCCTTCGCCGCTTCGCTCGGCTGCAGCGAGATCGAGGTATTTCCCTCGGCGATTCCCGGCGGCGACGGCAACCGCGAATTCTTCCTCGGCGCGCAGCGCGGCTGACGACATGACCGAACGCCTCGTCATCGATCATGTCGGCCATTTCGGCGACGGCGTCGCGCTGGAGCACGGCGGCAACATCTATGTGCCCTACACCCTGCCCGGCGAGACCGTGGACGTGCTGCCGGTGCCCGGCCAGCATCCCGACCGCCGCACGCTGGCGCACATCGTCACGCCGAGTCCGGAGCGCATCGAGCCGTTCTGCCCGCATTTCGGCACCTGCGGCGGCTGCGCCATCCAGCACTGGCAGCCCGATGCCTATCGCGCGTGGAAACGGCAATTGGTGATCGACACGCTGGCGCAGGCCGGCATCGATTGCGAGGTCGACGAGCTGGTCGACGCTCATGGCAACGGACGGCGGCGCATGGTGCTGCATGCGCGGCTTTCCGCGCAGAAGGTGCTACGCGTCGGCTTCGCCGCCGCCGGACGGCACGAGATCATCGCCATCGACCACTGCCCGATTCTCGATCCGGCGCTCTCCGGCGCATTCGCCGCCGCCAACGACATCGCCGAAGCCTTGGTGCCGGCCGCCAAGCCGCTCGACATCCAGATCACCGCGACCGAACGCGGCCTCGACATCGACGTGCGCGGCTCGGGACCGCTGAACACCGCCCTGCTCTCCAGGCTGTCGCGGCTTGCCGAGCATCACAATCTCGCGCGGCTGACCCGGCACGGCGAACTCGTGATCATGCGCGCACCGCCGCTGGTGCGGATCGGCAAGGCTCGGGTGACGCTGCCGCCCGGCGCGTTCATGCAGCCCACTGCCGCAGGCGAGGAAACCCTCGCCGCGCTCGCGATCGAGCGCTGCAAGGGCGCCAAGCGCGTCGCCGATCTGTTCTGCGGCATCGGGCCGTTCGCGCTGCGTCTTGCGGAAAAATTCAGGGTCGCGGCGTTCGACAGCGACGCACCGGCAATCACGGCGCTCCGCAACGCGGTCAATACGACGCAAGGGCTGAAGCCGATCACCGCGGAGGCGCGCGACCTGTTCCGCCGTCCGCTGGTGCCGCAGGAATTGCGCGATTACGACTGCGTGGTGTTCGATCCGCCGCGCCAGGGCGCGCAGGCGCAGTCGCAGCAGCTTGCCGCCAGCAGGATCGCGCAGGTCGTCGCGGTGTCGTGCAATCCGGCGACCTTCGCACGCGACGCCCGCATCCTGATCGACGGCGGCTTCAGGATCGAGCACATCACACCGGTCGATCAGTTCCGCCACACCCCGCATGTCGAACTGGTGGCGCGGTTCCGGCGCTAGAGAGTGACGCGTTGATTCCTACGCCGTCATTGCGAGCGCAGCGAAGCAATCCAGAAAACCCCATCTCAATTCCAAGCAAGAGACTGGATTGCTTCGTCGGCTTCGCCTCCTCGCAATGACAATCGAAGAAGTCTGATCCGAAGTTCTCCGCCCCTTTGGAATCAGCTCACTGCCCCCAGCGCTCGCGCCACATCTTCTCGCCGATGCCGCAGGGCACGCGCGGCTCGCTCGCCGCCACCGGCACCACGCGCTCTTCCGGCATGCGTCCCGCCACCTCCAGCACCAGCTTGGTGCGGATCGCCTCCTTGAATTTCTCGCGGTTCTTGATCGGCACCACGAACGCGCCCGGCCCGCCGATCACGCAATCCTCATAGTAGTAATCGAGGTTCTCGATATCCATGGTGGCGAAGTTGGTCTCCTTCACCATGATCGGCAGCCCGTTGATCACGACGCCCTTGGCGAGCGCGGCGTCGCGCGCGATCGTCACCGGCTCGCCGTTGTTGTTGGGGCCATCGCCGGAAATGTCGATCACCCGTCGCAGCCCGCGATAGGGATTGCGCTCGAACAGCGGCATGGCGAAATTGATCGCGCCGGAAATCGAGGTGCGCGAGGCGCGCCGCAGCGGCGCTTTCAGAATCTCGGTGGCGACCGCATCGGCCGATTCCGGACCGTCGATCACCCGCCAGGCCACGATGATCTTCTGGTCCGCCGCCGAGGCCCATTCAAAGAACGTCACCGCTACCTTGCCGGTCGGCCCGCTTTTCAGCGCCCGCAGGAAATCCGGCGAGGTGATGGCCTCGGCATAGCCCTCGCGCTGCACCGCCAGCTCATCGACATCCATCGAGTAGGAAATATCGACCGCAAGCACGAGCTCGACATCGACGCGCCGGGTCTCATCGGCCTGGGCCGGCTGGGCGGCATATGGCGCTGCAACAAGCCGGTCGCCGCGCATGGCAAGCCCGGCGATCAGCAGCAGGCAGGGAAAAAGCCAGCGAAGCATCGGTGGCGTTCCTGTTTTCCGCCTCCATCGTGTCACGGCGGTCGGGCGCCGAAAAGTCCAATTGCATCAAGAATATTTAAAAAGAACCGCCCGCCGGGCCGGCAATCCGCGGTCAGGCCGCCGCCCACGCACAAAAGACAAAGCTTAACCAACGTTTCACCTTACGGTCCTATGATTATACCGCGGCTGCCCTGCGCTAGAGCGTCCGGCATCCGACTGGAACTTCGTCAAGCTCTCCGTCGTGTGAACGCGTCCGGATTCCCCTCCGGGCGGGGCGGAATCACGTCTCCATTTCGGCCCGAATGGCCGCCAGGGATTTGCCTCATGCTCTCCAGACTCTCTATCCGCACCAAGCTCATCGCCCTCGTGTCGCTGCTGTTGTTGGCCGTGGCGTCCATGGGCGCTTTCGCCGTGGTGGAAATGCGCTCCATCAACGCATCGACCCAGGCGATCCAGAACAACTGGCTGCCCAGCGTCCGCCTGCTTGGCGAATTGCGCACCCAGTCGGCGCGCTACCGCGCGGTGCTGCGCGACTACCTGACAGAGCCTGACGAGAAATTCATGGCCGACATCCAGAAGAACCTCGATGCCCGGGCCAAGGATTACGACACCGCCGACAACGCCTATCAGCCGCTGATCCAGAACGCCGAGGAGAAGGCGCTCTACGAGAAACTGCGCGCGACCTGGCTGCAATTCCGCGCCGCCGCCGCCGAGGTCGTGACGGCCGCGCGCAAGGGCGAAGTCGCCACTGCCCGCAAGATCAACGCCGAGCGCGCCACCCCGGCCGGCCGCGCCATGGACGGCGTGCTCAAGCAGATGGTCGACATGAACGACAAGGGCGCGGATCTGGCTGGCGACAACGCCGCGCACGAATACAACCTTGCCTTCACCATCGTGCTCGGCGCGCTCGCCGGCATGATCGCGCTCGGCTTCATCTCCGCCTTCATCGTGGTGCGCGACATCGCCAAGTGCATCGATTCCATCGTCAAGCCGATGCATGCGCTGGCCAGCGGCGACCTCGCCGCGGAGATTCCGCATCAGGGCGAGAAAACCGAGATCGGCCAGATCGCCGCCACGCTGCAGATCTTCAAGAAGGCACTGCTCGCCAAGCAGGCCGCGGACGCCGCCGCCGCCAAGGACGCCGCAACCAAGATGAAACGCGCCGAGGAAGTCGATGTCGTCACCGGCCAGTTCGAGAAGATGATCGGCGAACTCGTCAACTCGCTGGCATCGGCCTCGACCGAGATGGAGTCGGCTGCCGGAACCCTGACCAACGCCGCCGACGTGACCCAGCAGCTGTCCGACACCGCCGCCGCGAACTCGCGCAACGTCTCCGAAAGCATCCAGTCCACCGCCGCCGCGACCGAGGAGATCACGGCATCGGTCGACGAGATCGGCCGCCAGGTGACGGAATCGAGCAAGGTCGCCCAGCGCGCCGTGCAGCAGGCCGAGAGAACCAACAACAGCATCAGCGAGCTGTCGGCAGCCGCTGCGCGGATCGGCGACGTCGTCAAACTGATCACCGCCATTGCCGAGCAGACCAACCTGCTCGCGCTCAACGCCACCATCGAGGCGGCGCGCGCGGGCGAGGCCGGGCGCGGCTTCGCCGTGGTGGCCTCCGAGGTGAAGGCGCTGGCTTCGCAGACCGCGAAGGCCACGGAGGAGATCGGAGCGCAGATCGCCGGCATGCAATCGGCGACCGACGACTCGGTGACGACCATCAAGGAGATCAGCACCACCATCGACCTGATCTCGGAAATCTCCTCGGCGATCGCCGCGGCGGTGGACGAACAGGGCGCGGCGACGCAGGAGATCGCCCGCAACGTCCGTCAGGCCGCGGAACTGAGCGCGCAGGTCGCCGTCAACATCGACGACGTCAATCGCGGCAACAGCGAAACCGGGGCCGCCTCCTCGCAGGTGCTCGGCGCGGCGCAGTCTCTGTCGAAGGAAAGCAACCACCTCAAGAACGAGGTGCATGCCTTCATCGCCAAGATCCGCGCGGCCTGATCCCCGCAACGCTCTTTCATCTGCGCTTCAAAAACGATCGGCGGCCGCAACGGCCGCCGATTTCATTTGCTCTGAGTTATCTGCTCTGCCGACCCCGGTCAGATTGCCCGCTCATTCGCAGACATTGACCCGCAGCGTCCGCCAGCCATACGCCGTTGCGACCCGGCGCAGCCGATAGCAGCCGGCATTGTCGTAACCGTTATAATAGCCATTGTAGTAGCCGCCATAGGCGGCGGGATAATAGGCGTCGTCGTAGCCGTAATAATCATCGTAGTAGCCGGCGTCATAGGGATAACCGTAATCATAGTAATACGGCGCGCCGAAACCGAACACGAAGGCCGGCCCGAACCCGCGGTAGCGGTGACGCCAGCCGCCATGCCAGCGGCCGTTCCAGTGTCCGTTGATGGCCCGCCCGCCGATCACCGCATTGTTGAAACCCGCGCGGCGCATCGAGCCGGGAGCGAAGTTCGCGCGTGGCATCGCGGCGAAGCTGCCGCGGACACCCGGTCCGCCGCCGACAAACGCGCGGCCGCCACCGAACCCGCCGCGGGCGAAGCCGCCGCCACCGAAATTGCCCGAGCGGGCGAAACCGCCGCCGCCGAAGCCGCCGCCGCGGGCAAAGCCACCACCGCCAAACCCGCCGCCGCGCGAGAAGCCTCCACCGCCGAAACCACCATGGCCACCGCCATGACCGCCACCGCCCCGCGCAAACGCGCCGTCAGGGGCAAGGGCCACCGCCGCCATGAGCACGGCCGCGCCGATCGCTGCTTGTTTGAACATGACTTGCACTCCACCACGCCACGCACCCCCTCTGGCGTTCAACAACGCAAACGGCGGATTCTTTCCAGAACGGGTGAAATTTAATTTTCGATCAGCGCATCGTGATCGGTGCCGCTATCCGGTTCCCAGCATATCGCGGCGGCGGCGCTCGGATTCCTCCGCATAGCGCCGCAAGGCGTGCGCCTCGGTGAGCAGGCCGATCACGGTACCGTCGTCGGCGGAGCGGACCACCGCCAGCGATTCCGCCTCGGCGGAGTCGAACACCGCCATCGCCTGCTGCACATCCATCTGCGGCAACAACGTCACCTCGCGACAGTGCAGGATATCATGCAGGCTCTTGGCGTCGATATCGGTCAGCCCGTGCGCCTCGGCGACGAACACCACGCCGGCATAGCGTCTGTCGCCGTCGACCGCGATCACCTGCGTCTTGGAACCGAGCGGGAAGCGCTCGCGGAACGCCGCGATCGGCATCGCCTCCTCCACGGTCGCCACGTCGGCCCGCATCATCCGGCCGACCGTGAGATCGCGGATCCAGCCGACATCGGCGGCGCTGCGGATGGTCTCGCCGCGCAGATGGAAGCGCCATGTCGCGAAGGAATAGCCGAACAATTCGCGCGTCACCTGGATCGATACGATCACCGCGATCAGCACCGCCGTGGTGAGCCACAGATTGCCGGTTGCCTCCAGCGCGAGAAACGACATGGTCAGCGGCGCGCCGATGATCGAGGCCGACAACGCGCTCATGCCGATGACGGCATAGACGGCGGGATCGAGACCGAGCAGCGGGTGGATCGTGGAAAGTCCCGTCGCGAACAGATGGCCGCCGAGCGAGCCGAGCAACAGCGACGCGAAGAACAGGCCGCCGCGAAATCCGGAGCCGAGCGAGACGATCGAGGCGAGCGACTTGAGCAGAAACACCATCGCCATCGCGCCGAGCGGCAGCATCTCCACGCTGTTGAGCTGCAGCGCGCCGTGGCCGGAGGCAAGCACCTGCGGCGTCACCAGCGCCGCGAGGCCGACGCCAAGCCCGCCGAGCGCCGGCCGCAGCGGCGGCCAGACCCGCAATTTCGCCAGCGTGGCATCGAACAGCGCCACACCGCGCATGATGGCGATGCCGGCCAGCGCGGCGGCAAGGCCGAGCGCGGCGGCGATCGCCAGGTCCTGCCCGGTGACGATGCCGACCGGCCGCACCAGTACGCCGAGCGAGAGCGGCGAAAAAGCGTGGGTCACGGCATAGCCGGTCACCGCCGCGACGCCGATCGGCGCAAGGCTCGCGGGCGTATAACCGCCGAGCACCAGTTCGAACGCATAGAACGCGCCGGCCAGCGGCGCGCTGAACGCACCGGCAATCGCCGCCGCCGCGCCGCAGCCCACCATCACCCGGCGATCGGCGCGGCGCAGATGAAACGCCCGCCCCAACGAGGAAGCGACGCCGCTGGCAAGCTGGGTGTAGCCGGCCTCGAGGCCGACCGAGCCGCCGACGCCGCTCGACCAGATCGTCTGCAACGCAACAATGACGCTCCCGCGAAACGACATGTTGCCGCCATGCAGCGCATTGGCCTCGATCGGATCGACCTCGCGGCCCGGCCGCCAGCGCGCCAGCAGCAGAAAGGCGAAGCCGAGCGCGAGGCCGCCGAGCGTCGGCACCAGAATGGCGCGGACCGGATCGATACGGTCCTGCGCCGACAGCCGCTGGCCGAGCCCGATATCGAAGAACCAGACATGCAGCAGTTCCACCGACGCGCTCATCGCGGCGACGAACAGGCCGGACATCGCGCCGATCACCACCGCGATCAGGATCAGGCTCGACTCGCGCGCGCGAACGAACGCGCGAAGGCGCTGCGGAGCTTCGAGATAGAAACCGGAAGAGGCCATCGGCGGGGTTTCACGGGCGGGAAGCGATGCGGCGTTTTATTCTGATCCGCGCGCGGGTCAATGCCGGCCGGATCGATTGAGTCCTCTCGGCGCAGCCCAGCCTCACAACAAAGGCGTGGCTGCCATTTCACAACTATCGACCGGGGCTATAGGTCCCGGCCGGAGCCTGTCATCGGACGCCGCCATGGCGCGTCGACAGACGCGCGTGAACGCGCTTTTGGCGCCGATCCATTGGCCGGGACGGCCAGAAGAACGATGACGGCTAACCGCCGTTCTGGCCGCGATGGCGCAACAGGTGATCGGCCAGCACGCAGGCCACCATCGCCTCGCCCACCGGAACCGCGCGAATGCCGACGCAGGGATCGTGACGGCCCTTGGTCAGGATGTCGGTGTCGGCACCGCTGCGGTCGATGGTCCGACGCGGGGTGAGGATCGACGAGGTCGGCTTCACCGCGAAGCGCGCCACCACCGCCTGCCCGGTGGAGATGCCACCAAGAATTCCGCCGGCATGGTTGGACAGGAACACCGGGCCGTGATTTCCCACATTGGAGGAAGAACTGCGCATCTCGTCGGCGTTGTCCTCGCCATGCAGCTCGGCCGCGCCAAAGCCGGCGCCGATCTCGACGCCCTTCACCGCATTGATGCTCATCAGCGCGCTGGCGAGATCGCTGTCGAGCTTGCCGTAGATCGGCGCGCCGAGACCTGCCGGCACGCCTTCCGCCACCACCTCGACCACCGCGCCGATCGATGAGCCGCTCTTGCGGATGTCGTCCAGATACTCGGCATAGAACTCGGCCTTGGCCTTGTCCGGGCAGAAGAACGGGTTGCGCGCCACTTCGGTCCAGTCCCAGTTGGCGTGGTCGATCTTGTGCGGCCCCATCTGCACCAGAGCGGCGCGCACGGTGATGCCGGGAATGACCTTGCGCGCCACCGCGCCGGCCGCGACGCGCGCCGCGGTCTCGCGCGCGCTGGAGCGCCCGCCGCCGCGATAGTCGCGGATGCCGTATTTGGCCTCATAGGTGAAGTCGGCGTGGCCCGGACGATACTTGTCCTTGATGTCGGAATAGTCCTTCGAGCGCTGGTCGGTGTTCTCGATCATCAGCGCGATCGGCGTGCCGGTCGTCACCTGACGGCCCGCGGCATCCTCCATCACGCCGGACAGGATCTTGACCTGATCGGGCTCCTGGCGCTGCGTGGTGAAGCGCGACTGGCCCGGCCGGCGGCGGTCGAGATCGAGCTGGATCTCCTCGGCGGCGAGCGGAATCCGCGGCGGGCAGCCATCGACCACGCAGCCCAGCGCCACCCCGTGGCTCTCGCCGAAGGTGGTGACGCGGAACATATGGCCGAAGGTGTTGAAGGACATTTCTGGACTCTGGCTCGCGGACTGTCCGGCTAAGTGTGGACAATCCACAATTAGCTGTGGCGGCCTGAAGGGTCAAATCAGCCGAAGATGGTCATGCCCGGGGCTTGACCCGGCCATGACGAAGAAATGTGATTGCGGCGGGCACCCCC
>MKUJ01000012.1:21240-76625 GCA_001897755.1 Afipia sp. 64-13
CTTGGTCAGCTTGCCGTTCGCGAACACGTAAACCCCGCCCTGCTCGACATAGGTGTCCACCGCCCGCATCGGCGTCTCGACATCGAGCGCCACCATCAGCGCGCGCATCGCACCGCCATGCGACACCGCGACGGTGTCCTGCAGCAGGGAATCGTACCAGTCGCGCAGCCGCAGCGTGGCCGAAGCGTAGCTCTCCCCGCCCGGCGGCGGCACGCCCCATTTGTCGAGCTGGCGCTCGGCGAACACTTCCGGATGCGACTGCTCCATCTGCATCAGCGTGGAGCCTTCCCAATGGCCGAAACCGATCTCGCGCAGCCGGTCGTCGACCTGATAGCCGTGCGGCGCGACACCGAGCACGCCGCGCGCCAGTTCCATGGTGTGTCGGGCGCGGCCGAGCGGCGAGGACACGAACGGAATCCGCGCCGGATCGTGCGTGTCGCCCTTGAGGATGCCGGCGAGCAGTTCGCCGGCGCGCACCGCCTGCTCGTGGCCGAGCTCGTTGAGCGGAATGTCCTGGCTGCCCTGGAAGCGGCCCGCGGCGTTCCATTCAGTCTGGCCATGGCGGATAAAATAGACGGTGGGTGACGGCATCGGGCGAAGTTTCGCTTTGAGTTCGTTGACCACGTTATGGCCGGGCTTGTCCCGGCCATCCACGTTTTACATCACGTCAAAAGAAGACGTGGATGGCCGGGACAAGCCCGGGCATGACGGCAATAAAATGTGTTCTCAGTCCTTGCCGCCGAGCGAGATGTCCGGCGCGTCGGGCCGTTTCATGCCGACGACATGATAGCCGGAATCGACGTGATGCACCTCGCCGGTAACGCCGCGCGCGAGGTCGGAGAGCAGATACATCGCGCTGTCGCCGACCTCCTCCTGCGTCACGGTCCGGCGCAGCGGCGCGTTGTACTCATTCCATTTCAGGATGTAGCGGAAATCGCCGATGCCCGAAGCGGCCAGCGTCTTGATCGGCCCCGCCGAGATGGCGTTGACGCGGATGTTCTTCTCGCCGAGATCGGCGGCGAGATAACGCACGCTGGCCTCCAGCGCGGCCTTGGCGACGCCCATCACGTTGTAGTGCGGCATCCACTTCTCGGCGCCGTAATAAGACAGCGTCAGGATCGAGCCGCCCTCGGTCATCAGATGCTCGGCGCGCTGCGCGATCGCGGTGAGCGAGTAGCAGGAGATCAGCATCGAACGCGAGAAATTCGCCTCGGTGGTGTCGAGATAGCGGCCGTCGAGTTCGTCCTTGTCGGAGAACGCGATGGCGTGGACCACGAAATCGATCTTGCCCCACTGCTTTTTCGCCTCGGCGAACACCGCGTCGATGGTGGCCGGATCGGTGACGTCGCAATGGCCGAGCGTGATGGCGCCGAGGGCCTCGGCCAGCGGTTCGACCCGTTTCTTCAGCGCATCGCCCTGCCAGGTCAGCGCCAGTTCGGCGCCCTGATCGCGGCAGGATTTGGCGATGCCGTAGGCGATCGAGCGGTTGTTGGCGACGCCGAGAATTACCCCGCGCTTGCCCTGCATCAGGCCCATTTTGTCCGCCATTGCCGAAATCCCGTTCGCTGCTGCTCAAAAGATGGCCCGTCTTGGCACAGCCGATTTCCCCGTTCAAGGCGCGGCGGGCCGGGGCGGCCCCCGACCGGCGCATAACGGACCGGACGGCGAAGCGGAATAGTCACGAATCCATGGTGTTAATAGCGAAAGATGTCCGCCGCGACCGCCCGGGGCGGCCAAAACCGGCGCGGGCCTTATCAAAGATCATTTGTGACCGATTTCCGCCATAACGTCGAAACCATGATCCCGGCCCTGCGCCGCTACGCGCGGGCGCTGGCGCGGGACACCGACATCGCCGACGACCTCGTGCAGGATACGCTGGTGCGGGCGCTGCGCTCGGAGAAGCTGTTTCTCGGCGGCGACCTGCGCGCCTGGCTCTACACCATCCTCACCAACCTCAACCGCAACCGCCGCCGCTCGCTGGCGCGCCAGCCGGTGCTGACCGAACTGTCCGACACCGCCGCCGGCGCGAGCGGCACCGAGGCCGAGGGCCGCGACATCTCCCGCGCGCTCGCCACCCTGCCGGAAGACCAGCGCGCGGTGCTGTTGCTCGTGGTGCTGGAAGGCCTCAGCTATCGCGACGTCGCCGACATCCAGGGCGTGCCGATCGGCACGGTGATGTCGCGCCTCGCCCGCGCCCGCGCCCAGGTGAGGTCGGCGCTGGAGGGCGAGCGCCCGTTGCTGCGGCGGGTGAAATGAGGACGACGGCCATGACATTTCCACCCGGACACGCCGATCCGTTTCCCTCCTTCGCGCAAGGAGGATCACAAGCGCGACGCAATTGCGGATTCTCTTGCCATCCAAATCTTGAAAGACTGCGCCGATGACCGATCCGAACATTCCCGTCACCGAGGACGAACTCCACGCTTATGTGGACGGCGAGCTTCCCGCCGAGCGCCGCGCGGCCGTGGAAGCATGGCTCGCAGCGCATCCCGACGTCGCCGCGCAGGTGTCGTCGTGGCGGACGCAGAGCGACATGCTGCATGCGAAGTATGACAGCGTCGCCGACGAGGTCGTGCCGCCGCATCTCAACATCGACCGGTTGAGCCGGCCGCCGCGCCAATGGGCCTACGCGCTGGTCGCGGCAACCCTTGCCGCGCTCGTCATCGGCGGCGGCGCGGGCTATGAGCTGCGCGGCCGCACCGCCCAATCCTCCGCATTCATCAATTTCACCAGAGACGCGCTCGACGCCCACAAGCTCTACGTGGTCGAGGTCCGCCATCCGGTGGAGGTCGCGGCCAACGAGCGCGCGCATCTGCAGCAGTGGCTCAGCAACCGCGTCGGCTACAAGATCCAGGCGCCGGAACTCGACACCAACGGCCTGAAATTCATTGGCGGCCGGCTGCTACCCGGCCCGGCCGGCCCGGCCGCGTTCCTGATGTACGAGACCGCCAATGGCGAGCGCTACACGGTCTACACCTCGCGCGCCAAGACCGAGGCGACGCAGATGCGCTATGCCGCGCAGAACAATGACGGCGCCATGTTCTGGGCCGATCGCGGCGTCGGCTATGTGGTGTCGGGTCCGACCGACAAGGAGCGGCTGACCCAGGTGGCGCGTCTGGTCTACGACCAGACCGAGAAAACCGGGCTTTGAAAAACGAAAGCGGTTCAACACAAAACCCGGCGCGATGATCGCGCCGGGTTTTGTTTGTCATGCCTGAGTTGTCATTGCGAGCCAACGGCTCCGGCTTCGCCGGATCGATGACAAGCTCCGCAAAGCAATCCAGACAGAAGCTTGATCCTCATCCTGAGGAGCGGCTTTAGCCGCGTCTCGAAGGGTGAGGCCTCACAAGCGCGTTCACGCACTATGGTCAAGAAGTCGCTTCTCTTCACCATGAGGACTGGATTGCTTCGTCGCTAACGACAGAGGCAGCCGAGCCTCACTTCATCATGCCTACACGATCAGGCCGCGATAATACTCGTTGACGCTGCGGCTGCGGTCGGGACTCGCCCAGTCCCACTCCGCATCGTTCTCGTAGTTCGGCGCGCTCTTGAACTTGTCGACCGGAACCATGGTCTGATAGCCGCCGAGCGCGGTGTTGTATTTCAGCGAACCCCACGGCAGCGGATAATGCTCGTCGCCGAAGCCGAGAAAACCGCCGAACGACAGCACGGCGTAAGACACCTTGCCGCTGAGCTTGTCGATCATCACCCGCTCGATCGAGCCGATCTTTTCGCCATCGGGTCCATACACCGCGGTGCCGTCCACCTTGTCGCTGCCGATCAAACTATGGGTTTCGCGTGTTTCCGTCGCCATTCGTATTCTCCCGTGTTGATGCGGGTGCAACCGCTCGCGTGAGTTCTCGTTCCGCAAGAGCGCGCCAAATCATCTGCGACGAATTTTCCCGGTGCGTCACGCGCACGCCTGCGTGCGAAAGCAATTGCGGACGGACCGCTATGTTCGCCTGCGGACATTGCCCTTGACGATTTCATGAAATAGGATTATATTCCTTGTTATCCCGCCTCACCCGAGGGGCGGCTCGCGATCGTCACGAACGCGAGGCGGGATGCGGTGGACGCGGCAGCGTCAGGCGCGTTTGAAGCGGGAGGGCGTCGCCTTGTTTTCAAGTGGGCGGCGTGACCTGTGGAGAGCGCGCTGACGACGGCGCTGCGCGGACGGCCCAAAGCGCGTGGTCCTGACGCCCCGGACGTGGCGTCAAGTTGCCCCGGAGAGCCGCCTCCAACCGGAGACGGACACATCCTCAGTCGCAACGACGGTGACAACCAACGTACGGTCACCGGGGAGAGCGCGAAGCAAGCCGTTAAAACCATTGCGTGCGGAACGCCGGATGCTTCCGGTGCTTTCGTGGTGAGACTGCTCGTGTGCTTTTTTCATCATGCGCACGAGACCGCGGACGCATCGCGCGTCCGGCGTTCCGCACGCCCTCGATTTTCGAGGGCGGCCATACGCATCGCAACGCCCGGGCGCTCACGCGCCGCGGGAGTGCGAAGTCATGTCTTCAAGTCAGAGAAACAATCCCGGAGTCGTCCCGGCCTGCGCCGGGATGACCAGACTCCATTCATTACGCCGAGAACCCTCTCAGCCGAGATCGCGGCGCGGATTGTAGGGGTGCGCGCTGCGCCACTTCTCCATCAGCGCTTCCAGTTCGGCATCGTTGCCGTCCGGCAGCACGATCCGCACCGAGACGAACAGATCGCCGCTGGCGCCCTTGGCGGAGAGGCCCTTACCCTTGAGGCGGAAGGTGCGGCCGCTCGAGGTGTTCTTCGGGATCGTCAGCTCCACCGCGTTGCCGAGCGTCGGCACCCGCACCTTGCCGCCGATCACTGCCTCGTACAGCGTGATCGGCAGATCGATGCGCAGATCATTGCCGTCGATCTTGAAGAACGGATGCGGCGCGATCGTCACCGTAATCAGCACGTCGCCGGGGCGATGGCCGGGCGCGGTCTCGCCCTGCCCTTTCAGCCGGATCTGCTGCCCGGAGGTGACGCCGGCCGGAATCTTGACGTCGAGTTCCTTGCCGGTCGGCAGCCGCACGCGCTTCGAAGCACCCCGCGCCGCCTCCTCCAGCGTCACGCTCATGGTGGCGTTGATGTCGAGATCGGCCGCGACGGGAGACTCGTATTCGAAACCGCGCTGGCCGAACGGCGAGCCGCCGCCCATGCCCGCCGCGCCGGCCCGTCCGCCGAACATGCTGCTCAGAATGTCCTCGAAGCCGCCGCCGCCAAAATTGCCGCCGCCCCCCGGTGCGCCGCCTTGGGTGAAGGTGTATTCGAACCCGCCGGGGCCGGCCCGGCCGCTGCGGGCGCCGCGCGCGCCGAACGGCGAGCCGCCGCCCTCGAAGCCCTGAAAGCGCGGCTTGCCCTCGGCGTCGATCTCGCCACGGTCGAACTGCTTGCGCTTCTCCTCGTCACCGAGGATTTCGTTGGCCGAATTGATCTCGGCAAAGCGCGCCGCCGCTTTGGCGTCGTTCTTGTTGGCGTCGGGGTGATGTTTCTTGGCGAGCTTGCGAAATGCGCTTTTGATCTCCGCAGCGCTTGCGCTTCGCTGCACCCCCAGGACCTCATAGGGGTCGCGCATTCGTCTCGTCTCCCTTGGAATTCGAAGTCGGGCCGAGCGGCCCGTTCTTCATTTGGGGTGGAACTGGCACTTTCGCAACGGCACAACCGGCCCCGCGAACGCCGGCGGCCCTCAGGACCGCCGCCACGGCTTCATACTGCGAATTTCCCATGCCGTGTTGCCCGGCGTCTGGCAAGCCTCGCCCTGCAGCCAGCCCTCGCTGGTGCCCCGGACATAGCTCGCCAGGAAATCCCGGCAGGTCTGGCCGCCCTCGCCCTGATAGGCCGAGGCCAGCGGCGTCACCGCGCCGCGCGCGCCGGTCTGCGGATTCTCCCAGGGCTGGCTCGCGTCCTTGCCGCCGCGGGTCATCACCTCGGAGGCGGCGTTCCGGGTCAGCGCGAGATCGCTGTCGGTGAGACGGGTGTCGTCGCTGACCCGGACGGGGGCGATCGAGCCGGTCACATCGGCGGCCGCCAGATCGTCCTTCTTGTCGCCGAACATGCCCCCGAGCCGGAAACTGCATCCGCCCATCGCCACTGCCATCACCATGACGGCTGCCGCCATGGCCAGACGGCGCATCGGAGTTATGCCCGCGCGCCGGCATGCCCTATAATGGGGATGCAGCACGCTTCCGGCGGGCGTAACGACACGCAATTCGGGTGACTCCAGACATGACAAACCCTGACTCGATCAAACACCCAACTCCGTTAATTTCCGGTGATTTCACCGAAAGTACTGAGCCTTTTGAGCTTTTTTCCGCGTGGCTGAAGGAGGCGAGCGCCTCGGAGCCGAACGACCCCAATGCGATGGCACTGGCTACCGTCGATGCCGAGGGCATGCCGGATGTCCGCATGGTGCTGCTGAAGGGATTCGATGGCGACGGCTTCGTGTTCTACAGCCACACCGCCAGCGCCAAGGGCCAGGAACTCGCCGCCAATCCGAAGGCAGCCCTGCTGTTTCACTGGAAGTCGCTGCGCCGGCAGGTCCGCGTCCGCGGCGACGTCGTCCCGGTGACCGACGAGGAAGCCGACGACTATTTCGCCTCCCGGCCCAAGCAGGCGCAGATCGGCGCCTGGGCCAGCAAGCAGAGCCAGCCGCTGGAAAGCCGGCTCGCCTTCGAGAAGGCCATCGCGCTTTACGCCGCCAAGCATGCCCTCGGCGAGGTGCCGCGCCCGCCGGGCTGGCGCGGCTGGCGCATCATCCCGCAGGCGATCGAGTTCTGGCACGACCGGCCGTTCCGGCTGCACGACCGCATCGTGTTCCGCCACGAAGCCGACGGATGGAACAAGACCCGCCTCTACCCGTGATCTTTTCCGCTTTTTCCTTTTGACGCGCGGTCCGCGCAGAACGAGATGCCCCTATGCCGACGACGACGGAAGCCACCAACCAGCCGCGCCGCACGCTGCTCCTCACCGGCGCGAGCCGGGGGATCGGCCATGCCACGGTGATCCGCTTCTCCAGCGCGGGATGGCGGGTGCTGACCTGTTCGCGGCATCCCTTCCCCGAACAATGCCCGTGGGGCGCGGGACCGGAAGATCACGTGCAGGTCGATCTGTCCGATGTCGCCGACACCGCGCGCGCGATCGACGACATCCGCGAACGTCTCGAGGGTGGCCAGTTGCACGCCCTGGTCAACAACGCGGCGATCTCGCCCAAGGGCGAAGGCGGCAAGCGGCTGAACGCCGTCGAGACCGACATGGAGGCGTGGGCGAAAATCTTCCAGGTCAATTTCTTCGCGCCGATCATGATGGCGCAGGGCCTGATCAACGAACTGCAGGCGGCCAAGGGATCGGTGGTCAACGTCACCTCGATCGCCGGCTCGCGCGTCCATCCTTTTGCGGGCTCGGCTTACGCCACCTCGAAGGCGGCGCTCGCTGCGCTGACGCGCGAGATGGCGCATGATTTCGGCCGCCTCGGCGTGCGCGTCAACGCCATCGCACCCGGCGAGATCAACACCTCGATCCTTTCGCCCGGCACCGACAAGATCGTCGAGCAGCAGATTCCGTTGCAGCGTCTCGGCACGCCGGACGAAGTGGCCAAGATCATCTACGTGCTGTGCACCGAGACCTCGTCCTATGTGAACGGCGCGGAGATCCACATCAATGGCGGCCAGCACGTTTAGCGCAGACCGCCACGGGTGACGGGAACCTCCGCGCAGGCGGCGCGTTCTCGATCCTGCGGCGCGCCGTGACCGGCCGCATCCGCGCGAGGGACTGCCGTGGCCGATCAGCTTTCGCTTTACCGCACCAAGCGCGATTTCAACAAAACCTCCGAACCGAGCGGCACGGCGAAAATCGCGCCCGCTAAACAGCGCCGTTTTGTCATCCAAAAGCACGACGCCACGCGCCTGCATTACGATCTGCGGCTGGAGCTCGACGGTGTTTTTAAATCATGGGCGGTGACCCGCGGCCCCTCGCTCGATCCGAAAGACAAGCGCCTCGCCGTCGAGGTCGAAGACCATCCGCTCGACTATGGCGACTTCGAAGGCACGATTCCAAAAGGCCAGTATGGCGGCGGCACCGTGCAATTGTGGGATCGCGGCACCTGGAGCTGCGACGATCCCGAGCGCGGCTTCAAGAAGGGCGATCTCAAATTCACGCTCGACGGCGAGAAGCTGCATGGCGGCTGGGTGCTGGTGCGGATGCGTCACGACCGCAGCGGCGGCAAACGCACCAACTGGCTGCTGATCAAGCATCGCGACGAATACGCTAGGGAAGGCAGCGACAACGACATTCTCGACCTGGACAGATCGGTCGCCTCGGGCCGCTCGATGGATCAGATCGCGCAGGGCAAGGGCCGCGGCCCCAAGCCGTTCATGATCCGCGCCGCTGCGCGCGCCAGAGCGGACAACGTCTGGAATTCGGATCAGGGACTGGCGGCGGAGGCGCGCGGCACAACCGGCAAGCCGAAAACCAAGGCGGCCACGACGCCGCGCGACGCCGCCAACGCCCGCACGCGAACGGCCAGGAAGTTGCCGGACTTCATCGCACCGCAATTGTGCAAGTCGGTGGCGCGGCCGCCCGCTGGCGCGGACTGGGTGCACGAGATCAAGTTCGACGGCTATCGCATGCAGATGCGGATCGAGAATGGCAAAGCCGTTCTGCGCACGCGCAAAGGCCTCGACTGGACCGACAAGTTCGCGGCGATCGCCAAAGCCGGCAGCAAACTGCCGGATGCCATTATCGACGGCGAGATCGTGGCGCTGGATCACAACGGCTCGCCGAGCTTCGCGGCATTGCAAGCCGCGCTGTCGGACGGCAAGACCGATCATCTGGTCTTCTTCGTCTTCGATCTTCTGTTCGCCGGACACGAGGATCTGCGCCGCCTGCCGCTTCTTGAACGCAAGGAACGGCTGAAAGCGCTGCTGGACGGCAGGAACGGCAAAGGCGTGATCCGCTATGTCGAGCATTTCGAAACCGGCGGCGACGCGGTGCTGAAATCCGCCTGCCAATTGTCGCTCGAAGGCATCATCTCCAAGAAGCGCGACGCGCCCTACCGTTCCGGGCGCGTCGACGCCTGGACCAAGGCGAAGTGCCGCGCCGGCCATGAGGTCGTGATCGGCGGCTGGAAAACCACCGCCGGCAAGTTCCGCTCGCTGATGGCCGGCGTGCCGCGCAACGGACATCTGGCTTATGTCGGCATCGTCGGCACCGGCTATGGCCAGGCCGTGGTGAAGCAGATCATGCCGGCGCTGAAAGCCGCGGCCGCGAAGCAGAATCCGTTCGGCGGCAAAAACGCGCCTAAGAAAACCACCGGCGTGCATTGGTTAAAGCCCGAGCTGGTCGCCGAGATCGAATTCGCCGGATGGACCGGCGACAGCATGGTGCGGCAGGCGTCGTTCAAGGGTCTGCGCAAAGACAAGACGCCGGACGAGGTCGTCGTTGACGAGCCGAGCAACGCGCCGGTGGCGGAGCCCGCCTCACGCGGCAAGGCGGCGAAAGGAATCGCGAAGCGAACCACGCGCGCGCGCGCGAGCCGCACATCGGGCAACGGCGCAGCGGTGATGGGCGTGGTCATCTCCAAGCCCGACAAGGCGCTGTGGCCAGATGGCGGCGACGGCGAACCCGTTACCAAGCTCGACCTCGCGCATTACTTCGAGAGCGTCGGCGAATGGATGATCGATCACATCAAGGGTCGGCCCTGCTCGATCGTGCGCGCGCCCGATGGCATTCACGGCGAGACCTTCTTCCAGCGCCACGTCAGCGCCGGAATGTCGAACCTGTTCGAACAGGTCACGGTCTCGGGCGACCGCAAGCCCTATGTACAGATCGACCGGATCGAGGGCCTGATCGCGGCGGCGCAGATCGGCGGCCTCGAACTGCACCCATGGAATTGCGCGCAAGACGAACCCGAGGTTCCCGGCCGCTTCGTGTTCGATCTCGATCCCGCTCCCGACGTGGACTTCGACGCAGTAGTCGATACCGCGCGCGAGATGCGTGAACGGCTCGCCGCCGTGGGGCTGGAAAGCTTCTGCAAGACCACCGGCGGCAAGGGCATTCATGTCGTCGCGCCGCTCAAGGACGCAAAGAAGGATCGCATCGACTGGAAACGCGCGAAAGCTTTCGCGCAGGCGATCTGCCAGCAGATGGCGGTCGACAACCCGGAGCGCTATCTGCTCAACATGTCGAAGAAGCAGCGCAAGGGCAAAATTTTCCTCGACTACCTGCGCAACGACCGGATGTCGACGGCGGTGGCGCCGCTCTCGCCCCGCGCGCGCGAAGGCGCGACGGTGTCGATGCCGCTCACATGGGCGCAGGTGCGCCGCGGGCTCGATCCGAAGACCTACACGATACGAACGGCGCCGGCGCTGCTCAGAAAATCGAAAGCGTGGGCGGACTATGATCGCGCGGCGCGTTCGCTGAAAGCGGCGATGGCAAAACTCAAAATGTGAGCAAGACGCGGCAGAGCCTCAAAGCTCAGCCGACTTCGCCGGCGATCCACGCCAGATATCTTGCCGAACCGCCGTCGACCGGCAGGCGAATGATCTCCGGCGTGTCGTAAGGATGCAGCGCGAGCAGTTTTGCCTCCAGCGCCTCATAGGCGCTGGACCTCGTCTTGAATAGAATGAGATGCTCGGCGTCGTTGACCACCTTGCCTTCCCAGCGATAGCAGCTCGAAATGCTCTGAACCTGCGCGCAGGCGGCGAGCCGAGCCTCGATCACTGCGGTCATGATTATGCGCGCCTGTTCCGCATTCGCGACCGTGGTCATCACGACGCAGGCATCACTCATATTCCGCTCCGGGCCCGAACATCAATGCCGCTTCACCAAGAGCTCAAGCGGCCTTACAGCCACTTCTTCCACTTGAAGAACACGTAGGGAAACACCGCCGCCATCAGCATCGCGAGCAGCGCCGCCGGATAGCCGTGAGGCCATTCCAGCTCCGGCATTGCCCTGAAGTTCATGCCGTAGATCGAGGCGATCAGCGTCGGCGGCATCAGCACCACCGCCATCACCGAAAACAGCTTGATGATGTTGTTCTGCTCGAGGTTGACCACGCCGAGCATGGCGTCAAGCACGAAGGTGATCTTGCTCGACAGATAGGAGGCGTGGTCGGTGAGCGATTGCACGTCGCGCTGCTGGGTCTTGAACTGCGCCCGCTGTTCCTTGGTCCAGCGGCTCGCCGTCTCGGTCTCGACCGTCACGAACGAGATCACGCGGCCGATCGACACCAGACTCTCGCGCACCTTGGAGGTGAGATCGCCCTTGCGGCCGATGGTCAGCAGGATCTGGGAATATTTGCGCGCGTGGCCCCGGTCGGCGGACGGCTCGAAAATCTCGTTGCTGACATTATCGACCTCGCCACCGACGCGCTCGAGGATGTCGGCACAACGATCGATGATGCCGTCGAGCAGTTCGAGCAATACCATGTCGCCGGTGATGTGAGGCGCGCATGAACGTGCGAGCTTGGCCGCCACCAGCATGAAGGGCTTGGGCTCGTCGTAACGCACCGTCACCAGGCGATGCTCGGTCAGAATGAAGGTCACCGGCGTGGTGCGCGGACTGCTGCTGTCGGTCGCGCACATCAATGTCGCCGTCATGTAGCGGGCGCCGTTCTCGATGTAGAGACGGGAGGAGATCTCGATCTCCTGCATGTCCTCGCGGGTCGGGATCTCGATGCCGATCAGCTTCTCGACCAGCTTGTCCTCGCCCTGCACCGGAGATTTCAGATCGAGCCAGACCGCATCCGCCGGCAACGCCTCAAGGTCGGTGACTTCGAGCCTTTTCAGCGAACTCGTCGAAGGGGCAAACACGGACAACATAAACGACTCCCGGCTACGGCGGTGTCTGGCTCACTCACAACGCAAATTCACTCGATTCTGGCAAGCGGAAGCGATGGCGCGATGACGCCTAGGCCGGTCCTTCCACTGCTCAGACGCCAAGGCCTGCTGCGGAAATCGTTTCCGGAGAAAGCCCCCGCGAGACCGGCTTAACCCGCCTGCCGGGAACAGGCGACCCCGGATATGGCGAAAGCCGCCGCCGCCCCGGCCGGGTGCGGCAGCAAAGCCACAGCCCGCGGCCCGCGTGGCAAATCCGGCCTCGAAATACTGGAAAAGTGGCGGCGGCTGGGGTTTATAAACCGGGCGACAATCAGAATCCTGGCATAAATGCCATGTGACGTGTTGCCGCTGCTGGTGCGACCTGCTGACGCGCCTGGTTTGATCGGAATGGGGTCAATGTCGTCTTCCGCCTCGAAACTCGCCGTGCTGCTCGCCGGATTGCTGCTGGCAAGCTGCATGCAGACCACCTACGAGCCGGCCAGCGAGGCGGCGATGAAGCCGCGCGACAAGGAATATCTCGCCAAGGTGAGTTACACCAAAACGCCGGTCGCCGAACCGTTCCGCCGCGCCATCGTCGCGTTTCACCGAAAGGAAACACCGGGCTCGATCGTGGTCGATTCCGACAATCACTACCTCTATTACGTGCTCGAAGGCGGCAAGGCGCTTCGTTACGGCATCACCGTAGGCGAAGAGGCAATGGCCTGGTCCGGCATCGCCAAGGTCGGCGCGATGGCCGAATGGCCCGACTGGCACCCGACCAAGAGCGAGATTTCGCGGCTCGGCGTGCCGACCTTCGTCAAGGGCGGCCCCGACAACCCGATGGGCTCGCGCGCGATCTACCTCTACTCCGGCGGCAAGGACACCCTGTTCCGGATCCACGGCACCAATCAGCCGGAATATATCGGGGCCTCGATCTCCTCGGGCTGCATCCGCATGACCAACGAGGACGTGATCGATCTCTACAGCCGGGTCAAGAACGGCACCATCGTCGTGGTGCTCGACCCCAAGCAGGGCGACTCGCCCTACAATTCAAGAATGGCGCTACAGGGAGGCGGATCGACCTACCAGTAGCAGCCCTCGATTGCGGTGATTTCGTCCATCGTCAGACTGCCGCTCCGCGCCCTCCCCGGGAGAGCGATCACCCCCGTCGGTGCAAAATTGCCTCAGTCAAACAATGCGTTGTCCATGCGTCAGAACGCCACAGGCGGAGGTTTGGGCGGACAAGCAAGGATCGCGATGCTAGAAAATGGCGCATTGCGGAAACCGTACGTTATCGAATCGGAAGCTTCTCGCCCTAAACTCGGCGCGAAACAGCGCCCCTGACTTTGGAATTGAGCCATGTCGTTGTTCGGATCGAAACTTGCCTCCCTGATCGCCACCGCGCTCGCCGGCGCGCTGCTGGCCGGGTGCATGCAGACAACGACTTACGAGAAGTCTCCCGAGGCCAATCTGAAGCCGCGCGACAAGGAATTGCTCGCCAAGGCCCGCTACGAGAAGGTCGCCGTGGCCGAGCCGTACCGCCGCGCCATCGTCAACTATCACCGCAAGGAATTGCCCGGCTCGATCGTGGTCGATTCCGACAACCACTATCTCTATTACGTGCTCGAAAGCGGCAAGGCGATCCGCTACGGCATCACCGTCGGTGAAGAGGCATTGGCATTCTCGGGCATCGCGCGCGTCGGCAACATGCAGGAATGGCCGAAGTGGACGCCGACCGCGGACATCCACAAGCGCATCGAGGGCTTGCCGCAGTCTGTACCGGGCGGCCCGGACAACCCGCTCGGCGCCCGCGCGCTCTATCTCTATCAGGGCAACAAGGACACGCTGTTCCGCATCCACGGCACCAACCAGCCGGAATATATCGGCGCCTCGATCTCCTCGGGCTGCATCCGCATGACCAACGAGGACGTCATCGACCTCTACAGCCGCGCCAAGCTCAACACGGTGGTGGTGGTGCTCGATCCCAAGCAGGGCGACTCGCCCTACAACCCGAAGATGGCGCTGCAGGGCGGCGGCAATTACGGCACCTCTTACTGAGGCCATCGCCACACGGACTTGTAGCTAAGCGGGGATATGGCCGGGCTTGCCCGGCCATTTTCATGTCGGCCTCAAGCACGCCGCGGCCGTCAGGGCCGGCGCTCCGGCCGTGCAGCCGGCTTGCTCCCGGAGGCAGCCCGCGGCGGTTTGCGTTTGGCTGCGTCTGAATCCTGCGCCGGTGGCTCCGCCCGGCCTTCCGGCTCGCCTGCGGTCTCGCCTGCTTCCTCTTCCGGCGTGTGGGCCGGCGCTTCGTCCGGACGCGCAGCCGGCAGCAGCGGCGCGATCTGCGGCATCGGATCGTACACATTCCACTGACAAAGTTTGTAGTTGTTGCGACGCTCGGCGATGTCGAGATGGATATGGTCCTCATGGTACCAGTCCGATCCCGGACCCAGCACCGTGGTGAACCGCGTGCAGACCGAATGCAGCACCTTCTCGCGAATGTCGCGCGACAGGTTGCGGTCGGTCAGCGAGAGCACGGTGCCGTTCGCCAGCCTCAGGCCGCGGACGTCCAGCGCATTGGCGCGGCCATGCTCGGAAAGTTTCGCGCCCTTCACACGGTTGCGGCCGCGACATTCGAACGAATCGAAATTGTCCACCTCGCTGAGAAGACTGCCGAGGCTTGCCGCAAGCGGCGCGGCGTCGGCGCGAACCCAGTTCGCCACCGCCGTCGCCATGGTGCAGCGAAGGACGGCCGGCGGCTTCAGCGCCACGCGCTGGGTCGGCGACACCACCACGGCTTCGAGGCGGACGATATCCTCACCGCCGCAATCGCCCGGCCCCCGGATCGGCGGCAGCGAAGGTGCGATGGCGATGGCGTCCGTCAAAGCCAGCCGACATGCCGAGAGCGCCGGAGCGACGGCAGGCGCGGCCTGCGATGGCGGCGCGGCATCCACCGGCGCTTCCCGCTGATCGGTTTGCACTGCCGGCTCAGTGCGAGGCGCCTGCGCCGGCCGTGGCTTGGGGAGCGGCACCTGGGCGGCGAGGCCCGCTGTCGCAAGCAGACTGCCGAACAGCAGCGTGCAGACCCATGCGAGCGCGCGAACACCATTCCGGAAAATGAAAAGACGGGCGGTCCCGCTTTGCCCGCATGTCACCGCACGAAGAAAACATTTGCGGACCGGCATTCCAAACCCTGATCGGTGCGCCTCTCGACGGCGCGTCATGCAAAACAGCGGACCACCGTGCATTCGGCGAATGGCCAGCGGGATGAATCCTTGATAGTGCACATTGTCCGCAAATTCATCCCGCCTCACGGCATTGGCCGGCACAACTGAAGGCAAAACGGAAAGATGGGGCTGATCGTCGTCCTCGTCGTGGGTCTGGCGGCCGGTATTTTCAGCGGCATCGTTGGAACCGGCTCCTCCATCATGCTGGTTCCGGTGCTGGCCTCGATCTACGGACCGAAAGCCGCCGTTCCGATCATGGCGGTGGCGGCGGTCATGGCGAATTTCTCGCGCATTCTGGCATGGTGGCGCGAGGTCGACTGGCGCGCCTTCGCGGCCTACGCCGTGCCGGGCGCGCCTGCCGCCTTTCTCGGCGCGCGGACGCTGCTGATCCTGCCCTCCCACACCGTGGATGTCGCGATCGGCATTTTCCTGCTGTCGATGATTCCGACGCGGCACTGGCTGGCCAAGCACATGCTGCGCCTCAATCTCTGGCACATGGCGCTTGCCGGTGCCTTCATCGGTTTTCTCACCGGCATCGTGGTGTCGACCGGGCCGATCTCGGTGCCCGTATTCGTCAGCTACGGGCTGGTGAAAGGCGCGTTCCTCGCCACCGAGGCCGCCGGCTCGCTCGCGATCTATATCAGCAAGATCGTGACCTTCCGCGCCGCCGGCGCGTTGCCCTGGGACTATCTGGCCAAGGGTCTGGTGACCGGCTCGTCGATCATGGTCGGCACCTTCATTGCCAAGCCGTTCCTGCTGAAGCTGTCGCCGGACGCGTTCCGCCACATCATGGACGGCCTGATGCTGGTGAGCGGCCTGACCATGCTCTGGAACGCGGCCTTCGCCTCCTGATCCACACGGGCAATTCAATCGCGGGCGCTTCACAGCGGGCGGCAAAATGGGCTACGTCCTCCATCGCAGCCACCTGCCTCGCGACGGGGCCGAACGGATATGCTGAATGGCCCGCAGATTTTACGCCCCCTATCAGAGCGAACCGATGTCGGCGCTGGCCTCCTGGGCCCGGCGGCTCGCGGTGTTCGCGCTGGTGGCGGCGGTCGTCTCGACCCTGATCGTCCGGTTCGGCTTTCTCGACTTCAAACCCGCGCTGATGACCTTCCTCGGCGCGCTGGCCTTCGCCGGCCTGTCCATTCTGGTGTCGCTTGCCGCCTTCGCCGCGATCTGGCAGAACGGCTCGCGCGGCATGACCCGCATCCTGATGGCGCTGCTGCTCGACATCCTGATCCTCGCTTATCCGGCCTACCTCGCCTATCAGTACAAGAAGCTGCCGCCGATCCACGACATCACCACCGACCCGATCGATCCGCCTCGCTTCGACGCGTTGGCGCGGCTGCGCACCGCGGACGGCGCCAATCCGGCCGGATATGCCGGCCTCTATTCGGCCGAACAGCAGCGTATCGCCTATCCGCAGATCGAACCCGTCCTGCTCGACGTCTCGCCGCAGCGCGCCTACGACATCACCCTGCAACTCGTGACGCGGCGCAAATGGCTGATCATCGACGAGCGGCCACCGCAACCGCCGCAACGCATCGGCCGGATCGAGGCCGTGGCGCGCACGCCGGTGATGGGATTCCGTGAGGACGTCTCGATCCGTATCACTCCTTACGAGGACGGCTCGCGGGTCGATATCCGATCCTCCTCGCGCTATTTCGAACACGATTTCGGCAGCAATGCCGCGCGCGTCATCAAGCTGTCGGACGATCTGAACGAGATCGTCGACAATGCCAAGCCGGAAAAGAAGATGCTGGCGCCGGCGCAACCTCAGCCCAAAGGGCCGCGCAAGCGATAGACGCTGTCGATGGTGGGATCGCCGTCGGTGACGACGATCTCGCGCGCCACCAGATCCTCCAGATGCGCCAGCACCGAATAGCCGGCGGCGCGAATGAGGCGCGGATCGATGCCGATATAGCTCGCGCGCACGATCGAGGGGATATCCGCCGCGCCCTTGCGCAAGCGATGCAGGATCGACGCTTCGCGCGCCTTGCGATGGCGGATCAGAAAATGCACGAAGCGCACGGCATCGGGAATTTCGGGGCCGTGGCCCGAGAAATAAAGCTGCTCGCCGCGCCGCGTGAGTTTTTCGAGCGAAGCCATGTAATCGACCATCGATCCGTCCGGCGGCGAGACGATCGAGGTCGACCAGCCCATCACATGATCGCCGATGAAGGTGACGCCGCGCTCCGGCCAGGCGAAGGCCATGTGATTGGCGGTATGGCCCGGCGTCGTCACCGCCTCGAGCGCCCAGCCGTCGCCGGTGACCACATCGCCGTCCTTGAGCTGAACATCGGGACGGAAGTCGCGGTCCGCGCCGGATTCCGTCTTGCGGGTCTCGCCGGCATGCACGGGACGGGACGCGCGATGCGGCCCCTCCGCATAGACCGTCGCGCCGGTCGCCTCTTTGATGCGCGGAACGCCGGGCGAATGATCGAGATGGGTGTGGGTGACCAGGATGTGCGTCACGGTCTCGCCGCGCACGGCATGAAGCAGCGCGTCGAGATGGGCATCGTCGGCGGGACCGGGATCGATAATCGCCACCTTGCCCCTGCCGACAATGTAACTCAGCGTGCCGGTGAAGGTGAACGGTCCCGGATTGTTGCAGAGCAGACGGCGCACGCCGGGCACCGGCTCATCGACCACGCCGGGGACCAGCGGAAAATTCCGGTTGAACGGAATGTCGTCGTTAACGCTCACGCCCAAACCCGACTGCGGACTTCAGGAAAATGCCTGGATGCCGGTGATGGCACGACCGAGGATCAACGCATGCACATCGTGCGTTCCCTCATAGGTGTTTACGCTCTCCAGATTCTGGGCATGCCGCATGACATGGAATTCGCTGGAGATGCCATTGCCGCCATGCATGTCACGCGCCACCCGCGCGATGTCCAGCGCCTTGCCGCAATTATTGCGCTTCACCAGCGAGATCATCTGCGGCGCCATCTTGCCCTCGTCCAGCAGGCGACCAACCCGCAGCGAACTCTGCAGGCCGATCGCGATCTCGGTCTCCATGTCGGCGAGCTTCTTCTGCACCAGTTGCGTCGCCGCCAGAGGACGGCCGAACTGCTTGCGGTCGAGGGTGTATTGCCGCGCGCGGTGGAAACAGTCTTCCGCGGCGCCCATCACGCCCCAGGAGATGCCGTAACGCGCGCGGTTGAGGCATCCGAACGGCCCGGCCAGACCCGACACGTTCGGCAGCAACGCGCTTTCCGGCACCACCACGCCTTCCATCACCACCTCGCCGGTGATCGAAGCCCGCAGCGACAGCTTGCCGCCGATCTTCGGGGCCGACAGGCCTTTCATGCCTTTGTCGAGAATGAAGCCGCGCACCTTGTTGTCATGCGCCGCGGACTTCGCCCAGATCACGAACACATCCGCCATCGGCGCGTTGGAAATCCACATCTTCGAGCCGGTGAGCCGATAGCCGTCCGAAACCTTCTCAGCACGGGTCTTCATGCTCTCCACGTCGGAGCCGGCATCCGGCTCGGTGAGGCCGAAGCAGCCGACCCACTCGCCCGATGCGAGCTTGGGCAGGTACGTCTTGCGCTGGGACTCATCGCCATAGGCGTAGATCGGATACATCACCAGCGAGGACTGCACGCTGTTCATCGAGCGATAGCCGGAATCGACGCGCTCGATCTCGCGCGCGACAAGACCGTAAGCCACGTAGCTCGCATTGGCGCAGCCATATTGTTCCGGCAGCGTCAGGCCGATCAGGCCAAGCTCGCCCATCTCATGGAAGATCGAGCGGTCGGCGGTCTCGTCCATATAGGCGTCCATCACGCGCGGCAGCAGCTTCTCCTGCGCGTAGGCATGCGCGGTATCGCGGATCATGCGTTCGTCTTCGGTCAACTGGTCGTCGAGCAGAAACGGATCATCCCACCGGAACGAAGCCTGGACCGGCTTGTCCTTGCTTTGCAGACGCACACTCATCTTGATCCTCTCAGGTCTTCCGCGGCCGACCTTATCCCGCCGCCTTTGTCGCCGGGGCCGCCGCAGGGCGGCCAGACTATCACAACTCAGCCGTCGAAGGGCTCGTTGGCGACGATTTCGATGCCGAAACCCGACAGGCCCTTGTAGTCGTGCAGCGACGAGGTGAGATGGCGGATCGAACTGACGCCAAGGTCGCGCAAAATCTGCGCGCCGACGCCGACCTCGCGCCATTGCCGGTTACGGTCGGCCTCCGCCGAATGTTCTTCGGCAATCGGCGCGACGGGAACGCCGGCCGCGCCATCCCGCAGATAGATCAGGACGCCGCTGCCATTCGCCTTGAAACGCTCGAGCGCGGCGTTGACCTTGGCCGAACCGAAGAAAATATCCCTGACGATGTTCGGCTTGTGAAACCGCGTCAGCACGTTGCGCCCCTCGCCGATGCTGCCATAGACGAACGCGACATGGTGGATCGGATCGAACGGTGAGCGATAGGCAAACCCCTGCAGCACGCCGATCGGGCTCTCGACGCTGAAGCTCGACACCCGCTCGATCAGTTTCTCGCGCGCCTGGCGATAGGCGATCATGTCGGCGATGGTGACGTGCTTGAGGTTATGCGCTCGCGCGAACTGCACGACCTGCTCGCCCTTCATCACCGTGCCGTTGTCGTTCATCAATTCGCTGATGACGCCGACCGGCGGCAGGTCCGCCAGTTTACACAGATCGACCGCAGCCTCGGTGTGGCCGGAGCGCAGCAACACGCCGCCATCGCGGGCGATCAGCGGAAAGATATGGCCGGGGCGAGCGAAGTCGCTGGCGCCGACATTCGGATTGGCCAGCGCGCGGCAGCAGGCGGTGCGTTCCTCGGCCGAGATGCCGGTGGTCATGCCGGGCTTGTAGTCGATCGAGACCGTGAAGGCGGTGGTGTGGTTGCTGTCGTTAAACGCCACCATCGGATCGAGCCGCAGCCGGCGGGCATCCTCGGTGGTGAGCGGCGCGCAGACGATGCCGGAGGTGTGGCGGATGATGAACGCCATCTTCTCCGCCGTACACAGCGAAGCGGCAACGATCAGATCGCCCTCGCCCTCGCGATCCTCGTCATCGGTCACGACAACGATCTCGCCGGCGGCAAACGCCCTCAGAACCTCGGGTATCGGATCAGCCATATTGCGAACTCACGAATGACAGCGGCCAGATCGTATGACGCACCGGGCGCAGGGGCGCAACCGCGATTCCGGCCGGGCACCGCGCTCACCGGCGAGCAACAGGACGCAACACCCCCTGTCAATCCCGTCCGGCATTGGGGAGGTATTCTTTACCACATGGCAACCGGAGCCTGTTTTCGGTAAGGGAAACTTCCCGCGCCGGACGAGTTATCGCTGGCTGACATCATTCCCCGCTTTGCGCTCTGATCTCCACAAAAGGGCAAATCATGACTTCACGGTTCGATCATCATTTCTGCGCCAGTTTTGGTCTCGCGATGGCGATGGCGCTGATCCCCGGCTCGTTCGCGGACGCGCAGGAGACCTCGCCGGCCGGCACATGGCTGACCGAGAAAGGCGATGCCCGAATCAAGATCAGTTCCTGCGGCGCGAGCATTTGCGGCAAGGTGGTCGGCTTGCGCGATCCGATCAACCCGGAAACCGGTAAGCCGTTCACTGACGATAAAAACCCCAATCCGACGCTCGCCACCCGGCCGATGATCGGGCTGCAACTGTTCAACAACATGCGGCCGACCGGTCCCGGCCAATGGGCGGGCCGCATCTACAATGCCGATGACGGGCGATTCTATGTCAGCAAGGTTGCGATGGAAGGCCCCTTGCGCCTGCGGGTTGAGGGGTGCGTGGGCGTGATCTGCGGCGGCGAAACCTGGAGCAAGGTTGGCCGCTGATCAAAAAAGCTCAATTTTTTGAGAGGGATACTGGTCGGAGTAGCAGGATTTGAACCTGCGACCCCCTGCTCCCGAAGCAGGTGCGCTACCGGGCTGCGCTATACTCCGACTTGTGGCGCGTCTTATAGCGGCGGCTCTCGCCCACCGCAAGAAGCGGTATAAGAACTCATCATCATTCTTCTCAAGCCGCGCCGCATGCCCCTGACACTGACCACCCGAACCATTTTAACCTCCGAGAACGCCCCTCGGGAGGCCGCGCGCTGCCTCACGGAGGGCGGCCTGGTCGCGTTCCCGACTGAAACCGTCTACGGCCTCGGCGCGGACGCCACCAACGCGCAGGCCATCGCGCGGCTTTATCAGGCCAAGGGGCGACCGGCATTCAACCCGCTGATCTCGCATGTCGCGACGCTGGCCGACGCCCGGCGTATCGCGGTCTTCAACGAGGACGCTCTCAAGCTGGCAAAGGCCTTCTGGCCGGGACCGCTGACGCTGGTACTGCACAAAACCACGGATTGCATCGTGTCGGATCTCGCGACCGCCGGCATGGACACCATCGCGGTGCGCATACCGGCGCATCCGGTGACGCATGAGATTCTGCACGCGCTGGGACGGCCCGTCGTCGCGCCCTCTGCCAATATCTCCGGTCACGTCTCCCCGACCAGCGCAGCCCATGTGTGCGAGGATCTGTCGGGACGGATCGATCTGATCGTCGATGGCGGCCCGGTCAGCGTCGGCGTCGAATCCACCATCGTCGGCTGTTTCGACCGGCCGGTGCTGCTGCGGCCGGGCGGCGTGCCGCGCGAAGACATCGAGCGCGTGCTGGGCGTCAAACTTGCGCCGCGGCCCGCCGCGCCCGAGGCCAGCGGACCGCATCCGCTGGCGCCCGGCATGCTGGCCTCGCATTATGCCCCGCATACGCCGGTGCGCCTCGATGCGGACAGCGTGGCACCCGACGAAGCATTGCTGGCATTCGGTCCTCCGCTGCCGGACGCGAGGCCCGCCCATATGCTGAACCTCTCACCATGCGGCGATCTGATCGAGGCCGCCGCCAATCTGTTCGGCTATCTGCGTGCGCTCGACGGCAAGCACGTGCGCGCCATCGCGGTCATGCCGATTCCGGATCACGGCATCGGCGAGGCCATCAACGACCGCCTGCAGCGCGCGGCGGTCGGGCGCGACTGAACTCGCAAGCATGCGACGGGAAGTGACGACATGAACCAGCCTCCGTCCGCATCGTCCGGTCCTTCTCCCGAGGTGCTCGACCGTTTCCGCGCCATAGTCGGCGACAGACACGCTGTCACCGATGCGCAGGAGATGACGCCGTATCTGGTGGAAGAGCGCGGTCTCTACCGCGGACATTCGCCGCTCATCTTACGGCCCGGCTCCACCGCCGAGGTCGCGGCGATCTGCAAGCTCGCCACCGAGACCAAAACCGCGCTGGTGCCGCAGGGTGGCAATACGGGGCTGGTCGGCGGACAAATATCGCACCATGGCGAGATCGTCGTATCGCTGCGCCGGCTCGACAGGATTCGCGATCTCGATCCGCAGTCGAACACCATGACCTGCGAAGCTGGCGTCGCTCTCGCAAACGCCCATACCCACGCCGGCACAGTGGACCGGCTGTTCCCGCTCTGGCTCGGCTCGGAGGGCAGTTGCACCATTGGCGGCAATCTCTCCACCAATGCCGGCGGCATCGCCGCGCTGTCCTATGGCGTGGCGCGCGATCTCGTGCTCGGGCTCGAAGTGGTGCTGGCGGATGGCCGGATCATGCACGGCCTGTCGAAACTCAAGAAAGACAACACCGGCTACGACCTGCGCGACCTGTTCATCGGCGCGGAAGGCACGCTCGGCATCATCACCGCCGCGACGCTGAAGCTGTTTCCGATGCCGCGCAGCGTCGAGACCGCCTATGCCGGCGTCGCCTCGCCCGATGCCGCCGTGAAACTGCTGACACTGGCGCAGAGCAAGGCGGCGACCAGTCTGACCAGTTTCGAACTGATCGCCCGGATCGCGGTGGACTTCTCCATCAAGCACGGCGCTTCGACCCGCGATCCGCTGCCGGGCGCGCCACCCTGGTACATCCTGATGGAGGTTTCCTCGCCGCGCGAGGATGCGCGCGAGACCATCGAAGCCATTCTTACCGAGGCGATGGAGCAGGACATCGTCAGCGATGCGGTGATCGCCGCCAGCCTGGAGCAACGCAACGCGTTCTGGACCTTGCGCGAAATCCTCTCGCCGGCGCAGAAGCCGGAAGGCGGCTCGATCAAGCACGACATCTCGGTGCCGGTGGCCGCCGTGCCGCAATTCATCGCGGAGGCCGATGCGGCTGTCGCGGAGCTTATTCCCGGCGCACGGCCGGTCGCCTTCGGCCATCTCGGCGACGGCAACATCCACTACAACATCAGCCAGCCGCCCGGCGCCGACAAGCAGGCCTTCCTCGCCCGCTGGCACGAGGTCAACAGCATCGTCCACAAGATCGTTCTCAAGCATCACGGCTCGATCTCCGCCGAGCACGGCATCGGCGTGCTCAAACGCGACGAACTCGCTCATGTCAAAGACCCGGTGGCGCTCGATCTGATGCGCACGCTGAAGCGTTCGCTCGATCCACTGAACATCCTCAATCCGGGCAAGATGCTGTAGCGCGAGCGACGGCGGTGCCCATGCCGGACACCGCAGCAAATCAGAACAGCGAACCCTGCCCGTTATCGCCCGCCACATCGGTTTGCCGTCGCGACTTCTCCGCGCGTGCTTGCTTCTTCGAGGCGACCGCGGTTTCAGCGTCCGCCGCCCGCTCTTCCTCGGTCATCGACTGGATCAGGCGCGGATCGTCGTTGCCGACCTTGTTCACGGCGCTCGTCACCTCATGCCAGGTTAGCAAGCCCGGCGGCGGCGCGGTCAACATCGTACCGGCCTCCTCCGCATCGACATCGTTGCCGCCGAGCCAGCGGCCGAAATCTTCGGGGCGGATCGTCACCGGCACACGGTGATGCAGATGGCTCATCTCCGGCCGCGCCGCCGTGGTGATGATCGCGACCGTATCGACCTCCTCGCCGTTCGGCCCGACCCATGTCTCGGCAAGACCGGCAAAACCCATCGGCTGGCCATCGACGGGGCGAATGAAAAACGGCTGCTTGCCACCGGACCGCACCTGCCATTCGTAATAACCGTCAGCGGGCAGCAGGCAGCGCCGCCGCCGCATCGCATTTCGGAACGCCGGCTTGTCCAGCACCGTTTCGCTGCGAGCGTTGATGACGAGGGAAAATGTCCGCGGGTCCTTCACCCAGGCGGGGATCAGCCCCCAGCGCATCAGCCGGAAATGTCGCGTGCCGTTTTCCAGTACCACCACGGGCACCGGCTGGGTCGGCGCAATATTATACCGCGGCGGGAAATTCGGCTGCTCGGCATAATCGAACAGCCGGCGGATGGCCTCGGGCGCCGAGATGATCACATACCGACCGCACATCGTGACACCCCGAAACTCCCGATTGATCGATCCGCCCGGCCGCCATGGACCATTTAGCCGGCCTTAACGCAAAGCCGTGACACTGCGACACGATGACTCCCACACCCACCACCTCGCGATCCGACAGCATCGCAGCCTGTATCCCGGACGCCGGGGATGCCCGCGTGCAGTCCCTGCTGGCGGCCAACATCAATCCGCACACCGGCCTCGCAACCGATTACCTCAATCACTTCAACGAAGCCATCATGCTGCTCGAGATGATTCCGGATATGCCGGAATGCGTCGAGGACTTTCTGAACTGGCAGCCGCGCACCTATCGAGAGCATTTCGAGGCCTCCAATCTGAAAGCCCAGGGGCTGATCATTCAGGCCTATGAGGAGGCCGAGACCGCCTTGCGGATCGAGTTCGACCGCGTGGTCGACGCCATGACCGAGATTTTGATTGCCGTCAGCGCGGCAATGCGGGAAACCACACGGGACAAGACCCGCGCGATATTGGCCGAACAGACGACCGGTTGGATCAAGCCCCTGCTCTCGCTGGCGGGAGGACTGATCCACGGCTCGCCCGATCAGGCCGATGTCGACCGCATCATGGAAAAATAGGATTCCCACCGTGAGCGAGCTTCGCCCCCGGCCGCAAATCGCGGTCAGCGCGGCTATTTTCCGCGACAGAAAACTGCTGCTGGTCCGCCGGAACCGACCACCCGCCAACCACTACTGGACTTTCCCGGGCGGCCGGGTGGAATACGGCGAGACACTGGCGGAAGCATTGGTCCGCGAAGTCGCCGAGGAAACCGGCCTCGTCATCGACATCAAGGACATGCTGGGCTGGCGCGAATATCTGCCGGCCAAAAACGGCGGCATCGGCCATTTCGTGATCCTGCCCTTCGCCGCACATTGGGTCAGCGGCGAGATCAACCTCAATGACGAGCTTGAGGACGCCCGGTGGCTCGATCCCCGCGCCATCGGCGATCTACCCCTCACCGACCGGCTGGAAGAAATCATCACGGTGGCCGCGCGGCTGATAAACGGCTGATCGCCCGCCTTGTCTGCGGCGCATTCGGAAGGCTATGACCATCGCCATGGTGCGACGTTTCCTGGCAGTATCCCTGATCTGCGTGGCCTTCGGTTCCGGCATTGCCCGGGCCGAGGAGGAGGCCGCCGCGCCGTTTGACGCCGATCTGCAGCGCCTCGCCGAAATCCTCGGCACCCTGCACTATCTGCGTGGCATCTGCGGTACCAATGAAGGCCAGAAATGGCGCAGCGAGATGCAGGCGCTGGTCGATGCCGAAACCCCGTCCGGCGAGCGTCGCACCCGCATGATTGCCGCCTTCAACCGTGGGTATAACGGCTTCCAGCAGACCTACCGGACCTGCACGCCGGCGGCGAATGTCGCGATTCGCCGCTATCTCGAGGAAGGCTCCAAAATCTCGCGCAACCTGACCGCTCGCTACGCCAACTGACCGGCGATTCCGGTCACACTCGCCACATTTCATCAAGTCGAGAGGCGGCGTTAACCTTTCCTAAAGAACTGGCTAGGCGTGCCCACTTTGCATGCTAAAGCTCGATCATCCAACAGCGCATCGCGCGCATGTCGCAGATTGACCGAGTTCATGCCCTACCGTTCCCGTCTTGCCCCGTTGCGCACTCAAATACCCGATCAGGAACAGAAACAGGCCGCGCTGACCTATCTGACCGAGGCCTGGGCCGAGGCGTTACATGACGGAATCGACGGCGACTGCCTGGCTCAGGCCAGCCTGTTCGCCGCCTTCAACGAGCTCGTCACCACCTATGGCGAGGATGCGGTCGCCAACTTCGTCGAGGGCCTGCCCGGTCGAATTCGCAGCGGCGAATTTTCCGTGGTGCAGTTCAAGCAATAGACCGGATCAAATCACCGGCTGCAGCGTCTCCAGGAAGCGCACCGGCTCGCCGGTCGCGGGCGTCACGATCTCGCCCTGCCACATCACCCGGCGGCCACGGACGATGGTGCCGACCGGCCAGCCGGTCACACCCATCCCGTCATAAGGCGTCCACGCCGCCTTGGACGCGGTCCACGCGTTGGTGATGGTCTCTCGCCGCTTCATATCGACCACGGTGAAATCGGCGTCGTAGCCCGCCGCGATGCGGCCCTTGCAAGCGATATTGAAAATCCGCGCCGGGCCCGCGCTCGTCAGATCGACAAAGCGCGCCAGCGACAGGCGCCCCGCATTGACGTGATCGAGCATGGTCGGCACCAGCGTCTGCACGCCGGTCATTCCCGAAGGCGCATTCGGATAGGTCTTGGCCTTCTCCTCGAGCGTATGCGGGGCGTGGTCGGAGCCAAGCACATCGACGATGCCCTGCGCGATGCCCTGCCAGATGCCTTCGCGGTGGTCGGCGCCGCGCACCGGCGGATTCATCTGCGCACGGGTGCCGAGCCGCTCATAGCATTCCGGCGCGACCAGTGTCAGATGATGCGGCGTCGCCTCGCAGGTGGCGACGTCCTTGTGGTCGCGCAGGTACTCGATCTCATCCTTGGTCGAGATATGCAGCACATGGATACGCTTGCCGGTCTCGCGCGCCAGCGCCACCAGACGCTGCGTCGCCTTCAGCGCGGCCATCTCGTCGCGCCAGACCGGATGTGAACGCGGATCGTTCTCGACGCGCAGCCCCTTGCGATCGTTGAGACGATACTCATCCTCGGCATGAAACGCCGCGCGGCGGCGGATCACCTGGAAGATCTTCCGCAGGCTCTCGTCGTCCTCGACCAGCAGGCTGCCGGTGGAGGAGCCGATGAACACCTTGACGCCGGCGCAGCCGTGCGCGCGTTCGAGCTCCGGCAGATCGCGGACGTTCTCGCGCGTGCCGCCGATGAAGAAGGCGAAATCGCAATGCATCCGGTGATGGCCAGCCTGGATTTTCGCCGCGAAGGCCTCCGCGGTCACCGTCAGCGGATTGGTGTTCGGCATCTCGAATACCGCCGTGACGCCGCCCATCACCGCGCTGCGCGAGCCGGTTTCCAGATCCTCCTTGTGGGTCAGGCCCGGCTCGCGGAAATGCACCTGCGTGTCGATCACCCCGGGCAGGATGTGCAGGCCCCGGCAGTCGATCTCCTCGCGCGCGCTGGCCTGAGCGAGCCCACCGATCGCGGCGATCCGGCCGCCCGCGATGCCGATGTCGCCGACGCCTTCACCGTCCTGATTGACGATCGTACCTGATCTGAGAATCGTATCAAAAGTCTGAGCCATCGCTTGCAAACGCCGTTTTTCGGAGAGGACAAACCCACACGGGTCTTGTTGCGGCCACTCTACCGTCTTACCTTGGCGAGGGATATGCGCGCCGCGCATTTTCCCGGAAACCCCCAGAAAAACTCCCGGAAAACTCCAACCCCTTTCCGTCCGAGAGTCTGACAGAACAGCCTTTTGCCATGAAAGCAGCCCTGCTCCCCGATCGCGGCGTGGTGAAGGTCAGCGGGCCCGACGCCCGCGGCTTTCTCAACGGCCTCGTCACCACCGATATCGAACAGTTGCAGCCGGGCGCGGCGCGCTTCGGTGCGCTGCTGACGCCGCAAGGAAAAATCATCACCGACTTTCTGGTGACCGAGACGGCCGACGGCGCGCTGCTGTTCGACTGCCCGAAGGCGTTGGCCAAACCATTTGCCGACCGCCTCACCTTCTACCGGCTGCGCGCCAAGGTCACGATCGAAAACCTGTCCGAGCAACTCGGCGTGCTGGCGATCTGGGGCGGCGAGCCCGCGGCAAAACCGGATTTCACATTCGCCGATCCGCGCGATGCGCGGCTTGGGTCGCGGATCATCCTTCGTCCGGACGACGCATTGCAGGCCGCCGCATCACTCGACGCCACGCTGCTCGATGCCTCCGCTTTCGAGGCGCATCGCATTGCCTGCGGCACCCCGCGCGGCGGCCTCGATTTCGCTTACGGCGACGCATTTCCGCACGAGACCAACATGGACCGCCTGCACGGCGTCGATTTCGGCAAGGGCTGCTATGTCGGCCAGGAGGTCGTCTCCCGCATGCAGCATCGCGGCACCGCGCGCACCCGCGTCATTCGCGTCGCGGTCAACGATGGCGCGCCCGAGCCGGGCACCGCGATCACGGCTGGCGAGAAATCGATCGGCACCATGGGATCGTCCGCGGAAGGACGCGGCCTCGCGCTGTTGCGGATGGATCGCGCCAGCGATGCGCTCGATGCCGGCGAGCCGCTGCTCGCGGGCGGCATTCCGATCACACTCGTCTCGCCGGACGACGTCCGGCCTCAGACGAAAGCTCACGCATGACCAAGGCTCGCTTGCACGCGGACGGGTTGCATCGTTGTCCGTGGCCCGGTGACGACCCGTTCTATGTCGCTTATCACGACCTCGAATGGGGCGTGCCGGAATATGACGACCGCGCGCTGTTCGAGAAACTCATTCTCGACGGCTTTCAGGCCGGGTTGTCGTGGATCACCATCCTGCGCAAGCGCGACAATTTCCGCAAAGCCTTCGACGGTTTCGAGCCGGAGGCGATCGCCCGTTACGACGCCAGGAAGATCGCGGCGCTGATGAACGATGCCGGCATCGTGCGCAATCGCGCCAAGATCGAAGGCACGGTCGGCAGCGCCAAAGCCTATCTGAAAATCATGGAGGAAGGCCCCGGCTTCTCCAAGCTGCTGTGGAGCTTTGTCGACGGCCAGCCGAAGGTCAACGCCTTCAAGACCACCACGAGCGTGCCCGCCGCAACGCCGGTGTCGATCGCGATGTCAAAGGAATTGCAATCGCGCGGCTTCAAATTCGTCGGTCCGACCATCGTCTACGCCTTCATGCAGGCCACCGGCATGGTCAACGATCATCTCGTCGCCTGCCACTGTCACAGCAGATTAAGCACCGCGAAGCGACCGGCGCGCGCGACGACACCGCGCGGAAAGGCCAAATGAGCGCGGCGAAGACCTCAGGGCCCGCGCCTCGCGCCTGGCAGCGCATGCTGTCGGGGCGGCGGCTCGATCTGCTCGATCCCTCGCCGCTCGATATCGAAGTGACGGACATCGCGCACGGCCTTGCCCGCGTCGCCCGCTGGAACGGGCAGACCCACGGTCCGCATATCTTTTCGGTCGCGCAACACACCCTGCTGGTCGAAGCGGTGATGCGTGCGCAGTCGCCGCGCATCGATCATCGCGTCCGGCTCGCCGCAATGCTGCACGACGCGCCGGAATACGTGATCGGCGACATGATCTCGCCGTTCAAGGCGGTAATCGGCGGCTCTTACAAGCAAGTGGAAAAACGCCTGCTGTCGGCGATCCATATCCGGTTCGGCCTGCCCGCCATCCTGCCGGCCGAGATCGAAAAACTGATCAAGACCGCCGACATGGGCGCGGCCTATCTGGAAGCGACGCATCTTGCCGGTTTCAGCGTGACCGAGGCGAGGCGGCTGTTCGGACGCGACCCGAAACTGCCGCCCGCCATCCAGCATGACTATCTGGCGCCGTGGTCGGCGACCAAGGCCGAGAAACGCTTCATGGCCCGCTTCAAGGCATTGCTCGCCTGAAGTTCCGGTTTCCGGAAGCCGGCGCGCCTCGCGCCGTCTCCGATCCAGCTTCCGCCGTCACGCGCGGTGACGTATAACAGGCCGGATTTCAGGGATGGTCATGATTTACGTCTGCTCGCTTGCCGATCTTCACGCCACCGTCGAAGCCTGCGGTGCGACGCACATCCTCACCGTGATGGGCAAGGTGGAAAAGGCCACGCGCCCTGCTTCGGTGCGGGCGGAAAACCACATGCGCATTTCGATGGACGACATCACCGAGACGGCGATGGGCTTCACCGTGCCTGCACTCAATCATGTCGAGCAGGCGCTGGACTTCGTGCGCACATGGGATCGCACGGCACCGCTGGTGATCCATTGCTTCGCCGGCATCAGCCGCTCGACCGCGAGCGCGTTCATGACCGCCTGCGCGCTCAATCCGCATCGCGACGAGGCTGAAATCGCCCATCAGATCCGCGCCGCTTCCGCCAGCGCGAGCCCGAACCGTCTTCTGGTGACGCTGGCGGATCGCGCGCTCGGCCGCGAAGGCCGCATGCTGCGCGCGCTCGACAGCATCGGGCCTGGCAACATGGCGATCGAGGGCCGGCCGTTCCACATCAACATCGAATGAACTCAACATTAAAACCGCATGACAAGTCATTGTCGCCGCATGGTGCCGACCCGGCGGCGGGCGAACAGCTCCTGCCGCCGATCGAGATCGGGCTGACGGCGGCGATCGTCTCCATCGAAGGCAACGAGCCGCTGATCCTGACCGCGCCCGGCGCGGGCGACGAACTGGCGGGACTGCCCTTCGGTCCCTTCAACGCGGTAGCGCACCGCACCTTCGAGATCGGACTGCGCTCCTGGGTGCAGGAACAGACCGGACTGCAACTCGGCTATGTCGAACAGCTCTACACTTTCGGCGATCGCGGCCGCCACGCGCAGGTCGACGACACCAACGCGCACATGGTGTCGATCGGTTATCTCGCGCTGACCCGCGCCGCCGACAACACCTCGAAGCCGCAGGTGGCCGGCGCGACGTTCGATCCATGGTACCGCTATTTTCCTTGGGAAGACTGGCGCGCCGACAAGCCGGCGATGCTCGACAACGTTATCATCCCGGCGCTGACGGAATGGGCGGCACGCTCCGAGAAGCCCAACCCCACCCATGCGCTCGGCCGGCAGGATCGGGTCAGGCTGTATTTCGGCCTCGAGGGCGCGCACTGGGACGAGGAGCGGGTGCTCGACCGCTATGAGCTGCTCTATGAGGCCGGGCTGATCGAGGAAGCCAAACGCGACGGCCGACCCGCCGCGCTGACGCGCAAGAGCCTGCCGAGCCTCGGCGCGCCGATGAAGTTCGATCATCGCCGCATCCTCGCCACCGCGATCGCGCGGCTACGCGCCAAGCTGAAATATCGTCCGGTGGTGTTCGAGATGCTGCCGCCGGAATTCACCCTCACCGATCTGCAGCGCACGGTGGAGGCGATCTCGGGCCGTCATCTGCACAAGCAGAATTTCCGCCGCCTGGTCGAGGCCGAGGCACTGGTGGAGCCGACCGGCGAAGTCTCCACGCAGACCGGCGGACGGCCGGCAGCGCTGTTTCGATTCCGGCGCGAGGTGTTGCAGGAGCGCCCCGCGCCCGGATTGCGGGTGCGCGGACGGCGCTAGATCCGGTCAGCAAAAAGGACGATCAGTCCGTCTTGGACTTGCGCAGTTCCAGCGCGGGCTCGGAGCGGATCTGCTCGACCCGCGAGGCGTCGGCCGATCGCATCTCCGGCGGATGCAGCGAGCGCGGCTTGCGCGAGCGCGTGATGGCGCGGGTCAGCAGCGTGCGGACATTGCCCTGACGGCGGAAGTCGCAATAGGCGAAGCCGAGCCCGGAGACCGAACCGCGGAAGCTGATCTCGTCCGACTTGTTGAGGTTGAAGCACGGCTCGAACGGCATGCCCCTGAGCGAGGCGCAGACCGCGCCGCTGCGCACCTGCAGCGTGTTGGTCGGCAGCCGGACATGGCGCACCTGCCCCTTGCCGCTGAACTGCACCGAGCCAGCGACCGAGCCGTCGTCATAGATCCGTCCGGCGCCGCGGGTGCCGTCGAAGCAGTTGAAGGAGAACAGCTTGCCGATGACGAATTTGCGCGCTTCGTCCGGGCCCAGGGTCTCGGCATAGGCCGATGCGCAGAACGATCCTGCAAGCAGGATTCCAAAGGCAAAACGCGCAAGCATGCTGCGACTCCAACTCACGAAACTGACGGGTTCAGGCAACGGCGCGGCGCGCCCGGAGCTTAACCCGCTGATTACCATACCAACCGTGGCAACATTGGAGCAGCATGGTTTGCAAAGTCTGAACGTCCTCAGGCTATTTTCACCACCAGCCGGCCGCGGATCTGACCGGCGAGAATCTTCGGCGCCGTTTCCATGACCTCGTCGAGACTGATTTCGTGAGTGATTTCAGCAAGTTTTGCCCTGTCCAGATCCTTGGCGAGGCGCTCCCAGGCGACCTTTCGCCGCGCGATCGGGCACATCACGGAATCGATGCCCAAAAGGCACACCCCGCGCAAAATGAAAGGCGCGACCGAGGACGGCAGATCCATGCCTCCGGCAAGACCGCAGGCGGCGATGGCGCCGTGATATTTCGTCATCGACAGCAGATTGGCCAATGTCGTCGAGCCGACACTGTCGACGCCGCCCGCCCAGCGCTCCTTGGCGAGCGGCTTGGCCGCCGCCGAGAACTCGTTGCGGTCGATGACCTCCGCCGCGCCGAGGTCGCGCAGATAGCCGGCCTCGCTTGTGCGGCCGGTGGAGGCGATCACATGGAAGCCAAGTCTGGCCAGCAACGAGATCGCCACCGAGCCGACGCCGCCGGCCGCGCCGGTGACGATCATCGCGCCATCGTTCGGCGTCAGGCCGTGCTTCTCCAGCGCCAGCACCGCCAGCATCGCGGTGAAGCCCGCGGTGCCGATCGCCATGGCGTCGCGGCCGCTCATGCCGGCGGGCAGCGCCACCAGCCAGTCGCCCTTGACCCGGACGCGCTCGGCATAGGCGCCGAGATGGGTCTCGCCCATACCCCAGCCGGTGCCGATCACCTTGTCGCCGGCGCGCCAGGACGGATGCGTCGACTGGATCACCGTGCCGGCGAAATCGATGCCCGCGATCATCGGAAAACGCCGCACCACCGGCGCCTTGCCGCTGATGGCAAGACCGTCCTTGTAGTTCACCGTCGACCATTCGACGGCGACGGTGACGTCGCCCTCCATCAGATCGGCGTCATCGAACTGCGTCAGCGCGGCGGTGGTGCCCTTCTCCGCCTTGTCGATCCGAATTGCCTTGAAAATCGCCACGGCCCGCTCCCAAAATTGCTTTGGGCCGACACTAAACTCCTGTCCTGACGGGTCAAATTGAACCAATGTTGCAGTGGCTAACGGCAGTCGACGACATATTTTCAAGGCGTGGAATTTTGTTCAGATAGCTCTGGCGAGCGCGGCTTGGACCTGTTATATTTGTTTTGCTCGTTTTGAGAATAACGAACGGGCAACCGAAACGCCAAGCCAACCGCAGCAGCCGTTTCGGCGACATCGCAATCGGAATGCCGGCCTTTGTGCCGGATTTCTCAGACCAGATATATGCTCATAACGAGTATATGGTCAGGGAGGCAGAGTAAGGATATGGCTCTCGCTGGTATCTACGGTCCCGACGATCTGGGCCACGCCGTACCGCCGCACGCCGCGCCGCAGACCCCCGGCAGCATCGCTGTCGAGAATCCCGCGCGCGCTTTGCCGATGCCTTCGCTGGACTGGACCCCGGAGGTCGAGCGCGAGACCGCGCACCTTTACGAGCGGGTGAAAACCGTCATTCCGCCGATCGAGTGGCCGTTCATGGCGCCTTACGTCAAGGCGATCAACGAGCTCAAGCGCGAGCGCAACGCCGTGATCCTGGCGCACAACTACCAGACGCCGGAAATCTTCAACTGCGTCTCCGACATCGTCGGCGACTCGCTGAAGCTCGCGATCGAGGCCACCAAGGTGAAGGCCGACGTGATCGTCCAGTGCGGCGTGCACTTCATGGCCGAGACCGCGAAGATCCTCAACCCGTCCAAGACGGTGCTGATCCCGGATTCGCGCGCCGGCTGCTCGCTCGCCTCCGCCATCACCGGCGAGGACGTGCGGCTGCTGCGCGAGCGCTTCCCCGGCGTGCCGGTGGTCGCCTATGTCAACACCTCCGCCGACGTGAAGGCGGAAGTCGATATCTGCTGCACCTCCTCGAACGCGGTGGCCGTGGTGGAAAGCCTCGGCTCCGACACCGTGATCATGGTGCCGGACCAGTATCTGGCGAAGTACGTCGCCTCGCAGACCAAGGTGAAGATCATCGCCTGGAAGGGTGCGTGCGAGGTGCACGAGCGCTTCACCGGCGACGAACTGCGCAGCTACCGGCAAGCCGATCCGACCGTGCAGATCATCGCGCATCCCGAATGCCCGCCCGACGTGATCGCGGAGGCGGACTTCACCGGCTCGACCGCGCACATGATCGACTGGGTGCGCAACCACAAGCCGCAGCGCGTGGTGATGGTCACCGAATGCTCGATGGCCGACAACGTCCAGGCGGAACTGCCGCAGGTCAACTTCATCAAGCCGTGCAACCTGTGCCCGCACATGAAGCGGATCACGCTGCCGAAGATTCTCGACAGCCTGGTCTACATGCGCGAGGAAATCGTGATCGATCCGATGATCGCGGATCGGGCGCGGCGCTCGGTGGAACGGATGATCAATCTGAAGAATTGAGCATCTACGTGGGCTCGATGCGACCACGATCTCCAGCCGTCACGCCTGCAAGGCAGACGAAGACAACTTCGATGTTGAAGGCGGCATGAGGTTTCTCAACCGAGGACGACGCCTATGAGACTGATTGAGCCCAGCAGCGCGATTGCGGCCGACGATATCATCATCGTCGGCGGCGGCCTCGCCGGCCTGTTCTGTGCGCTCAAGCTGGCGCCGCGCCCCGTCACCGTGATTTCCGCCGCCCCGCTCGGCGAAGGCGCGTCGAGCGCCTGGGCACAGGGCGGCATCGCCGCGGCTGTCGCCGAAGGCGACAGCGCCGAGGCCCATGCCGCCGACACCATCGCGGTCGGCGGCGGCATCGTCGATGAGGCGGTGGCGCTCGGGCTGGCGCGCGAGGCCGGCGCGCGCATCCACGACCTGTTACAATATGGCGTGCCTTTCGACCGCGACCTGGAAGGCCGCCTTGCGGTCGGCCGCGAGGCCGCGCATTCGGCGCGCCGCATCGTCCATGTGCAGGGCGACCGCGCCGGCAAGGCGATCATCGCCGCGCTGATCGACGCCGTCCAGAAGACGCCGTCGATCAAGGTGATCGAGGGCTATGTCGCCGAGACGCTGCTGACCAGCGAGGACGCCGTCGCCGGCCTGCAACTGCGCAAGGCGCATGACGCCGGCGCGCACACCATCACCGTGCCCGCCCGCGCCGTGGTGCTGGCGACCGGCGGCATCGGCCATCTCTATGCGGTGACCACCAATCCGGTGGAGGCCAGCGGCAGCGGCCTTGCGCTGGCCGCGCGTGCCGGCGCTGTGATCGCCGATCCCGAATTCGTCCAGTTCCACCCGACCGCCATCATGATCGGACGCGATCCGGCGCCGCTCGCCAGCGAGGCGATCCGCGGCGAAGGCGCGACGCTGATCAACGGCAAGGGCGAGCGTTTCATGCTGGCGATCGATCCGCTGGCCGAGCTTGCGCCGCGCGACATCGTCGCGCGTGGCGTGTTCGCCGAGATCGCGGCGGGGCGCGGCGCGTTCCTCGACGCCACCAAGGCGCTCGGCGCGCATTTCGCCAAGGAGTTTCCGACCGTCTATGCGAGTTGCAAGGCGGGCGGCATCGATCCGGCGACACAGCCGATCCCGATCGCGCCGGCCGTGCATTATCACATGGGCGGCATCGCGGTGGATCAGCACGGCCGCACCTCGATCAAGGGACTGTGGGCCGGCGGCGAAGTGTCGTCCACCGGCGCGCATGGCGCCAACCGCCTCGCCTCCAACTCACTGCTCGAGGCCGTGGTCTATGCGGCGCGGATCGCCGAGGACATCAACGGTCACGCTCTGCCGGATACGCTGCGCATCGTCGCCTCCACGCAGACGCCGAACGGCGCGTTCGACACGCAGGCCGAGACCCGGCTGCGCAACATCATGAGCACGCAGGTCGGCGTCATCCGCAATGGCGAGGATCTCGCCAACGCGGTGCGCAGCCTCGCCGCGATGGAGCGCAGCGCTACCAACGCCGCCTTGCGCAACATGGCGACCACCGCGCTGATCGTCGCCACCGCGGCGTGGGTGCGGCAGGAGAGCCGCGGCGCGCATTTCCGCTCCGACTATCCGGACGAAAACCCGGCGCTGGCCCGCCGCACCATGACGACGCTGAACGCGGCGCATGCGGTCGCGGCGACCATCACCGGCCACGAAGCGCCGCGCACGGCCGTGCCGGCATAAGCGCAGTCGTAAACCATCAAGACGGACAACGGCCATGAGCGACGTTCTCGATCCCGCCACGCTGCTCTATCCCAGCGCTTTCCTGTCGCCGCTCGAGATCGACACGGCGGTCGAGCGCGCGCTGGAAGAGGATCTCGGCCGCGCCGGCGACATCACCTCGGCCGCGACCATTCCCGCCGACACCCCGGCCCGCGCGATGCTGGTGGCGCGCCAGGCGGGCGTGATCGCCGGGCTGCCGCTCGCAGTCGCGGCGTTTCATCGCCTCTCGCACGACATCCGCATCCAAGCGCATGTCCATGACGGCGGCAGCGTCGCCAAGGGCGTCGATGTGCTGACCATCTCGGGACCGGCGCGCACCGTGCTGGCCGCCGAGCGCACCGCGCTGAATTTCGTCGGCCGCCTGTCCGGCATCGCCACGCTGACGGCGGACTATGTACGCCATGCCGGCACCACCAAATTGCGGATCTGCTGCACGCGCAAGACCACGCCCGGCCTGCGCGCGCTGGAGAAATATGCCGTGCGCTGCGGTGGCGGCTTCAATCACCGCTTCGGCCTCGACGACGCCATCCTGATCAAGGACAACCACATCGCGGTCGCCGGAGGCGTCACCGCGGTGCTGAAGCGCGCGCGCGCCAGCGTGGGGCATCTGGTCAAGGTGGAGATCGAGGTCGATACGCTCGATCAGCTTCGCGAGGTGCTCGCCACCGGCCTTGCCGACGTGGTGATGCTCGACAACATGGATCTGCCGAGCCTGCGCGAGGCGGTGAAGCTCGCCGCCGGCCGCGTGGTGCTGGAAGTGTCCGGCGGCGTGACGCGGGAGTCGATCTCCGACATCGCGCGCACTGGCGTCGATTACGCCTCTTCCGGCGCCCTGACCCACTCGGCGCCGAATTTCGACGTCGCGCTCGATATCGACGCGTAGGACGTTGAATGCCAGAAGACAGAGTCGTCCCGGCGAATGCCGGGACCCATAACCCTGTGGCTGTTTATTTGAAAAGACCGGTGATGATGGGTCCCGGCATTCGCCGGGACGACCGGAAATGAAATTTCCGGCAGTGCCAGTCTCATCCACTCGCTTACGGCTTCTCGGCGGAAAGCTCTTTGGAAATCTCGGCGGTCTGGCTCGCGGTGCCCCAGCTCGGCGCGTCCTTGCCGTCGCCCCAGGCGCGCGGCCGGTAGAAAGTGTGCACGCCGAACTTGTACATCTTCTTCATCTCATGCACCCAGGACGGCCGCACCCAGTAGGCGTGATAGTGCGTCGACTTGCCGACTTCCGGCAGCCAGAGCTGGCCGTCGAGCGTGGCCTTGGCGATCTTCCGGGCGCGATCCCACATGTCGGGCTCGCGCACCACGTCGCGGATGCCGTCGCAGGCGAAAGTGAACTGGCACGACAGATGGCGGTGCGAGTTCTGATAGACCACGCCGCAGATCGTGGTCGGGTAGTAGCCTGAGAACGCACGGTTGACGACGACCTGCGCCACCGCGATCTGGCCGCGTACCGCCTCGCCCCGCGCCTCGAAATACACCGCTTCGGCAAGGCACTTCTCGGACTTGGCGCGCGACTTCACATCGAGCCCGAGCCGTTCGGCCGGCGTGCGCGGGCGCTGGCTGTCGCGGGTGACCTCGCCCTTGCCGGCGATGGTTTCGCCGCCCGCTGCGCCCGAGGCGCTTTGCGGCGAGGGAACGGACCGCTTCATGTCCGGATCGCCGTTCGGCAGCACGATGATCGGCTCCTCGCCGGGCGCCCAGCGCTCCAGCGCCTCGCCGGCATCGCCGAGCGATGTGTTGCCAAAGAAAAGGCTGGAGGTTTTCACCGAGAACGGATCGTGCGGCACGGCAGCGACCGGAGCGATGTCGCCCTTCGGCTCGGCATGCAACGCGGCCAGCGCGCGCTCGTCGAGTTCGCCTTCGGCGGCAGGCTTGTTGGAATCGTATTGCGGCAAACGCGGTGACGACAGCGCGGCCTGCAATTCCTCGTCGAGCGGCGCGGGCGCGGTCGGCGGCGACAGCGCATCGGCGGTCTTGGCGCCCTGCACGGAGGCATTGTCGTCGGGCGAAAGATCTTCACTGGCCGGCTGTTCGGCTGGCACCGCCTGGGGCGCCACGACCTGCAAGCGGTCGCCCTTCAGCGTGCGCACGACTTGCGGAAAATCCTCGGCCTGCAACGGGCGCAGCGGCTCGCCGAGCGGATTGCGGCCCAGCGCGCGGGTGATGCCGGCGTTGTCGATGTCGAGACTGGCAAGACGATATGCCGCCTCCGGCATATCGGTGCCGATCGGGCGCGGGAAATTGAAGGAGGCCACACGGATGGCGCGGCGCGAGGATGCGAAGATGTGCTGCTGCCAGCGCTCCGCAACGCCGGACTGGTGCGTTAGCAATGCGCCAAGGTCCTGATAGCCGAGCGAGTTCGGCACCAGGGCGAAGATGACAAAGCTGAAGGGCGCGAACCGCGCGCCCCTCAGCCTGTTACGCAAACCGAACATGGATACGCTCACGCAACACTACGCTTACACACACGCGATCTCCTCGCACATTCAGTGCAATTCGATCGAATGTGGTAATATCCAATTAAAGTTGCCGGGGCGTTAATCGCTGGTGCTTGCGAAACACACGCAATCACAATGCGTGCGCGGCGCGATCACATCAAAAGCCTTGGTAAACGGGCTCTTCCATAGAGTGGTAAACAGCGCGTCAACAAAAAAAGTGAACAACCGAATGGCCGCATCGCACATTCGCATGCGCGCAGACCCATCGTTTTCACCAAAGACGCCGCTCAAAAGACAATGCCCGGGAAGAACCCGGGCATTGCGGTATTCAGCGATGGGACCCAGACCTCACGCCTGGCTCGAAATCTCCTTGCCGAGCGCGGCCTGCGCGGCGGCGAGGCGTGCGATCGGCACGCGATAGGGCGAGCAGGACACGTAGTCGAGGCCGACCTGATGGCAGAACGCCACCGACGCCGGATCGCCGCCGTGCTCGCCGCAGATGCCCAGCTTCAGACCCGGCCGGGTCTTGCGGCCACGCTGCACGCCGATCCGCACCAGTTCGCCGACGCCGTCCTGATCGATCGAGATAAACGGATCGACCGGGATGATCTCCTTGGCGAGATAGATGCCAAGGAAGCTCGCGGCGTCGTCGCGGCTGATGCCGAATGCGGTCTGGGTCAAATCGTTGGTGCCGAACGAGAAGAACTCGGCCGATTTGGCGATGTCGCCGGCCATCAGACAGGCGCGGGGCAGTTCGATCATGGTGCCGACCTGATAGGTCAGCTTGCTGCCGGTCTCGCGCATCACCGCCTGCGCGGTGGCATCGATCCGGGCGCGCACGATGTCGAACTCGGCGCGGGTCGCGATCAGCGGCACCATCACTTCGAGGCCCGGCGGCTTGCCGGTGCGCTTGCTGACTTCGACCGCCGCTTCAAAGATGGCGCGGGCCTGCATCTCGGCGATCTCCGGATAGGCGATCGCCAGACGGCAGCCACGGAAGCCGAGCATCGGGTTGAATTCCGCGAGCTCACGCACGCGGTCGCCAACCTTGCGCGGATCGGTGCCGAGCACCCGCGCAACATCCTCGATTTCCGCCTCGGTGTGCGGCAGGAATTCGTGCAGCGGCGGGTCGAGCAGACGGATCGTGACGGGCAGGCCCTTCATGATCTCGAACAGAGCGGCGAAGTCGGCGCGCTGCATCGGCAGCAGCTTGGCGAGCGCGGCGCGGCGCGCCTGCTCGTCGTCGGCCACGATCATCTCGCGCACGGCGCGGATGCGGGTGTCCTCGAAGAACATGTGCTCGGTGCGGCACAGGCCGATGCCCTCGGTGCCGAATTTCACGGCGGCGCGGGCGTCGGCCGGAGTGTCGGCATTGGCGCGAACCTTGAGCTTGCGTACCTGATCGGCCCAGCCCATCAGGGTGCCGAACTCGCCGGACAATTCCGGCTCGATCATCGGCATCCGCCCGGCGAGCACCTGCCCGACCGAGCCGTCGATGGTGATGACATCGCCGGCCTTGAAGGTGCGATTGCCGACCGTCATGGTGCCGCGGCCGTAATCGACGCGGACCATGCCGCAACCCGACACGCAGGGCTTGCCCATGCCGCGCGCCACCACGGCGGCGTGCGAGGTCATACCGCCGCGCGTGGTGAGGATGCCCTCGGCGGCATGCATGCCGTGAATATCCTCCGGCGATGTCTCGACGCGGACCAGAATGACCTTGTGGCCATCGGCCTGCAGCTTCGCCGCCTCGTCCGAGGAGAACACGATTTCACCGGACGCCGCGCCGGGAGAGGCCGGCAGGCCGGTGGCGATCACGTCGCGCTTGGCGTTCGGATCGATGGTCGGATGCAGCAACTGATCGAGCGAAGCCGGATCGATCCGGGTGATCGCATCCTTCTTGGAGATCACGCCTTCATTGGCAAGTTCGACCGCAATGCGCAGCGCCGCCTTGGTGGTGCGCTTGCCATTGCGGGTCTGCAGCATCCACAGCCTGCCCTGCTCCACCGTGAACTCAAGGTCCTGCATGTCGCGGTAGTGCTTTTCCAGCAGCTTGTAGATGCGGGTCAATTCCTTGAACGCATCCGGCAGCGCCGACTCCATCGATTCCTTGCCGGAGCCGGATTCCTTGCGCGCCGCCTCGGTGATGTCCTGCGGCGTGCGGATGCCGGCGACGACATCTTCGCCCTGCGCGTTGATCAGGAATTCGCCGTACAGCTTCTTCTCGCCGGTCGAGGGGTTGCGGGTGAAGGCGACGCCAGTGGCCGACGAATCGCCCATGTTGCCGAACACCATCGACTGCACGTTGACCGCGGTGCCCCATGATTCGGGAATGTCGTGCAGGCGGCGATAGGTCACCGCGCGCGCCGTCATCCACGAGCCGAACACCGCGCCGATCGCGCCCCAGAGCTGGGCATGCGGATCCTGCGGGAAGTCCTTGCCGGTCTCCTGCGCCACCGCATCCTTGTACTTGCCGACCACCGCGACCCAGTCGTCGGCGGTCAGATCGGTGTCGAGAGAATAGCCCTTGCCGTCCTTGTAGCTATCGAGGATGTCCTCGAAGTGATGATGCTCGAAGCCGAGCACCACGTCCGAATACATCGTGATGAAGCGGCGGTAGCTGTCATAGGCGAAACGGCGATCGCCCGACTTCTCCGCCAGCGCCTCGACCGTGTCGTCGTTGAGACCGAGATTGAGGACGGTGTCCATCATGCCCGGCATCGAGGCGCGGGCGCCGGAGCGCACCGACACCAGCAGCGGGTTTTTCGAATCGCCGAACACCTTGCCGGTGACCTTGCCGATGGTGACGAGCGCCTTCTCGACCTGCGCCTTCAAATCCTTCGGATAGGTTTTGTCATTATTGTAAAAATATGTGCAGACGCTTGTCGGAATAGTGAAACCGGGCGGGACCGGCAAACCCAGATTCGCCATCTCCGCGAGGTTGGCGCCCTTGCCGCCGAGCAGGTCGCGCATGCCGGCTTTGCCTTCGGATTTGCCGTCACCGAAGATATAGACCCACTTGCCGGCCTTGGCGGTGCTCGTCGCTTTCGGCGCTTTTTTCGCGGCCTTGGCGGCTTTGCGCGGCGGCGATTTGACGGCCTGGCGCGCGGGTTTTGCGGAGATTTGCTTGCGCGTCGCAGACTTGCCCGCCTTGGCTGAAGGACGGGTTTTCGACGCGGATTTCTTGGATTTGGAAAGGGCTTTTGCCATGACTTCCTGACGCTGCGTGAGGGAAAACGGCAGGCGCGTTACACCATGGTTTGAAGCCCCCGCGCAAGTGCGCGAAAGCTGTAACAAGGTGTGGAGGTATGAACTTTTGGCTAGTCACTGAGTTGACAAGCCCGGCGCGCCACGCCGCTACTTGATGATACCGAGTCCGACGATACCAATGAAGATGAGATAGATCGCGACGATGAAGTTCAAAAGGCGCGGCATGATCAGAATCAAAATACCGGCGATCAGCGCCACGATCGGCTGAAGGTGAGCAACGGAAATCGTCATCTGCGTCTCCAAAAAATCCAAACCCAAAGATGCACGCGCAAAGCGGTACACGATTCTGCGCGCTCGCGGCTGGAGAGAGACGATTGCGCAGACCAATGGTTCCGCAGGCACGAAAATGCCCCAATGAAGCCCCGCATGGCGCAGGAACGATGATCCGGCGCGGAGATTGTCTGGCCGATGTCCGGCCCTCCGGCCGACGCCTCATGCAGGAGACCGAACCATGCGCAAATCAATCCTTGTCCTCGCCGTGATCGCGGGCGCCGCTATTCCGATGACGGCGAGCGCCCAGCAGCGCATTATTGTCGAGGAAGGCGTGACCACGGGACTGTCCGGCGGCTATGTCGGCATCGCCGACGATCTGCAGCCCCGCTTCCGCGAATACGTCGTTGAGGAAAACGTGCCGAACTACACGGTGCCCGATCGCGTCGTGGTCGGCGCGGTGCTGCCCGAGACCGTCACCTATTACGACGTGCCGCAGCAATATGGCGCGAACCGTTACCGCTACACGCGGGTGAACGACCGTTATGTGCTGGTGGAGCCGCGCACCCGGCGGATCATCCAGGTCATCGACTAACGTGAACGACCAGGCGGGCAGAGGATCGATCCGGCGGATGTCGCTTGAACCGGAACGACCTTCCTCCGCTCCCGGTGCAAACCAAACGCCCCGCCCGGCTGGCCCGGCGGGGCGTCTGTCTGCGTCTGACGAACGTTACGATCCTTTCAGGATCGACAGGATGTTGTTCGTGGCCTTGTAGCTCTGAAGCACATTGTCGCGGAATGACGCCGTCCAGCCGGACGCCTGCCGTTCCTCGTCGCTCATCGACGAATAGCTTTGCAGAATGCCGAGGCTGAGCTGCCGCGGATCGCCGCTTTGCTGGCTTTGCTTCAACGCGCTGAGCACGGAGGCGCGGGTGCGCGCATTGAGCTCCTTCTTTGCCGCATAGATTTCCAGATCGGAAAACTTCTGATCCTGATTGAGCGTGATGGCGGACAACGAGCGGTTGTCGATCGATGAGAAATCGACAAGCTGGCCGGTCCTGCGCGCCGGATCGAACACCAGTTCCTTGCCGCTGGCGGCCGCGGCCGCCGCCTGCGCGTCGAGCACCGCGCGGGCGCCGGTGGCGACATCCGCGAATGTCTGCGTCGCCGTCGTGGGCGCCGAGCCGACCGGATATTTCGTCAGATAGCTCGCGACCGGGTCTCCGGAAATCCCGGACGGCGCCTTATCGGGGTCTTGCCGCGCGGCCTCGAAGCCCTTCGCCACCGCCGAGCGCTGCGCCGCCCAGGTCGCGGTCGCCTTCTCCTCGCCGCTCGCGCCGTCGAGATAATCGAGCGCGGCCTTATAGACCACGGTGTAGTTTTTGGTCATCGACGTCGCGGCGGCCGCGGGCGCGAGCGCGGCATTGAAGCGATTGTTCAGCTCGCCCGAAGCGGCGCTTTGCTCGTCGGGCGTGAACTTGCCGCCATTGTTGGTGGAGACCGCAAACAGTGCGCGACGATCGAGCGAGGACAGATCGACGGTCATTTTACCATCGGCGCCGATCGGCCCGGTGACTCTCGCCGCGGCGTAGAGCTTGTCCAGCGCAGTGCGCGCATCGCCTGTGACGGTGGCGAAATCCGGCGTGTTCGCTTCCGCCGCCAGACGCGCTTTCGCGGCATCCGACAGCGTGAGATTGGTCGCCGAATTGGCATCGAGCGCGTTGCCGCTTTTGTCCGCGTTCAGCGTGTCGAGGAGCGAGGGTTGCGTCGCCGCGCGGGCGTAAGCGGAGCCCATCTGCGCATACGGATTATAGCCAGCGATCGACGTCATGCCCGGCCCCGGCATTGATCTGTTAACGAAGGTTACCGGAACCTTTCAGAACATGGTTAACAGCGGGTAAACGCCGGACCCGGATGTCTCTTTGTCGCAGGGGACGCGGCGGCCGTTATCGCAGGCCGGGCCCAAGACTCCCCGCCGAAGTTTTTGAGGAAACGGGCCGTCCCGCTTCGCGCACAACGCAAAGGCCGGCGACGATGGGTCCCGACCTCCGCCAGGACCCATAAAATCCGGAACGCGCTCGCTCAATCCTGAATTTTGGAGAAGTCCGCCACCGCGCGGGTGGCCTCGCGGATCTCGCCCAGCAGCTTCAGACGATTTTCGCGGACTTGAGCGTCGTCATCATTGACCTTGACCTTGTCGAAGAAGGCATCGACCGCGGGACGCAGCTTGGCCATCGCGCTCATCGCGCCGGCGAAATCTTCCTTCGCCACGGCGGCGCCCGCCTCGCCCCTGGCCTGATCGATCGCGGCGGCGAGCGCCCTCTCTTCATCGAGCCGATAGAGCGACGGATCCGGCGCACCGGCATAGGTCTTGCCGTCCTTCTTCTCCTCGATGCGCAGGATGTTCGCCGCGCGCTTGGTGCCGGCGAGCAGGTTCTTGCCGTCATCGGTATCGAGGAATTTGCCGAGCGCCTCGACCCGGCGCACGACCATCAGGAGATCATCCTGAGCATTTTCTGAGACGGGATGACCTTCGGTATTCCTGTTGCCAAGCGCGAACACTGCGTCGACGAGGTCATGCCGCGCGCCCTGATCGCGCAACTGGACTTTGAGTCGGTCGGCGAAGAAGGAGAGGAGATCATCTCCGATGCCGTCATGCGCGGGCTTGACCCGCGCATCCACGTCTTTCTTTTCCGCAGCCAAGGCGTGGATGGCCGGGACGAGCCCGGCCATGACGGCTGCGTGCGACGCGGCAACCGTACTCAGCTTCAAGCGCAGGTTGTTGTCGAGCAGAAGCCTGATCACCCCCAGCGCCGCGCGGCGCAGCGCATACGGATCCTTCGAGCCGGTCGGCTTTTCATCGATCGCCCAGAAGCCGGTGAGAATGTCGATCTTGTCGGCCAGCGCGACGGCGATCGCGACCGGATCGGTCGGCACACGATCGTTCGGACCCTGCGGCTTGTAGTGATCCTCGATCGCCTGCGCGACGGAGGCGTCCTCGCCCTGCGCCAGCGCATAGGACTTGCCCATCAGGCCCTGCACTTCGGGGAATTCGCCGACCACTTCGGTGAGCAGATCCGCCTTGGCCAGCCGCGCGGCGCGTTTGGTCTTCTCGACATCGGCACCGACCAGCGGCGCAAGCTCGGCCGCGAGCCGCTCGATGCGCGCGATGCGCTCGGCCTGCGTGCCTAGCCTCTCGTGGAACACGATGTTGTCGAACTTCGCCAGCCGGTCCTCGAGTCTGGTCTTGAGATCGGTCTCGTAGAAGAACTTGGCGTCCGACAGCCGCGCGCGGATCACGCGCTCGTTGCCGGCGACGATGGCCTTTCCGCCATCGCTCGCCTCGATGTTGGAAACGAGAATGAATTTCGGCGCGAGCTTGCCGGTTTTCGGATCGCGCACCACGAAACATTTCTGGTTGTTGCGGATGGTGGCGCGGATCACCTCATCGGGGATCGACAGAAAGCTCGCGTCGAACGAGCCCATCAGCACCACCGGCCACTCGACCAGGCCCGCGACCTCGTCGAGCAGCACCTGGTCCTCGACCAGTTCATAGCCCTGCGCGAAAGCAAGGTTCTTCGCCTCGGCGAGGATGACGTCGCGGCGGCGCTGCGGATCGAGCACCACCTTGGCGTCGAACAGCTTCGCCTCGTAATCATCGAAGCGGCGCACGGTGATCTCGCCCGGCGCCATGAAGCGATGGCCGCGCGTCACCTGTCCGGCGACAATGCCGGACACGTCGAACGCCACCACGTCGGGATCCTCGGTCTCGAGACCGAAAGTCGCGATGATCGAATGCAGCGGCCGCACCCACGACAGCGCGCCGGGCTTCGCCGAGCGCTCGCCCCAGCGCATCTGCTTCGGCCACGGGAAGGTGCGGACGATTACCGGCAGAATCTCCGCGATCACCTCAATCGCAGGGCGACCCGGCTTCTCCATCAGCGCGATGTAGAAGTCGCCCTTCTTCGGATCCCTCTGGATCTTCGCCTCGTCGAGCGACTTCAAACCTGTCGCCTTGAGGAAACCCTGCACCGCGGCGTCGGGCGCGCCGACCTTCGGTCCCTTGCGCTCTTCCTTCAGATCGGGCTGGCGCACCGGAATGCCGTGAACGGTGAGCGCAAGACGGCGCGGCGTCACGAACGCCTTGGCGCCCTCGTAGACGAGACCTTCGGCGACGAGACGGTCGGTGACCATCTTGCGCAGATCGTCCGCCGCCTTGGCCTGCATGCGCGCGGGAATTTCCTCGGAGAACAGTTCAAACAGAAGATCGGGCATCGCTTACACCCCGCCCGCTTCGGTATGCACCCACGCCTCGCCGCAGGCTTTCGCCAGTTCGCGCACGCGCAGGATGTAGCTCTGGCGTTCTGTGACCGAGATCACGCCGCGCGCGTCGAGCAGGTTGAACACATGGCTCGCCTTGATGCACTGGTCGTAGGCCGGCAGCGCCATCAGGTGCTTTTCCTTCTTGTCGCTCGCCCAACCGGCATCGAGATACTTTTTGCACGCGCCTTCGGCCATCCTGAACTGTTCGAACAGCATCGCCGTGTCGGAGTGTTCGAAATTGTGCCGCGAGTATTCCTGCTCGGCCTGCAGGAAGACGTCGCCGTAGGTCACTTTCTGGTCGCCATCGCGGCCGTTGAAATTGAGATCGTAGACGTTGTCGACGCCCTGCACATACATCGCGAGGCGCTCGAGGCCGTAAGTGAGTTCGCCCGCCACCGGCGCGCATTCGACGCCCGCGACCTGCTGGAAGTATGTGAACTGCGACACTTCCATGCCGTCGCACCAGCATTCCCAGCCCAGTCCCCACGCGCCGAGCGTCGGGCTTTCCCAATCGTCCTCGACAAAGCGGATGTCGTGAAGCGCGGCATCGACGCCGATCGCCGCGAGCGATTTCAGATAGAGATCCTGAATGTCGGACGGCGACGGCTTCAGGATGACCTGAAACTGGTAGTAGTGTTGCAGGCGGTTGGGGTTCTCGCCGTAGCGGCCGTCCTTGGGACGGCGCGAGGGCTGCACGTAAGCGGCATTCCAGCGCCTGGGGCCGAGCGCGCGCAGCGTGGTCGCCGGATGGAAAGTGCCGGCGCCGACCTCCATGTCGTAGGGCTGCAGAATGACGCAGCCGTAATCGGCCCAATAGCGTTGCAACGTCAATATCAGGCCCTGGAACGAGCGTTCAGGGCGCATATGGTCTGGCAAAGAGGTCATGATCTTCAAATCGCCGGAGGACGGAATTTGGCCGGACCGTATCGGTGGCGGCCACCGGAATCAAGGCAACTCGGCCAAAACCCGCGGCATCCGAAGCTCCTTTCCAACCTTGCGTTAACCGCAAGCGGCAGGCGCTGCGCCACGCTTGCGCTTCGTTAGCAATTGGCCCGCTAGCCTGCCCGCATCAATCGGGAAGACCGGCACAAGCCGGCCCCCAATGCCACCGCCAGAAGGCGGCGGCGCACAGGAAGGCTGCAAATGCTCGCTTTTGAAATCATCGGCGTGGTGATGACCGCGCTCCTGCTCGGCGCTCTGGTCGGTCAGGATATCCGAACGCTGCGCTGAGGCGTCCGATCGCCGCTCAGCTTGCTCGCCGGTCCGCGAATGATGCCCCATTCCGGACCGGTTTTGCATTCGCCGCTCAACGCGGCCGGTAGGTGCCGGTTTCCGGATCGTGGTGCAGATCGGCGGCGCGCTCCGGATCGAGATCGCGCAGCCGCGCCTCCTCGAGTTCGCGGTTGACGCGCCGCGCTTCCCTCGTGGCGAACCGCAGCAGCGCCGCGCCGCCGACAAGTCCCGCGATCACCAGAATGAATGGGGGCATCGGATCCTCGCTGCCTCACGCCATCGTCACAAACCGTAACGCGCCCAGATCGCGCGCGTCTCCAGCGCCGAAATCAGTTCGTCGGCAAATCCCGGCGCACCGAGCGCCGTGCCCGCGCCCTGCCTGCGGCCGGTCAGATTCGGCAACAGTCCGCTCGGCGGCGCGATCAGCGGCGTATGGACCTTCTCGCCATAGCGCATACGCAACACCGAGCGCAGATCGCCGATCGCATCGGCAAGGCCAAGCTTCACCGAGCGCTCGCCGGCCCAGTATTCGCCGGAGAACAGATAGCCGTCCTCGTCCTTCAGGCGCGAGCCGCGGCGCTGCTTCACCAGCGCGATAAAGCTGTCGTGAATCTCGCTCTGGATCGCCTTGAGCCGCGCCACATCCTCGGGATTTTCCGGCAGGAACGGATCGAGCGTCGATTTGTGATCGCCGGAGGTATAGATGCGGCGCTCGATGCCGACCTTCTTGATCAGGTCCTGAAAGCCGAAGGTGCCCCCGATCACGCCGATCGAACCGACGATCGAGGAGACATCGCAGAAGATCTCGTCGCCCGCGCAGGCGATCATGTAACCGCCCGACGCCGCAACATCCTCGACGAACACCAGCACCGGAATCCGTTTCTCCGCGGCAAGATGCCGGATGCGATCATGGATCTGGCGCGACTGCACCGGCGAGCCGCCCGGCGAATTGATCACCACCGCGACCGCCTTGGCGTTCCTGGTCTCGAAGGCGCGTTCGAGCAGACGGCTGACGCCGGCGAGCGTCAGGCCGGGCCGCAGCGGCGTTACCGCGCCGATGGTGCCCGACAGCCGCACCACCGGCACCACCACCGTGTGCCGGAAGCGCGCCGGCAACAGGCGCAGCAGCCCCGACATCAAGCCATTGTTATCGCCGCTCGTATCGGTCATGGAACGCCTTTCAAATTAATCTTTTATTATCCCTGTGCTGGCATGCAGCGGCCGGCACACGATTTGCTTTGCAGACAATCATGGCTGCAATGGCGCAGCGAGAGGGATGGCCGGCATGAAGATCTATCTCCTGATGCTGCTGATCGGCGCATTGTTCACCGCCATTCATTTCACGTCGATCCCCGACGCCGGTTCCAAGTCGCTGCCGCAATAACAGACCTGCGGTCGCAGAACCCCGTCACACCTCCCCCCGCGCCAACGGCAGGCCGCAGCGCCCGCCAAGACTATCGGCGGCCTGTTTCGTCGGCACGCCTGCCCCGTCATTCAGCACCAGCCCCCGATCGAGCGCCATCGGCGCGCGGCTGCCCTTGGTGGCCCGGACCAGCACCCGAATCGCGGCCGAGGCCGGATCCGGATAGACCGGAATGACGACAACCGCGCCGAATCCCCGCGCCAGAGCGGCCAGCACCTCTCCCAGACCCTCGGCGCGCCAGATCAGCGTCAGCGTGCCCTTGGGCTTGAGCAGACGCCGCGCGGCCCCGATCCACGCCTCCAGCGTATCGGCGGCGGCGACATGGGCGGTCTTGCGGGCTGCGTCCGGCGAGGATTGATGTCGCGCCCCCGGATTGAAGGGCGGGTTCATCAGCACGATGTCGGCATGGTCCGGCGGTAGACCCACGGCGGCAAAGGCTGCGGGCGTCGCCGCGACGTCGAGTTGCACCGCGCGCGCCGCGATCCCGTTCAGCGCGGCGTTGCCCTGGGCGAGGCCCGCCAGCTCCGGATCGATCTCGACCAGCGTCAGCACAATGTCGGGGACCCGGCGGGCCAGCGCGAGCCCGGCGGCGCCGGCGCCGGCCCCGAACTCCACCACACGATCGCCGGGGCGCGCCGGCGTGGCGGCGGCGAGCAGTATGGCGTCATGGCCGGAGCGATGGCCGCGCCGGAACTGGCGCAGCCGCAGCCGCCCGTCCAGAAACGCGTCCTCGGTGAGATCGGCCGTCAGCGGCGGCATCGTCTGCGGGTCCAGGCATCGTCCCGCAACTCATGTCCAAGCCCGGCGTCGGTCAGCAATCGCCGCGCCGCGCCGGCGTCGTCCTCATGCACCAGGATCCGGCGCGGAATGACGCCAAGCGAACCCTCGACCACGCTCATATTGGAATCGAGCAGCAGATGGTGGATGTTGGCGCCCTCCAGCAGCGCGCCAACCGCCGAAACCAGCACCATGTCATTGGTCCGGATCAACTCGCGCAATCAAAACACCTCCATACCGGTCCCCAAATCGCGGCCACCGCAACCGGACGCCCTTGCCGCCCGTCCCGGCAGTTTCTATTGTCGGCCGCAGTTCCCATCTGGAGGCCCTGCGTGGCAGTCATTGTACCTTTCGAGAGCCACTCGACACCATCGATAGACCAGCTCGTCGGGCTTGTCTCCGAGGATATGGAACGCGTCAACGCCACCATCCTGTCGCGAACCGGGTCGGAAGTCACCATGATCCCGGAGGTGGCGAACCACCTGATCTCGTCGGGCGGCAAGCGGCTGCGCCCAATGCTGACGCTGGCGATGGCCCAGCTCGCGGGTTATTCCGGCGAAGGGCACATCAAGCTCGCCGCCGCCGTCGAGTTCATGCACACCGCGACGCTGCTGCATGACGACGTGGTGGACGAGAGCGAACTGCGCCGTGGCAAATTGTCGGCGCGGATGCTGTGGGGCAACGAGGCCAGCGTGCTGGTCGGCGACTTCCTGCTCGGCCAGGCGTTCCGCATGATGGTCGAGGTCGGCTCGCTGCGCGCGCTCGACATCCTGTCGTCGGCCGCCGCCACCATCGCCGAGGGCGAGGTGATGCAGCTTGCCGCCGCCAAGAACACCGCGACCACCGAGGACGAATATCTCGCGGTGGTGCGCGGCAAGACCGCCGAATTGTTCGCCGCCGCCTGCGAGGTCGGCCCGGTGATCGCGGGACGGCCCAAGGCCGAGCAGACCGCCTGCCGCTCGGTCGGCATGAATCTCGGCATCGCCTTCCAGCTCGTCGATGACGTGCTCGACTATGGCGGCAAGGCCGCCAAGCTCGGCAAGAATGTCGGCGACGATTTCCGCGAGGGCAAGATCACGCTGCCGGTGGTGCTGGCGTTCCGCCGCGGCAACGATGTCGAGCGCGAATTCTGGATCAGGACGCTGGAGCGCGGCGAGATCGCCGAGGGCGACCTCGATCACGCCATCGGCCTGATGACCAAGCATCGCACGCTGGAAGACGCGATGAACCGCGCCCAGCATTACGGCGCGATGGCGGTCGATGCGCTGGCGCTGTTTCCATCCTCGCCGATGAAGAGCGCGCTGGAGCAGGTCGTCGCGTTCTGCCTCGCCCGCTCGAACTGAGCGCCGTCAGCGACTAACGGTCTCAGCTCAACGCGCCGGCGTGCACCCACCAGTCCGGGTGCGCGCGGGCGAGCGTCTGCGCCGCAGCACGCGCGGCGTCATCTGTCTCGTAAAGCGCGAAACATGTCGCGCCGGAGCCCGACATCCGCGCCAGCCGCACGCCTTCGCTCCCGCGCAACGCGGCAAGAACCTCGCCGATCACAGGCTGGATCTTCATCGCCGGTGCTTCGAGATCGTTGACGCCCGCCGAAAGCTCGATCAGCCAGTCTTCCGCCGCTGCGCCCGCCTTGGGCAGCGTAATCGCCTCCAGCATTTCGGAGACGCCGACCCGCAACTGGCCATTGCGCAGGCCGAGTGCGGCGAACACGTCCCTGGTCGCGACCGCGACGCGCGGATTGACCAGCACGCAAGGCAGACGCGGCAACGCCAGCGGCGACAGATTCTCGCCGACGCCGGCCATGATGCAGGCGCGCGAGGCGACGCAGACCGGAATATCGGCGCCGGTCGTGCGTGCGACATCCATCAGGCGCGGATCGTCGGGCGCAAGACCGTTCGCCTTCGCCAGCAGCCGCAGCGCAGCCGCGGCGTCCGCCGAGCCGCCGCCGATACCCGCCGCTGCCGGCAGATGCTTGTCGAGCACGAAGTGCCCGAGCCTGAGACCAGCGATGCGCTCGCCGAGATGACGGGCGACGCGCAGCACGAGGTTATCGTCCAGCGCGCCGCATTCCGCCGCGCGCGGGCCGGTCACCGTCAGACCGAGCGGACGATCCGGATCGAGCGAGAGCTGATCGGCGCAATCGGCGAACGCCACGATGCTGTCGAGGTCGTGATAGCCGTCCGGCCGCCGGCCGAGCACGCGCAAGGTGAGATTGACCTTGGCGCGGGCGGTGTCGGTCAGGGAGGTCATGCGCGGTCTCGTTCGTGCGGACCGGGCCTGTCCCGGTCACTGCTGGATCGACCCGTTATAAGGATGCAAAAGCCCGCGACAAGCGCGGGCTTTTGCAAACAGGACGGCCGCAGGTGCCTAAGGCACCATTGCCACGGTCCAGGTCATCTCGCTGTAGCTTCCGACACCGCGCATCACAACGAGCGCGCAAAGAATGGCGATGATCTGAAGAAGCACCCGGGTGGTGAAAATCCGGCTGAAAAACGTCATCTGTCGTTCCGCTGCAGGTCATCAGGCCTACGCGCCACGGTCAGGCGCGCGGGCCGCTGTCGGGCCTAGCCGCCCTTGTCGGCATCCTTCTTGCGCTCGGCCGCGGCCGCCGACGAGGTATCTTCCGGCAGGCCGTCGCGCAGCTTGGCCTCGATTTTCGGCAGCTCTTCCGGCTCCGGCTTGAGGTCCTTGGCATGCTGCCACTGGAAACGGGCCTCCAGCGTGCGGCCGACGCGCCAATAGGCATCGCCGAGGTGGTCGTTGATGGTCGGGTCTTCCGGCTTGAGCTCGATGGCGCGCTCGAGGTTCTTCACCGCGTTGTCGTAATCGCCGATGCGGAAATAGGCCCAGCCGAGCGAGTCGACGATGAAGCCGTCATCCGGCCGCTGCTCGACGGCGCGGCGGATCATCGCCATGCCCTCGTCGAGATTGATGCCCTGATCGACCCAGGAATAGCCGAGATAGTTCAGCACATGGGCCTGCTCGGGCTGCAGCGAGAGCGCCTTCTTCAGATCGGCTTCCGCCTTCGGCCACTGCTTGGAGCGCTCCTCGCAGATGCCGCGGAAGTAATACAGCACCCAGTTCGGCTTCTGGTCCTCGTTGGCCTCGATCGCGTTGCTGTAGGTGCCGGCGCACTCCTCGAACTTCTTGCGGGCGCGCTCGATATTGCCGAGCGCCACGATGGCCTCGATGTCCTTGGGGTCCTCACTGATGACGGTGCGCAGAATCTTGAGCGCCTCCTCGCTGCGATCGATCGCGTCGAGATCGGTCGCGAGCTGAATCTGCGCGTTGCGCTTGAGCGGCGAATTCGCCGGCACGCGCTCATAGACGTTCACCGCCATTTGCGGCTTCTTCACCGATTCATAAAGATCGCCGAGCGAGAGCAGCGCCAGCGCGTGATGGGGTCGCAGATAAAGCGCAAGCTGCAGATAGACCAGTGCGAGATCCTCGCCGCCGCGCCGGGTCAGCGATGCGCCGATGCCGTAAAGCGCCTCGGCGGCGCCGGCCTGCGCCGAATCCACCAGCGGCGCGAGCTTCTTGCCGGCCCGCGTCTCGCGCAAAGCATCGACCACCAGCGGATGACGCGCCAGCTTCTTGTCGAAATTCTCAAAGACCGCGGTCGCCGCGGCATCGCCCTTGTTGCGCGACAGCCAGCGGCCATAGGCATCGGCAACCCGCAGCGCGGAATCGTCGAGCTTGTAGGCCCGCTCGAAACGGATACCCGCATCCTTCTGCCTGCCCGCCAGCTCATAGATCATGCCGGCATGCAGATCCTTGAAGATCGGATACCATTCGGGACCGGCGAGCTTGTCGATATTGGCGATCGCGGCCGTGGTGTTGCCCGCGCCGTACATCGCCCAGCTCGACAGAAGGGTCGCGACCAGATCGGTGATCGGTCCGCGCACCGACTGATTGATGTTCTGCTGCGCCGTCGCGTAATTCTTCTGCTTCAGGGCGCGGACACCGACCACGAGGCGCGCGACACGGTTGGTCTTGTCGACCGCCAGAATGCGCTCGGCATATTTCACCGCATCGTCGATGTCGCCGTCGGCGACCGAGGAGATGAAGGCGCGGTCGAGCAATTCGTTGTTCTTCGGATCGAGGCGCAGCGCGGTCCGGTAGAACGCGGCGGCGGCAGCAGCGTCGCGCTCGACACTGGCGCGGCGCGCGGCAAGATAGCTACCGGCCGCGGTGAGGCCCTGCAGGTCGTGGCTGGTCGGATAGGTCGCGACCTTGTCCACGCCTGGCTGCGCCAGCGCGGGCCCCGCCAGCGCGCCGATCACCAACGATGCCACGGCGGCGGTGGCAATGGCCACGCGGTTGAAACGAACGGGAGACATCACGCGTGCCAGCTCCATAAAACTGAAAAGGCGCGGACCAAGATAAGGTCGGCGACCGGGGGACAATGGCCCGTTTGCGGACCGTCCGCAAGGATTTGAGCGATCCGGTCGAAGGGCCCGCTCAGTGTGGCGGCATCGTGGCGGCGGGCCGACCTCGCGCAATCGTGCGCCGGTTTTTCGGCGCCGGAACAAGGCCTGTCCCCGTCCCCGGCGCCCGCGCCCGAACTAGATATTCTTGATGATCAGCATGATCCCGGCAATGACCAGAATCACATAGACCAGCATCAACAAGCTTTCGCTTTTCAGCCGGTCGTGCAGATAGTGCCCGAGCTTGACGCCGGCAAAGCAGAACGGCAGCGAGAGCGCCCACCACACCCAGATTTTCGGGTCGGCATAGAATCCGCCGACACCGAAGATGCCGATTCGCAGCAACGCGGTGAGCAGCAGCAGTTGCACGATGGTGGCGCGCAATTCGCCCTTGTCGCGAATCCGTCCCGACAGATAGGCCACATAAAGCGGCCCGCCGGTGCCGAAGGTCGCCGACAACGCCCCCGCCAGAAGGCCAAGCGGCACCGCCATGATCCTGCTGAACTGAGGCTCCTGACCGCGCTGCAGAATGCAGTAGACGCCATGGCAGGTGATCAGGACGCCGAGGCTGAGCAGCAGGATCTTCTCGGAGATGATCAGGAAAATGGTCGCGCCGGCGATTATGCCGATCGTGGTGGTCGGCACCAGCGCGATCAGTTCGCGGTAGTTCACCTCGCGGCGGAATTTGGCGACGTTCCAGAGCACAAACACGCCGTCGAGCAGCGCCACCAGCGGCACGAAGAAGCGCAGCGAGGCGACCATCACCAGAAACGGCATCGCGATGATGCTCTGGCCGAAGCCGGTGATGCCGAACAGGGTGTAGGCGCCGAACAGGATGATCGATGTGATGCCGAAGGCGGCGAACGGGAAGTCGGCCATGTCAGGCTGCGCCGGCT
>MKUJ01000013.1:0-59246 GCA_001897755.1 Afipia sp. 64-13
ATCACAAGGAAGGCCATTTCCCGCCGGGCAGCATGGGTCCGAAGATCGATGCCGCGATCCGCTTCCTTGAGGGCGGCGGCAAGCGCGCCATCATCTCCCATCTCGACCACGCCATGCCCGCTTTGCGCGGCGAAACCGGAACACATATCGTCGTGAAGTGAACAACGCGGCGTCCAGGCCGCATCTGATTTTGAGGTGTCGACATGAGTGCTGCTCTCGATGTTGTCCTGCGCAATGGACGGGTCCATGGCATTGGCGACGAGCGCGCACTCGACATCGGTATCAGGGCCGGACAGATCGCGGAGATTGCCCCGCACATCGCGTCGGATGCGCGTGCCATTGATCTGAAGGGCCGGCTGGTCTGCGGCGGCTTCATCGAGACCCATATCCATCTCGACAAGGCCTGCATCCTCGACCGGTGCGGTCATTCCGAAACGCTCTCACAGGCGATCGCGAAGGTGGCGCAGCTCAAGCGCGAATTCACCACGCAGGATGTCTATGAGCGGGGCCGCAAGGTCCTGGAAAAGGCCATCGTCCAGGGCACCACGCGGATGCGCACCCATGTCGAGGTCGATACGCGCGTCGGCCTGCGCAGCTTCGAGGCCATCCTTCAGCTCAAAAAGGATTATGCCTGGGCTGTCGATCTGGAAATCTGCGTGTTTCCGCAGGAAGGTCTGCTGAACGATCCGGGCGCGGACGAACTGCTGGTGGAGACGCTGGAACACGGAGCGGATGTCATCGGCGGCTGTCCCTACACCGACACTAATCCGAACGGCCAGATTGCGCGCATCTTCGAACTCGCCCGGCGCTATGACGTCGACATCGATTTTCATCTCGATTTCGACCTGGATACCACCAGCATGAGCCTGCTCGAAGTCTGTCGGCAGGCGGAGGCGACGCGCTACGGCGGCCGTGTGGCAATTGGTCACGTTTCGAAAATCTCGGCGTTGCCGCCGGATGAGTTGAGCCGCGTCGCGGCACGGATGAAGGACGCCGGCGTGGCGCTGACCGTGCTGCCGTCGACGGACCTGTTCCTGATGGGGCAGGGGCATACCCACAACGTGCCGCGCGGCGTCGCGCCGGCGCACAAGCTGCTGCATCAGGGCGTCACCTGCAGCATTTCCACCAACAACGTGCTCAATCCCTTCACCCCGTTCGGCGATTGTTCGCTGCTGCGCATGGCCAATCTCTATGCCAACATCGCACAGGCTGGAAAAGCCGATGACATGAATGCATGTTTCGACATGATCACGCTCCAGTCGGCGCGGTTGCTCAATAACGCAGCCTACGGGATCGGGATCGGCAAGGCGGCCGATCTTGTTGTGTTGGACGCGGAGACCCCGTCGGGAGCGGTAGCCGAAATCGCCCAGCCACTGTTCGGTTTCAAGGGTGGCCGTCTGACCTTCGAACGAGAGTTGCCGAAACTGTTCCGTCCAAACTGATCGTGTGCGGAAGAATATCGAAGGCCTGCCGTGGCAGCGATTGCGGCGAGAGAACGTATTGTACGGTGCACAACGAATGAATGCCTGCCGCAAAATGAGGCGGGAATGCTGTCTTTATGGACGGTTGTAAAAGAGTCTGTACGATAGATGCTCATTCTCCCGGAGAATGCGGGGCTTTAGCGCATGATCCACTATCAGGCGCTTGACATTCTTGACCAAGTCAGAAACTTTTTACTTCATCCGGTCCGCGTCAACGACGGACCGGCGATATAATCGGCAAGTGTTCCGGGGTGTTCCGGACATTGCCTTTCAGGGGAGGACGTAAATGAAGAACGCTTTGACCTCGTCGCATCATTCCTTTCGGCGTCGGACGTTTCTGAAAGCTCTTACAGGCGTGGCCAGTGCCGCGTTGCTGCTGGTCGCCAGCGGCGCGCAGGCCGCCGATCCGATCAAGCTTGGTCTCGTCGCCGCGCTGTCCGGGCAGTCGGCGCGTTCGGGCGAAGCGCTCACGCGCGGCGCCACCATCGCCATCGAGGAGATCAACGCCAAGGGCGGCGTTCTCGGCCGCAAGCTCGAGCTCGTTCGTCGCGATGACGAAAGCAATCCGGCCAAGGGCCTGATCGCCGCGCGCGAACTGATCCAACGTGAAAAGGTCGCGGCCCTGATCGGCGGCCTCGATACGCCGGTCGCGCTCGCGATCGTTCCGTTCGTCAACGGCGCCAAGGTGCCGTACGTCGTGCCGTGGGCGGCTGGCACCAAGATCACCCAAAATGGCGCGCCGGAAAACTATGTGTTCCGCGTCTCGGCGATGGATGACGAGGTCGACAAGGCGATCGTGCAATATGCGCGCAAGAATTTCGACACCAAGAAGCCGGGTCTAATTCTCGTCAACAATCCGTGGGGCGAATCCAACGAGCATGGCTTCAAGGCTGCCTTGAAGGCCGCCGGGATCGAGCCGGCCGGAATCGAGAAGTTCGAAGGCAACGATGTCGACGTTGTGCCTCAGCTCACCCGCCTGAAGGCGGCCGGCGCGGACACGCTGTTCCTGGTCGGCAACGTCGGCCCCGGCTCGCAGGTGGTGAAGTCGCTCGATCGCATGAGCTGGATGCCGCCGATTGTTTCCCACTGGGGTGTTGCCGGCGGCCGTTTCACCGAGCTCGCGGGCCCGAGCGCCAAGAACGTGATCTTCGTGCAGACCTACAGCTTCTTCGGCGACCTTCCTCCGGTCGGCAAGAAGGTGCTCTCCGCGCTGGAGAAGAAGTATTCCGACATCAAGGGTCCTGCCGACATCACCCCGGCGGTCGGTGTCGCCAACGCATATGATACCGTGATGGTGATCGCGGCGGCGATCACCAAGGCCGGCAAGACCGATGGCACCGCGCTGCGCGATGCATTCTACAACATCGAGAACGTCGAAGGCTTGATCAAGACCTACAACAAGCCGTTCACCAAGACCAACCACGATGCACTGTCTCATGAGGACTATATCTGGACCCATTTTGACGGTGACCACATCCTTCCGGTAGCCAACAAGAAGTAACACGACGGACTCGTCGATAACCAAGGCAAGCAACTCATGTCATTACTTCCTGCAATCCTGACAGGACTGGCGCTTGGCAGCATGTATGGGCTGCTTGCGCTTGGTTTTCACGTCACTTACGCGGTATCCGGCACGGTGAACTTCTCCCAGGGCTCCTCGATGACCCTGGGCGCCGTCGCCGGCTACTATTTCCTCGTGCTGTGGGGCTGGCCGTCCGCGCTCGGCATTCCCGCGGTGCTGCTGATCTGCGCGCTGTACGGTCTGATCATCGAGCGCTACGCGGTGCGGCCGTTCGTGGCGCGGGGATCGGAGAACTGGCTGATGGCGACCGTTGCGGTCGGCATCATCATCGACAATCTGATGCTGTTCGTGTTCGGCAAGGAGCCGCGCGGGTTCCCCTCGTCGCTGGCGGTGAAGCCGATCCAGATCGTCGAGGGCGCCGGCGTCTATCCGCTGCAGCTCGTAATCCCGGTGGTCGGCCTGCTGCTCGCCACTGCGCTGCATCTGTTCACCCGCCGCACCCGTCACGGTGTTGCGATGCTGGCCGTGGTGCAGAACCCCGGCGCGGCGAAGCTCATGGGTATCGATGTGGGTCGCACCATCGCGATCAGCTATGCGGCCTCGGCCGTGCTTGCCGGTATCGCGGCTCTTCTGATCGCTCCGCTGTTCAACGTCGCATCCGACATGGGCACGTTGTTCGGCATCAAGGCGTTCGCCGCTGCCATTATCGGCGGTCTGGGAAGCGCGTGGGGCGTGATGCTGGCGGGCCTGTGTCTCGGCCTGATCGAGGTGTTCGCCACGACCTATCTCGGATCGGTCTACACCCAGATTATCACTTTCGCCTCCGTCATCGTGATCCTCGTTGTGATGCCCCATGGCTTGCTCGGCCGCGCCGGAGTGAAAAAGGTATGACCCGCACAGCACTTCTTGCCGGGGTTGTCGCGCTCGTCGCCGCCCTCGGCTACACCATGGTCGCGGACAGCTATGCTGTCTTCCTGATCGCAACGGTCGCGCTGACCACGCTTGCCTGTATCGGCCTCAACGTCCTGCTCGGCCTCGCCGGACAGATCTCGCTCGGCCATGTCGGCTTTATGGCGATCGGCGCCTATACCACCGTGCTGCTGATGGAAAAGGCCGGCTGGCCCTATCTCGCCGCGACCGGCGCAGGCATCGTCCTGGTCAGCATCATTGGCGGTCTGCTGGCGATGCCGGCGCTGCGGGTGCGTGGCCCCTATCTCGCCATGGTCACCATCGCTTTCGGCTTTATCGTCGAGCACGGCACGGTGGAGTGGAAGGACCTCACCGGAGGTGGCAACGGCCTCGTGATTACCGCCCAGCCCTCGATCGCCGGCATGGTGCTGTCCGAACGCAGTCTGGCGATGATCAGCGTGGCGCTGGTTTTCATCTCCATCGTTCTGTTCGTCCGGCTCAAGAACAGCGGCTGGGGTTACGCGATGCGGGCCGCCCGCGACTCCGAAGTCGCGACGCGCTCGGTCGGCATCGATCTTGTGATCGTGCGCACCATGGCGTTCGTCATCTCCGCGGCGATGATGGCGCTGGCGGGCGCTCTGTTCGCGCCGCTGCAGGGCTATATCAGCCCGAGTTCGTTCCCGTTCCTGCAGTCGATCCTGCTGCTGTTCGCGGTGATGATCGGCGGCGCCGGTTCGGCCGTCGGCCCGATCATCGGCGCGCTGCTGGTCGTGCTGCTGCCAGAGTTCCTGTCCGATCTTGCCGAGTATCGTCTGCTCGCTTTCGGCTTGCTGCTGTTCGCTGTGCTGCGTTTGGCGCCGAACGGCATCGCCGGTCTGATCGGCCAGTTTATCGGCCGTTTCCTGCCGCGCCTGGCCGCGACGTCGCGGACCGCGGCGACCGCCGTGCAGGATCCGGACGCCGAGCTGCGCGTGACCGGCAGCAGCCCGCTCGATGTCGAGGGTCTGTCGATTGCGTTCGGCGGCGTCAAGGCGGTGCAACAGGTCACGTTCACCGCACAGCCCGGCCATGTCACCAGCGTGATCGGGCCGAACGGCGCCGGCAAGACCAGCGCGCTCAATCTGCTCTGCGGATTCTACAAGCCGAATGCGGGCACGGTGAAGCTCGGTAACAAGGATCTGACCGGCATGCCCTCGCATGCGCTGGCGCGGGTCGGCGTGGCCCGTACCTTCCAGACCACGCAGTTGTTCGGCACGCTGACGATTGTCGAGAACACGCTGCTCGCCGAGACCGCCGGCAAGCTCGGTGGCATCATCTCGCCGCTGCGCAATGCCGAGAGCGAGCAGTTCGCGCGCTCGCTGCTGCGGTTTGCCGGCGTCGAAGGCGACCTCGACCGGCTTGCGGATTCGCTGCCCCACGGTGAAAAGCGGCTGGTGGAAATCGCCCGCTCGCTGGCGCTGCGGCCGAAGGTGTTGCTGCTCGACGAGCCTGCCGCAGGCCTGTCGAAGGGCGACAAGCAGCGTCTGACGACGCTGCTGCGCCGGATCGCCGATCTCGGCATCGCGGTGATCATCGTCGAGCACGACATGCCGATGATCATGTCGCTGAGCGATTACATCGTGGTGCTGGACGGCGGCAAGCGGATCGCCATCGGCGATCCTGCGACGGTTCGCAACGATCCTCTGGTGCGCAAGGCTTATCTCGGCGATGCGCCGGCGGGCGAGAAAACCCGCGTCGCGCGTCCGGCCAAGCAGGGCAAGATGCTCGAGGTCAAGAAGCTTGATGCGTTCTACGGGCAATCGCAGGCGCTTGCCAATATCGATGTCCTGGTCGGCGATGGCGAAGCCATCGCGGTGCTGGGCGCCAACGGTGCAGGCAAGACCACGTTGATGCGTTCGATTGCGGGTCTCACTCCGCCGCGGGCGCAGGGCGAGATCACCCTGCAGGGCAACCGTATCGACACCTTGCCGGCGCATCAGCGCGCGCGGATTGGCGTCGTGCTGGTGCCGGAAGGCCGCCAGGTGTTTCCGGAGCTTACGGTGCGCCAGAACCTGGAGATCGGCGCTTATGCCCGTCCCGGCATCGATCTCGATGCCGCGATCCAGACCATGTACGACCGCTTCCCGCGTCTGCGTGAGCGCAATCAGCAACGCGCGGGCCTCCTGTCCGGCGGCGAACAGCAGATGCTCGCGGTGGCGCGCGGTCTGTTGACCGGACCGAAAGTTCTGATGCTGGACGAGCCCTCGCTTGGTCTTGCGCCGCTGGTGGTCGACGAACTGTTCTCGTCGTTCGAGGAACTGCGTCAGGAAGGCATGACCCTGATGGTCGTCGACCAGATGGCCGGACAGGCGCTGGCGCTGGCGGATCGGGCCTATCTGCTCGAAACCGGAGCGATCGTGAAGAGCGGAGAGGCGAACATCATTGCCGAAGATCCGTCGCTCGAGGCGGCCTATCTCGGCGGCGAGGCATCGGAGAGCGCAGCCTAGGGGCCTGCTCTTTCGGATCGATAAACGAATGACACGGGCCGGCGAACGCCGGCCCGTTCTTTTTGATCCGATGAAATGGAAGCAGGATTCGATGCGGGCCAATATTTCGCCACGCCTTGTTCGGCATTGAATCCGACATTGTTCCGCTTCTGTATTGCGTGATCCGGCATCGCGTCAGGACAAACCTTTCCAATTCCTGATCATGCTGGCTCACGATGCCGTGAATCCGCAAAGATCAAAGCTTTTCAATCGCTTCAATTGCTGTGGCATTGCGCCGCCACCGGTTTTTGTTGCAATGCAATCTCGTGGCCTTAAGTTTCTGCACATCAAAAGCTGAGATTCGTATCTGAGAGCCTGCGCCGAAATGCTCGCGCAGTGCGTCTTTGGCTGTGTGGAGACTGGTGGAATATGGAACCGACGATGCGATCGGGACGGCGGCTTGTCATGGTTTCGGCGCTGCTTGTCGCGGCGGGCGCTGGACTGACGGGATGCGACGATCCGGCGTCGGCCGTTGCGGGCAAGACGGCCGCCACACCAGAGGTCAGCATTGTCACGGTGACACCTGCGCCTTTCGCGATCGTGCGCGAGCTGCCGGGGCGTATCGCGCCGACCCGCGTCGCCGACGTGCGGCCGCAGGTTTCCGGCATCATTGTCGAGCGCCTGTTTCATCAGGGCAGCGACGTCGAAGCGGGCGATCCGCTCTACAACATCGATTCCAAGCCGTTCGAAGTGGACCTGATGGCTCAGGAGGCGGCCTACGCGAAAGCGCAGGCGGTGCTCGACCAGGCGGTGCGTCACGCCGAGCGCATCGCCACGCTCGCGCGCCAGCATGTCGTGTCTGACGCCGAAAACGAGAAGGCGATCGCGGCGCGGCGCCAGGCCGAGGCCGATCTTGCGGCGCGCAAGGCTGATGTGGCGCGCGCGCGTCTCAATCTCGACTACGCGACCATTCGCGCGCCGATCAAGGGCCGCATCGGCGCGGCGCTGGTCAGCGAAGGCGCGCTGGTGGTGCCCAACGACACCACGAGTCTTGCCTCGATCCAGCAGCTCGATCCGATCTATGCCGACTTCACCCAGTCGGTCAGCGATCTGAACAAGATGCGCCGGGCTCTCGAGCGCGGCGATCTGGAGGAGATCGATCGCGGCGCGGCGAAAGTCCGCCTGATTGTCGATGACGGCAATTATCCGCTCACCGGCAAGCTGCTGTTCTCGGAAGCCAAGGTGAACGTGGATACCGGGCAGGTCACCCTGCGCGGCGAATTTCCGAACCCGAAGGGCGAGCTGTTGCCCGGCATGTATGTGCGGGTGCTGATCGAGCAGGGCATCGATACCGATGCCATCGCAGTGCCCCAGCAGGCGGTGCAGCGCACCACCGATGGTGGCAGCGAGGTGTTCGTGGTGCGGCCGGACAACCGCATCGTGGCGCAGCCGGTTCGCACCGGCGCGGTGCAGAACGGTAAGTGGCTGATCAACGAAGGCCTGAAGGCCGGCGACCGTGTCGTGGTCGAGGGCTTCCAGAAGTTTGTGGCCGGCGATCTGGTTTCGCCGCAGCCGATCGATGAGATCAAGACGGGATCGGTCGAGCCTGACACGCACACCTCGCGCAACTGAGCCCGCGCGATGCCGAGTTTCTTTATCGATCGTCCCATCTTCGCGTGGGTGGTGGCGCTTTTCATCTGTCTGATCGGCGCGATTTCCATCCCGCTTCTGGCGGTGGCGCAGTATCCCATCATCGCGCCGCCGTCGATTTCGGTCAGCACGAGCTATCCCGGCGCCTCGCCGGAAAATCTCTACAACAGCGTGACACGGCTGATCGAGGAGGAGCTTAACGGCGCCTCCGGCATCCTGAATTTCGAATCCACCAGCGATTCGCTCGGACAGGTCGAAATCACCGCGAATTTCGTCCCCGGCACCGACACCAGCATGGCCTCGGTCGAGGTGCAGAACCGCCTCAAGCGTGTCGAAGCGCGGCTGCCGCGCGCGGTGATCCAGCAGGGCATTCTGGTGGAAGAAGCTTCCAGCGCGGTGCTTCAGATCATCACCTTGCGCTCCACCGACGGCAGCCTCGATGAGGTCGGCCTCGGCGATTTCATGGTGCGTAACATCGTCGGCGAGATCCGGCGCATTCCCGGCGTAGGCCGTGCGACGCTGTACTCGACCGAGCAGTCGCTGCGCGTCTGGATCGACCCCGAGAAACTTGTCGGCTTCAAGCTCACCGCCGACGACGTCACCAAGGCGATCAATGCGCAGAACGCTCAGGTGGCTTCCGGCAGCGTCGGCGCGGAGCCGAGCGCCAACGGCCAGAAGGTTTCCGCGCTGGTGCTGGTGAAGGGGCAACTCGGCTCGCCCGAAGAGTTCGGCGCCATCGTGCTGCGCGCCAATGCCGATGGTTCGACGGTGCGGCTGCGTGATGTCGCGCGCATCGAGATCGGCGGCATGGGCTATCAGTTCACCACGCGGCTGAATGGCAAGCCGACGGCCGGTCTCTCCGTGATGCTGGCGCCGACTGGAAATGCGCTGGCCACCGCGGGCGCGGTCGAAGCCAAGATGAAAGAACTCTCGAAGTTCTTCCCGGCCAACATCGCCTACGACATTCCCTACAACATCACGCCCGTGGTCGAGGCTTCGATCCACAAGGTGCTGATGACCCTGGTCGAGGCGGTGATCCTGGTGTTCGTCGTCATGTTCCTGTTCTTGCAGAACTTCCGCTACACCATCATTCCGACCATCGTTGTTCCGGTCGCGCTGCTGGGCGCGTGCTCTGCCCTGCTGCTGGCTGGCTACTCGATCAACATGCTGACCCTGTTCGCCATGGTGCTGGCGATCGGCATTCTGGTCGATGACGCCATCGTCGTGGTGGAAAACGTCGAACGCATCATGGCGGAGGAGGGGCTGCCGCCGAAGGAGGCGACGCGCAAGGCGATGTCGCAGATCACCAGTGCGATCGTCGGTATCACTCTGGTGCTGGTGGCGGTGTTCGTGCCGATGGCGTTCTTCCCCGGTTCGGTCGGCATCATCTATCGGCAGTTCTCGGTCACCATGGTCGCCGCGATTGCCTGCTCGGCGCTGATGGCGCTGTCGCTTACGCCGGCGCTGTGCGCCACGTTGCTCAAGCCGATCGATCCGGCGCATCATGAAGCGAAGAAGGGCGTGTTCGGCTGGTTCAACCGCATGCTCGATCGCACCCGCGACCGTTACACCACCACGGTCGGCTGGTCGCTCAAGCGCGCCGGCCGTCTCATGCTGATTTATGTCGCGCTGGTCGCGGGCCTTGGCTGGGCGTTCGTGCGGATGCCAGCGGGCTTCCTGCCGATCGACGATCAGGGCTTCATCACCACGGACGTGCAGACGCCGTCGGATTCGTCCTTTTCCCGCACCGAAGCCGTGGTGAAGAGCGTCGAGAAGTATCTGTCCGAGCGTTCCGGCGTCGGCGACGTCACCTTCCTCACCGGCTTCAGCTTCCTTGGTCAGGGCACCAATACGGCGCAGGCGTTCATCACGTTGAAGGACTGGTCCGAACGTGGCAAAGGCGACAGCGCCGCTTCCATCGTGGACGACGTCAACAAGAGCCTGTCGAATATCCGGGATGCTCGCATCACCGCACAGCAACCGCCGCCGATCGACAACCTCGGCAATTCCAGCGGTTTCTCCTTCCGCCTGCAGGACCGCGGCCAGAAGGGCTATCATGCTTTGATGCAGGCCGCGCAGCGTCTGGTGACCGACGCCAACGCCAGCCCGGTGCTGAAGAAGGTATTCATCGAAGGCTTGCCCGAGGCGCCGCAGGTCAATCTCGTGATCGATCGCGAGAAGGCGAGCGCGTTCGGCATCACCTTCGAGGAGATCAACAACACCATCTCGACCAATCTCGGTTCGAACTACGTCAACGATTTTCCGAATCGGGGCCGCATGCAGCGCGTGATCGTGCAGGCGGATTCCCATGACCGCATGAACGCCGAGGACATTCTCAACTACAATGTCCGGAACTCACGCGGCGGACTGGTGCCGTTCTCGTCGTTCGCGAGCGTGGAATGGATCAAGGGGCCGACCCAGATCGTCGGCTTCAATTATTATCCCACGGTGCGCATCAGCGGCGAGGCGCAGGCCGGCTACACCAGCGGCGATGCCATCGCCGAGATGGAGCGGCTGACAAAACTGTTGCCGCGCGGGTTCGGTTACGAGTGGACCGGCCAGTCGCTGCAGGAGAAGCTGTCCGGCTCGCAGGCCCCGTTCCTGCTGGCGCTGTCGGCGCTGGTGGTGTTTCTGTGCCTCGCGGCGCTCTATGAAAGCTGGACCATTCCGCTTGCGGTGCTGCTGACGATTCCGCTGGGCATTTTCGGCGCGGTGCTGGCCTCGATGCTACGCGGTTTGCCGAATGGCGTCTATTTCACGGTCGGTCTCATCACCATCATCGGTCTTGCGGCCAAGGATGCGATTCTCATCATCGAGTTCGCCAAGGATCTGCGCGCGCAAGGCAAGCCGCTGGTGGCGGCGACGCTGGAGGCTTGCCATCTGCGCTTCCGGCCGATCCTCATGACCGGTCTTGCCTTCGTCTGCGGCGTACTGCCGATGGTGGTGGCCACGGGTGCCGGCGGCCAGAGTCAGCAGGCGCTCGGCACCGGCGTGATGGGCGGCATGATCGCGGTGGTCATTCTGGCGCTCTTGATGGTGCCGGTGTTCTTCGTCTTCATTCAGCGGTTGTTCTCGCGAGCCAATCAAGACAAGGGCGAGACCGCGGACGCGGAAAATCCCGAGGCCTCCAAGTCTGCCACGTCATAGTTCGTCGTCGGGCGAATCGGCTAGGCAGCAACGCGCCGCCAGGCATCCGTCAGGGCGGTTGCCGCGAGTTTAACGTCATTGGCGGTGGTGTGAAATCCGAGCGAGAGCCGCACCGCGCCCAGCGCCTTGTCCTCGGCAATGCCGCATGCGCGCAGAACGGCGGATGCCGATTCATGATCGGCGTGACACGCCGATCCCGTTGACGCGACCACATCCGGGCAGGCTTCCAGCACCTTGCGTCCCGATACGCGGGGAAACAGCACATTCAACGTGTTGGGCAAGCGCTCCGAGCCATGGCCGACCAGTTCGACGCCGGGAATTTCGCTTTGCAAGCGTGCGTACAGATCGCCGGCCAGAGCCGCGATTATCTGTGTGCCTTGTTCGCGCAGCCGGAGTGCGGCAAGGCGGCAGGCTTCGCCGAGGCCGACGATGTAAGGCACGTTCTCGGTGCCGGGCCGGCGGCCGGATTCCTGCCCGGCGCCACGCAGCACGGGCTCCAGCGTCCGGCCCCGCCGGACATAGAGCGCGCCGACGCCTTTCGGCGCGTAAAGCTTGTGCCCTGCGATCGAGAGCAGATCGACGCCCAACGCCTCGACATCGATCGCGATCTTGCCCACCGACTGCGCGGCGTCGATATGCAGCGGCGCGCCATGCTCGCGCGCCAGCGCGGCGATTTCGGAAACAGGCTGCAGCACGCCGGTCTCGTTCTGGGCGTGGATCAGGGTGACAAGCCCAACATCTTTCCCGATCAGACGCCGTGCTTCGGCCATGTCGATGCGCCCATCGGGCCGCGCGCCGATCCGGTGAACCGTGTAGCCTTGTCGTGCCAGCCATTCGCAGGGCTCGTCCGTCGCGGGATGCTCGATCGTGCTGGTGACGAGGGTACGTTTGTCGGCATTCGCCAGCATCGTGCCGCGGATCGCCATGTTGCTGGCCTCGGTGCCGCCGCCGGTGAAGACGATCTCGTCGGGGCGAGCGCCGATCAGCGCCGCAACCTGCGCTCGCGCATTCTCGATCGCATCCCTGGCGCGCCGACCCAGGGCATGACTTGAGGATGGATTGCCGAATTCCTCGCGCAGGAACGGCAGCATGGCGTCGAGCACGCCGGAGGCGACCGGCGTCGTGGCATTGTGGTCGAGATAAATGGTCATCGCATGATCACTGGATAAAAGACGACGGACGCCGCGCTGGGCGGCGCCCGTAGCAATAGCTGAAACCGGCATCAGGTGGCAGTCGCTTCCTTCGCGGTAATGGTGTAGCGGAAGCGATCCGGATCGAGGCAGTCGAGCAGCAGCGAGGCCCGCTCTGCCTGCGGATACATCAGGAATCCGAGTTTCGGATGCTTGCTGCCGGGCAAAGCGATATCGTGGGCGGTGTTGTAGGCCACCCAGTTGCCTTCCCACGCGCCGAACAGGGTTTTGCGCGCGGCGACGACTTTCGGATCGGTGATCGGCAGATTGGCCGGCGGCTCCTCCAGCATCACCTTGCGTACGTCGGCGGGATCGACCGGCACCCAACCAAAGCCGGTGAGATAGACTTCCGCGCGGCAATGCTGCGCCTTCGTCACGTTGCTCGAGCCCGCGCCGAGGCTCTTGTAGCCGAACTGCGAGGGCAGCACCCGCAGGCCGTAGACATCGCGCGCCGGCAGGCCGGCGGCGCGGGCCAGGCCGACATAAAGCGCGTTGAGATCGGCGCATTTGCCGCCGAGGTTTCCGCTTTTCAGCATCGCGGCGACGTCGCCGATGCCGCAGCCGCGTGTCGCGGCGGTGCGTGCCGTATTCTCGACCACCCATTCATAGATCGCGCGCGCCTTTTCGATGTCCGTGCCTGCCTTGGCGTCGGCGACGATCTTGTCGGCCGTCTGCTTGACGATGCCGTCGACCGGAATGAGATCGGTGCCGGTAAGATTGAGCTTGCGCTCGGCGTCGCTGAGCGCGGCGGACGTGTCGGGCTTGGTCAGATCAATCGCGCGGTCGCGGGTCTGGATCCGGCTGGTGACTTCGATCACCGGCGAGATGTCATCGTCCTGCCAGATCACATGCAGCATTTCGGCGCCGTATTTCGGGTCGCGGACGCGCGTGACGGTCGCCGCGTTGCCGGTCCATCTGGTCTCGCCGGATTTGAACCAGTCGGCTTCGTTGACGGACGGTAACGGCACCCAGGCCTGCATCTTTCCCTTGGGATCGTCGATCTCGATCCGGGTGACCAGATCGACCGTGCGCCATGCGCCGGGTTTCGGCGCAAAGGCGCGCGCCTGTGCAAAAGCCTTGTAAGGGAGGCCGGCAGACACCGTGAGTGCCGCCGTGCCCTGGATGAATGTGCGTCGATCCATTTTATTCCTCCTGGATTGTGGGTTGATGTTCATTTTCCGCCCGCGTCTGCGCCGGCCGGATAAAGGGTTTTGAGCGTGGTGATGATGTCGGGGCGCGACCAGTCGAGATCGCCTTCGACGAACAGGCGCGGCGACAGTCCCGGATCGAGGATGACGGTCGATGGCAGCGCGCTGATTTTCCAGCTTCGTGCGATGGCACGATCGCGATCGAGCAGCACCGCGAAGTCGGCGGGATTCTTCTCAAAGAACGCGCGGACTTTCAGATCGATCTCCGCGACATCGATCGCGACCACGGCAAGCGGCTGATCGCGCATGATCGAGGTCAGACGTTGCAACGAGGCGATTTCGGCCACGCAAGGTTCGCACCATGTGGCGAAGAAATGCAGCAGAACGACTTTGCCTTTGAACGCCTGAAGGTCGCGCGGCTGGCCGTGCAGATCGTCCAGTGTGAAGGAGGAGGGAGCGCTGGAATTCCAGCTCTGGAACGTTGCCGGCGCGGTCGGCGCACCGCCCGCGGCTGCGCCTGACGCAAGTGCGAAGAGAAACACCGCCGTCAGGCCCGACGTTAGACAAAAGTATAAAGATCGAAGCTGGAGGCGAGCGAGTCGAATAAGGCTGGCACTATGTATGCCAAGCATAGATGAAGGTGTTCGACGATTTCGATTTGTAATCGCTGACGACGCTGCGCCAAGGCCATACGACAACAAGGACCGATCGGAAAAACCGTTGTCGCGTTTGATTCGAAAGCCCCGCAACGCGGGAGCGATGTGCGTCGCCACGCTGGTATATTGTTGTTCGCATTGATCGCCGTCAATATCACTAGGGACAACCAATTGGTTGTGATGTCGCAGCCTGTCGCAGGCTTGCTCCTCCGACGATGCATCGGAAATGGTTTAAGCAAGCGGGCGCAACGAGATAGTGATTTGAAAATAACGACCAAAATGGTTGCGAAAAAAACATGCGACGAATTTGTGGCTTTGACAGTCGATTGATATCGCCCTACTTTTTCTTTTGACAAACTCTAAAGTTTGGGCGTCCCCCGGCGGGGGCCTTATTTGGAGGAAATGTTCCATGAACATGGAACTCTCGCGGCGCTCGTTTATGCTCGGGGCCGGCGCGGGTTTGGCTGGAACGACGCTCGGCGCTCTTGGATTTGGTGAAATCGAAGCCGCCCACGCCCTATCGATCCGGCCTTTCAAACTTGCGCAGACCAAGGAAGTGCGCAGCCAGTGCCCGTACTGTGCTGTGTGCTGCGGAATGATCATCTTCGCAGCCGAGAGCAAGGAAGAAAAAGGCAAGATGGAAGTCACCCATATCGAGGGTGACGTGGACCATCCGGTCAATCGCGGCACCCTCTGCCCGAAGGGTGCGGGCGCGATCGACTACATCAAGTCGAAATCCCGCGTGAAATACCCGATGTATCGCAAGCCCGGCTCGAACAGCTTCGAGCGCGTGAGCTGGGATTTCGCGATGGATCGTATCGCGAAGCTGATGAAGGACGATCGCGACGCGAACTTCGTCGAGAAAAACAAGGACGGCGTCACCGTCAACCGCTGGCTGACGACGGCTTTCCTTGCCGGCAGCTCGGTTGCCAATGAAGGCGGATGGGCAACATTCAAGGTCTCGCGTGGCCTTGGTCTGTTGCAGATCGAAAATCAGGCAAGGATTTGACACGGACCGACGGTGGCCAGTTTGGGCCCCACATTTGGTCGCGGTGCAATGACGAACTCCTGGACGGACATCAAGAACGCTGATCTCGTCTGGATTATGGGTGGTAACGCAGCGGAAGCGCATCCCTGCGGATTCAAGTGGGTCACCGAAGCGAAAGCCGAGCGTGGCGCCAAGCTGATGGTGGTCGATCCGCGGTTCAACCGCTCGGCGGCCATGGCTGACCACTATGCGCCGATCCGTTCGGGATCGGACATCACGTTCCTGTCTGCCGTGATCAACTACCTGCTCACGAACGACAAGATCCATAAAGAGTATGTGCGCAACTACACCAACGCTGCGTTCATTGTGCGCGACGATTTCGAGTTCAACGAAGGACTCTTCTCGGGCTACGACGAAGCCAAGCGCACCTACGACCGCAGCACCTGGGAATACAAGTTCGGACCTGACGGCTTCGCCATTCGCGACATGACGCTGCAGGACCCGCGCTGCGTGTTCCAGTTGATGAAGAAGCACTTCGCACAGTACACGCCGGAGCTGGTCGAGCGCGTTTGCGGCACCCCGAAGGACAAGTTCCAGAAGGTGGCCGACTGGGTGTCGTCGACGGCGAATGGCGAGCGCGCCATGACCATCATGTACGCGCTGGGCTGGACGCAGCATACTCACGGCGCCCAGAACATCCGCTGTGCGGCTATGATCCAGCTCCTGTGCGGCAATATCGGCATCCCCGGCGGCGGCGTGAACGCATTGCGCGGTCACTCCAACGTGCAGGGCATCACCGACGTCGGCACGCTGACGGCAGCCATCCCCGGCTATCTGGCATTGCCGCTCGAAAGTGAGCCGACGCTGGAATCGCATTTGGCCAAGCGCGCCTTCAAGCCGCTGACGCCGAACCAGACCAGCTACTGGCAGAACTACAGGAAGTTCTACGTCTCCTTCCTGAAGAGCCAGTTCGGTGCCAATGCCACCAAGGAGAACGAGTTCGGCTATAACTATCTGCCGAAGCTCGACGGCATTTACGACTGCATCAAGATGTTCGACCTGATGCACCAGGGTAAGACCAACGGACTGCTCTGTCAGGGCTTCAACCCCCTGATGGCGATTCCGAACTCGAACAAGAGCCGCGAGGGTCTCTCGAAGCTCAAGTTCCTGGTCAGCATGGACCCGATCGAAACCGATACGGCCCGGTTCTGGGAGAATCACGGCGAGTTCAACAATGTTGACCCCGCCAAGATCCAGACCGAGGTGTTCATGCTGCCGGTCTCGATGTGGTGCGAGGAAGACGGAAGCGTCACCAACTCCAGCCGCTGCATCCAGTGGAAATGGAAGGCGGCGGATCCTCACTACGAGTCCAAGACCGACATCGAAGTCATGGCCGACCTCTTCATGCGCATTCGCAAGCTGTATGAAAAGGACGGCGGCAAGGGCAAGGAAGCCCTTCTCGCGGTGGACTGGAGCTACAAGGACGCGCTCCATCCGACCCCTGAAGAGCTCCTTACCGAGCTCAACGGCAAGGCGCTCGTGGACCTCAAGGATGCGGACGGCAAGGTGGTGCGTGCTGCCGGTCAGCGGCTCGCCAGCTTTGGCGAAATGCGTGACGACGGTTCGACCGACGGATGTATGTGGATTTACACCGGCGTGTACGGTCCGGCGGGCAATCTCGCCCAGCGTCGCGACAACTCCGATCCGTCGGGTCTCGGTGTCTTCGGCAACTGGGGCTTCTCGTGGCCGGCCAACCGTCGCATCCAGTACAACCGTGCCTCCGCCGATCCCTCGGGCAAGCCGTGGAGCGAAGCGAAGAAGTACATGTACTGGAACGGCGAGCGCTGGACCGGACCGGATGTGCCGGACTACGTGCCGACCATCCCGCCGGAGCGGGCAACCGGTCCGTTCATCATGAACGCAGAGGGTGTTTCGCGTCTCTGGGTTCGTGGCCTGATGGCCGACGGTCCGTTCCCGGTTCACATGGAGCCGTTCGAGTCACCGACGGCCAACCTGGTTTTCCCGAAACTCAAGGGCAATCCGGTCGCTCGCGTGTTCAAGAACGATATGGAGGCCTTTGGTTCGTCCAAGGACTTCCCGATCGTCGGGACCACCTATCGGTTGACCGAGCACTTCCACTACTGGACCAAGACAGTCCATGCGAACGCCGTCTTGCAGCCGGAGTTCTTCGTGGAAATGTCGGAAGCCCTCGCCAAGGAAAAAGGCATCAGAAACGGACAGATGGTCCGCGTCTGGTCCAACCGCGGCGAAGCGAAGGGCAAGGCCGTCGTGACCAAACGCATGGTTCCGTTCAAGATCGACGGAAAGACCGTGCACCAGGTCGGATTGCCGCTGAACTTCGGCTTCATCGGTGAAACCAAGAAGGCCTCGCCGATCAACTCGCTGACCTCCGCGGTCGGCGATTCGAACTCGCAGACGCCTGAATTCAAGGCGTTCCTGGTCAATATCGAACCCATCTCGGGTCCGGCGGTTTAAGGGGAGGGCATCAGCATGTTTACGCCAATTGCAAACCCCACGACCCAGCCGACCGCTGCGAAGTTCGGCGAGCAGGACCTGATCCGTCGCTCCGCTTCATCCGTCACGCCGCCAGCAAAGCGGCTGACGGAAGTGGCCAAGCTGATCGACGTATCGAAATGCATCGGCTGCAAGGCATGCCAGGCGGCATGCCTTGAGTGGAACAACCTGACCGAGGAAGTCGGCATCAACGTGGGCAGTTACACCAACCCCCACGATCTGACGCCGAACACCTGGACGCTGATGCGTTTCTCGGAATACGAGAATCCGGAGACCGGAAATCTCGAATGGCTGATCCGCAAGGACGGCTGCATGCACTGTGAGGATCCGGGCTGCCTCAAGGCCTGTCCGGCTCCGGGCGCGATCGTGCAGTACTCGAACGGTATTGTCGATTTCGTCCACGACAAGTGCATCGGCTGCGGCTACTGCGTGAAGGGATGCCCGTTCAACATCCCGCGTCTCACCAAGAACGATCCGAAGGCCTACAAGTGTACGCTTTGCGTCGACCGCGTCGCGGTCGGCCAGGGTCCGGCCTGCCAGAAGGCATGTCCGACACAGGCCATCGTGTTCGGCACCAAGGATGAGATGAAGAAGTGGGCCGATCATCGCATCAAGGATCTCAAGTCGCGCGGCTTCAAGAATGCCGGCCTCTATGATCCTCCAGGCGTGAGCGGCACTCACGTCATGTATGTGCTGCAGCATGCGGACAAACCGCAGATCTACGCCAACCTTGCCAACAATCCGTCGATCAGTCCGGTCGTCGAGATCTGGAAGGGTGTGACGAAGTATGCGGGTCTGGCCGCGATCGGCGCGTTTGCCGCGATCGGCTTCCTCCATCATGCGATCTCCGGACCTAACCGGGTGTCGGCTGAGGACGAGAAGAACGCTGAGCGGCTTACGGAGGGTCAGTAATCATGAGCACTGAAGTCGAAAAAGGCGACGGCGTTCACCGGGGAAGCCCCGGCGGCCCCGTCGTTGTCGATCGGTACACGGCAGGTGCCCGGATCAACCACTGGATCACGGCGGTCAGCCTCGTGCTGCTCGCCTTGTCCGGACTGGCGCTCTTTTCGCCTGTTCTGTATCCGCTTTCCGGTCTGTTCGGCGGCGGCAGCACCACCCGCATGCTCCATCCGTGGATCGGTGTGGTGCTGTTTGTCAGCTTCATGGGCCTGTTCTTCCGGTTCTTCCGCCTCAATCTGTGGGAGCACACCGACAGTGTCTGGCTCAGTCGCCTCCGCGATGTCCTCGCGGGCGACGAGAACAAGCTGCCGGAAGTCGGCAAGTACAACGCCGGTCAGAAGATGGTGTTCTGGTCGATGTCGCTGCTGATCCTGGTTCTGATCACCAGCGGCGTGGTGATCTGGGATCAGTATTTCGCGGAGTACTTCACCATCGACCAGCGTCGGATCGCGGTTCTCGTCCACTCGATCACGGCCATCGTGGCGATCTGTGTCTGGATCGTTCACGTCTACGCCGCGATCTGGGTCCGTGGCACGATCAGCGCCATGACCCGTGGCCAGGTGACTGGCGGCTGGGCCTGGCGCCATCACCGCAAGTGGCTGAAAGAACTGGTGGCAGGAAAGTAATATCTGTCATATTACGAGTGCCGGCGCGATGCGCCGGCACTCATTCAATCCGGCAAAAATAACGGGTTTGATGAGACACGTGGCCCGTGAGGTTCGTGAGGTATAGAGATGTCGCGCGTCGATACGACTGAGCCAGATCCGTCTGTTATTGGTAATATTCCCACACCGCCCTTTGCGCGTCTGTCCGATCCGAAGCGATTGTTTGCAGACCGCGCGGCGAGATTCCGCTATCTGGCCGAGGGCCATGACCTTGCGGCCTATCTGAAGTTTCTCGCGGGACTTTGCGAGGCCCAATCCGCCATCCAGGATGATTTGCCCGAGCCGACCCCGATCGACCCGGAGGTGCTGGCGCGGGCGCACGCCCACAAGATGCCGCCGATCGATCGGGGGAAATTTGCCGCCGATCCGGCCTTCGAGGCGACGTTCGAGCGCCTGCTCGGCGCCGCCGGAAGTCTGGAGATGCCCGCACCGGCGAAGGATGCGTTGAGCCGTGTCCTGGCGGCCGACAAGAATGCCCGCGAGACGATGATCCAGAACGTTCTCGCCGAGGCGATTCCGGTGGAAGCCATCGCCGAACATGTGTTTGTCGCGGCCGCCCTGCAAGTTCATTTTGCCCGTCTCGCGGCCACTCTCAATGCGAAGGAACTGGTCTCCGTCGGAGAAGGGGTGTGCCCGTCCTGCGGCGGGGCGCCGTCCTCGACCGTGATCGTGAACTGGCCGCGTGCGCCGGGAACGCGATTCTGTTCGTGTTCGCTGTGCGGCACGTTGTGGAATCACATCCGCAGCAAGTGCACGCTGTGCGGCTCGACTCGCAAGATCGTCTTCCAGGAGGTTGAGGGTCACAGCAACGTCAAAGCCGAGACCTGTGACGATTGCCATGGCTATATGAAGGTCCTCAACCAGCAGAAAGATGCCGCGCTCGATCCGGTCGCCGACGACGTGGCGACGCTGGGCCTCGATCTGCTGGTGCGCGAACTCGGCTTCCGTCGCGGCGGGGTCAATCCCTTCCTGATCGGCTATTAAGGAGGCCGAGATGGGTGACGGGCGAACAATCCCCGGCCGCATTCCGTCTGTCGACGAGATTCTGAAGACCGCGGCGGCGGTTGATGCGATCGACCGTTTCGGCCGCCCGTCGGTCGTCGATGCCATTCGCCGCAGCGCGGAGGATGTGCGCGCCAGCCTTGCCAAGGCCAACGGGCACGCGGCGTCGGTGAAAAGCAGCGCCGAGTCGATCATGACGTCTGCGGTGGCGCGTCTCGAGCGCCAGGCCGAGCCGAACGCCAGGCCGGTGTTCAATCTCACCGGCACCATCCTGCACACCAATCTCGGACGCGCTATCCTCGCGGAGGCCGCGATCGAAGCCGCGACCCGTGCCATGCGCGAGGCGATGGCTCTGGAGTTCGATCTTGCCGAAGGCAGGCGCGGCGAGCGCGACGGCCTGGTCCGCGATCTGCTCTGCGAGCTTACCGGCGCTGAAGATGCGACCGTGGTCAACAATAACGCCGCCGCCGTTCTGCTCGCGCTCAATACTTTCGGTCGGGCCAGGGACGTGATCATTTCGCGCGGCGAACTGATCGAGATCGGCGGCTCGTTCCGGATGCCGGAGATCATGGCGCGCGCCGGCACGAGATTGGTCGAGGTCGGCACCACCAACCGTACGCATGAGAAGGATTACGCCGCTGCGATCGGTCCGAAAACCGGCCTGATCCTCAAGGTCCACACCTCGAACTACCGGATCGAGGGATTCTCCAAATCGGTGTCCGGCAAGGCGCTGGCCGAGCTTGCTCATGCCAGGCAGGTGCCGCTGATCAATGATCTTGGCTCCGGCACGTTGGTCGATCTCGCGCGCTACGGCCTCGTCCATGAGCAGACGGTGGCCGAGGCGGTGGCGGAGGGCGCCGATCTTGTCACCTTCTCCGGCGACAAGCTGCTTGGCGGCCCGCAGGCCGGTTTCATCGTCGGCCGCAAGGAGTTGATCGCGAAGCTCAACAAGAATCCGATGAAGCGCGCCTTGCGGATGGACAAGATCCGGCTCGCCGCCGTCGAGGCGACGCTGCGGCTGTATCGCGATCCGGATCGTCTGGCCGAGCGGTTGCCGACCCTGCGGATGATGGCGCGCCCGCGACAGGATATCGAAACGCAGGCCGCCCGTATTCTTCCGGCGATCACGGCGGCCGTGGCGCCGCGTTACAGCGCGAGCGTGACGCCATGTGCAAGCCAGATCGGCTCCGGCGCGCTGCCGCTGGAAACGATTCCGAGCGCCGGCATCGCCATCGGCTTTGCCGGTCCGCGCGGCCGCGGCCGCGCGCTTGCCGAACTGGTCACGGCATTCCGGCAGCTTCCAATGCCGGTGATTGGTCGGATTGAGGACGATACGTTCGTGCTGGATCTGCGCTGCCTCGAGGATGAGGCGGGGTTCGTTCGCAATCTGGCGCAACTGAGGCGGGGAGGGGATTCGCAATGAACTGGCGCGACACCCTTGCTCTTTTTGGCGGCAAGCCCAAGGAGCGCCCGGCCGCCGAATTGATGGCCGATGCGCTCGATGCCGCGGAACACAGCGATTATGAAACCGCGCTCGCGATCTGGGGGCCGCTCGCCCATCAGGGCGTGGCGCGGGCGCAGAACAATATCGGCATGTGCTTTGCCGATGGCCTTGGCGTCGAACGCGACACGGCGCTGGCGCTGAAATGGCTGACGCTCGCGGCCGAAGGCGGCGACCCGCTTGGGCAGCGCAATCTGGCCGAGGTCTATTTCAAGGGCGAGGGCGTCGAGGCCAATGCCGTGCGGGCGGCGGAGCTCTACCGCGCCGCGGCCGAGCAGGGCGATGGTCCGGCGCAGGACATGCTGTCGTGGATGCTGTTCGAGAACCAGATGATCCCCGGCGAGATCGCCGAAGCGAAGCAGTGGGCGGAAGCCGCCGCCGCTCAGGGCGTGGTGGCCTCAATGACCCGGCTCGGCATGATCTATCACAACGCGATCGGCGTTGAGCGAGATCCGGCGGAAGCGGCGCGCTGGTGGGACAAGGCGGCCGCGCGGGGCGATGTGGATTCGCAGGCCATGCTGGGCGCGGCCTATCAGCTCGGGGCCGGCGTGCCGCGCGATCCCATCGCCGCGCTGATGTGGCTGTTGCGGGCGCAGGCCGGCGGCAGCAAGCTTGCGGATTCCTTTATTCCGCCGACCTCGGCGTCGATGTCCGACGCGGATATCGAACGGGCGCAGAAGCTGTCGCAAATGCCCCTCGTGGAGCCGGCATCATGATTGTCGGGACCGCCGGACATATCGATCACGGCAAGACCTCGCTGGTGCGGGCGCTGACCGGTGTCGATACCGATCGGTTCAAGGAGGAGAAGGCACGAGGCATCTCGGTCGATCTCGGCTTCGCCTATCTGCCGACGCCCGATGGCGGCATTCTCGGCTTCATCGACGTGCCGGGTCACGAGCGTTTCGTGCACAACATGCTTGCAGGCGCGACCGGCATCGATTTCGTGTTGCTGGTGGTGGCCGCCGACGACGGCGTGATGCCGCAGACCATCGAGCATCTGGCAATCATCAATCTGCTTGGCATCAGCCATGGCGTGGTGGCGATCACCAAGGCGGATCTGGTCGATACCGATCGTCTTGCCGAGGTGCGGAGCGAAATCGCCAATGTGCTGGCGCCGACGGGCCTCGCCGATGCGCAGATGCTGGCCGTCTCCAGCCAGACCGGGCAGGGCATTTCCGAGCTCCGCGACAGGCTGTTTGCCGAGTCCAGGGCACAACAGAGCCGGTCGGCCAAGGGACGTTTCCGCCTGGCGGTGGATCGCTCCTTCACTCTGGCGGGCGCAGGCACGGTGGTGACCGGGACGGTGCTGTCGGGCAGCGTCGCTGTCGGCGATCAGGTGATGATCAGCCCATCGGGGAAAACGGCGCGCGTGCGCGCGATCCATGCACAGAATCAGCCTGCGCAGACCGGGCGCGCGGGCGACCGCTGCGCGCTCAATCTGGTCGGCGATTCCATCAGCAAGGATGCGATCGCGCGCGGCGATGTCGTGCTTGATCCCGAACTGCACGCACCGGCCGATCGCATCGATGCGATCGTGCGTGTCCTTGCCTCGGAAACGAAGCCGCTCACACAGTGGATGCCGGTTCGTCTGCATCATGCCGCGACGGAGGTTGGCGCGCGCGTGGTGTTGCTCGGCGACGAGCCGGTTCCGCCGGGCGGCGAGGCCTTTGTCCAGCTCGTGCTGGAACGGCCGGTGGCGGTCGCGACCGGTGACCGTTTCGTGCTGCGCGACACCACGGCGCAACGAACCATCGGCGGCGGATCGTTCATCGATCTGCGGGCGCCGGCCCGCAAGCGGCGCACGCAGGAGCGCGTGGCGCAGCTTGAGGCGCTGGCGATTCCGGATACGGAAAAAGCGCTCGCGGCTCTGATCGACCGCGCGCCGGGTTATCTCGATTTTTCCGCCTTTGTTCGCGATCATGCCGTCTCGGCCACGGAGCGCGATGCGATGATTGCGCGGATGAGTCTGCTGAGGCTGCCGACCGCGAAGACCGAATATGTGATCTCGCCGGTGGGCTGGCTGCGGCTCAAGAACGACATTCTGGCCGTGCTGAAGAAATTCCATGCCGACAATCCCAATCTTGCCGGCATCGGCCTTGAGCGGCTCCGTCTACAACTCGAGCCGCGCCTGCCGGCGCCGGCCTTCGTGGCGCTGCTACATGGACTGGTGCGCACCAAGGATATCACGCTCGACGGCTCCTGGATCCGTCTGCCGGGGCACGAGGTCCATCTTACGCCCCAGGACGAGGCGATGTGGACCAAGATCAAGCCTTACATCGTGGATGCCGCGCGCTTCCGGCCGCCGCGGGTGCGGGACATCGCCGGCTACATCTGCGTGCCGGAGCAGGAGGTGCGCCGGCTGCTCAAATTGCTCGGCCGGATGGGGCGGGTCGATGAGGTCGCGCACGACCATTTCTTCCTGCGCGAGACCGTCGCCGAGATGGTCGTGATCATGACCGATCTGGCGGCGACGATCCCTGACGGCCAGTTCACCGCCGCGCAATTCCGCGACTGCCTCGACAATGGCCGGAAAGTCGCGATTCAGATTCTTGAGTTTTTTGACCGTCACGGTGTTACAATTCGTCGCGGCGATCTGCGACGGATCAACAAACATCGGCTTGACCTATTTCGCGGGCCAGCCGATGTATTGAAGGCGCCGAGCACGGTTCCGATATTGGAAACCAAAGGAAGAGCATCGTTCCCGGTGGGGCGTCCGGACTTCAAATCCGGGAAGGACCGCGAGTCGGTTCTTGGTGGGTTCGACTCCCATTCTCTTCCGCCACGGTAAACCCCGGAGGAGCGTGCCATGACAGCGCAGACGCTGACGGCTTTTCTTGACGGACTCGAGCAGGTGGCCCATGCCGCCAGCACCGTCGAGGAGACTTACCGCCGCGAGGCAGCAGAACGTTTCGAGGTGCTGGCGAAGGAGCGGGCCTATGGCTTTCGCCGCCTCAATCTGATGCGCAGTGTGGTCAATGCGATCGCGGGCAGCAAGGACGAGGACGAGGCGATCGTGAGGGGCTCGGCGGCCTTTCTGCAGGAGGTCGGCTGGAGCTCGATCACCGAGGCGCAGCAGGAAGCGCTGGAGCATTTTCACCCGGTGATCCGCGCGGCATGGCAGGTCGTGGAATCGGAAGATCCCGAGGCCTCGTTCGCGAAGATCGGCGAGGAACTCAAGGGTTTCGAAGATTGGTTCGGCGGCGCGCGGCAAAGCGCGTTTCTGAGCGTGCTCGATCGCGAAGTGGTGGAGCTGCCGCTTGTCGAAGTCTGCTAAGAAATCCGCCAGGCACAAGAAGCTTGAGGACTTCCTGTTCGACGATTGGATCGTCAGGGAATTCGAGCGGACCGACGGGTTCACCGCTCTGGTCGTGCTGGTCGCGACGTCCAATCTCGGCGTCGTACCGCTCTCGTCCACCTTCATGCATGTGATCGGCGACGAGCTCGATTGGCACCATTTCAGCCTGCTGGTGCGCGGTGCCGGCGTCCCCTGGGACGGGGTGCTGCTGATGCCGGCAGTCGACGAGGATGGCGGTCCGATCGAGGATGCCAAGGCGAAAGAAGAGTTGCGGGCGCTGGAAGAGCGCATCAACGAAAATCGCCTCGTCATCAACGAGGGGCACTTCTTCGACAAATGGGGCCGGCGGATGAAGGTCGAGCCGGCCGAGGCCAACTAGCGGCTGCCGTTTCGGATCGCTCAGCCCGTCACGCGCACGAGCGGCGGTCCGGCTTCGGCGCGCCCGATGATGCCCGCGGCGGGATAGCCGGCGGCCCTGATCTTTTCTAGGAGAGCGGGGGCCTTTTCAGCGGCGCATGAAATCAGCAGTCCGCCCGAGGTCTGCGGATCGACCAGCAGGTCGCGCTGCCACTGTGGCATGCCTTCGGCCAGCACGATGGCCTCGCCATAGCTGGCCCAGTTGCGGCCCGAGGCGCCGGTGATGTGCCCGCTCTGCGCAAATTTTGCAGCTTGCTTGAACAGCGGCACCCTGGACGCTTCGATCACCAGCGAGAGGTTCGAGCCGCGCGCCATTTCCAAACCATGGCCGAGCAGACCGAAGCCGGTGACATCGGTCACGGCGTGCACGGCCGGATCGCCGGACAGCTCGCCGCCGATGCGGTTGAGCAGCGTCGTCGAGGCGACCATTTCCGCATAGCCATCGCCGTCGAGATCGCCTTTCTTGATCGCCGCCGAGTAGACGCCGACTCCGATCGCCTTGGTCAGGATCAACACGTCACCCGGTCTGGCCTCGGCGTTGCGGCGGACCTGATCGGGATGGCAGATGCCGATCACGGCGAGGCCATAGATCGGCTCGGGGGCGTCGATGGAGTGGCCTCCGGCGACCGGGATGCCGGCCGTGGCACACACCGAGTTGCCGCCCGCGATGATCTTGCGGACGTCGTCGACCGAAATCTTGCTGAGCGGCATGCCGAGGATCGCCAGCGCCATGATCGGCTTGCCACCCATGGCGTAGACATCCGAGATCGCATTGGTGGCGGCGATCCGGCCGAAATCGAACGGGTCATCCACCACGGGCATGAAGAAGTCGGTGGTGGCGATGATGCAGGTGTTGTCGTCGACCTGCCAGACGGCTGCGTCGTCGCCGGTCTCGACACCGACCAGGAGTTGCTTGTAGGGCGCGGCCGCGGGTTGGTTGGCCAGCAACTCCTGCAGCACGGAAGGTGCAAGCTTGCAGCCGCAGCCGCCGCCGTGAGCGAGGCTGGTAAGACGGAAAACAGGTGCGTTCATATCACTCTCCCTGCGCATCCCGGCAAAAGCCATGTGATTGCGGCCGGATTACGCATGTTGTCGGTCAGCATTTGTCCCGCCTTCATGGCGCGGAAAAATGCTTGGGTCGTGCCGCGCCGCGGCAGACTCGCCGGCAATTCGCGCCCTGCGCGAAGCGGAGAGATTGTCAGGCGCAGAATACGGCGGATCGGTCCTGCGATGCAAATGCCGCTTTGGCTCCAGGCCCCGCCGCGGGTCAAATTGTCTCGATGATTTCGATCGCCTCCAGGCGGTCTCCGGCCTCGTCAATCCACATCATTTTCAGCTCGCCCGCTTGTGAGGCGCGAAATCGAGACTCGAGATAGGGATTGATGGAAACGGCGGTGTCGAGCCGCCACGACAGCACCGGCGTGCCGTTGAAGTTACAGTCGAACCGATCGATGATCCGGCGCGGGATCAGCTCTCCGCTGGAGCGTTTGCGCAGTCCGGTCTCCATGGCGTGCATCACCTGCGCGCGCAGATGCCGCCGGCGATGATGAAGTAATCGTAGTCGATCTGGCCATGCGCGGTGCGCACGATTTTCTTGTCGCGCTCGAAGTGCTCGGTTGATAGGGCTTTGCTATTGATCCGGCGCGAGAGCGTGGATCGTGCCCGGCCCCGCGATATTCGGGGCCGGGACAAGTCGCGATCGTGCTTAGACGATGCCAAGCGCGCGCATGGCTTCGGCCACGCGGATAAAGCCGGCGACGTTGGCGCCAAGCACGTAGTTGCCCGGCGAGCCGTAGGTGTCAGCCATCTCGGCGCAGCGGTCGTGAATGCCGTGCATGATGGTGGCAAGACGCGCCTCGGTTGCTTCGAACGACCAAGAGTCGCGCGAAGCGTTCTGCTGCATTTCGAGCGCGCTGGTGGCGACGCCACCGGCATTGGTCGCCTTGCCGGGGCCGAACATCACGCCCGCATCGAGGAACGTCTTCACGGCCTCGGGCGTGCACGGCATGTTGGCGCCTTCGCCGACCGCCACTACGCGGTTCTTCACCAGCGTGCGCGCATCCTGACCGTTCAGCTCGTTCTGGGTTGCGGAGGGCATCGCCACATCGGCCGGCACATCCCAGATGCGGCCGTTCGAGACGTAGGTCGCTCCCGAGCGCCGGGCCTTGGCATAGTCGGAAACGCGGCCGCGCTTCTTTTCCTTGATCTCCTTGAGCAAGGCGAGATCGATACCGGCTTCTTCCACGACATAGCCATTGGAGTCCGAGCACGCGATGACCTTGCCACCGAGCTCCATGATCTTTTCCATGGTGTAGATGGCAACGTTACCGGAGCCGGACACGATCACCTTCTTGCCGTCGAAGTTGTGATTGCGTGTACGAAGCATGCGCTCGACGAAATACACCGCGCCATAGCCGGTGGCTTCGGTGCGGACCTGCGATCCGCCCCATGCCAGGCCCTTGCCGGTGAGCACGCCGGATTCGTAGCGATTGGCGATGCGCTTGTACTGGCCGAACATGAAGCCGATCTCGCGCTGACCGACACCGATGTCGCCTGCCGGCACATCGGTGTACTCGCCGAGGTGGCGGGACAGTTCTGTCATGAACGACTGGCAGAACCGCATGATCTCGCCGGGCGAGCGGCCCTTCGGATCGAAATCGGCGCCGCCCTTGCCGCCGCCGATCGGCATGCCGGTGAGGGCATTCTTGAAGGTCTGTTCGAAGCCGAGAAACTTGATGGTGCCGAGATAGACGGTCGGATGGAAACGCAGGCCGCCCTTGAACGGGCCGAGCGCGGAATTGAACTGGACGCGGAAGCCTCGGTTGATCTGCACATGGCCTTTGTCGTCGACCCACGGCACGCGGAAGATGATCTGCCGCTCCGGCTCGCAGATCCGTTCGATCAGGGCGTCTTCGGCATAATGCGGATGTTTGGCCACAACGGCGCCGAGGCTGTCGAGCACTTCGCGAACGGCCTGGTGAAACTCGTCCTCGCCGGGATTGCGGCGCAGGACGTCGTCGAAGATGGGTTGAAGCTTTTCGTCGAGCATTTTTGTCCCGGATTTCAAAGGCATGAACGTCAGCTTGTGGCGCAAAAAGCGCTTAAAACCAATGACATGTCTGGTGGTAATTAATTAGGGGAGACGGTGCTGACGCGCGCCGCCGGTGTGGAGCGAAAAGTGGTAAGGGCGGGGAGAGCGAGCGTCAAATCCGTCTTCATGGGTGCGTCAATTTCGCGCAGGTAGACCAAAGGCCAGCGTCGCAAATAGGAAACAAACCACCCGAACGCGGGGCGGCGTCCGCCGATTGGCGCCCTCAGGCTGCTTCGGTTTCGAGGGACGTCGCCGGCGCGACGCGATGAAGTTCTCCGACGGGGGTATCTCGAACCGATCGGGCAGACCGGGTTTGATTGGCCGGAAGCTGGCACCTTGCTGGCCGAGGCGCGTCCGGACGACCGCGAACCGGCGGCATTATGTGCTGACACGGAGAATGCCGATGTGATCCGAAGAGCAAACCCTGACCGCCCTTCGCGAGAGGATGTTACTTCGTCCGGTTGTCGTGAGAATGCGCTTCCTTCGCCTGGGGCAGATCGTCGTATCCATGGCGGCTGCTGTAAAAAGTAAGCGCCATCAGTCCCGATCCGATGATGATCGAGAAGAAGATGCCGAGGGCCATGGCGATATAGCCGTGCTTGTTCATCACAACATCGGCCGAGCCATTCCAGGCGACAATCACCCACCATAGCGTGGCCAGAAGAATGAGAACGAGGGCACCGACGACGGCCCACGACCCGACTTTTCTGTTCATGGGAATTCTCCTTGCCGCTGGTTGATATGCATGGCTACGAGAAAATCATCTCGATTGACTTTGGTTCAACGATGCCTGTGAAGCGCCGCCGCATACCTATCTGACTGCAATCTAGGTGATCTAGATCAAAAAGCAATATGATAGATGTATCTTAAATGGCGCCGATCGACAAAAATGCAGGCTGATGGGGTGTCAGACCAGATCGGACAGGATGAGATGGCACCAGCCCCAGAACAGGGCGCCCTGCGAGATCGCCCGGAATGATTTCAGGATCCTGGCGATGGTCGGGCTCGCGGAACGCAACTCATCAAGATGGACCTTGGACAGCCGCTGCAAGCGCTGTTCACCCTTCCGTGTCAGCTTGAGCAGGACACGCCGGCCATCGTCCTGGTCGACCTCCCGGCTGAGCAGGCCAAGCTTGGTCATCCGATCCGTCAGTTCCACCGCTGTGTGGTGCTTGATCAGCAGGAATTCCGCCAGTTTGCCCACGGTAACGGCGCCCTGTTTGGAAAAACCCTTGATTGCCAGCATCGCCTGATGCTGCTGCGAGGTGAGCCCGGATTGATGGGCGGCCTCTTCGCTGAAGGTCAGAAACTTGCGGATCTGGTAACGAAACCTGGCGAGGGCTTCGTAATCGGCTGTCCCCATCGAAGCGGATGCGACGGGGCGGTTCTTTTTGACAGGACGTGTCTTGGCAGGACGTGTCGTCTTGATAGAGCGTCGCTTCGACTGAAGCATGGATATCTCGCAGGCATCCGGACCCGGCGTCGGCAGCTCGCCGATGCAACCAACCGGAGTATGTCGCCACGTTACAAAGGCGATAACGAGTTTCAAGATTTATCTGCGCGCGAATGGTGGCAATGCACTATCGCTATGCCGTTCACGACGGAGTGATTTTCTGACAGAGTTTGCAGGAAATCATTGACAGCCATCATCGCCCCGGCGGGACGCTGCCGTCCCCGACATGAGGGGAGCGATTCGGCCTATTCGCAAGTCGAGCGCAGGATTTGCAGGATGACGAGTTGCAGCGCGATCGGAATCTGAGTGTTCCGGCGCCGGGTCGATCTCTCCAGAGCCTGGATGATCTCGGTCTTGGTGAACTCGCCGGACGAGAACTTCGTCACCGCATCCTGCCACATCGCCGACAGCGATTTGCCTGAATAGAATCGCGGGCGGATCGCCGTGCCCTGAGCCTCGGCCCATCGGATGATTTCCGCCGTGGTCTGCCGTCCGCAATTGCGCGCGGTCGCAAGATGCTGATGGGTCAGTTGCCGCACCAGTTCGAGCGGCGGAGTCCAAGGTCCTCTGGGCGGTGTTTTTCCGGTCAGCTCGAGCGCCAGCTCTTTTAGGACGTTCTGGGCGCGAACGCTGAGGCTCGCGATCGATGTGCGCTTGCCGGATTCCGCGGACCGCGCCGGCTTGAGATCCGCCAGCGCCGTACCATGATCAGGCGCGGCAGAAGGAGCTTCAGAAGCGGAAGAGGTCTTGGAAGGAGCGGGACGAAGAGTTCCGTGACTTTTTGCCGCGATGCCAGATGCATCGAGCCATGCACGCGGTCTTCTCGCATGTGCGGTGCGTGTCATTCGCGCTCCCGTGAACGATCTGCTGCAATTCACGATAGATTTTCACGACATCGCTTCTTTTGGGGGAAGGTTATTCGTCAAAATATATCGCACTGCGATATATGAACATCGTAAGACGATGTGTTTAGTTATGCAAGAATTTTGGCCTGCTTCGACGAAAGGCACATTGACAGGGTTGGTGCGAAAGGAATTCAAATTCACGGGAGCGACGGCGCTGTTTTTGACGTGTTTTTAAAGCGCTTACCGGTTGAGCGGTTTTCGTCCGCTGCCGGTTCATCGTGAAACGAGAACAAAATTTATCCGGGAGGATAATCGATGACAAAGAACGAAAAGCTTGAACAGTCCCTGCGTATGGACGTTTCGCGCCGGACCTTGCTGCAGGGCAGCGCGGGCCTTCTCGGCGGTGCGATGCTTCCCGGCGGAATGATCATGCCGGCTTTCGCCGCCGATCGTCCGCCGATCGGGACCTGGCCGGCAGGCTCCGAAGGCAATTCCATCACCATCGGCGCGGCGGTGCCGCGCACCGGCACCTATGCGGTGCAGGGCGAGGACGAACTCAAGGGCATGCAGCTCGCGGTCGAGCATCTCAACAGCGCGCATGATCTCGTCAAGAAGATCTCGCCCAAGACCAAGAAGGGCGTGCTCGGCAAGGAAGTGAAGCTGGTGGTCGCCGACTCTGGCGCGAAGCCGAACATCGCGGTGCAGGCGCAGCAGCGTTTCATCACCGAAAACAAGATCGTGCTGATGACCGGCTCGACCTCGTCCGCGGTGGCGGTCGCGCTCAACAAGCTCGCCCAGCGCGAGAAGGTGATGTACGTCGCCGCCATTTCCGGCTCCAACGACACCACCGGCAAGGACTGCGTCCGTTACGGCTTCCGCCAGTGCTTCTTCGGCCAGACGGCCGCGGCCGCGATCGGCCCGCAGCTCGTCAAGACTTTCGGCAAGGGCAAGAAGGCGGCGTATATGACGCCGGACTACACCTATGGTCACACCGTGACCAAGTCGATGCAGGACTATCTCGCCACGGCTGGCTGGACGACGGTGACCAACCAGGTTTCGCCGCTCGGCGCGCCTGACTATTCCTCCTACCTGCTCAACGTCGCCAACTCCGGCGCCGACGTGCTCATCAACGTCAACTGGGGTCATGACGCCGTGCTGTCGATCCAGCAGGCCAAGCAGTTCGGTATCTTCGACAAGATGAAGCTCGTGGTGCCGTATCAGGTTCCGTTCCTTGCTCCCGAAGTCGGCGGCAATCTGCTCGCCGGCGTCTATGCCGCGACCGACTACTGGTGGACGATCGAGGATAAATTCCCGCTCGCCAAGATGTTCAACGAGGCCTTCCGCGCGAAGTTCGGCTACAACCCCGAATGGGGCGCGGAGAACGGCTACATCAGCTTCGTGCACTGGGCGCGCATGGTCGAGGAAGCCGGTACCCTCTATCCGCCCGAGGTCATCAAGACCTATGAGAAAGAGGAGAAGATCCCCTCGCTGGTCGGTGAAGTGTACTACCGCAAGGAGGACCACCAGTGCATCCGTCCGGTCATCATCGTTCGCGGCAAGGAGGCCAAGGACATGAAGGGCAAGGATGACTTCTGGGATGTTGTCGAGATCGTCCCCGGCGAAGGCTTGATCCAGAAGCCCGATGCCTTCGGCTGCAATCTCGGCGACTACACCTGACCTTACATTGAACCTCTGCGCCGGCGTCGGGTCTCGTTCGGACCCGCGCCGGCCAGGATCGCCGACAGGCTCACGGCGGGACCGGCTCCGATCCCGGCGCTGGGCGTCTGTCCGGCGCGGCGGCTGCGGTTCATCATGCGCGCGCAGAAACGGGCGAGGATAAATTGATTAACTGGGCAAACTTCGTTTCGCAGCTGTTCAACGGGCTGGTGCTTGGCGCCTTGCTCGCTCTCATCAGCTCCGGGCTGACCATCATCTACGGAACGCTGGGCGTTCTCAACCTCGCCCATGGCGCCATGTTCATGCTCGGCGGCTATGCCGGGTATGTCGCCTTCAGTTACACCAACTCCTTCATCCTCGCCATCATCGCCGGATCGCTGTTCGTCATGGTGGTCGGCGTGGTGATGGAGCGGGTCATTATCCGTCACTTCTACGGCAGGCCCGACGAGGATCAGTTGCTGGTCACGTTCGGCATCAGCATCGTTATGGTCGAGATCGTCCGATTTTTCTTCGGCAGCCTGTCTTACGTGGTGCCGGCTCCTGCGGCGCTGTCGGGCATCACGTCGCTCGGCTTCATGTTCTATCCGACCTATCGCCTCGCGCTGGTCGGCATCGTCGCGGTGGCATTGCTGGTTCTGTTCGTGATCCTTTACCGCACGCGCCTCGGCATGATCGTGCGCGCCGGCATCGAGGATTCGGTGATGGTTGGATCGCTCGGCATCAACGTCTACCGGATCTTCATGGTGGTGTTCGGCATCGGCGCGATGGCGGCGGGTTTCGCCGGCATCGTCAACGCGCCGGTGGTGTCGCTGACGCCCGACATGGGCGAGGCGATCCTGGTGCAGACCTTCGTCGTGGTCGTGATCGGCGGCGTCGGCTCGTTCCCCGGCGCCATCCTCGGCGGCCTGATCGCCGGCGAGATCATCAGTCTCACCTCGATGGTGAACCCCGGCTATGCCTACGTCATGCTGTTCGCAGCGATGACGCTGGTCCTGCTGCTGCGGCCTCACGGCCTGCTTGGCTCCCAGAGCCGCGGATAATCGGTCAAACACATGCTGAAACAACGCCCTTTCCTGATCGAAACCCTGACGGCAGTCGGCCTTCTCGTGGCGCCGTTCATCCTTCCTCATCTCGGCTTCGCGCCGAACACGGTGAACCGCATTCTGGTGTGGGGCCTGTTCGGCATCGGCTTCGACATCCTGTTCGGGTTCACCGGACTGTTGTCGTTCGGCCAGTCAGCGCTCTATGGCACCGGCGGCTTCGTCGCCGCCTATCTGCTGACCCAGGCCGGCTTCCCGCATGTGGTCACGGCGCTGTTCATCGGCATGATCGCCTCGGCGGTGGTCGGCTATCTGGTCGGCCTGATCGCGCTGCGGCGGACCGGCATCTACTTTGCGATGATCACGGTGGCCATCGCCGAGGTGTTCTTCTTCGTCGAGTTCAATCCGCTGGCGGACTGGACCGGCGGCGAGAATGGGCTGCCGGGCGTGCCGAGCCCGTCCTTCGATCTCGGCTTCGCGCAGTTCCATTTCTCCAGCGGTTGGCCGCTCTACGGCTTCCTCGCCTTCTGGTACTTCATCGGCATCGTGATCGGCCTGCGCATCATCCGCTCGCCGGTCGGCGCGGTGCTGCGCGCGATCCGCGACAATCCGCTGCGCGCCTCGGCCGTGGGGCACAACATCCACGGCTACAAGCTGACCGCCTTCGTGGTGGCGGCGGCCTACGCCGGTTTCGCCGGCGGTCTGCTCGGCGTCATGCAGGCTTTCATGCCGCCCGATGCCTTCATGTTCGACACCTCGGCGCAGCTCATCATGCAGACCGCGATCGGCGGCGCGGGCACGCTGTTCGGACCCTTGCTCGGCGCGGCGGTGTGGCTGTTCCTGCAGGATTTCCTGCAGAGCGCGCTCGGTCTCGGCGCTGCCTGGAAGCTGGTGCTGGGCCTGATCTTCGTGCTGCTGGTCTGTTTCTTCCGTCGCGGTCTGATCGGCGGCATCGTCGATCTCTTCAATTACGTTACGGGTAGGAACGTTCACCACGAGCCGGCGGAAGAGGCGGCTGCAATACCCGCCGCCGGCAAGTCGGGAGCGGACGCCGAAATCGCCCGCGAAGTCGCGGCGGCTCATATGTCGGCGAGTCTGAGCGCCGCCAGTCACCAGAGCGGGCCGATCCTGGAGGCGCGCGGGTTGACCAAGCGCTATGGCGGACTGCTCGCCAACAGCGATATCGACTTCACCGTCAATCATGGCGAACGGCGCGGCATTATCGGCCCCAACGGCGCCGGCAAGTCGACCTTCTTCAAGATGCTGACCTGCGAGGTTCCGCCGACCTCTGGCACCATCGTGTTCGAAGGCAATGACATCACCGGCATGAACGTCACCGATGTCTGCCAGCTCGGCCTGACCAAGAGCTATCAGGTCAATCAGTTGTTCACGCGCCTCACCGTGCGGGAGAATCTGATCATCGCGGTGCTCGCCGAGCTGCGCGGCAAGTTCCGGCTCGACCTGTTCAGCAGCATCGACAGCGTGCCCGGTCTGAGCGAGCGCGTCGCCGATGCGCTGACCATGGTGAACCTCACCGCGCGCGCCGATACACCGGTTTCCGCGCTGGCCTATGGCGAGAAGCGGCGGCTGGAAATCGGACTCGCGCTGGCGAATTCGCCGAGCCTGCTGCTGCTCGACGAGCCTCTGGCCGGCATGAGCCCGCAGGAGCGCGTCGAGACCGTCAAGCTGCTGAAATCGATCAGCCAGGGTCGCACCATGATCATCATCGATCATGACATGGACTCGCTGTTCGAGCTGGTCGAGAAGGTGACGGTGCTGCAGGAAGGCCGCGTGCTGGTCGAAGGCACGCCGGAAGAGATCAAGGGCAATCCCGTCGTGCAGGAGGCCTATCTGGGCGGAGTGATCGAAGCATGAGCTTGCTCGAGGTTAGCAACCTGAACAGCTATTACGGGGATTCCCACATTCTGTTCGATGTTGCGATGCGCGTCGAGCAGAACGAGGTGGTCGCTCTGCTCGGCCGCAACGGCGCCGGCAAGAGTACCACGCTGAAAAGCCTGATGGGCGTGGTGACGCCGCAATCCGGCAGTATCGTGCTTAACGGCAACGAGCTTGCCGGCAAGAAGAGTCACACCATTGCGATGGCGGGCATGCAGCTCGTCCATGAGGACCGCCGCATTTTCGGCAGCCTCAATGTCGAGGAGAACATCATTCTCGCCGGCATCACTGCGCCGAAGCGCTGGCCGCTCGATCGCATCTACGAGATGTTTCCGCGTCTCAGGGAGCGGCGCAGCAGCCGCGGCACCGATCTGTCGGGCGGTGAGCAGCAGATGCTGGCGATTGCCCGCGCGCTGGTTCGCGATCCGCAGATCATTCTGCTGGACGAGCCGTTCGAGGGCCTCGCGCCGGTGATCGTTCGCGATCTGGTCAAGGCCTGCCGCGATCTGGCCGCCGCGGGCCAGACCATCGTGCTGGTAGAGCAGAATCTCGCCGCCACGCTGGCGCTGGCGCAACGGGTCTACATCATCAACAACGGCCACATCGTGCATGAGGGGCCGGCGCTGGACATCAAGAAGCAGCCGGAAGTGTTGCAGCGTTATCTCGGCGTCTGACACGACGACGCGGCGGTGCCGCGCTCAGCCCTTGAGCGCGGCGATCAACCTGGCGGCGTGATCTTCCAGAACCTTGGGGTCTTCCTTGCGGCTCTGCGGCGGCAGCAACGCGACGCCTTCCTTGCACGGCATCACATGCATGTGCAGGTGGAACACGACCTGACCGCTGGCCGGCTCGCTGAACTGCTGGACGATGATTCCGTCGGCGGCAAAGGCCTTCATCGCGGCGATCGCGATGGTCTTGGCGGTGCGGGCCACCGCGGCGAAATCGTCCGGCGCGATATCGAGCAGGTTGCGCGCCGGCGCCTTGGGAATGACCAGCGCATGCCCGGCCGAGCGGGGCATGATGTCCATGAAGGCGAAGGTCTTGTCGTCCTCGTAGACCTTGTAGGCCGGCAGTTCGCCGCGCAGGATTTTCGCAAAAATATTCTGGTCGTCATACTTGGCCATGTCGTGCCCCGTCCCGCCTATTCCGATTGATTACCGCGATTTTTTCGCGGTATTGAAATACACTGCGCATTCAAACACATAATCAGGTGCTCTGGCTACTCCGGCGCGTGCGGGGCGCGTCTTGTCCCGGAGTGCCGCAGGCTTGCGAATGCGACATGGGCAGCGCTATCCGACTGATATATGCTCGCCGGTCCGAAGGCAGCCCATCGCATGAGAGCTGCGGTTTGACGGGAGACTCTGATGCGGAAGTTATGGACGGTTCTCGCGGCGTTGGCGACGCTCAGCCTGACCAATTGCGGCTACAACGTCATCCAGCAGAACGACGAGGCGGTGAAATCGAGCTGGTCCGAAGTCGTCAACCAGTATCAGCGCCGCGCCGATCTGGTGCCCAATCTCGTCAACTCGGTGAAAGGCTTCGCCCAGCAGGAGAAAGACGTGCTGCTCGGCGTCACCAATGCCCGCGCCAAGGTCGGCAGCACCCAGATCTCGCCCGATGTGATCAACGATCCGGCAGCCTTGCAGAAATTTCAGGCCGCGCAGGGCGAACTCACCAGTGCGTTGTCACGCTTGCTGGTGGTGACCGAGAACTATCCGCAGCTCAAATCCGATCAACTTTTCCGCGATCTCGTCGCGCAGCTCGAGGGCACGGAAAACCGCATCGCGGTCGCGCGCAACCGCTATATCAAGGCGGTGCAGGACTACAACGTCGACATCCGAACCTTTCCGAACAACCTGACCGCGATGCTGTTCGGCTACAAGGAAAAGGCCAATTTCACGGTGGAGAACGAGAAGTCGATCTCGACCGCGCCGAAGGTGGATTTCAACGTTCCGGCGACGCCTGCACCTGCACCGGCCCCCGCACCGGCTCCCGCCACGCCGGCGCCAGAGCCCGCCAAGTAGCGTGCCGCCGCGAGGCATCTGATGGCCGCCCTTCGATGCGCCGTCATCGCGTTGGCTCTGTCGCTATGCGGAATGCTGGCGGCCGCGGCGGACGTCGCGGTGCCGCCGCTCACCGGCCGCGTGGTCGATCAGACCGCGACCCTGAGCGCGGCAGAGATCTCGGATCTTGAACAGAAACTCAAGGCTTTCGAGGATCGCAAGGGCAGCCAGATCGCGGTGCTGATCGTGCCGACCACGGCGCCGGAAGCCCTCGAGCAATATGGCATCCGCGTGGTCGAGCAATGGAAGCTCGGCCGCAAGAAGGTCGATGACGGGGCGCTTCTGCTCGTCGCCAAGGACGACCGCAAGCTGCGGATCGAGGTCGGCTACGGCCTCGAGGGCGTGCTGAACGACGCCACGGCCAAACGCATCATCGACGAGATCATCACGCCGCGCTTCAAGGCGGGGGATTTCGCCGGCGGCATTAATGCCGGTGTCGATCGCATGATCGGCGTGATCGATGGCGAGCCGTTGCCGGCGCCGAAGCCGCTGCAGCGGATGTCGCCCGGCACGCTCGATGCGCTTGGCGAATTCTTCCCCGTCATCATCATCGGCGCGTTGGTGGCCGGCAGCGTCTTGCGAGCGATGTTCGGCCGCCTGTTCGGCGCATTGTTGACCGGCGGCGGGCTGGCCTTTCTGGCGTGGCTGTTCGTCGGATTGTGGAGCGTCGCGCTGATCGTCGGACTGATCGGATTTGTCTTCACGCTGGTGGGCGACGCCGTCACATCCGGCGGGCCCGGCGGATTCTCCAGCGGCGGCTCTCGCGGCGGATCGAGCTGGGGCAGTTCGGGCGGCGGTGGATTCAGCGGCGGAGGCGGCAGCTTCGGCGGCGGCGGGGCTTCGGGCAGTTGGTGATCATGGGCATCAAGCGCATCGGCAAGCATCTTCTTCTCGGGCGCCGGCAGGTGCGCAAGGCGTTTCCGCGCGAGTCGCTCGCGAATATCGAAAGGGCAATCGCGGCAAGCGAGAAACTGCATACCGGTCAGATCCGTTTTGTGGTGGAGGGCGCGCTGGAGGGCCGGCCGTTGCTCGGGGATCAGCCCGCGCGTGCGCGTGCGATCGATGTGTTTTCTCATCTGCGGATATGGGACACCGCACATAACAATGGCGTGCTGATCTATCTCTTGCTGGCCGATCGCGATGTCGAAATCGTCGCCGACCGCGGTATTGACGTCAAAGTCGGCAAGGCCGGCTGGCAGAAGATTTGCGCCGCCATGGAAAGCGAGTTCCGCTGTGCGAATTTCGAGGCGGGCGTGCTGGCCGGTCTCGCGGCGGTGACGGAGCATTTGGTGCGGCATTTTCCGGCGACGGGCAAGCATGTGAACGAACTGCCGGACGATCCGGTGGTGCTGTAGCGATCGTGCCGCGAATGCACCACATCGCGCGATTGTGCCGGGTGATGAGGAAAACCATGGCGCCGGCTCTTGGCAGGATGGAGAGTGCGGGCTAGCCTTTTGATTGATGTTGTCTTGCGCGGGATCGTCCGCGAATGGTCCGCAATCAGGCGTTCGGCATGATACGGTTGTCCATCTCACCCTCCGTCGGGCTGTTTGTGCCGGGCGTGAGCGCGTTGGCGGGTCTTGCGATGATCGGTATGAGTCCTGCTCTTGCCGTCGAGATGAGCGGGCCGGTCGCCTATCTTTATTCCTCGGTTTCGATCAATCCGCCGTCCGCGCGCGAGATGACGGTTTGTTACGGCTTTGGCTGCCGCCGTCGCGCGACGCTGGATTTTTCGGCAGCCGACCGCAGAACGCTAACGCAAACTCTCGCTGCGGGCAAAGCCAGTCCCGCCGCCGAGCGCATGGCGATCCAGAAGGCGGTGATCTGGTTCGATCGCCGTGTCGGTCCGATGATCGGCACCGACAAGCGTGTCGCCAATGCCGATATTCGCGCCGGCTCTGCTGCGACCAACTTCGATTGCTGGGACACCACGCGCAACGCCGCCAGCCTGTTGCTGGTGCTGCGGGAGTGGGGCCTTCTGAAGCATCACACCATCGGCGATCCGAAATATCGCGGCAATTTCCTTGCCGGACAGTTGCCGCACAACACCGCGGTGCTGGTCGATAAATCGACCGGCGTCGAATGGGTGGTCGATATGTGGCCGAAGAAATATGCCGAGGCGCCGGACGTGATGCCGGTCGCGCGCTGGCTCAAGGAAAACTGAGCGCTTGGAAAGCGCGTCTTGCGGAAGGTCCTCCGATGCAACTCAACGGTCTTTCGGTTCTGATGACGGGCGGAGCTTCCGGTCTTGGCGCGGCGACCGCGCGGGCGATGGCGGCGAAGGGCGCGAAGGTGGCTGTCCTCGACATGAACAAGGCCGCGGCCGAACAGGTCGCATCGGAGATCGGCGGGGTTGCGCTGATCGCCGATGTCGCCGAGGAGGCGCCGGTCAAGGCCGCGCTCGCGGCGGCGGAAGCCGCTCATGGCATCGTGCGCATTCTGGTGAATTGCGCGGGGGTCGCCAGCGCGGTCAAGACCGTCAACAAGAACGGCGCCTATCCGCTCGATGAGTTCAAGCGTCACATCAACATCAATCTGGTCGGTACCTTCAACGTGATCCGTCTGGTGGCGGAGCGGATGCAGAGCGCGCCGCCGATCGGAGAGGAGCGCGGCGTCATCATCAACACCGCCAGCGTCGCGGCCTACGATGGACAGGTCGGGCAGGCGGGTTATTCCGCCTCCAAGGCCGGCGTGGTCGGCATGACGCTGCCGATCGCGCGCGATCTCGCCTCGCTGCTGATCCGGGTTAACAGCATCGCGCCGGGGCTGTTTCTGACGCCGCTGCTGCTCGGTCTGCCGGAGGAGGCGCAGCGCAGCCTCGCCACCCAGGTTCCGCATCCCTCGCGTCTCGGCGATCCGAGGGAATACGCCGCGCTGGCCGTCCACATCGTGGAGAACCCGATGCTGAACGGCGAGACCATCCGCCTCGACGGGGCCATCCGCATGGCGCCGCGCTAGCTGCACGGGTCTTGCGACCCCGACGCGGTTTCGTGCTGTCCGCCGTCATGGTTAACCGATCGTTAGCAGATTGCATTGCATGCTTTTTGCAAGGAGATTTGCCATGTGGTCGAACCGCACCAACATCGAGAGCGATACTTGCCCGATCGGCGAGGACATGCTGGGCCATCTGTACCGTTCCAGTGAACATGGCCTGCCGGTTCTGGTCGAATCGGTCTCTGCGGATGTTCGCGCCATGCTTGCGCTGTTCTGCTATCGCCGCAGCCATCTTCATTCGATGAGCCTTGCGATCGCGGCGACCTGTAGCGAGCGCGATCTGATCGAGCAGGGCGGTGCAGTCGGCGCGACCCTGTTCGCGATGTCGCGTGAAGCCCCGGCTCCGGCGCCTGCCGCCACCAGCGGCCGCCGCGCCATCACGCTCTCGACCAGGCCGCTGAGCAATGTGATGCCGCTCGACGATCTGCCCGACGACGAGCCCGAGGCCGTGACCGTCTGAGCAGGCGATCTTTCAACCATTCACTGGTTCTGCATCGCAATTGCGGCGAGGCCGAAGCTGCGCCGCGCGATGGTGCATTCGGCATCGCCGGGCTGGCAAATGCGGCACACGTCGGGCCTGACTTCGTAGATGCCGCAGGCGGTGGAGACGCCGATCTTGCCGGTCAGCGCGGAGCAGCGCTCGCCCTCGCAGCGCATGCCGGACAATGTATCATTGACGAACTTCGCCGGGATCAGCTCCAGCGCCGCATCGTCCTCGGTGGAGAATCGCGGCCAGTTGCGCGAATAGGCGCAGCACGCGCCGCAGCTTTGGCAGATGCCGACAGGCGCGTGCATGTGTTGCCTCGAACGAGGGTCAGTCGACCAGAATGACCCGGATGTCGTTGACGTTGGTCAGCGTTGGTCCCACCACCACCAGATCGCCGGTCGCCTCGAAGAAGGTCGTGGCGTCGTTGTTGTCGAGATAGGCTTCCGGATCGAGCTTGAGTTCGCGCATCTTCGCGAAGGTGCGCGCATCTGCCATCGCGCCCGCCGGATCGGTGGGCGAACCCGCGCCGCCATCGGCGCCATCGGTGTCGGCGGCGAGCATCGAGATATTCTTGCTGTCGGCGAGATGTTCGACCAGCGCCAGCACGTATTCCTGATTGGGACCGCCGCGGCCGTTGCCGCGCACCGTCACCGTCAGTTCGCCGCCTGACATGATCGCGGCACGCTTGCCCTGGGCCTGCGCGTTCAGCGCGAGTCTGGCGTGCTCGGCGGCGGTGGCGCGGGCGTCGCCCTCGAGGTCGGCGCCGAGATCGATCACCTCATAGCCGGCTTCGGTCGCCACCCGGATCGCGGCGTCGAGCGAATCGCGCGGCCGGCCGACGATCTCGAACCGTGCGCGCACAAAGGCCGGCTCGGACTGCTTGGCGCTTTCGTTGCGTGGATCGCTCAGAGCCTGGCGCACGGCGTCGTCGATCTGCAGATTGTATTTGGCGATGATCGCCGCGGCATCCTTCAGCGTGGTCGGATCCGGCACCGTGGGGCCGGAGGCGATGGTCGCCGGATCGTCATGCGGCACGTCGGAGACCGCCAGCGTCACGAGCTGCGCCGGATAGGCCGCGCGGGCCAGCCGGCCGCCCTTGATGCGCGACAGGTGCTTGCGCACGGTGTTGATCTCGGAGATCGGCGCGCCCGAACGCAGCAGGCTTTTGTTGATCTGCTGCTTCTGCGCGAAAGTGATGCCCTCGGCCGGCGCGATCCAGTTGGCCGAGCCGCCGCCGGACATCAGCACCAGCACGAGGTCGTCCTCGCCCGCGCTTTCCGCCAGCTTGAGCGTCTTGTCGGCGGCCTTGAGGCCGGCTTCGTCCGGCACCGGGTGTCCGGCCTCGATCACTTCGATCCGGCGGGTCGGCACGCCATGGCCGTGCCGGGTGGTGGCGATGCCCTCGATCTGGCTCTCGCTGAGACCGACGTCGTCCATGTAGTGCCGCTCGGCGACGGCAGCCATCGCGGCGGCGCCCTTGCCCGCGGCCAGACAGATCACGCGGCCACGCGGCGGCGGCGGCAAATGGCGCCGCAGGATCTTGTCGGGATGAGCCGCCGCAACGGCGGCATCGAAAATCGCGCGAAGAAGAGGGCGTTTGTCGGTCATTAGATACCTTATGCACGGTTTGCGAGCTTCGCAAAATATGTCGGACGCTGATCGAAAGAAAAATCCCTCGCAAACAAGCAAGGGACTGCCAACCTGCGGCTTTTTACAGACCGTAGCCGGCCATTTCAATGAGTGGGAAATACATTCAGTCTGCCCGATGTGACCTCGGGATCGGGCTCGCCGCGGCGGGGGGCGGTAGCCATGACTCGTCAAAAATGCGCAAATGCGGCTTCCCCTCAAGGAGACCCTCGCCATGACCGACGCCGTGATTGTCTCCACCGCCCGAACCCCGATCGGCAAGGCCTATCGGGGCGCGCTCAACAATACCGAAGGGGCGACCCTGCTGGGTCATGCCGTCGCCGCCGCCGTGAGTCGGGCCGGCATCGCGCCGGAGGAGGTCGAGGATGTGGTGATGGGCGCGGCTCTGCAGCAGGGCGCGACCTTCGGCAATATCGCCCGCAAGGCGGCGCTGCGGGCCGGCCTGCCGGCCGCAACCGCCGGCGTGACCGTGGACCGGCAGTGCGCGTCGGGCTTGCAGGCGATCGCGCTGGCGGCGCGTTCGGTGCTGTTCGATGGCGTCGGCATCGCGGTGGGCGGCGGCGGCGAGTCGATCAGCCTGGTGCAGAACGACAAGATGAACATGTTTCACGCCGTCGATCCGGCGCTACAGAAAATCAAACCCGACATCTATATGTCGATGCTCGACACTGCCGAGGTGGTGGCGAAGCGTTATGGCATCTCGCGCGAGCGGCAGGACGACTACAGTCTGGAAAGCCAGCGCCGCACCGCCGCCGCCCAACAAGGCGGCAGGTTCGACGACGAGATCTCGCCGATCGCGACCAGCATGGCGGTTGCCGACAAGGCGAGCGGCGCGGTGTCGTTCAAGGACATCACGCTGTCGCAGGATGAAGGACCGCGGCCCGACACCACGGCCGAAGGGCTTGCAGCACTCAAGCCGGTGAAGGGCGAGGGTTTCAGCATCACCGCCGGCAACGCCAGCCAGCTGTCGGACGGCGCCAGCGCCTGCGTGATCATGAGCGACAAGCTTGCCGCGCAAAAAGGTCTGACGCCGCTCGGCATCTTTCGCGGTTTTGTCGCGGCGGGCTGCGAGCCGGACGAGATGGGCATTGGTCCGGTGTTCGCGGTGCCGCGTCTGCTCGCACGGCACGGCCTCACCATCGACGATATCGACCTGTGGGAGCTCAACGAGGCGTTCGCGGTGCAGGTGATCTATTGCCGCGACCGGCTCGGCATCGATCCTGCGAAACTCAACGTCAATGGCGGCGCGATTGCGGTCGGCCATCCCTACGGCATGACCGGCGCGCGACTTGCCGGCCATCTGCTGATCGAAGGCCGTCGCCGCAAGGCGAAACACGCGGTGGTGACGATGTGCGTCGGCGGCGGCATGGGCGCGGCCGGGCTGTTCGAGATCATCCCTTAAGCGGAGACCTGTCGGCGATGCCGTATGTTCTCGCCATCGATCAGGGCACCACGTCGTCGCGCGCGATCGTCTTTCGCGATGACATGTCGATCGCGGCGCAGGCGCAGCTGGAATTCCCGCAGCATTTCCCGGCCTCGGGCTGGGTCGAGCACGAGCCCGACGACATCTGGTCGTCGACGCTTGCGACCTGCCGCGAAGCGATGCGGATTGCCGGTCTTGCCGCGCGCGACATCGCCGCCATCGGCATCACCAACCAGCGCGAGACCACGGTGGTGTGGGATCGCGTCACCGGCCGCGCCGTGCATCGCGCCATCGTCTGGCAGGACCGCCGCACCGCCGAGATGTGCGCGCGGCTTGCGGCCGAAGGCCATGAGCCGATGATTGCGGCGAAGACCGGCCTGATCATCGATCCGTATTTTTCCGGCACCAAGATCGCCTGGATTCTGGATTTCGTTCCTGGTGCCCGCGCGCGTGCCGAACGCGGCGAACTTTTGTTCGGCACGGTCGATTGCTATCTGCTCTGGCGACTGACCGGCGGCGCAGTGCATGCCACCGACGCCACCAATGCCTCGCGCACGCTGCTGTTCGACATCCATCGCGGCGAATGGGATGACGATCTTCTGAAGCTGCTGCGGGTACCGCGCGCGATGCTGCCGCAGGTGTACGATTCCTCGGGCGATTTCGGCGTCACCGCATCGGATCTGTTCGATGGTCCGATTGCGATCCGCGGCATCGCCGGCGATCAGCAGGCGGCAACCATCGGGCAGGCGTGCTTTACGCCCGGCATGATCAAATCGACCTACGGCACCGGTTGCTTCGCGCTGCTCAACACCGGTGCCACGGCGGTGACATCACGCAACAAGCTGCTGACCACGATTGCCTATCAGTTGAAGGGTCAGCGCACTTACGCGCTGGAAGGCTCGATCTTCGTCGCCGGCTCGGCGGTGCAATGGTTGCGCGACGGGCTCAAGGTGATCAAGCATGCGCACGACGCGGATGTGCTGGTGGAGCAGGCCGATAGCGCGCAATCGGTCTATCTGGTGCCGGCGTTTGTCGGGCTCGGCGCGCCGTACTGGAATCCGCGGGTGCGCGGCGCGTTGTTCGGTCTCACGCGCAACACCGGTCCTGCGGAGCTGGCGCATGCCGCGCTGGAGAGCGTGTGTTACCAGACGCACGATCTGTGGACCGCGATGCGCGCCGACTGGCCGGATGCTGCGAGCGCGCATGCGGTGCTGCGCGTCGATGGCGGCATGACGGTGTCGGACTGGACCATGCAGCGTCTTGCCGATCTGCTCGATGTGCCGGTCGATCGTCCGGTGATTCAGGAAACCACGGCGGTCGGCGCGGCGTATCTCGCGGGTCTTGCCGCCGGCGTCTATCCCGAACCGCAACGCTTCGCCGATCTGTGGCGGCTGGAGCGGCGCTTCAAGCCGGCGATGAGCGAGGCGACCCGGACGCGCAAGCTGCACGGCTGGGCGCAGGCGGTGAAGGGCGTGCTCGCGACCGAGTCCTGAGGCCATGTGAAATCGACATGAACTCAGTATTAAATGCATATTACCTGTCATGTTGGCCGCTATCCCCGCGTCCGGCGTGGCCAATGACGCACCGTGTGATCAAGACGGGATAACGATAAACGGAAAGACGCGGCGGATGACCGCCGCGTTTCTCAGTTCAGGGCCGCATCGCCGCGCGGCTTCATGTTGAGCCGCATGTGCACCGCGCAGCCGCAGCCGGGCGGGTGCTGCGCCAGCGGCAGCGAGGCGACATCGTCAGCGTCGTCGGCTGCCTCCGGCCTGGGATCGCCGCTCGGAATATAGTTGAGGATCGAGGCGAGCGCGCGTTCGATCTCGGCAACGCTCGCGCCCTTGCGCTCGGCATAGTCTTCGACCTGATCGCGCTCGACCTTGCCGACGCCGAAATACTCGCTCTGCGGATGGCTGTAATAGACGCCGGACACCGACGAGCCCGGCCACATCGCCAGACTCTCGGTGAGAGTGACGCCGGCGTTGCGCTCGGCATCGAGCAGTTTGAAGATCGTGATCTTCTCGGAGTGATCGGGCTGCGCCGGATAGCCGGGCGCGGGGCGGATGCCCTGATACTTTTCCAGAATGAGATCGTCGTTCGACAGCGCCTCGTCGGCGGCGTAGCCCCAGAATTCCTTGCGCACGCGCTGGTGCATGCGTTCGGCGAAGGATTCGGCGAGACGATCGGCCAGCGCCTTCACGAGGATCGACGAATAGTCGTCGTTGGATTTCTTGAAGCGCATGGTGATGGCGTCCTCGCCGATGCCGGCGGTGACGACGAAGGCGCCGATATAATCCGGCACGCCGCTCGATTGCGGTGCGATGAAGTCGGATAGCGCGAGGTTGTAACGGCCTTCGCGCTTTTCGAGCTGCTGGCGCAGCGTGTGCAGCGTCGTCAGCGGTTTGGTGCGCGCTTCGTCGCTATAGAGCACGACGTCGTCGCCCTCGGCATTGGCCGGCCAGAAGCCGATGGTGGCGTTGGCGGTGAACCAGTTTTCCTTGACGATGACGTCCAGCATCTTGCGCGCGTCGTTATACAGCGAGCGCGCGACGTCGCCGACCTTGGGATCGTCGAGGATTGCCGGGAAGCGGCCTGCCAACTCCCACGCCTGGAAGAACGGCGTCCAGTCGATGGTCTCGACCAGTTCGGCGAGCGGATAATTGTGGAAGGTGCGCACGCCGAGGAACGACGGCTTCGTTGGCTTGGTCTTCGACCAGTCGATCTTGAGGCGGTTGGCGCGCGCGGATTCCAGCGTCAGGCGCTTCTTGTTCTGCTGGGCGCGGTAATGCGCGTCGGTGATGCGGTCGTATTCGGTGCGGATGTCGCGCAGGAAATCGTCGCGCTTCTCCGGCGAGAGCAGCGAGGAGGCGACGCCGACCGCGCGGCTGGCGTCGTTGACATGCACCACCGGACCACGGCGATAACGCGGATCGATCTTCACCGCGGTATGCACGCGGCTGGTGGTGGCGCCGCCGATCAACAGCGGCATCTTGAAATCCAGCCGCTCCATTTCGGACGCGACGAACGCCATCTCGTCGAGCGAGGGCGTGATCAGGCCGGAGAGGCCGATCATGTCGGCGTTCTCGTTTTTCGCGGTTTCGAGAATTTTCGCGGCAGGCACCATGACGCCGAGGTCGATCACCTCGAAATTGTTGCACTGGAGCACGATGCCGACGATGTTCTTGCCGATGTCGTGGACGTCGCCCTTCACCGTCGCCATCACGATCTTGCCGGCGGAGGAGCGCACGCCCTCGGCAAGGCCGGCGGCCTTGTTGCGCTCCTTCTCCTCTTCCATGAACGGCATCAGATAGGCGACCGCCTGCTTCATCACGCGCGCCGACTTCACCACCTGCGGCAGGAACATCTTGCCGGAGCCGAACAAATCGCCGACCACGTTCATGCCCGCCATCAAGGGGCCTTCGATCACGTTGAGCGGCCGCGCCACGGTGAGGCGCGCCGCTTCGGTGTCGACCTCGATGTAGTCGGTGATGCCGTTGACGAGAGCGTGCGACAGCCGCTGTTCCACCGGCCATTCGCGCCAGGCGAGATCCTGCTCCTTGGCCTGCTTGCCCTGGCCACGGAATTTCTCGGCGAGTTGCAGCAGCCGCTCCGGCGCGCCGGGGTCGCGATTGAGGATGACGTCCTCGCAGACCTCGCGCAGCTCGGGATCGATGTCGTCATAGATCGCCATCTGCCCGGCATTGACGATGCCCATGTCCATGCCCGCCTTGATGGCGTGATACAGGAACACCGAATGCATCGCCTCGCGCACCGGCTCGTTGCCGCGGAACGAGAACGACAGGTTGGAGACGCCGCCCGAGATGTGGACATGCGGCAGGTTCGTCCGGATCCATCGCGTCGCCTCGATGAAATCGACGCCGTAATTGTTGTGCTCTTCGAGGCCGGTCGCGATGGCGAAGATGTTCGGATCGAAGATGATGTCCTGCGGCGGGAAGTTCAGCTTCGTCGTCAAGAGCTCATAGGCGCGCTTGCAGATTTCGGTCTTGCGCGCGAAAGTGTCGGCCTGTCCGGCCTCGTCGAACGCCATCACCACCACGGCGGCGCCATGGCGGCGCGCGATCGCGGCCTCGGTGAGAAATTTCTCTTCGCCTTCCTTCATCGAGATCGAGTTGACGATCGGCTTGCCCTGCACGCATTTCAGACCGGCTTCGATCACCTCGAATTTCGAGGAGTCGATCATCACCGGCACCTTGGCGATATCGGGCTCGGAAGCGACGAGGTGGAGGAATTCGATCATCGCCTGCTTGGAATCGAGCAGGCCCTCGTCCATGTTGACGTCGATCACCTGCGCGCCGTTCTCGACCTGATCGCGCGCCACCGCGAGCGCTGCGGTGTAATCGCCGGCGGTGATCAGCTTGCGGAAGCGCGCCGAGCCGGTGACGTTGGTGCGTTCGCCGACATTGACGAACGGAATGTCATTGGTGAGCACGAACGGCTCGAGGCCGGACAGCCGCAGCCGCGGCTCGATGGCCGGCACGATGCGCGGCTGGAACGGCGCGACCGCATCCGCGATCGCCTTGATGTGCGCCGGCGTGGTGCCGCAGCAGCCGCCGACCACGTTGACGAGGCCGTCGCGGGCGAATTCGCCGACCAGCTTCGCCATGAATTCGGGCGTTTCGTCATACTGGCCGAATTCGTTGGGCAGGCCAGCGTTGGGGTAAGCGCAGACCAGCGTGTCGGCGACGCGGCCGATATCGGCGACATGCGCGCGCAGATCCTCGGCGCCGAGCGCGCAGTTGAAGCCGATGGTGATCGGATTGGCGTGTTGCACCGAGTACCAGAACGCTTCGGGCATCTGGCCGGAGAGCAGACGACCGGACTTGTCGGTGATGGTGCCGGAGATCATCACCGGCACGTCGATGCCGCGTGCCTCGCAGATTTCGGCGATGGCGTAGAGCGCGGCCTTGGCGTTCAGCGTGTCGAAGATGGTTTCGACCAGCAAGAGGTCGGCGCCGCCGTCGAGCAGGCCGTTGATCTGCTCGCTGTAGGCGATGCGCAGATCGTCGAAGGTCACCGCGCGATAACCGGGGTTGGCGACATCCGGCGAGATCGAGGCGGTGCGGTTGGTCGGTCCGAGTGCGCCGGCGACGAAACGCGGCTTGCCGTCGTCGGCCTCGGCGCGGTTCGCGGCGTTGCGCGCCAGCCGCGCGCCCTCGCGGTTGAGGTCGTAAGCGAGGTCCGACATGTCGTAGTCGGCCTGCGCGATCGAGGTCGAGGAGAAGGTGTTGGTTTCGACGATGTCGGCGCCGGCTTTCAGATATTCGTAGTGGATGTCCTCGATCGCCTGCGGCTGGGTCAGGATCAAGAGGTCGTTGTTGCCGCGCACGTCGCGATGGAAGTCCTTGAAGCGCTCGCCGCGAAACGCCGCTTCGTCGAACTCCAGCCGCTGGATCATGGTGCCCATCGCGCCGTCGAGCACCAGAATGCGCTCGCGGGCGAGGCTGCGGAATTTGTCGGCGGTGGGAGAAATAGGACGGGAGGACATCGGCGAACTCGAACTTTACTCCCTCTCCCCTTGGGGGAGAGGGTGGGGGTGAGGGGGGAGCGGCGCGTGTTGTGGAAGCGTTGACAGAATGGTTTCCAGCACGCCGTCGATATTGGTCAGGACGTCATTGTTCCAGAAGCGCAGCACGAGATAGCCCATCGCGGAAAGCGTCTGCGTGCGCACGGCATCCTGTGAAGTCTGGACGGCGTGCTGGCCGCCATCCAGTTCGATCACGAGCCTGCCGTCGGTGCAGCAGAAATCGACGACGAACCTATCGATCGGCATCTGGCGCTTGAATTTCCAGCCGCGAAGCCGGCGGTCGCGCAGCCGAAGCCACAGCACACGTTCGGCATCGGTTTGCGATTGCCTCAGGCGGCGCGCGATGGGCGTGTTTCTCGTCATCGATGTCGCTCGATGCTTCCGAACCCCCTCACCCCGACCCTCTCCCCCAAGGGGAGAGGGGGAAGAAAGTGCAACCCAAAGGGGAGGCGGAGAAGATGTTGCGCTCCCAAAGGAAGAAAGGGGGGCGGCCACGCATGTCGCGGCGTGCGGATGAGCGAGCACTTACGCCGCCTTCTGCGCGCCGTTCGGGCGGATGCCGAGAATGTGGCTGATGGCGAAGACGAGATCGGCGCGGTTCATGGTGTAGAAGTGGAAATGCTGCACGCCGTGCTTGGACAGTTTCTGCACCTGCCCGGCGGCGACGGTGGCGGCAACCAGGCGGCGGGTGTCGGCGTCGTCGTCGAGACCGTCGAATTTCGCGGCGAGCCAGTCCGGCACGGTGGCGCCGGCGCGGGTGGCGAAATTCTTCGCCAGCTTGAAATTCTGCACCGGCAGGATGCCGGGCACGATCGGGATGTCGATGCCCGCCGCGCGGACGCGGTCGAGGTAGCGGAAGTAGAGATCGTTGTCGAAGAAGAACTGGGTGATGGCGCGCGTCGCGCCGGCATCGACCTTGGCTTTCAGCACGTCGATATCGGCATCGAGGCTGGCGCTTTCCGGGTGCTTTTCCGGATAGGCCGACACCGAGACCTCCATGTCGGGATGGCGGCGCTTGATCGATGCGACCAGATCGGCGGAATTCTGATAGCCCTGCGGATGCGCCTGATAGGCGGTGCCGATGCCGCCGGACGGATCGCCGCGCAGCGCCACGATATGGCGCACGCCGACCTCGTGATAGCGGTCCACCACCTCGTCGATATCGCCGCGTGCAGCATCGACGCAGGTCAGATGCGCGGCGGGGGTCAGGCTGGTCTCATTGAGAATGCGGGCGATGGTGGAATGGGTGCGCTCGCGGGTCGAGCCGCCGGCACCGTAGGTCACCGAGACGAAATCCGGCGCGAGCGGCGCGAGACGCTCGATCACGTTCCACAGATTCTGCTCCATCTCCGCGGTCTTGGGCGGAAAGAATTCGAACGAGATCGACGGCCGCCTGGCCTCGCCGGCCGGAACGATGGATGCGGTTTCACTCATGGCGCCTCGGGCGGTGTCCACGGCAATCAAGGAAATGGGAAAGCTGGCCCCGCTGGCGACGAGAACGCCGTGGGACGCCGCTGGTTATCGGTCAAAGCCTAAAATAAGCGAAACGGCGTCGTTCCGACAGCCCATTGAATGCCTATCTCCCATGGGAATTTGCCCACTGATTGTTTAAGAACGACTATAATAGTCGTTCTTAATAGTCGGGTGGGCTGACAAAATTACGTAATTTCAACGATGTGCCTTATATTTTTCGTGGGTATTTATTTCCCGCTATCGAATAACATCATTTCTGCCCACTCCCGGCTTTGAATCCGGGTGGAAAAGCACTAGCTGACAGCGATGCCTCCGCTCTCCGTTCTCGATCTTTCCGTCGTCACCACCGGCACCAGGCCCGCCCAGGCGCTGCGCAACAGCATCGATCTGGCGCGCGAGGCCGACCGGCTCGGCTATACCCGCTACTGGCTGGCTGAGCATCACGGGCTGCCCTCGGTGGCGAGCCCGGCGCCCGACCTCATGATCGGCCAGATCGCGGCGGCGACGTCGCGCATCCGCGTCGGCTCTGGCGGGGTGATGCTGCCCAACCATGCGCCGCTGGTGGTGGCCGAACGATTCAAGATGCTGGAGGCGCTGTTTCCCGGCCGGATCGATCTCGGGCTCGGCCGGGCGCCGGGCACCGACGGCGTCACCGCGCATGCGCTGCGCCGCCGCCTCGACGTGCGCGAGGGCGACGATTTCCTCGAACGGCTGCAGGAGCTGATGCTGTGGCAGACCGGCTTTCCGCCGGACCATCCCTACAGCAAGGTCACGGTGATGCCGAACGACGTGGCGCTGCCGCCGATCTGGCTGCTCGGCTCCAGCGACTACAGCGCGCAGCTCGCCGCGCAGGTCGGCATGGGTTTCGCGTTCGCGCATCATTTCGCCTCGTTCGACGCCGTGACCGCGCTGACGCATTACCGCGCGCATTTCGTGCCGTCGCGCTGGCGCGCCGCGCCGCATGCGATCCTCGCCGTCGCGGCGATCGCCGCGCCGACCGACGCGGAGGCCGAGGAGCTGGCGTCGTCGATGGATCTCAACCGCCTGTTGCGCGACCGCGGTCAGTTCCTGCCGCTGCCGAGCGTGGAGGAGGCGAAGGCCTATCCGTATTCGGAGGCGGATCGCGCCATCATCGCGCGCAACCGCGCCAAGCTGTTCGTCGGCAGCCCGGCGACCCTGCTGCGGACGCTGACGCCGCTGATCGAGGCCAGCGAGGCCGACGAGGTGATGGTGATCACCGCGACCTACGATCACGCCGCGCGCAAGCGCTCCTATGCGCTGCTCGCCGAGGCGTTCGGGATTGCGCAGCGGGTGGCGTGAGATAGAGTGGTCATTGCCGGGCTTGACCCGGCAATCCATCCCTTAATTCCAAAAGATGGATGCGCGGGTCAGACCCGCGCATGACGCCTTGTGTCTGACGCGGCTCAGCGCCCGTTCTTCTCGGTGAAGGCGACGCGGAAGGGATGCGCCGGATAGACGCCGACGATGCGCAACTCCTTGGAGAAGAAGCCGAGCTCCTCCAGCGCGAATTTCAGGCTCCTGTCGTCGGGATGGCCGTCGACATCGGCATAGAACTGCGTGGCGAAGAAATTGCCCTCCACCATGTAGCTTTCCAGCTTGGTCATGTTGACGCCGTTGGTGGCGAAACCGCCGAGCGCCTTGTAGAGCGCGGCGGGCAGATTGCGCACCCGGAACACGAAGCTGGTCACCACCGGTCCGGAATCCTGCGTCGCCCATTGCGGCTCGCGCGCCAGCACCACGAAGCGCGTGGTGTTGTGGTCCTCGTCCTCGATATCCTCGGAGAGAATGTCGAGGCCGTAGATCTCGGCGGCAAGGCGCGGGGCGATCGCCGCACGGGTGATGTCGCCGGCGGCGGCGACGGCGCGGGCCGAGCCGGCGGTATCGGCGGCGACGATCGATTTCACGCCGAGGCTGCGGATGACGCGGCGGCACTGGCCGAGCGCGTGGACATGGCTCTCGATGGTCTTGATGCCTTCCAGCGTCGCGCCGCGCGGCGCCATCAATTGATGGCTGATCGGCAGGAACCATTCGGCGATGATGTAGAGGCCCGACTGCGGCAGCAGGTGATGGATGTCGGCGACGCGGCCGGCGACCGAATTCTCGATCGGGATCATGCCGAGATCGGCCTCGCCGGTGGTGATGGCCGCCAGCGCGTCCTCGAAGGTGGCGCAGGGCAGCGCCTCCGCGGCGGGATAGGCCTCGGTGATGGCGATGTGCGAATTGGCGCCCGGCTCGCCCTGGAAGGCGATCTTCAGAATCTTGGTCATCAGGACTGTCCTGCCAGCGCCTGGCGCGCGGCTTCAAGATCGTGCGGCGTATCGACCCCCAGCGGCACCGAGTCAACCACGGCGATGTCGATCCGCATGCCGGCCTCCAGTGCGCGGAGTTGTTCCAGCCGCTCGCGCTGCTCCAGCGGCGAGGGCGGCAGCGCGACGAACCGCGCCAGCGCCGCGCGGCGGTAGGCATAGATGCCGATGTGATGGTAGCGCGGGCCCTCGCCGGCCGGCGCGGTGGCGCGGGTGAAATACAGTGCGCGCAGCCGGCCGGGCGCGATCTCGCTGCCCACCGCTTTCACCACGTTGGGGTCGGTGTGCTCGGCCTCCTTGCGGATCATCGCGGCGAGGGTGGCGATGTCCACGGCGGGGTCGGCGAGCGGGGCCAGCACGGCGCGGATGTCGCCCGGCGCGATGGTCGGCAGATCGCCCTGCAGATTGATGATGGTCCTGACCTTGCCGTCCGGGTCGAGGCTCTGCAGCGCCTCGAAAATGCGGTCCGAGCCGGAGGGGTGATCGGCGCGGGTCATGACAACCTCGCCGCCCTGCGCGGTCACGGCGGCGGCGATTTCCGGCGCGTCGGTCGCCACCACGGCGCGGCCGGCCCCGGCGGCCTGCGCCCGTCGCAGCACCTGGACGATCATCGGCAGCCCGGCGATGTCGGCGAGCGGCTTGCCGGGCAGGCGGGTCGACGCCATCCGGGCCGGAATCAGGATCAGGGTGGAATGGTCAGCCATCGGGCAGCGGTCTGGGGCAGGAGGCGGGAGCAGGGATCTAGAGACGGACGCAAAAGCCCGGATTCGGTGAGGACATGCGGGCGTTTCCCGCGCGTGAGGCATTTATACGGGTTGCCTTAAGGCGGGCAAACCGTTATTCCCCAATCGCTGCCCTGCGGCGGCGCTTCCACGGTTTTCATGCCTGTTTCGGCCGTTTTCGGCGGCCCGGCATGCCCAAAGACAACATTTCCAGGCCGGAGCCTGATCGCGATGAATTCCTTCGAACTCAACAAAATCATGGGTGCGGTGCTCGCCACCTGTCTTCTGCTGCTGGTCACCAGCATGACCGCCGGTGCGATCTTCGCGCCGGGGAAGGTCGCGAAGCCGGGATACGAGATCGCGGTGAAGGAAGACGCCAGCGGCGGCGCTGGCCCGGCCAAGGCCGCGGCCGCGGTGCCGATCGAGACCCTGCTGGCCAACGCTTCGGTCGAGAAGGGCCAGGCGGCCTCGAAGAAGTGCGCGGCCTGCCACACCTTCGAAAAGGGCGGCCCCAACAAGGTCGGTCCGAACCTGTTCGGCATCGTCGGCGAAGAGCGCGGCGTCGGCCACAACTTCAACTTCTCGGCGGCCATGAAGGCCAAGACCGGCAAGTGGACCATCGACGACCTCAACAAGTTCATCGAGAGCCCGAAGGGCTTCATCCCCGGCACCGCGATGGGCTTCGCCGGCATCAGCAAGGACACCGAGCGCGCCGATCTGCTCGCCTATCTGAACTCGCTGTCGGATAGCCCCGCGCCGCTGCCGGGCAAGAAGTAACATCGCGCCACGCGCGTATCGTCAGCGGCCGGGCCGACCTTGGGGTCGCCCGGCCGTTTTGCTGTCGGCATGACGGCTTTCGTAAGCCTTTGTTTTGTTCGGTCGTCCCGGCGCAGGCCGGGACCCATAACCGCCAGTCTTAGTAAAAGACATTCGAACTCATGGTTTTAAGAAAATCGACCGGGGTGATGGGTCCCGGCCTGCGCCGGGACGACGAGCGATGGAAGAGGAACAGGCCGCAGGCCGCGCTCACAGCAACGCTTCGATTCGAAACCGTCGTGCATTAAGAAAAATTCACGCCGCGCCGGTTGATGTGTCAGGCGGCGGACGCGCGAGCGGCAGGACCATTGGCCGCAAAGAAGCCCTCGCGGTGGGGTGGCGTCCGATCCAAAAAGCGACATAATCGCTGACGAGTTTGGCCCTGCAATCGGGGCAGACGTGACGGCAGCGGTTACGGCAGTCAGAGGACTTCGACGTTTGAGCATTTCCCGACGGCATCTTCTGCAAAGCGGCGTCGCCGCGGCGAGCCTTCCCCTGATCGAGACCACGGCCGGACTGCCCTTGATCGGCGCGGCGCGGGCGCAGACGCCCAATGAGGCGGCGGAGTGGAAACACGGCCTGTCGCTGTTCGGCGACATCAAATATCCCGCCGGTTTCAAGCGGTTCGACTACGTCAATCCCGACGCGCCGAAGGGCGGCAGCGTACGGCAGATCGCGATCGGCACCTTCGACAATTTCAACATCACCGTCGCCGGCGTGAAAGGCGCGATCGCGCCGATCAACTGGCTGTACGAGACGCTGACCACCGGCTCGCTCGACGAGGTCTCCACCGAATACGGTCTGCTCGCCGAAGCGGTGAGCCATCCGGCGGATTTCTCCTTCGTGATCTATCGGCTGCGCGCCAATGCGACATGGCATGACGGCAAGTCGGTGACGCCGGAGGACGTGATCTTCTCGCTCAATGCGTTCAAGACCTATCATCCGATGTACTCGGCCTATTACCGCCATGTGGTGAAGGCGGAGAAGGTCGGCGAGCGCGACGTCAAATTCACTTTCGACGCGCCGGGCAACCGCGAACTGCCGCAGATCGTCGGCCAGCTCACCGTGCTGCCGAAACACTGGTGGGAAGGCAGCAACGCCTCGGGCGCCAAGCGTGACATCTCCGCGACCACGCTGGAGCCGCCGCTCGGCAGCGGGCCGTACAAGATCAAGGAATTCGTGCCCGGCCGCAGCCTGGTGCTGGAGCGCGTCAAGGACTATTGGGGTCGCGACACCAACGTGAATGTCGGCCGCTACAATTTCGATGAGCTGCGCTACGAATATTTCCGCGACTCCACGGTGGCGCTGGAAGCCTTCAAGGGCGATCAGGTGGACTGGCGCACCGAGAACAGCGCCAAGAACTGGGCGACGGCCTATGATTTCCCCGCCGTGTCCGACAAGCGCGTGATCCTCGAGGAGTTTCCCAACCGCTCCTCCGGCATCATGCAGGCGTTCGCTTTCAACATTCGCCGTGACAAGTTCAAGGATGCGCGGGTGCGCCGCGCGATGAACTTCGCGTTCGACTTCGAGGAGATGAACAAGCAGATCTTCTTCGGCCAGTACAAGCGCATCACCTCTTATTTCGACGGCACCGAGCTGGCCTCGTCCGGCCTGCCCGAAGGCCGCGAGCTCGAGATTTTGCAGGGCGTGAAGGATGCGGTGCCGCCGGAGGTGTTCACCACGGCCTACACCAATCCGGTTGGCGGCAATCCGGAGAACGTCCGCAGCAATCTGCGCGAGGGGCTGCGGCTCTTGAAGGAGGCGGGCTACGAGGTGCGCGAGCGCAAACTGGTCAACGCCAAAACCGGCGCGCCGTTCGAGGTCGAGCTGTTGACGCAGGATCCGAGCTTCGAGCGCGTGATGCTGTTCTACAAGCCCTCGCTGGAGCGGCTCGGCATCACGGTCAATGTCCGCACCATCGATCCGATCCAGTACGAGAACCGGCAGCGCAACTGGGACTTCGACATCGTCACCGCCTCGTGGCCGGAATCGCTGTCGCCCGGCAACGAGCAGCGCGAGTTCTGGGGCTCGCGGGCCGCCGATATGGCGGGCTCGCGCAATCTGATCGGCATCAAGGATGCGGCGATCGACAAACTGATCGAGCGGGTGATCTTCGCCAAGGATCGCGACGACCTCGTCGCCGCCACCCGCGCGCTCGATCGCGTGCTGCTGTGGCACAATTTCGTCGTGCCGCAGTGGAATTACCCGAAAGTGCGCACCGCGCGCTGGGATCGCTTCGGCCGCCCGGCGCAGATGCCGAAATACGGGCTCTCCGCATTCCCGTCGATCTGGTGGTTCGACAAGGACAAGGCCAACAAGATCGGACGGCGTTCTTGACCGCGTTGACGCGTCGCCATCTTCTCGTGCTCGGCGGCAGTGCCGCGATGGCGGGCTGTCTTGCGCCGGCGCGCGCCGCCGAGGGCGCGGACGCGCACGGCATGTCGGCGTTCGGCGACCTGAAATATCCGGCGGACTTTACGCATTTCGACTACGTCAACGTGAACGCGCCGAAGGGCGGCGCGCTCTCCACCGTGCCCTCGAGTCGCGCCTACAACCAGTCGTTTCAGACCTTCAATTCGCTGAATGCCTTCATCCTGAAGGGCGACGGCGCGGTCGGCATGGACCTCACCTTTGCCCCGCTGATGACCCGGGCCGGCGACGAGCCGGATGCGATGTACGGCCTCGCCGCGCGCAGCGTGCGGATTTCACCGGATGGCCTGACCTATCGCTTCACGCTGCGGCCCGAGGCGCGCTTTCATGACGGCAGCAGGCTGACCGCGCAGGACGCGGCGTTCTCGCTGACGCTGCTCAAGGCGAAAGGCCATCCCATCATCCATCAGCAGATGCGCGATTTTGTCTCCGCCGAGGCGGTGGACGATGCGACGCTGGTGGTGACGTTCGCGGAAAAGCGCGGCCGCGACGTGCCGCTCTATGTCGCCGGGCTGCCGATCTTCTCCAAGGCCTATTACACCAAACGCAATTTCGAGGAATCGACGCTCGACGTACCGCTCGGCTCAGGGCCCTACAAGGTCGGGCGCTTCGAGGCCGGGCGCTATATCGAATACGAGCGGGTCAAGGACTGGTGGGGCCGCGATCTGCCGGCCTGCCGCGGCGCGTTCAACTTCGACATCGTGCGCTATGAATTCTATCGCGACCGTGATGTCGCCTTCGAGGGCTTCACCGGGCGCAATTATCTCTACCGCGAGGAATTCACCGCGCGGATCTGGAATACCCGCTACGATTTTCCGGCGATCAAGGATGGCCGCGTCAAGCAGGAGAAGCTGCCCGACGAGACGCCATCCGGCGCGCAGGGCTGGTTCATCAACACCCGCCGCGCGCAGTTCAAGGACCCGCGGGTGCGCGAGGCGCTGATCGACGCGTTCGATTTCGAGTGGACCAACAAGACCATCATGTACGGCGCCTATGCGCGCACGGTGTCGCCGTTCCAGAATTCCGACCTGATGGCGGAAGGCCCGCCTCCGCCGGAGGAATTGAAACTGCTGGAGCCGTTCCGCGGCCGGGTGCCGGACGAGGTGTTCGGCGCGCCGTTCACCCCGCCGGTCTCCGACGGTTCGGGACAGGATCGCGCGCTGCTGCGCCGCGCCTCGCAACTGTTGCAGGAGGCGGGCTGCGTGGTGAAGGGCGGCAAGCGGCAATTGCCCGACGGCAGGCCGTTCCGCATCGAATTCCTGCTCGACGAGCCGGCGTTTCAGGCGCACCACGCGCCCTATGTGAAGAACCTCGCCACGCTCGGCATCGAGGCCAGCGTGCGGCTGGTCGATCCGGTGCAGCACCGCGCGCGGGTGGACGATTTCGATTTCGATCTCGCGATCCAGCGTTTCTCGATGTCCTCGACACCGGGCGACGGCATGCGCACCTTCTTCTCCTCGCAGGCCGCCGGCATCAAGGGCTCGCAGAATCTGGCGGGCGTCGCCGATCCCGCGATCGACGCGCTGATCGAGCGCATCATCGCGGCGCCGGACCGCGACACGCTGCGCACCGCCTGCCGCGCTTTCGACCGCGTGTTCCGCGCCGGGCGCTACTGGGTGCCGCAATGGTATTCGGCCGTGCATCGCGTTGCCTACTGGGACGTGTTCGGCCATCCGCCCAGACTGCCGAAATATGCCGGCGTCGGCGTGCCTGACCTGTGGTGGTCGGAGCCGGCGAAGGCATCGAGCCCGGCGCTGACAACCGATCCGAAGGCGCCGCAAAA
>MKUJ01000013.1:59255-153585 GCA_001897755.1 Afipia sp. 64-13
GATTCCGACGCTACTCGGAATCCTGTTCGTGTCGTTCGTGGTGGTGCAGTTCGCGCCCGGCGGTCCGGTCGAGCGCGTCATCGCGCAGCTCTCCGGCGCGGACACCGGCGGCACCTCGCGCATCTCCGGCTCCTCCGGCGGCGACATGGGTGCGCGCGCCCAGCCCGGCGCCTCGGCGGACGCGATGAATTCGAAGTATCGCGGCGCGCAGGGGCTCGATCCCGATTTCATCAAGAGTCTCGAAAAGCAGTTCGGCTTCGACAAGCCGGCCTATGAGCGCTTCGCGCTGATGGTGTGGAATTTCGCCCGCTTCGATTTCGGCAAGAGCTATTTCCGCGACGTGAGCGTGATCCAGCTCATCAAGGAGAAGCTGCCGGTGTCGATGTCGCTCGGCATCTGGATGACGCTGCTGACCTACCTGATCTCGATCCCGCTCGGCATTCGCAAGGCGATCGCCGACGGCTCGCGCTTCGATATCTGGACCTCGGGCATCATCATCATCGGTTTCGCGATTCCCGGCTTCCTGTTCGCGATCCTCTTGATCATCCTGTTCGCGGGCGGCTCGTTCTACGACATCTTCCCGCTGCGCGGCCTGACCTCGGACGGCTGGTCAGACTTTCCGTGGTACCAGAAGATCGCGGATTACTTCTGGCACCTGACACTGCCGCTGATCTCGATGGCGCTCGGCGCCTTCGCCACCATGACGCTGCTGACCAAGAATTCCTTTCTCGATGAAATCCGCAAGCAGTATGTCGTCACCGCGCGCGCCAAGGGCTGCAACGAGCGGCAGGTGCTGTACGGCCACATCTTCCGCAACGCCATGCTGATCGTGATCGCCGGATTTCCCAGCGCCTTCATCCACGCCTTCTTCTCCGGTTCGCTCCTGATCGAAACCATCTTCTCGCTCGACGGGCTCGGCCTGCTCGGTTTCGAGAGCGTGCTCAACCGCGACTATCCGGTGGTGTTCGGCACGCTCTACATCTTCTCGCTGGTCGGCCTGGTGGTGAACCTGATCTCGGACCTGACTTACATGTGGGTCGATCCGCGGATCGATTTCGAGGCGCGCGAGGCATGAGCGTGCCGGTGGAAACCACGGCGCAGGCGCCGCTCGGCGAGGCGGTGCCGCCGACGCGGCATCGCTTTTCGCCGTCGCCGCTCAATTTGCGGCGCTGGCAGAATTTCAAGGCCAACCGGCGCGGCTACTGGTCGTTCTGGATCTTCATGATCCTGTTCGTGGTCTCGCTGTTCGCCGAACTGATCGCCAACGACAAGCCGTTCCTCATCAAGTATGACGGCCATCTCTATTTCCCGGCTTTCGTCAGCTATTCGGAGACCACCTTCGGCGGCGATTTCGAGACCGAGGCCGACTATCGCGATCCGTTTTTGCAGAAGCTGATCGCGCAGAAGGGCGGCACCATGATCTGGCCGCCGATCCGCTATTCCTACGATACCCACAATCTCGATCTGCCCACTCCTGCGCCGTCGAAGCCGACCTGGATGCTGAGCGAGCAGGACTGTAAAGCGGTGGTCGAGAAGAAGGGGCTGAAGGGCTGCCGCGATCTCGAATACAACTGGCTCGGCACCGACGATCAGGGCCGCGATGTGGTGGCGCGGCTGATCTACGGCTTCCGCATCTCGGTGCTGTTCGGCCTCGCGCTCACCATCGTGTCGTCGATCATCGGTGTCGCCGCCGGCGGCATCCAGGGCTATTTCGGCGGCTGGATCGATCTCACCTTCCAGCGCCTCATCGAAGTGTGGACTGCGATTCCCTCGCTCTATCTGTTGCTGATCCTGTCGTCGGTGCTGGTGCCGGGCTTCTTCGTGCTGCTCGGCATCCTGTTGCTGTTCTCGTGGGTGTCGCTGGTCGGCCTCGTGCGCGCCGAATTCCTGCGCGGGCGCAATTTCGAATACATCATGGCGGCGCGCGCGCTCGGCGTGTCGGATGCCACCATCATGTTCCGGCATCTGCTCCCGAACGCCATGGTCGCGACCATGACCTTCCTGCCGTTCATCGTCTCGTCCTCGGTGATGACGCTGACCGCGCTCGATTTCCTCGGCTTCGGCCTGCCGCCCGGCTCGCCCTCGCTCGGCGAGATGCTGGCGCAGGCCAAGGCCAACATCCAGGCGCCGTGGCTCGGCTTCACCGGATTCTTCTCGGTGGCGATCATGCTCTCGCTCCTGATCTTCGTCGGCGAGGCGGTGCGCGACGCCTTCGATCCGCGCAAGACATTCGAGTGACGCCGATGGATGTGCTCAGCCAGCCTCTGCTCGATGTGCGTGACCTGTCGGTGGCCTTCCGCCACGGCAAGAGCCAGACGCTTGCGGTCGATCATGTTTCGTTTGCGATCAATCGCGGCGAGTGCGTCGCGCTGGTCGGCGAATCCGGCTCGGGAAAATCGGTCAGCGCGCTGTCGGTGCTCAAGCTGCTGCCCTATCCGAATGCGTCGCATCCTTCCGGTCGCATCCTGTTCAAGGGCCGCGATCTGCTGACGCTGAGTGAGGGCGAGATCCGCGAGGTGCGCGGCAACGACATCTCGATCATCTTCCAGGAGCCGATGACCTCGCTCAATCCGCTGCACACCATCGAGGCGCAGATCGGCGAGGTGATCTTCCTGCACAGCGGCCTGCGCGGCGCCAAGGCCCGCGCGCGCATCGTCGAACTCCTGACGCAGGTCGGCATTCCCGAGCCGGAAACCCGGCTTGGTTCCTATCCGCATCAATTGTCCGGCGGCCAGCGCCAGCGCGTGATGATCGCGATGGCGCTCGCCAACGAGCCGGACCTCTTGATCGCCGACGAGCCGACCACCGCGCTCGACGTCACAGTGCAGGCGCAGATTCTCGCGCTGCTCGCCGATATCCGCACCCGGCTCGGCATGAGCATGCTGTTCATCACCCACGATCTCGGCATCGTGCGCCGCATCGCCGACACCGTGTGCGTGATGAATCACGGCAAGATCGTCGAGCAGGGGCCGGTGGAGCAGGTGTTCACGTCGCCGCAGCATCCCTACACCAGGGCGCTGCTCGCGGCCGAGCCGAAGCCCGATCCGGCGCCGCCGTGTCCCGATGCGCCGGTGGTGATGCAGGCGGACGATCTCAAGGTGTGGTTTCCGATCAAGCGCGGGTTCTTGCGCAAGACGGTCGGTCACATCAAGGCGGTCGATGGCGTGTCGCTGGCGGTGCGCAAGGGCGAGACGCTCGGCGTGGTCGGCGAATCCGGTTCGGGCAAGACCACGCTCGGCCTCGCGCTGTTGCGGCTGATCTCGTCGGACGGGCCGATCGTGTTTCTCGGCCACAACATTCAGGGGCTGCGTTTTGCCGAGATGCGGCCGCATCGCCGCGACATGCAGATCGTGTTTCAGGACCCCTATGGTGCGCTGTCGCCGCGCATGGCGGTCGGCGACATCATCGCCGAGGGCCTGTCGGTGCATCAGCCGCAGCTTGCGGAGCACGAACGCGAGGCGCGCGTCGTCAAGGCGCTGACCGATGTCGGTCTCGATCCGGCGAGCCGCTTCCGCTATCCGCACGAATTTTCCGGCGGCCAGCGCCAGCGTATCAGCATCGCGCGCGCCGTGGTGTTGGAGCCGAATTTCGTGGTGCTGGATGAGCCGACATCCGCGCTCGACATGCTGTTCCAGGCGCAGATGGTCGATCTGCTCCGTGATCTGCAGCGCCAGCGCGATCTGACCTACATGTTCATCTCGCACGATCTGCGCGTGGTGGCGTCATTGGCGAGCCATCTGATCGTGATGCGTCACGGCAAGATCGTCGAGGAGGGCCCGGCGTCGGAACTGTTCCAGCATCCGAAGACCGACTACACGCGCGCGCTGTTCGCCGCCGCGTTCAATATCGAGGCCGCCGGCTCGATCGCGCCGGAAGCGTGAGGGGTTGGTTTCCTGCGCTGTCAGATAACCGGTAGCTGGTTTCGTCGTGCCCGGCCTTGTGCCGGGCATCCACGTCTTTGCCGTCGCTGTTGAAAAAGAAGACGTGGATGGCCGGGTCAGGCCCGGCCATGACGGATGTGTTTTTGCTTTGGCTTAGTCACGCGCAAGCAGCGTTTCCTTTTACCTCTCCCATGGGGAGAGGTCGCGAGCGGGTGAGGGGTTAGGATTTATCGATAGATTTATTCCCCACGCGAGGCCATGCCTCGCTCCTCACCATGAGGAGCAGGGACGGCGCGCAAATTACATCGTCACCAGCCGCTTCACGCCGGTGATCTCGCTGCCGGCCGCCGCGATGCGCGCGATCGCCGCCGCCAGCGGTTCGATCGCGGTCGCCATATGGTGCGCGTTGGCGTGCACGATGCTGTCCGTATCGCGCACGATGGCGACGTGGCCCTTCCAGAACATCAGATCGCCGCGGCGCAGCGCCTGCCATTGCGAGGGCGGCACATTGAGGCCGAGCGCGCGCTCCTGCATGTCGCTGTCGCGCGGCGCGGTGATGCCCGCCGCATCGAGCGCGACCTGCACCAGTCCCGAACAATCGATGCCGAAACTCGACTTGCCGCCCCACAGATACGGCGTGCCGACGAAGCGCTCGGCCACCGCGACGAAATCCGGCTCGTGCGTTTCGAGCGGCGCGACATGGCGGCGCGGCAGATAATGCTGCTGGCCGGTGACGGCGAAGGTGTCGTCCTGCTCGACGATCTCGATCCGCGCGCCGAGCGGCAGGTGCTCGGCCGGCGGCAGTTTGATCGAGGGGCCGGGGAAGGCGAAGGTGCGCAGCGCGATAACGCGATGGGTCGGCCTGATCAGGGTTTGCGTTAGCGCGGCCTCGGGCAGCCAGCCGACATAGCCGTCGCTGGCGAGTTGGCCCCACGCCCAGCCATTGTCGCTGCGGTCATAGACCGTGACGCGCTCGCCCTTCAGCGCCTGCGTCTCCAGCGGGGCGTCGGGCGAGGGGGCGCGGCGCATCGGCGCCAGCGCATCGCTCACGGCATAAAGCTCGCCTTCGACAAAGCGCGCGGCGTTCACTCGGCCTTCGAGGTGTTTGGCGGCGAGATCGGGCCGCGCCGGTGTCAGCCGTGGATCGAGCGACTCAGCCATAGCGCCGGCTCAACACGCTGTAGATCGCGCGCGCTGCCTGGCATTCGCCGCCTTCGGGGCGCGCAGGCTTGGCCGACGGTGTCCAGCCATAGATGTCGACATGCAGCCAGCGCGTCGCCGCCTGTACGAAACGCTGCAGGAACAGCGCGCAGGTGATCGAGCCGGCGAAGCCGCCGGACGGCGCGTTGTTGATATCAGCGGTTTTGGAATCGAGCCACGAATCGTAAGCCGGCCATAGCGGCAGCCGCCACAGTGGATCGTTCTCCTGCTGCGCCGCGCGCGCGATGTCGGCGGCCAGCGTCTCGTCGTTGGTGTAGAACGGCGGCAGGTCGGGGCCGAGCGCGACCCGCGCCGCGCCGGTCAGCGTGCCGAGGTCGATCAGCAGATCGGGCTTCTCTTCGTCGGCCAGCGCCAGCGCGTCGGCCAGCACGAGACGGCCCTCGGCGTCGGTGTTGCCGATCTCGACCGTGAGGCCCTTGCGCGAGCGGAAGATGTCCATCGGGCGGAAGGCGTTGCCGGCGACGGCATTCTCCACCGCCGGAATCAGCACGCGCAGCCGCACCCTGAGTTTCGCGTCCATCACCATCTGTGCCAGCGCCAGCACGTTGGCGGCGCCGCCCATGTCCTTCTTCATGATCAGCATGGCGCTGGAGGGTTTCAGATCGAGGCCGCCGGTGTCGAAGCAGACGCCCTTGCCGACCAGCGTGACTTTCGGATGTGAAGCATCGCCCCAGGACAGATCGATCAGCCGCGGCGCGCGCGGCGAGGCCATGCCGACCGCATGGATCAGCGGGAAATTCTGCGCCAGCAACTCGTCGCCGACGATGCAGCGATACTCCGCGCCATAGCGCCGGGCGAGGTCCTGTGCGGCGGCGGCGAGTTCCTCCGGTCCCATGTCGTTGGAGGGCGTGTTGATCAGGTCGCGCGCCAGCGTCGCGGCCTCCGCCATGCGCGCGACATCGGCGATGTCGACGCCCTGCGGCGGCACCAGTTTGACATTATAGGGCTCGGCCTTGCGGTAGCGATTGAAGCGATAGCTGCCGAGCGCGAAGGCCAGCGCAGCAAGCCGCGCGTCCTGCGGCGCGTTGTCGAAGCGATAAATGCCGGCGGGCAGCAGCGCCGGCAATTGTCCGGCGCGAAAGCGGTCGAGGGCGGGGCGGCCGGCATCGTCGAGGCCGAACAGGATTTGCACGATGCGGCCCTCGGCATCCGGCAGCGCCAGCAGCTTGCCGGCCTTGCCGGTGAAGCCGGAGGCCTCGGCGAACTGCCGCGCGGCGGGCGAAAGCCCGGCCTTCACGCTGTCCCAGGTCGAAATGGTGGCGAAGGTGATCGGCGTGGTGGCGGTGGAAGCAGGCGCGAAGGCGGAGGTCATGGAGAATCCCGGGATGGTGGCGGCGGCAGTGTAGAGTGGTTTCAGGCGAAACGGGTATCGGCTTGGATGCAGAAAACGCAAGCCATAACGTCAAAAGAGCAGGTGCCCCGGACGCGGCGCGACAGGCAATGTCTCCCCGCTGATCCGGGGCCGTTCCACGTTCGGAGTTTGTAACGGTCCGGTTCTGCGAAGCAGCGCTACACGCTGCATCGCGCCCGGGACACCTCCTCGGAGGCGTATCGCCGGGCAAAACCTTCGGGACGAGGCCAACAAATCTGAAGGCTCGTCGAATACCCGGATTAACCACTCATTAGGGTTAACACTTTATTGCTGGGGCGCCGGGCGCCATCCGCCGGTTCTCGCGAGCGAATTGCCATGCGTCATTCGTCCAGCCCTGTCTGCTCTCTGGCCCGTCTGTGCGGTTCCGCGGCGGTGATCGCGCTGCTGGCGAGCGGGCTCGGTGGCTGCAAGACCACCGGATCGCCGGAAGTCACCGGCGCGCTCGGTGCGCAGGCGGCGCTGCCGCCGGAGGCGGAGAGCCATCGCGCGATCGAGGCGATGGGCGATCGCTACCGTGCCAATCCGCGCGATGCCGAGGCGGCGCTGCGCTATGGCAACGCGCTGCGCCAGAACGGCCAGCGCCAGCAGGCGGTGGCGGTGCTGGAGCAGGCGACCATCGCCAATCCGGGCAACCGCATGCTGCTCGGCGCCTATGGCCGCGCGCTCGCCGACAACGGCAACTATCAACAGGCGTTCGACACGCTGACGCGCGCGCATACGCCGTCGAACCCCGACTGGCGCATCCTCTCCATTCAGGGCACCGTGCTCGACCAGATGGGCAAGCACGACGACGCCCGCCGCTATTACGCCAGCGCGCTCAAGATCGCGCCGGACGAGCCCTCGGTGCTGTCCAATCTCGGCCTGTCCTATGTGCTGACCAAGGAATTGCCGAAGGCGGAGGCGGCGCTGCGCCGCGCCTATCAGCGCAACGCCGGCGATCCGCGGGTGCGGCAGAATCTCGGCCTCGCCATCGGCCTGCAGGGCCGTTTCGCCGAAGCCGAGGCGCTGGTGAAAGCCGACCTGCCGCCGGACCAGGCGGAGGCCAATGTCGCCTATCTGCGCCAGATGCTGCAGGGCGGCGGTCCCGGCGGCGCGCAGACCAGCTCGGTCGCGTCGCATCGCTCCTGAGGCGATTGAAAAGCTGCTTTGGCTTTCGAGCACTCTTCTCATTTACCGTCATTGCGAGCGAAGCGAAGCAATCCAGTCTGGCTCGCCGCATAAACGGGGCTGGATTGCTTCGGCGCTACGCGCCTCGCAATGACGGCGTGATACGAAAGATCAGTGAGCAAGACGTGGATGGCCGGGTCAAAAGGGCGTTTACGCCCGTCTTCGACGGCCTATGCCCGGCCATGACGAATGGCGAGATGATTGGCGCTCCCGCGCGCGACGCCCGCCTCAATTCATATAGGCGGAGACCTTGATGCCGGTCGGGCCGAGGATCACCACGAACAGCACCGGCAGGAAGAACACGATCATCGGCACCGTCAGCTTCGGCGGCAGGCCGGCGGCCTTCTTCTCGGCCTCGTTCATGCGCATGTCGCGGTTTTCCTGCGCCATCACCCGCAGCGTCTGGCCAAGCGGCGTGCCGTAACGCTCGGACTGCTGCAAGGCGAGGCAGACCGACTTGACGCCTTCGAGGCCGGTGCGCTTCTGCAGGTTCTCGTAGGCCTGCTTGCGGTCCTGCAGATAGGACAGTTCCGCCGTGGTCAGCGTGAATTCCTCGGCCAGCGGCACCGACTGCGAACCGATCTCCTGGCTGACCTTGCGGAACGCGGCCTCGATCGACATGCCGGACTCGATGCAGATCAGGAGCAGGTCGAGCGCATCGGGAAAGGCGCGCTTGATCGAGAGCTGCCGCTTCTTGATGGCGTTCTTGAGGAACAGCATCGGCGCCTGCATGCCGACCCAGGCCGCGACGAGGCAGATCGCGAGCTTCGTCACCAGCGGCCGGTCCATATGGGTGATGACGAAGATGTAGAGCGCCGAGCCGGCCAGGAACACGATCGGCATCACCATGCGGAAGAACAGGAAGGTGATGTAGGGCGCCTGGCCGCGATAGCCGGCCATCACCAGCTTGTCGCGGGCCTCTTCCTGCGCCAGCCATTTGCTGAGGTTGAAGTCCTCGACGATGCGGCCGACCAGCTGTTTCGGCGTCTGCCGCAGCGTCACCTTCTCGGTGCGGGCCATGCGGTCGCGCTCGCGCTGGCGCAGCCGTTCGCGCTCGCTCGCCACCGCCTTCATGCGCTTCGACAGCGGATCGCCCGCCAGCAGCGGCGTCACCAGGACGTAGACGGTGGCGGCCGCGGCGGTCGCGGCGAGCAACATCGTCATGAATTTGATGTCGTGGAGTTTCTCGATCAGAAGATCCAGCATGGTGCCCGCTCAGAAATCGAAATTGATCATCTTCTTCATGACGAGAATGCCCATGGTCATCCACACCACGCAGCCCGCCATCATCAGGCGGCCGGTCGGGTGGGTCCAGAGCAGCGAGATATAGTCGGGCGACATGACGTAGACCATCATCATCACCGCCGGCGGCAGCGCGCCGATGATGCCGGCGGACGCCTTCGCTTCCATCGACATCGCCTGAATCTTGGCCTTCATCTTCTTGCGGTCGCGCAGCACCTTGGAGAGGTTGCCGAGAGCCTCGGAGAGGTTGCCGCCGGATTTGGTCTGGATCGCGATCACGATGCCGAAGAAATTGGCCTCGGGCAGCGGCATGCGCTCGTAGAGCCGCTGGCACGCCTCGCCGAGCGGCATACCGATGCTCTGGGTCTCGACGATGGCGCGGAATTCCGATTTGATCGGTTCAGGCGCGTCCGCGACCACGACTTTCAGCGAATCGAACAGCGGCAGGCCGGCCTTGATGCCGCGGACGATGATGTCGACCGCATCCGGCAGCGCATCGAGAAACTTCTTCTCGCGGCGCTTCTTGAGATAGTTCAGCACCCAGCGCGGCAGGCCGAAGCCGCCCGACAGGCCGAGCAAGGCCGCCGGAAGAAGGCCGACGCCCACCATCAGCGGCGCGACGAAGAGGACCACGCCGAGCACGACCGAGCCGATGATGAACTGCTGTTTGGTCCAGGACAGGCCCGCCTGCGTGATGCGGGTGGCGATCTGCTGCTTCTGCGCCTTCTTGGCGCGTTCCTCGATCTCGCGCAGCGAACTCTCGACCTGCTCGCGGCGCGAGCGCTGGTTGCGGTCGACGCGACGCGCGACCGGCTCGGTGCGCGTCAAGGAGGCGCGGCGCTTCTCGGCCTGCTTCTCGCCCGACAGCAGCGGATAGAGGAACACCCAGGCGAGTCCGCCCAGCGTGACCGCGCTCATGAAGGCGATGGCAAATGTCTGCAGCTTCATTTGCATGCCCTATCGTTCCGGATCGGGGGCCTCGGCGGCGTCCAGCGCCGCGGCGAGCCGCTTTTCCTCTCCGTAGTAACGCGCGCGATCCCAGAATCTCGGCCGGCCGATACCGGTGGAACGGTGACGGCCGATGATGTTGCCGTTGAGGTCCTCGCCGATCAGGTCGTACAGGAAGATGTCCTGGGTGATGATGGTGTCGCCTTCCATCCCCATCAGTTCGGTGATGTGGGTGATGCGACGCGAGCCGTCGCGCAGACGCGCGGCCTGCACCACGATATCGATGGAGGCGCAGATCATCTCGCGAATGGTGCGCGAGGGCAGCGAATAGCCGCCCATGGTGATCATGGATTCGCAGCGCGACAGTGCCTCGCGCGGGTTGTTGGCGTGCAGCGTGCCCATCGAGCCGTCGTGGCCGGTGTTCATCGCCTGCAACAGGTCGAACGCCTCGGGGCCGCGGACTTCGCCGACGATGATGCGTTCGGGCCGCATACGCAGGCAGTTCTTGACCAGATCGCGCATCGTCACCTGGCCCTCGCCCTCGATGTTCGGCGGACGGGTTTCCAGACGCACCACATGCGGCTGCTGGAGCTGAAGCTCGGCGGCGTCCTCGCAGGTGATGATGCGCTCGTCGTCGTCGATGTAATTGGTCATGCAGTTCAGGAGCGTGGTCTTGCCGGAGCCCGTGCCGCCGGAGATCAGCACGTTGCAGCGGACGCGGCCGATGACCTGCAGGATCTGCGCGCCCTCGGGCGAGATCGCGCCGAACTTGACGAGCTGATCGAGCGTCAGCTTGTCCTTCTTGAATTTGCGGATGGTGAGCGCCGGGCCGTCGATGGCGAGCGGCGGCACGATGGCGTTGACGCGCGAGCCGTCGGCAAGGCGGGCGTCGCAGATCGGCGAGGATTCGTCGACGCGCCGACCGACCTGGCTGACGATGCGCTGGCAGATGTTGAGAAGCTGCTGGTTGTCGCGGAAGCGGATGCCGGTCTTCTGGATCTTGCCGGAGACTTCGATGAACACGGTGCCGGCGCCGTTGACCATGATGTCGGCGATGTCGTCGCGCGCCAGCAGGGGCTCGAGCGGACCGTATCCCAGGACGTCGTTGCAGATGTCGTCGAGCAGTTCCTCCTGCTCGGCGATCGACATCACGATGTTCTTGATCGCGATGATCTCGTTGACGATGTCGCGGATTTCCTCGCGGGCCGATTCGGTGTCGAGCTTGGCGAGCTGGGCGAGATCGATCGCCTCGATCAGCGCGCCGAAGATCGCGCTCTTGATCTGGTAGTAGTTGTCGGAGCGCCGGGTTTCGGGCGCAGCAGGCGGCGGCGTCGCCGGGCGTGCGGGCGCCAGCGGCGGCGAGGACACGGCGGGCGCATCGGGAGCGGCAAGCGGACGCGCGGCGGCAGCCGGCGGCTCCTCCTGCCGGATCGCGGGCTTGGGAGCCCGTGCGATGTCTTCTCCGCTACGCTTGCCGAACACTACAACCTCTCACGCCAGAGCTATTTTCCCCGCAGTTTCCCGAGCAGCGGAGCGAGGAACGAGCCGCGGGATTTCTTGGCCTCGGCGCGGCCGGTGAGGCGCTGCGCGAGCTGCAGGAAGATTTCCGTGGTGCGATGGCTGGCGGCGATCTCGGCGATCATCTGGCCGTTGTTGGCGGCCGCGCCGAAGATCTGCGGCTCGAACGGAATCGTGACGATCGGCTCGCTTTCGATGGCCTTGGAGAATTCGTTCGTCGAGATTTCCGGCCGCTTGGGCACGCCGACCTGATTGAGGCAGTAGATCGGGGCGCGGTCGTTGGGCCGCGCCGCCTTCAGCAAGTCGTAGATGTTCTTGGTGTTGCGCAGGTTGGCGAGATCCGGCGAGGCCACGATCAGGATATCGTCGGCGCCGACCAGCGCGCGGCGCGTCCAGCCCGACCATTGATGCGGCACGTCGAGCACGATGCAGGGCATGGTGGTGCGCAGCGTATCGAATACCGAGTCGAAGGCCTCGGCGCCGAAATCATAGACGCGGTCGAGCGTCGCCGGCGCGGCCAGCAGATTGAGATGGTCGGTGCATTTCGACAGCAGGCGGTCGAGGAAGGCGGTGTCGATGCGGTCCGGCGAGAACACCGCGTCGGCGATGCCCTGCGGCGGGTCCTGATTGTAGTCGAGCCCGGCGGTGCCGAAGGCAAGATCGAGGTCGGCGACCACCGAATCCAGCGCAAGATCGCGGGCGATCGCCCAGGCGACGTTGTGCGCGATGGTGGAAGCGCCGACGCCGCCCTTGGCGCCGACCACCGCGATGATGCGGCCGACCGCCGACGCTTCGGGCGTCGAGAACAGATTGCAGATCGAACGCACCACGTCGATCGGCGTCACCGGCGCGATGGCGTAGTCGGACACGCCGCGCCGCACCAGCTCGCGGTAGAGCGTGACGTCGTTGATCCGTCCGATCACCACGACACGGGTGCCGGCATCGCACACGGTCGAGAGCTGATCGAGTTGGGCAAGCAGGTCGCCGCGCCCCTCGGTCTCGAGCACGATCACGTTCGGCGTCGGCGCGGTGCGATAGGCCTCGATCGCGGCGGTCATGCCGCCCATCTGCACCTTGAGGTGAGCCTTGCCGAGACGACGATCCTCGCCGGCGGCCTGCACGGCCGCGGCGGTCTTCACGGTCTCGCAGAACGCCTGCACCGACACCCGCGGCGCCGGCGCGATATGTTCGTCGGCCACAACCGGTGCGGCCTGCTCGTTATCCTCGTTCTGACGCGCGTAACTGATCATTTGCCCAGATCGCTGAGTTTGGCCTTGTCGCCGTCCGGATAGACGGTCGCGGTCGGCGTGCCCTTGCGGTATTTGTCGAATGCGATGTCGCGGCGCGCGGCATAAGGCGGCGTCTCCGCGCGCGGCTGCACGAGATCGGCCGGGTTATCGACCATCGCGGCGAGGTTGCGCTGGCTGGCGCAGCCGAAATTGTGATACGGCCGGTTCTCCAGATAGCTCTTGTCCTTGATCGAGGGACCCAGATCCTCCGGCCACAGGCCGCACGGCCCGGCGTCGGCCGCAATGCGCGGATAGCTGACGCGCACGGTGGCGAACAGGCGCGGATCGGTCGGGCGATAGTCGCGCAGCACGACGCCGCGCGGCGGGATTCCCGAACCCAGCAGGATGGCGCGGATTTCCCGCGCCGAATCGGCGGCGGCCCGCGCATTGGGCGTCTGATGCGGAACATCGACATTGATCACGCCGGTGCCCTCGCGCAGCCAGTCGCGGGCGAGCCCGCCGATATCGGCGCGCTGGGCCGCGGTGAGGCCGCCGCGGGTGCGGCCGACGAAGATTTCCGTGGTCTTGCTGGCCTCCTGCACCACGATCGGATGGCGTAGACGATAATCCGCCGGCAGGCTGCCGGTGGCGATCTCCGCTTCCTGGCTGCGATGGGTGCAGGCGCCGAGCGCGGCGGCCGCGCCGATCACCACGAGTGCGAGCGGAAGGCGGGAAACGAGACGGGATACGCGTTTGGTCATGGAACTGTCCTTGCCCGGTCTCAATCCGTGATGAAGCCGTATTTGCCGCGATAGCTCTGGTCCGGTTTGACGCGGCCGGGCACGCCGTAGATGCGATTGATGCTGCCGAGCAGAACGGATTGCGGATCGGAGGCGTCGGCGAAGCCGTCATCGGGCCGCGACAGGTCCTTCTGCGCCACCGCGCGCACCACATAGGGCGTCACCAGCACCATCAATTCGCTCTGGCGGTTGACGTAGTCGCGGCTGCGGAACAGCGCGCCGAGAACCGGAATCTGCGAGGCGCCGGGCATGCCGTTGATCGCCTGCTTGGTCTGCTCCTGGATCAGGCCGGCCATCGCCATCGAGCCGCCGGAGGGAATTTCCAGCGTGGTTTCGGCGCGGCGGGTCTTGATCGAAGGCACCGTGAGCGCGCTCGCGGTGGAGGAGCCGGACCCCTGGGTGATGGTGATGGAGTTGTCGTTCGACAGCTCCGACACTTCGGTCATCACGCGCAGACTGATGCGGCCCTCGGTCATCACCACCGGGGTGAAGTTCAGCGAGATGCCGAACTTCTTGAAGCTGATCTGCGTGGTGCAGACATGGGTGACGGGATCGCAATTGTAACCCGCCGGCACCGGGAATTCGCCGCCGGCGACGAAGGTGGCCGACTCGCCGGAAATCGCGGTGAGATTGGGTTCGGCGAGGGTGCGCACCACGCCGGCGCTTTCCATCGCGCGCAGCGTCGCGGTCACCGATTTGAACGAGCCGGCGAGATTGTTGCCGGACACGAGCTGGCGGCCATAGGCGGTGAACGGGTTGGTGTTGTTGAAGTTGACGACGGCGGTGCCGTAATTGAGGCTGGCGCTGAGATCGACGCCGAGCTGCTTGATGATGTCGCGCTGCACTTCGGCCACGGTGACCTTGAGCATCACCTGGTCACGGCCGCGCACCGCGATGCTGTTGACGACATGATCGAGGCCGCCGGCAAGACGCGCTGCCAGTTCCACCGCCTGCTGCGCCTCGACCTGGTTGGCGGCCGAGCCCGACAGCACGACGCCGTCGCCGAGGCCCTCGATCTGGATCTGGGAGTTCGGCAGAGCCTGCCGGATCGCGGAGCGGATGCCGTTGAGGTCGCGGGTCACCGCGATGTCATAGGCCGCGATCTGCTGGCCCGCGGCGTCGAAGAACACGATATTGGTCTGGCCCACCGCCGCGCCGATGATGTAGGCGCGCTGCGCCGAACGCACCACCGCGTTGGCGATCTTGGGGTCGGCGACCAGGACGTCCTTGATGTCGCGCGGCAGGTCGATGACGAGCGATTTGCCGATGCCGAGCGCGAGGGTGCGGGCGTTGAGGCCGCTGCCATCGGCGCGGGCCGGAATCGGGCGTGCATCCCCCGCAACCACCGGAGAGATGGCCGGATTGAGCACCAGCGCGGAGACCGCCGCGGCGCAGAGGGCGCGGACCAGAGATGTTCGCACGATGCGAGGGGCGGATGTCATACGCTTCATGTTCCAACTTCACGCTTGCGACGGCTCGTCGCAGTGAAGGGATTTGACCAGCTATTCGTCAAAGCATGGTTAATGAGGCGTATCTAAATGACGTTAACGGGGCCTTATCGCGCCAGTCAGGGCATGGCCAGGCGGGCGAGGTCCACCGCCTGCACCCAGGCGGTCTGCGGGTAGACCATCAGCGCGCCGAGCGCGAGCGCGATGCCGTAGGGAATGCCGCTGTCGCGGCCATGCAGGCGGCTGAGCCAGGGTTGCGCCGCCAGCGCGTAAGGCAGCGGCCATTGCCGGAACTGCAGCATCAGCAGGGTCAGCGCGCCGCCGAACACCGCGGCGAACAGCAGATAGGGCATCAGGTGATCGAAGCCGAACCACAGCGCCGCGGCCGCCGCCACCTTGGCGTCGCCGCCGCCGATCCAGCCGAGGGCGAAGCAGGCGAAGGCGACCACCAGCACGGCCATGCCGGCGACGACATGCAGGCCGATGGCGGCGAGCGGCATGCCGGTGAGCGGGGCGAGGATCAGGAACCCCGCGATCAGCAGCAGCGAGACCCGGTTCGAGATCGTCATGGTCAGGAGATCGCTCGAGGCCGCGAAGGCCATCAGAGCGGGGAAGACGAACAGGCGGGCGAGATCGAGGATCATGGAGGCTGCCGATTGCTGATCTTGAGGCCCCAATCTAAGGCGCAGGAGTGAACAATCGAAAAACGCCGGTCACCAAATACTGGCAATCCGGCAGATCAGGGCGATCCATGCCAGCGCCAGCGCGGCGCAAATGAGACCGAGCGGCTCGCGGCCGAACACGCTGGCCTGCAAGGCCATTGTGCGTTCGGCGGCGATGCGCCGGTTTTTCAGACGGGGATCGGAAGGGTGCTCGCTTGATGTCATGTCGATACGCCACAGGACAAGGTTGATCGGAGCGGAAACAATGAAGGGCCTCGGTTGCCCGAAGCCCTCCTTTTAACTTCTTGCAAGCGGCTCGGCTTACATCGAGCCGACCTTGCCGGAAATGTCCTTGAACTTGAGGTCGAGCGCGGTGCCGACGCCCTGCACGGCCGCGATGATCGCGAGCGCGATGCCGGCGGCGATCAGCGCGTATTCAATCGCGGTGGCGCCGGACTCGTCCTTGACGAAGCGGGAAATCAGATTGGTCATTGGTAACTCCATGGTACACGTGGCTGTCGAACTAATTGGTCCGTCGGTGTGGTGTGCACCGTGGCCATGGCCGCAACTTAACGACGCAGGAATTTCGGCACGGTTAATCCGACCGCAGAAACTCGGCCATATCGGGCTGTTCTGACTCACGGTAAATGCAGACTTAAATTGAACGCAGAATGTCGGTGGCGCGCGCGCCGCGGCTTTGCACAAAGCGGTTTGCGCGCTCTTGCGGTCGCCGGATACCCGAGGCGGCGTGCCGTGATCGCGATGCGCCGCGCGGGCGGGGCGCCGGCTATTTGCACTTCATTCATTAATTAACGGCAGATTTGCCATATCGGGCTGCCTCGTCGGTGGCCGATGCGTTGTGTAGAGAGTAAAAGCGTATGAACAGAGCGCGTATCGCCGTTCTTGCCATTGCCCTGGTCGCCGGCGTATTTGCCGCCTATCTCGCCAGCGGCTCGAATCCGCCCCCGGTGCAGACCGCGGCTCCCGTTCCCCAGATCGAAACCACCGACGTGCTGATCGCCAAGTCCGACATCGGGCTCGGCCAGACCGTCACCGCCGACGATCTGAAATGGCAGACCTGGCCGGCGGGCGCCACCAGCGCGAATTTCATCAAGCGCAGCGACCGCGCCGACGCGATCAAGGACATGACCGGCACGATCGCCCGCTCGCCGCTGATGGCCGGCGAGCCGGTGCGCGAAACCAAGCTGGTGAAGGGCGATGGCTCCGGCTTCATGGCCGCGATCCTGCCGAGCGGCATGCGCGCGATTTCGACCGAGATTTCGCCGGAGACCGGCGCCGGCGGTTTCATCCTGCCGAACGACCGCGTCGACGTCCTGCTGTCGCGGCGGCAGAAGGCGATCGACGCCAACGGCAACGTATCGAGCCGGGAAATCATCTCCTCGGACATCATTCTGCACGATGTGCGGGTGCTGGCGATCGATCAGACCATCGAGGAAAAGAACGGCCAGAAGGTCGTGGTCGGCAAGACCGCGACGCTGGAATTGCGGCCGCGCCAGGCCGAGACCCTGGCGCGCGCGCGCCAGAGCGGCACGCTGTCGCTGGCGCTGCGCAGCCTGGTCGATGCCCACCGCCAGACCAAGGCGGAAGCCAATGACGGTGACGGCCAGTCGATCACCATCTACCGGGGCTCCGACCGCAACGTCTATAACTGCTCGCCCGAGTGCAAGAAACAGTCGAGCGACGGCGGCTAGCGCTTGATCCCGCTTTTCTCCTGGAGAGAAGCGAGGCGGCAGCCTTGCGTTTCGAACCATGAGGCCGGGTCTGCCATTCCCACATCATCGCCCGGGATGACGGGTCCCGGCCTGCGTCGGGACGACAGTCATCCCCGTCAGCCTTTGGCGCTGCAATATGGTTGACGGCTGGTTAGCGCCGGCACGCGGTTTGTCCGGATCGGCGGCAAGCTTTCGACAATCTCTCTGGGATAGGTTCGACGGTAGCCTTCTAACGCCGCCGTTGAGGATAATACGATGTCTGCGCCGTCCCGCCTTCTTGCGCGCCTGCGCGCCGCGCTCCGAAGCTTCCCTCGCCAGCGGCGCGGTTCGGCGGCGATCGAGTTCGCGATGGTCGCACCGATCTTTCTCGCGTTGATCTTCGCGATCATGGAAACATCGCTGGTGTTTTTTGCCGGGCAGGTGCTGGAGACCGGGACGCAGGACACCGCACGGCTGCTGCTGACGCAACAGGCGCAGAGCAAGGGTTGGGGGCAGGCCGATTTCAAGAAAGACCTGTGCGACCGCGTTTCGCTGCTTTTCGAGTGCAATGGCATCTATGTCGACGTGCAGTCCTATCCGCCGAATACGCCGATCGTGATTTCCAATCCGATCGATGGATCCGGGAACTTCACCAACAATTTCGTCTATCAGCCGCCGCCGCAGAACAGCGCCAACACCGTGGTGGTGCGCACGTTCTATCAGTGGCCGCTGTACGTCACGCGGCTCGGCTACAACATCGCCAATATCGGCGCCGACAGCAGCAGCCCGAAGAAGCTGCTCGCGGCGACCACCGCGTTTCGTGTTCAGTGAAGGATCGCTGTCATGACGACGCCTGATCTTCTCAAACGGCTGCGGACGACGTCCTTCGCGCGCGACGCGCGCGGCGTCGCGGCGATCGAATTCGCCTTGATCGTGCCGGTGATGCTGATGATCTTCTTCGGAGCGATCCAGGTTTCGACAGGCTTTGCGGTCGATCGCAAGGTGACGATGGTCACGCGCACCGTGTCGGACCTGATCTCGCAGGCCTCGCAGATCAGCGATATCGACGTTGCCAACGCCTTCGTGATGGGGGGCGTGGTCATGACGCCGTATCCGTCGGCGCCGATCCAGGCGATCGTGTCGCAGATCTATGTCGACGCGAACAAGATCGCCAAGGTGAAATGGAGCAAGTCGAGCAACGCGACCGCGCGCGGCTGCAATGACGTCATCACGCTTCCGGTGGGACTTCAGGTGCCGGGCACCTATCTGATCATGAGCGAGGTCACCTATAATTTCCGGCCGGTGGTCGGTTACGATTCCGCGCTCAATTACATCTCGCCGGTCTTCGCGCTTCACGACCGCACGTTCACGCGCCCGCGCCAGTCTGTCAGCGTCCAGTATCCGAGCGCGCCGGCGTGCACATGAGCCCGTGCCTTCGAAATATGGGAGGGGCGCCCGCGGACATCGCGCGCAATGCAAATCGCCGGGCAAATAAAGACCGGGACAAATAAAGACCCGGGCAAATAAAAAGGCCGCATGCGATGCGGCCTTTTCATTATTCAATTTTCGCTTCCGGTGATCGCGGCGGCCGCCGCGATCGTCCGATCAGCCCTCAATCAGCCCGCGGCGCGGAGATTGTCGGCCGACGACTTGCCGGAGCGGCGATCGGCGACGATCTCGTAGCTGATCTTCTGGCCTTCACGCAGCGTTCCGAGACCGGCGCGCTCGACGGCGCTGATGTGCACGAACACGTCATTGCCGCCGTCATCCGGCTGAATAAACCCGTAACCCTTGGTCGCGTTGAACCACTTCACTGTTCCCATGCTCACGTGGGGTAGTCCTCTCAAGTAGATAATCGAAGCCCATTGTTCAGATGGGCCGGTGAGATCGAAATTTGGAAGAGGTCGTCAGCGTCTGTCCCGGCTGTACCGGTGATAGCTAATGTCGTCCGGCCGAAATTCGATGGCGGGCATCCTATGGGAAACATGCTGCCAAAACAATCCTGCCATGCGCAGATTTTTTACCGCGGTTTCCGTGGCATACGCGTGGCATACGGATAGCAAAACGCGCCCGGCACAGGTCCGGGCGCGTTGCACAGCAAATGATCAGCGGCGGCGGAATTGGCCGCGCGGCGGCGCGCCGCGCGGCGCGGTGCCCGGACGCTCGTCCTTGTGACGGAAAATCAGGCGGCCCTTTTCCAGATCGTACGGCGACATTTCGATCGTCACCCGATCGCCCGCCAGCGTCTTGATGCGATTCTTCTTCATCTTGCCGGCCGTGTAGGCCACGATTTCATGCCCGGCATCGAGCTGCACTCGATAGCGGGCATCGGGAAGAATTTCGGTCACCAGTCCTTCGAACTGGATCAGCTCTTCTTTAGCCATCTGTCTCTCCAGGACGTCTTGCGGTTAGCGTTGCGGACGCTGATTGCGCTTGGGTTGCGATACGGGGCGGGAAGGGCGGCTTTCGCGATGGAGGAAGGCGACGCCGGAAATGCCGTCGGCCTTGCCGCCCTGCGAAGTCCGGGCCTGATCGTGCCGGCCGTGGCCGGTTTTCTGACCGGCGCCGTGGCTGGCGGTCTCGTGCCGGTGCGCATTCGGCGCGCCGCCTCCGGGCCGGCGCCGGCGGCGCGGTCCCTTGGCGGACGGAGCGCCATCCTGTCCGCGCGCCGGATGGCCGTGCGGGCCGCGCGCGCTGCGAGGCTGCTGCGCCGGTGCGGGCGCCGCGGCGCGGGCATGGCCCGGCGTGCGGCGATCCTCACGCGGCAGCGAGATGCGGATCAGCTTCTCGATATCGCGCAGGTAGGTGTTTTCCTCGCCGGCCACCAGCGAGATCGCGGTGCCGTCGGCGCCGGCGCGCGCGGTGCGGCCGATGCGGTGCACGTAGGTCTCGGGCACGTTGGTGAGATCGAAATTGATCACATGGGTGATGCCGTCGACGTCGATGCCGCGCGCGGCGATGTCGGTCGCGATCAGGGTGCGGATGTCGCCGTTGCGGAACGCGGCGAGCACGCGCTCGCGATGGTTCTGCGACTTGTTGCCGTGGATCGCCTCGGCGGCGATGCCGGCCTTGGCGAGGCCCTTCACAACCTTGTCGGCGCCGTGCTTGGTGCGGGTGAACACCAGCGCGCGGTTGACCGGCTCGTTGGCGAGCAGTTCGGCGAGCACTGCGGGCTTGGCGGTGTGATCGACCTGGATCACGCGCTGGGTGATGCGCTCCACCGTCGAGGACACCGGCGTCACCGCGACCCGCGCCGGATCGCGCAGCATATGCTCGGCGAGATCGGCGATGTCCTTCGGCATGGTGGCCGAGAAAAACAGGGTCTGGCGCTTCGCGGGCAGCTTGGCGACGATTTTGCGGATGTCGTTGATGAAGCCCATGTCGAGCATGCGGTCGGCTTCGTCGAGCACCAGGAACTCGACCTGGTTGAGTTTCAGCGCGTTGCCCTGCACGAGGTCGAGCAGGCGGCCCGGAGTGGCGACCAGCACTTCCACGCCCGGCATCATCGCACGGACCTGACGGCCCATCGGCACGCCGCCGATGGCGAGGGTGGAGGTGAGGCGGATGTGGCGGCCATAGGCGCTGAAGCTGTCGAGGATCTGGCCCGACAATTCGCGGGTCGGGCTCAGCACCAGCACACGGCAGGTCTTGGGCTGCGGACGGGTGCGGTTCTCGAGCAGACGATGGAGAATGGGAAGCGCGAAGGAGGCGGTCTTGCCGGTTCCGGTCTGGGCGATGCCGACGAGGTCACGGCCGGTGATGGCGATCGGAATCGCCTGGGCCTGGATCGGGGTGGGTGTGTGGTAGTTTTCTTCCTTCAGAGCACGCGAAATGGGATCGGCGAGGCCGAAATCCTGAAAAGAGGTCAAAAGACAGTCTTCCTATGAGTCATGGCCCGCGCCCGTCCGTATCGGAGTTCGGGTGCAGCCGGGGGTGTCGGAGACACCCGCGTGCTTGGGGCGTCGAATGTGGTTAGCTGAAAAGGCAAGCCAGAAGCCGTTTTATCGGCATCAGAACACGCGGCTCGCAGGGACCTGACGATTCTCAAGGTCGCGGCGAAGCTATGAAGCAAGAAGGCGGCGCTTTCAAGATGAAATGCGCGGACAAGCCCGATACCTGCCGCCGACTTTCGTATTTTCTCCCGCCGCATTCACCATCAACCGCAGGGTCGGGAATGATACAGATGGTGGCGGAACGGCCACGGTCCTGGTGCGTTGGACTGGGAAAATCTGGAAAATCGAGGAATTCCAGATGGTTAATGTAGGCAGACGCAGCGGGCCGGAAGCTGCGCGCGAGCGATGGGCCGTGCCGGTGTCGCGGAATTCGCCGGAGCCTTGTCGCGCAAAAGCGTTCGGCGGCGTTTACCGCGTGGAACAAATTCGGTCCCCGGCGTCTTGGTCATTCTTAGTCCTTGGAGATAGGGTTGCCCATGCAGATGATATTTGTCCGCCGATGACGGATCTTGCGGCCGATCCCCTCGGTACGCTCCCTGGCGGACCCATCCGTTCGATGAGACGCCATTTCCCTTTCTTTCTCCCCGTGATTTTCGAGTAGACGCGTGCTTCGGGTTGGACTTTTCATTGGCGTTTTGGGTCTTGTCGGAACCCTCATCTCGGGTCTCGCGGCGATGCGGGTCTACGATCAGGAATCGATGCTCGACCGCAGCGCGCTGACCCGCGAAATCGACATCCATGCCAATCTTGTCCAGGAGCGGCTCAGCGAGCGCGAATTGCTGGCGCGCGTCGCGGTCGGCATCTTCCGGCCCTCGACGGTCGCCTCCGCCAACGCGTTGCAGCCGCTGCGCGCCTCGATCTATGCGTTCAAGACCGATTTTGTGGTCGCAAGCTGGATCGCCCGCGTGCCGCCGCAGGAGTTCGGCAGGCTGGAAGCCGAACTGAAGCGGGCGGGATTTGCGCGCCCGACGATCCGCAGTTTTGACGATTCCCCGATCGATCTTGCCGCGATCCACGAGCCCGCCGACGTCGTGATGGATGTCGAACCGCAGAATCAGCAGACCCTGGTCTTTCCCGGCCGTATCCTCGACGACCATCCGGTGGTCGGCCCGATGCTGCGCGAGGCGATGGAACACGGCACGCCGGTCTCATCCGATCCGATCGCGCTGTTCGGCGATCCGCGCCAGCTCGGCGTTGTCCTCGCCGCGCCGGTGATGAAGGAGAACAGCCAGAGCGTGGTCGGCTTCATCACCATTTCCTACCGCCTGGCCCCCTTGATGCTCGGCAATGACGAGATGTCGCTGTTCAACGTGACGCTGGCCAATCCACGGCCCGGTGGCGGCGAGCTCGCGGTCAACGGCAATGGCGAGGTCGTGACCGCGACGGCGCCGCCGGCATCAGGCTGGGTGCCGTTCCTGCGCAAGGTGTCGTTCGGCGGCCGCGACTGGACCTTGAAATACTACGCCAAGCCGAACTCGACGTCGCGCGCCGGCGATCTCGGGCTGATCGTACTGGCGATCGGCCTCGGCCTGACCGCGGCGCTGTGCGGCCTGTTCGGCTATGTGGCTTACAACAACGTCCGCCTCAGCCGCGAAATCCAGGCGCGGATCGGCTTCGAGCGCCGGCTGACCACGGTGATCGACGAACTCAATCACCGGGTGAAGAACATTCTGGCGGTGATCCAGTCGATCGTGACGCGGACGCTGCGCCACGGCGCCGATCTCGACAGCGCGCGCGATCTTCTGATCGGCCGCATCCATGCGATGTCGAACGTGGTGACGCTGCTCAGCGACAGCCAGTGGCAGGGCGTCAAGCTCAGGGGCCTGTTCGAGGCGCGTTCGATTCCACATGCCGACCGCATCGCCATCGATGGTCCCGACATCACGGTGAGCGCGCGCGCGGCGCAGAGCCTGTCGCTGTTGTTTTTCGAGCTCGCCTCGCATTCCGACGAGGGGCTGTCGCTGGTCGGCAAGCACCCGCATATCGTGGCGAACTGGAGTGTGAGCGGGGAGCGGCCGGACACGACCTTCCATTTTCGCTGGGAGGAGTTCAACACCAGCATGGCGACGCGGCGGCCGGACAGCGAATTCGGCATCGCGCTGCTGGAGCGCGTCGCGCCCGAAGCGCTGGGTGGCACCTCGAAGCGTTATTTCACCGATGTGAGTTATGTCTACGAGCTGACGGCGCCGATGGTGACCGTGGTGGACGAGCACGAATTGAACCGCACCACCAAGATCACGCGGCATGGCTGACGCCGTGGCGGCGATTGCGATCGTCGATGGAGCGGGTCGTCCCGGCGCAGGCCGGGACGATCAGAGATTTGCAGGACGCCGCAGAATATCGAAGCGCCGTGCCGCCCGTCAGTTGCCGCTGCTGCCGATCACGGCGCGGACGGTGGAGTCCGGTCCGAAGTCCTCCGCGCCCTCGACATAGAGCATCGCGCTCAGTTTCGAGCGGGCGCGGTTGACGCGGCTCTTGATGGTGCCGACCGCGCAGCCGCAGATCGCCGCCGCATCCTCGTAGGAGAAGCCAGAGGCGCCGACCAGGATCAACGCCTCGCGCTGGTCCTGCGGAAGTTTTTCGAGCGCCGTGCGGAATTCCTCGAACTCCAGATGCGAACTTTGCGCCGGCTGCGATTTGAGGGTCTTGGAATAGCTGCCCTCGGCGTCCTCGACCTCGCGCCGCCGCTTGCGGTAATCCGACCGGAACAGGTTGCGCAGGATCGTGAACAGCCACGCCGACAGATTCGAGCCCGGCTGGAACGAGTCGATATTGGCGAGCGCGCGCAGCAGCGTTTCCTGCACGAGGTCGTCGGCACGATCGCTCTTGCCGCTCAGTGAAATCGCGAACGCGCGCAAACTCGGCACGGCCGCCAGAATGTCGTCCCGAAGGGAGTCTGTGAGAGGCATCAATCCCTCCCGCTGCTTTTCTGAGCCGTCCCCTGAGTGCTGGCGACCTCGGCGGCTGCAGCCTCCGGCGTGTCCAGCCGGCGCAGCAGGTCCGCAAAACGATCCGGAACGCCCTGTTTGACGACGTCGTCATACATGGCGCGCAACTGGTGGCCGATCCTGGCCTGAATTTCTGCATTCAGGCCGCCCGGCTTGCCCGATCCGGGACCGGGCCTGACGGCGGGAGGTTTCGTCTCGTTCATGCTCTTATCCACTTCCCACGGAGCAAATCGTTTCGATTGCTCATCTTTTTTCTGGTTACGCCCAGTTCGCTGAGGCCAGCTTCCGCAACCTAATGCGCGGGAGGCCGAAAAAGTTCCAGAACCCGAGGGAACTTTTCTCCGTTCCGGGAGTAGATTAGCGCGTGCTTTCGGGGAGATACTGCCCCCGGGCCGACATCCCGGTCCCGGGTCGGCCCAGAGCACCGAACCATCGATTGGAGGGGGAATGTCCCGATCTCAGCTCGTTGCTGAACACCTGCCGCTGCTTCGCCGTTATGCCCGCGCCCTGACGGGCAACCAGACGTCCGGCGATGCCTATGTCGCCGCGATGCTGGAGGCGCTGTTGCAGGATCAAACCCTGCTCGACGAGCGCCACGGCGCCCGTGTCGGGCTATTCCGGCTTTTCACCAAGATCTGGAATTCGGTGTCGATCAATGAGGATGGCGAGCCGGCGGTGCCCGCCGCCGAGCGCCGGCTGACCAACATCACGCCGCTGGCGCGGCAGGCTTTCCTGCTGCTTTCGCTGGAAGGATTCTCCGAGGAGGAGGTCGCCTTCATCCTCGACACCAGCGTGAGCGACGTGCGCGGGCTGACCGATGCCGCGGGCCGCGAACTGGCTGCCGAGATTGCGACCGACGTTCTGATCATCGAGGACGAGACCTTCATCGCCATGGACCTCGAAAGCCTGGTGAAGAATCTCGGCCATCATGTCATCGGCGTGGCGCGTACCCATACCGACGCGCTGGCGCTGGCCAAGACCAAGCAACCCGGCCTGATCCTCGCCGACATCCAGCTCGCGGACGGCTCGTCCGGTCTCGACGCGGTGAACGAACTGCTGCGCACCTTCGAGGTGCCGGTGGTGTTCATCACCGCCTATCCGGAGCGTTTCCTGACCGGCGAGCGCCCCGAGCCGGCGTTCCTGATCTCGAAACCCTTCCAGCCGGCGATGGTGTCGGCGGTGGCGAGCCAGGCGCTGTTCTTCCAGCGCAATTCGCGTAACCGCAATCAGAAGAAAGCGTCCTGATCGGGCTGTGATCGCGCGCAACGTTATCGGCCCGGACCGTAAGGTCCGGGCCTTGTCGTTTGCGGGTGTCTTTCGCGGATTGGTTTCCGCAACTCAACGCATCCCCCATCCGGCTGATCCGGCAGTCTCACCTTTGAGTGATGGCGCTGCGCCGGAACGAAGCCTGCGCCGAACCGTTGTTACGCGGTACCTCTATGCGTGAGGCCGTGGACAATGATTCAGCTTGCTTCAGGACTGCTTGGCGCACTCGCCGCGACGCTGGCGCTGGGCGCGGCTCATCTGGAAAACGTCGCGGGCAACGATCTGCTCGGCCCGAAACATCTCGCCTCGGCAATGCCGTCGGCGACGATTCAGGACAGTGTCGTCAACGTCAACCGGACCGCCAAGGCCGATCGCGCCGGCGCGCCCGGGCAGGCTGATTTCGTCACGCTGTCGTTCCGTCTCAACGGGCTGCCGGATACCTCGGTGATGATGCGGATGCCGGTGGCGCAGATGTCGGCGCCGCCATCGCCGTCCGCCGCGTCCCCTCCGAACAATGTCACTACGCGCCGCACCGTGGCGTGCGAGCCGGCGGTCAGCGTGCTGACCACGGTGGCCAAGCAGTTGCAGCCGGTGCGCTGCATCACCTGACCACACGACAGTTGAATTGAACGCAAATCGCGCCGGGACATGTGTCCGGCGCGATTTGCTTTTTGAATCTCCGGCGCATCATCAAAGTCATCGACCGGGATGATGGGTCCCGGCCTGCGCCGGGACGATCCTTTTTCTTCGGTCAGATTTTAGAACACCGCGAGATATTTCAGCAGCGACAGGATGCCGATGATGATGACGACGATACGGATGATCTGCTTGGCGCGGCCTTCGATCGGCAGAATGTTAACGAGATAAAGCACCAGAATGATCACGACGAACGTGATCAGAATGCTGATGAGCAAAGACATGGTCACCTCGAAATGGTCTGGCGGACGTGCGCCGCCGATGTCTGATCAACTCTGTGAGAGGGGGTGGGTTCCATTTGAGGAACGCGGGCCTTATTCCGCCGCCATCACCGGCACGCGGCTCAGGCGCGGATGCGGTGCGCGGGCATGCACCGGGGTCGAAGAGGCGCTGCGCTGCGCTGTGCCGGCCTTGACCAGCGCGCCGCTCGCGGTCGCCACCAGATCGCCCTTGCGCAGCGTCGGATCGTTCTCGAGCTCGATATGCGCGAGGCCGCCCGGATCCTTGCCGTTGCAGGTGCAGCCGCCGACCAGTTCGGTGCGATAGCGGAAGGCGTTCGGCATCGACGCATAGGGCTTGCCGTTGTCCGCCGCCGAAGCGTTGTCGATGCCGCTGCCGACGAACACGCGGGTCTCACTTGCCGGGCAGAAGCTCTTGCAGGTGGCGGCGCGGCTTTGGCCGCCGGTGTTGGCGAGCGGGAAATAGCGGCCGTCGCAGGTGCGCACGCAATAGGCCATCGCCGGACCGGTGGCGCGCGGCGCGGGCGGCCCGTCCTCATGCGGTCCGCCGAAGCCGGGCACGAAGGACGGCGGCGGCGCAGGCATTGCAAAGCCGCCGAACAGCTCCGAGAGAAAATCGCGCGCCTCGGCGCGCGGGGCGCAGATGCCGGCGAGCAGCGCCAGCGCCGCTACCCCCGTCATCGTCCGTTTCCACGCCGAACCCGTCATGTCGTCCTCGATCTTTTGTCTGTCACGCCCGCGCGTTCGGCGCCCGGCCTCGCAGAGCCCGGCCGTAAAGGCTCAAACCCGATGCGGTGCGATGGTGGCCGCGCGCTTTCGCGGCGATGAAGAATGATTGTCGACCTGGAGCGATCCGACGCCCGAACCGTTCTTGGGCAGCACGATCACCTTGGCGCCGACCCGCACCCGGCTGAACAGATCCTTGACGTCCTCATTGGTGAGGCGGATGCAGCCGGACGAGACGAATTTGCCGATGGTCGAGGGATCGTTGGTGCCGTGAATGCGATAGGCGCTGGCGCCGAGATACATCGCGGCCGCGCCCAGCGGATTGCCCGGCCCGCCGGCGACAAAGCGCGGCAGATAGGGCTGGCGCGCGATCATCTCGGGCGGCGGGGTCCAGTCCGGCCACTCCGCCTTGCGCGCCACGGTCTGCACGCCCGACCAGGTAAAGCCCTCGCGGCCGACGCCGACGCCGTAGCGGATCGCGCGATTGTCGCCGAGCACGTAATAAAGCTGAGTGTTGCGGGTGTCGATCACGATGGTGCCGGGCGCTTCGCGCGTCGGAAACGTCACCACGGTCCGCCGCAAGCGTGCCGGAAGCACATCCGCGCTGTTGCTTTCCGGCGTGATGACCTGCGGCGAGGACAGTGCCTCGTCGCTCCAGTCATGCGACACCGACGGATCGGCATAACCGAGCACCTGACGGTCAAGCACTTGTGCCGATGCGCTGGTGGCGAACAGCGCCGGTGCGAGAATGACGGCGCCGGCGAGCAGAATGATTTTCAGGCGGGATGCCGGTGCGGCGGGCGTTGCAGCGAATGTTGCACAAAAGCAGTCAGCACCTGTGGCTTCGCGGATCGTTTTACGCATGACCGTGTCCCGCCTTGTTGCCGCACCGGGTGGTGCGCGCCGGCAAACAAACACGCCAAAGGCCGAAGCAGTTCCGCTGCCGCGCGACAAAATTGCGCGACGTCAAGAGGCGCGAAGATCACGAAGCCGCGACGGAACCGCTTTGCCGCGCACGCATTGATCACTGCGCCGGCCGCATCCGGCAGAGCCAACTCGGCAGCGCATGGGATGCCAGATGCGAACAGCATGGACCGGGCAAGTCGGTGGCGGGCAGGCGGGCGACGACCGCGCGCGGCACGATCAGCGCCGCGCCGAGGGGATGGAAGGCCAGCCGCTGCTGAGCAGCAGCGCCGAACAACCGCCGCTGATCCGGCGCACCGAAGTCGTCGCGTTCTCGCTGGTCGGCTTGCTGGTGATCGCCGTCGTCGCGGTGCTCTATGTCGGCCGCGCGTTCTTCCTGCCGGTGGTGACCGCGGCGATCGTCGGCACCATGCTCTCGCCTGCCGCCAAATTCATGGAAAGCTATCGCGTCCCGCGTCCGGTCTCGGCGGTGCTGATCGTCGCCGCCAGCTTCGCCGGTGTCGCCTTCATGATCGGCCTGTTCGCCGCGCCGTTGATGGAATGGACTAATCGTCTGCCCGAGCTTGGCGTCATCCTGCGCGACAAGATGCATGTGTTCGACCGGCCGCTCGCGCTCTGGCATCAGTTGCAGGCGCTGCTCGGCGAGACGCCGGGCGCGGGGTCGTCCGTCGAACTGCCGAAGATCTCGTGGGTGCAGCCGACGCTGGAATTTCTGTCGCCGACCTTCACCGAGCTGCTGCTGTTTCTCGCGGTGCTGGTGTTGTTCGTCGCAAGCTGGCCGGACCTGCGCCGCGCTTTGATCATGACCTTTCCGAACCGCGAGTCGCGGCTGCGCACGCTACGCATGCTCAACGCCATCGAAACCCATCTCGGCGGCTATCTGCTCACCGTGACGATGATCAATCTCGGCGTCGGCATCGCGACCGGCATCGTCTGCGCGGTGGCCGGCACCCCGAGCCCCGCCGGCCTCGGCGCGCTGGCGGCGGCGCTGAATTTCATTCCGATCATCGGCCCGGTCTTCATGTTCGTGGTGCTGCTGGCGGTCGGCATCATCACCTCCAAGACGCTGATCCTCGGCCTTGCCGCGCCGCTCGGCTTCATGATCGTCGCCTTCCTCGAGGGCCATTTCATCACCCCGGCGATTATCGGCCGCCGTCTCGCGCTCAACGCGCTGGCGGTGTTCGTCGCGCTGGCGTTCTGGACCTGGCTGTGGGGGCCGATGGGCGCCTTTCTGTCCTCGCCTCTGCTGATCGTCGGCCTGATCGTCAGGGAGCATCTGGCACCGCCGGACGAGCCGCAAATCCCCGACGACTAGCGCGATGGAACTTCGGGGGCGCGGCGGCGTTGGCAGGGCACGCAATCCCGCATTTCTTGGAGCTCTCGATGTCGAGCAGCGATGGCGAAGACGCAATGAAACAGATGACGGACAAAGCCACCTATGAACGCCTTCAGAAGGATGTCGAAGCCGTGAAGAACGATATTTCAGCCCTGACCGAACAGATTTCCGACGCGCTTGAAGAATTCGCCGGCACCGCGCGCAAGCGGGCGCGCAAAGGCTACAAGCAGGCGCGCGCCAATGTCGATTCCCTTGTCGAGGACGCCAGCGAGCGCGGCACCGCCGCGCTCAACGCGGCGCAGGACGCCGCCGCGACCCTGGAAGACACGCTGGAAGACGCCATCCACGAGCGGCCGCTGGCCGCCGTCGGCCTTGCGCTCGGCCTCGGTTTCCTGATCGGCGTCACCTGGCGGCGCTGAGGCCGGGCTTTTCCAGTCTCCCTGCGCGATCGGTCTCCACCGATCGCGTTTTTCAGTGATCCATACTTTGAGGGCTTTCCCCGATGTTGCAGAAACTGATCGACGATCTCAGGGGCAGCGCCGATTCGCTCGTGCGTCTGGCGTCTCTGGCGATTGCGATTGCGGTCTGTCTTTTCATCGCCGTCGCATTTCTGTGCGCGGCGGCGTTCGTCTATGTGTTGCAGAACTATGGCCTGCTCGAAGCCTGCCTGGCCGGCGCCGGCGTCTTTCTGCTCGCCGGCATCGTCGGCGCGATCGGTTACGCGGTGAGGAAGAAGCAGGCCAAGCGCGAGGAAGCGGTGCGCCGCGCGCAGGCGGCGAAATCCTCAATGCAGGCGACGCTGACCGATCCGATGGTGCTGGCGGTCGGATTGCAGGCGATCCGCACCATCGGCTTTCGCCGTCTCGTTCCGCTGCTGGCGATCGGCGGGGTCGCGATCGGCCTCCTGGCGCGGCGCGGCCATCCCGACGAGACGCCGGACGCCGAATAGCGATCTCTCATTCGAAGATCCCGCGGATCCGCCGCTCGCGGTCAGGTCGGATGCGGCAAACAAAAAATCCCGGCTGGAGATTCCAGCCGGGATTTTTCGGTGCGATGATCGCGGCGTTCGTCAGGACGCCTTGCGCTGCAATTCGCCGTCCTTCACCTCGCGCCGCCGGGCGTGGAGGATGAATTCGGTGTAGCCGTTCGGCTGCTCGCGGCCCTTGAACACCAGTTCGCAGGCAGCCTGGAAGGCGATGCCGTCGAATTTCGGCGCCATCGGCCGGTACAGCGGATCGCCGGCGTTCTGGCGATCGACCACGGCGGCCATGCGCCGCAGCGATTCCATCACCTGCTCGTGGGTGACGACGCCGTGATGCAGCCAGTTGGCCAGATGCTGGCTGGAGATGCGCAGCGTGGCGCGATCTTCCATCAGGCCGACATCGTGAATGTCCGGCACCTTGGAGCAGCCGATGCCCTGATCGAGCCAACGCACGACATAGCCGAGGATCCCCTGGCAGTTGTTGTCGATCTCCTGCTTGACGTCGTCCGGCGACCAGTTCGAGTTCGACAGCGGAATGGTCAGGAGGTCCGACAGCTTGGCGCGCGGGCGGCTGCGCAGTTCCTGCTGGCGCGCGGCGACGTCGACCTGATGATAATGCAGCGCGTGCAGCGTCGCCGCGGTCGGCGAGGGCACCCATGCGGTGGCGGCGCCGGCGCGCGGATGGCCGATCTTCTGCACCAGCATGTCGGCCATCTTGTCGGGCGCGGCCCACATGCCCTTGCCGATCTGGGCGTGGCCGGGCAGGCCGCAGGCGAGACCATTGTCGACGTTCCAGTCCTCATAGGCCTTGATCCAGGCCGCCGACTTCATGTCGCCCTTGCGCAGCAGCGGTCCGGCTTCCATCGAGGTGTGGATCTCGTCGCCGGTGCGATCGAGGAAGCCGGTGTTGATGAAGAACACGCGGTCCGGCACCTGCTGGATGCCGGCCTTGAGGTTGACCGTGGTGCGGCGCTCCTCGTCCATGATGCCGATCTTCAGCGTGTTGCGCGGGATCGACAGCATCGCCTCGATGCGGCCGAACAGTTCGCCGACCAGAGCGATCTCTTCCGGCCCGTGCAGCTTCGGCTTGACGATGTAGATCGAGCCCTTGCGGCTGTTGCGCTTGTGCCGCAGGTCGTGCATGCCGACCAGCGCGGTGATCGCGGCATCGAGCATGCCTTCGGGGATCTCGCGGCCGGCCGGGTCGAGCACGGCGTCGGTGTACATGTGAATGCCGACATTGCGCACCAGCAGCAGGCTGCGGCCGTTCAGCGTCAGCGTCTTGCCGTCCGGCGCAATGTAGGTGCGGTCGGCGTTGAGCGAGCGGGTCAGCATCCGGCCGCCCTTCTCGAACTGCGCCGACAGCGTGCCCTTCAAGAGGCCGAGCGTGTTGCGATAGAGCAGCACCTTGTCCTCGGCATCGACCGCGGCGACGCTGTCTTCCATGTCGAGAATGGTCGAGAGCGCGGCTTCGATGATGATGTCGGAGACGCCGGCCGGATCGTCCTTGCCGATCGCGGCGGTGCGGTCGATCCGGATGTCGATGTGCAGGCCGTGATTGACCAGCAGCACCGAGGAGGGCGCCGCTGCCTCGCCCTGATGGCCGGCGAACTGCTTCGGATCTTTCAGTGCGGTGGTCGCGCCGTCAGAAAGCGTAGCCGCCAGCGCGCCGTTCGCGACGCTGTAGGCCGTGACATCGGCATGACTGCCGGAGGCGAGCGGCACGGTCTCGTCGAGAAACGCCTTGGCCCTGGCGATGACGCGCTCGCCGCGCGCCTTGTTGTAGCCGGGGCCGCGCTCCTTCGGATCGAACGGAATGGCGTCGGTGCCGTAGAAGGCGTCGTACAGGCTGCCCCAGCGCGCATTCGCGGCGTTCAGCGCATAGCGCGCGTTGCTCAGCGGCACTACGAGCTGCGGACCGTAGAGGCGCGCGATCTCGTCGTCGGTGTTCTGCGTCCGCACCTGCTCGGTGGCGGGCTCCGGCAGCAGATAGCCGATCTCCTTGAGGAAGGCGGTGTGGCTTTCGAGATCGAACGGCTTGCCCTTGCGCTCGCGATGCCACGCGTCGATCTTCGCCTGCAGCACATCGCGCTTGTCGAGTAGCGCCCGATTGACCGGCGCAAGATCGCGGATCACCGCGGCGAGCCCGCTCCAGAATGTTTCCGATGAAATGCCGGTGCCCGGCGCCGCTTCACGCTCGACGAAGTCGAACAGGGCAGGTGCGATTTTGAGGCCGCCGATATCGATACGTTTCATTTCCGAGTGTCTCGCAGATTGTTCGACATGCCGTTCCAGAAACCGGAACGCATGCAACTGAAATTTTGAACGCTGAAAAGCGTTTTAACGTCAAACCTGTCGCGATGAGAAGCCCTTTACCGCATTGCGAGGTTATACCAAAGGCCATTCCACAGCTTGTGACACGAAAAAAGTTCGCTTTAGTTCCAAGTATTTGAGGTGAAAGTTGTTAGTCACAATTGTCACAACATGACAACTCGTGACAGCGCAGGCGCAACTGCGCGGTGCGCGTGACAAATCACACTAAACCGGGCTCGCACGCATCGCGCGGTTTGAAACACGCAGCGCGAAACGCGCGCGCGGGCGCGCGAATGCGATGTCGTCAGGATGATGGAAAACGATCAGATGTGCGCGGCGAGATCGGCCGGCTCGCCGAGCAGCACATGGCTTGCGGTCAGCATCTGTTCGATCGCGCCGGTGGCCTCGAGGATCGAGCGCTGCGAGGTGTCGATCGTCAGTTCGGCATCCGTCGGCGGCTGGTAGTCCTGCCCGATGCCGGTGAAGCCCGGCAGTTGTCCGGCGCGCGCCTTGGCGTAGTGGCCCTTGGGATCGCGGCTCTCGCAGACGGAGGCGGGTGTCGCGACATAGATTTCGCGGAAGGTGTCGCCCGTGATCTGGCGCGCCTGCGCGCGATCGTCGGCGGCGGGCGACACCGCGGCGACGATGGCGATATGGCCGTTGCGCGCCAGATGGGTCGCGATCTCGGCGAGGCGGCGGATGTTCTCGCGGCGGTCCTGCGGCGAGAAGCCGAGATCGCCGTTGAGGCCGGCGCGCAGCGTATCGCCGTCGAGCAGGATCGGCGAACCGCCGCGGCTGAACAGCTTGCGCTCCAGCGCGCGGGCCAGCGTCGATTTACCGGCGCCCGGCAGGCCGGTGAACCACACCACGGCGCCGTGATGATGGAAACGCGCGGCGCGCTCGGCCGGCTGCAATGCGGATTCCACCGGCACGATATCGACCGGCAGCGCGCGCTCGCCGGCATCGACGCTGAGCACGAGACCGCCGCCGGCGATGCGGCCGTTCACTTCGATGACGAGGCGGCCGGTGCGCGGATTGTCGGTGTGGGCGTCGACGGCGACAGGTTTGGCCAGCGCGAGATCGATTTCGCCGACATGGTTGCGCGCGATCGCGGAGGTGGCGACGCTGGCGAGATCGCCGGGATCGACCGCCTCTTCGATGGCGACGACGCTGGCGCGGCTTTCCATGGTGCCGAGCCGGACCAGGATCGAGGCGCCGGGCTGCAACGGAGTCTCGTGCAGCCAGAAGATGCGGGCGCGCAGGCGGCGGGTGTCGCGCGGCGCGGACGCACCGCGGCCGATGATGTCGCCGCGCTCTAGAAACAACTCGCGGTCGAGCGTGATGCCGACCGAACGCCCGGCGGTCTGCCGCGCGGTGAGCGGCGTGGTGGGCCAGCTTTCCACCGTCTTGATCTTCGCGACCTTGCCGGCGGGCATGATGACGATCTCGTCGCCCGCGGCGAGGTGACCGGATTCGATGCGGCCGGCGACGATGCGGCGGTCGTCGAACTTGTAGATCGCCTGCACCGGCAGACGCAGCGGCAGGTCGGTCAGCGCCCGGCTCGGCGTCAGCGCATCGAGCGCGCCGACCACGGTAGGGCCGTTATACCAGCCGATGCGTGCGGTGAGCTCGGCGACGCCGTCGCCCTCGCGCGCGGACACCGGAATGACCGCGACCGGCGCGACGCCGACGCTGACGAGATGCGCGGAGATTTCATCGCGGATCTCGTTGAAACGCGCCGCGCTGAAATCGACGCGGTCCATCTTGTTGACCACGACGGCGACCTGCTTCACGCCGAGCAGATGCAACAGATAGCCGTGGCGGCGGGTCTGGTCGCGCACGCCTTCCAGCGCGTCGATGATCAGCACCGCGGCATCGGCCTGCGAGGCGCCGGTGATCATGTTGCGCAGGAATTCGGCATGGCCGGGCGCGTCGATCAGCACGATGTCGCGCGAGGCGGTGTGGAAGCGGATCTGCGTGGTGTCGATGGTGATGCCCTGGTCGCGCTCGGTCTGTAGCGCGTCGAGCAGGAACGACCATTCGAACGGCATGCCGCGCCGCTCGCTGACCGCTTTGAGCATCTCGAGCTTGCCGTCGGGCAGGCTGCCGGTCTCGTGCAGCAGGCGGCCGACCAAGGTCGATTTGCCGTGATCGACATGGCCGACGATGACGATGCTGACCTGCGGCCGTGCGTTGTTGCTCGGAGCCGGCAGATCGGTTTGGGAGACGGCCATGTTCATCGGCGCACTCGCAGTGTTGGTGAGGCTTTAAAGATACCCGGCGACGCGCAGCCGCTCGAAAGCGTCCTCGGTTTCATGATCGAGCGCGCGGCCGGAGCGCTCTGGCACCTTGGTCTCCCGCAACTCGGTCAGGATCTCGGCGATGTTGGAGGCGTTCGACGCCACCGGGAAGGTGATGTCGGCATCGCCGAGCGAGCGATAGCGCTTGCCGTCCTTCGCCAGATAAAGCGGGATGATCGGAATGTTCTCGCGCTGGGTGTAGGCCCAGATGTCGGTCTCGGTCCAATGCAGGATCGGATGGATGCGCAAATGCGCGCCAGGCGGCACCGAGGCGTTGAAGTGATCCCAGAATTCCGGCGGCTGGTCGCGCACGTCCCATCCCCCTTCGAGTCCGCGCGGCGAGAACACCCGCTCCTTGGCGCGGGTGGCTTCCTCGTCGCGGCGGATGCCGGCGATCAGTCCGTCGAAGCCGTATTTGCCGAGCGCCATCTTCAGGCCCTCGGTCTTGCGGGCGGCCGAGCGTGCCGCCGGCGGCAGCGTCGGATCGACCGCATCGATCGGCGGGCAGGGATCGACGCGCAGATCGAGACCCCACTCCTTCGAGTAGTGATCGCGGAAGGCGTACATCTCGGGAAATTTCTTGCCGGTGTCGACATGCAGGCAGGGGAACGGCACCTTGCCGAAGAACGCCTTGCGCGCCAGCCAGATCATCACGTTGGAATCTTTGCCGAGCGACCACAGCAGCGCGAGCTTCTTCAACCGCGCGAAACCCTCGCGCAGGATGTAGATGCTCTGCGCTTCGAGTTCGTCGAGATGATCGTTCGCGTGCTGCGCGCTCATGATCACTCGCCGTCGGGTGCGAGCGTGACGCGCAGGCCATCGGTCTGCGGCGACATCAGGATCTGGCAGGCGAGCCGCGAGTTGGATTCGACGAAGAACGCGCTGTCGAGCTGGTCGATCTCTTCATCGGTCGGCGGCGCGAGGCGCGACATCCACTCCTGATCGACATAGACATGGCAGGTGGCGCAGGCGCAGGCGCCGCCGCATTCGGCTTTGATCGAAAGACCCCAGTCGCGGATTACCTCCATCACGCGCCAGCCTTCCAGCGCTTCCAGACGATGTTCCTGACCCTGACGATCGACGACGAGAAGATGCATCTCTTGCACTTGAATCCGCAGTGTGAATTTTCCAGGAGCGCAGCAGAGAAAGAAGAAATTTATTTCTCTTTGTCGCCGCGACGAGATACATATATAGAAAATAATTCCCGTCAATCCCCGAATTCGGGAATCCGGAGTCGTTGATGCAGTTTCTGCCCGTGTTTCTCGATTTGCGTGCCGGCCCTGTTCTGCTGATCGGAGCGGGCGAGCTGGTGCGCGCCAAACTGCGGCTGTTGCTGGCGGCGTGCGCGCGCGTGCGCTGGCTGACGCTCGACGGCGTGCGCGACATCGGCGAATTCAGTGCAGAGGACGCGCAGCGGATCGAACACGTCGACGGCGATATCGAGAGCATCGATCTTGCCGGCGTGATCGCGGTGCTGTGCGCGGGCGCGGGTCAGGCGGGCGAGCGCATGTCGGCGCGGGCGCGCGCGCTTGGTCTTCCGGTCAATGTGATGGACGACCTCGTGCATTCCACCTTCATCTTTCCCGCGATCGTCGATCGCGGCGACGTGGTGGTCGCGATCGGCACCGGCGGCGCGTCGCCGGTGGTGGCGCGGCGCGTGCGCGAGCGCATCGAGGCGCTGCTGCCGGCGCGGATCGGCGATCTCGCCGGTTTCATCGGACGCTGGCGCAGACACATTCATGAGCGGATGCCGGAATTCGCGTTGCGCCGCCGGTTCTGGGAGCGCGTGGTGGATGGGCCGATCGGCGCGCTGGTGCTGGCCGGGCGCAGCGCGGAAGCTAACGCCGCGCTGGACAACATCCTTGATCCGGCGCAATTCGCCAGCGCCGATGGCGAGGGCCTGGTGACGCTGGTCGGCGCCGGCCCCGGCGATCCCGATCTGCTGACGGTGAAGGCGCTGCGCGCGCTGCAGGACGCTGATGTGGTGTTCTATGACGATCTGGTCTCGCCGGAGATACTCGATCGCGCGCGGCGCGATGCGGCGCGCGTCTCGGTCGGCCGCCGCATCGGCAAGCCGGGCATCGGGCAGGATGCCACCAACGCGTTGCTGATCGAGGCGGCACGCGCCGGCAAGCGCGCGGTGCGGCTCAAGGGCGGCGATCCCTTTGTCTTCGGACGCGGCGGCGAGGAAGTCGCGGCGCTGCGCGAGGCCGGCGTCGCCTATGCCGTCATTCCGGGCATCACCGCCGGAATCGGCGCTGCGGCGGAGTCCGAAGTGCCGCTGACCTTCCGCCAGCAGGCGACGCGCATCACCTTTCTCACCGCGCACAAGGCGCGCGATGCCGAGGCGGTCGACTGGGGCGCTCTGACCGACACCAAGATGACGATGGTGGTCTATATGGGTATCACTGCCGCACTGAGCATTCGCGAAGGCCTGCTTGCGGCCGGCCGCTCGCCGCAAACGCCGGTCGGTGTGTTCGCGCGCGCGACACGGCCCGACGCCAAGGCCATTGTCGGCACGCTCGATCAACTTCCCGATCTGGTGACGCAGGTGGAGACCGGGCCCGCGATCCTGATCATCGGCGACGTGGTGGCGCATTCGGCGCCATGGCGTGCTGCGGATCTGGCTCGCTTCGCCGCTCCCATGATGGCGGCCGCCGAATGAGCGCGCCCGGCATTGAAGTTCATCACGTGACGCAAGCGAGCGCGCCGCGCGCCGCCGCGCTCGATGCGGCGCTGGCGCAGGCCTCGCCGGCCGAGATCATCCGCGCCGCGGTCAGCGAAGTCGGCCGCGAGCGGCTGGCGCTGGTGTCGTCGTTCGGCACCGAATCCGCCGCGCTGTTGAAATTCGCCGCCGACGTCGATCCCGCGATCCCCGTGGTGTTTCTCGACACCGGCTGGCTGTTCGAGGAGACGCTGGCCTATCGCGACACGCTGACGCGGCTGCTCGGTCTGACCGATGTGCGCACCATTTATCCGCGCGAGGAGGCTCTCGTGCGCGAAGACGGGGATCGCGAATTGTGGTTTTCCGATCCGGACCGCTGCTGCTTCATCCGCAAGGTCGAGCCGCTGGCGCGCGCGCTGACGCCGTTTTCGGCATGGCTCAACGGACGCAAGCGATTCCAGGGCGGCGACCGCGCCACGATTCCTGTCGTCGAGGCGGATGGCGAGCGACTGAAGTTCAATCCGCTCGCCAATGTCACGCCGCAGGAGTTGCAGACGCTCTATGCGACATCGGGCCTGCCGCCGCATCCTCTGGCGTCCTCCGGATTCACCTCGGTCGGCTGCATGCCGTGCACCAGCCGGACCGCGCCGGGAGAAGATTCGCGCGCCGGCCGCTGGCGTGGAAAAGGCAAAACGGAATGCGGCATTCACGTGACGAAGATTTCGTAGCACGTTTACGCCGGCCGCACGCAAACAACGAAACCGCGTTTCGTTGACTTGACAGCTCAAATTCCAGAGGGTTGTGCCTCCATCGATAGCGCTCAAGCTGTCACTTGCCATGGAGATCGAGATGATCCGCCGTATCCTCGCAGTTCTTGCCGCCGTTGTGTGGGCGGGCTCTGCGTTCGCTGCCGACGTGTCGTTGCTCAACGTGTCGTACGATCCGACGCGCGAACTCTATGTCGATTTCAACAAGGCGTTCATCGCCGCGTATCAGAAGGACAGCGGCAAGAGCGTCGAGATCAAGCAGTCGCATGGCGGCTCCGGCTCGCAGGCGCGTTCGGTGATCGACGGATTGCAGGCCGATGTGGTGACGCTGGCGCTCGCCTATGACATCGACGCGATCGCGGACAGGGGATTCCTCGCCAGGGACTGGCAGAAGCGGCTGCCGCAAAATTCCGCGCCTTACACCTCGACCATCGTGTTTCTGGTGCGCAAGGGCAATCCGAAGGCGATCAAGGACTGGGACGATCTGCTCAAGAGCAACGTGCAGGTCATCACGCCGAATCCGAAGACCTCCGGCGGCGCGCGCTGGAACTATCTCGCGGCGTGGGGCTACGCGCTGAAAAAATTCGGCGCCGAAGACAAGGCCAAAAAATTCGTCGGCGATATTTACAAGAACGTGCCGGTTCTCGACACTGGCGCGCGCGGCTCGACGGTGACGTTCGTCCAGCGCGGCGTCGGCGACGTGCTGCTGGCCTGGGAGAACGAAGCCTATCTCGCGGTCAAGGAGTTCGGAGCGGACAAGTTCGAGATCGTGGTGCCGTCGGTTTCCATTCTCGCGGAGCCGCCGGTCGCCATCGTCGATCGCGTGGCCGACAAGAAAGGCACGCGCGCCGTGGCCGAGGCGTATCTGAAATACTGGTACACCAAAGAGGGACAGGAGATCGCGGCGCGCAATTTCTACCGGCCGCGCGATACGGAGGTGGCGAAGAAATACGAGGCCAACTTCGCCAAGGTCGATCTGTTCACGATCGACGAGGTGTTCGGCGGCTGGACCAAGGCGCAGAAGGAGCACTTTGCCGAGGGCGGTGTTTTCGACCAGATTTACAAGGACTGAGATTGGGCGCGGCAAAAAAGGTGCGTCATTGCCGGACTTGATCCGGCAATCCATCTTCTGAAGAAAGATGGATGCCCGGGTTAAACCCGGGCATGACAGTCAGGGGAATCGGGGACACCGTGAGCAAAGAATCGGGGCGGCGACGGACCTTGCCGGGTTTCGGTCTCACCATGGGGCTGACGCTGACATGGCTGTCGATCATCGTACTGATCCCGCTCGCGGGCCTCTTCCTGAAAACCTTCGAACTCAGTCCCGATCAGTTCTGGGCCATCCTCACCAGCCGCCGCACGCTGAGCGCACTGCGGATTTCCTTCGGCCTCGCGTTCGCCGCCGCGCTGGTCAATCTCATGATGGGCATGATCATCGTCTGGGTGCTGGTGCGCTATCGCTTTCCGGGCCGGCGCATTTTCGACGCCATCGTCGATATTCCGTTCGCGCTGCCGACCGCGGTGGCCGGCGTGGCGCTGACCGCATTGTTCGCGCAGAAGGGCTGGCTCGGCGCGCCGCTCGCCGAACTCGGCATCAAAGTGGCGTTCACGCCGCTCGGTATTTTCGTCGCGATGATCTTCATCGGGTTTCCCTTTGTGGTGCGCACGGTGCAGCCGGTGCTGCTCGATCTCGAAGTCGAGGTCGAGGAGGCTGCGGCCAGCCTCGGCGCCGGCCGCTGGAACATCATTCGCCGCGTCATCGTTCCGAGCCTCGCCCCGGCGATCCTCACCGGCTTTGCGCTGGCCTTCGCCCGCGCGGTCGGCGAATACGGCTCGGTGATTTTCATCGCCGGCAACCTGCCGAATGTCTCGGAGATCGCGCCGCTTCTGATCGTGATCCGCCTTTCCGAGTTCCGCTATGCCGACGCCACCGCGATCGCGGTGATCATGCTGGTGGTCTCGTTCCTGATCATCTTCGCCATCAACCGGATCCAGAGCTGGGCGCAGAAGCGCGGCGCTGCGGTCGCGCTGTGAGCATCGGCGATGACGAGCATCTCGAAATCTCACGCCCCTCCCGTGCCGCAAGGCCGCACCGAGCCTTTGCTCGTGCGCATCGTGCTGATCGCGATCGCGGTGACGTTCCTCACCATCTTCGTGGTGCTGCCGCTGGTGGTGGTGTTCGCCGGAGCCTTCGCCCGAGGCGTTGACGCCTATCTCGCGGCGCTGGCCGAGCCCGAAGCGCTGTCGGCGATCCGCCTGACGCTGCTGGTGGCGGCGATCTCGGTGACGCTCAATCTGGTGTTTGGCGTGATCGCGGCCTGGGCGGTCGCCAAGTTCGACTTTCCCGGCAAGACACTGCTGGTGACGTTGATCGATCTGCCGTTCTCGGTCAGTCCGGTGATTTCAGGTCTGGTGTTCGTGCTGCTGTTCGGCGCGCAGGGTTATTTCGGCTCATGGCTCGCGGCGCACGACATCCGCATCCTGTTCGCGGTGCCCGGCATTGTGTTGGCGACGACGTTCGTGACGTTCCCGTTCGTGGCGCGCGAACTTATCCCGTTGATGCAGGAGCAGGGCACCCAGGAGGAGGAAGCGGCGATCTCGCTCGGCGCGTCCGGCCTGCGCACCTTCCTGCGCGTCACCATTCCCAACATCAAATGGGGCGTGCTGTACGGCGTCCTGCTCTGCAACGCGCGCGCGATGGGCGAATTCGGCGCGGTCTCTGTGGTATCGGGTCACATCCGCGGCGAGACAAACACCATGCCGCTGCTGGTGGAAATCCTTTACAATGAATATCAGTTCGTGACCTCGTTCGCGATCGCCTCGCTGCTGGCCATGCTGGCGCTGGTGACGCTGATCGTGAAAACGATTCTCGAAGGTCGCCTCGAAGAAGGACAAACGGCTCGTGACGATTGAAGTGCGTCATCTCATCAAGCGGTTCGGCACCTTCACCGCGCTCGACAATGTCGATCTCAAGGTGGAGACCGGTGAGCTCGTCGCGCTGCTCGGCCCGTCCGGCTCCGGCAAGACCTCGCTCTTGCGCATCATCGCCGGCCTCGACTGGCCCGATGCCGGCGAGGTGCGGTTCGACGGCGAGGACGCGCTGGCGCGCGGCGCGGGCGAGCGCCAGGTCGGCTTCGTGTTTCAGCATTACGCGCTGTTCCGCCATATGAATGTATTCGAGAATGTCGCGTTCGGCCTGCGGGTGCAGCCGCGCGCGATCCGTCCGAACGAGGCGCGCATCCGCAAGCGGGTGATGGATCTGCTCGAACTGGTGCAGCTCGACTGGCTGGCGGATCGTTATCCCAGTCAGTTGTCGGGCGGCCAGCGCCAGCGCATCGCGCTCGCCCGCGCGCTCGCCATCGAGCCGCGCATTCTCTTGCTCGACGAGCCGTTCGGCGCGCTCGATGCCAAGGTGCGCAAGGAATTGCGGCGCTGGCTGCGGCAGCTCCATGAGGAGATTCACGTCACCTCGATCTTCGTCACCCACGATCAGGAGGAGGCGCTGGAAGTCGCCAACCGCGTGGTGGTGATGGACAAGGGCAAGATCGAGCAGATCGGCACCCCCGCCGAGGTCTATGACAATCCGGCGACGCCGTTCGTGCACGGTTTCATCGGCGAGTCGATCGTGCTGCCGGTGCAGGTCAGCGGCGGGCAGATGCTGCTCGGCGACAAGGTGCTCGATCTCGATCTGCGCGACGCGCGAACCGGCCCGTCGCATCTGTTCATCCGCCGCCACGATGTCACGGTGCTGCCGCCGGGCGGCGGCGTGATCGACGGCGACGTCAAGCGGGTGCGCGCTTTCGGTCCGACCCAGCGCGCCGATATCGCGCTGCATGTCGGCGGTGCCGAAACCCTGATCGAGATCGACGCGCCGCGCGACCGCGATCTCAAGCCCGGCGAGATCGTCAGCCTGCAGCCGCGCCGCTACCGGATCTTCGCCGGGGCGTGAGTTTTCCGGTCTCAATCCGCCGCGCGTTCACCTTTCAGCCACTGTTGGTGTGCAACAACGGCGCGGGATGAACGGGATGGAACGAATGATCGGGCGGGCGGGGCTGTGTGTTGCGGTGGTGTTGCTGGCCGGCTGCTCGGGCGAGCGCGGGCCGGGAACCGAACAGCCTTCTTTCTATAACAGCATGGCGAATGCGAATGCCAAGCTCGATGCCGCGGGCGCGGCGTCGATGATTTCGGGCTATCGGCAGAACAACGGTCTCGGCGCCGTCACCATCGATCCGGAACTGATGAAAGCCGCCGAAGCGCAGTCGCGCGCGATGGCGAGCCGCAACAAGCTCGATCACGATGTCGCCGGCCCCTTCACCAAGCGGCTCCAGGCATCGGGCTTTGCCGCCGCCAAGGGCGTCGAGAATATCTCTGCGGGCTATCACACCATGGCGGAGGCGTTCTCCGGCTGGCGCGATTCGCCCTCGCACCGCGCCAACATGCTGGCGAGCGGCGTCACCAAAATGGGTATCGCCGCGGTCTATGCGCCGAACTCCAAATACAAGGTGTTCTGGACCATGATCCTCGCCGCGCCGGATCACCGCTAGAGCCTTCCGGCTTTGATGGACTTAAAGCCGGACTCCTGCCCTCATATTTTAACGCGTTTTCTTCATGCGAACCGGTGCCCACCCACGGGTCAGGCCCGAGGGCATGCTTTGCTTGAAAACGCGATCGGTCCCTCTTGAACCCCGATCAAAGCATTGTCATTGATGCCATGGCGAACTGACGCCATGGTGCGTGAGTTGATGCGTGCGGATCGAGAAGGAGCAAGCAATGGTATCATTGACGGGAAAGACGGCAGTCATCACCGGATCGACCAGCGGCATCGGGCTTGCGTATGCGCGCGCGATGGCAAAGGCCGGGGCCAATATCGTGCTCAACGGCATGGGCACGCCGGCCGAGATCGAGAAGGAGCGCTCAGGGATCGAGAGCGACTTCAAGGTCAAGGCAGTGCATTCGCCGGCTGACATGACCAAGCCCGCCGAGATCGCCGAAATGGTGGCGCTGGGCGACAAGACTTTCGGCTCGGTGGACATTCTGGTCAACAATGCCGGCATCCAGTTCGTTTCTCCGGTCGAGGAATTCCCGATCGACAAATGGGATGCGATCATCGCCATCAACCTGTCGTCGGCGTTTCACGCCATCCGCGCCGCGGTGCCCGGCATGAAGCAGCGCGGCTGGGGTCGCATCATCAACACCGCCTCGGCGCATTCGCTGGTGGCCTCGCCGTTCAAGTCGGCCTATGTCGCGGCCAAGCACGGCATCGCCGGTCTCACCAAGACCGTGGCGCTGGAGCTTGCCACCGACAAGATCACCTGCAATGCGATCAGCCCTGGCTATGTCTGGACGCCGCTGGTCGAGCGTCAGATTCCCGACACCATGAAGGCGCGCAACATGACCAAGGAGCAGGTCATCAAGGACGTGATGCTGGAGGCGCAGCCGACCAAGGAATTCGTCACGGTCGAGCAGGTCGCGGCGATGGCGCTCTATCTGTGCAGCGACGAAGCGAGCCAGATCACCGGCGCGAACTTCTCGATCGACGGCGGCTGGACCGCGAAGTAGTTATCTTCGTCATTGCGAGGAGCGAAGCGACGAAGCAATCCGGAAGCAACAAGCTGGATTGCTTCGCTTCGCTCGCAATGACGGCTATAGAGAAGGTCGTTCGCTTTTCCCGAACGCGAACACATGCAGCCCGAGCCGCTTCTTGGTCAGTGCGAACAGCAGCACGGTCTCGAAGGTCAGCGACAGCGAGGTCGCGGCGGCGGCGCCATAGCCGCCATAGCCCGGCACCAGCACGATGCACAGCACCAGATTCATCACGAAAGCCAGCGCATAGGCCAGCGCGCAGCTGTTCTGGTTGCCGCTCATGTTGAGCAGGCGTTCCACCGGGCCGACCGCCGAGCGCACGATCAGACCAATGGCGGCGACGAACATGATGCCGTAGCCGCCGGTGAACTGCGAGCCGAACAGCCAGAGCAGCGGCTTGCCGAATGCCAGCAGCACCGCGGTGGCGGCGAGCGAGGGCCAGAACGTCCACTTGATCGCATGGGCGACATAGGCGGACAGGCGCTCGGTGTCGCCCGACGCATGATATTCGGTGAAGCGGTGCGCGGTGGTCGCCGACATCGCGTAATGGATGAACGACACCAGCGCCAGCGTCTTGACCACGGCGAAATAGACACCGACTTCCTCGGAAGGGCGGAAGTGCTGCAACACCAGAATGTCGGTGTAGGACAGCAGCAGGTAGAAGCCTTCCACCATCATGATCGGCAGCGAGACCTTCAGCCAGCTTGCGAAATCATAGGCGCGAGGCCCGCGTTCGACATGGGCGCGCAGCCGGCGGTTCAGCACCAGCATCTGCCCGGTCATGGCGAACCACACCGCCGCGGCGCTGGCGAGCATCGCCGCCGTGGCGCCGAGCTTGAGGCCGAGCACCACCGCGCCGGCGGTGAAGCCGATGATCAGCGCCTGACGCACGATGAACTGCGGCATCAGGCCGAGCCGCATCCAGTCATGCGAGCGGGCAATGCCGTCCTGGGTGTTGGCGACGACAAAAGCCGGCAACGTGAGGCAGCCAAGATAAAGCGGCGTCGTCATCGCCGGATCGAGCGTTGGTTCGAGCAGCTTCACCATGGCGGCCAGCAGCAGCGCCACCACGCTCGAGGCGGCAAGCGTGATCCAGCGGCTGCCGGAGAGGAAGCCGCGCAGCAGCGCGAAGTCGCCGCTGCCGCGATATTCGGGAATGATCTTCTGCGCCGAGACGGCGATGCCGAAATCGAGCACGCTGCCGAGCAGCAGCACCCAGGTCCAGACATAGACGTAGATGCCGTAGTCCGAGCCGCCCATCCAGCGCGCCAGCAGGATCTGGGAGAGGTAGGCAAGGCCGGCGCTGAGCACGCGGATCAGGAACACGGTGCCGGCGAGCCGCTTGGTCAGCGAAGCTTCGTTGCTGCCGCCGAGCATGCCGCGCAGCCGTGCGATCAGACCGGCGGGCCGTGCCTCGCTTGCGCCCTGTGCTTCCGTCATCGCCAACGCAGTGATCCCAAACGCCGGCGGATTTCGGGCCGGCTACGACTGCGGGCCTAGCAAGGATTCGTTAACATTCGGTTGGATGGGTCAACCCGCGAAGCCGCCTTCGGCGAGGAAGGTGGCTTCCTCCGGCGTGGTCGAGCGGCCGAGCACCGCGTTTCGGTGCGGAAAGCGGCCGAACTTGCGGATGATGTCGGCGTGCAGTTCGGCGAATTTCAGATTGTTGGCATTGCCGAGCGCGCGATAGAGCGCGACGCCGCGATCCTGATCGGCCAGACTCTCCGAGTGCATCAGCGGCATGTAGACAAAGGCGCGCAGGCTGCGGTCGATCCGCTGGTCGGCGCCGCGCGCGATCGCCTCCTCGGTGAGTTGCCGCGCCATCGCGTCGGTCGCGAACGCGCGGACGTCGTTGCGGTAGATGTTGCGCGGAAACTGGTCGAGCACGAGGATCAGCGCGAGCAGGCCCTCGTCGCTGTCTTTCCATGAGTCCAGCCTGCCGTCTTTCGCGTCGCCCAGCAGTTGTGCGAAGCGTTCGTTCACTTGCGTATCGAATGCGTCATCCTTGGTGAACCAGCGCTCTTCGCCGGCCTCGCGCCAGAACGCGAGCACGTCCTGCGCGGTGAGAAGGGGATGTCCGGTCATGGCACCTCTCAATTGGCGTCCGCAGCGCGGGGGGCTTCCTCGCGCAAGGCGCGGCGCAGGATCTTGCCGACATTGCTCTTGGGCAATTCGGTGCGGAATTCGATCTGCTTGGGAATCTTGTAATGCGTGAGTTGCTCGTGAGCGTAGGCGATCAGATCCTGCGCGGTCAGGTTCGGATCCTTGCGCACCACGAAGGCTTTCACCGCTTCGGTGGTTCTGTCGTCCGGCACGCCGATCACCGCGCATTCGATCACGCCGGGATGGCTCGCGATCACGCTCTCGACCTCGTTGGGATAGACGTTGAAGCCCGAGACCAGGATCATGTCCTTCTTGCGGTCAACGATGCGGATATAGCCTTCCGGCGACATCACGCCGACATCGCCGGTGCGCAGGAAGCCGTCGGGCGTCATCACCTTCGCGGTCTCGTCGGGCCTGTTCCAGTAGCCCGCCATCACCTGCGGGCCCTTGGCGCAGATTTCGCCGGGCTCGCCGAGCGGCACGTCGCGGTTCTGGTCGTCGCGGATGACGATGTCGGTCGAAGGCACCGGCAGGCCGATGGTGCCGTTGAACGTGTCGGCATCGGACGGATTGCAGGTCAGCACCGGCGAGGTCTCCGACAGCCCGTAGCCTTCGAGGATCGCGCAACCCGTCACCTTGCGCCAGCGTTCGGCGACGGAGGCCTGCACCGCCATGCCGCCGCCGACCGAAACCTTGAGCGCGGAGAAATCGATCTCGTCGAACCCCGGCGCATGCAGCAGGCCGTTATAAAGCGTGTTAACGGCGGGGAAGCTGTTGACGCGATATTTGCGCAGTTCCTTGACGAAGCCTTTCATGTCGCGTGGATTGGGAATCAGGAGATTGGCGCCGCCGCTGCGCATCGCCAGCAGGAAACAGGCGGTCAGCGCGAAGATGTGATAGAGCGGCAGCGCGCAGACGATCATGAAGTCGGGGGTCTTCGGCGGCTTCTGCAACGCCGGCTGCAGCCAGGCGTCGTTCTGCAGCACGTTGGCGAGGATGTTGCGATGGAGCAGCGTCGCGCCCTTGGACACGCCGGTGGTGCCGCCGGTGTATTGCAGGAAGGCAACATCGTCGCGGCCGATGGCGGGGCGGGTGAAGGCGCGCTTGCGGCCCTGCGCGAGCGCGTCGTTGAACGCCACCGCACCCGGCAGCGTGAAGTGCGGCACCATTTTCTTGACGTGGCGCACCACGAAATTCACCACCGCGCCCTTGAGGCCGAGCAGGTCGCCCATGGTGGCGACGATCACGTGTTTGATGGCGGTATGGCCGATCGCCTTCTGCAGCGTGGCGGCGAAGTTCTCCAGCACGACGATGGCTTCGGCGCCGCAATCCTTGAGTTGATGCTCGAGCTCCGGCGCGGTGTAGAGTGGATTGACGTTGACCACGGTGAAGCCGGCGCGCAGCACCGCGGCGAGCGCGACCGGATTTTGCAGCACGTTGGGCAGCATCACCGCGACGCGCGCGCCCTTGGCAAGGCCGAGCGTTTGCAGATAGGCGGCTAGCTGCGCCGACAGTTCGTCGAACTGCCGGTAGCTGATCGCCTTGCCCATGCAGATGAAGGCGTCGCGATCGCTGTATCTGCCAAAGCTTTCCTCGAGCAGATCGACAAGGGAGGCATAGTGGCCAAAGTCAATATCGGCGGGCACTCCGGGCGGATAGTGCTTGAGCCAGATGCGATCCATCATGTCCTCGGTGACCGGAACGGGAATCATTTCGATGAGAGCGAGCTTCGATCCGTGAAGTATCGAGCCAAGCTCCGGTCATGGCAACCCATGCGCGACGAAACGCGCATGCAGGGTCGGCCGAGGTGAAAATTGCGTGCATGCCGATATGACGCGGCACGCGCTTGAATGCGTCTCTTTGATGGAAACTGTTCGTCATGTCCGGACCTGATCCGGGTATCCATCTTGCAATACCGATGGATTGCCGGGTCAAGCCCGGCAACGACGCAAGAGAGCGCTTCTATCCCAGAAAAAATGTTTCTAACTGCGCGGCGCGCTGGCGCTCTTGGAGTCCGCTGCGGGCTTGGCGGCCGCGCCGGATTTCGCATTGGCCTTCGGCTTGGCCGCCGCGGCGTTCGCCGCGGGCTTGGCTGCTGGTTTGGCGCCGTGTTTCGCGGCCGCCGATGCCGCATGCGCCGCCGGTTTCGCTGCCGGCTTTGCAGCAGCGCTCGCGGCGGGTTTCGCCGCCGGCTTGGCATCGGCCACGGGTTTGGCGGCCGGTTTCACAACCGGCTTGGCAGCGGCGCTTGCCGCCGGCTTGGCGTCGGGCTTCGCGGCCACCTTTGGCTTGGCGCCCTTCTTGCGGTTCTTGACGTTGGCGGCCTGCCGCTCGGTCTCGGCTGCGTCCGCCGCGAGGATATCTGCGCCGGTGCGCGCGGGGCCGGTATAGACGATCACCGGCGCGGCCGGCGTCGGCGCCGCCGCCAGCAGATCGGACGCCTTCATGTTCGGCGCTTGCAGACCGGCGGCGGCGAAGGCGAACGGGCTGCTCGCGCCGTTGCTGTCGCCGTCCATCGTGATTTCGACATCGTCGTCTTCGTCGGCGGCGGGGCGCTTGCGGCGCGGGCCGCACATTTCCTCGCGCAGGTTCGGCGGCGTGGCGTCGATCGGCGCCAGCATGTCGACGTTGCCGAGCGAGGGCCGCAGCCAGGCGAGGCGGTTGCCGTGGAAGCCTTTCTCGAGCAGTTGCGCCGCCTTGATCGCGCGCTGCGCGGAGGATTGCGCGCCGAGCACGACCGCGATCAGCCGCTTGTTGTTGCGTGTCGCGCTGGCGACGAGATTGAAGCCGGACGCACAGATGAAGCCGGTCTTCATGCCGTCGGCGCCGGGATAGCGGCCGATCAGCTTGTTGAAGTTTCCGGTGATGCGGCGGCCGAATTTGATCGCGGGAATGTGGACGAAATATTCGTATTCCGGCAGGTCGCGGATGATGGCGCGCGCCAGAATGCCCATGTCGCGCGCCGAGGTGATCTGGCCGTCGGCGGGCAGGCCGTTCGGATTGACGTAGCTGGTCTGCGTCATGCCGAGCCGCTGCGCAGCCTTGTTCATTTCGGCGGAGAAGCCGTCGATCGAACCGCCGACGCCTTCGGCCAGCACGACCGCCATGTCGTTCGCCGATTTCACCATCATCATCTTCAGCGCGTTGTCGATGGTGACCTGCGTGCCGGGACGGAAGCCCATCTTCGAGGGCGCCTGCGCCGCCGCGGTCGGCGACACGGTCAGCAGCGTATTGAGCGAGACGCGGCCGTCCTTCACCGCTTTCAGCGTCACGTAGGCGGTCATTAATTTGGTGAGCGAGGCGGGATACCACGGATAGGTTGCGTTCTCGGCCTGCAGTACCTTGCCGGTGTCGGCTTCGATCAGCAGCAGCGCTTCGGCATGGGCGGCGCGCTGGCCAGCCAGCGTCGTCAGGATCAGCGCGAGGCCGACAACAGCCGCGCGAGACACGATCGACAGCCGGGATGATGCAACAAAAGCCACGCGTGAATCCGGTTTTGAGCAGCGCCTGATGGCAACGTGAGTGATGAAGCCGTGAATGCTCCGCGATTCTCGCGGAACATGTCATCGAGCCGGATGTTGCCGCGTCCGCAAACCTATACCGGCGGGGCGGGCGAGAACAGCCGTCCGGCGTTTCCATCCCGCATTAAATGGGCCAAATTTCGGCGCGCTTTCACATGCGGGGCTAAGGCTTGGGGATTGCAGCACTATCGGCTGTGGCGGGCGCTCCGGTCCGGCCCGCGTCCTGCACCATGAACTGGGCGCGGGCGAGTTCGGCGAAATAGCCGCCGCGCGCGACCAGTTCGTCGAAAGTTCCGTTTTCGATGACGCGGCCCTGGTCGAACACTAAAATGCGGGTCGCGTTGCGGATGGTCGAGAGCCGATGCGCGATCACGAAACTGGTGCGGCCCTTCATCACGGTGTCGAGCGCAGCGTTGACCTTGGCCTCGGTCACCGCGTCGAGCGCGCTGGTGGCCTCGTCGAGAATGAGGATCGGCGGATTCTTCAGGAGTGCGCGGGCGATGGAGAGTCGCTGGCGCTCGCCGCCGGACAGCAGGCGGCCGCGCTCGCCGGCGCTGGTCTCGAATTTGTGCTCGCTGCGTTCGATGAAATCGAGCGCCTGCGCGCCCTCGGCGGCGGCGCGCAGTTCGGCGTCGGTCGCATCCGGCTTGCCGACGCGCAGATTCTCCGCGATCGAGCGGTTGAACAGCAGCGCCTCCTGAAACACCACGCCGATGTTGCGGCGGAGCGCGGCAAGCGTCATGCCGCGTACATCCATGCCGTCGATCTTGATGATGCCCGATTGCGGATCGAACGCGCGGTGCAAGAGCGCGATGGCGGTGGATTTGCCCGCGCCGGTCTCGCCGACCAGGGCGATGGTCTGGCCCGGCAGCGCGGTGAAGGAGAGGTCGGCGACCGCCGGGCGCTTGCCGTCATAGGAGAACGACACGTCGTTGAATTCGACGAGGCCTTGCAGGCGGCCGGGATCGATCGCGTCCGGCCGGTCGCGCACCGCCGGCACCGCGTCGAGCACGTCGAAGAATTCCTGCAGCCGCGGCGCTTCCATGAATACGCTGTTGATGAAGCCGACCACCTGCTCCAGCTTCTGGATCAGCATGGTGGCGAAGGAGACGAACATCACGATCTCGCCGATCGAGGCGAGGCCCTGTCCGTTGAGAATGATGCCGACCACGAAAATGGCGAGGATGGTGATGGTGGTGGAGGCGCGCGTCATCACCGCGACCAGCGCCCACCACGACAGCACCGGCATCTGCACCGCGAGCAGCTTGTCGGCGACGCCGCGCAGGCCCTGCACCTCGGCCTCGATGCGCACGAAGCTCTGCACCAGCGCGACATTGCCGAGCGCATCGGAGGCGCGCGCGGCGAGATCGCCGTAATGCTCCTCGACCTCCATCTGCATGCCGTAGGTCTTGCGCACCACCAGCGTGGTCAGGATCGTGAACACGATGCACAGGCTGAACAGCAGGCTGGCGAGCCGCCAGTTGATGTAGAGCGAGAGTGGCAGCAGCACGAACAGCGAGACGATGGCGGCGAAATGTTCGCGGAAGAACGACAACCACAGTCGCCACAGCGCGTCGGTGCCTTGCAGCATCACCTTCATCAGGCGACCGGAATGGGTGCCGGTGTGGAAGGTCAGCGGCAATTGCAGGATGTGGTCGAAATAACTGGTCAGCACCGCCTGACGCTGGCGATGGGCGAGGCGGTCGGCGTTCCAGGCGACGGCGGCGTTGCAGACGATGGTGAACAGGCCGAACGCGACCCACGCGCCGAGCAGCGGCCATGGCGAGGTGGCGGGCAGCACGGCGGCGGTGTTGCCCGGCGTCGGACTGTGCGAGAGCACGTCGACGATGCGGCCAAACAGCACAGGTTCGGCGAACTGGGCGATCGCCAGCAGCAAATTGGCGACGGCCAGGAACCAGCCGAGCCGCGCCTCCCTGCCGAGCAGGTCGAGCACGCGGATGTAAAGGCGGATCAGGGACATGGGGGTCTGCGCGGTGGGTCTTCCGACCGATAGCAGGCCGGCCCGCCAGCGCCAATCGTCCGCTGCGCTCCGTCCCCCGCCGTCTTGTATTTCGCGCCGGGAACCCAATGTGAAAAGAAGGGTTTCCCTATGGCCGGTCCATCGAGGCTGGCGGAGCCCATGAGGACGGCGACATGAAATATGGCACACGGCACTTTCCCATCGGCGCGCGCGTCGCAGCGGCGGCGGCTGCCATCGTTCTGACCGCGACCCTGCCTGCGGGCGCGGCGACGCCGGCACCCGCGCCGGCCTCGAAAGCAGCTCTTGCCGGAGTGCCGTCGGCGGCATCGCTTGACCTGACCGACGTCAGCTCGCGCGCACGGACGCGCAGCCGGGGACGGCACGTTTATCGCAACAACAATGCGGCGGGCCTCGCCTTCATGGGGCTTGCGCTCGGCACCGTCGGCGCGGTGATCGCCGAACAGCGCCGCCGCGATTATTACCGGGATCGGTATTATTACGGCGGCCCGGCCTATTACGGCCGGCCGTATTATGGCGGTCCGGGCTATTATGGCGGCCCGTATTACCAGCATTATTACGGCTACTGAGGTCGCACCGGCTCCGATCGCGCCCTCGCCGCGAGGCCGGCGAGGGCGTCGTCATGCCGCGCCCCGGTGCGGACACGCCCTGTTAATAATCCAGCCACAACCTTTCGTTAAACTTGAATCATGACTGATTCACTTGACCGGCTTTATACGGCTGTGACCGCGGCGCGGGACCTCGATCCCGCGACGTCGCGCACGGCCCGGCTGTTGAAGCGCGGGCCGTCCAAGATGGCCAAGAAACTCGCCGAGGAGGCGATCGAGGTCGCGATCGACGCGGTCAATCGCGATCAGGCGGCGATCGTCCGCGAAAGCGCCGATCTCTTGTACAACCTGACGGTGCTGTGGGCGGGTGCCGGCATCCGCCCGGAGGATGTCTGGGCCGAGATGGACCGGCGCGAGCGGGAATTCGGCATCGCCGAGAAACTGCCGAAAGCGTCCCCCAAACATCAGGCCAAAGGCAAAATGGCGCCCGCGCTGAGCAAGGCCGCGGCGGCGCTCGGCAGCGCCTGGCGGCCGATGGTTGCCCCGCAGGTTGCCGGCGCGGCCAAGGCGCGCTGAGGCTCGTCTCATTTCCTCCGTCGGCTCTCAAGTCCCGCATGGACAAAACCATCCAAGGATGGTTGATCGCGGCATGCTGAGACGGATCTATGACTGGTGCATCGCCGCCGCCGACAAGCCCTATGCCCTGTGGCTGATGGGCGCGGTGTCGTTCGCCGAAAGCTCGTTCTTTCCGGTGCCGCCGGACGTGATGCTGATCCCGATGTCGCTGGCGCGGCCGCAGCGCGCCTGGCTCTACGCGCTGGTCTGCACTGTCACCTCGGTGGCGGGCGGCGTGGTCGGTTACGGCATCGGCTCGCTGCTCTATGAATCGATCGGGCAGTGGCTGATCCATCTTTACGGCTATGGCGACAAGGTCGAGGCGTTCCGCGCCTCCTACGCGCAATACGGCGCCTGGATCATCCTGCTCAAGGGCCTGACCCCGATCCCCTACAAGATCGTCACCATCACGTCGGGATTCGCCGAATACAATATCTGGCTGTTCATCGTGTTTTCGGTGATTGCGCGGGGCGGCCGCTTTTTCATCGTCGCTATCCTGCTCAACCGTTATGGCGAATGGATCCGTCACACCATCGAGAAGCGTCTGGGGTTATGGGTCGCGATCGGCGCGGTGGTGCTGGTGCTCGGCTTCGTCATCGCCTTCCGCCTGATGTAGCGAACGGGCCTTGCCGCTGCGCCGGGGAGGACTAGTGTGATGCGCATGAGCGATCCGGTGCAGAACGATATCGGCATGTTTCGCCTGCGCATGTTTCGCCGGTGGCCGCTACCTGCCATGATGGTCGCCATCGTGCTGCTTGCTGCCGCGCCGGCCTGGCCGCAGACGATGACGCCGCAACCGGATGCCGCCCCGCCGTCATCGCAGGGCCCGGCGCTTGCGCCCTCCGAGCCTGCTCACGCCCCGGAGCCGCCGCGCGCCAATCCGGGCCTGGTCGAAGAACTCGGCAAGCTGCTGAAGGATTCGGCGTCGGGGATTTCATCGTCGCTGAAGGGCTCGCAGCAGACCATCGATAACATTCACAACCGCGCCAAGGACGCCGCCGGCAATCTGCAGCTTGCGCCGCAGACGGTGGTCAACGGCCGCGCGCTCTGTCCGGTCGCCGGCAACGGCGCGCCGGACTGCAAGAGCGCCGCCGATCATCTGTGCAGGGCCAAGGGCTACAAGGACGGCAAGAGCCTCGACGTTGAAACCGCCGAGAAGTGCCCGGCCAAGGTCTATCTGTCCGGCCGCACCGGCGCGCCGGGCGAATGCAGGACCGAGAATTACGTCACCCGCGCGATCTGTCAGTGACGCCGCCCGGGCGACGTGTTTGCGATTCACGATTGTCTCGATGGGCGCTGTCCGCGTGCGCCGCCAGATCAGATCGCGTGATCGCGCTTGGCTTCATTCGTCGAGGATGAAGGTCAGGTTCATGTTGACCCGGAAGCCGATCACCTTGCCGTCCTTGATCTGCAGCTTCTGCTCCTTGATCCAGGCGCCCTCGATGTTGTCGATCGTCTTCGATGCGCGTTTGACGCCTTGGAGCACGGCATCCTCGAAGCTCTTTTGCGACAGCGACGTAATCTCGATGACCTTGGCAACCGACATACTGTTCTCCTGTTTTGCAGGTATGGCGTCGAACACGCGATAACGCTAACGACCGGCGTACCGGGAGGTTCCCGCGACATTGAGACACCGAAGGGCGCGCGAGGTCAGGAAGGCCGGCACGGTCGGTTGTCGGGCCGAGTGCGCAAGGGACCGGATCGATGAGGTCAAGCGATGAGGGAAGGGTGGTGCCCCTGGCCGGGATCGAACCAGCACTCCTTGCGGAACTCGATTTTGAGTCGAGCGCGTCTACCAATTCCGCCACAGGGGCATCGCGTCGCGGCGGATGCCGGCGCAAAGCGGGCGGACTATAGCGGCCGTCCGCCGCCGGTCAACCGGCTGTGAAGCGGGGTGTCTCGACACCCTGCGAACGCCGCGCTAGAGCGTTTTCGCGCGAAGCGGGCGCGGTCCGCGTGAAGAAGGCGCGTCCGATCAAAGGCCTGGGATTGTCGTCATGTTCATGAAACGACGAAGAACCCAGGCGCCGTCGCAGCATGGAGAAGCCCTTGTCGTCCGATACCGCCCTGCGCTCTCTTGATCCGGCCCGGCCGGGCGAGCGCATCGTTCTCGCGGCGTCCGGCGTCGCGCTGATCGCGCTCGCGACCATTGCCGGAGCCTGGTTCTTCCAGCTTGTGCTCGGCTACAAGCCCTGCCAGCTCTGCCTCGAACAGCGTTACGCCTATTATGTCGGCATCCCGCTTGCGTTGCTGATCGCCTTCGCGGCGAGCCGTGGCGCGGCGCGCGGGGTGTTGCGCGCCGCCCTGGTGGTGCTGGCGCTGGTGGTGCTCGCCAATGCGGGTCTCGGCGCCTATCACGCCGGCGTCGAATGGGGCTGGTGGCAGGGGCCGACCGAATGCTCCGGTCCGCTCACCGATTTCGGCAACCCGGGCAATCTGCTGGAGAGCCTCAAGACCGTGAAGGTGGTGCGCTGCGACGAGGTGCAGTGGCGCTTTCTCGGGCTGTCGATGGCGGGTTACAACGTGCTGATCTCGCTGTTGATGGCGGCGATCGCGCTCTGGGGCCTCGGCGGCGCGAAGCGGCCGCGCTAGTTTTCGCTCACGGGCGAAAAGAGCCGGCGTTGCCGCCGGCTCGATATTCGCGCTTTCAGTTTTTCTTGGCGGCGTCGCGTTTGCAATCCGAGCGGAATTTCTTGCGCTCCTTGCCGTGCAGGCCCTTGGCGTCGGCCTGCTTCGAGCAGTCGAGCGACACCGCGCTGCGCTCGGGCTTCGCGGCGGCGGGCTTGGCGGACATGGATTTGGCCGGCGCGGATTTGGCGGCCGGCGCGGCGCCGGTCGCGGGCGCCGGGGTTTGCGCCAGCGCGGAGCCTGCGAGCAGCAACGAGGCGCAGGCGGCGATGAGAGTCCGGGACATCAAGCTCATGACATGATCCTCATGGGATAGGGGCGGCGAGCGTCGGTCCGCCAAGCTGAACTGTGGGTGAACGGCGGCATGCGATGAAATGATTTTGATCGCCGCGTGACTCGTTGAAACGCCGCGCCGCTGGGCTAGGATCGTGCCGCCCTTTTCAGGAGGTAATTGCCATGAGTCTCAAATCGCATTTGATCTGCGCGGCGGCCACCGCGGCCGTGATGTCGTTCGCGGCCCTGCTGCCGGCACAGGCGCTGACGGCACAGGAATGCAGCGCCAAGTACAAAGCCGCCAAGGCTGCCGGCACGCTCGGCGGCCAGAAGTGGAATGACTTCCGCAAGTCGCAATGCGGTGACGCGGCGGCGGCGACACCGGCGGCCGCGCCGGCCAAGCCCGCGGCCGCGGCCAAGCCTGCCGCCGCGCCGAAAACCGCCGCGGCTCCTGCGGCTGCGCCCTCGGGCCCCGCGGTCTTCCCGACCGCCGTCGCGCCGAAATATTCCAGCGAGACCCCCGGCAAGGCCCGCATGCACACCTGCGTCGATCAGTACAACGCCAACAAGGCCACCGGCGCCAATGGCGGCCTGAAGTGGATCCAGAAGGGCGGCGGCTATTACAGCGAATGCACCAAGCGGCTCAAAGGCTGACGCCGCGCGCCGGATTCGGCCGGGCTGTCCGGGCCCGGCTGAAACGGCCTTTGACTGATCACTGATCGTCGTGGACCCGTCTTCGCCGCCGCCGGCCCCTCATCGACGCCGCTGGCGTGCGCGCCTGCGGCGCGCGCTCGTTATTCTGGTGCCGGCGCTGTTGTTCTACGGCGCGCTCGCCTATCTGCTGCTGCCCTCGCTGTGGCGGCATTACGAACATCAGAAGAAGCTCGACGGCCTGCCGATGGTGACCTCCACCGCGCAGGGAATTCCCGGCGATCCGATCAATATCGGCATGGTCGGCAGCGCCAGGGACATCCTGTGCGCGATGCATGCGGCCGGCTGGTACGCCGCCGACAAGGTGACGTGGCGCTCCGGTCTGGAGATTTCCGGCAGCGTGATCTTCGACCGGCCCTATCCGACCGCGCCGGTCTCTCCGCTCTATTATGCCGGACGGGTCGAGGACTTCGCCTTCGAGCGGCCGGTCGGCAAAAGCGCCGATCAGCGCCATCATGTCCGGCTCTGGAAGGTGCTGGACGAGGGCGACGAGGGCCGTCCGGTGTGGCTGGGCGCGGCGACGTTCGACCGTGGCGTCGGCTTCAGCCACTACACCGCCGCGATCACCCATCACATCGCGCCCGATGTCGACGCCGAGCGCACGCTGATCGCCGGCGATCTTGCGGCCGCCGGCATGCTGGCGGCGCGCTATCAGGTGATGGGGCTGGGGCCGACGCTGCTCGGCCGCAATGGCGGTGGCGATCCCTATTTCACCGATGGCGAGGTCTGGGTGCTGCGGCTGGTCGAGAGTTGCGCGAAGCGGACGGAGCCACCGGAGATTCTTCCCGATCCGCCGGCCATCGTGTTCAAGGACACGATCTGGAACAGCGTCGCCGATCTTTATCGCGCCAATTCGCGCTGACGGCGGCGGACGAATCCTGCCCGCGACCGGATGACGATCATGCGAGCCGTGTCCTACGGATCGAGTTCGGTGTCCCAATACAGATAGTCGAGCCAGCTCTCGTGCAGGTAGTTCGGCGGGAACAGCCGGCCGTTGCGATGCAGTTGATGCACCGTCGGCGCATAGGGCGTCTGGCGCGGAAACATCTTGGCCTGCTGCATGGTCATGCTGCCCTTGCGCAGATTGCAGGGCGAGCATGCCGCGACCACGTTTTCCCAGGTGGTCTGTCCGCCGCGCGAGCGCGGGACGATGTGATCGAAGGTGAGGTCTTCCTGCGAGGTGCAGTACTGGCAGGTGAAGCGGTCTCGGAGAAAGACGTTGAACCGCGTGAAGGCGGGATGCGTGGTCGGCTTCACGAAGGACTTGAGCGAGACCACGCTCGGCAGTTGCATCTCGAAAGAGGGGCTGTGCACCGCGTGGTCGTAATTCGCGACGATGTTGACGCGTTCGAGGAAGACCGCCTTGATCGCATCCTGCCACGACCAAAGCGAGAGAGGGTAATAGCTCAGCGGCCGGAAGTCGGCGTTCAGCACGAGTGCCGGCCAACCGCCTTGCTGGACATGCGCGTTCAAATAACGCTCCTGGCCTCGGAGCATCTTTGCGACAAAGTGGCAGCCGGTTGCCGCACGGACGCTCTACATGACGTAGCGCCTATTCCCCATCGCAAAACCGGTATCCACTTTTGCGGAATACGCGCGCCTCGCTGCGAAGCAGCTTGTGCGTAGATAATACAGGGAGCGCGACGGAATTGTGAAGGGTGTTTCCGGCCTATCCCCCGCCGCCACGCGGTGATTTGCCGGGGGATTTGCCCGGCGTCGCCGCTTTCGAAGCCTTCGTCTTCGCCGTCCTTTTGCGGGCCGTCGCCGTCGCGGTTTTCGCCGGTTTGACGGGCGTTTTGGTCGCCCTGGTCTTGCGCGGCGAGGAACCCGCCGCGCGCGGCTTGTCGGCGGGCAGCACGCCTTCGCGGCGTTTGACCGCGTGATAATAGCTCCACCACAGATGGGCCGCCGCCCCGCGCAGCGGCCGCCACGGTTCCGCCAAGGGCAGCATCTGCTTCGCGCTCGGCCGCGCTTTCAGCCCGAGCCCGATCCGCATCGCCTCCTGCAAGGCAAGATCGCCCGCCGGCCAGGCATCGCCATGGCCGAGGCAGAACAACAGGTAGATGTCGGCGGTCCAAGGCCCGATGCCGTGCAGCGCGATCAGCGTGTGATGGGCGGCGTCGGCGTCTTCCTCGGCCAGCACGTCGAGGTTGAGCCGCTCGGCGGCCAGTTCGGCGGCGATCGCCTTCAGCGATTTGATCTTGGCGGTCGACAGGCCGAGCCGGGCGAGGCGGTCGCCGCGCGCGCTTTTGATCCGGTCATGATGAAACGGATCGAACGCGGCGCTGACCCGCCGCCAGATCGCGGCGGCGGCGTAGGTGGAGAGCTGCTGGCCGCAGACGATGGCGGCAAGGCCGGCGAATCCGGGCTCGCGCCGGCGCAGCGCCGGCATGCCGGCGACCTCGAGCACCGGCCGCAGCCGCGGGTCGAGATTGACCAGCGCGTGGATCGCGTCTTCAAGATCGGTTTGCGTCTCCAGATGTATTGTCATCGCCGACCCGTTGTTTTCGATCAGGACCGATGCCGCCACCCGTTTTCCGTTTCGCCCCCAGTCCCAATGGCTACCTGCATCTGGGGCATGCCTATTCGGCGCTGCTGAACCATGACCTCGCGCGGGGGAGCGGCGGCCGCTTCCTGCTGCGCATCGAGGATATCGACTCGGCGCGCTGCCGTCCCGAATTTGAAGCGGCGATCGAGGAGGATCTGCGCTGGCTGGGCCTTGCGTGGGAGCAGCCGGTGCGGCGGCAGTCCGAGCATCTGCCGCTGTATGCGCAGGCACTGGCAACGCTCACCGGGCAGGGCCTGATCTATCCGAGCTTCGAGAGCCGCGCCGAGATCGCGCGCATGGTGGCCGCCCGCGACAGCATGGGAGGCTGGCCGCGCGATCCCGACGGCGTGCCGCTTTATCCGGGCACCGCCAAAGACCTCTCCGCCGCCGAGCGCGAGGACAGGATCGGCAGCGGCGCGCCCTATGCGCTGCGTCTCGACATGGCGGCGGCGTGCGAGCGCGCCGGCGATCTGTCCTGGAGCGAGCAGGGCGCGGGCCCGGAGGGCGAGACCGGCACCATCGCCGCTTCGCCGCTGGAATGGGGCGATGTCATTCTGGCGCGCAAGGAGACGCCGACCAGCTATCACCTCTCGGTGGTGGTGGACGATGCCTTGCAGGGCGTGACGCAGGTGGTGCGGGGACAGGATCTGTTCCGGGCGACTGGCGTGCACCGGCTGTTGCAGCGGTTGCTGGGTCTGCCCGCGCCGGCCTACCACCATCATCCGCTGTTGCGGGACGCGGACGACCGCAAGCTGTCGAAATCCTCGCGCGCGACCGGCCTGCGCGAATTGCGCGCCGACGGTATCGGCCCACAGGATATCCGCCGCATGGTCGGGCTTTGATCCCGGCCACAGGTCGCTGGTGACTCTCCATGGGCCGGATGGCAGAATGGAACCAGCGGGGGAATCATGGCGAAAACGTCGCGTTCAAAAGCCGGCGGCAGATCCGGCAAGCGGCGCGCAGGCGCGGCGGCAAAACCTGCGCGCAAGGCGCCGGCCAAAAAGGCTGCGGCGAAAGCATCAGCCGCGAAGAAAGCCGCCGTGCGCGGGCGCAAGGCGTCGCCGGCGAAAGTCGTGCGTGCGAAAGCTGTGCGCGCGAAGGCGGTGCGGCCGTCCGAGCCGAGCATCGTCGAGGCGGCGCTGGCGGCGTTCGCCCATGAGGTCCGCACCCCACTCACCGGCATTCTCGCCATCAGTTCGCTGCTCGCCACCTCCGATCTCGGCGAGCGCGAGCGGCGCTGGGTCGACACCATCCAGGTTGGCGCCGAGCACCTCGCCGCGCTGGCGACGCTGTTCGTCGATGCCGCCAAGGGCCATGCCTCGGGCCTGCTGGTGCGCGAGGAATTCTTCGATCTGCGCGCGCTCGCCCAGACCTGCGGCGATTCGCTGTCGGGACGCGCGGCGGCCAAGGGCCTGCAGCCGCGGATCGAGATCGCCGGCGATCTGCCTGCTTTCGTCACCGGAGATCCGGTCCGGCTGCGCGCGGCGCTGGAGAACCTGATCGACAATGCGGTGAAATTCACGCAGGCCGGCGAGGTCGGCCTCAAGGTCGGCGCCAAACCGGGCGCGAAGGGCAGGCTGGTCGTGACCTTTGCCATCTCCGACAGCGGCATCGGCCTGTCTCTGGCCGAGATCAAGCGGCTGTTCCGGCCGTTCTCGCAGGCCAATGTCACCATCGCCGCGCGGTTCGGCGGTGCCGGCCTCGGCCTGTCGTCGGTGCGCCAGCTCGCCCGCGCGATGGGCGGCGATGTGGTCGCGGCGCCGAAGGACGGCGGCGGCATGGTGTTCACATTGACGGTGACGCTTGCGCCGGCGCAGGTGCCGGCAGCGGAAGGCGGCGATGCGCTCGCCGCGCCGCCGCGCAGCCTGCACATTCTCAGCATCGAGGACAATCCGTTCGGCCGCGTGGTGCTGAACGCGATTCTCACCGAGCTTGGCCATCGCACCGAATTCATCGGGCGCGGCGAACTGGCGCCCGAGCGGATCGTCGAGGGTCGGTTCGACGCCGTGCTGATGGACATGGTGCTGCCCGGCATCGACGGCATCGAGGCGATCCGGCAGATTCGCGGCCTGCGCGACCCGCATGGCCAGATCGGCATTGTCGGCGTCTCAGGTCGCTCTCAGGACGAGGCGCGGGCGCGCACCGCCGGCGCCGACGCCTTCGTGGTGAAGCCGGTCAGTCCCCGGGCGCTGGCGACTGCGCTTGCTGCAGCGACATGCCGCGCGGAAGCCGTGACTTGATGATCGCGGCGTTGAGCTCGCCGCCATAGACGAAGATCGCGGCGATGAAATACAGGAACACCAGCGCGATCACGACCGAGGCGAGGCCCGCATAGGTCGTGACGTAATTGCCGGCGAAACGCGCGAGATATTGTCCGAAGCCCATGGCCGACGCCAGCGAGGCGACCAGGGTGAAGACGATGCCGGGCAGAATGTCGCGAAACCGGCGCCGTCCCGCCGGCAGCCAGGCATGCAGCACGATCAGCGCGGCGGCGAGCGAGACGATGGCGATGCCATAGCGCGCGACGGTGAGCATGTTTTCCTTCGGCTCGACGATCAGCGGAATGTAGCGCCGCGCGGCGGCGAGCAGCAGCGGTCCGAGCACGATCAGAAGCGCCAGCGCCAGCGCGACGAAGGCCGCGATCAGCGTGTAGCCGATCGATTCCAGCCGCAGCCAGTACCAGCTTCGCAGCTCGGTCACGCTGTAGGCGCGGTTCAGCGCGACGCGCAGGCTCTCGATGCCGTTGGAGGCGAAATAGATCGAGAGCACGAGGCCGACGGTGAAGGCGTCGCCGCGCGTCGTCGTCAGCACGTTGTGGATTTCCCCCGCCAGCGCGTCGGCGACCTGCGCCGGCCAGGTTTGCAGCATCAGGCTCGCGGCCTGGTCGGCAAGATCCTTGGAGCCGAAAAAGCCGGCGAGCGAGGTCAGCACGATCAGGAACGGAAACAGCGCCATCAGCGACGAGAGCGCGATATGGCTCGCGATCGCCCAGCCGTCGTCGGCCAGAAAGGCGTCCAGCGCGTCGCGCCCGACGCGGAATGCATAGCGAAGCGGCTTCACATCAATTCCCAATTCCGGAACGCTCACGGTAACGTGGGCCGTCCGGGAAGTCGCGCTGTTTCCGGCGGAGCCGGAGGCTCAGTCCGGCATGACGGCGGTGCCCGGCAGGCATGAAAGAAGGAATAGGGACTTGGGGGCGAAGTTCCGGAGTGTTATGTACGCTCCATGTCATTTCTCAGCGGTATCGCCCTTCCCATCGCGCTCGGCGCCGTGACGCTCGTGCTCCTGATGGGGCTCGCCAACATGATGCGTGGCGGCTCGCCCGATACCTCGCAGCGCCTGATGCGGTTGCGCGTCCTGTTCCAGTTCATCGCCATCGTGATCGCGATGTGCGCGGTTTGGGCAATGGGACGCTAGCAGGACGGCGCACGGACAAATCCCATGGTCGTGCTCAACAAGATCTACACCCGGACCGGCGATGACGGCACCACGGCGCTCGGCAGCGGCGAGCGTCGCGCGAAATACGATCTGCGTGTTGCCGCCTGCGGCGCCGCCGACGAGATCAATGCCGCGATCGGCGTCGCGCGGCTGCACCTTGCCGGACTGCCGCAGATCGATGCGATGCTGGCGCGGGTGCAGAACGATCTGTTCGATCTCGGCGCCGATTTCACGGTGCCGCAGCGTGACGGCAAGGCCGAGCGGCTGCGCGTCGTGCCGGCGCAGGTGGAACGGCTGGAACACGATATCGACGCGCTCAATGCCGGACTGGCGCCGCTCAATTCCTTCATTCTGCCCGGCGGCTCGGCGGCCGCGGCCTATCTGCATCTGGCGCGGACCATCTGCCGGCGCGGCGAGCGCACCGCGGTGGAATTGGCGGCGCTGCCGGACGAGCCGGTCAGCGCGGCGGCCTTGCAATATCTCAACCGGCTTTCGGATTTCCTGTTCGTCGCCGCGCGCGTCGCCAACGGCAATGGTGCGAGCGACGTGCTTTGGGTACCGGGGCAGAACAGGTGAACGGCCGTGGTCGGGTTTCGATGGTCGAGCTCAAAGGATCGCCGGGCTCAGCCGCGTTGACCCGGCGATGCGGGACCTTTAGGTTCCGCGCGCAGTGAGGCGATATTCAAAGGGGAACCGATGAAGGTTCTGGTGCCGGTCAAGCGAGTTATCGACTTCAACGTCAAGGTCCGGGTCAAGAGCGACGGAACGGGCGTCGAATTGACCAATGTCAAAATGTCGATGAACCCGTTCGATGAAATTGCCGTCGAAGAGGCGTTGCGGCTGAAGGAAGCCGGCAAGGCGAGCGAAGTGGTGGTGGTCTCGATCGGCCCGGCGCAGGCGGCGGAAACCATCCGCACCGGCCTTGCGATGGGCGCGGATCGCGGCGTGCACGTCAAGGTCGACGGCCCTGTCGAGCCGCTCGCCGTCGCCAAGCTGCTCAAGGGCGTGGCCGAGGAAGAGAAGCCCGGCCTGATCATTCTCGGCAAGCAGGCGATCGATGACGATTGCAATCAGACCGGCCAGATGCTCGCCGCATTGCTCGGCTGGGGCCAGGCGACATTCGCTTCCAAGCTCGAGGTCGAAGGCGCGGATTTCAAGGTGACGCGCGAGGTCGATGGCGGCTTGCAGACCGTCAAGATCAAGGGACCGGCGATCGTCACCACGGATTTGCGCCTCAACGAACCGCGCTACGCGAGCCTGCCCAACATCATGAAGGCGAAGAAGAAGCCGATCGACGAGAAGAGCGCCGAACATTACGGCGTCGATCTCGCGCCGCATCTCGAAATTCTCAAGACGTCGGAGCCGCCGGGCCGCAAGGGGGGCGTCAAGGTCGGTTCGGTGCCTGAACTGGTGTCAAAACTCGCCGAAGCGGGGGTGCTGTAACATGACCACGCTGCTGATGGCGGATCACGCCGGCGACGCTCTCAAGGATTCGACCGCCAAGGCGCTCACCGCCGCGCTCGCGCTTGGCGGCGAGGTGCATGTTCTGGTGGCGGGCCAGAACGCCAAGGGCGCGGCTGATGCCGCCGCCAAGCTTTCGGGCGTCGCCAAGGTGCTGCTCGCGGACGATGCCGCCTATGCGCATGATCTCGCCGAGCCGCTGGCCGCGCTGATCGTGTCGCTGGCGCCGAACTATGACGCCATCGTCGCGCCGGCGACCTCGCGCTTCAAGAACGCGATGCCGCGCGTCGCGGCGCTGCTCGACGTCATGCAGGTGTCGGAGATCACCAGGGTGATTGCGCCCGATACGTTCGAGCGGCCGATCTATGCCGGCAACGCGATCCAGACCGTGAAGTCCAAGGACACCAAGAAAGTCATCACCGTGCGCACCTCGACCTTCACCGCGACCGCCGAGGGCGGCTCGGCGCAGGTCGAGACCGTCGCCACGGCGGGCGATCCGGGCCTGTCCAGTTTCGCCGGCGAGGAGGTCGCCAAGAGCGATCGTCCGGAGCTCGCGTCGGCCAAGATTATCGTGTCGGGTGGCCGCGCAATGCAGAGCCGCGACAATTTCGCTAAATATATCGAGCCGCTTGCGGATAGGCTGGGGGCCGGGGTCGGCGCGTCGCGGGCGGCGGTCGATGCCGGCTATGCGCCGAACGACTGGCAGGTCGGCCAGACCGGCAAGGTGGTGGCACCGGACCTTTACATCGCGATCGGCATTTCCGGCGCGATCCAACATCTCGCCGGCATGAAGGATTCGCGGGTGATCGTGGCGATCAACAAGGACGAGGAAGCGCCGATCTTCCAGGTGGCGGATTACGGCCTGGTGGCGGATCTCTACCAGGCGGTGCCGGAACTGACCGAGGAGCTCGGCAAGCGGGCGCGTTAACGGTGACGGCTGGATGATAAAATTCCGGCCGGGGTTTGTTATAAGGATGACGGGCGCGGTTCGCGCCGGGTACGTGAAGGCGGAAATGCCGCTGGCGGATAGATGGCGATAGGGAAATGGCAATAAAGATCAAGACGGTAGGTGTGATCGGGTCGGGCCAGATGGGCAATGGCATCGCGCATGTAGCGGCGCTCGCCGGGTTCGACGTCGTGCTCAACGACGTCTCCGCCGACCGTCTGAAATCGGCGATGGCGACCATCAACGGCAATCTGTCGCGGCAGGTCGCCAAGAAGGTGATCACCGAGGCGGCGCACCAGCAGGCGCTGACCCGGATCAAGTCGGCCGACAGCCTCGACGGCGTCGCCTCCTGCGATCTTGTGATCGAGACCGCGGTGGAAAAGGAAGAGATCAAGCGCAAGATCTTCCACGACCTCTGCGCCGTGCTGAAGCCGGACGCTATCATCGGTTCCAACACCTCCTCGATCTCGATCACGCGCCTGGCCGCCTCGACCGACCGGCCGGAGAAGTTCATCGGCATTCACTTCATGAATCCGGTGCCGCTGATGGAGCTGGTCGAGCTGATCCGCGGCATCGCGACCGACGACGCCACCTTCGAGGCGACGCGCGAATTCGTCGCCAAGGTCGGCAAGCAGATCGCGGTCTCGGAGGATTTTCCGGCCTTCATCGTCAACCGCATCCTGTTGCCGATGATCAACGAGGCGATCTACACGCTCTATGAAGGCGTCGGCAACGTGCAGGCGATCGACACCGCGATGAAGCTCGGCGCGCATCATCCGATGGGTCCGCTGGAGCTCGCCGATTTCATTGGCCTCGATACCTGCCTGTCGATCATGCAGGTGCTGCACGAGGGGCTGGCGGATTCGAAATACCGGCCCTGTCCGCTGCTGGTGAAGTATGTCGAGGCCGGCTGGCTCGGCCGCAAGACGCAGCGCGGCTTCTACGATTATCGCGGCGAGTCGCCGGTGCCGACGCGGTAACGCCGCGGCGGTTTCTGGCCAGCATTTGTTAACCGTCGGCGGCTAGACTCGCCGGCAGTTTTTGAGTGCGCGGATCCCTGCCCATGGACATGATGAGTATCGTAAGCAGCATGATGGCCATGCAGGCGGCCAACACCCAGCAGCAGATCGCCACCAGCGTCATGAAGCAGAATATCGATTCCGAGAAATCGGTCCTGCAATTGCTGCAGCCGGCCGCCAACAACGCGCCCGGCGTCGGCGGCAGCCTCGACATCTCGGTCTGATCCCGCCTTCGCGATTACTCGCAGATCACCATCCAGCTCACGCCGAAGCGGTCTTTGACCGTGCCGAAGCGCCTGGCGAAGAAGGTCTTGTCGGGCGGCATGTCCACCTCTCCGCCCTCGGCCAGCGCGGCGACGATGCGGTCGACGTCAGCCTCGGTCTTGCCGTTGATCGACAACGAGAACCCGCTGAAGCTGGGCTTGCCTCGCGCAAAGCCGTCCGAGGCCATCACCGTGGTGCCGTCGATCTGGAGCGCCGCATGCATGATCTTGTCCGCAAGCAGCGCCGGATCGATGCCGCCGCAGTCGCCGGGCTCGGGACCGGCCGGCACGTCCTTGAAGCGCACCATCATGCCGATCTCGGCGCCGAGTGCCTTCTTGTAGAAAGCGAGGGCTTCCTCGCAGTGACCGTCGAAAAACAGATAGGGGATTACGGGCATTGGCGCTCCTTTGCGAAGCATGGGTGTGTGCTGATGCCGAGGGTCAGAGTTTCACCAGCGTCTCGAACCCGCCATAGATCATCCGCTTGCCGTCGAACGGCATCGATTTCGGATCGCCCATCGCAGCGATGCGCGGGTCCTTCATCACCTTGGCGTTGACGCGGTCGCGGTGCGCGCGCGATTTGTAGACGATCCAAGAGAACACCACGGTCTCGCCCGGCTTGCGTTTGACGCTGCGCGGAAACGAGGTCCGTTTGCCCATCTTGACGTCCTCGGCCACGCATTCGCGATAGTCGAGCGCGCCGTGCTCGCGCCAGACCTTGCCGGCCTTGCGCGCCAGCGCGCGATAGGCGTCCAGATTCTTCTTCGGCACCGGCACGATGAATCCGTCGACATATTGCATATGAGCCTCCCTGTGTTGGCGCGTTGGCGCGCCCAGTGTGGGAGGAAAACGTAGCAACCTTGAGGCGGGGAGGAAGAAGCCGGCGCCAGCGGCTTATTGTCCGTTGGCGGCCTTGACCAGTTTCACCGCGTCGTCGCTGGCCCATTCGGCGGGGCCGGCGATGGTCGCGATCTCGCAACCCGCGCCGTCCACCAGCATCGAGGTCGGCATGCCGAGCGCGCGGCCGATGTTCTTCAGATCCTGAAACACCTTGGCTTTCGGATCGGCGAAATAAGCGAGTTTGGTCAGGTTCGCGTCCTTGAGAAAGGTGCGCGGCTTCTCCAGATCGCGGGTGTCGATATTGATGGCGACGACCTCGAAATTCGGGCTGCCGAGTTTGGCCTGCAACTCGTCGAGCGCGGGCATTTCCTTGCGGCAGGGCACGCACCAGGTCGCCCACAGATTGACCAGCACGGTGCGGCCGCGGAAATCGGACAGTTTCTTTGGCTGGCCCTCGGCGTCGGTGAAGGCGAGGTCCGGCACGCGCAGCGGCGCGCTCGCCATGGTTAATGCGGCGACCTCGCCCTTGGCGAGCGGCGCGATCTTTTTGGCGAGATCGACCGCCGGGCGGCAGGCCGGATCGCCGGGCGGATTGCGCAGCAGCCCGCCGATCCCGTATACCCCCACGAACCCGATCGCCACGCCGACAACGACGCCGGCAAGCGTCATGGCGACGCGGGAGCGGCGGCGCGGCGTTTCGGCGGATTTGGTCTGGTCGGGATCAGTCATCGGCGTGTCGTTTAGCGTTGATTTGAGATGAACGGAAGTGGATGGACGGGCAGGTCATGAGCAACAAGATGTGGGGTGGACGCTTCGGTGAAAGCCCCGATGCGATCATGGAGGAGATCAACGTCTCGATCGACGTCGATCAGCACCTTTATGCCCAGGACATCGCCGCGTCCAAGGCTCACGCGTCCATGCTGGCCGCGCAAGGCATCATTACGTCAAACGATGCAAAAAACATCGTCGCGGGTCTAGACACGATTTTGTCAGAAATCAGCAAGGGCGGCTTCACCTTCAAGCGCGCGCTCGAGGACATTCACATGAATGTCGAGAGCCGCCTCGGCGAGTTGATCGGCCCGGCCGCCGGCCGCCTGCACACCGCGCGCTCGCGCAACGATCAGGTCGCGACCGATTTCCGTCTTTATGTGCGCGACACCATCGATCAGACCGACCGGGCGCTGGCCTCGTTCCAGCGCGCGCTGGTCGATCGCGCGCTGGAACATGCCGACACCGTGATGCCGGGCTTCACGCATCTGCAGACCGCGCAGCCGGTGACGTTCGGCCATCATCTGCTGGCCTATGTCGAAATGGCTTCGCGCGATCGCGGCCGGTTTGCCGACGCGCGCAAGCGCCTCAATGAAAGCCCGCTCGGCGCGGCCGCGCTCGCCGGCACCTCGTTTCCGATCAACCGCAACGCGACCGCGACGGCGCTCGGTTTCGACCGGCCGATGGCCAATTCGCTCGATGCGGTGTCGGATCGCGATTTCGTGCTCGAGACCTTGTCGGCGGCGGCGATCACGGCGGTGCATCTGTCGCGCTTCGCCGAGGAGATCGTGATCTGGACCTCGCCGCTGGTGGGCCTCGTCAAGCTGTCGGACAAGTTCACCACCGGCTCCTCGATCATGCCGCAGAAGCGCAATCCGGATGCCGCCGAACTGGTGCGCGCCAAGACCGGCCGCGTGATCGGTGCGCTGAACGCGCTGCTGATCGTGATGAAGGGCCTGCCGCTCGCCTATCAGAAGGACATGCAGGAAGACAAAGCCGGCGCCATGGAGGCGTTCGCGGCGCTGTCGCTGGCGGTGCGCGCGATGACCGGCATGGTGCTCGATCTGGAGCCCGACGCGGCGCGGATGAAGGTCGCCGCCGGCGAGGGCTACGCCACCGCGACCGATCTGGCCGACTGGCTGGTGCGGACGCTGAAGATGCCGTTCCGCGAGGCGCATCACGTCACCGGGCGGATCGTCGCCAAGGCGTCGGAAGATAACCTGCCGCTGCACAAGGTGCCGCTCGCCGCGATGCAGGCGATCGAGCCGCGGATCACCGCCGATGCGCTGGATGTGCTGTCGGTGCAGGCCTCGGTGGAGAGCCGTACCTCCTATGGCGGCACCGCGCCGGACAATGTGCGCGAACAGGCCAAGGGCTGGTTCAAGCGGCTGGAGAAGGAGGAGGGGGCCGCCTGAAGCGGTCACTCCCCCGGCAAATCGGCCGTTTTCGCGGCGGGGCGCGCCGTCTGCCCGCGAAAAAGCTTGCGATATTGCCGGCTTACGGGTCTCGCCAGAGCGGGACGTTCTTTGTATGGTGGCGCCGCATTCAGGAACTTCGACCCGTGAGCCATAACTCCCATTTTCGTCTGTCCCCGAAACTCGCGGCGATCGCGCTGCTGGCCGCGGCCTGCGTGCTCGGCGGTTGTGGCCGGAAGGGGCCCCTCGATCTGCCGCCGAACGCGGCGGCGCAGCCCGGCCTGCTCGACGCCGAAGGCGAAGTGCCGGCCAATCAGCGAAGTTATGGCCCCGGCGATGCGGCGGGGGCCGCGACAGCGCAGGGCAATGTGTTCGGTTCCAGCACGGGACGCCGCGGCACGACGATCACCGCGCCTCCGGGACAGAAAAAGCGCATCATCCTCGATCCGATCCTGGATTGAGCCGTCATGCATCACTTCCACTACCGTGACGGTGTGCTTCACGCCGAAGACGTGAATCTGGCCGAGCTTGCCGCGCGGGTCGGCACGCCGTTCTATTGCTATTCCACCGCGACGCTGGAGCGTCACTACCGCGTCTTCACCGAGGCGTTCACCGGCGTGCCGACGCTGGTGTGCTACGCCATGAAGGCGAATTCCAACCAGTCGGTGCTGCGCACGCTGGCGCGGCTCGGCGCCGGGGCCGATGTGGTCTCCGGCGGCGAGCTCAAGCGCGCCCGCGCCGCCGGCATTCCGCCGGAGCGGATCGTGTTTTCCGGCGTCGGCAAGACCGAAGCCGAACTGCGGCAGGCGGTGACCGAGGACATCCTGTGCCTCAACGTCGAGTCGGAGCCCGAGCTCGAACTGCTCTCGCAGGTCGCCTCCGGCATGGGCCGCACCGCCCGCATCTCGCTGCGCGTCAATCCGGACGTCGAGGCTGGCGGCCACGCCAAGATCTCCACCGGCAAGTCCGAGAACAAGTTCGGCATTCCGCTGAGCCATGCGCGCGAGGTTTATGCGCGGGCGGCCAGGCTGCCGGGCATCAAGGTCACCGGCATCGACATGCATATCGGCAGCCAGATCACCGATCTGGCGCCGATGGAGGCCGCGTTCCGCATGCTGGTCGATTTCGTGCGCACCTTGCGCGCGGACGGCCACGACATCGCCCATGTCGATTTCGGCGGCGGTCTCGGCATCCCCTACGAGACCGATCTGCCGGTGCCGCCGGCGCCGGACGCCTATGCCGAGGTGGTCAAGCGGGTGACCAAGGGGCTGGACTGCAAGCTGCTGTTCGAGCCCGGCCGCATGATCGTCGGCAATGCCGGAATTCTGGTCAGCCGCGTCACCTATGTGAAGCACGGCGATGCGCGCGATTTCGTCATCATCGATGCGGCGATGAACGATCTGATCCGCCCGACGCTGTACGAGGCGCATCATGAGATCGTGCCGGTGCGCGAGCCTGCGGCCGATACGCCGAGGATGGTGGCCGATGTGGTCGGCCCGGTGTGCGAGAGCGGCGACTATCTCGCGCTCGACCGCACGCTGGACCAGCCAGAGCGGGGCGATCTTCTCGCCATCATGTCGTCCGGCGCCTATGGCGCGGTGCAGGCCGGCACCTACAACACCCGCGCGCTGGTGCCCGAGGTGCTGGTCAAGGGCGACCAATATGCGGTGGTACGCCCGCGCGTCGAGGTCGAGCAACTGATCGCGCTGGATCAGGTCGCGCCCTGGCTGTGACCTGATCGCAGGCCGCCGATAGCTGGCCGCGTATTCCCGCAACCTGTTCGGGCCGGGCCGCTCGCCTCACGCCATCGTGAGGCTGGAAGCGCGCCGGAACATGCGCCGGTAGGCCGGGGGAGAACGCCGGCCTCGGGTGCCTCGCTGCCGCCACCGTGCTAGGCTCCATTCGAGTTTGGAGGACAGCGTGAGCGGAACCCCACCCGATCCGACCCGTGACGTGCCCGAATCCGGGCCGGTCCATCGCGATCTCGCGCAGGCGCTGCAGCGGGCGCGGGCGGCGATCGCCTGGGAGCGGGCATGGCCTTCGCTGGCGCGGGCGCTGACGCTTGCCGGGCTGTTTCTGGCGCTGTCCTGGGCCGGGCTGTGGATCAACCTGCCGGTCGTCGCGCGCGGTTTCGGCGTCGCGGTGTTCGCGCTGCTGACGGTCGCGGCGCTGCTGCCGCTGACGCGATTCCGCTGGCCGACCCGTGCCGAAGGCTTGCAGCGGCTCGATCGCAATGCCGGCATCGCGCATCGCCCCGCCACCGCGATCACCGACACGCAGGCCTCGAAGGATCCGGTGACGCAGGCGCTGTGGCAGGCGCAGCGCGCGCGCACGCTGGCTTCGCTCAGGCGCATCCGCGCCGGGCTGCCGTCACCCAAATTGTCGCTGCACGACCCGTGGGCGGTGCGGGCGCTGGCGGTGCTCTTGCTGCTGGCGACCTTCGTCGCCGCCGGCGAGGACCGCATGGCGCGGGTCGCCGCGGCGTTCGACTGGAACGGCGTGTTCACCGCGACGCCCGTCCGCGTCGATGCCTGGGTCAATCCGCCGGCTTACACCAATCGCGCGCCGATCATCCTGTCGGCGGCGGACGGCAGGGCGGCGCAGACCGCGGCGGGCGGCGCCATCACGGTGCCGGCCGGCAGCACGCTGGTCACCCGCGCGAGCGGCAGCAAGCTCGATGTCGCCGTCAGCGGCGGGGTCGTGGAAGCGGCGGCAGAGCCGGCGCCGCAGGGCACCACCGAGCGTCATTTCACCATCGCGGGCGATGGCACCGCCAAAATCAAGTCGCCGTCCGGCCAGCCGGAATGGACCTTCAAGGCGATGCCGGATCGCGCGCCGACCATCGCGCTGGCCAAGGATCCGGAGCGTCAGGCCAAGGGCGCGCTGCTGTTGTCCTATCAGCTTGAGGACGATTACGGCGTCACCCATGCCGAGGCGCATTTCGCCCCGCGCGGCGAGCCGCAGAAAGACGGCGACGGCGCGTCGGCGCAGCCGCTCTACGATCCGCCCCAGATCACGCTCGGCCTGCCGAACGCGCGCACCCGCAGCGGCGTCGGCCAGACCGTGAAGGATCTCAGCGAGCATCCGTTCGCGGGCACCGACGTGACGCTGACGCTCGTCGCCAAAGACGAGGCGGGCAATGAAGGACGCAGCACGCCGTTCGAGATGAAGCTGCCGGAGCGGCTGTTCACCAAGCCGCTCGCGCGGGCGCTGATCGAGCAGCGCCGCGCGCTGGCGCTCGATGCCAACCGCAAGCCGCTGGTGATGATCGCGCTCGAGGCGCTGTTGATCTCGCCGGCCAATTTCACCCCGGAGACGGGACAATATCTCGGCCTGCGCAGCGTGGCGCAGCAGCTTGCCCGCGCCGGGTCGCACGAGGCGATGCGCGAGACGGTCGACAGCCTGTGGAATCTCGCGGTGTCGATCGAGGACGGCGACATCAGCGATGCGCAGAAGGCGTTGCAGGCGGCGCAGGAGGCGCTCAAGCAGGCGCTGGAGAACGGCGCGAGCGACGAGGAGATCAAGAAGCTCACCGACAATCTGCGCGCGGCGCTGGACAATTTCATGCGCCAGCTTGCCGAGCAGCTCCGCAACAATCCGCAGCAGCTTGCGCGGCCGCTCGATCCCAACACCAAGGTGATGCGCCAGCAGGACCTCAAGAACATGATCGACCGGATGGAGCGGCTGTCGCGGTCCGGCAACAAGGATGCCGCGCGGCAGCTGCTCGACCAGATGCAGCAGATGATGGAGGGCCTGCAAACGGCGCAGCCGGGGCAGGGCGGCGAGGACGACGACGAGCAGGCGCTGGCCGAGCTCGGCGACATCATTCGCAAGCAGCAGCAGCTTCGCGACAAGACCTTCCGGCAGGGCCAGGAGTCGCGGCGTGAGCGCAATCGCGGCCAGCCGGGCGATCAGAACGCCATGAACGATCTGCAGCAGGATCAGCAGGGTCTGCGCGATCGCCTGCAGAAGCTGCTCGAGGATCTGAAGAAGAAAGGCATGATGCCGGGTCAGCAGAGCGAGCCCGGCGACAAGTCGCAGCAGGGCGGCGGTGGCGGCGACGGCGATCCGCTCGCCGACGCCGATTCGGCGATGGGCGATGCCGACGGCCGGCTCGGACAGGGCCGCCCGGACAGCGCCGTGGACGCGCAGGGCCGCGCGCTGGAATCGATGCGCAAGGGCGCGCAGAACCTCGCGCAGCAGCAAGGCGATGGCGAGGGCGAGGGAGCCAACAACAGGGTCGGGCGTCAGCAGAACACCGGCAACGACAGCGATCCGCTCGGCCGTCCGCTGCGCGGCCGCGAGTACAGCGACGATCTGTCGGTGAAGATTCCGGGCGAGATCGACGTGCAGCGCGCGCGGCGGATTCTGGAGGAGCTGCGCCGCCGTTTCGCCGATCCGCAGCGCCCGCAGATCGAGCTCGATTACATCGAGCGCCTGCTCAAGGACTACTGAGCGTCGCTGCTTGAGGCCAGCGCGTCGGCCACCGCGGTGCGGATGTCGGCGATCGAGAACGGCTTGGTGACGACATCGTGGACGATGGCGTCGAGCCCGGAGGCGCGTTCGCGCTGGTCGGCGAAACCGGTCATCAGCAAAATCGTCAGGCGCGGATAGTCGCGCGCCACCGCGAGCGCCAGCGCGATGCCGTCCATCACCGGCATCTTGATGTCGGTCAGCAGCAGGTCGAACGCGCCGGCCGCTTCCACAATGAGGTCCAACGCCTCGGCGCCGTCCTGCGCGGTGACGATCTCGTGGTCGTCCATGGCGATGGCGCGCGCCACCAGAAGGCGCATCGATTCCTCGTCATCGACGATCAGGACGCGGGCCATCAGATGCCTCCGGCGGCGATATCGCGCGGGTGGAAGAAGCGCACCGCGATTTCGCGGCCCTCGGCGGGCGGCGAGGCGAGGCGCGACTTGAACCAGATTTTTTCGCCCGGATTCAGTTTGGCCTGCTCCAGCACCGAGTTCCAGGCGTAGATTTCGTTGCCCTGCGCGTTGCGCACGATGAAGCGCAGGCGCGGCAGTTCCACGGGCTTGCGCGCGACATCGTGAATCGCGCCCTCGATCACCAGCACCGGCTTGCCGTTGACGGTTTCTGTGGAGATTCTCATGTCGGCGAAGGCGAGGCCGCGCAGATTGACCGGCAGCCCGACCAGCTGGAAGAAGCTCGCGGTCTGCGGCATCAGCCGCACCACCTCGGCGCGCCAGAAGATCAGCGCCATGGTCAGCGCCGCCATCACGCCGCAGGCGATGTTCAGATTGATCGCGGGCAGGCGGACCGGCGGATGCGCCTTGACATAGGCCAGGCTGTCCATCAGCCACGCCGGGCGGACGAGGCCGCGCAGCAGTTGCGGCAGCTTGCGGCGGCTGTCCGGCGGTTCCTCGCTCGGCCAGTCGCTGCCGGCCTCGTCATTGGCATGCGCGGTTTCACCGGAGTCCGGCCAGGTCGATGCGATCGACGGGCTTTCAACATGCGGGGTAACGTCCTCGCGCCAGTCGTTATTGGCGGCGGGCGGCTCGTCCCAGCCGTCGCGGCTGCCCGGCCCGGCATGGGCCGATGCGGCCGCCATTTCCTCGGGCTGGGCCAGCCAGGTTTCATGACAGCGGGCGCAGCGAACCGTCCGTCCCGACGCGCCGAATTTGGCCGGATCGACGGCATAGGATGTCGTACAATGGGGACAAATGATCTGCATCGAACGAATCTTCTGGATGTACCGCGGCCAACCCTATCCGGTGTCCGTTAACGAATCGGAAACCATAACGATCGCAAGAGAATTGCGGGCATTGGATGGCGGGATCGGCCCCGCCCTGCCATGCGCCCGTCTGGCCGAACGGAGCTGACCTTGGTCCGATTCGAAAATGTGGGCCTGCGCTATGGGCTTGGTCCGGAGGTCCTGCGCGATCTGACGTTCCAGATTCCGGCGCATTCCTTCCAGTTCCTCACCGGCCCCTCCGGCGCGGGCAAGACCTCGCTGCTGCGCATGCTGTTCCTGTCGCTGCGGCCGACCCGCGGGCTGGTCAATCTGTTCGGGCAGGACGTCTCGCTGCTGAACAAGGACGCCATCGCCGGCCTGCGCTCGCGCATCGGCATCGTGCTGCAGGATTTCCGCCTGCTCGACCACATGACGACCTACGAGAACGTCGCGCTGCCGTTCCGCGTCATGGGCCGCAGCGAGTCGAGCTATCGCAAGGAAGTCATCGATCTTCTGAAATGGGTCGGGCTCGGCGAGCGGATGGAGGCGCTGCCGCCGATTCTGTCCGGCGGCGAGAAGCAGCGCGCCGCCATTGCCCGCGCCGTGATCGCGCGGCCGCAGCTTCTGCTCGCCGACGAGCCGACCGGCAACGTCGATCCGACGCTGGCGCGACGCCTGCTCAATCTGTTCATCCAGTTGAACAGGTCCGGCACCGCCGTGATCATCGCCACCCACGACATCGCCTTGATGGATCAATACGACGCGCGCCGCATGGTGCTGCATGAATCGCGTCTGCACATCTATGAATAGGACGCCCGCGATGGACGCCGCATCATGATCGGTTCGCGCGATCAGTCTCACCAGCCCGGCCAGCCGCGCAATGTCTCGCCGATCGTGCCGCGCGGTTCGATTTCCGGCCGAGCGCTGGTGGCGGTGGTGGCGATCATGACGTTTCTCGCCTCGATCACCACCGGCGTGGTGCTGCTGGTGCGCGCCTCGGCCGGCGAGTGGCAATCGGACATCGCGAGCGAGATCACCATTCAGGTGCGCCCGGCGCAGGGCCGCGATCTGGAGCGCGATGTTGCAAACGTGGCCGAGGCCACGCGCGCGCAGCCGGGCATTCTCGATGTGCGACCGTTCACCAAAGCGGAATCCGCCAAGCTGCTGGAGCCATGGCTCGGCACCGGCCTGTCGCTCGACGATCTGCCGGTGCCGCGCGTCATCGTGGCGCGGGTGACGCCCGGTACGGCGCTCGACATCACCGAATTGCGTCAGCGATTGAGACAGATCAATCCGAACGCCAGCGTTGACGATCATCGTGCGTGGATCGAGCGGATGCGTTCGATGACCGGCGCGATCGTGCTGGCCGGCACCGGCGTCTTGATCCTGGTGATCATCGCCACCATCATTTCGGTATCGTTCGCCACGCGCGGTGCGATGGCGGCGAACCGGCCGATCGTCGAGGTGCTGCATTTCGTTGGCGCGCAGGACAGTTTCATCGCCAACCGTTTTCTGCGGCATTTCCTGCGGCTCGGTCTCGAAGGCGGGTTGATCGGCGTGGTGGCGGCGATGCTGGTGTTCGGTTTTTCGGAATCGGTGGCGGGATGGTTTTCCGGCACGGCGGTGGGCGATCAGTTCGCGGCGCTGCTCGGCACCTTCGCCTTGCCGGCCTCGGGCTATCTAGTGTTGCTGGCGCAGGCCGTGCTGATTGCCGCGATCACCGCCTGGGCGTCGCGGCGCACGCTGTTCGCCACGCTCGACGACATCGACTGACGAATGGCGGTCTTGCGGTTTTTTTGCGCCGTGACGGGTTTGCGGAGAATGCGATCTTCGGGCAATTTATCCGCGCTTTTGAATCTTGCGGCGAAACAAGCGGATCAGCGTGATCGTGAAGTCTGATGTGAGCAGGTCGGAACGGACGAGCCGCGCCACGCGGCGGCGGTCCGGCTTTGGTTTCGTCAAGGCGTTTGCCGTGGTCGTTGTGGCGGCGGTGGCCGGCTTCGGCTGGTTCGTCTCGCAACTGCACTCCGACGAGCAGAGGCCGCCGCGCAAGGCCGACGGCATCGTCGTGCTCACCGGCGGCTCCTCGCGCATCGCCGATGCGATGGATCTGCTCGCGCAAGGTTACGGCAAGCGGCTGCTGATTTCCGGCGTGCATCGCGCCAACGGCACCGCCGATATCGTCCGCTCGCTGCCGGAGAGCCAGGCGCTGCTCAATTGCTGCGTCGATCTCGACCGTTCCGCCGTCAACACCCGCAGCAATGCGACCGAAACCCGGCGCTGGGTCGCCGAGCGCGGCTTCCGCTCGCTGATCGTGGTGACGTCGAACTATCACATGCCGCGGGCGATGGTGGAGCTGTCGTACGCGATGCCGGAGATCGATCTGATCTTCTATCCGGTGATCGGCGAAAAATGGCGCGACGAGCCGTGGTGGGAGAGTGGCGCTGCGGCGCGGCTGCTGCTATCGGAATACTTCAAGTTTGTTGCCGCCGAGGTGCGGGTCCGGCTCGCGAGCCTCGGTCTCGATCTTTTTCCGGAAAGCGATGACCCTCCGGTGACCGGAGCCTCGCCGCCCCGCAGGCCCGCCACGGCGCTGGTGAAGTGATCGGATTGTCGATGGTCGCGCTGTTCCTGCGTTCGCTGCTCTACAACATCCTGTTCTATCTCAATCTGGTGTTCTGGGTGCTGCTCGGCCTGCCGACCTATGTCATGCCGCGCTGGGGCATCATCTGGATCGCGCAGAACTGGGGCAAGACCAGCATCTGGTTGATGAGGGTGGTGTGCAACACCAGGGTCGAGTATCGCGGCCTCGAGAAGATCCCGCCGGGGCCGCTACTGGTCGCCTCGAAGCATCAGTCGGCGTGGGAGACTTTCGCGCTGCTGCAATTCTTCAAGCGGCCGCTCTATATCCTCAAGCGCGAGCTGACGTGGTTGCCGCTCTTCGGCTGGTATCTGCTCAAGGCCGGCATGATCGGCGTCAATCGCGGCGCGGGCGGGCGTGTCCTGATCGACATGTTCAAGCGCGCGCGCGATGAAGTGCGCGGCGGCCGCCAGCTCATCATCTTTCCGGAAGGCACGCGGATGCCGGTCGGCGCGCCGCCGCAATACAAGTCCGGCGTCAGCCAGCTTTACGTCAGTTGCAACGTCGCCTGCGTGCCGGTGGCGCTCAACGCCGGGATGTTCTGGCCGCGCCGCTCGTTCCTGCGCTATCCGGGCACGCTGGTGGTGGAATTCCTCGATCCGATTCCGCCGGGACTCAAGCGCGATGAATTCACCGCGCGGGTGTCCGCCGCCATCGAGGGCGCGACCGCGAGTCTGGTGAAGGCGGCGCAAGACGAGCAGATCAGGTTGCTCGGCTTCTCGGCGCCGGTCATGGACGCCGCATCGTAAGAACCACGCGCGCCTCAGCGGTGCAGCACGGTGTCGCCTTGCAGCATCGCCATCAAAGTGTGCAATTGCGGATCGCGGCAGCCGCGCGCTTCCAGCGCCTTGACCGTCGAGATGACATAGTCGCGGTTGGCGCCCGAGATGCCATGGCTGTGCGCGATGTGATGGAATTGCTCTTCCAGCGTCAGGCGGCCGCTATATTGCGGGTGGCTGCGATCGACCACATAGGTCAGCGCCTGCACCCGCTCGCGGGCATCGCCCTCGATCCAGACCGGACGCAGCACCTCGCGATAAACCCCGGTGACCTGCTCGCGCTCGCGCAGATAAGCGAGCGTCGCGGCGCGCAGGTCGGCGGCGACACGGAACACGGTGCCCTGACAGGCGCCGCCACGGTCGAGCCCGAGCACGAGGCCGGGTTTTTCCGGCGTGCCGCGATGATGGAAGGAATAGACGCACAGCGCGCGATGCTCGCCGATCAGCCGTGCCGGGAATTCTACGAGGAATTCGAATCCCGGCCGCCACATCAGCGATCCGTATCCGAACACCCACAAGTCGCCTTTGGGAAAGTCCGTCTCTGCCAGAGGTCGCGCCGCCATACCTTACGCCTCGATCGGGCGGCGCTCCGCGTCGAATCGCGCCCGTTGCCTACTTTAACCGCTCGGGCCCGATCTCGCCTGAAAATCGCGTGATCGGAACGGCGCCCCTGCGACGGCATTGTGATTTGGGGCCAAATCGCTGGACTTCGCCGCCGTTCGCGGCGATCACTCACTCACCCTTCAATTGCCAAATTCGGATGGTTGAGCATCGCGATGGATAATTTGGATCTTGCACCCCGCCGCCGGTTCCACCCGATCTTCATCCCGTCCGTGTTGTTGCTGGGTCTGGCCGTGGCGTGGAGCGCGTTCTGGTTCTATGCCGCCTCGCAGGTCGATGAGAAATTCGACGGCTGGCGCGCGCGCGAGGCCAAATCCGGCCGCACCTATGAGTGCGCCGACCGCTCCGTCGCCGGCTATCCATTCCGGCTCGAGGTGCGCTGCGCCAGGCCGGTGATCTCGCTGAACGCGCAGACCGCCGCGCAGCTCGCCTCGCGCACGCCGCTGGTGGCGCGACTTGAGGAAATTCTCGCCGTCGCGCAGGTCTATGATCCGACCCGCGTGATCGCCGAATTCAAGGGGCCGGCGACGCTGGCCGACAGCGCGCAGCCGCCATTCGCCACGGCGAACTGGCGGATCGGGCGAGCCAGCGCCAGCGGCCTGCCGTCTGTGCCGCAGCAGGTCTCGCTGGAGTTCGACGATCCGGCGGTCGATCGCCTCGCGGGCGGCGGGCAGACGCCGCTGCTGCGCGCCAAACATCTGGAATGGCATGGTCGTCTCGCCGAAGGCTCGACGGCGGACAATCCGGTCCTCGAAAGCGTGCTGCTGCTGCAGGGCGCGAGCATTCAGGGTGTGTATCCGCTGCTGGTCGAGCCGTTCGACGCCGACGTGCGCGCGCAGTTGCGCGGCTTGCGCGATTTCTCGCCCAAGCCCTGGCCGGAACGGTTTCGCGAGATTCAGGCCGCGGGCGGCCGGATCGACTTCACTCATTCACGCGTGCAGCAGGGCGACACCATCATCGTCGCGGCCGGCGCGCTCGGCCTGACGCCGAGCGGCCATCTCGACGGCGAATTGCAGATGACGATTGCCGGCTTCGAGCGCCTGGTGCCGGCGCTGGGTCTCGACCGGATTCTGGCTGAACCGCCGCCGTCGCCCGACGGACAGGCTCCCGGCGGCCGCGCGCAGGACGTCAATAAGGTGATCGGCGCGCTCGACCGGATGATACCGGGCCTCGGCAATGTGGTGCGCAAGAACGCCAATGCCGGCGTGATTGCCGGGCTCAATCTGCTCGGCCAGCCGAGCGTGCTCGAAGGCAAGCCGGCGCGGGCGATGACGCTGAAATTCGTCGATGGCGCGGTGGTGCTCGGCCCGTTCCGCGTCGCGCAGACGCCGCCGCTGTTCTGAGCGAGCGCGGTCAGCGCAATCAGGTTTTCTTCGGCAGCGGCGCGAGCGGGCGACCGAAATCGGGGCTGGCGGTTTCCTGCCCGAGATCGACGATGCCGCGGCGGATGGCGCGCGTGCGCTTGAAGTGATCGAACAACGCTTCGCCGTCGCCGCGACGGATCGCGCGGGTCAGCTTCGACAGATCTTCCTGGAACGCGCCGAGCATTTCCAGCACGGCGTCCTTGTTGGCGAGGAAGATGTCGCGCCACATCGTCGGATCGGACGCGGCGATGCGGGTGAAATCGCGGAAGCCGCCGGCGGAGAATTTCAGCACCTCGGCCTGGGTGACGTCTTCCAGCTCGTCGGCGGTGCCGACGATGGTGTAGGCGATCAGATGCGGCAGGTGACTCGTCACCGCCAGCACCAGATCGTGATGCTCGGCCGCCATGATCTCGACATTGGCGCCGATCGTGCGCCAGAAGGTCGCCAACTTCTCGACGGCGGCCGGATCGGTGTCCGGCGGCGGGGTGAGGATGCACCAGCGGTTGATGAACAGTTCGGCGAAGCCTGAATCGGGGCCGGAATGTTCGGTGCCCGCCACCGGGTGCGCCGGAATGAAATGGACATTGTCCGGCAGATGCGGACCCATTTCGCGCACCACCATGCCCTTGACCGAGCCGACATCGGAGACGATCGCGCCCGCTTTCAGATGCGGCGCGATCTCCACGGCGACCGGGCCGCAGGCGCCGACCGGGATGCACAGGATGACGAGATCGGCATCCTTCACCGCCTCGGCGCTGGTTTCCACCACACGGTCGACGACGCCGAGCTCCTGCACGCGCGCGCGGGTTGCGGGCGAGCGCGCGGTGACCACGATTTCTCCGGCGAGGCCTTGGGCGCGCGCGGCGCGCGCGATCGAGCCGCCGATCAGGCCGAAGCCGATCAGCGCCAGCCGCTGGAACAAGGGGGCGGTGCTCACTTGCGCTCCATGAATTCGGCGAGCGCGGCGACCACGAGGCGATTGGCTTCCTCAAGGCCGACCGTCAGGCGCAGTGCGTTCGGCAGCTTGTAGTTCTTCAGCGCGCGCAGGATCAGGCCGCGCTCCGTCAGGAAGGCGTCGGCATCCGCCGCGGTCTTGCCCGCGCTCTGCGGAAAATGGATCAGGATGAAATTGGCGACGCTCGGCGTCACCTCGAGACCAAGCTTGCCGACTTCCTCCGTCAGCCAGGCACGCCACTGCTCGGTGTGCTGTTGCGCCGTCCGGTAATGCGCGGTGTCCTCCAGCGAGGCGATCGCCGCCGCCGAAGCCGGCGTGCTGACATTGAACGGGCCGCGAATGCGGTTGATCGCATCGACGACATTCGCGGGCGCGTACATCCAGCCGACTCGCGCCGCGGCGAGACCGTGAATCTTGGAGAAGGTGCGCGTCATCACCGTGTTCTCGGTGGTGGCGACGAGTTCGATGCCCGCTTCATAGTCGTTGCGCGAGACGAAATCGGCATAGGCGGCGTCGAGCACCAGCAGCACATGCGGGGGCAGGCCGGCGCGCAGCCGCTTGATCTCGTCGAACGGCACGTAGGTGCCGGTCGGGTTGTTCGGATTGGCGATCCAGACCAGCTTGGTGCGCGGCGTCACCGCTTTGAGAATGGCGTCGACATCGGCGGTGAGGTTCTTCTCCGCCGCGATGACATTGGTCGCGCCGTTCGCGGAGGTCGCGATCGGGTAGACCAGAAAGCCGTGCGTGGTGTGGATCGCCTCGTCGCCGGGGCCGAGATAGACATTGGCGAGATAGGTCAGCAGTTCGTCCGAGCCCGCGCCGCAGATGATGCGCGCCGGATCGAGCCCGAACGCGCGGCCGATCGCCTCGCGCAGCAGACGTGTCGAGCCTTCGGGATAGTCCGCCAGATGATCGGCCGCGGCCTTGTAGGCGGCGACGGCCTTCGGCGAGGGGCCGAGCGCCGTCTCGTTGGCCGACAGCTTGAACACGCGTCCGTGCAGGCCCGCGCCGCTCTTGCCGGGCGTGTAGGGCGCGATATCGAGGATGCCGGGCTTCGGCACGGGGCGTGACATTGGAGGGGCTCCGGAGGAATGATCAACGGGGCGGGGTTAGGCTTTCGAGCCGCCGCCGCTCGGCACCGTATAGCGTGTCGCGTGGCCGCCGACGAGGGCCGATGAGCGCACGGATGCGCCTGCCTGCGTCAATGCTGATATGATTTTCGTCACCCCGCCGGGCTCGGTCACCGACGCCAGCAGCGCCGCGCCGCCGGAGGCGGTGTCCGGCACCGCGATGATCTCGGCGAGCGGCGAGACGGCGCGCGCCGCGCCGGCGCTCCAGCCGCCGACATGGATGCTCCACATCTCGACCTCGGTCACCAGCGCATCGGGCGCGACGCGGGAAATCACGAACACCGGCAGCGCCGCCGGATGATCGGCGCGCTCGATGAAGGGCAGGCGTGCGATGATCTTCGGCGTGCCGCCCGGCTCGAGCGCGGTCCACCATGGCGTCTGGCTGCCTGCCGCCGACACCAGAGCGAGATCGCCGCGCGACTGGGCCACCGCATCGACCGCCGCTGCGGCGCTGAAATGCGCCAGAAACGGCACCGTGAAGCCGAAATGAAATCGCGCCGAATCCCGCATCGCGGATTCGCCCGACGACAGATCGGCATGCACCGAGAACGGCGCCTGCACGTAAGTGAACGTCGCGATGATGACGCGCCAGATGCTCTCCACCGTGTCGAGCGGCAGGATGCCGCGATGGCGGGTGGCGAGGCGGCGCATCATGTCGGCCTCGCGTGCCGGACGGAACGCCGAGCCGACTTCCTGGGTCTGCTTCACCGTGATCAACCGGTCGATGATGTCGCCGCGCTTCAGCAGGAGGCCATGGATCTCCTCGTCGATGGCGTCGATCTCGCGGCGCAGGTCCTGCAGGGAGGGCGGGGCGGACGGCGGATTGGACATGGACAAAACCTTCAAAAGCGGCGGACGCGACTTCGCCGGCCCCGTCTGATTAGGCAGGACGGTGGCCGAAAGCAAAGAAAACATCGATGGTTTCGGCCATGCCGGGGGCGCCGGATCTGCTCCCGCCTTGACGCATGCGGGGGTGGGGAGTAGGGTTTTTCCACTTCGTGGTCATTTGAGCCGGCCGGCTTGCAGCCACGTTAAACAACTTGCTAAACAGGCCGGGGACACATGGGATCCCGGCCGAACATGCGTTCAGGCCGGGTTTTTTTATGGCCTGATGGTTCGATGTCGCGATCGTGGTGTCGCCCGGGAAAGTGTTCTTAAGGATACCGGTCTCAAGATGGTCAATGTTCAACCGGTGAAACCGTCACAGACTCGCAGCGAGCGTGCGCGCGAGGCTGATCATCCGACCTCGCAGCTCGCGCAGTTCGGCGCGGACAAGCCGCTGCGTCTCGATTGCGGCGTCGATCTCGCGCCATTCCAGATCGCCTATCAGACCTATGGCAGGCTCAATGCCGATCGCTCCAACGCGATCCTGATCTGCCATGCGCTGACCGGAGACCAGCATGTCTTCAATACCCATCCGGTCACCGGCAAGCCGGGCTGGTGGGAAACGCTGGTCGGCCCCGGACGGCCGGTCGATACCGACCGCTATTTCGTGATCTGCTCGAACGTGGTCGGCGGCTGTCTCGGCAGCACCGGGCCGTCATCGACCAATCCCGCCACCGGCAAGCCGTGGGGGCTGGATTTTCCGGTCATCACCATTCCCGACATGGTGCGGGCGCAGGCGATGCTGATCGATCATCTCGGCATCCGCAAATTGTTCGCCGTGGTCGGCGGCTCGATGGGCGGCATGCAGGTGCTGCAATGGGCGGTGGCCTATCCCGAGCGGGTGTTCTCCGCGCTCGCCGTGGCGTGCAGCACGCGCCATTCGGCACAGAACATCGCCTTCCACGAACTCGGCCGTCAGGCGGTGATGGCCGATCCGGAATGGCGCGGCGGTCGCTATTTTGAGCACGGCACCCATCCGCGCCGCGGCCTCAGCGTCGCGCGCATGGCGGCGCACATCACCTATCTGTCGAGCGCGGCGCTGCATCGCAAGTTCGGGCGGCGGTTGCAGGATCGCGAGATGCCGACCTTCTCATTCGATGCCGATTTCGAGGTCGAGAGTTATCTGCGCCATCAGGGCTCGTCCTTCGTCGAGCGCTTCGACGCCAATTCCTATCTCTATCTGACGCGCGCGATGGACTATTTCGATATCGCCGCGGACCACGACGGCGCGCTGGCGCAGGCGTTTCGCGGCAGCCCGACGCGATTCTGTGTGGTCTCCTTCACGTCGGACTGGCTGTTTCCGACCTCGGAATCGCGCAACATCGTCCACGCGCTCAACGCCAGCGGCGCGCGGGTCTCGTTCGCGGAGATCGAGACCGACAAGGGGCACGATGCCTTCCTGCTCGACGTGCCGGAGTTCTTCGCGATCTCGCATGCGTTCCTGCAATCGGCGGCCAGCGCGCACGGCCTGAACTCGGCGGTGAGCTAGCATGAGCGTGCAGGAGGGTTTCGGTCTTACGGCGCATCCGCTGCGGATCGAGGGCGCGCGCGGCGATCATCTTCTGGTCGCGCAGATGGTGGAGCCGGGCTCGCGCGTGCTCGATGTCGGCTGCGGCGAGGGCGATCTGTTGCAGCTTCTGGAATCGCGCGGCGTCGATGGCCGCGGCATCGAGCTGTCGCGCGAGGGCGTCAATGCCTGCGTCGCCAAAGGTCTCGCGGTGGTACAGGGCGACGCCGACACCGACCTTGTGAATTACCCCGACGATGCCTTCGACTACGTGATTCTGTCGCAGACGCTGCAGGCGACGCGGCAGCCGCGCGTGGTGCTGGAGAATCTGCTGCGCATCGGCCAGCGCGCGATCGTCTCGTTTCCGAATTTCGGCCACTGGAAGATGCGGCTGCAATTGCTGGTGAAGGGCCAGATGCCGCGCACCGACAATCTGCCGGCAACCTGGTACGACACGCCCAACATTCACTTCTGCACCATCAAGGATTTCGTGCAGCTCTGCGACGAGATCAACGTCAAGATGGAGCGTGCGGTGGCGCTCGATCCAGGCGGGCGTCCGCTGCGTCTCAACGCACCGTGGTGGTTCTGGAATATGTTCGGCGAGCAGGGCGTGTTTCTGCTGTCGCGCCGCGATTAAGGTTAGCGGCTGAACGCGATTAAGGTTAGCCCGAAATAGGGCGCGTTACGTCAAGCCCTCGCCATTGAATGACCGCGATATCTCCGCGAAAACATTCCGCGCGTGCCTGATCGTGCCATGTTCTCGCCACATCGGGATTGCGTTTTACGCCGCGCGAGTGCCGGGCTTTTGCTCGGGACTTAACCAATGGGGGTAATAGGAACTCTTCTGGATGAACCTTTCTAGCGTAATAAGCGTGCGGCTCCGTCATGTTGCGATTGCGATGTGCTCGGCGGCAATCGTCGCATTGGCGACACCGGCTTCGGCACGGCCATCTCATCATCACCGCCATCATCACGTCGAACGTCATGCGCATTCCCATGTGCGGGCGCATCATGTGCGGCGTCATCGCGGTCATCGTCACGCCTCGCGCTGGATGCGCAGCGCCCGTGCATTGCGCGCCGCGAATGTCGCCGACGCCAATGCTGCGATGGATCATTCCGGCGGCAGCTTTGGCGGCTCGGGCTTCGGCGCGTCGAACCTCGTCGATGAAGCGCGGCGCTACATCGGCGGCAATCCGACCGGACGTTCGCGTCTGTGGTGCGCGCGATTCATGAACATGGTGTTGCAGCGGACCGGCCATCAGGGCACCGGCTCCGACATGGCGCGCTCGTTCGCGAGCTACGGCCAGCGCATCTCGGGGCCGCAGGTCGGCGCCATCGCCGTGATGTCGCGCGGACGGCGCGGCGGTCACGTCGGCGTGGTCAGCGGTATCGACGCCAAGGGCAATCCGATCGTGATCTCCGGCAATCACGGCCGCCGGGTGGCCGAGTCGGTCTACTCGCGCGGGCGCATCTATGCCTACGTGATGCCTTCGAGCTGAATTAGCTTCCTTTCACGATCCGAATGATATCGCCGGGGACGATCTCGCCCCCGGCGATTACTTCCGTATAGATGCCGCAATGCTGATGGTCGAAACTGCGTGTCAGCGTAGCCGGCACGTTGAGGTCACGCTCGCCGGTGACCAGATCGACATTCACCGCGGCGCATCGCACGATATCGCGCACGACGCGCAGCCGCGTTGTCCCGATCGCAAGCTCGCGGCCGGTAAGGCCGAGTTCAAGCCAGGCCGGCCATCCCTCGACATAGAGATTGGCGCGCAGCCGCAGCGGATCGACCGGCGCGCCGGCGGCATCCTCGATCGCGGCGACGCTGGCAAGGTTCACCAGCGAGACCACCTTGTCGGGCGCATCCGAGAAACTGTGGTTCGGCGCCGACAGGATTTTCGGCGGCCCGCGCAGCTCCCTGGTGAAATTTCCGGTGAAAAAATCCTCGATTACGGCGCGGCCCTGCGCCGTTTCGAGATTGCCGCGCGCCACCTCGCGGCTGTTGTGGACGATGCTGAAGTCGTTCGTCGCATCGTCAAACCGGGTGCGCAGCGTGGCGAGGCGCTCGTGCCGCATCAGCATCAGGAAATGGATTTTGCCGAAATGCCGGGGCTGCGCCGGGTCGAACCCGATCGGTCCGTTCGCGATGGCATAGCGGCGGTCGCGGGGCACGCTCTGGCCGGGCGCGAGCGTGACGCGGGGCAGCGCCTCGGCCGATAGCCCTTTCACCGGATAACGGTACAGGCCGGCGAGCGTGCCATGAGATGGGTCAAGCATGCCGCGTTCTAGCGTCTTTACGATCCGGCCGCCAAGCCGTCCGAGATCGGGGGACTTGAAATCGCGGCGCCGAAATTGCGCCGGCACCCCTTCCGCCGGGCGCGCACTGTGCCCACATTGTGGTCAAGCCGGTGCAATGCCGGTCCAACCCATTGAAGATGCGGCGGGCGTGCTTTCGAGGCGTCCGCGCAGGCTGAGGGATACATCGTATGAATATTGAAAAATACACCGACCGTGTGAAGGGATTCATCCAGTCGGCACAATCGCTTGCGTTGCGCGAGGGGCATCAGCAGTTCTCGCCGCTGCACATCCTGAAGGTTCTGCTCGACGACAGCGAAGGGCTGGCGGGCGGGCTGATCGACCGTTCGGGCGGCAATTCGCGCGCCATTCTCAAAGCCACCGAAGATGCTCTTGCCAAGCTGCCGAAAGTCTCGGGCGGCGGGGCCGGACAGATCTATCTCGCGCCGGAGACCGCGCGTGCCTTCGCCGCCGCCGAGCAGGCCGGCGAGAAGGCCGGCGACAGTTTCGTCACCGTGGAGCGGCTGCTGCTGGCGCTGGCGCTCGACAAGGACAGCGAGGCGGGCAAGCTGCTCGCCAAGGGCGGCGTCAATCCGCAGAATCTCAACGCGGCGATCAACGCGCTGCGCAAGGGCCGCACCGCCGACAGCGCCTCGGCGGAGAACGCCTATGACGCGCTGAAGAAATACGCCCGCGACCTGACCCAGGCCGCGCGCGACGGCAAGCTCGACCCGGTGATCGGCCGCGACGAGGAAATCCGCCGCACCATCCAGGTGCTGTCGCGCCGGACCAAGAACAATCCGGTGCTGATCGGCGAGCCCGGCGTCGGCAAGACCGCCATCGTCGAAGGGCTGGCGCTGCGCATCATCAACGGCGACGTGCCGGAGAGCCTGAAGGACAAGAAGCTGCTCGCGCTCGATCTCGGCGCGCTGATCGCCGGTGCGAAATATCGCGGCGAGTTCGAGGAGCGGCTGAAGGCCGTGCTGCAGGAAGTCACCGCCGCCGAAGGCGGAATCGTGCTGTTCATCGACGAGATGCACACGCTGATCGGCGCGGGCAAGGCGGACGGCGCGATGGACGCCTCCAATTTGCTCAAGCCGGCGCTGGCGCGTGGCGAGCTGCATTGCATCGGCGCGACCACGCTCGATGAGTACCGCAAGCACGTCGAGAAGGATGCGGCGCTGGCGCGGCGTTTCCAGCCGGTGTTCGTCTCCGAGCCGACCGTCGAGGACACGGTCTCGATCCTGCGCGGCCTCAAGGAGAAATACGAGCTGCATCACGGCGTGCGGATTGCCGATTCCGCGCTGGTCGCGGCGGCGACGCTGTCGAACCGCTACATCACCGACCGCTTCCTGCCCGACAAGGCGATCGACCTTGTCGACGAGGCGGCGGCGCGGCTGAAGATGCAGGTCGATTCTAAGCCGGAAGAGCTCGACTCGCTCGACCGCGAGATCGTGCGGCTCAAGATCGAGCAGGAGGCGCTGAAGAAGGAGTCCGACGCCGGCTCAAGGAGCCGGCTGCAGACGCTGGAAGGCGAACTGGTCGATCTGGAGAAAAAATCCGCCGACCTGACCTCGAAATGGCAGGCGGAAAAGAGCAAGCTCTCCGACGCGCAGAAGCTCAAGAGCGAGCTCGAGCAGGCGCGCACCGAACTCGCCAACGCCCAGCGCAAGGGCGAGTACCAGCGCGCGGGCGAACTCGCCTATGGCCGCATCCCCGACCTCGAGAAGAAGCTCGAAACGGTGGAGGCGAGCGAGAGCACGTCGACCATCGACGAGGCGGTCACCGCCGACAACATCGCCCAGGTGGTGTCGCGCTGGACCGGCGTGCCGGTCGACAAGATGCTGGAAGGCGAGAAGGACAAGCTGCTGCGCATGGAGGACATGCTCAGTCAGCGTGTCGTCGGTCAGGCGCAGGCGGTGCGTGCGGTCTCGACCGCGGTGCGCCGTGCGCGCGCTGGATTGCAGGATCCGAACCGGCCGATCGGCTCGTTCATGTTCTTAGGCCCGACCGGCGTCGGCAAGACCGAGCTGACCAAAGCATTGGCGGAGTATCTGTTCGACGACGAGACCGCGCTGGTCCGCATGGATATGTCCGAATACATGGAGAAGCATTCGGTGGCGCGGCTGATCGGCGCGCCTCCGGGCTATGTCGGCTATGACGAAGGCGGCGCGCTGACCGAGGCGGTGCGGCGCAGGCCCTATCAGGTCGTGCTGTTCGACGAGATCGAGAAGGCGCATCCGGACGTGTTCAACGTGCTGTTGCAGGTGCTCGATGACGGCCGCCTGACCGACGGTCAGGGCCGCACCGTGGACTTCCGCAATACGCTGATCATCATGACCTCGAATATCGGCGCCGAATTCCTCGTCAACCAGCCGGAAGGCGAGGACACCGGCGCGGTGCGCGAGCAGGTGATGGCGATGGTGCGTTCGCACTTCCGTCCCGAATTCCTCAACCGCATCGACGAGATCATCCTGTTCCACCGTTTGCAGAAGAACGAGATGGGCCGGATCGTCGACATCCAGTTCGCTCGCTTGCGCAAGCTGCTGGACGATCGCAAGATCGACCTCGTGCTGGACGATCGCGCGCGCGACTGGCTCGCCGACAAGGGTTGGGACCCGGCCTATGGCGCGCGGCCGCTGAAGCGGGTGATCCAGCGTAACGTGCAGGATCCGCTGGCCGAGATGATCCTCGCCGGCGAGGTGCTGGACGGCGCCATCGTCAAGATCTCGGCCGGCAAGGGCGGTCTGACCTTCAACGGCAAGACGGCGCGTTCCGTCGAGGAGGATGCCGAACTCGAGGTGCCGCCGAAGCGCAAGCTGAACTGACCGGTCCCCGAGCGGTCAAAATTCCCGACGCGGCCGGCTCATGCCGGCCGCGTTTTGCCTTGGCGAGGCGCGGCCTTTGGCTGCAGACGAAATTTTCGCTTCCAAGATGCCGCCGAATTGGCAACAGATGACGCAAGCCAGTTGGGGTTGGGAGGCTGTCTTGCCGTCATTCGTCCGTCCGGCCGTGCTGGCCGGTTGCCTGCTCGTGTCGGTGTCGATGCCGGTTGCACCCGCGGCGGCGCAGGGCGATGCCATCCTTATTCTCGATGCGTCCGGCTCGATGTGGGGGCAGGTCGACGGCCAGTCGAAGATCTCGGCGGCGCGGCGCGCGGTCGATTCCATTCTCGCCAAATGGCGGCCCGGCGACCGTCTCGGCCTGATGACCTACGGTCATCGCACCAAGGGCGATTGCAAGGATATCGAGCTGCTGGTGCCGGTGTCGAAGTTCGACCCCGCGCGAATTCGCGAGGCGGTGAACGGCCTCAATCCCAAGGGCAAGACGCCGATGGCCGAGGCCTTGCGCGCGGCGGCGCAGGCCCTGCGCGCGACCGAAAACAAGGCCACCGTGGTGCTGGTCTCGGACGGCATCGAGACCTGCCATCCCGATCCGTGCGCCGTTGCCGCCGAGCTCAAGAACGCGGGCGTCGGCTTCACCGCCCATGTCATCGGCTTCGACGTCGCCGATCCGGCCGCCAAGACTCAGCTCCAGTGCATCGCGCGGGCCACCGGCGGGGTCTATCTCGACGCCGGTAATGCGGACGGCCTCGAAAAGGCGCTCGGCCGCGCCGTGGAAGCCGCGCAGGGCGGCAAGGTGAAGAGCGAGGCGCCCGCAAAGCCGGTGGCGGACGCCTATCAGGGCAAGAACATCCGCGGCGTGGTGCGTCTCGGGCCCAGTCTCGATCCGGTCACCGACAGCAACAACGACGTGGTGTGGAGCTTCTTCACCCCGCGCGGCGGCGAGAAGGGTGAGCATGTCACGACCTTCCACGGCGCGCCGTTCGCCGACGTGATCGCGCCGGGATCGTATGTGCTGGAGGTTCAGTATGGCCTGGTGACGCGCCAACATGCGGTCACGGTGGAGAAGGGCAAGCCGCTCGCGCTCGATATCGTGCTCGACGCCGGCTATGTCACCAGCGAGGGCACGGTGCAGGGCTCGGGCGAGAAGATGCAGGAGCCGACCTGGGAGGTGATCAACGCCAAGGGCGAGGTCGTCACCACCGAATACAAGCCGGTGCCGCGGTTCGTGCTGCCGTCGGGCAGTTACACGCTGCGGCTGACCCGCGGCAATGCCGCCAGCGAGAAGGCATTCGTGCTGGCGGCGGGCGATTCGATCAACGTGCCGATGACGCTCGATGCCGGCAGGCTTCTGGTCAGCGCGGTCTATGCGCCGGGTGGCCCGCAGGCGGAAAAGGGTTTCGCCGTCGAGGTGCGCAAGCCGTCCGTCGAAGAGGGCAAGGATGGCGAATGGGTGGCGACCATCTACGATCCGCTGTCGAAATTCGATCTGCCGGCCGGCAGCTACGATGTCATCGCCTCGGTCGGGGTGGCGCGGAAAACTGTGCGGGTCGAGGTCAAGACCGGCGCGCCGACCCGGCTGGAGATCAATCTCGATGCCGGCGTGCTCGGCATGAAGCTCGGGCCGGGAAAATCGGTCGAGATCTTGGGCACCGAACGCGACATCAACAACGAGCGGGTGTCGTTCGGCACCTATTTCGACGAGAATCTCAATCTCGCGCTCGGCGCCGGCGCCTACGTGGCGGTGATCTCGGGCGAGGGCGGCGAATCTCACGAGAAGGAATTCACCGTCACCGCGGGCAAGCGCATCGATGTCGATGCCCGGAAACAGTGAGACCGGCAGGCCTGATGCGCCACTGCGCGTGAATGCCGCGCACAGGAAGCCCGCGTCAGGACAATCGGGCCGCGGCCCGTCCTAAATCCCGCAGCAGCGCTAGCGGATGCTGGCCTGGGTATTGGAGATTTTGCTGGAGATCGGCGGCAGCGAGGCGACCGGCGGCGGGGGCGGCGCATCCTGCGCCATCTTCGGTGCGTTGCGGGACGCCATCATGCGGTCGAGGCGGTCGCGCTCGGTCTCGAAACCCGCGAGCAGCGGGCCCTCGAGCGAGCGGCCGCGCGGCAGCTTGACGCGCATCGGATCGACGAAGCGGCCGTTGACCAGAATTTCGTAATGGACATGCGCGCCGGTCGACATGCCGGTCGAGCCGACATAGCCGATCACCTGCCCCTGACGCACCCGCTTGCCCGGCTCCATGCCCTTGGCATAGGCGCTCATATGGCCGTAGGCGGTCTCGTAGCCGTTGGGATGCTTGATGCGGATGTATTTGCCGTAGCCGCCTTCCCACTGCGCCTTCTCGATCACGCCGTTGCCGGAGGCGAAGATCGGCGTGCCGTAGGCGGTGGCCCAGTCCACGCCGGTGTGCATCTTGGTGTAGCCGAGGATCGGATGGCGGCGCCCGCCGAAGCCCGAGCGCATGATCGCGGTGTTGACCGGCTTGCGCACCAGGAACTTCTTCGCGCTCTTGCCGGTCTCGTCGTAGTAGTCGACCACGGCATCGTCCGGGGTCTGGAAACGGTAGTATTTCTTGGTCTCGCCGCCGACGGTGAGGGCCGCGAACAGCACCTCGTTCTTTTCGTTGGCGGCGGCGGCGGAGGCGTTCTCGTCGTCGGAGCCGGCGAAGAACACCTCGAAGGAATCGCCGGGCTGCACCCTGCGCTGAAAATCCACGTCGTAGGAGTAGACGCGGATCAGGTCCTCGATGACGCTTTGCGGCACCTTATCGCGCAGCGCGGTCTCGTAGATGCTCTGATAGAGCCGCACGCCGGTGCCGTCATCCTCCTCGTCGTCATCGTCGTCTTTCGACGCGGTTTCGGTGACGTTGTTGAAGCTCTGCGCATCGACGGCGACATAGCGGCCGAGATCGGACAGCGCCGCGACGGCCTCGATGGTGGCTTCGTTGGCGACGATCACGCGCACCGGCTGCAGCGGCAGGCCGGGGCCGATCGGCGCCATCAGGATCCGGATCTTCTGGCCTTCGCGCAGCCCGCTGTTGCGTCCGCGCGCATTGAGATTGGCGGCGATGGCGCGGATTTCCTCAGGGGAGGCGCCTTGCTCGCGCAGAACGGACTGGATGGTGTCGCCCTTCTTGACGACATGGACGCGCTCGCCGGTCGGGTTGCCGCCGGTGACCTGATCCTTGGTCTTGGCCAGCAGCGTGACGTTTTCCGGAATGAGGCGCGCCGCGAAACCGGCATAGGGATCGATGCCGCCTTCGCCGGCATAGGCCATCTTGATGTCGGTTCCGGAGCTGGAGGCATACTTGACCCCGGTCGCGCCGCGCCAGTTGGTGGCGTCGCGCACCCGCATCAGCACTTCCTCGATGGCAACGCTGGCGGCGATCCTGGCGCGTGGCAGCACGGCGTTGAGGTCGCGGGTGACGAAGGAGACCTCGGCGTCGGGTTCGCCCGCATTGGGATTCTGGGCATCGCCATCGGCGGCCGCGGGCGCGCCGACATCGGTCAGAAGGCGCTGCGGGTTGAAGGGGGGGACTTTCGCGGACAATTCGCTGGTGGTCATCGCCAGGTTGCCGGCGATTCGGATGAAGGGGCGGACGCGGACCACGTCGCGGTTGCCGACCCGGGTGACGGTGGAGACCCGAATCATCTGTCGGCTTCCGGCATTCTCGCTGGGTGGCGGCAGACGGTCGCTCTTATGGGCCACGGCGGCTTTATCGGCGCCGCTGAAGGCGCCGCGCAGCGCGCTTTCCACACGCTCGGGGACGCGGGCAAAGGTCATTTCGCCGTCGAGGGACGCAAAAACGGCGCCGCCGATGAGAGCTGCGCCGCAAAGACCCGTCAGGATCGTGCCGCTGAACCATTGCACCGAGACGCGACGGCGGTCGATGACCGCGGCTTCGGTTCCGTCGACGGAGAGCGGGGGTTCGTGGCCGAGATCGATGATCCCGGTGCGGCTGTCGTATCCCCCGCGTGGCGTCCTATGGTTCAAAACCGCCGTCCCCAACGTCGTTGCCTAAGCCGGATAAGCGCCGTGAGATGGGCGCCATGATGGCTTTTCAGGTCTGAGATCCGCCGCCCCCGCGGGGAACGAATATGCTAGCCGAAAAACCCCGGGTTCGAAACCGCCTCGGCCGCGACGCGGAATTGTTCTGCGCTGTGCAGAACGTCGCAGGAATGTGGCTCAAGTACGGCGCGAACCCCTGATAAATCAGCGTTTCCCAGCGGTTGTCGATTTCTTTCGGCAAGATGACGATTTCTCGACAAGGGCGTTGACAAGCCCAGTTAGGGGGGCCTATAAGGCGGCCACTGAGCGCGGCGGCGCCGGGGCAACTGCCCAGGCAAGCTACTGTGTCTCTAAAAGCTCCTCTCTCCGATGAGTGAAAAAACAGCCGATAGTTGTCGGTTGTCATTCGGCGTCGGATGGAGTTGCAAAAGTCTCTCTAAAGGTAGAGACTGTTAGTTTCGCCGCTCGGCCACGAGTGGCTGGAGCCTTCGGCTCCGGGCTGTTTGACAAGTAAAGATGAAGAAAGAGAAACGTGGACGGCGGAGTCCTTGCGGGTCTCGAATTTGAGAGCTTCGGCTTTCAGGTCGGGACCGGACG
>MKUJ01000014.1:0-76463 GCA_001897755.1 Afipia sp. 64-13
TCAGCCTGCCTCTTTCATCGCGTGCTTGATCGAATTGAGTTTGGTGCGAAGCGAGCTATCGACCATGCGGCTGCCGAGCTTGACGATCAGCCCGCCGATGATCGAAGGATCGATCTTCACGTTGAGGTCGACATCCTTGCCCGACACTGACTTCAGCGCGGCCTTGAGGGCGTCGAGATTCTTGTCGCTCAGCTTCTCGGCAACGGTGACCTCGGCGGTCGCCTCGCCCTTGAACCTGGCCACCAGCGCGCGGAAGGCGCGGATGACGTCCGCCACCGCGAACAGACGGCGGTTGGCGGTGAGAACTTTCAGGAAATTGGCGGTGATGCCGCTAATGCCGGCCCGCTCCAGCACCGCGGACAGCGCCTTGGTCTGCGCCTCGGCGGTGAACACCGGGCTGCGCACCAGGCGCATCAGGTCCGGACTGTCATGGAGCAAAGCGGAAAACGTCTCGAGGTCCGCCTTGACGGCGTCGACGGACTTCTCGTCGCGCGCGAGTTCAAACAGGGCCGTCGCGTAACGACCGGACACGCCCGAAACGGATGGATCTTCAGTGGCCACGAAATGCTCTTCTGCTGTCGACAACCCAAGGAAAAACTCTCGCCAAACCACCGCGCCGAGGGTGGCGCCAAAGCGATGCAAGTCCTTGAGATTCAAGCTTGACTTTGACTTTCAGCGAAAACGGGGACACCCGGTGCCTTGAAAATCGCCGGTTTGCTAACATAGGGCGCGAGCAGGTGCAATATGACGAGATCAGCCAATCGCGCGGACAGGCTTTAAGTCTAAGGATTTCAAGGCGAGGTCGCGTTGCCGCAGCGTTCCGCCGCGGCGAATTCATGCCGCGGCGCAAGCCGGCGCGAACCACCCGGCCGGGGAGCGCATCCCCATACCGCCGAGGTCCATCGGAGCCCTGCCGCCATGCGTTACGGGCGCACCTCACCGGGACAGCCATGCAAAAATAGCGATGGAACGGCCCCGCCAAGTATTCGGCGGCTTTATTTGCCGGCCCGGATTCTGACCATCGCTTTACAGTATTTCAAAGTAAAAATTCCTAAGTAAGTATTTATATTATCAAGTATTCATCTGTCTCGATAGTTCAGTGCGGTATTCCTGTCTGGCGTAATCCTTACAAGGAATAATATCCTTGCCGTGCTTATGCCTTATTATTAGAAGATCGGTCCCGCCACACAAAGACGGGCAACTTCTAGCCTGCGCTGGAACAAATATACGATAACGAGGGACAGACTTGATGATCAATGCTTTACGCCGCGCGGCGCGCCGCTCCTGGAGGGTCCGGAACGCCTCGATGATCGCCGCCGCGACTGTCGCCATGGTCGCCGTCAGCGCGACCTCCGGCAATGCCGCCTCCCGCAAGCATTGGCGGGACGCTCAGGCCTCCGCCGGCCACAGCCGCAGCTTCTCGGGCATGGCCTCTTACTATGGCAACGAGTCCGGCAGCCGCACCGCCTCCGGCCAGCGCTTCAACCAGAACGCCATGACCGCCGCGCACCGCTCGCTGCCGTTCGGAACCCGCCTTCGGGTCACCCATGGCGGCCGCAGCGTGGTCGTCACCGTCAACGATCGCGGCCCGTTCATTCGCGGCCGGGTGCTCGACCTGTCCAAGGGCGCGGCGCACGCCATCGGCCTCACCGGCCGCGGCGTCGGCATGGTGGTCGCGGAAGTTCAGTAAGCGTTACGTTTATGTTGAAAGAGCCGGCGCCGGTTGCGCCGGCTTTTCATTTTCAGCGCGGTTCTTGCTCTCAGCCGTCATGGCCGGGCTTGACCCGGCCATCCACGCATTTCGGCATATAATGAAAGCAAGACGTGGATCACCGGGACAAGCCCGGTGATGACGATCCTGTGCGACGATCGATAACGACGACATCACAAAAAGCTCTGCGGATCGACGTCCACTTCCAGCGTGAGATTGCCTTTGGTCTTCGGCGCGGCGGCGAGCCAGTCGCGCAAATAGCGCGACAGATCGACATGGCGCGCCGACTTCACCAAGAGGCGAAAGCGATAGCGGCCCTTGATCACCGCGAGCGGCGCTTCCGCCGGACCCAGCACCTGCACCGCCTCGTGGCGCGGCGCGGCGGCGGCGAGCTTGCGGGCGAAGCCTTCGGCGCTCGGCCGGTCGCCCGCCGCGACGATCATCGCGGCAAGACGCCCGAACGGCGGATAGAGCGCGGCTTCACGCTGTCTGATCTCGCTGTCGTAGAACGCCTCGCGGTCGCAGGCGACCAGCGCCTTCATCACCGGATGCTCGGGCTGATGGGTCTGCAGGAAACCGACGCCGCGACCCTGCTCGCGCCCGGCGCGGCCGATCACCTGATTGAGCAATTGAAAGGTGCGCTCGGCGGCGCGCGGATCGCCATTGCCAAGACCAAGATCGGCGTCGATCACGCCGACGAGGTTGAGGCGCGGGAAGTTATGGCCCTTCGCCACGAGCTGCGTGCCGATGATGATATCGACGCGGCCCTCGGCGATCTCGTTCAGTTCCGAGCGCATGGTCTCGATGTCGGTGATGAGATCGCTCGACAGCACCATGGTGCGCGCCTCGGGAAACAGCGCGGCAGCCTCCTCCTGCAAGCGCTCGACACCGGGGCCGATGGCGGCGAGCGATTCCTCCGCGCCGCATTGCGGGCACAGATGCGGGCGCGGCACCGAGAAGCCGCAATGATGACAGACGAGACGCTGGCGGAAGCGATGATCGACCAGCCACGCATCGCAGATGTTGCAGGCAAAGCGATGACCGCAGGCGCGGCACAGCGTCAGCGGCGCGTAGCCGCGACGATTGAGGAACAACAGCGCCTGCTCCTTGCGCTCCACCGCGTGGCGCACCTGCTCGGCGAGAGGCGGCGAGATGAAGCGGCCGCGCGGCGGCGCTTCGCGCTTGAGATCGATCGCCTCGATCTGCGGCATGTGCTGGCCGCCGAAACGCGAGGGCAATGCGACGCGGGTATAGCGGCCCTTGCGCGCATTGACCTCGCTTTCCACCGACGGAGTGGCCGAGGCCAGCACCACCGGGATCTTCGCGATGTGGCCGCGCACCACCGCCATGTCTCGGGCATGATAATGCGCGCCGTCGCTCTGCTTGTAGGCCTGATCGTGTTCCTCATCGACCACGATCAGGCCAAGATCGGCGTAGGGCAGGAACAGCGCCGAGCGCGCGCCGACCACCGCGCGCGCCTCGCCCGACGCCACCGCCGCCCAGTTGCGCGCGCGGGTGCGCGGAGTGAGTTCGGAATGCCATTCCAGCGGACGCTCGCCGAAGCGCTGGGCGAAGCGCTCGAGGAATTGTCCGGTCAGCGCGATCTCCGGCATCAGGATCAGCGCCTGTCTGCCACGCCGGATGGTTTCCGCCACCGCCTCGAAATAGACTTCGGTCTTGCCCGAGCCGGTGACGCCGTCGAGCAACGCGACGCGAAAGCCGTCCTCCGCCGCCATCGCCTTTAGCGTCGCGGCGGCGCTTTGCTGTTCCGGTGAGAAATCCGCCGCGGCGAAATCCGGATCCGGCTCCGGCACCTTCTCGCGCGGCAACGGCTCGACCGCGAACGTGCCTTCATCGACCAGACCATCGATCACCGAGGCGCTGACGCCGGCCTCGCGCACCACATCCGATTTGGCGTGCAGCAGCCCATCCGACAGGCATTCGACGGCGCGGCGCCGCGCCGGGGTCATGCGCTGCGGCGGCGTGCCGATGAGGCGTACACCAAGCCGCACGCGCTCGGGACCGAGATGTTCGCCCATCCGCAGCGTCATCCGCAGCACCATGCCGCGCGCCGACAGCGTGTAGTCCGCGACCCAATCGACGAAACGGCGCAGTTCCTCGCGCAGCGGCGGCACGCCAATCGGTTCGCCGGCATCCTTGAGACGATTGTGCAGTCGCGGATCGGGATTCGGATTGTCCGCCCACACCACGGCGGTGACCTCGCGCGCGCCGAGCGGCACCGTCACGACATCGCCGGGCGCGAGGGTGCTGCCGTCGGGAACGCGGTAGGAATAGGTGCGGTCGAGCGCCACGGGGACGAGAACGTCGACAACTCGTCTGGCCATGGTGGGAGACGCCCGGATTAAGACGGAGATAACGAAAAGGGTGCGATAAACCGATTCCTGTCAAGCGCAGGGATCGCGAGACATATGATGGCCAAAGCCGCCGCCGCAACCGACGCTCCGGACAGCGGGCACCTGATCTGCGCCGCGCCGGACCTGCAAGCCGAGATCGCGCGCTGGCTGACCCATCTGCGCAGCGAGCGGCGGCTGTCGCCCAAGACGCTAGAAGCCTATGAGCGCGACCTGCGCCAGTGCCTGGTGTTCCTTGGCGAGCATTGGGGCGGCGCGGTGACGCTGCCGAAATTCGCCAATATCGAGACCATGGACGTGCGCGCCTTCATGGCCGCGCGCCGCGCCGACGAGATCGGCGGCCGCTCGCTGATGCGGGCGCTGGCCGGGCTGCGCTCGTTCGGCAAGTTTCTGGAACGCGAGGGCAAGGGCAAGGTCGGCGCGCTGTCGGCGATCCGCGCGCCGAAGATCGGCAAGAGCCTGCCGAAGCCGATCCAGATGCAGGCGGCGAAGCAGATGGCCGACGCCGAGATCCGCGCCGGCGAGGATCGCGAGCCGTGGATCTGGGCGCGCGACGCCGCGGTGATGGCATTACTCTATGGCTCGGGCCTGCGCATTTCCGAGGCGCTCGGCCTCAAGCGACGCGACATTCCCCCGCCCGGCGGCAGCGATGTGATCACCGTGATCGGCAAGGGCAACAAAACCCGGATGGTGCCGGTGCTGCGGACCGTGCAGGATCTGATCGCGGACTACATCAAGGCCTGCCCACATCATCTGGCCGCCGACGCGCCACTGTTCGTCGGCGCGCGCGGCGGCCCGCTGTCGCCGCGCATCATCCAGCTCACCATGGCGCGGCTGCGCGGCGCGCTCGGCCTGCCCGACAGCGCGACGCCGCATGCGCTGCGCCATTCCTTCGCCACCCATCTGCTATCGCGCGGCGGCGACCTGCGCGCGATTCAGGAACTGCTCGGCCACGCCTCGCTCTCGACCACGCAGATTTATACCGGCGTCGACGCCGAGCGGCTGATGGACGTCTATCGCACCGCGCATCCGAGGGCGTAATACCGGACAAGCGTGGCCGGCGCGCCTCACTCGGAAATTGTCATGGGGCGGCATGCCGGCCGGCCTTGCGCGGCAACCGCGGTTCGGTCAATCGTGGCGCTCCTCAACCACGGAGACCGACCCGCATGGGCGCGCATGAGAGCATGGAACACGCCGAGCATGCGGAGCACGCCTCCAGCTCCAACAAGAAGATCGCGCTGCTGATCGCGGTCATCGCGCTGTTCCTGGCGCTGTCCGAAACGCTCGGCAAGAGCGCGCAGACCGAAGCGATCAGCAAGAACGTCGAGGCTTCCAACCTGTGGGCGTTCTTCCAGGCCAAGAGCATCCGCCGCACCACGGTGCAGACCGCCGCCGAGGAGATGAAGCTCTATAGCGGGCTCTTCACCGACGAGGCGCTGAAGGCGGCCGCGGCGAAGCAGCTCGACGACTGGAAGACAACCGCGGCGCGCTACCGCAACGAGCCGGAGACCGGCGAAGGCTCCGAGCAGCTGGCCGCGCGCGCCAAGCATGCCGAGCACCAGCGCGATCTCGCCTCGGCGAAGTATCATCACTTCGAGCTTGCCTCCGCCGCGTTCCAGATCGGCATCGTGCTGGCCTCGGCCACCATCATCACCGGCATGGTGGCACTGGCCTGGGGCTCGGGCCTGCTGGCGCTGGTCGGCCTCGCCTTCACCGGCATCGGCCTGTTCGCGCCGCATGCCGTGCATCTGATGTAGGGCAGATATCTTCCTCATGGTGAGGAGCGAAGCAACGCTTCGCGTCTCGAACCATGAGACCTAAATACATCTGCGCATGCAGCCTCACCCTTCGAGACGCGCGCCATAGCAGGCGTAGCCTGCGTAGATCTGGTTAGAGCGCGCTCCTCAGGATGAGGGCTGCCGCGACATCTGCACCCGGCGGCGCAGGCGCTGCACGAAACCCGCCGACGAGCGGCGGCGCAGACGCCGCCATGCCAGCTCGATCTGGCGGCGGAAGGGCGCCAGCAATTCATGCGCCCGCTCGCGCAGCATCAGGATGGTTTCGTAGAGCCAGCGGAACCACGCCATCCGCAGCAATTTGTTACGGGTGATATCGAACACGAAGGCGGTGACGCCGACGCCGAGCAGCTTGGCCAGCAGGATGACCATGCCGGCGCTGATGAAATATTTGTGCGCCAGCAGCCAGACCCCGACCACCTTCAGCGGCAGCAGCGGCAATGCCGGGATGATGAAGACGAGAAGGCTCGCCCCCGGCGACAGATGCCGCACCCGCGCCGCGCACCACGCTTTCAGCGCGCGCAGCGGAATGCGATCGACCACGCGCGCCACGATCGGCTGCAGGTGATCCCACAGCCACGCCTCGATCAAAAAGATCGTGGCGAGCACAACCCAGAGCGGACGAAGCAGCCGGCGCATTGTTCTCCTTCAGCCACGCAAAACCGGCGCATCGGCGCGCGCGGCGAATCGATGTCTTCACCGGGTGATATGTGGTGTGCCGCCACGGCTTATCTGCGGCGGGAGGCGCACGATCCCGTGATCACGGGAGTTGATTTTGTTTGACAAACACCTTGGCCCGTCGTGGCCGGGCTTGTCCCGGCCATCCACGCCTTAAGAAACTTCAATGAAGAAAGACGTGGATCACCGGGTCAAGCCCGGTGATGACGACTGAGTGCGTGACATGCGTTCGCGCGGACTCGCACAATTCACCACATTCCGTAAAAACAAAACGGCGGGACTCACGTCCCGCCGTTCACGATATCAGTGCCGCGATCGATATCGCGCGCGTCGCCTCACATATGAATGGCGCGTTTGGCCACCGCGAGAGCGGCTTCCTTGACGGCCTCGGAACGGGTCGGATGCGCATGGCAGGTGCGGGCGAGATCTTCCGCCGCGCCGCCGAACTCCATCAGCACCGCCGCCTCGTGGATCATCTCGCCGGCTTCCGCGCCGATGATGTGCGCGCCGAGCACGCGGTCGGTCTTGGCGTCGGCGAGAATCTTCACAAAGCCGTCGGTGGTCTGGTTGACCTTGGCGCGCGCATTGGCGGTGAACGGAAACTTGCCGACATTGTACGCCACGCCCGCCTGCTTCAGTTCTTCCTCGGTCTTGCCGACCGAAGCGACTTCCGGCGCGGTGTAGATCACGCTCGGGATCACATCGTAATTGGTGTGGCCGGCCTGCCCCGCGAGGATTTCCGCCACCGCGACGCCTTCATCCTCCGCCTTGTGCGCCAGCATCGGCCCGGCGATGACGTCGCCGATGGCGTAGATGCCCTTCACGCTGGTGGCGAAGTGATTATCGGTCTTGACGCGGCCGCGCTCGTCGAGCGCGACGCCGGCTTCCTTCAGGCCGAGGCCTTCGGTGTACGGCACGCGGCCGATCGCGACCAGCACCACATCGGCCTCGACGGTCTCCGCCTTGCCGCCGGCCGCCGGTTCGATCTGCACCTTGAGCGTCTTGCCCGCGGAATCGACGCCGGTGACCTTCATGCCGAGCTTGAAGGTGAAGCCCTGCTTTTCGAGAATGCGCTGGAACGATTTGGCGATCTCGCCATCCATGCCGGGAATGATGCGGTCGAGGAATTCGACCACGGTGACCTGCGCGCCGAGCCGCCGCCACACCGAGCCGAGTTCGAGCCCGATCACGCCGGCGCCGACCACCAGCAGCCGGCCCGGCACCTTGTCGAGGGTAAGCGCGCCGGTCGAGGACACGATGCGCTTCTCGTCGATCTCGATGCCTTTCAGCTTCGCCACATCCGAGCCGGTGGCGATGACGATGTTTTTCGTCTCCAGCGTCTGGGTCTTGCCGCTTGCGTCCTTCACCTCGACCTTGCCGGGCCCGGCGATACGCCCGGTGCCGGCGAAGGTCTCGATCTTGTTCTTCTTGAACAGGAAGCCGATGCCCTTGACGTTGCCGTCGACGCCCTCGCTCTTGAACGTCATCATCGCGGCGAGATCGAGCTTCGGCGTGCCGGCATTGATGCCCATCTTCGGCAGCAGATGCGCAACCTCCTCGAAGCGTTCGGAGGCTTGCAGCAGCGCCTTGGAGGGAATGCAGCCGACATTGAGGCAGGTGCCGCCGAAGGTCGGGTTCTTCTCCACCACCGCGACCTTCATGCCGAGTTGCGCCGCGCGAATGGCGCAGACATAGCCGCCCGGGCCGGTGCCGATAACGATGAGATCGAAAGACATCAGAAACAACTCCGAACTTTCCATCGTCATGCCCGGCTAAAGCAGTCGCAGACTGCGTGAACTTGTCTGCGTGCCGGGCATCCACGTCTTCTTTTCAGCGAGAACGAGCCAAGAAAACGTGGATGGCCGGGTCAAGCCCGGCCATGACGGATGATTTGGAATTAAAGATCCAGCACCAGCCGCGCGGGGTCTTCGAGGTTTTCCTTGACGCGGACCAGGAAGGACACCGCGTCCTTGCCGTCGATCACGCGGTGATCGTAGGACAGCGCCAGATACATCATCGGCCGGATCTCGACCTTGCCGCCGATCGCCACCGGACGCTCCTGGATCTTGTGCATACCGAGAATGCCGGACTGCGGCGCGTTGAGAATCGGCGTCGACATCAGGGAGCCGTAGACGCCGCCATTGGTGATGGTGAAGGTGCCGCCCTGCATCTCGTCGATCTTGAGCTGACCGTCGCGCGCACGCTTGCCGTAATCGGCGATGGTCTTCTCGATCTCGGCGATCGACTTGTGATCGCATTCGCGCACCACCGGCACCACCAGGCCCTTGTCGGTGCCGACCGCGACGCCGATGTGGTAGTAGTTCTTGTAGATCAGGTCGCCACCGTCGATCTCGGCGTTGACCGCCGGGATTTCCTTCAGCGCCTGCACGCAGGCCTTCACGAAGAAGCCCATGAAGCCGAGCTTGCCGCCGTGCTTCTTCTCGAACAGATCCTTGTAGTGGTTGCGCAGCGCCATGACGTTGGTCATGTCGACCTCGTTGAAGGTCGTCAGCATCGCGGCGGTGTTCTGCACGTCCTTGAGGCGGCGCGCGATGGTCTGGCGCAGCCGCGTCATCTTCACCCGCTCCTCGCGCGCGGCATCGTCGGCCGGTGACGGCGCGCGGACCTGAATCGCGGCGGCCGGCTGGTTCACCGCCGTGGGCGATGAGGCGGCGCGCTCGATCGCGGCCAGCATGTCGCCCTTGGTGACGCGGCCATCGCGGCCCGAGCCCGGCACGGTGGAGGCATCGACGCCGCTTTCGGCCGAGAGCTTGCGCACCGAGGGGGCCTGCGGCGCATCGGCGGGCGGAGATTTTTGCGCGGGCGCGGACGCGGCGGCAGCGGGTTTGGCCGGCGCGGATTCGGCGGGCTTGGCCGCGGCAGCGGCGGCAGGCTTGGCGCCGCCGGCGCCTTCCGAAATCTGGCCGAGCAGCGCGCCGACCGCGACGGTCTCGCCATCCTTGGCGACGATCTCGCCAAGCGTGCCGGCGATGGGCGCGGGTACTTCGATGGTGACCTTGTCGGTCTCGAGCTCCACCAGGGGCTCGTCGACCGCGACCGCATCGCCGGTCTTCTTGAACCAGCGGCCAATGGTCGCCTCGGTGACGGATTCACCAAGGGTCGGAACGCGAATTTCAGCCATATTTTGTCCTCTTGCGTCGCGAGCGGCAGGGAGCCGTCAACGCCTCGTCAGTATCGCTTCAACCAAATCCCCGTCAGCCCAGCGCCTCGTCGAGCAGCGCCTTGAGCTGGGCGAGATGCTTCGACATCAGGCCGGTCGCGGTCGCGGCGGCCGCGGCGCGCCCGGCATAGCGCGGCCGCTTGCCGGCGGCGCCGATCTGATTGAGCACCCACTCAAGATACGGCTCGATGAAGTGCCACGCGCCCATATTGCGCGGCTCCTCCTGGCACCAGACGAATTCCGCGCCCCTGAAGCGCTCCAGCACCTGCACCAGCGTCTTCAGCGGCACCGGATAGAGCTGCTCGATGCGCAGCAGATAGATGTCGTCGACGCCGCGCTTCTCGCGCTCCTCGTAAAGGTCGTAATAGACCTTGCCCGAGCACAGCACGACACGGCGCATCTTGTTGTCGGGGACGAGATTGATCTCGCCGCCGTGCTCGGCGTCGTCGAGCAGCACGCGGTGGAACGAGGTATCCGGCCCCATTTCGGAGAGCTTCGACACCGCGCGCTTGTGGCGCAGCAGCGACTTCGGCGTCATCAGGATCAGCGGCTTGCGGATCTCGCGCTTGAGCTGGCGGCGCAGCACATGGAAGTGGTTGGCGGGCGTGGTCGAATAGACCACCTGCATGTTGTCTTCCGCGCACATCTGCAGGAAGCGCTCGAGCCGCGCAGAGGAGTGCTCCGGCCCCTGGCCTTCATAGCCATGCGGCAGCATGCAGACGAGGCCGGACATGCGCAGCCATTTGCGCTCGGCCGAGGAGATGAACTGGTCGAACAGCACCTGCGCGCCGTTGGCGAAGTCGCCGAACTGCGCTTCCCAGATGGTCAGCGCGTTCGGCTCGGTGAGCGAATAGCCGTATTCGAAGCCGAGCACGGCTTCCTCGGACAGCATCGAGTTGATGACCTCGTACTGGCCCTGCTCGCCGCCGAGATGGTTGAACGGCGTGTAGCGGCTCTCGTCCTCCTGATCGAACAGCACCGAATGGCGCTGCGAGAAGGTGCCGCGCTCCGAATCCTGCCCGGAGAGGCGGACGCGGTGATTTTCCTTGAGCAGCGTGCAGAACGCCAGCGCCTCGCCGGTCGCCCAGTCGATCCCCTCGCCGGTCTCGATCGCCTTGGCACGGCTGTCGAGGAAACGCTGCACGGTGCGGTGAACGCGGAAGCCGTCCGGCACCACGGTGATCGCGCGGCCGATGTCGCGCATGACATCGAGCGACATGCCGGTATCGCCGCGGCGCGGATCCTCGCCGAGATCGGCGGACTTGAAGCCGGCCCATTTGCCGTCGAGCCAGTCGGCCTTGTTCGGCTTGTAGCCGGTGCCGGCCTCCAGCTCGGCGTCGAGCCGGGCGCGCCAGTCGGCCTTGGCCTTGTTGACCTCGCCCTCGGTGACCACGCCCTCGGCAATCAGCCGCTTGGCGTAGATGTCGAGCGTCGAGGGATGGCCCGCGATCTTGCGGTACATCACCGGCTGGGTGAACGCGGGCTCGTCGCCCTCGTTGTGACCGTGCCGGCGATAGCAGAACATGTCGATGACGACCGGCTTGTGGAATTTCTGCCGGAATTCGATCGCCACCTTGGCGGCGAACACCACCGCTTCCGGATCGTCGCCGTTCACATGGAAGATCGGCGCGTCGATCATCTTCGCCACGTCCGAGGGATAGGGCGAGGAACGCGAGTAACGCGGATAGGTGGTGAAGCCGATCTGGTTGTTGACGATGAAATGCAGCGAGCCGCCGGTGCGGTACCCCTTCAGGTCCGACAGCGCGAAACATTCGGCCACCACGCCCTGGCCGGCGAAGGCGGCGTCGCCATGCATCAGGAGCGGCAGCACCGAGATGCGGTCATCCGGCGGATCGCCGTTCTGGTCTTCCTTGGCGCGCGCCTTGCCCATCACCACCGGATCGACGATCTCGAGATGCGAGGGGTTGGCGGTCAGCGACAGATGCACCTTGTGGCCGTCGAACTCGCGATCCGACGAGGCGCCGAGATGGTATTTGACGTCGCCCGAGCCCTCGACCTCGTCGGGGTTGGCCGAGCCGCCCTTGAATTCGTGGAACAGCGCGCGGTGCGGCTTGCCCATCACCTGGGTCAGCACGTTGAGGCGGCCGCGATGCGGCATGCCGACCACGATGTCGCGCAGGCCGAGATTGCCGCCGCGCTTGATGATCTGCTCCAGCGCCGGGATCAGCGCCTCGCCGCCATCGAGACCGAACCGCTTGGTGCCGGTGAATTTGAGATCGCAGAATTTCTCGAAGCCCTCGGCCTCGACCAGCTTCATCAGGATGGCGCGGCGGCCCTCGCGGGTGAAGGAGATTTCCTTGTCCGGACCCTCGATGCGCTCCTGAATCCACGCCTTCTGCTGCGGATTGGAGATGTGCATGAACTCGACGCCGAGCGTCTGGCAATAAGTGCGCTCGCAGATCGCGACGATCTCGCGCAGCGTGCCGTATTCGAGGCCGAGCACGTGATCGAGGAAGATCCTGCGGTCGTAGTCGCTGTCCTCGAAGCCGTAGGAGCGCGGATCGAGTTCCTCATGATCCGGCTGGCTCTCGATGCCGAGCGGATCGAGGTTGGCGTGGAAATGGCCGCGCATGCGGTAGGCGCGAATCAGCATCAAAGCGCGCACCGAATCGCGGGTCGCCTGCAGGATGTCGGGCGCGCCCTTGAAGCCGCCCGGCGCGGCCGACTTCGCCGCGATCTTGCTGGTGATGACCTGTTCGACCTGGGCCCAGTTGCTGTCGAGCGCCGAGGTCAGCTCGTCGCTCGGGGTCGGCGGCCAGTGCGGCTTCTCCCAGGACGGCCCCCTGGCGTTGCTTTCGATATCGGCCGGGGTGTCCTTCAGGCTCTTGAAGAACTCCTGCCATTCGGGATCGACCGAGGCCGGATCGGCCTCGAAACGGGCGTAGAGGTCGTCGATGAAGGTGGCGTTGGCGCCGTCGAGGAAGGAAGTGAGAGCGAAATTGGCGTTCGCAGCCTGGCGAGACATAATCGCGTCCTGAATTGGATGGCGCCGAAAAACCGAATGCGCGTTCGATTTGGCGATCTCGATACGATACTCGTACCTTTTACCCTATTTAGGGCGAAAGTTCGCGGTGAAAACACCCAAGAGCTGAATTAGCAATTCGAACTATCGCAAAACGCATGCCCTGGCGTGCGAAATACCAAATGGAATTTTTGTCGCAGCGACCAAAGTCGCAGACGACTACTGACAAAACGGCCGGTCTCGCGACCGGCCGTTCCACCAGACGAAATATTGCGGGTTTGAATTATTTGCCGAGCAGATCGGGCGCGATCTTCTTGCAGGCATCGACCAGACCCTGGACCGCGGCGACCGACTTGTCGAAGCCTTCGCGATCCTTGCCGGACAATTCGATCTCGACGATGCGCTCGACGCCCTTGGCGCCAATCACCACCGGCACGCCGACATACATGTCCTTGACGCCGTATTCGCCGTTGAGATGCGCGGCGCAGGGCAGCACGCGCTTCTTGTCGCGCAGATAGCTCTCGGCCATCGCGATCGCGGAGGCGGCCGGGGCGTAGAAAGCCGAGCCGGTCTTGAGCAGGTTGACGATCTCGGCGCCGCCATTGCGGGTGCGGTTGACGATCTCGTCGAGACGAGCCTGCGAGGTCCAGCCCATCTTGATCAGGTCGGGCAGCGGGATGCCGGCCACGGTGGAGTATTTCACCAGCGGCACCATGCTGTCGCCGTGGCCGCCGAGCACGAAGGCGGTGACGTCCTCGACCGAGACGTTGAACTCGTCGGCGAGGAAATAGCGGAAGCGCGCCGAGTCCAGCACGCCGGCCATGCCGACCACCTTGCTGGCGGGCATGCCCGAGGACTTCTGCAGCGCCCAGACCATGGCGTCGAGCGGGTTGGTGATGCAGATCACGAACGCATCGGGCGCATACTTCCGGATGCCGGCGCCGACCTGCTCCATCACCTTGAGATTGATGCCAAGCAGATCGTCGCGGCTCATGCCGGGCTTGCGCGGCACGCCGGCCGTGACGATGCAGACATCGGCGCCGGCGAGGCCCTCATAGGAATTGGTGCCGGCGAAGGCGGCGTCGAAACCATTGATCGGCGAGGATTGAGCAATATCAAGCGACTTGCCCTGCGGGATGCCTTCGGCGATGTCGAACATCACCACATCGCCGAGCTCTTTCAGCCCGACCAGATGCGCGAGCGTGCCGCCGATCTGACCCGAGCCAATCAATGCAATTTTGTTGCGCGCCATGAATTTGATCCTTTGAACCGACAGGAAAAGAAGGAAGAAGGCCGCAAGGTGGTTAGACCTTTCACGCCAGCCGTTCAAGTCGCCCCAGGGTTGTCCTAAAGGCGAACCGGCAAGGCAAACCGGCATGGCTGCGCGGCGCGGGCTGCGCAACCCGGCCAATTCCGGAATTCGAATTGCGAGCGTCCCCGAGCGAAGCCGGCGCGACGCGCCTTCGCATGACGGCAATGCCGCTTCAGCAAAAATTCCGGAAAATTTCAGGGCAAACTGAAAAATTTTCTCTCAAGACAGGCGCAAAACGCATCAGGTTTCGACCAGACCCGTGCTGGCGCCGGTGGCGGTGGAGTCGCGGCGGCCGTGCGGCAGCGCGAGGTAGGATTGCGAGCCCATTTCGGTGATGCGCGAAATGGTGCGGGCGAACTCCTTGGCTTCGTAGCCTTCGTCGGCGCGGTACAGATTGGCAAGCTCGGCCTCGGCGGAGGCCATCAGCTTGACGTGGTTTTCATAGAGCGCGTCGATCAGCGCGATGAAGCGTTTGGCCGGATTGCGCTCCTCATACTGCATCACCTCGATGTCATCGATCAGCACGGTGTGGTAATCGCGCGCGATCCGCAGATAGTCGGACGGACCGAGCGGACGCTCGCAGATTTCCTCGAAGGTGAAGCGGGCCACACCATTGGCCGAACGCGGAATCTCCAGCACGCGGCCTTTCAGCTGAATCTCGCGCGGCGGCGCGGCCTCGCTGCCGGTGAGCTTGAGCCACGCGGCATCAAGCGCGGCGCGCGCCGCATCGTCCGGCGGCACCAGCCACATCTTGATCCCGGCGAGTTTCTCCATCCGGTAATCGGTGCGCGCATCGAGCCGCGCCACCATCATCCGCGCCTCGATCTGCGCGATGAACGGCAGGAACAGCGCGCGGTTGAGGCCGTCTTTATACAAATCCTCGGGCGCGACATTGGAGGTCGCCACCACCACGGTGCCAAGCTCGAACAGCCTGGAGAACAGCCGGCCGAGAATCATCGCGTCGGCGATATCGGTGACGTGGAATTCGTCGAAGCACAAAAGCCACGCATCCTCGAAGATCGACATCGCGGTGAGCTGGATCGGATCGGCGTCGGCGATCTCTCGCGCGGCGATCTTCGAGCGAAAATTGTAGATGCGCTCGTGCACGTCGGCCATGAACTCATGGAAATGGGCGCGACGCTTGTGCGCGACGCCGCTCTCCTGGAAGAACAGGTCCATCAGCATGGTCTTGCCGCGACCGACTTCGCCGTGCAGATACATCCCGCGCGGCGGTTCGGCATCCTTGTCGGCGAACAGACGGCCGAACAGACCGGCCTTGCGCGGCTTGTAGTGCGACAGCCGTTCGTCCAGCGCCGCCAGCGCCTCGACCGCGGCGGCCTGCGCGGCGTCGGGCTCGATCGCCTCGGAGGCGATCAGGGTCTCGTAGTGCCGGCGGAAAGCAGACAAGGGTGCATCCATGGACCCTACCGTCCCCAGCACGGCGAAAAATGCAAGCGCCCAAAAATGCAAAGCCCTCTGCGCGGAGGATCAGGCACTCAGCGCATAGGCGTCCTCGACCACATACGGCCCGCCGCCGACCGAGGCCCGCGAGGAAAACAGCACGAAGCGATCGGCGGTGAACCTGCGGGTCGGGAAATAGCCGCGCACCGACAGGTAATCGGCGACGTCGCGCGGCGCGGCGTCGCGCAGCCGCGCCAGCGTGACATGCGGGGTGAATTTGCGGCCCTCCGGGTCGAAACCGAAACGCCGCATCAGCCGCTCCAGCTCGGCCTGCAATTCCATCAGCGGCCGGGTCGGCGTCACGGTGGCGACCACCGCGCGCGGTTTCTTGCCGCCGAAGGAGACGAGACCCTGCACCTCGACCTCGAACGGCTTGCGGTTGACCCGCTCCAGCGTCGCGGCGATCTCGCCCGCCGCGAAGCCGTCGATGTCGCCGATGAAGCGCAGGGTGACGTGGTAGTTTTCGGGATCGATCCAGCGCGCGCCGGGCAGGCCGCCGCGCAGGCTCGACAGCGTTTGGCTGATATCGGAGGGAATTTCCAACCCGGTGAACAGACGCGGCATCACAACACTCCCCGATGCGAAAGAGGACCGGCGGGTACCCAAGCGGTGTCGTCGAATCACGCGGCGCGAATCACTGACCCGTTTTTAGCGCGCGCGCGTGACAATGCGAAGCAACTAGGGCCCCGCGCTGTGCACATCCTCAGGGCCGCGCGGCCGATTGCCGGGTTCCGAGGCCGCGCAGGAAGGTCTCCACGGTCGGCAGAATACGGCCGACGATCACATCGACGCCGGCGGCGGTCGGATGCATCCCGTCGGGCTGATTGAGGTCGACCTTGCCGGCCACGCCGTCGAGAAAGAACGGGTACAGCGGCACGTCGTGCTTTTTCGCCAGCTCCGGATAGAGAGCGTTGAAAGCCTGCGCGTAGTCGGCGCCGTAATTCGGCGGCGCCAGCATACCGCACAACAGCACCGCGATGTTGCGCGCCTTCAGTTTCGTCAGGATCTCGTCCAGCGCGGCGCGGCTGACTTTGGGATCGACGCCGCGCAGCGCGTCGTTGGCGCCAAGCTCGACGATCACTGCCGCCGTATCCGGCGGCACCGACCAGTCGAGCCGGTCGCGGCCGCCCGAGGTGGTGTCGCCCGACACGCCGGCATTCACAATCTCGACATCGATGCCCTTGCCGCGCAGCGCCTGTTGCAGCCGCACCGGAAAGGCCGCATTGGCCGGCAGGCCGTAACCGGCGGTGAGGGAATCGCCGAGAAACACCAGCTTGACCGGCTTTGCCGGCGCGGCGGACGGCGTCTGCGCCAGCGCGGAATCAGCCATTAATATGGTCCCCAATATCGTCCCAATCAGCACGGCCATGATCGTGACGGTGCGCCAAAAGACGCGGGCCAGCCTCTCGACCGCCACGTTCAGCTTCCCATATGACATCCGCATGGACAGTCTCATCACACCCTCATCGACCACCACCGGCGCGACGCCGGACCTTATTGCCATTTCCGGCGTCAACCTGTCGCTCGGTCGTGGTGCCGCGCGGGTGCACATCCTCAAGGACGTCAGCCTGCGGATCGGCCCCGGCGAAGCCGTCGGCCTGATCGGCGCCTCCGGCTCGGGCAAATCCACCCTGCTGATGGTGATGGCAGGACTGGAGCGGCCCGACAGCGGAGAAGTGGTGATCGACGGCACCTCTTTCAACTCGCTGGACGAGGACGGCCTCGCGTGCTTTCGCGGGCGGCAGGTCGGCATCGTCTTCCAGTCATTTCATCTCATTCCGACCATGACCGCGCTGGAGAACGTCGCGGTGCCGCTCGAACTCGCCGGCAAGCCGGACGCGCATGAGCGCGCGGCGCGCGAGCTTGCCGCCGTGGGCCTCGGCGAGCGGCTGCATCATTATCCCGCGCAACTCTCCGGCGGCGAGCAGCAGCGCGTCGCGTTGGCGCGCGCGCTGGCGCCAGATCCCGCGATCCTGGTCGCCGACGAGCCGACCGGCAATCTCGACGAGACGACCGGCCGGCAGATCGCCGACCTTCTGTTCTCGACCCAGCGCGAGCGCGGCATGACCCTGGTGCTGGTGACACACGACGCCGCGCTGGCGCGGCGCTGCGACCGCGTGGTGCGGCTGCGCGACGGCCACATCGAGGGACCGGCCACCGAGCGGCACTGGATCGAGACGGCGTCGCTGGCATGAGCACATCCTCGTCAACGCGCGCGCCGCTGTTGCCGCTGCGCTTCGCCCTGCGCGAACTGCGCGGCGGCCTGCGCGGCTTCTACGTCTTCATCGCCTGCATCGCGCTCGGGGTGATGGCGATCGCCGGTGTCGGCGCGGTTGCGGACAGCTTAAGCAACGGTCTCGACCGGCAGGGTCGCACGCTGCTCGGCGGCGATGCGTCGTTCGTGCTGACCCAGCGCGAGGCGAGCGCGGACGAGCGCGCATTTCTCGACGCGCGCGGCCGGATCTCGGTCGCGGCAACGCTTCGTGCGATGGCGCGGGCGAACAGCGGCGAACTGGCGCTGGTCGATCTCAAGGCGGTCGATGACGCCTACCCGCTGCTCGGCGAAGTGGCGCGCGAGCCGGCGCTGCCGCTGAAGGATATTCTCGCGCAACATGACGGCGCGTTCGGCGCCGCCGTCGATCCGCTGCTCTTGGCGCGGCTCAACCTCAAGGTCGGCGACCGCGTCAGCGTCGGCGATGCGTCGTTCGTCATCCGCAGCGTGGTCAACACCGAACCCGACAAGCTGTCCGGCGGCCTCGGTTTCGGCCCGCGTTTTCTGGTCAGCATCGAGGCGCTGCGCGCCACGCACCTGTTGCAGCCCGGCAGCCTGGTGCACTGGGCCTATCGGGTCCGCCTGCCCGATGCGGCGAGCAACGAGGCCGCGACGGAGCGCCTGATCGAGAACGCCCGCGCGCAATTTCCGCAGGCCGGCTGGGAGATCCGCTCCAGCCGCAACGCCTCGCCGCAGCTCGAACGCAACATCACCCGCTTCACGCAATTCCTCACGCTGGTCGGCCTTGCCGCGCTGCTGGTCGGCGGGGTCGGCGTCGCCAATGCGGTGCGCAGCCATCTCGACCAGCGCCGCGACGTGATCGCGACCTTCAAGGCGCTCGGCGCCACCGCGCGCGAGGTGTTCGCGATCTATCTGATCCAGGTGATGCTGCTGGCGACAACGGGCGCGCTGATCGGCCTCGTGCTCGGCGCGGCGACGCCTTACGTGATCGCCGGCGTATTCGGCAAGATGCTGCCGCTGCCGGTGGCGCCGGCGCTGCATCCGGCCGGGCTCGCGCTGGCGCTGGTCTATGGCCTCGTCTCGGCGCTGGCCTTCGCGCTGTGGCCGCTTCGCCGGGTGCATGACGTGCCGGTGGCGGCGTTGTTCCGCGAGGACATCGCACCGGAGCCGCGCCGGCCAAGGCCGCGCGATCTTGTTTTCACCGCAGCCGCCGCTCTCGCGCTCGTCGCGCTGGTGATCGGGCTTGCCTATGACAAGCGGATCGCCGCGATCTTCGTCGCCGCCAGCATCGTCGCCTTCGTGCTGCTGCGCGGCGTCGCCTCGCTGCTGATGGCGCTGGCCGCGCGGCTACCACGGCCGCGCGCGCCGATGCTGCGCCTCGCGCTCGCCAACATCCACCGGCCCGGCGCGCTGACGCCCTCGGTGGTGCTCTCGCTCGGGCTCGGCCTCGCGGTGCTGGTGACCATCACCCAGATCGACGGCAATCTGCGCCGACAGTTCACGGCGGCGCTGCCGGAACATGCGCCGTCCTATTATTTCATCGACATTCCCGCCAACGAGGCTGCTCGTTTCAGCGACTTCCTGAAGCAAAGCGAGCCCGGCGCGCATGTCGAGAACGTGCCGATGCTGCGCGGGCGCATCGTCGCGGCGCGCGGTGTTGCCGCCGATGAACTCAAACCATCGACCGACGCCGCCTGGGTGCTGCAGAGCGACCGCGGCCTGACCTACACCAACGAGGTGCCGCGCGGCTCCAAGGTGGTGGAGGGCAAATGGTGGGGCGTAGAAAAATCCGGTGGCCCGCAGGTCTCCCTGGAGAAGAAAATTGCCGACGGGCTCGGTCTCAAGCTCGGCGACACCATCACCGTCAACGTGCTCGGCCGCGACATCACCGCGACCATCAGCAATCTGCGCACCGTGGACTGGCAGAGCCTCGGCATCAATTTCGTGCTGGTGTTCTCGCCGGACGCCTTCGCCGGCGCGCCGCACACCCATATCGCCACCCTGACCGAGCAGCACGCCAGCCCCGCGGGCGACGCAGAGCTGATCCGCCGTGTCGCTGGCGCGTTCCCCTCGGTGACCAGCGTGCGGGTGCGCGACGCCCTGCAAAGCATCGGCGCGGTGGTGACCAACCTCGTGCTGGCGATTCGCGGCGCCAGCGCGGTCACCCTGCTGTCGGCGTTGCTGGTGCTGGGCGGCGCCCTCGCCGCCGGCCATCGTCACCGGGTCTATGACGCGGTGATTCTCAAGACGCTCGGCGCGACGCGCGCGCGTCTGCTTGGCGGTTACGTGCTGGAATACCTCTTGATCGGATCGGCCACCGCGATCTTCGGCGTGGCGGCCGGCTCGATCGCCGCCTGGCAGATCGTCACCCGGCTGATGACCCTGAGCTTCGTCTGGCAGGCCGGGAGCGCCGCGTGGGTGGTGCTGGCCGCACTGGCGGTGACGATTGCCCTAGGTCTTACCGGAACATTAATTGCGCTTCATCAGAAACCGGCGGGCGTACTGCGCAACTTATGACAATATGTAGCAGCTCCCCTGACGAGTTTTGCGACATTCCGCCGCGCCGGGTAACTTGCGGCGATTATGATAGTTTCCCACATATCGACAAGGTTCAGATTTCGGCTTGATACCGCCACGCAACGGCGTCAGATACGGCTCTGAACAAGTTATTCCGTACTGCAGATCCCATGCAGTCTCCGGATACTCTAGCAAAAGGTTTCGACAATGTCGGACTTGGATCGCAATTACGCCTCACCTTTCGGCCGCGCCGGCGCAAGCCGTGCCGATGCCGCTGCTGTGGACGCGGGTCTGCGCGCCTACATGCTCAAGATCTACAATTACATGGCGATCGGTCTGGCCATCACTGGCCTCGCCGCTCTCGGCGTGTACATGGCGGCGACCACCGGCGACGCCGGCGCGGCCGCCGGGAAAATCGGCAGCACCTTCCTGACTTCGTTCGGCGTCGCGATGTTCGTCAGCCCGCTGAAGTGGCTGTTCATCCTCGCGCCGCTGGTGATGGTGTTCGCCATCTCCTTCGGCATCAACCGCCTACGGCCCGCCACCGCCCAGATGATGTTCTGGGTGTTCTCGGCGCTGATGGGCATTTCGCTGTCGTCGATCTTCCTCGTCTACACCCACTCCTCGATCGTGCGGGTGTTCTTCATCACCGCGGCCTCGTTCGGCGCGCTGAGCCTCTACGGCTACACCACCAAGCGCGACATGACGGGCATGGGTTCGTTCCTGATCATGGGCCTGTTCGGCGTGATCATCGCGAGCCTGGTGAACCTGTTCATCGCGAGTTCGATGCTGCAGTTCGTGGTGTCGCTGGTCGGCGTGCTGGTGTTCGCCGGCCTCACCGCCTGGGACACCCAGCGGCTGAAGAACGACTACATCTACGGCTACGCCGCGCAGGGCGGCGAGATGGCCGAGCGGGCCGCCATCACCGGCGCGCTGTCGCTCTACCTCAACTTCATCAACCTGTTCACGCTGCTGCTGCAGCTGCTCGGACAGCGCGAGTAACCGAGGCGAGAGCCTTCAAGGAGATCAAGCCCCGGCCTTGCGCCGGGGCTTTTGTTTTGGCGGTTTGCAAACTAGACCAGAGGATCCAAGATTTCAGCTTGAGCCGTCATTGCAGGGAGCAAGCCGACGAAGCAATCCAATGCTGAGCCTGAACCTCATCCTGAGGAGCGCGCACCGTAACCAAGTTCACACAGGCTGCGCCCGCTATGGCGCGCGTCTCGAAGGATGAGGCCTCATAAGCGCGTCCACGCGCGTCTTTGACGCGCTATGGTTCGAGACATCGCTTCGCTCCTCCTCACCATGAGGAACCGGATTGCTTTGCTTCGCTCGCAATGACGGCTAGATCAGTGATTGAACCTCATCATCATGCTTTGAGCTTCCGGCCATGAGCGACGTCACCATCCGCCCGGCGACCCCCGCCGACATCCCCGCCATCACCGCGATCTACGGCTTCGAGGTGCGCGAGAAGACCGCAAGCTTTGAGCTGACCGCGCCGGACGAGGCGGAGATGCAGCGCCGTCTCGCGGCCCTCGCCGGCGGCGGGTTTCCCTATCTTGTCGCCGAGGCGGACGGCCGCGTCGCCGGCTACGCCTATGCCGGACCCTATCGGCCGCGGCCGGCCTATCGCTACACGGTGGAGAATTCGGTCTATCTCGATCCGGCCTTCTACCGGCGCGGCATCGGCAGCGCGCTGCTCGCGGAACTGATCGCGCAATGCACCGCGCGCGGCTTCCGCCAGATGATCGCGGTGATCGGCGATTCTGCCAACGCCGCCTCGATCGGCCTGCACAAGCGCGCCGGCTTCGCCATGATCGGCATCCATCCCGATGTCGGATTCAAATTCGGCCGCTGGCTCGATTCGGTGCAGATGCAGCTTGCGCTCGGCGAGGGCGGACGCACCACGCCGGCCGCGACGTCCGGCTAGCGCCGCGCCGCATTCGCGCGCAGACCGTCGCGCCCGGTTCACGCATCCGCCGGCGCGATGCCGGCCGGAGTGGCACGGGACGTCCCGGTCATCCTTTGCAGAAATGTCCGTAAAGCACCTTCATCACCGCGCGCGCGGCGGGGTGGGAGATGGCATAGAACAGATTGCGGTGGTCGCGCCGCGCCGTGACGATGCCCTCGAGCTTCAGTTTCGCCAGATGCTGCGACATCGAGCTTTGCGCGATGCCGGTCGCCGCGATCAGGTCGGTGACATTGCGCTCGCCCCGCGACAGCGCGCACAGGATCAGCAAGCGGTCGGAATTGGCGAGACCCTTGAGAAAATCGGCCGCCGTGTCCGCCTGGGCCGGCATTTCGTCGGCAAAGCCCATCGCCGCCTCTTTACATATTATGTTTTTCTAATATCATAAAAATATAAACTGTCAATCGGAGTGGCGCCATGGCGAAGGACTACAAGGCAATCACCGGGGATATTTCCGAATACAGCCGCGAACTGACCAAACTCAGCCCGGACGCCATGAAGGGATTCTACGCGATGGCCAAGGGCGCGGCAGCCGACGGCGCCGTGAGCAAGAAGACCAAGGAACTGATCGCGCTCGCGATCGGCGTCACCCAGCACTGCGACGGCTGCATCGGCTTTCACGCCAAGGCGCTGCACGACCTCGGCGCGAGCCGCGAGGAAGTGGCGGAGGTGATGGCGATGTGCGTCTATATGGGCGGCGGCCCGGCGCTGATGTACGCCGCCGACGCGCTGCGCGCCTACGACCAGTTCGCCGCGGCGTGACGCGCTAGACCAGCGCCAGCTTGCGGTCGATCACCAGCAGCACGCGCTCGAGCTCATGGCCGCGCCGCAGCACCTGTCCGCTCGCCGAGATCACGCTGTAGGCGCCCTGCTTGCGGGCGAGGCGCGGATCCTTCTCGATGCGATAGATCGGAATCTCGGAGGCGCGGCGGAAGATCGAGAACACCGCGCGGTCCTTGAGGAAGTCGATGGCGTAGTCACGCCACTCGCCGTCGGACACCATGCGGCCGTAGAGGTTGAGGATCCGATTGAGCTCGAGGCGGCTGAAGGTCACCCGGTTCCCGGCGGCCGAGGCCCCCTCGCTCACATCGCTCTCCCCCGCTCCGAAGCCCATCGGCGTCTCCATGTCGGTTGCCTGACATGATCGGCCGCAACGGCCCGTCCCGCAAGCCCCAACCGGCTCTGGGATACCTCACGCCAACGTTAGAACGATCACAATACCGCCCGAATTCGGCCCATCGCTTGCCGTGCTGGGTTGCGAGAACACAACCACTGCGTTGGCCCGGTCCTCTCGGCACCGGTTTCCTCAGCCCCCAGCCCCCCGGGGTCGGCAGGATCGGGTCTAGTTTTTTTGCCGACAGGCATCCTCACCTCTCTTTTCTCTGTCTTCTCAGGGCCAACGTCAGTTGGCCCTTTTTCTTTGCGCGCGCGAGGTGAGAGGCGGGGCGCCTGGCGCGCCATGCACCGACTCCGCCGTCATTGCGAGGAGCGAAAGCTCCGAAGCAATCCAGCTCTTTTTCGTCGCCACTGGATTGCTTTGCTCCGCTCGCAATGACGGGTTGGTCGAACCTCACGGCTGGCGCGCAGGGCCAGAGCAGCCAGCAGGATATTCAAGACACGCGCGGTCGTGGTGGATTTCTGATTCTATCTGAACGAAATCCGCTCCAAAATTGCATAGAGCGAGATCGATCATCACGGCTTCCCGCCATGACGACGATTCAATCTGGCTTCATGCAACTCTAGTTGAGCGAGGTGTAGGCCGCGCCGAGCATCGGGCCGGGATGCTCGCGGTTGCCGTTCTGCACATACACCGCGGCGGCATCGATGCCGTCGCGCGCGATGTTCTCCAGCGGCACGGTCCAGTTGCCGGCAGCCCCGTTCCAGTCGCCGACCTTCAGCACGTTGCGCACGACATTATGATAGACCACCTGATGGCCGCGATTTTCGCCGCGGCTGATGGTGATCGGCACCGCTTTTGATATAGCGCAAATCCAGACCTCGCCGCGCTGGCTGGCGCTGGCCGCCACCGAGACGTTGAGATGGCCGCCGTCGCGCGTCACCCGCACCGGCACATTCATGATTCCCTGCCGGGCCTGCGTGCTCGCCACCGCCGTCTCGATGCTGGTGCGGTTGCTGCCGAGCACGTGGGTCACGCCATTGACCACGACCTGCGGCGTATAGACCTCGCGGTCGCCGCGCATATGCGAATAGGCCTTCTGGCGCGCGGAAAACCGCGAATCCGCCAGCGTGTCCTTCCAGCCGAGATAATCCCAGTAATCGATCGGCAGGCTGAGCGCGACCAGCGACGGATCCTTGGCAAGCTCGCCGAGAATCTTGTCGGCCGGCGGACAGGACGAGCAACCTTGCGAGGTGAACAGCTCCACCACGGCGCGCGGGTCCGCCTGCAGCGAGGTGGCGCTCGCCATCACGGCGAACACACCGACCAGACCGGCCGCCGCACCACGCAGCAATCCACGATCCGCGCGGCAAAACGGACGCGACGCGGCATTGCGCTTGTCATCGCAACCGGACGTCTTCGTGATGCCATCACCATCGTGATCGTTCAATTCCGACCCTCGATTCAAACCTGTCCCAAAACGACGGAAGGCAGCCTGTTTCTTAGGCCGCCTTCCTGTCTCCTGCCACTCACGTCGCGGTGAGTGGGTTCACGGATTCGTTGTTCGCCAGCCCCGACTACGCCGCAAGGTTGCGCAGCACGTAATGGAGAATGCCGCCGTTACGGTAATATTCGAGCTCATCCAGCGTGTCGATACGGCACAACAACGACACGCGCTTGATGCCGCCATCGGCCGCGACGATTTCCGCGACCAGCGTCTGACGCGGCTTGAGATCGCCCTGCAGGCCGCGGATGGTGACCATCTCGTCGCCCTTGAGCCCGAGCGAGGAGCACGAGGTGCCCTCTTCGAAGGTCAGCGGCAGCACGCCCATGCCGACGAGATTGGAGCGATGGATGCGCTCGAAGCTCTGCGCGATCACGGCGCGCACGCCGAGCAGGCGCGTGCCTTTCGCCGCCCAGTCGCGCGAGGAACCGTTGCCGTATTCGGCGCCGGCGAACACCACCAGCGGCACCTTCTCTTCCTGATACTTCATCGCCGCGTCGTAAATCGACATCTCCGCGCCATCGGGCCAGTGCTTGGTCAGGCCGCCTTCGGGAATGTTGCCGTCGGCGCCCTTGAGCATGTGGTTCTTGATGCGGATGTTGGCGAAGGTGCCGCGCATCATCACTTCATGATTGCCGCGCCGCGTGCCGTACTGGTTGAAATCGGCGGGCCGCACCTGATGCTCCGACAGATACTTGCCGGCGGGCGAGGTCAGCTTGATCGAACCGGCCGGCGAGATGTGGTCGGTGGTGATCTTGTCGCCGAATATCGCCAGGATGCGCGCATCGACGATGTCGCTGATCGGCTCCGGCGTCTTCTTGATGCCTTCGAAGTAAGGCGGGTTCTGCACGTAGGTGGAGCTCATGTTCCACTTGTAGGTGTCGCTCGCCGTGGTCTTGATCTTGCGCCAGTTGGCGTCACCCTTGAACACGTCGGCGTACTTCTTCTTGAAGACGGTCGAGGTGACGAACTTCTTGATGAAGGCATTGACCTCCTTCGAGGTCGGCCAGATGTCCTTGAGATAGACCGGCTTGCCGTCCTTGCCGATGCCGAGCGGATCGGTCGCGAGATTGATGCCGACATTGCCTGCGATGGCATAGGCGACCACCAGCGGCGGCGAAGCGAGATAGTTCGCCTGCACGTCCGGCGAGACGCGGCCCTCGAAGTTGCGGTTGCCCGACAGAACCGCCGCGGCGACGATGTTGTTGTCGTTGACCGACTTCGAAATCTCCTCCGGCAGCGGACCGGAATTGCCGATGCAGGTGGTGCAGCCGAAGCCGACCAGATTGAAGCCGACCTTGTCGAGGTCGAGCTGCAGGCCGGAATTGGCGAGATATTCGGCGACCACCTGACTGCCGGGCGCGAGCGAGGTCTTCACCCACGGCTTGGCGGCAAGGCCCTTGGCGGCGGCGTTGCGCGCGAGCAGGCCGGCGGCCATCAACACGCTCGGATTCGAGGTGTTGGTGCAGGAGGTGATCGCGGCGATCACCACGTCGCCATGGCCGAGATCGAAGTTGCGGCCGGCCACCGGATAGCGCTTCTCGGTATCGGCAGTCTTCTTGTATTCGCTGGCGAGCGCGGCGCGGAAGCCTTCGGCGACGCCCGGCAGCGCGACACGGCCTTCGGGGCGCTTGGGCCCGGCGAGCGAGGGCACCACGTCCTTCAGATCGAGCGTCAGCGTTTCGGTGAACACCGGATCCGGCGTCTTGGCGTCGCGATACAGACCCTGCGCCTTGCTGTATTTCGCCACCAGCGCGACACGATCCGCCTTGCGGCCCGAGGTCTTCAGATATTCGATGGTCTCCTTGTCGACCGGGAAGAAGCCGCAGGTCGCGCCATATTCCGGCGCCATGTTGCCGATGGTGGCCTTGTCGGCGACCGACAGATGATCGAGGCCGGGGCCGAAGAACTCGACGAACTTGCCGACCACGCCCTGCTTGCGCAGCATCTGCGTGACGGTGAGCACGAGGTCGGTGGCGGTGACGCCTTCCTTGAGCTGGCCCTTGAGCTTGAAGCCGACGACATCCGGCAGCAGCATCGACAGCGGCTGGCCGAGCATCGCGGCTTCCGCCTCGATGCCGCCGACGCCCCAGCCGAGCACGGCAAGGCCGTTGACCATGGTGGTGTGCGAATCGGTGCCGACCAGCGTGTCGGGATAGGCGACCTCGAAGGTGCCCTTCTTCTTGCCGATGGTGAGCTTCTCTTTCCGGGTCCAGACCGTCTGCGCCAGATATTCGAGATTGACCTGATGGCAGATGCCGGTGCCGGGCGGCACCACCGAGAAATTCGAGAACGCCTTCTGGCCCCATTTCAGGAACTCGTAGCGTTCCTGGTTCTGCTTGTATTCTTCCTGGACGTTCTTGCCGAACGCCTTGTTGTCACCGAAGAAGTTGACGATCACCGAGTGGTCGATCACCAGATCGACCGGCACCAGCGGGTTGATCTTCTGCGCATCGCCGCCGAGCGTCTTCATCGCGTTGCGCATCGCGGCCAGATCGACCACCGCCGGCACGCCGGTGAAGTCCTGCATCAGAACGCGCGCGGGGCGGAAGGCGATTTCGTGCTCCAGCTTGCGCTTTCTCGCCCATTGCGAGAAAGCAACGATGTCTTCCTTCTTGACGGTGCGGCCGTCCTCGTTGCGCAGCATGTTCTCGAGCAGCACCTTCATCGAATAAGGCAGCCGCGAGATTCCCTTGAGCCCGTTTTTTTCCGCCGCCGGAAGGCTGTAATAGACGTAGGTCTTGCCTCCCACCTTGAGTGTTTTCTGACTTTTGAAGCTGTCGAGCGAAGGCATGAGTAAAGTCCCGAGTTGCGAGGATGACCTTTTTGCAGGTATTAAAACACCGTTACGGGTTGGCACCCGCCGGCTCGTTTCGGATGCATTGTGTGCTGCACCAAGTTCCGGTTTTATAGAGCGTTTCCAATCTATCCGCCACACGACAATGGTCGCTCCATCTTTCGGACATGCTGTCATGTCGCCGCGACAGGCCTGACTCTCCTCAAGTTTTCGGAAAATGAAATGCAGCTATTCGGGCGGGACGTGACATGCGTGCGTGGCGGGCGGGAAATCTTCGCCGGCCTCGATTTCGCGCTGGCCGCCGGCACCGCGCTCGCGATCACCGGAGCCAACGGCGCCGGCAAATCCTCGCTGCTGCGGATCATCGCCGGGCTGCTGCCGATCTCCGGCGGCGCGGTCGCGCTGGAGGGCGGCGACGGCGAGCTGACCCTCGCCGAGCAGGCGCACTATCTCGGCCACCGCGATCCGATCAAGGGCGCGCTGACGGCGCGGGAGAACCTCGCCTTCTGGCGGGACTATCTCGGCGGCGGCGACGGCGAGGATCTCGTCGTCAGCCTCAAGGCGGCCGGCCTCGGCCATGTCGCCGACCTGCCCGCCGCCTATCTGTCCGCCGGGCAGCGGCGGCGGCTGTCGATGGCGCGGCTCTTGGCGGTGAAGCGGCCGCTGTGGCTGCTCGACGAGCCGACCTCGGCGCTCGACACCGCCGGACAGGCGGTCTTCGCCAGCATCATGACCACGCATCTTGCCGCCGGCGGCCTGATCGCCGCCGCGACCCATACGCCGCTCGGCATCGCCGCCGATGAACTGCGGATCGGAGCGGCATGATGGTGTCATATCTGATCATTTCGGAGTCAGCCGTCCTCCTCCCCTCTCCCCTTGTGGGAGAGGGTGGTTTCGAGCGTAGCGAGAAACCGGGAGAGGGGCGCTTCCATCCGAATACTATTCCCCCTCACCCGGCTCGAATTCGCTCCGCTCATTCTCGCCACCCTCTCCCACAAGGGGAGAGGGGAAAAAAGAAAGGCACGTTATGAGCGCGCTCTCCGCACTGATCCGGCGCGATCTGCGCATCGCCTTGCGCGTCGGCGGCGGCGCGCCGATCGGCGTGCTGTTTTTCCTCACCGTGGTGGTGCTGATGCCGTTCGCGCTCGGCCCCGACATTCCGCTGCTGCAGCGGCTCGGCCCCGCGGTGCTGTGGCTCGGCGCGATGCTGGCGAGCCTGCTCACGCTCGATCGCCTGTTCACCGCCGATCTCGACGACGGCTCGCTCGATCTCATCACCATGGGGCAGGTGCCGCTGGAGCTTTCCTGCGCCGCCAAGGCGCTGGCGCACTGGCTCGCCACCGGCCTGCCGCTGATCGTGGCGACGCCGTTCCTCGGCATCCTGCTCAACCTCGAACCGCGGGCGACCCTGGCGGTGGCGCTGACCCTGCTCGCCGGCACGCCGGCGCTGACCTTCACCGGCATGATCGGCGCCGCGCTGGCAGTGACGCTGCGGCGCGGCGGATTGCTGCTCGCGGTCCTCGTATTGCCACTGTCGATCCCGATCCTGATCTTCGGGGTCGCCGCCTCCAACGCCGCGATCCTGGAACCGGCGAAGTTCGGCACCGCGTTCTCGATCCTGTGCGCGCTGTCGCTGGCGAGCCTGGTGATCGGCCCGTTCGCCGGCGCTGCCGCGCTGCGGCAGGGCCTGAACTAGGGATCACATGATGCGGCACAGCGGCGCGCGGGGTCCGAATTCATCCTGTTTGACGCCTTCCCGCATTGCCTCCCGCGCCGGGCGCGACTATCAGGACACCATGCTGTCAGGACCGTCATGAAGCTGATCGACCTTGCCAACCCGACGCGCTTTCTCGCCTTCACGGCGCGCGTTCTGCCGTGGCTCGCGATCGCGACGGCGCTGCTGCTGGCGCTCGGGCTGTATCAGTCGTGGCTCGCACCGGACGACTACCAGCAGGGCGCGACGGTCAAGATCATGTTCATCCACGTGCCCAATGCGTGGCTGTCGATGTTCGTGTGGGGTGTCATGAGCCTGTCGGCGCTCGGCACGCTGGTGTGGCGCCATCCGCTCGCCGACGTCTCGGCCAAAGCCGCCGCGCCGATCGGTGCCGCCTTCACCTTCCTCGCGCTGGTGACCGGCTCGCTGTGGGGCCGCCCGATGTGGGGCACCTACTGGCAGTGGGATGCGCGGCTGACCTCGGTGCTGGTGATGTTCCTGATGTATCTCGGCCTGATCGCGCTGTGGCGCGCGGTCGAGGATCCCTCGCGCGCCGCGCGCGCAGCCGCCGTGCTGACGCTGGTCGGCGCGGTCAACATTCCGATCATCAAGTTCTCGGTCGACTGGTGGAACACGCTGCATCAGGGCGCGTCGGTGATCCGCATGGGCGGGCCGACGCTCGACCGCTCGTTTCTGATTCCGCTGCTCACCATGGCGCTCGGCTTCTCGCTGCTGTTCGTCACGCTGCATCTCGCCGCCATGCGCAACGAAGTGCTGCGGCGGCGGGTGCGCACGCTGCAGATGATGCAAGCGAGCCGGCAGGGCATGTGATCCGATGCATCTTCTCGCCTCGCTCGGCCCCTATGCCGATTTCATCCTCGCCTCCTACGGGCTGGTCGCCGTCGTGGTGATCGCCCTGATTCTCTGGATCGTGATCGACCAGCGCCATCAGGAGAAGGCGTTGCGCGACCTCGAAGCCAGCGGCGTCACCCGCCGCTCGGCCTCGCGCAGCGGCGAGCCGTCATGAGCACAACCGAACCGCGCGCCCGCACCCGCCGCTCCTGGCTGATCGCGCTGCCGCTGGTCGCCTTCGCAGGCGTCGCGCTGCTGTTCTGGTTCGGCCTCGGCGCCGGCGACCACTCGCGGATTCCCTCGGCGCTGATCGGCCGGCCTGCGCCGCAGACCGTGCTGCCGCCGCTGGCGGGCCTCGCCGTCGACGGCCAGCCGGTGCCCGGCCTCGATCCGGCGGCGTTCAAGGGCGAGGTCAGCGTCATCAATGTCTGGGCCTCGTGGTGCATTCCCTGTCACGAGGAAGCGCCGCTGCTGCTGAAGCTGGCGCAGGACAAGCGCATCCGCGTGCTCGGCATCAACTACAAGGACGTGCCGGACAACGCCCGGCGTTTCCTCGGCCGCTACGGTAATCCGTTCGCCGCGGTCGGCACCGACGACAACGGCCGCGCCGCCATCGAATGGGGCGTCTACGGCGTGCCGGAGACCTTCGTGGTCGGCCGCGACGGCGCCATCGCCTACAAGCTGATCGGCCCGATCACCCCGGAGAATTTCGAGCGCACGCTCAAGACCGAGATCGAGAAGGCGCTGCGCGCCGGCTCCTGACCGCGCAGGCCCGCGCCGCCGGCGCTATTCGCCAAAATAATTTCGCAGATTTATCTGCCGTTCATGTCGCCGCCATGGCGCAGCCACGAATCCGCACCTAGCTTGGGCGCGTTGCAATCATGGTCCTTGGAGGGACATCCATGCGTACTTCGAAATTTGCTTCATTGACTGCCGCCGTGCTCGCGCTTGGCCTGATGAGCGCCTCGCCGCTGTTCGCCCAGGCGACCCAGCCGGCCACCGGCGACAAGATGGCCCCGAAGATGGCGCCGAAGTCGGACAAGATGATGATGGCGCCGGCGGCCAAGGCCGACACCAAAAAGGAATTGCTCGACATCAATTCGGCCAGCGCTGACCAGCTCAAGGAATTGAAGGGCATCGGCGAGGCGTATTCCGCCGCGATCATCAAGGGCCGCCCCTACAAGGGCAAGGACGACCTCGTGCATAAGAAGATCATCCCGCAGAAGACCTATGACGGGATCAAGGACCAGATCATCGCCAAGCAGAAGTAACTTCTGCCACACTCAAATCCATCAACAGCGTCATGGCCGGGCTTGTCCCGGCCATCCACGTTTTTACCCCTTGGTAATATCGCCGCGCTCGGTGTCGCCGGCCTCGTCGGTGGCGGGCGCGATGGAGTGGCGATTGATCAGCGGCATCTGCAGCATCGCGAACAGAGCGGTGATCGGCACCGCGCCGAACGCCTTGAACGCCACCCAGAAATCGGTGCTCTGGGTACGCCAGATCACCTCGTTGAGCACGGCCATGAAGACGAAGAAGCCGGCCCAGCGGATGGTGAGCGCACGCCAGCCGGCCGGCGTCAGATTGAACACTTGATCGAACATGATGGCGATGAAGGAGCGGCCCATCATGAGGCCGCCGAACAGCGTCGCCGCGAACAGGCCGTAGATGATGGTCGGCTTGACCTTGATGAAGGTCTCGTCGTGCAGGAACAGCGTCAGGCCGCCGAACACCAGCACGATCACCGCGGTGACCAGCGCCATCAGCGGCACGTGTCTGGTCACCACATAGGATGCAATCGTCGCCACGACGATCGCGACCATGAACGCGCCGGTCGCCACGAACAGATCGAACTTGGCGTTGGCGGCGAAGAACACCAGCAGCGGACCAAGCTCGGTGGCGAGCTTGAACAGCGGATGCGGCGCGTGTTTGGACGTCTCGGTCATCTGCGTTCCTCGTCCTCATCCTTCGAGACGCATCACCATAGCAGGCGTAGCCTGCGTAAACCTGGCTACGATGTGATGCTCCTCAGGATGAGGAATACCGTGTATTGAGCCTCGTCCTGAGGAGCGGCTCTCGCCGCGTCTCGAAGGGCGAGGATGATTACTCCTTGCCTGCGATGGCCAGCGCGAAATCGCGCGCGGTGAACGGCGCGAGATCGTCGATGCCCTCGCCGACGCCGATGAAATGCACCGGCAGGCGATATTTCTCCGCCAGCGCCACCAGAATGCCGCCGCGCGCGGTGCCGTCGAGCTTGGTCATCACAAGGCCGGTGACGCCCGCGGTCTTGCCGAACGCCTCGACCTGCGACAGCGCGTTCTGACCCACCGTGGCATCGAGCACCAACAGCACCGCATGCGGCGCGCTGGCATCGACCTTGCCGATCACGCGGCGCACTTTCTCCAGCTCCACCATCAGCTCGGTCTTGTTCTGCAAGCGGCCGGCGGTGTCGATGAGCAGAATGTCGCGGCTGTCTTTTTTCGCCGCCTCCACCGCCTCGAAGGCAAGGCTCGCCGCATCGGAGCCTTGCGTCTTCGCGATCACCGGCACCTTGTTGCGCTCGCCCCAGACCTTGAGTTGCTCGATCGCGGCGGCGCGGAAGGTGTCGCCCGCCGCCAGCATCACCTTGTGGCCCTCCTGGCCGAACTTCGCCGCCAGCTTGCCGATGGTGGTGGTCTTGCCGGAGCCGTTGACGCCGACCACCAGAATGACGAACGGCTTGTGCGACGCGTCGATCACCAGCGGTTTCGCCACCGCGCCGAGCACCTTCTCGACCTCGGTGGCGACGATGCCCTGCACGTCCTCCGCCGACACCGATTTGTCGTAACGGCCCTCGCCGACCGCCGCGGCGATGCGGCCTGCGACCTCGGTGCCGAGATCGGCGCGCAGCAGCACGTCCTCGATGTCCTCGAGCATGGCGCGGTCGAGCTTGCGCTTGGTGACGAGATCCGCCACCGCGCCGCCGAGCGAACTCGATGTACGCTTCAGCCCGGCGGAGAGGCGCTTCCACCAGCTTTGTTTGGGAGTGTCCTGCGGCGCGTTTGTCATTTGCAGACTGTCAACATGTCGAGCCGTGTGTTACCCGGTTCGGGCTGCAAACGAAAGCTGTTCCGCGTCATGGATACGCCGCAACCGACCCCGGAGGAAATGCAGGCCCGCGTGCTTCATCGCGACGGCCTGATGCTGGTGATCGACAAGCCGGCGGGCATCGCCGTGCATCGCGGCCCCAAGGGCGGCCCCAATCTCGAAGCCTCGTTCGACGCGCTGCGCTACGGCCTGCCGCGCCCGCCAGTGCTGGCGCATCGGCTGGATCGCGACACCTCGGGGTGCCTCGTGCTCGGCCGCCATCGCAAGGCGACCGCCTCGCTCGGCCTGCTGTTCAAGCACGGCAAGATCGACAAGACCTACTGGGCCGTGGTCGAAGGCGGACCCGCCGCCGACCAAGGCGAGATCGACATTCCGCTCGGCCGGCTCGACGAGACGCGCGGCTGGTGGCAGAAGCCCGACCCGAAAGGCCTGCCGTCGCTGTCGCGCTGGACCGTGCTGGGGCGCGGCGAGGGCCTGACATGGCTGGCGCTGGAGCCCATCACCGGCCGCACCCATCAATTGCGCGTGCATTGCGCGGCGTCCGGCTTTCCCATCGTCGGCGACAATATCTACGGCAACGGCCCGCGTTTCGGCGAGCCCAGCCTGCATCTGCATGCCCGCGAAATCGCAATTCCGCTGTCGAAGAACAAGCCGCCGGTGCGCGTGGTCGCGCCCGCGCCGGAACATCTGCATGAGCGGCTGAAAGCGTGCGGATGGAACGGCGAGGAAGTGGCCCTGCCCGAACTCGCAGCGTCAGGCGCTTAATCGCATCCCGTCATCGCCGGTGATGGTGATCGCGCGCACGCTGCCGGGAACACCGTCCGCAATCGCCACCGGCAGGAAATGCTCGGTGCGGCCCTGCGTCCCGCTCTCGATCAGCACCTGACGCACCGCGCCGTGCTCGGACGCCAGCCGCCGCCGCAACGCCGCCTCGCCGGCCGCGCGCAGCCGGCGAGCGCGGTCCTTGACGGTGCGGCCATCGACTTGCGGCATTTTCGCCGCCGGCGTGCCGGGGCGCTTTGAGTACGGAAACACATGGAGGAACGTCAGGCCGCACTCTTCGACCAGCTCCAGCGAGCGCGCGAACATTTCCTCGGTCTCGGTCGGAAAACCGGCGATGATGTCGGCGCCGAACGCGATGTCCGGCCGCAGCCGCCGGATCTGGTCGCAGAACGCGATCGCATCGGCGCGCGCATGCCGCCGCTTCATCCGCTTCAGGATCAGGTCGTCGCCGGCCTGCAGCGACAGATGCAGATGCGGCATCAGCCGTTCTTCAGAGGCGATGACGTCGAACAGATCGGCATCGACCTCGACCGCGTCGAGCGAGGAGATGCGCAGCCGCCGCAGTTCCGGCACGTGCTTGAGGATCTGCCGGGTCAGCGCGCCGAGCTTCGGCACGCCGGGCAGATCGGCGCCGTAGCTCGTCAGATCAACGCCGGTCAGCACGATCTCGGCATGGCCGGCCTCGACCAGCGCGCGGACCTGCTCGACCACCGCGCCCATCGGCACCGAGCGCGAATTGCCGCGCCCGAATGGAATGATGCAGAAGGTGCAGCGATGATCGCAGCCGTTCTGCACCTGCACGAAGGCGCGCGGCAGCCCGCCCGCGAACCCTTCGACCAGATGCGGCGACATCTCGCGCACCGCCATGATATCGGCGACCGCGATCTTCTGCTCGCTTGCGATGCCGAACGGCTGCACTTCAAACGCGTCGCGCGCTGTGCGCCACGCCTCGGACTGCATCTTGTCGTCATTGCCGAGCACGCGGTCGACTTCCGGCATCGCCGCGAACATCTTTGCGTCGGTCTGCGCGGCGCAGCCGGTGACGATGATGCGGCGATTGGGATGATCGCGGCGCAGTTTGCGGATCGATTGCCGCGCCTGCGCCACCGCCTCGCTTGTCACCGCGCAGGTGTTGACCACGATGGCGTCGTCAAGGCCCGCAGCTATAGCCTCGCGCCGGATCGTCTCCGATTCGGCGATGTTGAGGCGGCAGCCGAAGGTGACGAGCGACAGCGTCATGGTCAGGCGATGTTCGCGAACACGGCTGGATCGAATCGGCCCTCGAATTCCAGCACCGCGGGGCCGGTCATCAGCACATGATCGTCGCTCTCGCGCCATTCGATGGTGAGTTCGCCGCCGGGCAGCGTCATGTGAACCACGCGGCCGGTGCGCTTCAATCGCGCCGCCGCCACCGCGGTGGCGCAGGCCGCCGAGCCGCACGCCCTGGTCAGGCCTGCACCGCGCTCCCAGGTGCGCATCGCGATATGCTCGCGATCGACGATCTGCGCCAGCGTGATGTTGGCGCGCTCGGGAAACACCGGATGATTTTCGAGCAGCGGCCCGAAGCGTTCGAGATCGTAGGCGTGGATGTCGTCGACCCAGAAGATCGCATGCGGGTTGCCCATGCTCACCACCGAGGGCGAGTGCAGCACCGGCGCGTCGATCGGCCCGACCTGCAATTCGATGTAGCGGGTGTCGCGGAATTCCTCGGAGAGCGGGATGTCGCGCCAGCCGAACTTCGGCGGACCCATGTCCACCGTGAAAGTCTCCGGCGTCGGCCCCTGCCAGCAATTGAGCAGGCCGGCGCGGGTCTCGAAGGTGGCGGCGCGCTCGCCGGTCTGCGCGAACACCTGCCGCGCCACGCAGCGCATGCCGTTGCCGCAGGCGCCCGCCTCCGAGCCGTCATTATTATAGATGCGGATGAAGGCGCTGGTGCCGGAAAGGCGTGGGGCCTGCAGCACCATCAACTGATCGTAGGGCACCGCATCCGGCGCGGCGATGGCGCGCGCCTCGTCCGGGCTGATGCCGGCGGCGGAGCCGCGCAGATCGAGCACGACGATCTCGTTGCCGATGCCGTTCATCTTGGCGAAGCTGTGGTTGGCGAGCGGGCTCATGATCAATCCTTCCGCGCTCTTATATGGCGAAGATCGGCGGATTGGCCAGCCGCACCGCACTCACCGGCCGGCTTTGCCTTGCCGTTGCCCCGTTTGGTTGCTCAGTGAGGCGCGAATCGGCATCCGGCCGCAGACGATCAACAGCCGGCATGCTAGGTTTTGCGACCCGCGCAAATGCCGACACCCGATGGAGACTTCTGGAATGAGCCGTCCTTGCGCCGCCCGGTCGAACAGCCGTCTGACCTTGCCCGCGATCCTGTCCGTGGCCGCCTGCTTCACGCTGTCCGGCGCGCTGGCGCAGACGCCCTCGACGCCCGCCGCCAGCCCCGCGCCATCGGAGAAGGCCGCGCCATCTTCGACGCCTGCGTCCTCGCCGTCCCCGGCGACGACACCATCCGCACCCGCGCCGGCCGCCACGCCGGCTCCCGACAGCACGCCGCCGGCGGCCGCAACTCCGGCCACGCCGCCGGCCGCGTCATCCACCACGCCGACAACGCCGCCGGCTTCGGATGCAACGACACCCGCAGCCCCTTCGACCACGACGCCGCCAGCCGCCGCCGCCCCTCCAGCGGCAACGCCCGCTCCGACGACCCCCGCGCCGGCCACTCCGCCCGCCGAGCAGAAGACGCAGGCCGATCCGTTCGGCGAGGAGATCACGCTGACGGCGCAAAAGGTGGTGATGCTGAAGGGCAAGGCGACCTGGGACGCCGCCTTCGAGACCATCACCGGCTCGCTGAAGACGCTGTCCACGCTGCTGGAGAAGCAGAAGATCGCGGCCACCGGGCCGATGATGGTGGTCTACACCTCGACCGACGATGCCGGCTTCACCTTCACCGCTGAAATTCCGGTCGCGCAGGAACCGAAGAATCCGGGCAAGGACATCAGCATCGGCCAGTCGCCGGAAGGCCGCACGCTGAAATTCGTCCACCGCGGCTCCTACGACAACATGGACAACACCTACGAGGCGATCACCAACCATCTCGACGACAAGAAGCTCGAAGCCCGCGACACGTTCATTGAAGAATACGTCACCGATCCATTGAAGACCGCCGAAGACAAGCTCGTCATCAACGTCTTCGTGCCGTTGAAATAATTGGAGGTCCCGTCATGATCCGTCATTCCCTTGCCGCGCTCGCGGTCATCTGCATGGTTGCGCCGGCGCAGGCGCAGACATCGGAGCCCGCGACGATCTCCGTGAACGGCGAAGCCACCATCTCGGTGCCGCCCGACCTCGCCCAGATCGACGGCGGCGTCACCACCACCGCCAAGACCGCGCGCGAGGCCAGCGAGGCCAACAACAAGACCATGGGCGTCGTTCTGTTAGCGCTGAAGAACGCCGGCATCGCGGAGAAGGACTTCCAGACCTCGCGGCTGTCGCTGCAACCCGAAACCTCCACCCGCACCTCGGGCGGGCCGACCCAGATCATCGGCTATCGCGCCAGCAACCGCGTCACCGTCACCATCCGCGACACCGGCAAGCTCGCCAATGTGATCGACACGCTGGTCGGCAACGGCGCCAACGACATCAGCGGCATCAGCTTCTCGGTCTCGAACACCTCGAAGCTGCTCGACGAGGCCCGCGTCGAGGCGCTCGCCGACGCGCGGCGCAAGGCCGAGATCTATGCCCGCGCCGCCGGCGTGACGCTCGGCGCGCCGCTCAGCATTTCGGAAAGCGGCGGCGCCGTGCCGATCACCTATCGCCGCGCCGCCGCGCCGATGGCCGCCGCGCCGATCGCACAGGGCGAGGAAACGCTGCGGATCGGCGTCGCGGTGTCCTACGAGATCAAGCCGAAGGCGCAGTAAGGAACAGCGCCTCATCCTGAGGAGCGCGGCTTCGCGCGTCTCGAAGGATGAGGCCAATCACGCCTCATGGTTCGAGACGCCGCTACGCGGCTCCTCACCATGAGGTTTTTCTTGCGGCACAAACAATGTGCTCCCTCTCCCCAGTGGGGAGAGGGTTGGGGTGAGGGGATCTAGATTTATCGATAGATCATACGCCCTCACCCGCCGCGCCATAGCGCATCACAGCCGCGCGTGAACGCGCTTTGGCGCGTCGACCTCTCCCCCCGGGAGAGGTGAAAGAAACAACGGCATGCCATCGTTTCTATCCAATGCTGAAATGCCCTAAATCTCGAACACCTGCCCCGGCTTTAGCGCGACGAATTTTTCGCGCGCCTGCCCTGCCGCGTCTAACGCGGCCGCAAGATCCCGCACCGGCGCGTCGATCGCCTCGTCGGTGAGCTGGAAAGTGCCGTGATGATGCGCCAGCGCCTGGCGCGCGCCGCAATCGGCCAGCGCCTTCACCGCATCCGCCGGATTCATGTGCTGCTCGCGCATGAACCAGCGCGGCTCATAGGCGCCGATCGGCAGGATCGCGAGGCGCGGCGCGCCATGCGTCTCGCGGACGCGGCGAAAATGCGTGCCGTCGCCATAGCCGGAATCGCAGACGATGTAGATCGTGCCCGCCGGCGTCTCCAGCACGAAGCTCGCCCACAGCACCTTGTTGCGATCGAACAGGCCGCGCGCCGACCAGTGCCGCGTCGCCACCAGCGTCACCGCAACGCCATTGCCGATTTCGACACGCTGATTCCAGTCATAGGCCTCGGCGCGGATGGCGTCGTCATTGGCGCGCATGGTGACGTCGTTGCCGAGCGGCGTGACGATGCGCGGCGAGAATGTCGCGACCAGCCGCGAGAGCGTGCGGACGTCGAGATGATCGTAATGGCCGTGCGAGACCAGCACGGCGTCGATCGGCGGCAGCGCCTCGAACGCAATGCCGGGCGCGTTGACGCGCCTCGGTCCGGCGAACGTCACCGGCGAGCAGCGCTCCGACCACACCGGATCGATCAGGATGTTGAGGCCGCCGGTCTGGATCAGCCAGCTCGCATGGCCGACGAAGGACAGCCGCGCCCTCGCCCCGGCGACGCGCGGCGGCGGCGTATCGGAAAAGCCGCTCGGCGCATGTTGCGGCCAGCGCGCCGGCTTCTGGGTGACGCGCCAGCGCAGCAGGTCCCATGCGCCGCGCGGCGGCGCGCCGTCCGGATCGAAGAAATGCAGCCCGTCGAAATGGTCGGATAGCGGCCCGTCATAGGTCTTCATCTGCGAGGCTCCGAACGCCGAGCCGCCGAGCAAAGTGGCAAGGCCGGCGAACAGCCCGAAAAAGCGGCGGCGGGTGATGGACATGGCCCTCGATTGCCCCGATCCGTCCGCCCAAGGCAAGTGACAGCTTCGCGACCGGGGCGATTTTGACCGGAACCCGGCCCGCGCCGCCCGGCGGGCCGGTTCCCGGCCGGATCAGGCCGCAAAATCAGCGATTTCGGCGTCCTTTCTTGACTTTCCGGCCGCTGCGGGCTTTAACCGCGCCACTTCTCGGAAAGATTTTCTTTTCGACCCGCCGCCCGGTGCTGGATGCCGGAGGCCAACGCCCGACAGCGCTGTGCGCCCTCGGGCGCAAAATTGTTTGGAATGATGCTGTTGTGAAGGGATACCTGCACACGGCAGGGACAGCTCTCTCTCCCGTCGGGAGGGGGTTGGGGTGAGGGGTTACGATTTCTCGTGGCATCCGAACCTCCTCACCCGGATCGCTGACGCGATCCGACCTCTCCCCGGCGGGGAGAGGTGAAAACAAGGTTATGCAGGCCGCGATGTTCGACAATCTGTCGGAAAGGCTCGGAGGGATTCTCGACAAGCTGACGCGGCGCGGCGCGCTGTCGGAAGCCGATGTCGACGCCGCGATGCGCGAAGTGCGCCGCGCGCTGCTCGAAGCCGACGTCGCGCTCGACGTGGTGCGCTCCTTCACCGAGAAGGTGCGCGAACAGGCGATCGGCGCCACCGTCATCAAGTCGGTGACGCCCGGCCAGATGGTGGTGAAGATCGTCCACGACCAGCTCGTGGACACGCTCGGCGCCGACGGCCAGCTCATCGACCTCAACGCACCCGCGCCGGTGCCGATCATGATGGTCGGCCTGCAGGGCTCCGGCAAGACCACCACCACCGCCAAGCTCGCCCGCCGCCTGGTCCAGCGCGACAAGAAGAAAGTGCTGATGGCCTCGCTCGACGTCTACCGTCCGGCGGCGCAGGAACAGCTCGCGGTGCTCGGCCGCGATCTCGACATCCCGACTTTGCCGATCGTCGCCGGCCAGATGCCGACCCAGATCGCGCAGCGCGCGATCCAGGCCGCGAGACTCGGCGGCTATGACGTGGTGCTGCTCGACACCGCCGGCCGCACCACGCTCGACGAAGAGATGATGCAGGAAGCCGCCGCGGTGAAGGCCGCCGCGCAGCCGCATGAAGTGCTGCTGGTCGCCGACGCGCTGACCGGCCAGGACGCCGTCAATCTCGCCCGCGCCTTCAACGAACGCGTCGGTCTCACCGGCATCGCGCTGACCCGCGTCGACGGCGATGGCCGCGGCGGCGCCGCGCTGTCGATGCGCGCCGTCACCGGCAAGCCGATCAAGCTGATCGGCACCGGCGAAAAAACCGACGCGCTGGAGGACTTCCATCCCTCGCGCATCGCCGGCCGCATCCTCGGCATGGGCGACGTGGTGTCGCTGGTCGAGAAGGCCGCCGCCAATATCGACGCCGAGAAGGCCGCGCGCACCGCCGAGAAAATGCGCAAGGGCAAGTTCGATCTTGCCGATCTGCGCGACCAGCTCGCGCAGATGCAGAACATGGGCGGCATCGGCGGCCTGATGGGCATGATGCCCGGCATCGCCAAGATGAAGAACCAGCTCGCCGCCGCCAATCTCGACGAGAAGGTGATCAAGCGCCAGATGGCGGTGATCGATTCGATGACGCGCGAGGAGCGCAAGAATCCCGACATCCTGAAAGCCAGCCGCAAGAAGCGCATCGCGGCCGGCTCCGGCCTCAAGGTCGAGGAGGTCAACAAGCTGCTCAAGATGCACCGGAACATGGCCGACATGATGAAGGCCATGGGTCAGGGCAAGCGCGGGCCGCTCGCCGGCATGGCGCAGATGATGGGCTTCGGCGGCGGCGGCATGCCCTCGCCCGAGACGATGAAAGAGCTTGCAGCGAAGATGCCCGGCGGAATTCCGCAAGGCGCGCCGACGCTGCCGAAAGATTTTCCGGGCCTGCCGGGCCTGGGGAAACCGACATTGCCGGGCCTCGGATTGCCGGGGCTGGGCAAGAAGAAATAACCGAACGCATTCCTATTCGAACACTTACGGAGAACTCACATGTCAGTCGTCATTCGCCTCGCCCGCGCCGGCACCAAGAAGCGCCCGTTCTATCATGTCGTCGTCGCCGACTCGCGCTTTCCGCGCGACGGCCGCTTCATCGAGCGCCTCGGCTACTTCAACCCGCTGCTGTCGAAGGACAACGAGGAGCGCCTCAAGCTCGACCTCGACAAGGTGAAGGGCTGGCTCGCCAAGGGCGCGCAGCCGTCCGACCGCGTGATGCGCTTCCTCGATGCCGCCGGTGTTGCCAAGCGCACCGCGCGCAACAACCCGGAAAAGGCCGTGCCGCGCAAGGAGCGCAAGGCCGCCGAAGCGGCGAAGTAATCGCGCGACAACGGCCTCATGCTTCGAGACGCGCGGCGTTGTCGCGCTTCCCGGCATGAGGACCACACCGTGCGCGGCCCTCATCCTGAGGAACCGCGCGGCGGCGTCTCGAAGGATAAGGCCCGGTGACTCGAGACACCCACATCTGTGTTGCGAAAATCGGCGCCGCGCATGGCGTGCGCGGCGAGGTGAAGCTGTGGCCGTTCACGCAGGACCCGCTCGCGGTGCTGCATTACGGCCCGCTCTCGACCAAGGACGGCGCGCGGCAGTTCGACGTGCTGCGCGCCCGCGTCGCGAAGGACCATCTGGTCGCGACGCTGAGCGGCATCGCCAACCGCGACGACGCCGCGCGCGTCAACGGCCTCGAGCTCTACATTCCGCGCGAGGCGCTGCCGGCCCCCGAGGCCGACGAATATTATCATGCCGACCTGATCGGCCTGTCCGCGATCGACGCGCAGGGCGCGGCGATCGGCACCATCGTCGCGATCCATAATTTCGGCGCCGGCGACATCGTCGAGATCGCGCCCGCACGCGGCCCAACGCTGCTGCTGCCGTTCACCAACGCGGTGGTGCCGAGCGTCGATCTCGCCAAGGGCCATGCGGTGATCGAATTGCCCGCCGAGGTGGAGGGCGAGGACGATCCATCATGATAAAATTCGTCATTGCGAGCGAAGCGAAGCAATCCAGAATAGCCGGCGTGAACTGGATTGCTTCGTCGCTTCGCTCCTCGCAATGACGAGTCTCTTATCATGACGTCCGATGCCCGCTTTGCGCCCCTCCCTGACCCTCCCCCGCAAGCGGCAGAGGGAAGGAAAGAGACCTGGTGCGCCACCGTGCTCACGCTGTTTCCGGAGATGTTTCCCGGTCCGCTCGGCATCAGCCTTGCCGGGCGCGCGCTGGCGTCCGGGCTGTGGGCGCTGGAGGCCCGCGACATCCGCAACGCCGCCACCGACAAACATCGCAGCGTCGACGACACCCCGGCCGGCGGCGGCCCGGGCATGGTGCTGCGCGCCGACGTGCTGGCCGCCGCGATCGATGCCGCGGCGATTATGCCTGACCGACCTCGCCTGCTGATGAGCCCGCGCGGTCGGCCATTGACCCAGTCGCGGGCGGCGGAGCTCGCGGCCGGGCCCGGCCCGCTGATCGTCTGCGGCCGGTTCGAGGGCGTGGACCAGCGGGTGATCGAGGCGCGCGACCTCGAGGAGGTCTCGATCGGCGACTACGTGCTGTCCGGCGGGGAACTCGGGGCCATGGTGCTGATCGACGCCTGTGTCCGACTGCTGCCGGGCGTGATGGGCAAGCTGGCCTCGGGAACCGAGGAAAGCTTCTCCGACGGGCTGCTGGAGTATCCGCAATACACCCGGCCGCAGGCCTTCGAGGGCCGCCCGATCCCCGAGGTGCTGCTGTCCGGCGACCATGGCAGGATCGCAGCCTGGCGGCGGGCGCAGGCCGAGGCCCTCACCCGGGACCGCCGGCCCGACCTCTGGGTCGCCCGGCCGCCCGAAGCCACGGCGAAAACGCCAAAAAATGCCCCGGACGGGTGACAAGGGCCGATCTTTCGCGTATAGGACCGCCCAATCCGCGCATGTGCTGGATAAGAATTTTCGCGCTGCCCCTTTCGGGCGCGTTGCCCGATGGAGTTGAGCAATGAACATCATCCAACAGCTCGAGCAGGAGCAGCTCGAAAAGCTGGCCGCCGGCAAGACCATTCCCGAGTTCGGACCGGGCGACACCGTGACCGTCAACGTCAAGGTCAAGGAAGGCGACCGCACCCGCGTGCAGGCCTATGAGGGCGTGTGCATCGGCCGCAACGGCGGCGGGCTCAACGAGAGCTTCACCGTGCGCAAGATTTCCTACGGCGAGGGCGTCGAGCGCGTCTTCCCGATCTATTCGCCGATGATCGACTCGATCAAGGTCGTGCGTCGCGGCAAGGTGCGTCGCGCCAAGCTGTATTATCTGCGCGGCCTGCGCGGCAAGTCGGCGCGCATCGTCGAGAAGCAGGAAAACCGTCAGGCGGCTTCCGCCGAGTAAGCGGCCTTCGCGGCAACGCTTCACGGAGACACTATAAAACGCGGCGTTTGCCGCGTTTTTTGTTGTTCGGAGCACACTCGCCCGACACGGAAAGACCTGTCATTGCCGGACTTGATCCGGCAATCCATCATTTTGAAAAAATTGCTGGGTTGATGGGTCAGGCCCGGGCATGACGATGTCATGCAAGCCCAGCACGATCCTGCCTTTGGATGATCGTCGCACCGCCTCAGGCCGACAGCGGCCCGTTCATGATCCAGCGATGGCCGAACGGATCGCGCAGGATCGCGGTGCGCGTACCCCAGAAAGAATGCGTCGGCGCAAGCTCGCCGACCGCGCCGAGCTTGGTGGCGCGGGCGAAGGTCTCGTCCACCTCCTCGGAGGTGGCGAATTCGAGACTGACCGACGCGGTGACCGGCTCGGCCGGCAGCGGCGTGCGCGCCTTGCCGAATTCGGGGAAGGCATCGGCCACGAACACCGTGCCGCCATTGATCTCGAGCTCGCAATGCATGATCCGCATGCCGTCGAGCGCCGGCATCAGCGCCCTCTGCCGGGCATCGAACGCGGCGGTGTAGAAAGCGATGGCGCCTGCGGCGGGCGAAACCGTGAGATAGGGGGCAACCGGTGGCCGTGCAGTCATTGAGTACCCCCATGCAGGATCCTATATAACAGGATACTTTCCCACGGGACGTTATGCGAGTAAAAAGCCCCGCGGAAGCAGGCGTCTGCCCGGCAACGCCGCGACCTATCCCCGAAAAGCCACCAGCGAACAGGCGACCATGGCCAAACCGACCACTCTGTACGACAAGATCTGGAATGATCATCTGGTTGACGAGCAGCCCGACGGGACCTGCCTGCTCTATATCGACCGGCATCTCGTCCATGAAGTGACCTCGCCGCAGGCGTTCGAGGGACTGCGCACCGCAGGCCGCAAGGTGCACGCACCGCAAAAGACGCTCGCCGTGGTCGATCACAACGTGCCGACCACCGACCGCTCCAAGCCGAACCCCGATCCGGAAAGCGCCGAGCAGATCGCTGCGCTCGCCGAGAACGCGCGCGAGTTCGGCGTGAAGTATTTCAACGAGCACGACAAGCGTCAGGGCATCGTTCACGTCATCGGTCCCGAGCAGGGCTTCACGCTGCCCGGCACCACCATCGTGTGCGGCGACAGCCACACCTCGACGCATGGCGCGTTCGGCGCGCTGGCGCACGGCATCGGCACCTCCGAGGTCGAGCATGTGCTGGCGACGCAAACGCTGATCCAGAAGAAGGCCAAGAACATGCGCGCGGTGGTCGACGGCAAGCTGCCGGACGGCGTCACCGCCAAGGACATCATTCTCGCCATCATCGGCGAGATCGGCACCGCGGGCGGCACCGGCTACGTGCTGGAATATGCCGGCGACGCGATCCGCGCGCTGACCATGGAAGGCCGCATGACGGTCTGCAACATGTCGATCGAGGGCGGCGCGCGCGCCGGTCTGGTCGCGCCGGACGAGAAGGCCTACGAATTCCTCAAGGGCCGGCCGATGGCGCCGACCGGCGAGGCCTGGGATCGCGCGATCCGCTACTGGGACACGCTGCGCTCCGACGAGGGCGCGCATTTCGATCACGAGATCCGGCTCGACGCCGCCAATCTGCCGCCGATCGTCACCTGGGGCACCTCGCCCGAGGACGTCGCGTCGGTGTCCGGCACGGTGCCCGATCCGTCGCGAATCGAGGACGAGGCGAAGCGGCTGTCGAAGCAGCGCGCGCTCGATTACATGGGCCTCAAGGCCGGCACCAGGATCACCGACATCAAGCTCGACCGCGTCTTCATCGGCTCGTGCACCAACGGCCGCATCGAGGATCTGCGCGCCGCCGCCAAGGTCGTGAACGGACATCACGTCAGCGCCAACATCAATGCGATGGTGGTGCCGGGCTCCGGCCTCGTGAAGGAGCAGGCGGAAGCCGAAGGTCTCGACAAGATCTTCATCAACGCCGGCTTCGAATGGCGCGAGCCGGGCTGCTCGATGTGCCTTGCGATGAATCCCGACAAGCTCGCGCCGGAAGAGCGCTGCGCCTCGACTTCGAACCGCAATTTCGAGGGCCGTCAGGGCTTCAAGGGCCGCACCCATCTGGTCTCGCCGGCGATGGCGGCAGCGGCGGCGATCGCCGGCCACTTCGTCGACATCCGCGAGTGGCGTTCCTAAGCGCGTCACATCGCGTTCACACGCTCATCCAAGACCTCAGACAAAAACAGGCGCTCCTGCGAGCGCCTGTTTTTATTTTTGCCCGAAGCGGAACGACATCGTCATCCGCTTCTGCGTTTTCACCGCACGATCCATCCCAAAACCGCTTCACGCATTTCGGGATCGTGCGTCATGCGGCAAACTCAGAAGCCGAAATAGAAGCCCGGCCGGTATCCGTAACCATAGCCATAGCCGTAGGGCCGGTAATACGGACGGTAGTAGGGCCGATAATAGGGCCGGTAGTACGGTCGATAGTAATGCGGCCGATAGTAATGGCGCCGGTAGTGACGGCGATAGCGCCGCGCGCTGACATCGGTCAGGGCCGGTTCGGCCGTCCGTGCGTGATCCGACGTCGCGGCGAGCGACGAGGCTTGGGCCGGCGCGGTCGAGGCAAGGCCCGCGAACGCCAGACCCGCGGCGATCAGCGCCGCTCCGAGAACTGTTTTCATGAGCTCCTCCTACAATCTTCGCGACAAGCAGCGGGCCCGTTCACATGCCCTGCGCAGCAAAACTGCCGGGCTGCCCTCGCTATTCCGGCCCGCAATGCCGACCTTCTCGATCGTCTTCTCCAACATGGAGGTCGCCATTGGGGCTGCGCCGACGAACGCCGCAGCCCGCTCAGGCGACGAAATCACCAACGGCGGTAATGATGGCGGTGACCATGACGCCAGCCGCGATGATGACCGCGATGCCAGCCATGACGATGACCGCGCCAGTGGCGATGACGGCGATACTGAACGTCGGTGGTCATGCTGCCGCTCTCGGATGCATAGCCTGCGGTCGCGACACCCAGCGGGCTCGACAGGGACATGGCGTTTGCTTGCTGTGCCGGCGTTGCGACAAACATCAAACCCGCGACCGCGAGAAAACCGAGAAGTTTCTTCATGCTCATGCTCTCCTTGTCAGGCCCTGACTGTGGCGATGCGTAATAACTCATGCGCGTGGCATCGGTTCCGCCGCTTGTGCGACATCGTCAGCATGCGCGATACGAGGTGAACGCCAAGTGAATGCGATTTTCATCTTGATGGCGCGCGCACATGCATCGTGGTTGGCGTTGCAGCGCGCGCATGCAGGCGCAACGCGCCTTCAACCGCGCCAGGCGCACTGCATCCGCGGCACGATCACCGTGCCGCTCGGGCGATATTCCTGCTCGTAATACGCATTGCAGACCCGCACCGAATTCGGCCCGAGCCGCGGCGCGTAAATACGCACCCGATGCGGCGCGCGGCGCACGGTCCTGCGGCGACTCTGCGCCGAAAGATCCTGCGCCGGACCGGCCTTGCCGGCCCGCGCGGCCGATGACGCCGCCGCCGTCTGCGCGCCGGCCGGCGCAACGCCGAGGCCAAGGCCGATACCGCAGATCAGCGCGAGACCGCCCGCCGTCAACATCCGTCGCAGCCCTGCACCCATATTCCCTCTCCAATTCCAGCGAATTGACGCGCAGGGTTCCCGATTGCACCCAGCGCGTCAACCGCGCAATGGCAAGACCCTGAAACAGTTCAAGCAATTTGGCCTTTGCCGGAACCCGCAATCGCGATAGAACCCGTCTAAATCCGGCCGCCCGGCGACCCTGCCAAGGCTGGCCAGACACGACGGACGAAAGACGACCATGGAAAAATTCACCACCCTGAACGGTGTCGCCGCCGCGCTGAAGATCATCAATGTCGATACCGACATGATCATCCCCAAGCAGTATCTCAAGACCATCAAGCGCACCGGTCTCGGCAAGGGCCTGTTCTCCGAACAGCGCTACAACGACGACGGCAGCGAGAATCCGGGCTTCGTGCTCAACAAGCCGGCCTATCGCAACGCCAAGATTCTTGTCACGGGCGACAATTTCGGCTGTGGCTCCTCGCGCGAGCACGCGCCGTGGGCGCTGGCCGATTTCGGCATCCGCTGCGTCATCTCGACCTCGTTCGGCGACATCTTCTACAACAACTGCTTCAAGAACGGCCTGCTGCCGATCCGCGTCACTCATGAAGAACTCGAGAAGCTGTTCGACGACGCCGAGCGCGGCGCCAACGCCACGCTGACCATCGATCTGGAGAAGCAGGAAATCCGCGGCCCCGATGGCGGCGTGGTGACGTTCGAGATCGATCCGTTCCGCAAGCACTGCCTGCTCAACGGTCTCGACGATATCGGCCTGACGATGAAGAAAAAGCCATCCATCGATGCCTTCGAGCTGAAGGAAAAGTCCGAGCATCCGTGGCTGTAAGACGCCGCGCCTGCCGTCATTGCGAGCGAAGCGAAGCAATCCAGAGCGCCAAAGAAAGAACTGGATTGCTTCGGAGCTCGCGCTCCTCGCAATGACGATCATTCAACTTCACTTCAACCCGCTCTAATCCGCCTGCAACGCCGCGATCGCCTCCGCCATCGCGATCATGCGCCGCGCCATCTCGGCATGCAGCCGCTCCACCATCCGGCCCTCGAACCGGATCGCGCCCTTGCCGGCATTCTCCGGCAGCTCGAACGCGGCGATGATCGCGCGCGCACGCGTCAGTTCCTCGGCCGGCGGCGTGAAGGCCGCGTTCGCCGCCTCGATCTGCGAGGGATGGATCAGCGTCTTGCCGTCGAAGCCGAGATCGCGCGCCTGCGTGCATTCCTCGGCAAATCCCGCGGGATCGCTGAAATCGCTGTAGGGCCCGTCGAGAATCTCGACGCCGTAAGCGCGCGCCGCAAGGATGATGCTCGCGAACATCGGCACCATGGTGGCGCGGCCCGGCAGCATCCGCATCCGCGTCTCCAGCGCGATGTCGTTCGGCCCGACCACGAACGCATCGAGCCCCGATGTGGCGTCGGCGGCGCGTGCCGCGATCGCGTCGATGCGCACCACCGCGAGCGGTGTCTCGATCATCACCCAGACCCGCAGCGCCGGATCGGCTTTCAATTCGTCGAGCTTGCGCGCGATCAAATCGATGTCGTCGGGGCCAAGTATTTTCGGAACAAGGATCGCATCGGGTCTGGCCTTCGCGGCCATCGCCAGATCGTCCTGCCACCAGGGCGACTGCAGATGATTGACGCGAATGATCAGTTCACGTCCGCCGAATCCGCCGGCCGCGGCTTCGCGGGCGATCTGCGCCCGCGCGCCGGCTTTGGCGTCGGGCGCGACCGAATCCTCAAGATCGAGAATGACGCCGTCCGCCGGCAGCGTCCGCGCCTTGGCGATGGCGCGCGCGTTCGAGCCCGGCATGAACAGGACGCTACGGCGCGGGCGGATCATCGGATGCTCTCCACAGACATATCAGCCGCACGCGATAGCATCCCGGCAAACGGGACGGAAGCCTTGCTCCGGAGGCCGGATCATGATTAGCCATGTCTGGTTACCACTGAGACGCACCATGCCAGCCACTTTTCCCAAGCAACTGATCTCCGGTTATCGCTCTTTCGCGGAGCATCGCCTGCCCACCGAACAATCGCGCTACAGCGAACTCGCCGACGGCGGCCAGTCGCCGGAAGTGATGGTGATCGGTTGTTGCGACTCCCGTGTCTCTCCGGAGGTGATCTTCGACGCCGGCCCCGGCGAATTGTTCGTGGTGCGCAACGTCGCCAACCTGGTTCCGCCTTACGCGCCGGACGGCGAGGCGCATGGCGTGTCCTCGGCGCTGGAATTCGCGGTGCAGGTGCTCAAGGTCAAACACATCGTGGTGCTTGGCCACGCCCAGTGCGGCGGCATCCGGGCGCTGGTGCAGGGACCCGCGCCGCTGTCGCCCGGCGACTTCATCGGCAAATGGATGTCGCTGCTCGCGCCGGCGATGGAGGGCGAAGGCCGCGATCCGCGCGAGAGCGAGCAGGACTTCATCACCCGGATCGAGAAGAAGGCGGTCGAAACCAGCCTCAAGAACCTGATGACCTTCCCCTGCGTGCGTATCCTGGTGGAGCGCGGCAAGCTGCTGCTGCACGGCGCCTATTTCGGCGTGTCGCATGGCTCGCTGTCGATCCTCGACCGCGCCAGCGGCGAGTTCCAGACCGTGACCCAGACGCTGCCGCCGGGATATGAAGGCGCCCTGCCGCATCCGCTGCACGGACACTCGAACTGACGCAGCCCGTCATGCGGGCATGACCGGTTCGGAAAACCGCGTCTCCCGTTTCCCGATCGCATTCTCAAAAAAAACAAGCCGCCCGAAGGCGGCTTGTCGGATCACGCTGTTCGCAGTGAAGCGGTGACCGCTCAGGCCGCCTTCTTCTTCGGCTGCAGCAGCTTGCGGTTGATCAGGCACTCGGCGATCTGAATGGCGTTCAGCGCCGCGCCCTTGCGCAGATTGTCCGACACGCACCAGAACGCCAGCCCGTTCTCCACCGTGGCGTCCTCGCGAATGCGGCTGATATAGGTCGCATCCTCGCCGGCCGCCTCGTAGGGCGTGGCGTAGCCGCCCGGCTCGTGCTTGTCGATCACCAGCACGCCCGGCGCCTTGCGCAGGATCTCGCGCGCCTCGTCCGGCGTAAGCGGCTTGGCGAACTCGACGTTGACCGATTCCGAATGGCCGATGAACACCGGCACCCGCACGCAGGTGGCGGAGAGCTGGATCTTCGGGTCGAGAATCTTCTTGGTCTCGGCCAGCATCTTCCACTCTTCCTTGGTGTAGCCGTCCTCCATGAAGACATCGATCTGCGGAATCACGTTGAAGGCGATCCGCTTCGGAAACTTCTTCGTCACCATTTCGTCGTTGGTGTAGACCGACTTGGTCTGCGAGAACAGTTCGTCCATCGCATCCTTGCCGGCGCCCGACACCGACTGATAGGTCGAGACCACGACGCGCTTGATGGTCGCCGCGTCATGCAGCGGCTTCAGCGCCACCACGAGCTGCGCGGTCGAGCAGTTCGGATTGGCGATGATGTTGCGCTTGGTGTAGCCGGCGACCGCCTCCGCGTTCACTTCCGGCACGATCAGCGGCACGTCGGCGTCGTAGCGCCACGCCGAGGAATTATCGATCACCACCGCGCCCTGCGCCGCGATCTTCGGCGACCATTCCTTCGACACGTCGCCGCCCGCCGACATCAGGCAGATGTCGACGTCGCTGAAATCGTAATTCTCCAGAGCTTTGACTTTCAGGGTGCGGTCGCCGAACGACACTTCGACGCCCTGGCTGCGACGCGAGGCCAAAGCCACCACCTCGTCGGCCGGAAAGGCGCGATCACTGAGAATGTTGAGCATTTCCCGGCCCACATTGCCGGTCGCTCCGACGCACGCAACCTTGTAACCCATCGTTGACTCTCCGAAGAAAAATGCTCGGCTCGCCGCACTCCGCGGAAAGGAAAGAGCGAGCGCTTCTATGCGAAAAACGCCGCCGACACAACGCAAACGCGGATGTCCGGCACGGCCGCCTGCCCTTCCATCGCAGGAGATCGCGCCGGTTTCAAGAATTGAAGCAAACAGCCATCATGAATTACGCCACGACCGGCCTGCCGCAGCCAAACTTGAGCGAAATCCATCCCCTGCTCCGCACCAGCCGCGACACCCGCCGGATGATTTTCGTCCGTCTGCTGGCCTACGTCTCGGGTCTGGCGGTGCTGGCGGCCCTGCTCGCCGACCTGTTCGGCGGCACCCCGGCCGCGGCGGTGGTTCCGGCCCCGGTTCCGCAGCAGCCGGACTGGATCGCGGCCAGCCGGCCGCAGCCGGCTTTCGCCGTGACCCATCTCGATTCGGGCGGCATTCCAGACTCTTACCAGATCCTCCGGAGTGCCGAAGGCGGCCGCAAAGACGTCCTGCGCTGGGCGGTGCCGCCCGGCCCCGACGCCAATGTCGAGATCGAGCTGTATCGTCCCGGCGAGGAGGCCATGCCGTCTCCAAGCGCCGCCGCCGCGGACCTTGCCGAGCGGATCGGACTGCCGCCGGCCACCCGTAGCGAGGCCGCGGGGATCATCGCCAGCAAGCTCGGCCCGGTCGACCTGATCCGTTTTTCCGGCTCGGAGCAGGCCGCGTCCTGCCTCGGCTTCGTCACCGGCTTCGACGACCCGGCGCTGCATCTGTCCGGCTGGTCCTGTCAGAAGCTGCCGATCCCGCAGCAGCGGGCGTTCGTCGCCTGCGCGCTGGACCGCCTGATGCTGCTCAGCGCCGGCAGCGACCCCCGACTCGCAGCGCTGTTCGCCCGCGCCGAACTGCGCCGCAGCGGCTGCGGCACGCAGGCCCTGGCCGGCGACTGGATCACCCAGATGCAAGAGCCGGCGCTGCGCGGCCGGCTCTGAGCGGCGGCGCTAAATCCCTGTCGTGCATGAAACATTTTCGACGCACCGGGGCTTATTGTGCCGGAGTGTGGCCCAATTCACCTTGTGGCTCGCGCTCCGGACCGGGTAATATGGCCGCAATCTGGATTCCATGAGGACATAATGACCTTGAAACTTGTCGCGCCGGCCTGCCGTGCAAAATCCTTCGCGATCGCGCTGGCGATCGGCGCCGCCGCCGCGATGGCCATCAACGTCCCCAGCGCCGACGCCGCGCCGAAGAAGCGCGAGCGCGTCGCCGTGCGCAGCAACGGCCCGAACTATTCCTATCAGGCCGGCCCGCGCACCCGCGTCTATATCAGCCGCCGCTCCTGGCTCGATGCCGGAACCCAGGTACTACCCGGCGAGCGCAAATTCACCGACTACGCCTATCCGCCGGGCTATCATTACGGCCGCAGCATCGACCGCATCTATCAGGGCCGCCAGCCGCTCAACGATCACTGGGATCTCGGCGGCTACCCGGAGGCGTTTCCGCTCTATTGATTTGCGGCGGCGAGCGCCGTTTCAGACGGCCTTCGCACACACGATCTTCTCAAACAAAAATGCCCGGCTCGCGCCGGGCATTTTTATTGGGACTGGCGCCTGGCTCAGGCGTGCAGCTTCTGCACTTCCTTGAGGATCGCCTCGCCCATCTGCGTGGTCGAGACCACCTTGGAGCCTTCCGACTTGATGTCGCCGGTGCGGATGTCCTGATCGAGCACGTTGGCGATCGCCTTGTCGATGGTGTCGGCAAGCTGGCCCATATCGAACGAATAGCGCAGCGCCATGCCGAACGAGGTCAGCATCGCCACCGGATTGGCGAGCCCCTTGCCGGCGATGTCGGGCGCCGAACCGTGCACCGGCTCGTACAGCGCCGCGCGCTTGCCGGTCTTGGCGTCGACCGCGCCGAGCGAGGCGGACGGCAACATGCCGAGCGAGCCGGTCAGCATCGCGGCGATGTCGGACAGGATATCGCCGAACAGGTTGTCGGTGACGATGACGTCGAACTGCTTGGGACGGCGCACCAGCTGCATGCCGCCGGAATCCGCGAGCTGATGCTCGAGTTCGACATCCTTGTATTCGTTGGCGTGGACGCGGGTGACAACTTCATTCCAGAGCAGGCCGCTCTTCATGACGTTGCGCTTCTCCATCGAGGTCACCTTGTTGCGGCGCTTGCGCGCCAGTTCGAAGGCGACGCGCGCGATGCGCTCGATCTCATAGGTCTCGTAGACTTGCGTATCGACCGCGCGCTTCTTGCCGCCGCCGAGATCGGTGATCTCCTTCGGCTCGCCGAAATAGACGCCACCGGTCAGTTCGCGCACGATCATGAGATCGAGGCCCTCGACGATCTCGCGCTTCAGGCTGGAGGAATCGGCCAGCGCCGGATAGCAGATCGCCGGACGCAGATTGGCGAACAGCTCGAGGTCCTTGCGCAGGCGCAGCAGACCCGCCTCGGGACGCACGTCGAACGGCACCTTGTCCCACTTCGGACCACCGACCGCGCCGAGAATGATGGCGTCCGCCGCCTTGGCCAGCGCGACGGTCTTGTCGGTGATCGCGACCTTGTCAGCGTCATAGGCGCAGCCGCCAACGAGGCCGGTCTCGGTCTCGAACTTGGCGATCCCCTGCGCGTTCAGCCAGTCGATCAGACGCTTCACTTCGGCCATGACCTCGGGGCCGATGCCATCGCCGGGAAGAAGCAGGAGTTTGTGCGTTGTCATGATCGATATGCCTTATTGGTGATTGTGGCCGCAGATGAAATGTGCGGACTTGCTAGAGCGATGTGGCGGGTTTTGCAAGTCGCGTTGCGGTTTTCGCAAATTGCCTCGGCCGGGCCGATAAGCCCTTGAAAACACGGGACAGAGCCGCCTTCATGCCCAGCCCGGATGTCGCCCCGGCGCCCTTCGCCCATCCTGTCCGCACCGTCCTGATCCTGGCTTTCGCAACGGCCATCGGCCTCGGCATGGGGCGCTTCGCCTATGCGCTGGTGCTGCCCGACATGCGGGATTCGCTCGGCTGGTCCTATGCGACGGCGGGCTCGATGAACACCATCAACGCGGTCGGCTATCTCGCCGGGGCCTTGCTCGGCGCACCAGTGGTACGCGTGCTCGGCCTGTCGAAAACCATCGGGCTCGGAACGCTGATCGGCGTCGTGTCGCTGGTGTTCTGCGCGCTCACCGGCGAAGTCGCGCCGTTCGCGGCCGCGCGTTTCGTCTCGGGCGCGGGCGCCGGCATCGCGCAGGTTGCCGGCGGCGCGCTCGCCGCCTCGATCGCGCAATCCCGTCCCGCGCAATCGGCGCTGCTGATCGGCCTGTTCTACACCGGCCCCGCCTTCGGCATCATCATCTCCGGATCGGTCGCGCCGTTTCTGTTGCAAGCGTTCGGCGCGGGCTCGTGGTGGATCGTCTGGAGCGCGCTCGCGGGCATCGCGCTGGTGATGGCGGTGCCGCTGGCCCTGTCGCTGCCGCGCGGCTTCACCATGGCGACGACAGACCAATCGACCGACGCGCCGCTGCGGCCGATTTTGCCTTATCTCGCCGGCTATTTTCTCTATGGCGCGGGCTACATCGCCTACATGACCTTCATGATCGCCTATGTCCGCGACGCCGGCGGCGCGGCATTCGCGCAAAGCGCATTCTGGGTGCTGATCGGCGTCGGCGGCTACATCTCGCCATGGCTATGGCGGCCGCTGATCGCGCGCGGGCAGAGCGGCATGGCGATGGCGCTGATGATCGGCCTCACCGGCGTCGGCGCAATGCTGGCGCTGATCTCGACCTCGCCGGCCATGCTCGCGGTCTCGGCCTTCGTGTTCGGCGCGGCGTTTCTCGCCGTCACCATCGCCACCACCGCTTTCGCGCGTTTCAACTATCCGCCGGCGGCATGGCCGAAAGTCATCGCCATTGTCACGGTGGCGTTCGGGCTCGGCCAGATTCTCGGACCGATCGCGATCGGCGCGATCACCGACGCGCTGGGCAGCCTGTCCTATGCGCTGAACATCTCCGCGGCAATGCTCGCGCTCGGCGCCATCATCAGCGCGTTCCAGCGGCCGCTGCGTGATTGAGCATCTGCGCCATCCGGCGCTGCGGGTTTTCACACCATGCCGTGCAGGAACGCCGACACGCATCCGCCGGACGCGCGGCGCGCGCAAGGCCGGGCTGACCTTTCGTCTGCATTGCCTCAAGCGGCGCGATTTTGCTAAAGCGGATGTCTCTTCCGTCCCATGCGCCGGATCATCCCATGAGCAACAACGCCAATCTGTTCTCCCGCCTGTTCGATCAGCTCGACGATCCCGCACGGCTCGCGATCGAAACGCCGGACGGCGCGAGGATCAGTTATGGCGATCTGATCGCATTGTCAGGACGCTATGCGAATTATCTGGTGTCGCGCGGCGTCAAGCCCGGCGATCGCGTCGCATCGCAGACCGAGAAATCGGTGCCGGCGCTGGTGCTTTATCTCGCCACCGTGCGCGCCGGCGCGGTGTTCCTGCCGCTCAACACCGCCTACACCCTCAATGAGCTCGACTACTTCTTCGACGACGCCGAGCCCGCGCTGATCGTGTGCGATCCGTCGAAGACCGGCGGCATCGAGGCGATCGCCGACAAGATCGGCGCCAAGGTCGATACGCTCGATGCGAATGGACACGGCTCGCTCGCCGATGGCGCGGCGGCGGCCGACACCGCGTTCGCAACCGTGGCGCGGACCGACGACGATCTCGCCGCCATTCTCTACACCTCCGGCACCACCGGCCGCTCCAAAGGCGCGATGCTGACCCACGCCAACCTGGCGTCGAATTCGCTCACCCTGAAAGAGGTCTGGCGCTTCACCGACGAGGACGTGCTGATCCACGCGCTGCCGATCTATCACACCCACGGCCTGTTCGTGGCGAGCAACATCACGCTGTTCTCGCGCGCGGCGATGATCTTCCTGAACAAGTTCGACGCCGACCGCATCATCGACCTGATGGCGCGCGCCACCGTGTTGATGGGCGTGCCGACCTTCTACACCCGCCTGCTGGCGAACCCGCGGCTGACGAAAGAAGCGACCAGCCACATGCGGCTGTTCGTGTCGGGCTCGGCGCCGCTGCTGGCCGAGACCCATCGCGAATGGTCGGCGCGCACCGGCCATGCCGTGCTCGAGCGTTACGGCATGACCGAAACCAACATGAACACCTCCAACCCCTATGACGGCGAGCGGGTGCCCGGCGCGGTCGGCTTTCCGCTACCCGGCGTCAGCGCGCGCGTCACCGATCCCGACACCGGCAAGGAATTGCCGCGCGGCGAAATCGGCATGATCGAGGTGAAAGGCCCCAACGTGTTCAAGGGCTACTGGCGGATGCCCGAGAAGACCCGATCCGAATTCCGTCCCGACGGTTTCTTCATCACCGGCGATCTCGGCAAGATCGACGATCGCGGCTATGTCCACATCGTCGGACGCGGCAAGGATCTGGTGATTTCCGGCGGCTTCAACGTCTACCCGAAGGAAGTCGAGAGCGAGATCGACGCCGTCGCCGGCGTCACCGAAAGCGCGGTGATCGGCCTGCCGCATGGCGATCTCGGCGAAGGCGTCACCGCCGTGGTGGTGCGCGAGAACGGCGCGGCGCTGGAAGAAGCGGACGTGATGCGTGCGCTCGACGGACGGCTGGCGAAATTCAAATTGCCCAAGCGCGTGCTGTTCATCGACGAGCTGCCGCGCAACACCATGGGCAAGGTTCAGAAGAACGTGCTGCGCGACGCTTACGCCAAACTCTACGCCAAGCCCTGAGGCGCGCGGACAGCTGTGATCGTGCGCTAGGCGTAGATCAGCGCGATGAAGAAGCGCGTGCCCATGGTCAGCAGATAGAGGCCGAAGCTGATCTCCAGCGCGCGTTTCGACATCGCATGCGCGACCTTGACGCCGAGCGGCGCCACCAGAAGGCTGGTCGGCATCACCAGCGCCGCGCCGATCAGCGAGATGTAGCCGATCGCGAACGGAAACTGCAAAGCGAGCACGTCCGGAAAGCGCGTTGCCGCCGGCCAGCCGGCATAGACATAGCCGAGCGCGCCCGGAATCGAGATCAGCACCGCGAGGCCGGCCGACGTCGCCACCGATTGATGAATGCTGCGGCCATAGAACGTCATCAGCAGATTCGAGAACAGGCCGCCGCCGATCCCCATCAAGGTCGAGAGCAGACCGACGATCCAGCCATAGAGATTCATCAGAAAGCCTTTCGGCAGGTCGTCGCCGAAGCGCCAGTCCTGACGGCCGAACAGCAGCCGCGCCGCCGCCGCCCAGGCCACGATCACGAACACGATCTTGAACAGCCGCTCCGGCGCGTAACGCGCGATCACGCTGCCGACGATCACGCCGAGCAGAACCGGGATCGCCCATTTGCGCAGGATTTCCATGTCGACGCTGCCGCGCGCACGATGTGCGGTGTAGGAGCGGACCGCAGTCGGAATGATGATCGCGAGCGAGGTTCCGATGCACAGCGGCATCCGCACCTCGAGCGGAACGCCGGCCAGCCGGAAGCACTCGTACAGCACCGGCACCAGCACCGCGCCGCCGCCGATGCCGAACATGCCGGCCAGAAATCCGGCGATGGCTCCGACCACGACCAGCAGCACGGCGAGTTCGCCAAGCTCGGAGAGATTCAGACCTGCGATCATGGTTCGGCGCTTTCGGCTGAGGACGGAGCGGGAGCGAGAGAATGAATTATATTATGAATGTAAATTCATTTCAGTTTTGCGTATTGGTCCTTCGTCTACGTATTCGTCAAGCACAGCGGGTTTTCTCGTGAAAAACAAAAGAAACGAACCATAATTCATTTTTGGATGATTTCTGCGTTGCACGGACTGTTTCAACTCCGTAAATAGAAATCATCTAACGGTCCCTTCACGCCGCATCGATCTCTTGCCGCAAACCCGTCAAAAGCAGCCGATGACCCCCAGGATCGACCGACCTCTTTCACCCTTCCTGACCTACCGGTGGACGCTGACGATGGCGATGTCCATCGTCCACCGCGTCACCGGTATCGCGCTGTATCTCGGCACACTGTTGATGGCCTGGTGGCTCATTGCAACCGCATCCGGGCCGAACGCCTATGCGACTTTGCAAAGCTTCACCGGAAGCTGGATCGGCCGCATCGTGGTGTTCGGCTACACTTGGGCGCTGGTTCATCACATGCTGAGCGGCATCCGCCACTTCGCCTGGGACCTCGGCTACGGGTTTGAGGCTGCGGAACGGGAATGGCTGACCCGCGCCGCGCTGATCGGTGGCATCGTCCTCACCATCGCGATCTGGGTCGTCGCCTTCGCCATCGGGGGCGGACGATGAGCCAGAACACCCGGCATTCGATGCGCACCGCGCTTGGCCGCGTCCGCTATCTCGGGTCCGCCCATGGCGGCACCTCGGATTTCTTCCGCCAGCGGCTCACCGCCATCGCGCTGGTGGTGCTGTTCACGCCGGTCATCGTCGTGATCATGATGCTGCTCGGCCGCAGCCAGGCCGGCGCGGCGCAGATCCTCGGCTCGCCGGCGGTCGCGATCCTGATGATCCTCTTCATCGTCGCCAGCGTCTGGCACATGAAGATCGGCATGCAGGTGGTGATCGAGGACTATATCAGCGGCGAAAAGACCAAGCTCGCCGCCATCATCGCCAATAATTTCGTCGCGTTCGCGATCGGCCTCGCCTCGATCTACGCGCTCGTCAAACTGTCATCCGGAGTCTAGCGCATGGCGGCCAGCAGCAAGTCCGGACCGGCCTACCCGATCGAGGACCACACCTACGACGTGATCGTGGTCGGCGCCGGCGGCGCGGGCCTGCGCGCGGTGGTCGGCTGCTCCGAAGCGGGCCTGCGCACCGCCTGCATCACCAAGGTGTTTCCGACCCGCTCGCACACCGTGGCGGCGCAGGGCGGCATCTCCGCCTCGCTCGGCAACATGCATCCCGACGACTGGCGCTGGCACATGTACGACACCGTCAAGGGATCGGACTGGCTCGGCGATCAGGACTCCATCGAATACATGGTGCGCAACGCACCCGAAGCGGTCTACGAGCTCGAACATTGGGGCGTGCCGTTCTCGCGCACCGAGGAAGGCAAGATCTTCCAGCGTCCGTTCGGCGGCATGACCGTCGATTACGGCAAGGGCCAGGCGCAGCGCACCTGCGCCGCGGCCGACCGCACCGGCCACGCCATGCTGCACACGATGTACGGCCAGGCACTGCGCCATTCGGCGGAATTCTTCATCGAGTTCTTCGCCATCGATCTCATCATGGACGACCAGGGCGTCTGCCGCGGCGTGATCGCCCTCAAGCTCGACGACGGCACGCTGCATCGCTTCCGCGCCCAGACCACCATCCTCGCCACCGGCGGCTATGGCCGCGCCTATCTGTCCTGCACCTCGGCGCACACCTGCACCGGCGACGGCGGCGCCATGGTGCTGCGCGCCGGACTGCCGCTGCAGGACATGGAGTTCGTGCAATTCCATCCGACCGGCATCTTCCCGGCCGGCTGCCTGATCACCGAGGGCGCGCGCGGCGAAGGCGGCTATCTGGTCAACGCCGAGGGTGAGCGCTTCATGGAGCGCTATGCGCCCTCCGCCAAGGATCTCGCCTCGCGCGACGTGGTCTCGCGCGCCATGACCATCGAGATCCGCGAAGGCCGCGGCGTCGGCAAGAAGAAGGATCATATGTTCCTTCATCTCGACCATCTCGATCCCGCGGTGCTGCACGAGCGGCTGCCGGGCATTTCGGAATCGGCGAAGATTTTCGCCGGCGTCGACGTCACCCGCGAGCCGATCCCGGTGCTGCCGACCGTGCATTACAACATGGGCGGCATCCCGACCAACTTCCACGGCGAAGTCGTGATCAAGAAGGGCGACGACAACGACGCGGTGGTGCCCGGCCTGATGGCGCTCGGCGAAGCCGCCTGCGTCTCGGTGCATGGCGCCAACCGCCTCGGCTCCAATTCGCTGATCGACCTCGTGGTGTTCGGCCGCTCGGCGGCGCTGCGCTGCGCCGAGAAACTCACCGCCAACGCCAAGCAGCCCGACCTGCCGAGCAACTCCGCCGAACTCGCGCTCGGCCGGCTCGACCGTTTCCGTTATGCCTCCGGCGGCACGCCGACCGCGCGGCTGCGCGATTCCATGCAGCGCGTGATGCAGAACAATTGCTCTGTGTTCCGCACCGGCGAGGTGCTGCGCGAGGGCCAGGACCTGATCCACAAGGTCAAGGGCGGCGTCTCCGACATCGACGTCACCGACCGCACGCTGGTGTGGAATACCGATCTCGTCGAGACGCTGGAGTTCGACAATCTGATCGCGCAGGCGGTGGTGACGATGGACTCGGCGGCGAACCGCACCGAGAGCCGCGGTGCGCATGCCCGCGAGGATTTCGCCGAGCGCGACGACAAGAACTGGATGAAGCACACGCTGGCCTGGGCCGACGCCAAGGGCAACACCGCGATCGATTACCGCCCCGTGCACAGCTACACGATGACCAACGACGTTCAGTACATTCCGCCGAAAGCGCGCGTGTACTGAGCCGCTGAATCGTCATGCGCGGAGATCAGCCGCGCGTCCATCCAAAAGATGGATTGCCGGATCTGGCCCGGCGATGACACATGAACATGGATGACGGACGAAGGCGAAGTCATGGTTCAATTCACGCTGCCGAAGAATTCCACGATCTCCGAGGGCAAGACCTGGCCGGCGCCGGAAGGCGCCACTGAAATCCGCGAATTCAAGATCTATCGCTGGAATCCGGACGACGGCAAGAACCCGACCGTCGACACCTATCGTGTCGACACCGCCGATTGCGGGCCGATGGTGCTCGACGGCCTGATCTGGATCAAGAACAACATCGACCCGACGCTGACCTTCCGCCGCTCCTGCCGCGAAGGCGTCTGCGGCTCCTGCGCCATGAACATCGACGGCAAAAACACGCTGGCCTGCACCTGCTCGATGCACGACGTCGATGCCGGCGCGGTCAACGTCAAGCCGCTGCCGCACCAGCCGGTGGTGAAGGATCTCGTTCCGGATCTGACCAATTTCTACGCGCAATACGCCTCGATCGAGCCGTGGCTGCACACCACCAGCGCGACGCCGCAGAAGGAATGGAAGCAGTCGCCGGAAGACCGCGCCAAGCTCAACGGCCTTTACGAATGCATTCTGTGCGCCTGCTGCTCGACCTCGTGCCCGAGCTACTGGTGGAACAGCGACCGCTATCTCGGCCCCGCCGCGCTGCTGCAGGCCGACCGCTGGGTCAACGACAGCCGCGACGAGGCCACCGGCGAGCGGCTCGACAATCTCGAGGACCCGTTCCGGCTCTATCGCTGCCATACCATCATGAACTGCACCAAGGCCTGCCCGAAGGGACTCAATCCGGCGAAAGCCATTGCCGACCTCAAGCTGAAACTGGTCGAACGGCAGGTCTGATCCCGCATCCGGGCCGTCGCCATCCCCCAATGCCTCTATTCTGCTTGAACCGTCGCGGCTCCCGCGCGATGACTGGGGCATGAATCAAGCCGCCAACCCTCCGCCGGACGACTCGCCGTTCGGCGCTTTCGCACCGACCTCGTTCCAGCGCGCGGTGATCGCCGCCGCGCACGGCTCGCGCCTGAAACGGGGCGCGTTCCGCCCGATGCTGTCGCGCCTCGTCAATCTGCTGCGGCCGGGGCCGATCGACGCCAGCTATCAGGGCGCCTCGTTCCGCTTCCATCACCAGGCCAGCGGCACCGAACGCGGCGCGCTGTTCAATCCCGATTACAATTTGGCCGAACTCGATTTCCTGCGGAGCCATACTCCCGCCGGCGGCGTGGCGATCGATGTCGGCGCCAATGTCGGCACCTATGCGCTGGCGCTGGCGCGGCATGTCGGCGAAGGCGGCCGCGTCGTCGCCATCGAGCCGCATCCGGTGTCGCGCGCCCGCCTGGCCTTCAACGTCCGCGCCTCGCGGCTCGACAACGTCACGATTGTCGCGGCGGCGGCGGCCGATGTCGCCGGCGAACTCACGATCGAGACCGACGGCGACAATCTCGGCGCCAGCCATGTCAGCGATTCACCCTCGGCCACCGGCATCAAGGTGCCGGCGCTGCCACTGCTGAGCGTTCTGCACGAGGCCGGGATCACCCATATCGACGCCATGAAGATCGACATCGAGGGTTACGAGGACCGCGCGCTGACCAGCTTTTTCCGCGACGCGCCGCCCGAGCTGTGGCCGGGCGCGGTGGCGATCGAGCATCTGGAGCGCAAGACCTGGCGGCGCGATTGCATCGACGACATGCTGGTGCGCGGCTACACCCTGGCCGGCAAGACCCGCAGCAACACGTTGCTGGTCGGCCATCAACTGCCGCTGCTGCGCGCGCGAGCCGGCACACAGCGCGTCACCTGACGCGGATACGCGTCACTCAACGCCACGCCGGCAGCACGAAGATCGCGATATTGACCAGCAGGCCGAGCGTATAAACGATCGAGCGCGCCGTGCTGTAATTTCCGACATAGCAAAGCCCGTGCAGGATGCGCAGCACGAGATAGAGCAGCGCAAGGCCGTTCACGGCGGCGAGCGGCGCATCCGACGTCACCGCGATAATCACCGCCGCGGCGAAGAACGGAAAATTCTCGTAGGCATTCTGGTGCGCGGCATAGGCGCGACGCCGGTGCGGCGGCAGATCGCCGACCTCCTCGCGCGGATGGCGATTCGTGGTCGGCGCGCCCCATTTGGCGAGCGCCACCCAGATCAGCGGCAGCAGCGCCGCGACCAGAACGCACCAATAGGCAACGGGCATGCTCTCTCCCTGATCGAAGCCTCATATTTGTACATCATGTTTGCGGGCGGCGAGACCGCCGCGCTTGCAACACACGGAACACGTTCGCGATCCGCACGTTAGCAGCATTCGCGCAATCCGGCGCGAGACGATGATCACCGGCCATCAGCAAAGGTCCTGTCCCGATGGGAAAGCCACCGCAGCCACCGACGCCGCAGGAAGATCCGCCGATCCAGCCGGGACGTCCGACCGAACCCCCGCCGGAGCAGCCGCCGGGCAATCCGCAGCCGGATATTCCGCCACCGATGCACGAGCCCGACACGCCGCCCCCGCCGCAAGAGCTGCCCGGCAACACGCCTGACGAGACGCCGATGCGCGGGCCGAGCGGGCCGAGCGTACCCAATCCCGCCACCGACGCCGTGAATCGCAAGTGACAGTGCGATGACAAGCGCAGCGCGGATGCCATCACGCTGCGAACATCGTGAATCTGCCGCGTTCAGCGAATCTGCCGCGTTCAGACTGTGTTCAGCCGCAAGAGACGACGATTCGCTTGAAATGCGCGGTTTTGCGCGCGGCTTTGCCACACTCCCGCCGCACGGTTATCCGGAGATTGTGCAACTTCAACGTGACGCAACGCCATCGCGTCATGAATTCGCTGACCGGCCCGCTCTCACATAAGGTGATCATGAAACATTTCAGACCGCTCCTTCTTGCCACCACCGCGATCTCGGCGCTGTCGCTGTCGCAGCCTTCCGCAATTGCGGAGAGCGCGGCGCTGAACGCTGCGAACGCATTCGTCGTCGCGCAAGCCGCGCCCGATCAGAAGGAAGCGCCCAAGGCGCCGCCGAAAGCCGCACCCCCCGCGCCACCGAAGGTCGCGCCGCCACCGCCACCGCATGCTCCGCCGCCGGCCCCGCCGAAGGCACCGCCGCCGGCACCTCCCAGGGCCGCACCGGCGCCCGCACATCCCGCTCCGCCGCCGCCGCCCGCCGCACGGCCACCCGCGCCTCCGGCGGCTCCTCACGCCGCGCCGCCTGCCGCACCCAAGGCCGGACCGGCACCCCAGCAGCGTGCTCCCGAAGCTCCGAAGGCCGCTCCGGCCGCCCCTCCTGCCCCGCCAAAGGCTGCTCCCGCTGCGCCCCAGCAGCGCGCGCCCGAAGCTCCGAAGGCGGCACCCGGCGCACCGCCGCCGCCGGCTCCGCGCGGCGAGGCTCCGCGCCGTCCCGACAATGCGCCGCCGATTCCTCCGGGCGTACGCGATGTGACACCGCCGCGTCCGGCTCCGGGGGCGACGCCGCCCGCCGCACGCCCCGGCACTCCGCCCACGGCCCCGGCCGCGCCGTCAACTGCTCCCGGCGCGCCCAAGGCAGCCCCCAACGCCGTCACCACGCCGCCCGGCGCACAGCCGCTGCCCGGCGCGACACCGCCCGTCCCGAACGGCGCGAAGGCCCCGAACGCAGCGCCCGGCACTCCGCCGGCCCCCGGCGCCGCACCGGCCACGCCTCCGGCCGGACCCGGCGCGCGCAGCGAACGTCGCGGACCGCCTCCGGGCATGCCGGCCGGCACCCCGGCAGCGCCGGCGACCGCTCCGGTCGCAGCGCCCTTGCCGGCGGCCCCGGCCGTCACCGCCGCGCCGATCCCCGCCAACGCGCCGCCTGCAGGCGCCCGGCGGATGGAGGATTTCCGCAACCAGCGCCAGCAGACCACGGAAGGCGGACGCACCATCATCCGTGAGCCGGGCCGCGTCATCATCAAGGACCCGAACGGCCAGGCCTTCGTGCGTCACAACGACATCGACCGCTTCCGCTACGGCGCGCGCGATGTGCGCGTGAGCCGCGATGGCAACGACACCCGCACCGTCGTGGTGCGGCCGGACGGCTCGCAGATCATCACCATCAACGACGATCGCGGCGGCCTGCTGCGCCGAATTCGCCGCGACCGCGACGGCCGCGAGATCGTCATCATCGACAACCGGCGGCACGGCGGACCGGGCTTCGGCGCCGGCCTCGCCGCCGGCATGGTGGCTGGCGCCATCGGCGGCTATTTCGTCTCGCTGCCGCCGCCGGTGCTGCACATCCCGCAGGACCGCTACATCGTCGAAGCCGACGGCGCGCCGCCGGACCTGATCTACGACACGCTGGTCGCGCCGCCGGTGGATCGCCTCGAGCGCGCCTACTCGCTCGACGAAATCCGCTACAGCCCTTCGGTGCGCCAGCGTATGCCCAGCATCGATCTCGACACCATCAACTTCGAGACCGGATCGTGGGACATCCCGCCGGATCAGGCCGCCAAGCTGCAGGTGCTCGCCGACGGCATGAACCGCGCCATCCAGCGCAATCCGCAGACGGTGTTCCTGATCGAGGGCCACACCGACGCGGTCGGCAACGATGTCGACAACCTGTCGCTGTCGGACCGCCGCGCCGAGGCTGCCGCAACATTGCTGACCCAGCAGTTCGGCGTGCCGGCGGAGAACCTGACCGCGCAGGGCTATGGCGAACAGTATCTCAAGGTGCAGACCGATGGAGCGGAGCGGCGCAACCGCCGCGTCACCATTCGCAACATCACGCCGCTGCTCAATGGCGGCGAGGCCAACGCGGCGCCGCGCTGATCCGGCGCACCATGCAGAAAACAATGGCCGGGATGATTTCCCGGCCATTTTCGTATCCGGCCTCGTCGGGTAATTCGGACGCACGATGCGAGCCGCAGGAGTTTGCGATGAACGATATTGCCGGGCCGATCCATCACGCCGCCGCCAAGGGCTACACCAGCAAAGCCGAAATGTACGCGCGCGGCAGGCCCGATTATCCGCCGGAGATTCTGGACTGGCTGCGTGAGCGTCTTGGCCTTGAGGCCGGCAAGAGCGTCGTCGATCTCGGCGCCGGCACCGGCAAGTTCACCCGCTATCTCGCCCGCACCGGCGCGCGGGTGATCGCGGTCGAGCCGGTGCGGCAGATGCGCGAGCAACTCGCGAAGGCGCTGCCCGAGGTTGAGGTTCTTGAAGGCACCGCGACCGCGCTTCCCTTGCCCGACAATTCGGTGGACGCGCTGACCTGCGCGCAGTCCTTCCACTGGTTCGCCACCCGTGCGGCGCTGGCCGAAATCCATCGCGTGCTGAAGCCCGGCGGCCGTCTCGGCCTGATCTGGAACATGCGCGATGAAGATATCGAATGGATCGGGCGGCTGTCGGAAATCATCGCGCCCTATGAAGGCGACGCGCCGCGCTTCGCCAAGGGCACCTGGCGGCAGGTGTTTCCGTTCGAGGGGCTGACGCCGCTGCAGGAAGATCATTTCCACCATGCGCATACCGGCGCGCCGGAGGACGTGATCATCAACCGGCTGCGCTCGGTCAGCTTCATCGCCGCGCTGCCGGCCGACGAGGAAGCGAAAGTGGTCGCGAAAATGCGCGCGCTGATCGATGCGACGCCCGCGCTGGCCGGCAAGGACGAGATCAGCGTGCCTTACAGCACCGTGGCGTATTGGGCGGAGAAGATCGCGTAGGGCGATGACGCATCGGAAGTGTCATTGCCGGGCCTGACCCGGCAATCCATCTTCTTGAAAGATTTTCGCTGGATGGATGCGCGGGTCAAGCCCGCGCATGACAGTCCGTAGCAGGCGCTTCATGCCCAGCTTACGCTGCGCTCGTGCGTCTCAGCCCTTGTCGCTGTCGAGTCTCGGGATGTGAGAGCCCGGCTCGGCCGACAGCAGCCCCGTCTGCGTATAGAGATTGAGCTTGCGGCGCGTATCGGAAATATCGAGGTTGCGCATGGTGAGCTGGCCGATGCGATCGCCCGGCGTGAACGCCGCGTCCTCGACCTTCTCCATGCTGAGCCGCTCTGGCGCATAGGTCAGATTCGGGCTCTCGGTGTTGAGGATCGAGTAGTCGTTGCCGCGACGCAGCTCTAACGTCACCTCGCCGGTGATCGCGCGCGCCACCCAGCGCTGCGCCGTCTCGCGCAGCATCAAGGCCTGCGAATCGAACCACCGTCCCTGATAGAGCAGCCGTCCGAGCCGCATGCCGCTGATGCGGTATTGCTCGATGGTGTCTTCATTGTGGATGCCGGTGACGAGGCGCTCATAGGCAATGTGAAGCAGCGCCATGGCCGGCGCCTCGTAAATGCCGCGGCTCTTCGCCTCGATGATCCGGTTCTCGATCTGGTCGCTCATGCCGAGGCCGTGACGGCCGCCGATGGCATTGGCTTCGAGGAACAGCGCGACGGGATCTGCGAAGGTCTTGCCGTTCAGCGCGACCGGCTGGCCTTCCTCGAACCGCACCGAAACCTTCTCGGCCTTGACGGCGCAATCGTCACGCCAGAACGGCACGCCCATGATCGGATTGACGATCTTGATGCCGCTGTCGAGCTGTTCGAGATCCTTGGCCTCGTGCGTGGCGCCGAGGATGTTGCTGTCGGTCGAATACGCTTTTTCGGCGCTCATCTTGTAGGCGAAACCATGCGCGGTCATGAACGCCGACATCTCGGCGCGGCCGCCCAGCTCGTCGATGAATTGCTGATCGAGCCAGGGCTTGTAGATCCGCAGCTCCGGATTGGTCATCAGCCCGTAGCGGTAGAACCGCTCGATATCGTTGCCCTTGTAGGTCGAGCCGTCGCCCCAGATGTTGACGCCGTCTTCCTTCATGGCGGAGACCAGCATCGTGCCGGTGACGGCGCGGCCGAGCGGCGTCGTATTGAAATAGGCGATGCCGCCGGTCGAGACGTGGAACGCACCCGACTGAATGGCGGCGATGCCTTCGTGCACCAGTTGCGTCCGGCAATCCACCAGGCGCGCCTTCTCGGCGCCGAACTCCATCGCCTTGCGCGGAATCTCGTCGTAGTCGGCTTCGTCCGGCTGGCCCAGATTGGCGGTGTAGGCGAAGACGCGGGCGCCCTTCTGCTTCATCCACAGCAGCGCCGCGCTGGTGTCGAGCCCGCCCGAGAAAGCGATGCCGACATTTTCCCCTTTGGGAAGGTTTTTCAGAATCGTACTCATCGAACGTCCATTCAATAGGCCGCGGCCAGGATCGGCTTTCTATAGAAAGATTGGGAGGCGATGGGAAGGCCGGGCGCCGCACCACTTTTGGTCGTTCCGCCGAAGGCCGGGGCAACGCGGAAGCTTCTTACTCGGCCGTCCCCGGCCGGACCCGCGGCGAGGGGCCGACATCATGACCCAGCCGCTTCTGCATCCAGCGATAGCCCGGCCAGGCGAAGCGAGTGAGGGCCGCGTCGATGCCCTCGTCGGTCATTCGCGTCGAGGGCCAGCGATAGATCAGCGCATAGATCAGCCAGATCACCAGAAAGGTGACCAATCCCGAGAAGATCACGTCGGTGGCGAAATGGCCGCCGAAGGTCATGCGCAATCCGCCGGTGGCAAGGCCGAACGCGGTGGCGCCGACATAGGCCAGCGGGCGCCATTGCGGCGGCGCCAGCGCGGCGGGCGCATAGGTCCAGAACGCGGTCGCGCCCTCGCCCGAGAAGAACGAGCAGTTCTTTGGGCATTGACCGCGCGGGTCCCACCACGGCTTGAATTCGAGCCCGCCATTGAACTGCGTGACGCTGACCGGGCGCGGTCGGCCCCAATAGGTCTTGAAGGCGATGTTGGAGAGCACGATTGCCGACAGAAAGATCGTCAGCAGCAGGAACGCCATCTTGCGGCCGGACATCATCAGCGGCTTCACCGGCCGCAGCAGTTTGACCACCAGCGTGATCAGCGCCGGCAGCGCGAACGCCCACGCCACCCACATCGCCGCCTCGCGCGCGATGACCGCGGGCCAGTTCGCCTTCATCGGGAAGGTTTTTGCCGCGGCATCGTAGAACAGCGCCGCGATCTTCAGATCGAGTTCGGGATAAAGACCGAACAGCAATCCGAAACCGAGCGACAGCGCGAGCGCGATAGTGAGTCCGGTCCGGTTCATGGTGGGGCTGTCTAACCGAGGCTGGCGGCGAAGAAAAGCCGCATGACGCCGCTCACCGCCCGGGCGGGGCGGCCGGCGGCGGTGGCCGGGACGACGGCTCGCCGCGCCAGACGCCGGCATTGCGGCCCGCGATCACCCAGTAAACCACGCCGCCGAGAATGCCCGAGCCGACCATGATCTCCAGATGCCGCCGGATGATGCCGTCGAATGTCATGGTCGCGGGATCGAACGGAATGAAAGCGAGATAGCTGCACAACCCGGCCAGACCCCCGAGAATGGCATAGGCCAGGATGGTGCGGATCGAGAACGCTTCGGTGATCAGAATGAGAAACAGCGCCGGCACCAGCGCGAACCCGCTGACCAGCAGAAAGCCGAAACCGACCAGCACGTCGATCACGTCACCGTTCATGTCGCGCAGCGAGACGTCGGTCATTTCCGGAAACAGCAGCGCGACCACCGCCACCATGCCGGCGACGAAACACGCGGCAAAGAAGCCGAAGAAGATCGCGAACAACCGTCCGATCAGCGCCATAAGATCATTCCATCGTCTGTCACTCTCAAAGCTCGCCGAAGACGGCTCGCCTCAAGATGACGCAGTTGTTTCTACCTCATCCTGAGGAGCGGCCTCTGGCCGCGTCTCGAAGGATGAGGAGCATAAGCACCTCATGGTTCGAGACGGCGCAAGAGCGCCTCCTCACCATGAGGCTGCAGTGACGCAATCAATACTCAATCCGTCATCGCCATCGCGCGTAGCGCCTGCCGCTCGCGCGCCGATAGTTTCTCGGTCTCGGATTTGAGCTGGCCGCAGGCGGCGAGAATGTCGCGGCCGCGCGGCGTGCGCACCGGCGAGGAATAGCCGGCGTTGAATACATATTCGGAAAACTTCTCGATCTGCTCCCAGTCCGAACATTCGTATTGGGTGCCGGGCCAGGGATTGAACGGAATGAGATTGATCTTGGCCGGGATGCCCTTGAGCAGCTTCACCAGCAATTTCGCATCGTCGAGCGAATCGTTGACGCCCTTCAGCATCACATATTCGAAGGTGATGCGGCGCGCGTTCGACGAGCCGGGATAGTTGCGGCAGGCATCGAGCAGTTCGGCGATCGGATATTTGCGGTTGAGCGGCACCAGTTCGTTGCGCAGATCGTCGCGCACCGCGTGCAGCGAGATCGCCAGCATCACGCCGGTCTCCTCGCCGATCCGCCCGATGTTCGGCACCACGCCAGAGGTGGACAGCGTGATGCGGCGGCGCGACAGCGCGATGCCCTCGCCGTCGGAGATGATGAGCAGCGCATCGCGCACCGCGTCGAAATTATAGAGCGGCTCGCCCATGCCCATCAGCACCACATTGGTGACGAGCCGGTTGCCGTTCGGCGTCTCGCGATCCACCCAGTCGCCGAGACGATCGCGCGCCACCATCACCTGCCCGACGATCTCGCCGGCGGTGAGATTGCGCACCAGGCGCTGCGTGCCGGTGTGGCAGAACGAGCAGTTCAGCGTGCAGCCGACCTGCGAGGAGACGCACAGCGTGCCGCGGTCGGTCTCCGGAATATAGACGCACTCGACTTCGTGCGGCCGCTCGGCGGCGTGGCCCGACGGCAGCCGCAGCAGCCATTTGCGAGTGCCATCACTGGAAATCTGCTCGGCCACCACTTCGGGCCGCGCCAGGGTGAAATGCGCGGCCAGCGCGGTGCGCATTTCCTTGGAGACGTTGGTCATCTCCGAGAAATCCTGTGCCCCGCGCACATACATCCAGTGCCAGAGCTGCTGCACGCGCATCTTGCGCTGGCTCGCGGCCACGCCGATCTCGCCGAGGCGATCGGCAACCTCCTCGCGCGACAGGCCGATCAGCGAGGGCTGCGCCGGCGGCACATAGCTTTCGAGAGCTGTCTTTTCCAGAACGCTGGTCGCGTTGGCTGCGTCGGTCATGTCGATACAATCGGCTCGGGATGTCTCGCCGTCCGCCATGGCCGGACAAAGCGGGGCTTCAATATGCGCCCGCTATATAGGACGAAACTCCGCCGATGGCGACCGTTAACGCTTGCAATCCTGCGCCAGACGGTCGAGCGCCTGGGACAGCCCTTTCAGGGAAAACACGTCCGTGGTCTGGGTTCCCTTGGAGGAGACACCCTTCACCGTGGCATCGGCGCCCTTGCGCATGGCGTCGACCATGCGGTCTTCCTCGGCGGCGTTCTTGATCCAGAGCCCGTCGCCCTGGGAATACATCGCATAGTGCGCGTTGCCGATTTCCAGCGAGGCTTCCGCGCCCGGCTTGAGCTGATAGCCCATCATGACCGAGACCTCGTTGACCACCTTCTCGGCGGGCCGGGTCGAGATGAAGGCATAGGCCGGATCGCGCGGCCGGTTCGGCGGATTGGTCTTGGACGATGTCGGCTTGGCGAGCGCGAAGCAGACCTTCTTGCCGCCCGGCGAGGCAACATAGGCGCCCCACTGTCCGAACTGACCGACCAGCGTCGGCTCGGCGCTGCCGGCCGCAGCCGGCTTCGGCGCCGCATGGGCTTTCGGCGCGGCTTTCGGAGCCGCCTTCGCGCCTTTGGCCGGCGCGGTCTGTGCGGAGGCAGGATCCGTGAAGCCGCATGCCAGCATCATCATCGCGAGCATCGTCCACAGCCGCCGCACCAACATGAGAACCTCATTGCAGATCGAATCGGACGCCGCAGCGAGCAACCGCCGCGACTCTGATGGAATAACCAAGAAACGCCGGATTGAAAAGGCTGCCAGCCACTTAAGCGTTGGATGAGACCCATCGCACGCGCGCATGCACACAGAAGGAACCGCGACGGCGGCTCACGCCGCATCATTCGGCGCGAGGCCACGGCGCAGCGCCGCGCGCGCCGCCTCGCGATGATCGGAGCGGATGTGGCCCGCCACCATGCGGATGGTCGCCGCGAGCACGGCGGCATCGTCGGTAAAACCGAGCACCGGCAACATGTCGGGCGTGAAGTCGAACGGCAGGATGAAATAAGCGATCGCGCCGAGCAGCGCGACCTGCACATGTCGCGGGGTCTGGCGATCGAACGCGCAATAATACGCGGCGAGCAGATCCTCGGCGAACGGCAGCTGCGCGGCCACGCGCTTCATCTTCGCCCAGAAGCTCTTGCGGACCCGCTCAGGGTTCTTCACCAGCCTGTCGGCGGGATCGAAATGGAAAATGTGGTCGGTCGCCATCGCGGCACTCACCTCGCCAGATCCGATTCATGTTGCGCGGAAATCCCGATTCCGCGCTTCATGCGGCTTGATCTGGTGTCGACAGGGGCCCCGCGCAAGCCGGCGCGCGGATGCGCCGCAAGCCTCACGCGCGGCCGCGCCCGTCCGCGATCGCGTTCATCGCCCGCGCCAGCGCGAGGTCGCGCCGGGTGACGCCGCCGGCATCGTGGGTCGCGAGCACGACCTCAACGGTCTTGTAGACGTTGCGCCATTCGGGGTGATGATCGGCCTTCTCGGCCGCCAGCGCGACGCGCGCCATGAAGCCGAACGCCTCGTTGAAATCCGCGAACACGAAGGTCCGCGCGATCGCATCGCGTCCCGCTACCTCCGACCAGCCGGGCAGATCGGCCAGAGCCGTCCGCCGCGCCTCCGCCGTTAACCGCTCCGTCATCGTCGTCTCCTTGCCTGAATGAACCAACCCCGATCACGAGGTTCTTATTTTGGATTGGCCCCAATCCCGGACAGAGATGCATCCCGCCATTTTTCGGACCTGAATTCATGAATACCAGCCGCTCACCACGTTCCCTTTCGGGCGAGCGCCGGCAGCGGGCATCTGATAAGATTAACGCAAGGGCGCAGCCGAACTCCAGCACACGGTGATGAATGGCGCCGACGCACCAGGACCCGAGATCCGCCGTGATGATGTCCCCCCACGGGCAATATTCCTCGTCCAAATCGCGCGCCCGGGTCCGGATGTGGCTCTTGCTGCTCGCCGGCGTGCTCGGTCTCGGCGCGGCCATCGGCGGCATGGTGTATTACGTCACGCGGCCGGTGACGCTGCGCATCGCGGTCGGCCCGCCCAACAGCGACGACGTCAAGGTGGTGCAGGCGCTGAGCCAGGCATTCGCGCGCGACCATGCCAAAATCCGCCTGCGGCCCGTGATCACCGAAGGCGCCGCCGAAAGCGCCGCGAGCTTCAGTGCGGGAAAGGTCGATCTCGCCATCGTGCGCGCCGATGTCGATTTCCCGAAGAGCGCCGGCGCGGTCGCGTTCCTGCGCAAGAATTTCGTCACGCTGTGGGTGCCAGGCGGTGGGCCGAAGAAATCCCGGATCACCAGCATCAAGCAGCTTGCCGGCAAGACCATCGGCGTGGTCGGCCGCACCAAGGCCAACATCAATCTGCTCAACGTCATTCTCGATCAGTCGGGCGTCGCGCCTGACAGTGTCCACGTCATGCAGTTCCCGACCACCGGCATCTCCGAGGCGCTGCGCGGTCAGAAGCTGGACGCCTATCTTGCGGTCGGCCCGCTCAACAGCCGGATCACCGCCGAGGCGATCGCGGCGACCGCGCGCCATGGCGAGCCGACCTTCCTGTCGCTCGATACCGCCGAGGCGATCGCGCAGAAATTCGCGGCCTACGATTCCGGCGAAATTCCCGCCGGCTCCTTCAACGCCGCGCCGCCGCGCCCCGACGACACCGTCACCACCATCAGCTTCGGCCATCATTTCGTGGCGCAGCGCACGCTGTCCGACACCACGGTCGCCGCCTTCGCCCGGCAATTGTTCGCCGCGCGGCAGGCGGTGATCAACGAGTTCCCGCAGGCCGCCAAAATCGAGACCCCGGACACCGACAAGGATGCCGCGATCCCCGCGCATCCGGGCGCCGCCGCCTTCGTCGATGGCGAGGAAAAGAGCTTCCTCGACAAATACAGCGACTACATCTGGGGCGTCATCATGATCCTGTCGGTGATGGGTTCGGCGGGTGCCTGGTTCGCCGGTTTCGTGCGCCGCGACGAACGCACCACCAACACTTCGCTGCGCGAACGGCTGCTCGAAATGCTGCCGGAGGCACGCAAATCGACCTCGATCGAGGAGCTCGACGCGATGCAGGCCGAGGCCGATGTCATCATGAGCGAGACCCTGCACTGTTTCGAGGATGGCGCCATCGAGGAAGGCTCGCTCACCGCCTTCAGCATCGCGCTGGAACAGTTCCACAACGCGGTCGCCGACCGCAAGGCCTTCCTGATCACCCTGCCGGAACCCCAGCGGCCGCCACGACCGCATGTCGCCTAGACCCCGGGGGGCCTGAGGACATTGGGCCGGCGGACACCCGGCCGGCCCCGCGGCAATTCCGCAAAAATGCCCGATTCCGGGGCCGATTGCAGATTGTGTTCGGACCGGTTCTGATTATATTCCGCCGCAACGCGCCGGCTGCCCGGATTTGATCCCGGATTTGATTTGGCGAAGTGAGGCGCGCGTGCCCGGCATCCTGATGGACCGGGCCAGTTTTTTTGGCGTCCCCGTGACTGCCCGCGACGCCCAACCGGTGAAACATATGGATTTGCGAAATATCGCCATCATTGCCCATGTCGACCATGGCAAGACCACTCTCGTCGACAAGCTGCTGCAGCAGTCCGGCACCTACCGCGAAAACCAGCGCCAGGTCGAACGCGCCATGGACTCGAATGACATCGAGCGCGAACGCGGCATCACCATTCTGGCAAAATGCACGTCGGTGCATTGGGGAACCACCCAGATCAACATCGTCGACACGCCGGGCCACGCCGATTTCGGCGGCGAGGTCGAGCGCATCCTGTCGATGGTCGATGGCGTGATCGTCCTCGTCGACGCCGCCGAAGGCCCGATGCCGCAGACCAAGTTCGTGGTCGGCAAGGCGCTCAAGCTCGGCCTCAAGCCGATCGTCGCCATCAACAAGGTGGACCGCTCCGACGCCCGCACCACCGAGGTGCTCAACGAGGTGTTCGATCTGTTCGCCGCGCTCGACGCCACCGACGAGCAGCTCGATTTTCCGATCCTCTACGGCTCCGGCAAGAATGGCTGGATGGGCACCAGCCCCGACGAAAACGACAAGGGCATGACACCGCTGTTCGAGCTTGTGCTCAAGCACGTCGCGCCGCCGCAGGTCGAGGAAGGCCCGTTCCGTCTGCTCGGCACCATCCTGGAAGCCAACCCCTATCTCGGCCGGATCATCACCGGCCGCATCGCGTCGGGCAGCGTCAAGCCGAACCAGTCGGTGAAGGTGCTGTCGCGCGACGGCAAGACGGTCGAGACCGGACGCGTCTCGAAGATCCTCGCCTTCCGCGGTCTCGAACGCCAGCCGGTCGAACTGGCGGAAGCCGGCGACATCGTCGCCATCGCGGGCCTCACCAAGGGCACCGTCGCCGATACGTTCTGCGATCCCACCGTCGAGATACCGATCCAGGCCCAGCCGATCGATCCGCCGACCGTGTCGATGTCCTTCATCGTCAACAACTCGCCGCTCGCCGGCACCGAGGGCGACAAGGTGACCAGCCGCCTGATCCGCGACCGCCTGCTGCGCGAGGCCGAAGGCAACGTCGCGCTGCGCGTGGTCGAAGCCGCCGACAAGGATTCGATGGAAGTGTCGGGCCGCGGCGAATTGCAGCTCGCGATCCTGATCGAGAACATGCGCCGCGAAGGCTTCGAACTGTCGGTGTCGCGTCCGCGCGTCGTGCTGACCAAGGACGAAAGCGGTCAGTTGCAGGAGCCGATCGAGGAAGTGGTGATCGACGTCGACGAGGAGTTCTCGGGCGTCGTGGTGCAGAAGATGAGCGAGCGCAAGGCCGAGATGATCGAGATGCGCCCCTCCGGCGGCAATCGTCTGCGCCTCGTATTCTACGCGCCGACCCGCGGCCTGATCGGTTACCAGAGCGAACTGCTCACCGACACCCGCGGCACCGCGATCATGAACCGCCTGTTCCACGGCTATGCCGCCTACAAGGGCGATATCCAGGGCCGCCGCAACGGCGTCTTGATTTCCAACGACCAGGGCGAGGCGGTGGCCTACGCCATGTTCAAGCTGGAAGATCGCGGCCCGATGATGATCGAGCCCGGCTGGCGGGTCTATCGCGGCATGATCGTCGGCGAACACACCCGCGACAACGATCTCGAGATCAACGTACTCAAAGGCAAGCAGCTCACCAACATCCGTACCACCTCGAAGGATGAAGCGGTGCGCCTGACCCCGCCGATCCGCATGACGCTGGAAAAGGCGCTGGCCTATATCGAGGACGACGAACTGGTTGAGATCACGCCGAAGTCGATCCGGCTGCGCAAGCGCCATCTTGATCCGAACGAGCGCAAGCGCGCCGAAAAGAGCAAGGAAGCGCTGGCGAGCTGAGAAGCGTAGGTGATGCCGTCATGGCCGGGCTTGTCCCGGCCATGTAGCCGCGGGATCCCCGCTGAATCATCTTTGTCGTTGCGAGCCAACGGGTCCGCGCAAAGCGCAGCCCGATGACAGGCTCCGCGAAGCAATCCAGCGTTGGCATTTGCGACCGCAAGCAAGAACTGGGTTGCTTCGTCGCTTCGCTCCTCGCAATGACGGTTGTCTCCATGTCCCTTCCCTCCGACATCGATGTCGCCATCATCGGCGCTGGCGCGGCGGGGCTGGCGGCGGCGCGGACGCTGCAGCAGGCCGGCATTGCCGTGCTCGTGCTGGAAGGCCGCCACCGCCTCG